>NZ_AUCV01000004.1 GCF_000429945.1 Desulfogranum japonicum DSM 18378 | reverse complement strand
TATGTGATTTTTGATTTTGGTACGGACGGTTGGAGGTCTACCTGGAGAAAAGTTTCTGTTTAATCCCTTGATCCCTTTTGCCATGTATCTTTTAAGCCAGTCACGAATAGTATGCGGATTTCGTTTTAAGATCTGGGCTATTTCTGGTACTGTTTTGCCATCATTGCTCAGTAAAATTATCAGTGCTTTTTCTGAGTCCTTTGAAGAAGCCTGCTTCCTAAATGAATGAAGCTCATTCTCTTGTTCTTTAGATAAACTAACTCCTAGCATATTTTGCTCCAGTTTGATTTTATTGCAAATTTACAAGCTGGAAAGCTAATGTCAATGCTTTTTATAAATAATTATGTCGTTATGCTTAACTGGGCAAGCATACGTCAGATTCTTTCTACCCAGTGCAGAATGACAATTTCAATGAAGTGTAAGAACGGCAGTACAGTGCACGTGAGAAAAAGTAGCCGCCCGGATGCATCCCAACAGGAAATTTTGTCAGCTCTTGGAGTGCAAAATCTACCAGGTAAGCAGGTGAAGACAACAATATGAATAAAAAGTAACTGCTCACAGAATAAGAAAAAAAGTAGTGCCATAACGGCACATGCTGAACCGGTAAATGTCTGTATTTACGATAAATTGTGATCCAGCGTCACGAACTTGGGTTAATGGAGACTGACCACATTCGTAACCATGTCTGGATACCAGCCTTGAAAAAAGCTGAACTTAATTATCGGCCAATGATACAGACAAGGCACACCTTTGCCACTATTGCGATAGATTCCGGCGAGGACGTGGGTTGGGTTCAGCAAATGATGGGGCATAGTTCTCTTCAGATGATATACACCAGATATTATGGCTGGATAAAAAAGAGAACAAGGAATGATGGCACTGCTTTTACAGCAAGTTTCGAGACAGGCGTTATTGCGCAGGAAAAAGAGTAACGCCAAAGGCAAAAATAATTAAGCTCGTACCAAACACGTACCAAGCACAAAAAAAGGACTTACAATAATAAGCTGTAAGTCCTTGAATATGCGTGGTAGCGGGGATAGGATTTGAACCTATGACCTTCGGGTTATGAGCCCGACGAGCTACCGTGCTGCTCCACCCCGCGTTGCGAGGACTCTATATACCACACTGAAAAATTGTGTCAATAGCCAGGTGCTGCCTTTCTGTGATTAAGGCCAGATTTCTCATGAGCATATTGAGAGTAGATACAAGATAGCCGCTGAATTTATGCTGCTCTGCTTATAATAATAATAAAGGAATGGCTGGAATTATAGCCTGTTCATTTGTACTGTCATCTTCAGGAGATGTGGGCTCCTCCTCTTGTATGTGGGACTGTAACCGGGCATAAAAAGCGTTTATATCCTGGATTCCTGTGCTTCTATCCAGGTAATTATCGCTGTCTGCCGGGTCAATGACACAGATCAGAGGCAAGTAAAACGTTCCCAGGCCGGATGCATAGGTGCGCCATTCATCGGAGGTGTCAACATCATCGTACCAGGGGATATAGTTTTGTTCTATAGTGCTGAGTATTGGCGGTGATGTCAACTCGCATACCGTATATTGCATGTACGTGGTGTAACTGCACGCACTGCGCCCAGCCAACAGTAGCACTAGCTTTCCCTGTTGGGCAGCCAGGCTCATTGCCGCCTGTTTTGAAGTCTGCCATGTCAACTGGCCTGCCTGGGCAAGAGAAAAGAAAGGGACTGATGATGCAATCACCAGGAGAAACACGTAATACAGGGATTTGCGATAGTTGGGAGAATGATTTCTCATTTTATATCTCTGGTATGCTTTGCGAATGAGGAAGTACAATTCGTTTGCTGTATATAATACAACTGCAGTAGTGTGTCAACTATTTGAAAATATAGAGTTTTTGTGGTGGTGTCGTTCTTTGTTCTGGTATGGACAGCTTGAAATTGTGGAACAATTTTATCTGTGGAGAATGGTATTACAACTCGTTCATCTTATGGAGAGTCAAGCTTTTGGTGATAAATAGCACAAGAGAGACGCAGGGGAACAAGACAGGGGCTATAAACGTTGAGACTTATCGCAGTATGTGCTTATAGTTTGGTGCTGTTGTGCGCTCCATGTGTTTGTTGCAATCTTTTGGAGTTGAGAAACCAAATTTTTCATATAGCCCATGAGCATCCATGGTGCAAAGATGCCAACGTCTAACTGTTTGTAATTGTTCGTAATTTATAATTTCACCGATTAATCTTTTGGCAAACCCTTTATGCTGTTCTTTCGGGTCAATGAATACATCAGCTAAATAGGTAAATATTGTGTAATCGGTGATTACCCGCGCGAAGCCAATTTGCTGTTTATTTTTGTAAACCCCGAAGCATAAAGAATTGTTTATTGAGTTTTCCACTATTTTTCTTGGAATGCCTCCCAGTAAAGTGTTGTAAGTATGCTATGTACATAATCAATGTCTAACCTGTCCTTTTCAGATGTTATTTCAATTGTATCGGGCATCTATTCGTGTGATGGTTGTTTGTATTGCTCTGTTTGATTGTCATAGGACAAAGAGGATGGGCCGCAACGATTGTTACGAAAAGCAGTCATTCCGCGTTGATATAATTTACGTACACGGGATTTTACGATTCTGCGTAGTATGAGTGATATCATGTGACAGCAAATACACCGCATTTATACAGCTCCCAAACAATTAATGCCTCATGATACGCGTCATCTGCTGCTCGATGCAGCTCAACATACGGCTGATCTGGGAAGAAATGTTCCCACACTTCAGTCACTTTTGGCCATTTATAGCGGCCGTGACCTGCATGTCGAGCAGGTAGTTGGCAAATGGGAGTAGATAAAACCATGGGGCAGGGGAGTTTTGTTCCGAATCTAACCCCTCTGCTTTCCAGAAAATCGAAGTCAAAACTGCGATTATATGCTGTTGCACCTGCCGGGTGAGCTGAAATAATGTGTTGAATCTTTGGCAAGATATCATCGAGAAGGGGAGCTGTTCTCACTTCTTCAACGGTGAGTGATGAATTTTCAAATATCCAGCCCATCGGGTAGGTTCTGTGCTTTGCTGTCAGGTGGGATTCACGACATACAGAGTCAAAGAGGATTTCTCTTTGGCCATTTTCCAGGTGAAGCCCAACAATCCCGACCTCAACTATGGCCGCCTCCTGGTTTAAGAAGCCAGTTGTTTCAATATCAATGACGAGAACGGTGTCCAATATACTCCGGTTTGGCATTGTGCAATCTACATTTTTTATTCTTTGTGGTAACCCGGCTGGCAACGTTGAGTATCTCGGCGGCCTTCTTCTGGATGAAAATATTCAGGATTGAAACAGCTTCAAAACCCCTGTATTGCAAATCAATGACGACAGCTGTAGTAACACAGCTAGGTCGCCACCGGTCTGGAATCCTGATATGACCTTTTCGGTATAAATGAATGCCAAATACATTGCTAAAAGGTTAGAGTCGTTTGAGCGGATAATGCATTTCTATCAGTTGGTGGCCACCAACAATTTCCACTTCTTGGACAAACTCAAAGCCAAATCTTTCATAATACTCGCGCAAATATTCATGAGCATGTATTTCTATGGAAACCACATTTGTCTCTGCGGCATGGGTAATCAATGCCTTTACAACTTTGGTTGCAATTCCTGAATGTCTATATTCTTGAGCTACGGCTACCCTGGCCATTATCGCATGCTTCCCGTCGGCTGTGAAAAGTCGCGCTGTTGCAATGGGCAGGTCACCCACGGTCACTAATGCGTGACAGCAATTTTCATCCAAACCATCGAGGTCTAATTCTAAAGGGATGCCTTGTTCGATTACAAACACCTTATGCCGTATAGCTTGAGATTTAGCAATAATATCAGCGTTATTTCCTATTATTAATTCCATCAGATGAACACTAGTTGGTCTTTAGTGACTACTCATAGGGACAGTGACTAAACCTTGTAACTCTCCTGTATTTGTAACTGCTAACAGAGCGCCTGAGGTTTTCGCAATCAGGTTGGCGCAGCGTATTACCCCATACGTAAACCAGGCTGATCGCGGAAAGATCCGGTGCGCTGTGACCAGTTACGACTATTTCAATAAGTAAGGGAGGGGATGTTTTAATATAAGCAACAACTATTTAATGTCCAGAGAAACAACTCTTCTGCTGATCTATTGTGCACATGAACGGTTAAAACATCCCCGGAAACAGCTCTCCCTGTCTGTATTGCGTTTGCGCTAACGTATTGCAGGAATGTTACACCTTAAAGGTTCCCACTATTTCGTTGAGCTGGTTTGAGTTACTTAAAAGCTCTTGAGCATTTTTGCCAACTTCTCTGCTGCTTTCAGAAATGCTTTGAGATGCAACTGAAATCTCAGATATTTCTCCGGTAATATCAGCTGCCATGATAGAGCTTTGGCTCACATTTTCATTTACTTCTTGGATTCCCTGGCTCGCTTGGGAAATGTTTTCAGCAATTTCGCTTGTCGCAGATGTTTGTTCTTCCACTGCTGTTGCAATTGAGCCGACCGTATCATGGACTCCGCCTATGACATCAGAAATTTTGACAATTTCCGCTCCTGTTTGCTTGGTAGTTCGTTGAACATCTTCAATGAGTGTTTTGATCTCTAGGGTTGCTTCTGCCGTTTGTTTGGCCAACTCTTTAATTTCATTCGCAACAACCGCAAACCCTTTTCCAGCCTCTCCAGCACGAGCAGCCTCAATCGTTGCATTGAGTGCAAGCAGGTTAGTTTGTTCAGAAATCTCTGTTATGGCTTCAGTTACTTTACCTATTTTATCTGCTGCGCTTCCTAGTTCACCCATGTAGCGAGATGCTTCTTGCGCCTGTTTGACCGCATCCATGGAAACGCCACGTGCACGTTCTGCGTTCTCAGCGATTTCATTGATAGTGGTATGCATTTCTTCAGCAGCAGCTGCAACCATATTCGCATTGGTAGATGACTGTTCCATTGCTGCGGCAACGTTGTGAAGGTTTGAACTCATTTCGTGAGCCGCAGCCGCAACTTTTGTAGCTCGATTAGAGGTGTTTTTTGCATTTTCTAAGAGATTGTCAGAAATTGTTGATAAAAAATGAGAGCTTGAATCGACGTTGCCAGAACTAGAGGCAATTTTTTTGACAATTTCTTGAAGCTTTTCTATGAATGAATTGAACCACTTTGCGAGTTCACCAAGTTCATCTTGGGAGCTAACATGAAGACGTTTAGTCAGGTCTCCTTCGCCTTCAGCAATATCTTGTAACATATTCGCTGCTTTTCTAATTGGACGAGTAACGCTATTCGCTAGGAAAAGTCCCATGATACAAAAAATAACTAATAGGAAAGTGGCTATAGCAAATAATATTTTGGTAAGTGTGTTAGCCTTCTCCATTACTTCAGATTTTGTAATAAGGCCAATAAATTTATATCCAAGACTCTGTGAACTGTGGATAGTAGCTATATATTTCGTATTATCCAATTCTAATTCAATGGAACCGCTATCCATGCTATCAAGAGTTGTATACGCAGGAATTTTCAAGTTATTCATTTTTTTGAAATTAACTTCAGGCAGATTGGGGTTCGCTAAAATTGTTCCATCAGACTGAACCAAAACAACGAAACCGGTTTTTCCAATCTTCACCTCATCTATAAGATCTGTCATGCCCTTGAGAGAAACATCTATCCCTATAACCCCAAGAGGATCGTTTTGCATGTCGTTTATCGGAGTGACGACACCAACCACGGCTGTTTGTGTTGTCACACTCATGTAAGCTGGTGTTATCATTAACTGACGTGAGTCAAAAGAGCCTTGATACCATCCGCGTTTTCTCGGATCATAGCCGGCCGGCATTTCACTAGGTGCTGATGAGGCAAATCCGCCGTATTTTGTCCCCATGTATACTTCAAGATATGCATCATCTGCGTCTTGAATGATTTTCAAAAAATCAGCCAGCTCAACAGCGTATTTACCTGCCTGCTGAGCTGTGATAGTTGTTTTTGTTGTGGTTGTTACATAATTAGGGATTGTGTCATCCGCACGTCTGACCAGGGGGGTGTTGGCTGCTGATTTTACTGCGCTTTCTACCCCTTGCATAAAAAAGGTAAAACCTCTGTCAATCTGCTGCAGTTCTCGGTTGGTAGATGATATAAAAGAATCCAACGCATTCTTTTTGATGTTGCTAAGTAAAAATAGGGAAAGGATGCAAATGGGGATTAACGTAACCAGCGCAAATGCCAAAATGAGTTTTCTCTTAATTGTCAATGTATTCATAATCTTTTTAAATTGAGTGCGTGTGAATCTGAAAAGTTACTGTCTTGCAACGCCTTCCCCGGAGTATATCATGCATAAAAGAAGGGATAAAAGTATTTCCTACATGATGTAGCGCAGATCCATTTTAATGACCGCTAATGGACGCATTTGTCCGAAAATAGATAGAAATGTAGGTGAGAAAGGGGGTACCCCCTCGAGTGTGTTGAGCAACACCTGGGAGAACCCAAAATTGCTTGAAAGGACGATTGAAAAAAGGTTACTCGATGTTGACAACAAAAGGAAAGGAATTTACGAGAAAGTTAGGGGGACTTACAAAGCTATATCTTATTACCTCACCTATTACCTTGTAACTGATCATGTAGTCTCCCGCCGGTAGCTCACCTGCGGAAAATAGCGCTTGCCCAAATCTGAAGCACCTGTGATCAGTTACATTACCTATTCATTGCTTCTCTTATTTTTGCAGCCAGTTCCTTTTTAGATAATGGTTTAGATAAAAAGATAACACCATCATCCAATACGCCCCGGTGAGCAATGACATTAGCTGTGTATCCGGACATGAAAAGTGTTCTAAGATGAGAGTATTGCCGTTCCAGTTGCTCGGAAAGCTCACGGCCATTCATTTCCGGCATAACGACATCTGTAATCAGAAGATTAATTTCATTAGAATGCTTTTCAGCGAGCCTGATTGCCTCACTTGGGGTAGATGCTGGCAGCACTTTATATCCTAAGCTATTGAGCATTCTTTCACCGAGTTTCAGGATAGACTTATCATCTTCAACCAACAAAATGGTCTCACCCTTGCTCAAGGGGATTTTCTGGTCACTACCATGACTTATTGTAATAGGTTCTCCTGTATATCTGAGCAGATAGCTTTTGATCGTCGTGCCTTTTTCCGGTTCACTGTAAACGTTGATGAAGCCGTTATTCTGTTTGACAATACCGTAAACGGTGGAAAGCCCCAGCCCGGTTCCCTGGTGAAGTTCTTTGGTGGTGAAAAATGGTTCAAAAACTTTTTCCAGGGTCTCGGGATCCATGCCGCTGCCGTTATCACTGACAGCAAGCATTATATAATCGCCGGGAATAAACCCCGCATGATCGGCACAGTATTCCTCGTCGAAGCTGACATTCTTTGTTTCAATGGTGATTTGTCCTACGCCATTTATGGCATCTCGGGAGTTGACGCAGAGGTTTGCCAGAATTTGATCAATCTGGGAGGGGTCAATTTTAACGGGCCATACTTTTGATCCGGGCCGCCAGGCAAGATCAATGTCTTCCCCGATTAATCGTCGCAGCATTTTAAGCATATTCTCTATGGTGTCATTTAATTGGAGCACTTTGGGTGCGGTTGTCTGCTCGCGTGCAAAAGCAAGTAATTGCCGGGTGATATCGGCCGAACGTTTGCCGGCATCTAAAATCTCTGTGATGTCGTCATATAGAGGATCTTCAGGGTCAAGACTGTCGAGGGAGGATTCTGCATAGCCGATGATAATGCTCAGCATATTATTGTAATCGTGGGCTACCCCACCGGCCAATCTGCCCACCGATTCCATCTTCTGTGCCTGGAACAACTGCTGCTCAAGAGTTTTACGTTTGCGCTCCAAGATTTTATGGTCTGTTCCCAGCCGAATAAAGTTCAAGGCATAGGCAAGGTCTCCTGCCATTTCGGTAAACAGATCGAGCTCTTCCGCCTCCACCTCGATATCGTCGTCGATGACCGCAATGAGATAACCGAAGGTATTGGCGTCATGGGCCAACCTTATACACAACGAGGTCGGTTGTTGGGATTCACCGGCAATTGGACAACTGCCGCAAAGATCCTGCAGAGAATCAATCACTACGACCCCATTGGCACTTCTGCTTAGGGCGCAGCAAGGGGGGGCTTCCCGGCGTCGAAGCATTGCATCGATTTTGTCAGGGGAGCATATTGGGCCGGAACCCGCCCAGGTGACGATTCTATCCTTTTCGTCTGTAAGAAAAATCAGGGCAGAAGCGTACCCTCGATTATCAACCAATAAACGGCATCCTTCGTGGATCAGGGTCTCTGGATCCCGTTCACGGACGATTAATTGATTGATGGTCCGGATTGAACGTAATACACGATTTAAATGCTCAATACGCTGTTCGGCATGCTTGCGATCGCTTATATCACGAACTAAACCTTCGGTTCCCATGGTTGTACCATGTTCATCGTGAATGATTTTTATAGTACTCGACGACCAGAATTGCGTACCATCCCTTCTTCTGAGCAAAATATCACGATCATACAGGACGCCTTTTTCTCGAAGCGTATGAATCAATTCTTCTCTGCTATTGGGGTCGGCATACATTGCTGCTATGTTGCGACCGATAAGCTCCTTTGGCGATGTAAAACCGCACATTTTGGCGATTGCCATGTTCGCCATCGTTATGTTGCCATCGGTAGCCGCTCGTATAAATCCTTCTTCCATGAATTCAAATAAGGAACGATAGCGTTTTTCGCTTTCTTTCTGTTTTTTTATGAACTCGAAGATAAGAATGCCAAGGGATATAAAGAGAAAAACAACCATAATCCGGGAAACAGTCTGATATGGAGGAACTCTTAAAAGAAATGTGTCAAGATAGGAGGAAGGTTCACTGAAAATTAAATTTTTTAAATTGTTTTCAAAAGACAGATACGACCAGATACTATCCAGTACCCAGTAAAATAAGCATACAACCCCTATTATCGTATAGCCTTTCCATCTTCTCATTAGCTATTCTCCATATATTTCCGCTGCGATCTTTAATATACCTCCGGGTATGCTGAAATGTATCTTTTGGGCTGTTTTGATATTGACGGCTATTTCTAAAGGATCCTCGCATATCTGATTTAAAACTCTTGGTGTTGTGCCATTTAAAATTTCACCAATTTTATTGGCATTGTATTTTCCCTTTGCGGCATAGCCAGAATCACTTGAGATACTGAATAACATGCCCTCTTTGACAAACTTTGAACCTACCATAGAAAATGATGGGATACGTTTGCTTATAAAAATATCTGCAATTTCTTTTGCCTTTCTGTCAACACACGTCAAGCCGGTTACATATACTGCGTCAACGTTTTCCGAAAGCTCACGATAACACGCTAAACAGGAGCGGTCAGATTTTTGAGTATCGGGGGTTGTATCAAAAACCTTGCAGGTTCTGATTTTAAAGTTCATTTCTTTGGCAATGGTTTGTACTTCGTCCATTGCCGAATAGGTTCTTCCGTCAGGAGTGTCTTCAAAGGCAATGCCCAGGGTAGAAAAACCCGCAATTCTGTGAAACATTCTTAACTGTCGAAGATACCGGTTCGGATCAACCCGTGCGGTAACATGATCAAGCCCAGAATCCTCCGCACTTCTTATGATACCGGCTTCTATCGGATCGGACGTGGATAAGACGAGAACGGGAACCTTATGTTCATTGTTTGCCAGGTCAATACCGGCCCAGGTTCCCATTGCAATCACCAGGTCGATTTCAGAGTTCTTGAGCTTTTTTAATAATTCATTTCTACACGTTAAGCGAAGCTGCTTGTCCCAATTGGCGGAATAACAATTTTCTGGCTTAAATGATAGATAAGGACTTTTGATTGTATGTAGCCATTCAATATAAGGTTTAGGCATCTCTTTATGATATTCCGGTGGATCGATATCAGGGAGCCAACCTAAATCAATCAGGCCATGAACCAGCGTCCTCATCTCCTCAGTATAATCGGAATACGGCCCACCCTCGTAGTAAGCAATGCGCCACTTTTTTCCATCGTTTAATTTCGGGGTACTCTTTGCGAAGACAAAAGGTGTAAAGAGTATCGCAAGAAAACAAACTCCTGTCATGAATCCAATCGCCTTGGTTCGCATCACGTTTCTCTTGTATTTACATTGGCTTGTTTGTTGTGACTTGTTGCTTCCACGCCGTAATGATAAGTGATTACTATGTTGAGTATAGCACGGGTCTTTATAAAAAAACAAACACCTGTAATATGGTGGACGTTCACATCGATTTCAGGTTTCTTATACATTTTTACGGAGATGTTGCTCGCAGGGGCATAGGGGCAGGCCATGCTAACACTCTATAATCATGTCTGTAATTGTTTACAAAATGTAATGAGTCATAGGGGAAGTGATTCAATCTGAAAACTCCCCTGTATTTGTAACTGGTTAAAGGGGAGCTGAGGTTTTTTCAAGCAGGCTGCCGCAGCGTATTGGGTCATGCCTAAGCCAGGCTGAAAGTGGAAAGATCTATATGCTTCTTCTTCTTTGTAAAATGGATCTTATTGCTATTATATGGATGGATTATGTCGATGATTTCATATATCTGTAACAGCAATTAAGGGTCACGAAAAGAATAAATAATCCAATCTTGCTTGTCTCTCAACTCGGTAATGTTGTCGCGTTAATGGTTCAATACGGCCAGTATGGAACCATTGCGCGATAACATTACCAAACCGATATCCTACGCAATTTTTGGATATTTATTATTTTCCGCGACCCTCATCTCATATGTATTTTTTCACTGCATAAATAGCTGCGGCTTGACCGCAGAATGTTCTTGTTGGAGTTTTTCTTACAATTTTTATGGACACGGCACACTGCCGTCACCGGACAACGCAGAAGATTCAAGCTGAACATCAAAAGAAAATGAAGTAGCGGTCGAGCTTTGAAGAATAATTGGCGTGATGCCGACATTATCCTCCCAGAAATCTTTTCTTTTGTCCAGGTTATAGATGGAGCCATAACGAATGCCGGTTTCGGCATCATGGGATGCGAGAACCACTTTGATGCTGGGTTTGAATGCAGGGGTAATGGCTGCATAGCCCTGAGCTGCTGAATCTATATCGTTACAGTTGCCAATGACATTCACCATCAATTGATTTGTTCTATCACTGGGGAAAAAGCCAGGATTGTCGGGAGGAACCCACGGAGAAAAAGCAAAAGGTTCAGTTGCCATACCATGGGCGATTTCCACCCATTTCATATCACCGGTATCCCCGGTATTGCCTGAAAGCAGGGGAACGTCATCAAGATAATTGCTGGCTATTTTATAAAGATTTAAGTCACCCCCTGCCGCTGAAAGAAGGCCAGCCAGATGGATTGAGTAGATTCCCGACCCTTTAATTTTTTTTGCCGCTTTACTGTACGAGAAGTCTAAGGTCATATCCCAGGAGCCATATGAGGACGATGTACCGCGCGATACATTTCCTGTAGCGACAAGATGAATTCCTTTTCCCTTTTGCACTTCTAGAGATCTGATAACAGAGTGTTTGAGAACCGCACCTGGAAGAAAAGGTTGTGCATACCAGGATGAACCCCATCCATTGATATCTACACCAGGGTGTGGGCGTAGGATGAGTGTGCCATTATTATCCACAAGGGTCATGAAATGATGATCTTCACAAAAAAATCGATACTCGATGGAACCGTTGTTGTTGAATTGAGATATTGTATACGATGCATAACCATGCGACATAATGGCAGGGAGAAATAATAACATCTTATTTGTTGCCTGTACTTTTGGAGATAATAGCAACAAAATTAGGACAATAGTCAAATGTGTTAGTTTAGATCTTTTCAGAAAACCCATGATTTTTCCTTTGCATGGCATAATCTTTATCCTTACGCAACGTTGTACGAAAGGGCGTCCCGTTGACGGACTCGCGGTACGCCCGGCATGGGCGTAATTTTATGGGGGGTAAGGCCCCTGTATGTGAACCTTGTTTCTATGAAATTACAGAAGCATAAATACTAGCCGAAGGCAAGGGTAGTCTCGTGAGGGGATGTCTGAAAGAAGCTGGAGTGCAGGTAAGGGAGGTGCGAGACTCCGCAACTATGGACCGACGCCCAGAAACAGCATACAAGGCTGAGTCTCCGGGTAAGTCAGCTATACATGATAAAGCCAAGGTTCAGAAAATACGGTAAATGCTGCGATCGTGTAGTGAAAAATTACGTTCTAATCCGGGGACGTGATGGTTGAATGCATGACGCATGTCGCCACTGAGAAAACAATGCATAAACCGCGTAAGGTTGCTTCCTGCTTTGCCCGCTCGACCTCCTGAGGCGAAAGGTCGGACGCAGGTACATGATACCCCCTGCTGGATAGGGCAAGAGCTTGCGTACCGATGCCGCAAGAAACATCGAGAACAGATGAGGCGTTATCATCCACAATTTCATGTATTACAGTTTCAAGCATTCTGCCTTGGTACTGAATGCTTTTATCCCAATCCGGATAAATGAGGTGATACAAAGGCGTAAGCCCTGCATAGAATTGATTTGTGTTTGTCATTTTTCCGGGCACAACTCAGACAGGAGTTTATCAGTTAGAAGAGGTCCTTCTGGGCAACATGCTGTTTTGCCGATGCAATTCTTTCGTCATTTTTGTAAGATAGTCCATCGACTATCTGTGCGTAAAAGCTTCGAATAATTTGAGCCTGCAGGTCATCCGGCTACTTTCTCCAAATAGCCATCCGGGGTGCATTGATTACCAGGTGCCGGTCAATGCGCTCACCCATAGACCAGCCAACAACTTCTCGATTAAACAGATATATAACAACTGCAAGGTAAAGCCAGCCTGCCCGTATTTGCTATTTGATAAAGATTGTCAATGAAGGACGGCGGCAGCAGGTGCCACAGTATGATTCGGGAAATCAGCACGACCTTAGCGAAAAAGAACGCTATGATAGCCGGCGAGCTTCAGTGAGCTCGGTTGATTCGCTTGCTATCGTTTTTTTTTATTTTATTTTGAAGAAGTTGTCTAGCTTACTGTTAAAGATAGTAACTAGTTCAGGTTGCATATACTCATAATCATCTGGTATGTCCAAGCAGATTACTCTTTGCTTGTTGAGACTTTTCCTAAACTTTTTTTGCAGTTTATTTTTTTGCGATTTCTCCATAACGAAGATAGTTTCTGCCCATTCTACGAGCTCTTTAGTCAACGGAATTTCTGCATCGTTATTTAGACCAGCCGACAAAACATCAAAACCTTCTTTGTCAGAAAATATTGTTTCTGCTGTAGGGCTTCTCAATTTATTTTGACTGCAGATGAACAATATATTTTTCATTTTTTTATCAATAAGAACAAAACCTTGAGATTTTTCCAGCTGGGCGACTCCCCTGCAAAATAAAAAAAGACCCGCAAAAAAAACGCCTATATTTTCCATGCGTAGGAGCTTGAAAAATATAGGCGAAAAATGTGCCAATTTATGTCAATTTTCATTTCAACAAACGGGCTGATGAATTAGCCTAAATATCTGAAATGATTGGCACACCCGGAGGGATTCGAACCCCCGACTCTCGGATTCGAAGTCCGATGCTCTATCCAGCTGAGCTACGGGTGCGCTCATGATCAAACTAGATTTGGATGGCAGGTAATTACCATCAATCATGCTTTGATGCAAGGTTTAAGTGAGTGGTATGGAGTCCGGCATATTGTTTAATTTTCAGTTTTGGTTTGTTATCAGAGTGTATATTCCATAAGCACATCCACAAAAAGTAACCATTCACGGGATCTGCAACTTTTTGTTTATACTAAAGAAGAGGGCTTGATCGAGGTTCTCTGTTTTGATTTTTCCAGTATTTTCTTTCTGGTATGAGGGAACCGCTTCAGTATGTTGAATACTGTTTTGGGTATTGGCAGCACGTTAGCTCGAATTCGTTTTTCGATTTTACGGGAGATAAAGCCGTCAGTTGCCAATTGTCGTCCTGCAAAATGAACATCAGCAAGGATTTTTGCCAGTTTTTTGTTGGGTTCTTTTTGAATCTCTTTATGCAAAAGTGCCCATCCATTTCTTACTATGGACCCTACCTGAGGGGCATCCATGAAAGCCGAGTATGTTTTGAAAAAAAGTTCTGTGCTCTGTGTTGTCAGGTCCTCTGTATTGGAGGCAGTGATGACGGAAACAAACGGCTTGGACAGGGTTTGATGATCAATATCGTGGAAAAATAAATGCGTTTTGGAATAGGTATTGATGTTGCTTTTCCCCCTTCCATACATGCGCTCAAAGAATACCCGCAGTCTGCTGGACATGTGAAATACATAGATCGGTGTTGCGAATACAATGGTATCGGCTGAACGAAAAGTCTCTAGTATTTTGAGAAAGTCATCCTTAGTGTCCTGAATACACGCATAGAACTCCAGCCGTTGACACGCATCGCAAGCCAGGCATGGTCTTATATCATAGGTGGAGAGGCGTATAGTTTCAACAGCAGCTCCCTTGCTCGCAGCCCCTGCCAGAAGATGGTCTAAAATGATTTGAGTGTTTCCACCCACTTTCTTGTGGGATCCGTTGATTGCTACGATTTTCATACCAACGTTTTTTAACGACTCCGCGCACCAGGTTTGAGTAACTTTGGTGCAGGCATTTCAGGGCGTTCAAGGGCCTGGATCAGGATCTGGGGATCAATGTACTCCGCAAGACGTTGTTGTTGATCTCGCAGAACCGGCAGAGCTTTGGACGCCATTTTTCCTGCCGCCTCCCGGTAACCGTACTCAAGTTTGATATATACTCCGGCAGCTCTGACCATGGCCTGGAGCAGGAGTTTTTCTTGGCCCTGCTGTTTTAACCAGGCGTGTTCAACTACTTCGTGGACTTCGAAAAACAACTCGTTATCCCAGAGTACAAAACCCTGCCAGAGAGGGTCCGTATGATAATCTGTAATGATTTTCAGACTTTTTGCATATTGTTGCAGTCTGAAGGCAATGTATTCCTGATAACAGGGAGCTGTAGCCCGTGAAGCAAAGGAACTGGCAACCTGCTCGGCCGGCTGCAGGGATTGCTGCTTGAGCACATCGATAAGGGATTCTGAGAGTTGGTTGCGGATATCCCTGCTTAATCGATCCATGAAGGGTTCGAATATTGTCTCTGACATGGGAGCCTCCGGTTGTGGAGTTTGCTGTTGAGTCGTGCAGAATTGCTCTGAAAGATTTACTGTATTGGTTGAGAATAACAACTACAATCTGCTGCAAAGCAGTATTCGTCATGATCTTTGCTCCAGCGGCTTTATGCGTATTTGCCAACCTGAAATGAAACTATTTTTTCCTGTTCAATTTTTCTGGAACGCGTTACATCTGGAAGGCTGTAGCAGCTCTGGCAACCTGCATATATTACTGCAAACTTTTGACTGTAGATTTTCTTATGCCTTATTTCCTGCTTGTTATGGCCACCTTGTTCTGGTCCGGTAATTTTGTCATCAGCCGCGGCATGCACGCATCCATTCCGCCCATGGGCTTATCGTTTTGGAGGTGGGTGGTTGCTATGATTGTTTTGAGTCTTTTTACGTTGCCTCAGCTTCGTCGTGATAAAGAGATTTTTTTCAAAAATTCTCGGTATATGATCATCCAGGGGCTATTGGGAGTAACGGGATTTAACAGTCTTATCTACCTGGCCATGCAGACAACAACAGCCATTAACGGCGTGCTGCTCACATCCATGACGCCTATTTTTATTGTTGTCATTTCCTGGGTGGGATTTCGAGAGACACTGACTTTTCGCCAGATTGCAGGTGTTTTTGTCTCTTTTGCCGGTGTGTTGCTGATTATAGCAAAGGGAAAACTGGCTACGCTTCTGAATGTGGATTGGAATCAAGGCGATATGTATGTATTGCTTGCGGGAATTATGTGGGCATCATATTCCACCAATTTGAGAAATATGCCTAAAGATTTACACCCTTTCTCGTATATGGGAGGGATTGTGGTGATCGGTCTCATAGGAATACTGCCCTTTTATTGTCTGGAAATCAGTCAGGGCAAAATGGTTGCTCTGACTTCGGGCAATATTGCCAGTATTCTTTACGTTGGAATTTTTGCATCTGTCATGGCTTTTCTCTTCTGGAACCGGGCAGTACGTACTGTGGGGGCTAATAAGGCTGGTCCCTTTGTTCATCTCATGCCGGTTTTCAGCACTATTCTTGCCATCATCTTTTTGGGAGAAAAATTTGCGTTGTTCCATGCTCAGGGGATGCTTTTCATTTTTGGGGGTATTCTGATGACCACTCTCCGGGTTCAAATTAAGGATGTGTAGAGAATGCGCATTTTGCACACTTCAGATTGGCATTTAGGGCATCGTTTATATGGACGCAACAGGTATGATGAATTTGCCGCCTATCTGAACTGGCTGGTCGACTATATTGCAGAGCAGGAAATTGAACTGCTCCTGGTGGCAGGTGACATTTTTGACACCACCACGCCGGGGAACCGCGCCCTGGAACTGTACTATCGTTTTCTCCATAGAATCTCCAACAGCCCGTGCAGGGCTGTGGTAATCATTGCCGGCAATCATGACTCTCCAACCTTGCTGGAAGCGCCTAAAGACCTGCTCAAGCAATTTGATGTTCATGTAACCGGAACACCTGCAACCGAGCCCAGGGATCAGGTTGTTTATATTCCAGGCCTACAGGGTGATGATCTTTTGGTCTGCGCTGTGCCGTTTCTTCGTGATCGCGATATTCGTCTTGCTGGGGCAGGAGAAAGCCAGGAAGAGAAGGCTGCCCGAATGGAGAAAGAAATTGAGCGACATTATCAACAGGTATATGCGGCAGCTATGGAGATCAGAGAGGAACGTGGGAAACCGTTGCCTGTGATAGGCATGGGGCACCTGTTTATGACAGGAGCAAAGACCGTTGATGGTGATGGTGTTCGAGATGTGTATGTTGGTGGGTTACAGCAGACGTTTGGAGGTCGTTTCCCTGAAGGCATGACTTATTTTGCCCTGGGGCACTTGCATCTGGCGCAGCGTGTTGGAGGCGGGGAAACCATCCGATATTCCGGAGCTCCTTTGCCCATGGGATTTAATGAGGCCCGAAAGGCGAAAGTGATGCTGCAGGTGGAGTGTGACAGGGAAAAGCTTCAGGTGCATGAGGTGCCGGTGCCGGCTTTCAGGGAATTACATATACTCAAGGGTGAATTGCCTGAATTGCTCCTGGAGATTGCGCAACTGAAGGAACAGGGAAGTACAGCATGGCTGGAAATCCGTCATCAAGGCGTGATGGAGGCAGGCGCTCTTCGGCAGCAGCTGTATGATGCCGTGGACGACAGTGATATGTCTCTTTTGCGAATTCGGACCAGTCTGCATCTCAAAACCGCTCTTGCCCAGGAATATGAGGCGCAATCCCTGGATGATTTAAGTGTGGACGAGGTGTTTGAACGCTGTCTGCAATCCGTTGACCTGGGTGATGATGAGCGTATTGAATTACGCGATTGTTTCCAGGAGATTCTCTCCTCCATGCATATGCAAGACCGTCGGAGCGAATAAAAGCATGCGCATTCTCACACTTCATCTTCGTAATCTCAACTCGTTGCGTGGTAACTGGCAGATTGATTTTACTGCTCCGGAGTTTCTTGCCAATGGCATATTCGCCATAACCGGCCCTACCGGAGCTGGTAAAACAACGCTTCTGGATGCTATCTGTCTGGCTCTGTTCGGGGCAACGCCGAGACTGGGAAAAATTACCAGGTCCAGCAATGAAATAATGAGCCGTTCCACAGGGGAGTGCTTTGCCGAGGTGGAATTTCTCGCAGGCGAGGGCCGCTATCGTTGTCACTGGAGTCAGCATAGGGCGCGACGCAAGCCGGAAGGCGATTTACAGCAACATAAACATGAAATTGTTGATGCAGAAACCGGCAAGGTTCTGGAAACCAAGGTGAAAGAGGTTGCCAATCTGGTCGAACGTATAACTGGACTGGAATTTGCCCAGTTTACTCGCTCCATGCTGCTGGCTCAGGGTGATTTTGCCGCGTTTTTAAACGCTGATGCTGCGGAAAGAGCCCCAATTCTTGAACAGATAACCGGCACGGAAATCTATAGTCAGATATCTGTTCAGGTGCATGAACGCTGGACTGCGGAGAAAAAACAGACAGAGATGCTGCTGGCCTCTTTGGATTCGGTGGAGTTGTTGACTGCTGATGAAGAAGAGAGCATGAAGAGCCGGCAACAGGAACTGCAGGCAAACGTGAAATCTTTACAGTACGAATTGACACATGCGGAGCGTCAGATTGCTTACCTGCAAGAGGTGGAGGCCAGGCAGCGAGAATTGGCAGTGTTGCATGGTCAACTTGAAGAACATCACGAAAAATGCGAGCAGGCAGCAGACGATTTAGCTCGCTATGCAAGCGGAAAAAATGCCGTTGCAGTGCATGGATCGTATGAAACCTGGATGGGTATCAGGCAAACTGTGCAGGAAGAAACAAAACGCCTTGCCGTGTTGCAGGAGCAGGAAAAAGAAAATTTGCAGGCCTGTGAGAAATTTCAACACCAGGTGAAGGAAACAGGTCAGGCTGTAGAGAAATTTGAACTGCACCTTGAAAAGGAACTGGAATTGCTCAAACAGGTGCGTGCCCTTGATGTGAAGGTTTCCAGTGCAGAGAAGCATTTGATAGAGCAGCGCAGGGAATATCAGGAGTTGCACAAACAGCGCGAAAAACAGCAGCAAAAACAACAGCAACTCATTTGCAGGCAAAAAGGGTTTCAAGAAAAACAGCAACTTACGGCCACCTACCTGGAAAAGCATCGGGAAGATGAACAGCTGGTTGAACAGATGCAGGATATTGCAGGGCAATTGAATCGTCTGGTACTTCTGGATAACCAGCAACTGGAACTCAAGCAGTCCTTGGAAAAGGCCAGAGAGCAACGAAAAGAAGCTGTCAGCAAAGTCGAAACGGCAAAAGAGCAACATGTTAGAAGCAAGGAGCGTCATGCAGAGCTTGAAAAACAATATGCTACTATGCATGGGGAACAGCAGCAACGGCTTGCCGGCAGGGAAACCCCGGCCTTACGTGAGGAAATTGAGCAGCTGCGCATCGCTTTGCAGGCAATGGAGGATGCACGGAGGTTGTTTGGTCAACAGCAGGAATTGCTCCAGGAGCAGGGAAAAAACACAACAGCCCGGCAGCTTACTGGGGAAAAACTGACGAGCTGCAGGGAACGTCTGGAATCCAGACAAAAAGATCGGGCTGCCCGGGAAGATTTGCATGAACAGCTTCGAATTAATCAGCAGCTGTGTCAAACCATTGCCGATTTTAGCGAAGCACGAGCCAGGCTGAAACCAGGGGAACCCTGTCCATTATGTGGCGGCGCTGATCATCCCTGGATGCAAAAACAGCCACAAGTCGCAGATAAGGCTGAAGAGCTTTTTCTGCTGGAAAAGGAACTTAAAAGTTTGGATGAAGAGATTGTCCATATCAGGGAAGAACGGGCTCGACTTGAGCAGGCAGAAAAGGATATTCTGCAGCGCGGTACGGCTTTTGAGACCTCTCTGAATCGTCTGCAACAGCAGCTTGTGGTCGGATTGGACTCTTGCGGCCTGGAGACCAAGCCGGAAACTCTGGAAGACCTGATGCATGTCCAGGCAGAGAAGCAGGCGCTTTTGCAGCATATGCAGCAGGAGTTGAAAGCCATTGACAGTGGAGCAGAGCAGCTCCAAAAATGTCAGGCTGAGCTCTCCGGATTACTTGATCAGTTGCATCAGCATGCAAATGCTCTCAAAGAAGCGCAACACACAGTGGAACGGATTGATGACCGTATCGAAACCACTGAGCAGCAGAAGCTGGAAGCAAAGAAAGGCGCTCAACAGTTGTTGGAAGCCCTGGAGCAACAGCTGAAGCCCTTTGGAATTGATCAGGTTATGCCAGAAAATGTGGACACTGTTTTAGCCCAGTTACAGAAGCGTCGAGAGCTGTGGCAGGAAGCCTCCGGCAATCACCTTATTGCAGAGCGCGAGCTGGTGGCTGTTACGGCTGCCCTGGATGAGTTGCATGCAACTTTGGCGGATCAGCAGGTTGCTCTTGAGAAAAAAGATGCAACCATGGGCGAAGCACAGCTTCAGCTCAAGGCGCTCCAGCAGGAACGGCAGGCACTTTACGGCGAACGGATTCCAGATGCGGAGGAAAAACAGTTACTTGCACAGAAAAAGACTTTGCAGCAACAGCTTCGTAATATTCAGGAACAATTGCAGCAGATTGAAAAACTGGGCGTGCAGATCGCAGAAAAAGTGCTGGCAACAGGGGCGTCTCTGAAAAAAAATATCGACCAGGAGCAGAAACTGCACGAGCAACTTACAGATCTGTTGCTGAATAAGGGATTTGCTTCTGTGGAGTTGTTTCTTCAAGCCCTGCTTCCTGAAGCAGAAATGGATAGTCTGGCTCATCTTAAGCAGAATCTTGTAAAGCATCATGATCAGCTCATAACATTGTTTCAGGAAAAAAAATTGGCATTGCAAAGGCTTGAGCAGGCTGATGCGCCAGAGAAGAAGGTTGAGGAACTACGGGTAATACAGGCGCAATTATCCGGGCAGGTGCAGGAAGTTTTGCAGCAGGTCGGGGCCTTGGCTGAACAGTTGCAGCGGAATGAACAGGCAAAAGACAAACAGAAAAAACAACTGGAACAGGTAAAACTGCAACAGCAGGTGGAGAGCAAATGGGGCAGGCTGCACCAGTTGATTGGCTCAGCAGATGGGAAAAAGTTTAGAATGTTTGCCCAGGGAATGACTTTGGATCTGGTTATCCACCATGCCAACCGGCATCTTCGCCGAATGAATGACAGGTATCTGCTGTTACGTTCAGCGGAACAATTGCTTGATCTCCAGGTTATGGACAGTTATCAGGCTGGTGAAATACGTTCCACGAAAAATTTGAGCGGTGGCGAGAGTTTCATTGTCAGCCTGGCGCTGTCTCTTGGGCTGTCTTCCATGGCTGGCAGGAATATCCGTATTGATTCACTCTTTCTGGACGAGGGATTTGGGTCCCTGGATGAAGAAGCTCTGGAAGTGGCGCTGCAGGCCCTCAGTGAGTTGCAGCGGACAGGGAAATTAATAGGCGTCATTTCCCATGTGCCAATGCTGCAGGAACGGATAGGGGTGCAGGTTAAGGTCCTTCCCAGATCAGATGGCACCAGCTTGCTGGAAGGGCCTGGGTGTCGTCAGGTGCAATGATACCAAGAGGAGAGGCTTTCATGTGTATCCGTCTCCTTGGTGAGTAGTTGCTTTCGCTAAATAAAAGGCTTCATTCGGTTTTCGGATCATCGGTGTCTTTGACAACTTCCTGGTTTTCCTGTAGTTCTCCTTTCCCTTGTTCCTCATTTGATTCTGGTTGATTTGAAGAGTGTTTCAGACTTACCCCGACTTCTGGAAGATAGGCATGAAAAGCCTTGCCATAAATTTCCCACAAAGAGATAAAGAGTGCGGCAACAATGGGGCCTATGATGATACCCAGAATGCCGAACATTGTGATGCCGCCAAGGGTACCGAACAGGACAAAAAGGTCATGCATTTCCGTGTCCTTACCGACCAGACGGGGACGGATGACATTGTCCAGGTTGCCTGCAACCGCACCACACAGGATGGCAAGAATAAGGACACCTGTAATATCTCCAGATAAGGCGAGAATGATCAATGCCGGCAACCAGATAATGGCTGTGCCGAATGCCGGGACAATGGACATCACTGCCATGACTGTCCCCCAGAAAACAGAGGCATGAATACCAGCCAAAGCAAAAGCAAGTCCACAGATGGTTCCCTGCATGATGCCGATAATCAGGGTGCCTTTCAGGGTTGCAGTGGTAACAGAGGTAAAACGGTTCAGTAAGAGTTGCTCATCACGATCATGGAGGGGCAGAAAGTAGAGAATTTTGTCCAGCAGAACCTTGCCCGTATTCAGAAAATAGAACATGGTATAGAGCATGATGACCGTGCTGAATATGGCGTTGACCGTGAGCTTGGCACCCGAATTGAGGTTATCTATCAAAAATGTGGTGACAATGCCCACAATCTGACCGGCTTTTTCAATCAGCATTTCCCTGTACGGAAGGATATGTTCCGCATAAGGAATTTTTGCTATATACTGGGTAAGAACGCTTGGCTCGTTGATGAATGTCTGTACCCAGGGCGTGACTGACTGGCCAACACTGATTGCCTGGGATACCACTACGCCAATCAGTATGGTCAATGGAACCATGACCAGTACAACAATGCCAATGAGTAGAATTATGGCGGAGATATTGGTCCGCCCGCCTAATTTTTGACTCAACCATCTGTGTGTTGGATGAACTATGGCTGAAAAAAGCCCGGCCATGAACAGGGGCATGAGAAACTGGCTGATCATGGTGAGGAACAGGGCTGAAATACCCAGGACCAGCAACAGTAAGACGGATTTATTGACAACCTCGCGGGCTAGCATGGAGACTTCTCTCTGTTGTTATGGGGAAACAATGTACTCCCTGTTACTCTGCGGTAAGTACTACGGCAACGCTGAATGCTACTTTCAGCAAGCATTGTTGGTAAGAAAAGCTGTACATTCGCAGCCTACACGGTTCAGGGGGTGATAGCCGCTGCCTTAACCATGACAGATGTCAGCTGACGTAACTCTTCAGGCTGTATTATATAGGGTGGCATGATATAGAGCAAGCGGCCAAAGGGGCGAATCCAGACACCGTTTTCCACAAAGAATTGCTGCATTTTTGCCATGTTGGCCGGTTCCCTGGTTTCAATGACGCCGATACCTCCAAGTACGCGAACATCGGAGACTGTGTCCATCTCCCTTGCCGGAGCAAGTTCATCCTGCAACTGTTGTTCAATGTTTTTCAGCTGCTCTTTCCATGCTCCGCTCTGGAGAATCTGCAACGATGCGCAAGCCACGGCACAGGCCAGGGGATTTCCCATGAAGGTCGGGCCGTGCATGAAGACACCTGGAGAACCTTGTGACGTGGTGATCCCCACATCTTCACTGGCAAGGGTTGCTGCCAGGGTCATGTATCCGCCTGTTATGGCTTTTCCCAGGCACATGATGTCCGGTGAGATACCGGCATGTTCAGCAGCAAACAGGGTGCCGGTTCTGCCAAATCCCGTGGCGATTTCATCAAAGATGAGCAGGACATTATACCTGTCACAGAGGGCCCGTAAGCCTTTGAGATACTCAGGGTGATAAAACCACATCCCGCCGGCGCCCTGCACAATGGGCTCAACAATGACAGCTGCTATTTCCTCGTGGTTCCGGGCAAGGAGTTCCTCCATGTCCTGTAAATCCTCTGGGTTCCATTCTTCCCCAAAACGGCAGGTGGGACGTGGAGCAAACAGCTGCTTAGGCAGGGAACGTTCAAACAGGGTGTGCATACCGGTGACAGGGTCGCAGACAGACATGGCGTGAAAGGTGTCTCCATGATACCCTCCACGGATAGTGAGTAGTCTGTGTTTCTCTGGCTTTCCGGATACATGCCAATACTGGAGGGCCATTTTTAAAGCGACTTCCACGCTGACAGAACCGGAGTCGCAGAGAAAGACCTTGTCCAGTCCGGGAGGAGACATCTCAACCAGGAGTTGGCCAAGATGAACAGCCGGTTCATGGGTTAAACCTCCAAACATGACATGGGACATGCAATCGAGCTGTTTTTTTGCTGCTGCATCCAGGGCAGGGTGTCTATAGCCATGGATCACAGACCACCAGGAAGACATACCATCAATGAGTTGACGGCCGTCCTGGAGTTCAATGGTGACGCCTGAGGCAGATCTGACCGGAAAAACAGGCAAAGGGTTGGTCATGGAGGTGTAAGGATGCCAGAGATGGTTGCGGTCAAAGTCGAGCATCTGGTCGGCTGACATCATTCTGCTTCCTGTTTAAAGGTGTATCCCAGTTTTCCCAGTTGGGCAAGGTCACCGTCAATGCCTGAGCCGGTTGTAGTCAGATAGTTTCCAACAATGGCTCCGTTCGCTCCTGCCGTAAAGCAGCGATACTGATCCTTGCCCAGTTGTTGTCGTCCTCCTGCCATACGGATGACTGCCTGGGGATTGATCAGCCTGAACAGGGCAACCACTGTCAGGACATCCTCTGTCGTAAGGGGCTCCAGTTGTTCCAGAGGTGTGCCGGGAATGGGAGTCAGGATGTTGATCGGGATGGAGAGTACGTTAAGTTCCCTCAGTTCAAAGGCAAGGGCTATACGGTCCTCCATGGATTCACCCATACCTATGATACCGCCAGAACAAAGGGTCATTCCTGCTTTTTTTGCAATTTCAAGGGTATTGACTTTTTCTTCCCAGGTATGAGTGGTACAGACCTTGGGAAAATACTCTTTGTTTGCCTCCAGGTTGCAATGGTATCTGGATACCCCGGCAGTGACAAGTGTATCCGCGATGTCCTTGGTGAGCATACCGGCAGAAGTACATAACTGCATGGCAGTAACAGCTGAAATATCCCTGTACAGGGAAATCAGCTGCTCCAGGGTTTCAGCATTCAGACTGCGGCCTGAAGTCACCAGAGACAATCTGTGCACACCGTTGAGGTCGTTGTCTTTGGCGATGGTCATAGCCTCGTCATGCTCAATCATGGTGTAGGTATCAATACCTGTGTGATGTCTGGCTGACTGTGCACAGAACCGACAATTTTCAGTGCAGTTGCCGCTGCGTGCATTAATGATGGAGCAGAGATGAAAATGATTGCCCATAAAATGTTTTCGGACCGCATCTGCAGCTTGCAACAGCGGTTCTTTGTCCGGCAGGACAGCTAACTTGTTTGCAGTCTCCGCATCCAGTTGCAGATCTTCACGTATTATCTGTTGCACCAGTGTATCCAATCCAGGTGTCATAAACAGTCCTCCTGACCTTTAATGCATGATTTAATATCCTGGGGAGGACCTTTTACAATCATTTCAGCTATGGTCATTTTAATGCGGGGGTACAGGTGGCGCTTGTGTCCGAGGAACCGTGATTCCAGTTGTGCCAGGCGCTGGTAGAGAATGGTCCTTTCCATGGCAGGTGCGTCGGCTTCTACTGCATAACGGTCTTTGACAATTTCCTGGCAGCGAAAACAGCCGGGAAAGCGCATGTGTTGTCCATCCGGACGCGTCAATGTGGCAGGAACCCCGTGGGTCCGGCATATCATCAGGCGGTGGGCATACAAACCGCACAATCCCTCCTCACTGAGCAGTGGACAGGGAATTTGTGGTCGTATCTGTTTGCTTATCAGGTCTGTGCTTTCATGCACATAGGCTTTGGCTTGTGCCGTGATATGGTCGAGCTGATCGTCGTCGAGTTTACGTATGCCTTCCCAAAGGTAGGCCCATTCACAGTATGTATAGTGCTGAAAATAGGAGTCACAGCAGTTATCGGGACAACCCTGACAGGTCAGGGAAATCTGTTTGGCAACCTGGTCATAGCTTTCTGCCATTGTTGCATAGATCTCAGCAATCTCGCAGGAAAGCTCAGGCGGTAAAAAAAGTTCACCCATGAAATACTATCCCGTATGACGGGATTCCTCAAAATATTGCACGCGATAGGTTTCAACTTCAAGCTGATCATGGAGCCATGCGTGCTCGGCCAGGCCAGCTTTTCGACAGAGATGCCCTAAAAATAATTCAGGTTGGGGCAGTTGTTTCCATACCTGGGGGAGAAACGTTGCGCTCAGGCCGGTTGCAGAGCGGATAATGACACCGTCTTCCTGCGGTGTCAGCAGAGAAGGCAGTTCCTGTCCGCTGGAGTAGTCCAGCTTTTGTGGTGGGCTGAGGATGGATACCTCAATATGCAGTAAAGGAACTTCGGCAGGCGAAACCGGCTCAAACCTGTGGTCATGAAAGGCTGCATTGATTGCATGCCGTCGCACCGCATCACACAAAGGTTCAAAACCCTGTAAACTGCCGATGCAGCCACGCAAGGCTTCCCGCTTGTGGAGAGTTACAAAAACACCGTGTTTGATGGAAAAAATAGGGTCGTTCAGGTCTGCTTCCGAGACAGGATTGCTTGCATCCATATGTAAATGCTGCTCAATTTCCTGCCGTGCAAGCTGAACTAAAATCTTCCCCTGCTTTTGGTTCAGCACAATTCACTCCTCAGGGTTGAATGCTTTTGCAGGCCCCGTACTCTATTGCAGATATCGGGCTTGTCAACAGTTATCTTGTGAGCGTCAGGAAATGGCCTGGGAGGGAGCTCCCGGTAATACTCTCAATTGTCATTACGGGGAAAATCATATTCCCTTGTGAAATGGGTATGTTCCAGAAATCATTTTTTTCAGCATATGCCGTAACTACTCATGAGGGAAACGGATAAACTTGAAAGTTCCTGGTAGTTGTAACCGGTTACCATGTGCCAAACGTTATTTTGTGGATAGCACTATCTTGTTGCAGCTGCTTTGTTGAAAGACAATTCACCTTCACTGGTAAATGGTAAGGTTTTCAATATTCCGGCCCCGTCTATGCGGACCTTGCCGCTCAACCGGTAATTCAAAGGGGCGGAGCTGCTTGCTGATTGCTGGGTGTTCCCGATGATTTCTGCCACTGAGGAAATCATTTCAAACATGGATGCGTAAACCTGAACAGGGACCAGGGCTGAACCAAAAGAAGGTACTGTGATTTCCTGGTTGGTTATCCCACGCGCAAAAGGACGATCGTCAATATCCAGATCGCACTGAAGACCTTTGATTTCCAGGGGGGAATCATTGAAATTGAGCACGCGTAATTCCAGGAGAAAGGTGCTTTCCATGGCCTTGATTTCCTGAATCTGCACATTGGCTACAGTAATGGTTGGTGGTTCACTTATGTGGTTGAATCCGGCACATCCACCAAAAATGAGCAACAGGCTGAGCAGCAACAGATGTGAAAGGGAGGTTATTGTGCGCATGGGCTATCTCCTGATTGATTTTCAAACAGGTCATACCATGAAATCTGGGGTTGTCAAGTGTATACAGATACCTGCCAGGAGTTCTCACAACCATGTTTTGCAATGCACTGTACTTGTATTTATGGATGCATATTTGCAATACATGCAGCGTAATATGTTGTCAACAATGCATGCTGAAACGGGAACAGGAAAAGATAATCACCCATAGCTGAAGATACGTGTATTTATGATGAAAGGGCGTTTTTCACAGCCAGACCAAGTTGTGTTATGGAATATGGCTTCTGGGTAAAGCCGGAGGCACCCATGTGCAGGACTGCACGTATATCGTCACTTTCGGAAAAGCCGCTGGCAATGATCGCCTTTTGACCAGGATGAAGGTTAAGAATCTCCCCATAGGTCTGGCGTCCATCCATCCCCGGTTCCATAAGCATATCAAGAATTATCAGGTCAACAGGCTGGTCTTTGAGAAAACGCAGTGCTTCTTCTCCAGAAGATACGGAGTCTACTGTATATCCCAGGTTTTTCAACATCTTGGTTGCAAGTTTGCGCAGCTGGGATTCGTCGTCGATGATTAGAATATGCTCTCCGTTTCCCCTGATATTTTGCTCTTTGTTTTCCGGCTCACAAGGGGCCCCGGTTGTGTCGCAGGTCGGGAAGAACAATCTGAAGCAGGTTCCTTGTCCGGTATTTTCAACTTCAACCTTTCCGTTATGGTCCTTCATCGTATTCCAGACAATACTCAGTCCCAATCCTGTACCGCTGCGGCCCATTTCTTTGAGCGTGTAAAATGGTTCAAAAATATGATCCATGTGTTTTTCATCCATGCCGGGTCCTGTATCGCGTACACTGAGCACAACCCATGTGCCCGTTTGCATGACCTGTGTATCGGCACGTTCCTCATCAATGATTTGATTCTCGCTTGAGATAATCACTTTTCCCTGATCGTTTGCCATGGCTTCCATGGCATTGCTGAGAAGATTGTACAGGGTTTTACTGATATGAATTGCAGAACAGAGGATGGTAGCCTGCTCTGCATGTAGTTCAAGATACAGTGTTATATTCGGATGGCGGGCAGCGAGTTCGATATACTCCAGAGATTGCAGATGGTTCTGCACCAATGTATGAAGATCATGGGAAGTCTTGGCAATAGCCGCTCCCCTGGTAAGTGTCAGCATGTCTGCCACCACCGCGGCGGCTCTGATTCCTGAATCCTGAATTTCAAGCAGTGGTTGGCGTAATTCACTCTCTTCCGGCAGGTCTTCAAGGATCATCTCCGGATACCCTACAACACCGGCCAGAATGTTGTTGAGGTCATGTGCAACTCCGCCAGCCAGAAGCCCAATGGCTTCCATTTTTTTGCTGCGCTGCAATTCTTTTTCCAGAGCCTGCTGCCTCTCTTCCATCTTTTTCTGTTCAGTGGTTTCGCGCATGATTTCCAGCTTGCAGAGAGTGCCGTCTATGTCCGTGTAGGGAACGGCTATCATGCTGAAAGAACGTTTGTCAGGCAACGTGCATTCGTGGTGCAGGACCAGTCCTGTTTCCAACACCTTACTGAGCGGGCAACTTGCCGGAGGAGCATTTTTACCTGTTATGGCACGGTAACATGTTTGGCCGACCAGATTTCCAAAATCCTGCATCATCCCATTGCTCATATATTTAATTTTGTATTGCGCACCAACAACCATGAGATAGAGCCCGGAATGGTCCAGAGCCTCCAAAATCGATCTTTGCAGACGTTCATTTTCCGCAAGTTGGCTCTGCTGGTCTGAAATGTGCCGGTCTGTCCTTCGTAAGAGAAGGGTGAAGAGAGCAACAAGGAATCCCAACAGGAGGGTGGCCATAGCCGCAATTTGGTATATGAGAAGGGTAAATGCTTTCTGGGTGGCTGTATTGTCGTAAAAGACGAAAATGTCAGCAATTGTATTTTTTTTTGTATCTTGGAAAGGGTGTGAGAATATTTGCAAATCTCGCGAATCTGCTGTTTTTGTTCTAAATATTTGATTAGACCGTTGTACATGTCCTTTCTCGAACAATGCATCCAGTTGCGTTGCCAGATAGGGACGGGAGGCATACACAAGAACCCTGTCGTCGTAACGATCCCAACTGTACCTATTCATGGCCTGTTGCTTGCTTTGTTCCCACAGTTCACGTTGCAGGAGTTGTTTGTTCACTGTCACAGCCATATCTACATGCAATCTTGTGTGCAGCAGTTGTAAGAAGGGATATATTTCCTGGGCGAGTTCCATGTATCCTACTAGGTTGTCATTGGCATATACAGGTGTAACAACCCGCAGGGAAAGCGTTCCACCGGCATCCAGTTCCACATTCCATGCCTGTCCGCTTTTTTCAGCATTTGCAAGTGTTGCCCTTTCAATGGCTCCTGCCTGCATTTCCGGTTTGTGGATGCGTAATAGAATCGCCTGGTCAACTTGGTGGAAATACAGGTGAGTAACAGAATATTTGCTAAGCGTTTTGTTAAAGATGGGAGTGAATAGGGCTTGGAGCTGGTCTCTGTCCTGCTCCTGCAGTGCAGTTTTGAGGCCGGGTTCTCGAAGCAGAAGTTCGCTGAGAGCAGAAAGGGAGGTCGCACCTCTTTTAATGGTCACCTCCAGGCTCCCCTCCACGTCAGCCATCATCTGTTTGATGAATTGCTCTTTTCCATGCTGATAGGTTAAAAGCAGGGCGACTGAAAAACCACTTACCAACAGGAATACAATCAGGCATAGTGGAATCATAAGCCTGTAAAAGACCGAGGTCACAGGAGCAGTATGGGTGAAAGAATGTGTCTTCCTGCTATCATTCATCATGTCTGAGAGAATATGCAACGTTGCAGGTTGGTGGGTGATTGCAATGCAGCTTCTATAGGGGGATATCCCTTATCGAGTTCACCTGTACGCAGCTACATTACAATAGCCCGGGAAAATACAAAATTTTCTAAGATGTTTCTTCATCGTTGAGTTCAGGATATAGCGTTCTCTGACATTCCGGACATATTCCATGGCTGAATTTCAGATCTGCATGTTTATGCAGATAGGCTTCCATCTGGCTCCAGTAGCCTTGATCGTCCCGAATCTTTTTACAGTGCATGCAGATGGGCAGTATTTCTCTGAGGGTTTTGATCTCATCAAGGGCGTTCTGCAGGTCAGCGATAAGCACTTCTCGTTCTGTTTCCACGGCTGTTCTTGCTGCCAATTGCTTGCGACTTTGCTGAAAAAAGATGGCAAGCGCTATCAGGCCGGCAAAATATGTCAGAAGATGGAATACCGTATGATTATATGCGCCTTCTTCTATGGCTTTGCTTACTTTGCCCAATGAGACCGTGGTGCTGATGCCTCCCCTGACATCGCCGAGCTTGTACCCTTGCTCTGCGTGGCATGCAAGGCAGGAGTGGCGAGTGTAGACCGGCAGCATAACCCTGAGATACGGGGTGTTGTCGATTTCAACTGCCTCGGAGAAAAAGTTCATCCCTTTTTCAAAAGTGTTCAAGGCAACTGCTTCCCAGGGGGTGGGCGCATTTTCAGGGCGTATGAGTTTAAGGCTGGTGAGGTGTCCGGGGGTATTGAACATTTCCATGCCAAGCTGATGTACTTGGCGGGTCATATAAGCCGGATTGATAAGGGTCAGAGATTGCCCGTTACTGGTAGTTACTATTTTGTGGGGGTGGTTAAGGTATGGATTGGGCTTGGCTTTTTCGCCAATGGGGACATAAACGCCTCCGTAGCCCGAGTTCCAGGCTCTGTAGGTGAGATCCTTTTCCAGGATGGAGCGGCCAAGTTCTTCACCCAACAGGGTAATGATCTGCCATTCACTCCCCTTGTAGAAATGGAGCACCCCAATCTGGAACACTGTCCAACAGATGAATGCAGCTATGCACCAAATTATGAGATGCTTCCGGTCCTTTTGCAGTTGTAGCAGCACGGTCCTTTGAACTCCCTGTCAATATGAGATAACAAGCAGATCGTTTTGCTGTAAGTATAGCACGTTTAGCAGGGAGACAAGGATTGAAATGGATAATTACAGGTGTTTTTTTCATTACTCATCCAATTCCTGGCGTAAGGCTGCAGCAATAGCTGCAATGGAGTAGGGTTTTTTAATATAGGCGCCTGCTCCGAGACGTTGTGCTTCCACAACCTTGGCACTTTCTGAAAAACCGCTGACAATGATGGCTTTTTGCCTGGGATTATATCTGCATATTTCACGATAGGTAGCAAGTCCGTCCATACCTGGTTCCATAATCATGTCCAGCAGCAGGATATCCACTGTATGTTCACGGAGATAGGCTACTGCCATTTCACCACTTTCCACTGCGACTGCTTCATATCCCAGTTCTTCAAGCAGAAGCGTGGCGATTTGTCGTTGCTCCTTGACATCATCAATAACCAGGACCTTTTCACCTTTGGCTTTCAGCAGGTCAAGGTCGACGTGCGTTGTTTTTTCTTCCACGGAGAATCGCTGTAAAGGAAAATACAGATCAAACGTGGTACCTGCCGCTGTATCGCTCACAACGTTTATATACCCGTTGTGATCTTTCACTGTACCCCAGACAACAGCCATCCCCAGGCCGGAACCGCTTCTTCCCATGGATTTGGTTGTAAAAAAAGGTTCGAATATTTTTTCCAGGTTTTCATCAGGTATGCCTAAGCCGTTATCCTTCACCCGCAGCCTGATGTATTCTCCCTCTTTTACCTGGTCATAACTTTTAAACACCGTGTCTATGTATTCGTCGGATGTGCAGATCTCCACAATACCATTTTTGGTGATGGCCTCAGCTGCATTGCTGACAAGGTTGGTAAGCGCTTTGGTCAGATGAACCTTGGAGCCAATCATGGTCGGGATGGCGGCTTGAAGATGAAACTCAAAGGCAACCTGTGGGTGTTGTGTCTGAATGTTGCTGAATTCATGGCTATCCTGAAATTCTTCTATCAGGTTGTGGATGTTTATGATTTTTTGCTTGGCAACTCCTCTGCGTGCCATGGTCAGGAGATCTTCCACGATAATGGCAGCCTGTTCTCCTGATGTCATGATTTTCTGAAGAGGTTTTCGAAAACTGTGATCCTCAGGCAGGTTCATTAACAGCAGCTCAGGATAACTGACAATTCCGGAAAGCAGATTGTTCAGATCGTGAGCTACTCCACCGGCAAGCATGCCCAGGGCTTCCATTTTTTCAGCTCTGCTCAGGCGCTCTTCCAGTTCCTGGCGTTCAGACTCGTTTTTGACCCTTTCTTCAATTTCTGCAGTAAGTTTCCTGTTAGCCCGGTGGAGGTCTGCGGTTCTGGCGGCCACCTGCTCTTCCAACATGTTCCGGGATTCGTCCAACTCTTCTATTGTACCTGCGATGGTGCAGCCCATCTTGTTGAGTGAGTTGAAAATATGGGAGAATTCCGCGTATTCCTTTTTTCGCGGAGTTATGCGGTAGCTGTGGTCCTCTTCTATTTTACTTGTTTCCAGGACAACTCTTTTCAGATCCCTGATAATCTTTCTGGCAATGGTGAACAGGATGATCACTATCAGGAAATTTATACATAAGGTGGCGATCCGTATATACCTGACAAGCAGAGAAAATCGATTCGTATTTTCTTTGATGTCTGTTTTTACTGCTTGCAGGTTGTTCATCAGTTCCTGTCGGTTCCACGCAAGGTTTTCCATCTCCCGTTGAATGAACACCTCAAGGTCCAAAAATCTTTTGAAACTCTGTTCAAATGTTCTCCCGTTCAGGAGAAGTTTTTCCACAAGTAATCCATCTTGGGCATCCAGGGAAAGCTCTTCAAACGTGTTGGTTGCTTTGTAGAACTGATGAATGGAATGGGTAAAATCGTTATGAATTTTTCTGGGGGAATGCCCTCTCTGCAAACGGGTAAATATTTCCACTATATTCAGCATGCTTTGCTGAATATCTATGGCGGCAGAGATAATATTCAATTCAACAGCAGGTTGATCGATATCCTGTTTATTCGGAAGTTGAGCATCAGGCCTGAAAATGTCGCTGTCCCGTTCCTCAAGGTTTTTTAAATAGGCGATATGATGCCTGTGGATATAGCTCACACTCCCGGCAAGTTCAGGTAGGATCGTATTGAGTCTGGAATAGAGGGACTGCTGTTCCTGCCGCAGGTTGCTCAGTTCAGAATTTATCCGGATGCGTTGATGCAGGAGGGATTCTTCCAGACCGAGTTGCGAGTCTGTATTTTGTCGAATGGTTTGCCGATACCTTTCCAGCACCGTATTTTGAACGGAAGGGCTGAGTTCAGCATCTCCTTCAAGGACCAGGGTTGTCATAAAAGTATGTTCCACCTGGTAACACGCGAGATTTTTTGCCCCCATTTCCTGCTTTTTGTATTGCAGATACGAATCAACAAGATTCATGATCAGTTGCAGGGTGATCGCAAAAACAATGAACAGCAGTGAATATTTAAGAGATTTGGAGAACATAATCAGCGAGTGGGGTACCTTTGTTTTATCCAGCCACGCATACCGAACTTAAGTCCCTTGATGGCAGTAAACCCATATTGAGAAAGGTAGCGGATGGCAAATTCATCTCTGTTGCCTGTCTCAGTGACAACTACCATCATACCTTTACGTGGCAGGTTATCTCGTGTCTTTTCGTCCAGGAGATCATCAAGAAGATATGTGGTAACCTTACAGGTGGTTTTAATCACCGGCGGAGGTGTATCCTTTTGCAGGATGTTGTCATTTCTGAGATCGAGCAGGGTGAGCAGTGGGTCTCCGTTTATATCCCTGCAGTCGCGATGTTGGAACTCCTTGAGTAATGCATATAAAGCTTTGGCTTCGATAAAGGATACTTCCGTTTCTGGCAGAGGTGCCTCGCTTTCCAGGGGAAAGTCGTTTTTTTTCCAGTCCTTTATCCCCCCGTTATAAATTCGGATATTGGAAAACCCCAAAGCCTTAATGGCAACTGCCACCTTGTAGGAGAATACTCAGCGATACCCCATGCAGTAGGTGATGATTGGTTTGTGTTTATCCTTTCCAAGAAGTGAAGCATGGCGATTGATGTCGCTCCAGGGAATATTAATTGAGCCTGGAATGGTGTGGTGACGGGCAATTATGGTGTCCAGAGTGTTGACAAGGATAAAGTCTGTTTCCCCCTGATTACGCTTAAGCAGTAAATTGTGCAGTTCGGATGACGTAACGATATCAAAACGGTCCATGCCAACTGCAGGTGAAATGGGAGTCATACAATACAGCAGCGTAATGAACAGGTGAATAACGATCCCTTTGAGCAGTCCAGGCATTTATACTTTCCTTATGCAGAGCTTGCTTGTTACTCAACTCGGTAACCTACGCAATTTTTGGATATTTATTATTTTCCGCGACCCATACGTTATTTTGTCTGTGGTTTGTTGGCATTGTGAATGAGCTTCAACTCTACCAGCGCTTTCAGCAGAGCTGCCTTTTTTATAGGCTTCTGCAGATAGGCGTCACACAGATTGTCATAGGATTCAAAGACAGTTTTGATATCACCTAAAGCAGTGGTCATGATAATTTTTGAGGGAGATTGAGAAATCCCGGAGTTTTTCGCATCTTCTTCCATGTCTCGGATATTGCGCAATGTTTCATTGCCATCCATCATAGGCATCATGATGTCTAAACATATGAGATCGTAAGGTTCACCAATGTCTAGCGAATGTTTGACTGCTTCGAGTGCTTCCTCTCCATTATCTGCTATTTCCGATTTTCCGTAATTTTCAAGATGGGCGCGGAGTAAGAGGCAATTTGCAGCGTCATCGTCAACAACGAGTATCTTGAGCATCAGTTACCTCATATAAATGAATTATGGGTGATTGCCATCTATATTTGCATTATATGGCAACCGTGATGTTCAACAAAATAGATAATAGAAGAAGCCGCAAAAGACTGTAGAAAGGTGAAATATTTGTTTTGGCTATGAAGAGGAGGGGCAGAATTGCGTAAAAATTAGCATAGAAGCATGAAAGGTATTCTTATCAGTAAGATCTTGTAAAAATGGAGAAAAATATTTAGTCATTTCTCCTTATATGAAATTAGTGTTTGCTTGTTAGAAGTATTTTTCCGATTTTTCAGATTTTATTGTTGAATTGTCTCGATTAAGCTATTTTTCATCGTTTTACGCCCTAAAAGGTGTGGCAAAATAACAATTTTCTATTGAAGTTTGTCGTTATATTTAAATGGGTTATTTTTTTGGTGCGAAATGTGGATTAAAATTTGCAATTGTCATCTTAGAGGGACACGCGATGTGCTGTTAGGTTTTAAGCGTCTGGTTTTTCGTTAATCTTGATGTATAAGGAGGAGATTATGCAACGAACCAAGATGACCATGTTTGCCTGCCTGCTGTTTTGTTTCATGTTATCCACGGTAAACGCAATGACCATTGATGTGATTGGATTTGGAGACAGTGATTGGGGAGTCGGGGAGTCCCCTGGAATTCTGGGGGAGCGGGATCATTGGGATGATGTCAAGGAGATGGAAAATCTATATACAGATGGGGAAATATCAGCCAGTGGAAGTTATTACGTGTACGATCCTTCGCCCGTCGATCCTGGCTGGGGTGGTGTAATATGGGTATTTTCCGGTTCCGTGCAATCTGTTTTTAACAATGCTCCGACAGATACCCTGTTTGTTCAGTTTGAGTCAGATCGAAATGATGGGTGGGCAAATTTTTATATTGATGGAGTGCTTTCCTATAGTTTGAATACTTACAATGGTAGCTGGTTTGCCGTAACGTTCAGTGGTTTGGCGTTGCAAAATCATACCTTGATGGTCACCGCGGCAGGTGGAGGAGATTTAGCCATTGACGCTATGGGGGCGACCCATGCCAATTCCGCTGTTCCCGAACCAGCCGCAATGGTTCTGTTTGGAGCGGGGCTGGCCGGGTTGTCTGCCATTATGCGCAAAAGAAAATAGAAGCACGTTAAGTATCTGATGGGCGAGCCGCTTCCTGGCAGGGAAGCGGCTTTTTTCTTTTTTCCTGGAAAAATGTATTATTGGGTTATTTTTAAGAAGGGCATGGGTAAGTTTTGTTAATTAAAAGGATTATTGTGTGAAAGAGACTGTGTCCTTTTGTATCTTTCCGTATTTTCGTTTTTTTTGTTTGAAAAAGACAATGGCAAAAGTGTTTTTTGTTGGTCATGTTCCTTGTATTTATGGTTGTTGTCAGGCAAACAAATTGAGTTGGGTACGAATTATATACTCTGTTACAGAGTTTGATTGTGGAGATCTAGTTGATATTTTTCACTAAAAATCAAGTAAGAAACAGACAGTACATCTCGAGTAGTGTACAGGATAAGGTTTTGTGCTGAAAGTTACTGTAGTGGCATTGTTTTTGTAAAGTGAGGGTATGAAGGTATTTATTTACTACTCAGGAGAGGTACTATGAAAAGAAAATATGTCGCTTGTTCTATTTTTTCCGTTTTCTTGCTGGGATCAATTCACATTGCCTCAGCTGCAACAATTAATGTAACAGGAACAATTCGTGATTTTCAAACTTCTCACCCTGACATGGAAGGCGCAATTCCTGGATTGGTAACAGGTCTTGTCAGTACCAGCCTTCCTGGAGATAAAAATCCTGATTTTATTGGGTTGCCAGGTGATGGGGCAATCACGAGCAGTGCAACATTTGACCAGTGGTATGAAGATGTTGCTGGGGTAAATTTGTCCAAGAATCTTACCATAACTCTTGATAACTCCATTACTGCAGATCCAAATGTTTATACTTTTACAGATAGTACCTTTTTTCCAATAGATGGAGAGCTGTTTGGAAATGAAGGGCGTGCCCATAACTATCACTTCACTTATGAAATTCATTCCAGCTTCACATACCAGGGCGGGGAGACGTTTTCATTCACCGGTGATGATGATCTGTGGGTCTATATTAATGATATGCTTGTCATTGATCTTGGAGGAGTACACAGCGCATTGAGCTCATCCATTAATCTGGACCTTCTTGGGCTGACAATTGGTGAGTCCTATGATTTTGATCTGTTTTTTGCAGAACGGCATACGACCCAGTCAAATTTCAGAATAGACACATCAATACAGCTGGTGAATGATGTGCCTGAACCAACCACTATGCTCCTTTTTGGGGCAGGGATTGCAGGCCTCGCTGCTGTTACTCGCCGACGTAAAGCATAAGGTTGCTCGCCGAGTTGTACAAAAGCCGCTTCAGTTAATTGAAGCGGCTTTTTTTTTGAGGAACTCGTTATAATAGGATGGATTTTTGTCCTGTATCACAATGCCGTAACTGATCACAGACACTCCACGAAGTCTTCCGCTGGTCACTCATCGTTTTTGAACGATCACTATTTCACGCATAGCTAGGCTTGCTGAATCTGCGCTTTTGCATGAAAAAGTTGGGGGTGAGAAACCCGAAAGACGTTGAGCAGGTAACTGTTTCCCAATATGCTTTAGCCAGCTTCATGAGCGGGTTGTACGTCGGGTGTTATTATGGTTGTATTTCAACCGGGGTACCATCCGGGACAATCTGTGCGATTTCTTCTATTTCTTCATTGGTAACAGCAATACAGCCGTCGGTCCAATCCAGTGTGGCGTGAAAAGTGCCGATATCCGGGTGCCCGTTTTTCAGACCGTGGATCATGATATCACCACCTGGGGAGACTCCAAGGGATTGAGATCGCATTGTATCTTTTTGATTTGGGTAGGAGAGTCGCAGAGAAAGGTGATATTTGCTGAGCCTGTTTCTGGACTCGATGAAATACAGGCCCTCCGGGGTCTTGCCATCTCCTTGTTGTTCTTTTGGCCCAACAGGGTTCTTACCCAATGCTACTTCGTAGGTTTTTATCGCTACCCCCTGGGAGAGTAATGTGAGGCGTCTTTTGTGTTTTTCGATCAGTATCTTATCGATGGGGATTGTTGAATACGTAAAAATTTTTTGCCTTAAATTGTCCAATTCCCCACGCAGGTTTGTAATTTGACTTTCCTGTTCTTTTATTTGTCGCCGATAGGCGTCAGCCTGTTGCCTCTGGCGATCAATCAACTGGTCTTTCATCAAGACATTACTGACCTGGAATAACATCATCTGACTGTCATCACGATATTTACTTTCAGGGAAATCATCTATGATCCTTTGGAAGCAGGCTGTTGCTTTTTGGTAGTCTTTCCCTGTGTTTTTTGGATGGCTGTACGCGATACCCATTTCAAAAAGGATACGATCCGCGAACTTTGGTTTTTGCTGTAAAAGTTTTTGGTATTGGATGAGAGACGCGGCAAAGGCATCCTGTTGAGAAACATTCTGGTTCGATGTGGGGGGAGAAGGAATGGGAAGCGTTGCCGCATTATTGGTGCAGGCAGAGAAAAAAAGCAGTGCAATGGAAATGATGCAACACGCTAAAGATGAAAGGATGGTGTTTTTGCAGTGAAAAGGTTTACCCGTAATCATCTTAATAACTGCTGTACTCACATTTAAGATACTGAAATCTGTTAATCGAAATAGAAACAACAGGACGTAAGTAATCAGAGGTAGTTACAACGTCTTTGTTTGTTCCTTACCTGCAAAAATGAGGCGAATACACACCTGGCGCCGCTCGTGAAGAATTACGGTGTGGAGGTATACTAACCTCTGAATTTACCCACCCGGGAATGAACGAAACGTGCCGGGTTATGGCAACCTGGCACGTTTTTCTTAAGTTTGTGTCGGGCCATAAATGGTCTTCGGAGTCTCGTTGCTCGCTTACCTTCCCAATTTTGCATCATGCGCAAAATCTTATCCTTGCAGGTAAGCGAAGACTCCGATATCAGCTCTTTGCTTACCTCAACTTGAGCAAAAAGACCATCTATGGACAGCCACTAGTTTATTTTCTCATTGAATTGGTAAATGCTGCGTTTGCCCGATTAATTTTTTCGTCAGCAACACGCTCTCTTTCGATGGCTCTCTGTTCGGCGGCTTCTGCTCTTGCTATAGCTTCGTTTGCTTTTAAGATTGCCTCGTCAGCTGAAGATTTAGCCGTCTGTGCATCAAGGGCCGCCTGATCAGCTTTTGCGCTGATTTCCATGTTCTGGGCCCGTACATCCTCAATATCGTTTTTTGATGCACATCCGCCGATAGTCAAGGCTAAAGCTAGGGCCAATACAATCATTTGTAAACTTTTCTTCATCTGTTTGCTCCTGTTTTCGTTTGATTTCATCATGCAGTGACGATGGTTGTCTTTATTACTCAAAAATATACTAAGATTGTATAGTGCTGTATCATTGGCTACGGTGCAACAAGTATGCCATTGAGATTCAGGTCTATATGTAAACGGTGCAGGGCATTGACCGCTTCGCCCTTGGTTTTGAACGGGCCGGAGAGAACTCGGTTTTTGTTGTTGCTCGCCATAACCCGGGTTGGAATTTGTGGTCCCTGGTGGTTGATAATTGCTGAGAGTCTGCGAGCTTCTGTCTTGCTATCCATGACGGCTGCCAGGACATACCATGCATCGGATTTAAGCTCTGGCACTTGTGGCTGGCCACGGAGTTTTGCCGGATGCTTGAGCCGTATGGTGTGCCGGCCAAAGGTTTTGTCCATCAGGCCTGTCGAAGAAATGGCAATGGGTATCCCCTGAGCTTTGGCAACGATGGCTTCTATCTTGTCCCAGTCAAAAGAAAAACCGTTCTTTTTCTGGAGCTCATTTAATTGCAAATAGATTTTTTTCAGTCCTGTTTTGCCCAAATCGTTAAACGGAGTGTGTGCTTCGAGGTACACTATTCCATCACGCTGGCCTAGGAGATAAGGTTGGTTTACTATTTTTACAGGTGTCTTGACTGAAGTGATCTTGAAAAGACGTTGTATGTCTTCCGGTAAGAGCCTTATACAGCCGTTTGATGCTCTCAGTCCAACACTGGCCGGTTTATTGGTCCCATGGATGAGGTAACTCGGTTTACTCAGATACAGTGCATACTCACCTAAAGGGTTAAGCGGACCGGGTGGAATACGGGATGGCAAGGGATCTCCTTTTGCGAGATGATCCGCGGCAATGGACGCAGGAACATACCACGTAGGAAGATGTTTTTTCCGTGTGATATGCATATTACCCATGGGGGTAGCGCGATCAACAGCACCTGCTCCGATAGGAAACGTGGAAACAATATGCTGGCTGCCTTGCTTTTTATAATGAAAAAGCCTCAGTGCAGGCAGGTTGATGACGATGCCTTTTCTGGCTGTATCCGGTAGGATATAACTCAAAGGAAGAATAATTGTTTTGCCGTGATCAGGCACCCAAATATCAACATCAGGATTAGCTGCGCTGAGGGTATTGATGCCGAGGCTGAAATGACGGGCAATATCTGGCAAGGTATCGTTCTGCTCAATTTCCATGGTTGCCAGTTTGCCGATAACACTGGTTTTTTTGTCGACCAGGAAGAAATTACTTTCAATGTCATTGGGGTCTTGCCCTAAAATGCCTGTGATGCCGGCACAACCCTGAAGGGACGCGAGGCAGACAGCCAAAAAGAAACATTGTAAAATAATTGAGTAAGTCAGGCTTGCCGACAACCGGAAAGGATGAGCTGAGCCTTGTGGGACAGAGGATTTGGTAACGCTTGTGTGTAAGCCGGACTGCATCAAAAAATACGCAATAAGTAAGAGTTATCGTACAAAGGAACCTGAGTGGAAAAATAACTATAATAAATTTCCGAAATGTTTCAAAATAATTAATGCGTGGAGGTGCGCAGTAAGAATATGTGATATGGATGTAAGGGCCGTAAAAAGCAACGACACTGTTATAAAAGCTGCTCAGCCTTGCTGCAATATGCACTATTATGATGCTGCTTTACAACAGCAAAAAAGTAAACCAAATGATGACTGTCGGCAACAGTGCTCCTTTCAGCAACCCTATGGGAGAAATGCCATCTTTAAAATGGTGTTTCAGTAAAGACTGACCTGCCGGATTGGGAGCATTTGCGATAACAGTGAGGCCACCACCTGAAACTGCTCCGGCAACAACGGAATATTTCAATGTATCAGTAAATTCTGGCACAAGGGTACTGAGAAAAGTAATGGCAGCATTATCGTTAAATGCCGTGAGAATGGTTGAACCAAGCATCAGGGGGATTTCATTGAGACTGCCCAACACAGGTTCTATCCACCAGCCTTGTACACCTCCGTGAATGACAAGACCACCAAGAAAAAAGCCGACAAGAAGTGGCTGTTTCAGGTCTATTCGGTTTTGGTAGGGAGCTGTTACTTGCGCAAATCCCAGAAAAAAGAGCATCCCCGGGATAAAAAGTTCAGGATAGTGGGCGGTGAAAATTGTCCAGCCCATGAAGGCTACATGAATGACTATAACCCACCATGGTACGCTGTCTTCCCTGTTATCCCATTCCGGATCAAGATAGGGAGCCCTCTCTGATTCAGGAACAGCTAAAGGGAAATAGGCTCGTAATTTTGAAAGTTTAACCTCTTCAAACCGTTTTTCAAAGGCTTTTTGGGCAAGGGCCTGGTCCACTCCTGTTTTCGCAACTTTTTCCAGGTAGCGGGGTTCCAGTTCTTTCCGTATTCGGCTGGAAATTGCATCTATTTGTTCGGTTATCGTCTCTTCAAACTTCAACTCCGTGCGAATTTTAGGGGAGATCGTTTCAATGTAGGCTTCCATTTCATTTCGGCACAGATGTTTTCGACGGATTTCTTCCTTGAGGCGTCGCAATTCAAATTTTTCAGCCAACTGCTGAAAGGTGCTACGATAAATAATCCAATAGATGGCGTTTGCAGTCAGAATACCAAGCGTTGCTTTCCACCCGAATTGCGTAAGCATATGCATTGTTCCCCAGTCCCATGGATTGGCTACCATCAATACAGGGGGAGCCGCAAAATGGGTAAGGGTGCCACCTATGGAGATGTTGACAAACAGCAGACCAAGCGTGGCATATTTAAATACCTCAGGAGGATCAAGATCGTAAAATTTTCTGCTCAGAAGCAGTGCGGAAATAGTCATTGCAGCCGGCTCGGTTATCAGTGAACCGATGAGCGGGCCTAACGTTAAAATGGTGAACCACCAACTGACTAAAGATCCCCCCAAAAAGTTGGCTATTTTTTCCATAACCTGTTCAGAGAGTTTCAGGATTGGACGGGTCGCAGCCAGTGTCATGATAACAACGACAAACAATGGTTCGGTGAAGTTTACTCTCTCTGTCAGATAGTACTTAAGGGTCGACCAGTCGAAAAATAGTGCTATGCAAAGGCCCAGAGCTACTGCCCATATACCGAATACAGCTTCAACTTCACCAAGAAAATGAAAAAGTTCGCCCTTATGTGATACTGAATTTTTAGGTACTTTTCCGCGAGCCTTCAGCTCTTCATGATCATGTTGCAGCTGATGGGCAATCGAAAGGAATTTCGATGTCATAAAGGTATGGACGATGGCCAGCAAGAAAATCAGCGTAGCCAGGAGATTGAATGGTTTAGTCGCAATACGGTGAAGCAGTCGCTGACTGATGCTTCCCATGTCAGCGTCGTTGTAACTCTTCAACAGCATGGGAAATTCAGCCGAACCCGCACCTTCAGGGGCTGCTGAGAAAACCGGGTCAACAAATATACAAAACAGGGTTATGCAGATAATGCCTGTTATTACTGTGCGATTATAGTTCATGGGCAATGCCTCCTTCGTTATGGTGACGATAGATGCAATGCAAACTGGTTACCATGCACCTGATCTTTCCGTCATCAGCCTGGCTTACGTGTAACCCAATGCGCTGCACCAGCCTGCTTGCAAAAAGTTCAGGTGCCTGTAACTAATTACAATACAGAGACTTTCAAGTTTATCCGTCTCCCCTGTGAGAAGTTACCCATAGTCAGGGCAGGGGTGACAAGCTAAAATTGAAACGGGTGCCCCACCATCATCTGTATTTTAAAGTCTTCGTCAGAATAAGCGGTATCTATGCGTGCAACAATGCCTTTGGCCCAGGCCCGAATTCCTACTCCAAGGCTCCATTTCATATCTTGGTGTAAATCCTCCAGGTTCCACGAGGGCGAGACTCTGCCTATTTCAGCGAAAGGCACGATCTGAAGCCATTGAACACCCACGTAACGCTGGAGCCACTCAGACTTGGTAAACGGGTTCCATTCTGGAATAAGTCGCCATTCTGCGCCATAATATATAGCAGCTTTGTCACTGAACCGCTGTGAGGGATACCCTCGCATTCTCCAGATTCCACCCAGGGTTGAACCGGTATAGGCTGGAGGGCGGTTAGCAATGGTTCCGTCTGGCTGGACGCTCCATGAAGGGGAGTAGGATGTCCAAACGTTCAGGGCCAGCACCTGCTGACGAAAATTGCGTATCTTTCCTAAAGAGAAATACGCATCGATTTCTCCATCCATGTTTGTCCAGGAACCGGAGCTGTCCAGTCCTCCAAAATCTCTTGAAACTTTGAACCGTGCTGAAAAACCTTGAGACGGATTGGGACCAAAATCGCGGTTATCCCAGTACAGACCTGTGTCGATACCGTTTGTCTGGATGTCTCTGTCCAGGGTGTCGCTTTCAACCGATTGAGATCGGTAAAAAGGCTTCATCTCCAGAAAGGACTTCCCGCTTGTAAATGGATTAAAAGAAAATTGAAATGCCTTCTCCTGAATTGGTAATCCTCTGTCAATCTTGTGGTAGGTGATGATTGTATCTTTTCCCTCACCAACTGGCAGAAGGTACTTGAATTTAAGCCTGAAAAAATTATCCCAACCATTGCCCACCACATAGTCATCCGCGTCTGAATCATTACTCCCAGAGCGGGAATTCGCATATTCAGCATTTCCGTCTATGTAGAGATCGTTTTCCCGAAAATATCCTACGGATATCACTGGATCGAGAAAAAGCCTTTCCGACCAGGGCAGGCGAAGATCCTTCCCTATCAGAAATCCCATGGCCGACCCCTGACTCCCGGCCATGACCGTGCCCAAAAGGGATGACTGAGGCTGTGGCTTGCCCACTACTCCATACACATAACCCGCAGCAAGGCCGAAGCTCTCATTATAAAAAGCGTATGGCAGACTCAGCGGTTGGCTGGAGGTATTTCCATGTTTGTCCGTGAGAATTTCCAGGGCTTCCGCGGAAAATGGCAGTAAGATGCAGATACTGAGCACAATGCCCTTGGTTATTGTAGATGCTGACATATTTTCTATGCAGTGTTTTAGAAACGAAGCATTACCCCAGCCATCGCAATATTAGCAGCGGTATCATAAAAATCGATATTTGCATCTGTCAGCACATAGGTTTCCATTGCAAACACACTGAAATCATTCAAGCCAAAAGGTTCCCAGCCAAAAGGATTTTTATAGTACAGCTGAATACCTGCCATATAGCTGTCTTCTTCCCGGGTAACTCCATAAATAGGGTGAACTTCGTCGTAATCCGCTGTTCCTACAAGTCCGTTGAGAACTAATGTGATCGGGTCATTGAGAAACAGGTAGCTGAGTTGAAAATTTGTCCTTGTATTGGACATTGCTTCACCGTCTCGGTCTGCCACCATATATTGTATAGATGGAATGAATATATGCTTTTGGTTGACCGTATAACGATAGTTCAACTCAAGCTTGTGGTTAGAACCATCTCGGAGCAATAAGTTTCTTGCCGCTGATGTAAGGCCCAGATAGCTTCCGCTCTCTTCTTCATCAATGTCAATGTTGCGCCAACTGTAACTTGCTTCAAAGTTCGAACCTAGAATACGATCAAAAGTAAAGCGGAATCCACTGGAATTTCTGTCAGTTTCCTGGCGGTTGCTATTGGTCATGTAGGGATCTTTCCACACCTCTGTGGGAATCCCTGAGAAAAGAAAACCTGCCATGATGATGCTCTTGTCAACCAACTCCTGTTTTACAGCAAGTTGCTGACTTAACTCCATTTGGGCGAGATCCTCTATTTGGGATCCTAGGGTAATCTGGGTTCGTGTTTCTGAAAAAGTATATGCTGCTTCAAAATTAAATAATCCACTGGCCGTGGTATCCGAATCAGGCGAGTCGTATAAGTCGCTGATCACCTCATTACCAATATCCATAAGAGAATTCCCGGCAACCAGGTTATTTTTAAACCAAATGCCTCCTGCACCGGCCCGGACAAAGCCGCTGAACCCCGATTCCTGTGGAATCGGGTCCAAGGCATAGACAGTTTGCATACAAAACAGAACCACAACGGATGCTGAAAAAAAGATTCTCTTTGCCATGTTTATCCCCTATGTAGAGTCTTAAAAATCGTAAGTATATTTTTATCGGAATCCTTTTAGGTATCTTGAGCTTTTTGCAGAATTTCTGTCGATAAAGTGTCTTGTTATCCCGGAAACGTGGTCACAGGTGATTCAGATTTCTGCAGCCGCGATCGGGCTTGCGGTGATTCCCATCTGGCTGGCTATCGTGGAGACAGCCATGGGCCTTTCCGGACGAATACCTTTTTTATAGGCAACATCGTAAATAACAGGAAGAAGAGGGTAGACTGAATGGCCTGTGCCGACCAGCATGGTGAGGGAATAGGTACAAAACGGGCCCAGGTAGACAATCCTATTCGGATATCGCCGTAATAATCGCTCTGCATATTCTACCAGAAGATCCAGACCGCCGGTTGCTTCCAGGGTGGCTGAAGCAGCAACAACAGTCAGAATAATGAGCATAACGCTGACCGGCGGAGTTCCTGGCGCTATGCCAAAAACAGCAATACCAAGGCCACCCAGCAGTCCAAAAGCAACCCCGCCATACCTCATACCTATAAAAATAACGATGAGTAGCAACAGCAAGTGCACCCAGAACATAATCTGAACCTCATAGAGAGTTTGCAGCAAGATTACAGGCCACCCACCTGTATACTTCTTCCTGCTCTTGAGATGAAGGTATTAGGACGACATCATTTTTTACTCACATGAACAGACTGCTATTTCATAGTTACCACTATTAAAATTTGGACGCAAATGGTAAATACTAATTTAACAGACGTTGAGGTGTGTGATCTACTGCATGCAGGTTTGCCACTTTCTGGTTATTTTTTCTGTTCAACTGAATGTGCCAGCTTTATTGGTATGACCTGGTATATAGTATTCAGAACTCGTTAACTTATAAGCTCTTTGTACTTTGGACGATGTGAAGTGCTTGAGGTCCGTCGCAGTGTTGGCATCAGTGAAATCAAACAACAGTCTCCGTGGTTGAGTTGCTCTGCAATCGTCTTTTTTGCAGAAATACAATTGAAACAAGTATTCGGATTTTACCATAGATATTGAATAGGGCCACCTGCGTCGTAAGAACTTCCTGAAAGGCTGGTGTCCGGGATACTCCATGCATTGTCGGTCAGCGATTTGTACGTCTGCTTCTCAATTCGGTCGCAGCAAAGGGAAATCCAATTATAATGCTGTGTATTTGCAACATCATCTTTGCATATTTTGTGATGGTGTACCTGTGAGCAGTTATAAATAATCAAACAGCCTCATAGCAAAAGGAGGAGAACTGATGGATGCAACCATGCTACTGGCTGCTTTTATCCTCGGGTTTCTGGTCAAGCAGATAGGATTGCCACCACTTCTGGGATTTCTTGCAGCTGGATTTGCCTTACATGGTTTGGGCGTCGAAGGAGGCCCAATGCTGCAGAGAGTAGCTGATACAGGTATTATGCTGCTGCTTTTCAGTATTGGATTAAAAGTTCGGGTCAAAAATCTTTTGGCAGCAGAAATATGGGCTGTAGCGACATTGCACATGCTGGCAAGTGTGGTGCTGATTGGTGCCTTTATTACGCTGCTATCCTATACTGCGATAACAGCATTTTCTGAGATCAACTGGCAGACAGCGCTTCTGCTATCTTTTGCACTCAGTTTTTCAAGCACTGTTTTTACTGTTAAAGTCTTGGAAGAGAGGGGGGAGATGGGGGCCAAACATGGCCGTATCGCCATCGGTATCCTGATCTTACAGGATTTTTTTGCGGTCCTTTTTCTCACATTATCAAGTGGTAAACTGCCATCGCCCTGGAGTATTTGTCTTTTTTTGCTCCCTTTGCTTAAACGACCGATTCTGCTGTTGATACGGCGAAGCGGACACGGCGAATTACAGATTCTTCTCGGTTTTCTTATTCCTTTTGCCGCAGCAACCCTGTTTGAGGTCTTTGGTGTTAAACCTGATCTGGGTGCGCTGTTAATAGGTATGCTGCTTGCCGATGATGAAAAGGCTGATGAACTGGCCAAAACCATTATGGGGTTCAAAGACCTGTTGCTGGTAGGTTTTTTTCTTACTATTGGACTATCAGGTATGCCTACTCTCTCCAGTTTGGGCGCCGCGCTGCTCATCACCTGTGTTATACCAATAAAAGTTATATTGTTTTATCTGTTCCTGACGCGGTTTAAATTGCGGGCAAGAACGGCTCTTTTCTCCTCATTGAATCTTGCAACCTATTCAGAGTTTGGCTTGATTGTCGGGGCATTGGCATCAAAGAATAACTGGATTTCCACTGAATGGTTGATTGTTTTTGCCTTGTCTATCTCTGTGAGTTTTATTTTTGCGTCTCCATTAAACAGTTCAGCACATGTACTGTACCAGCGATTTCGTTTTCTCTTGAAATACTTCGAAAGCAAAGAAAGGTTGCCGGATGACAGAATAGTCTCAATACAAGGGATTGATGCAGCGGTATTCGGTATGGGAAGGACAGGTACAGCTGCCTATGAAGTTTTACGCGAACGCTATGGCAAGCATGTGGTAGGCGTGGATCATGATCAGGAACAGGTCAGCTTGCATAAAGACCATGGCCGTATTGTATTTCAAGGTGATGCCATTGACTACGATTTTTGGGAGCGGTTCGAGATTGAAGAAGGTGGCGTTAAGGTTTTGCTCTTAGCCATGCCCAGTTATACAGCTAATCTTTATGCTTCGGAGCGGATAAAACAAAAGTACGCAAACGTTACAGTTGCTTCAGTGGTTGCCTTTGATGACCAGATCGCCGGACTCAAAAAGGCTGGTGCCGATCTGGTGTACAATATCAATTCTGAGGCTGGAAAAGGCTTTGCCAATCACGTTTGTGAAAAAATGGAAAATCCCGCTGTGCATGAAGACGGCTCTTACATGTAATCGGTGTCTTTCATACAGGTACTATGGAATAACTTGAATTCTGACCTTGATTTTCCCTTTATTCGTGTGAGCGATTCTGGAAAAGGCTGAGCGGGTGAGATCAATAATCCTTCCTTTGACAAAAGGGCCTCTATCATTAATTTTTACGGATACAGATTTGTTGTTTGCAACATTGGTAACCAGAACCTTGGTGCCGAACGGCAAAGTTCTGTGTGCTGCTGTCATTGCCTGGTTATTGAACTTTTCTCCACTCGCCGTTCTTCTTGATTGCAATTTCTGGGAATAAAATGAGGCAATGCCCGTTTCCGAGTATTGCATGTTTTTTGGACGAGGCGTGGCATGCTGAAACTGGGTGCAGCCATACAGCAGATGAACAAGCATGACTGTGAGCGTCAGGGCAAGGGCACTGCCGATGAGTTTTTTGAGGGTGCTCATTCTATGCACGGAAAGAGTATTCGATTTTTTGATTATATTTTTGAGTGCACAAGGCTTTTTGGGGTCATTGTATTGATTGAATGATAACAAAGACGCCGATGGCGATATACATAATCACAAAAAGATAGAACAAAACTGGGGTATGGGCCTTGTCGTAATAATTTGGTTTTAGTCCTTTTGAGCCTGCCATAACTTTTCCGTTAAGCAAACCAATACCTCCGAGTATCAGCAGTATAACTCCCAGTATGACAAACAGTGATAGGTGCATAATATAGTCGTATGTATTTGTTCAAAATATGCGTTGGGTTTACATGGCCATACCCAGGATGGCGCCGTAAGCGTGGGCAGAAAATTTGCAGCAGCAAGTTAAACACCCACACAGAGCATTACTCATACGGATGACTGGAAATGTTGCAAACGAGGGCTGACAATGATCATACGGGAGTTGTACAAAGAGAGAACAAAAAAAACAAGGGGTTAAGTCAAGATGAATTAACCCCATTCAGGTTGAGTTAATGCTTGTTGCGTTCTCACTTTGGATTGAAAAATATCGCATTTTTTTCGTCCAACTCGCTGGCAATAATCAAAGTGTTTGTGCATAAACTCAGGGAGTACAGGCGAAGAAAACCCTTAGCGCAAAAAGCGTAAACAGCCCTTGTTATAGCCAGGTTACATGAGCTTTGTTTCGTGGTGGTATGAGATAATGCTTTTGTCGAGGTAGTCCTAGCATCAAGGCGCCGCCTATATTGTGTCGTTCAGGGATGCCGAGAATTTCTTTAAGTTGAGGGAGATGTCTGCTCGCCATAGTCACTAGTCCCGCCCAGCATGCCCCCAGTTGCATCGATGCTGCTAAAAGCTCCATATAGGTCAGGGCAATAGAACAGTCAGTTTCGGTCCAGACATAATCTTCCGGGCAATAGGTAACTGCTAAGGCCGAAGCTCCTCGCAATATCACATCTCGGCCCTTTGTCGCTGTTTCAAGATAATGTGCACGTGTTGGTGTTGGATCGGTTGCCAACCATTCAAGGGTAAGTTGTCGTATTTGTTCCAGACGATCAGAGCTTTCTATCATATTCCAGCTGATTTTCTGTGAATTGGATGCCGTAGGCGCTCGTCTGGAGATTTCCAATAGTCTTTCCAGTTGATGGTGTGGGATCGGCATGTTTTGAAAACCACGTATGGACCTTCTGGATATTAGCAGAGCTTCAAGGGATTCAGGATCGGGTTGATTTTTGGGGACAGTAAGGAAATCTTCACTGGATAGCAAGCTGTGAGTGAGTGCGCCTTTTGGACATACTGCGACACAATGACCACAAGCAATGCAGTTTTCTATTTTGGTGGTATCTGCAAATGGAAAGCCTCCCTTTTTCTGATCAATAATAGCTACGGGGCACGATTGCACGCATAAGCCGTCTTGATTGCATTTCTCCGAATCTATAGTAATAAAAGTCATATTCGTTCTTCCTCTGTTGTCAGTTGTTTTTTAATTCTTTACCAATATTCCAGCAGTCGCCCAATGGTTCTCCAAGAGCCCAGTATTTCTTGCTTGCCATGTCAAAAAGAAGAGGGGAAAGTTTAGCAATATTAATATTGCCTTCGGTTATCACAGAGTCATCTGCATAGGTCTGCACAAGTTCACCGATAAATATTTCGTGTTTTCCAAGGCTTAGTACATCCTGTAATTTCAGTTCCATGTTAACAGGGCACTCATGTATCATGGGCGCGGTTTTAAGTTTTCCGAAGAAAACATCAAACAGGGCGGCCTTGTCTGTCTTTTTGCCGGTCATAATTCCGCAATAATCAGTTTTTTTCATAAGATTTTCAGAAGGCAGGCAAATACTGAATGTTTTGTTTTCATGGATTCCCGAGTTGGAATAGTGGTCTTTATTAAGGCCGACGGAAAGATATTGTGGGGTTCCATGGTTCATAATTCCCACGTGGGCTACTGCGAGGAAATTGGGTTTGCTGTCCACAGTTACGCCTACCAGAGTTGTAGGCATGGGGTATAAGGCGTTAGTTGGACCAATTGGCTTCATTCGTTATTCCTATTTCAATTGAGATAATAGTAAGTTTGGCCACACTACAACATGATACTTGAGAAGTTTGACTTCTTTGGTTGTTTGGTGTCCTGCCACTTGTAGCCGTAAGTTCAATGCCTTGTTTGAGGGCCGAGCACCTTTGCTCAGCCTGGCATGAATTTTTTTTCAGGCATGATCAACGTGTTGAGTAACTCCTCATAAGGGAAATGGATAAATGTAAAACTCCCTCGTATTTGTAACTGGTTACATGGTACCTGAGAGTTTCGCAATCAGGCTGGCGCAGTGTACGGATCATACGTAAGCCTGGCTGAACGCGGAAAGGTCAGGTGCACTGTGAGCAGTTACCTTGTTGAATCTATTACACGCATATAGTAGAAAAAGAAAGTAGGCACCTTTTTGTATGGTAGTATGTATTTGTATACTAATGAGAGATTGATTAAAAAATGAAAGAATGTACCATTAAGCATAATGGAAATCGGAGCTATTCCTGTACAGTGGAATTAACTCTTCAGGTCATTGGCGGCAAGTGGAAACCCGTTATCCTTTATCATCTTTCCAGGGTAGACTGCCTCAGGTTCGGGGAACTGAAAAAAAGCATGCCAAACATCACCCAGAAAATGTTGACCCAACAATTACGGGAACTTGAGCAGAACGGACTTGTGAACCGGGAGGTCTACGCCCAGGTGCCGCCCAAGGTAGAGTATTCCCTGACCACGTTCGGACTTACCATTTTGCCTGTCCTTAATAGTCTTAGGGAATGGGGTGATACCTTTGAGCAGCGGCTTGAATCGGTATAGCACCAATCAACGAGATTTGATTCATTCTCTGGAAGATCTTTTCTCGTTAGCCCCTGATTAATCACCCATTCTTAGCCCTAAAAATATAATAAAAGGTGTTGAAAGTATCTAATGCGGAATCTTTGCGAAAGGGCAGGGGTGCCTTACTTCAGATATCACGCCCTTCGACATGCAGGGGCGTCGCTGATGGACAGTGTGAATGTGCCTATCGGAGCGATACAAAAGATTTTAGGCCACGAAAACAGAAGGACGACGGAAATATATCTGCACAGTTTTTCAGAACTGGAGAAACAGGCGGTGCGCGATTATGAGGCTGCGAGACAAAAGTCTCACACTTTTTCTCACACCAAATAAACAAGGGGTTAAGCCAAAATGACTTAACCCCTTGGGATTACTGGCGCGCCAGGGAAGATTCGAACTCCCGACCTACGGATTCGTAGTCCGGCACTCTATCCAGCTGAGCTACTGGCGCATAAATGTGGTGCCCATGTATACACGATGTTATATTTCTGGGCAAGTGTTTTTTTATAGGTTGCACTCTTTTTTTGATTTTACTCCATGAAGTAAAAGGCAGTAGCAACTATTCTGCGCTTTCGTCATTTTGGGTACTGGAGATAAAGTCTATCTGGTTCTCGCCTGGTTTAAGATGTGTGCTGGCAATGATTTCTATTTTTGCATTATGCTTCTGTTCCAGGTCATACAGTTCTGCACGTTTTTTATTCAAGAGATATTCAGCTACATCCAGTGGAATTCTGCAGGTCACCAGTCCGATTTTCTTTTTACTGATACCTGTCTGAATACGCCGCAGGTAGAAGAGTGCCATGGTTTCCACAGAGCGAACTACCCCTCGTCCCTGGCAATGACTACAGGTTCTGTAGCTGCCTTTTTCAATAGGAGCTCCCATCTTTTGACGTGAGATTTGCATGAGGCCGAAACGGGAAATTCTGCTGGTGTCCACTTTCGCTTTGTCCCGCTTCATGCTTGTGCGAACTTGCCGTTCAACTTCGCGTATATGCTTTTTATTACGCATGTCTATGAAGTCTACAACAATCAGTCCACCAAGATCCCTCAGGCGTAATTGACGGGCCAGTTCTGCCGCCGCCTCCATATTAGCCAGAAAGATAGTTTCCTCAAAGTCGGCATTTTTAGAGGTACGTCCAGAGTTAACATCAATGGCAACAAGTGCTTCTGTGGGGTTGATAACAATAGATCCACCGGAAGGAAGGGTCACCTGAGGCTTGAAGATGGATTCAATCTGTTCTTCGATATTGTACTGGTTGAAGATTGGTTTGGCACCTCGGTGCATTTTAATCTTCACCTTACGTTGTGAAGCAGGCAGAAGTCGGACGAAATTTTTTACATACTCATAGGAAATGGAAGTATCTACATGAATTTCGCTGATTTCAGGTGTGTAGTGGTCGCGCAGAAAACGGATAACTGTATTTTCTTCCTCATACACCAGCACTGGAGCAGGTTGTTCCTGGCCTTTGGTTTTTATCTCATCCCACAGGCGAAGAAGGTAGCGCAGGTCTTTGTGAAAAGCTGTTTTGGTTATCTCTGCACTGGCAGTACGAATGATATAGCCTATCCCTTCCGGAATATTAAAGGAGGCCATCATCTGACGCAAATCAGAGCGACGCTCTTCCTCCGTAATCTTGCGGGAAATGCCTGCACTGTCGCTTCCTGGCATGAGCACCAGAAAACGTCCGGGCAGGGAAAGATATGTGGTGATGTTAGCGCCTTTATTGCCGGTGACCTCCTTCACTACCTGCACAAGGACCTCTTGCCCCTTCTTTACCACCTCTTCAATCTTCAGTTTTTTCCACTGGTGTTGAGCAATGAGCTGTCTATTACGTTCACTGATGTCCTGACGGTAATATTCAGGATGTATTTCGTTGAAGGGGAGAAAACCATTCCTGCCAGTGCCCATATCTACAAAAGCTGCCTGCAAGTTAGGTTCTATGGAAACAATGGTTCCTTTATAGATATTGTTCTTGGTTCTTTCCCGAGATACGGTGTTAGCATGGAAAGACTCCAGTTTGCCGTCTTCCACCAGAGCGATACGACACTCTTCAGGTTCTTCTGCATTGATAAGCAGTTTTGTCAGTACGGATTTGGACTGCTCAGCGAAATCCTCCAGCTCCAGCTCCTCATCCTCTTCATCCTCTTCTTCTTCCTGCTCAACTTCAGGCTGTGGCCTTTTTCTATTGTCGTTCTTTTTTCTACCCTGTTTTTTCGATTTTTTAGCTCTTCTAGGCCTTTCTTCAACAGTTTTAGGCTCGTTGGGTTTCTCATCTTCAGTTGTTTCTTCAGGAGCTGTCGATTCAGAATCCGTTTTTTCCTGTTCTAGCGGCTCAGGTGATGAATCCTCCACATCCGTGTCTTGACCGGTTTCTGCAGCAGCCGGTATTTCGGATGCATCCTCTTCCTGTGTTTCAACTTGTTCCCGTGATGGCTCTATAGCGTGAGGAGGCTCTTGAGGAAACTCTGAAGACGCTTCAACCATGGCCTTGTCTGGCTCTGGCAGAGTAATCGCAGGCGAGTTGGTCGCTTCCTGGGAGGTAGGACGAGCGATGGGTTCAACCGGTTCAGCTTCCTCTGCCTGAGAAGCAGGTTGCGATTGATTATTCGCTTTTATCTCTGCACTTTTTTGTTTTTCTTTTTGTATTTCCGGAACAATGCTTTTCCACCATGCGCCGGTACTGGCTTTTCTGATGGTTTGTTTCTTTTTGGGTGTTTCCTTGTTTTTTTCTTCTGTCATATTGTAACCTTACTTGAATGAGTACAAGCAGGGCTTCCTGAACCTTTCGCGTGTATGAAAAAAGCCTGAGTATGCAGGCCGCTTCCCGTGAGGGGTGCGAACATATGCAACGAATTATTTGGTTTCCAGCCGTATTTATGCGTTGAGTGATTGTACGTACTGGTAAAATAAGTGTCCTTCGTGAGTATATGTTCGAATTTTTCCTTCATATACCAGCGGTTCAAGAAGTTGCTTAACTTTTTTCGAACTTCCTATATTATGTGTTTTGCTGATATCTGCAGCCGTACACGGTCTGCGTTGAATCATTTGAAGAATCCCATCAATACTTACCTGAGCCGACGACGCAGCTTCGTCCTTATCCTCTGCACAGGCAGGGGTTTCAACTTGACTGCTCGGGGCTGGTAGATCAATGGGGGTGGATAACTTTTGTTTGAGGAGATCTGCAATTTTCCTCATTTGGTCACCTGAGATAGGGTGCGCCGAAGATGTAGCTGGAGGCCTGAACACTGTATTAAGCTGGAGCCGGTCCGGGCGGATGCTTTCAATTGCCCGGGTCAAAGCCTCAATTTCTTCAATACTGTCGTTCATGTTCTGTACAAAAAGCACTTCGAGCCATAGCTGACCGGTGAAAGACCGGGAAAAGGCTGTTAATCCCTCAATTATTTTTTCTACCTCAATAGCGGCGTGGGGGCGGTCCACCCGTTGAAATGCAGCAGGTGTCGCCGCATCCAGGGAGGGGATGACAATGTCTGCCAGGGAGAGTTCCTGTCGGACCTGGGGGGAATCCATGGTACTTCCGTTTGTCAGAACCACCACCGGTTTTGACGATGTCTGTTTGAGATGAGATAGAATAAGCCCGAAATCACTATGCAGAGTAGGTTCGCCGCTGGACGTTAACGTACATACATCTATCTGGTCGCTGAACGATTCGTCCTGAAAAGCGGTTGTGATTTCTAGCAGAATATCTTTGGTGGGAGAGTATTTTTTTCGTATATGATAGAGTGCCGGCGAGGGGCCAACCTCGCAGTAAACGCAGTCAAAATTACAGATTTTTGATGGAAAAAGATCGATACCGAGTGATCGACCTAGCCGCCTGGAACGTACCGGGCCAAAGATATATTTCATAAAATGGGTATGCTGGGCTACATATTGATGGCAGGTGCATTTGGTCAAATCACTGAGACTTTGATATTTGCCTGCCCCTCAACCTGCCGTTTATTAAACTAAATTGGCCTGTAGTGCAAGGCAATTCTACGAGTTTTGTCTTGACACAACACAGCCATGGGCGTACATTCCGACGCATTGTATGTGTAATTTTTATACACGTTATTCTAATACGTTGCTCTCGTTTGATTGCGCCTATATAATACAATTATGCAGATAATTAGAGAGCAGTCAATACTATCTGTAAATCTTTATTGAACCGTAACCACCCCCAAGTTACCTCTTTTACAAAGGAGCCGATCGAGGTGAAGCAATATATAACCAGGTCCCCGATCCTCAACCTTCTTCTTGTTTTTGTCGTCTGTTCAAGTGCCGGTGAGGTTTGTGCCGAATCAGTTGACGCCCTACAATGGGAGATTACCGCCGACAAATTAACCCGTTATGAAGATCCTCCCAGTATCATCGCTGAGGGAAATGTAGTTTTGGAAAAACGGGAGGCCGTTACCCGGGCGATCAAAAAAGAATCAGCCGGCTGGGCTGACCTTTTAGGGGAAGATGCCGCGGAGCCTGAAGAACAGGGCGAGGAAAATGTGGTCACCACCACCAAGGTATTGACCAAGATTAAGTCCGATTGGATGGTTTACGATGTTGACCTGGGGCGTGTAAAAGCCCGGGGAAACCTGCTCATTGATATCGGCCCTGATCAACTGGCCGCAGATTCAGGGGTTGTGAACCTCAATGAAGAAACCGGAACCTTTGAAGGTGCGTCGATTATACGGGAGTACAAAGACATGCACATCGAAGGCAAGGTTATAGAAAAAACCGGTGACCTTACCTATCATATTGAGGATGGCTGGATTATCACCTGTAAACTCAAAGATGATGAAACAGCGCCCTGGAGTTTTGCTGCTGCAGACACCGAGATCACCGATGGTGGTTATGCCTACCTGAAACACGCGACTTTTCGAATTAAAGGTATACCTGTTCTTTACACACCTTACATGATCCTTCCTGCAAAACGACAGCGGCAGACGGGATTCCTGTTCCCTTCCATGTCCTACTCCGACCGTGATGGGTTTGGTGTTGAATTGCCTTTTTTCATCAACCTCTCTCCCAGCAGCGACCTGACACTGTATCCATATTTCATGGCTGAGCGCGGGGTGATGGTCGGTGCGGAATTCCGTTATATGGTCGATGTTGACGATAAAGGTATGATCATGGGCAACTATCTGTCAGACGAGTTGAGTGATCCATCGGAGACTGAGTATTATACAGAGACCGGCTACCAGCACACCAATCAGTCCAGGTATTGGGTTCGTGCCAAAGCAGACCAGGATATTGGTGACTGGACCTCACGATTGGATATCGACCTGGTTTCAGATCAGGACTATTTACTGGAATTCGATAGCGGCAATACTGGCTACGATAACACTGAGGATCGTTTTCAGGAAATTTTCGGACGTGGTTTTGAAAATGATACCAACCGGTACCGTACCAACTCTTTTAAAATACTTCGCTCCTTTGATAATGGAACGTCTTTGCAGGGCGATGTGGTCATCATTGACGACATCAGCGAAGCTGAAACCATTCCTTCCAAATTGTGGAAACTGCCAGGTTTGACATATACAGGTCTGGTCCCGCTATATGATGGAAGTAGTGTGGATTTTTCATGGGACGCCGATTATGTGAATTATTATCGTGAAGAAGGTGTTGGTGCCCATCGATTTGACCTGCATCCTCAACTTTCAACATCGTTGCCTCTGAGTCAGTATCTTGAGACAACGGTTACAGCAGGTGTCCGGGATACTTTCTATGGCCTTCAGGTGAATGGCGATACCACTCAAAGTACCAATGGAGAAGGTACGGCTGTAGAATTCGAGGATGGTGATACTGAAAATCGTCTTCTTGCGGATTTTAATGCCGAGATCGGGACCACCATGATTGGTGAATTTGATACCTTCATGGGAAGTGAAACCCCGTGGACGCACACCTTTCGGCCATATGTTGAGTATAATTTCGTTTCCGATGCCGATCAGGACGAGATCCCGTATATGGACAGTACTGATACCATTGCCGATGAAAGCACCATTTATTATGGCACGGATAACTATTTTACTGTTTTCAGTGGACCAAGCGGTAATCTCAGGGAACGAAATTATGGCTATTTTAAGATCTATCAGGGGTACAGCCTGTTGAGTGAAGACGAAGATGAACCGCTGACTCCCGTATATATCAATCTCGGTTACTACCCGCTTCCCAATATGTGGCTGAAATATAAAACCAGAGCAGACGTATATGCTGACGGTTTCTATTGGCATTCCGTAGAAGCGGCCATGCGAAGTAACAGGGGCGATTACCTTTCTGCAACCTACAAGTTTAATGACGCAAGTAATACCGAGTCCGTAAGCGGTGATGCCTGGCTGGTTCTGCCTTATAATTTTTACTTTGGCTATGAATTATCCAAATCTCTTTCCGATGATATAACCGTAGAAGAAAATGTCCGTCTGGTCTATCAACCGGCCTGCTGGTCCGTAGAACTCCTTTCCAATTACTCAGAAAACGATCATAAGTATTTGGTTGTGTTCCGGCTTGCGAATATCGGCAACCCATTTGGCGTTCATCTGCCAAATTAACAGGAGTCGATTTTCCATGTACATTGATGTGTTTAATGGAGATGCTGACGGCATCTGTGCACTGCATCAGTTGCGTTTGCATCAACCTCGTCCGTCTGCCAGGTTATTGACCGGTGTAAAAAGAGATATACGGCTACTTGATGTTCTTGCAGCTGAAAAGGTCGTTGATACAGCGATTACAGTGCTCGATATATCCCTGGATAAAAACCGCAGTCCACTAGACCGACTGCTTGCAAATGGCAATTCCGTATTTTATGCAGATCACCATTACAGTGGTGATCTGCCTGTCTGCGAAGGGCTGGAGCTTCATATCCATCCGGAACCTGAAACCTGCACGTCCCTTATTATCAGTGGGTTGCTCGAAGATATGTATCTTCCCTGGGCCATTACAGGTGCTTTTGGTGATAATCTCAATGAAGTGGCCCTGAGCAGGGCCATGCAAGCAGGTTTGAGTCAGGAACAGACAACCATATTGCAGGAAGTCGGTGTATTACTGAATTATAATGGGTATGGTTTTTCCCTGGACGATCTTCACGTATCACCGGCAATTCTCTACAAAGAGGTCCGACAGTATTCTGACGTATTTGAATTTTTCCGCCAAAGCGCTGTTCTTGAAACCCTCAGGAATGGGTACAAAGAAGATATCGCCCAGGCTGAGGCCCTCCGTGCTACTGTTGAAACCGAATCAGCGCGTGTTTTTGAGTTACCCAATGCTGCCTGGGCTCGCAGAATTGTAGGTGTCTTTTCCAATCAGATAGCTCGGGAAAAGCCAGAAAAAGCACATGCAACAATGATTCTCAATGAAGATGGGAGCCAACGGGTGAGCGTACGCGCCCCTTTGAACAACCGTAAAGGTGCAGATGCGTTGTGCAGGCAATATCCAACCGGGGGCGGGCGAGCAGCTGCCGCTGGCATCAATGCATTGCCAGCTGAGCAGAAAATACTTTTTATAGAGGCGCTTTCCAGCCATTTTACGGCAAACTGACACATATTCTACACAGACTGAATGGCTCGTGTGTTCACGGGGGTATGCGATAAAATGTTGTGACTTGTTTACCAGGGCATGAAACAACAGGCATAACCTGGCAACTGTAGCCACTTATGCTGTGCTCCACGCTTGTCTGGCAATATCAACTCTATGTCTGCGGTAAAATTTATCGCATGCCTCGGAGTCTACGCTTACCTAAACTTGAGCAAAAATTCTCATGTATGGAAAGACTTCGCTAGAGTTGGTATATGCTGTCTTTTCTGTTCAGTGTCATATTGTCTGTGATACTGTCTTGCCTTTGATTCCTTTTTTATTCAGACTCTGATACATGCACCGATACGTTTGTTTTCTTTTTGCCGTGCTGCTGTTTTGTACCTGTTCCATCGTTTCTGCGGAACCTCGTTTACACAAGGTACCGCTACGTGAATGGCCGGAATTAGTCGATGATCTTGATTATGGCGGACTGATTCATGCGTTGTCCATCAGTGAACGTTATCTGCAAAGGCAAGCAGGTGAAAAACAGCTATATGTTGGAGAGCAAACCGTTACTGTTGATCAGCTTCTACAGGTAAATACATTGTTGAAGCGTCTTGTTGCCAGGAGACTATCCGCAGAGCAGTTACGGGAAAGCATACAACGACAGTGTTCCCTGTATCGGGTTGCTGCAGATACAGGAAACATCCATCAGCGGGACATTCTAGTGACAGCGTACTATCAACCGATACTGGAAGGTCGCCTTAAAGCGGATAATGAGTTTCGTTATCCGCTGTATAGAATCCCTGATACTCTGGCCCAACGTGGTGATGGTAAAATAGGGCGTCTGCAGAATGGTGCATTTGTTTCGTATTGGAGTCGAAGCGAAATAGAACAGCAGCAGAAACTGGTCGGTCAAGAGATAGTGTGGCTCAAAGACCCGATAGATGCGTTTTCTCTGCATATTCAGGGATCAGGGCTTATCCGCCTTGAAGACGGCTCTCTGCGCAGTATAGGCTACGGAAATCGAAATGGACATCCATACAGCAGTATTGGCAAATATATGGTCGATACAGGGCGCATGCAGATTGAGCAGGCCAGTTTTGATAGAATTCGCCATTATCTTCAGGAGCATCCTGAGCAAGGAGAAGAAATTCTGAATCACAATGCGTCTTATATATTTTTTCGCTGGTCAGATACCATTGAGGCCATAGGTAGTATGGGGGAACCGGTGTCCGCTGGTCGAACTCTTGCTGCTGATCGCACCATATACCCACTTGGCGTGGTTGGGTTTCTGAAAGCACGTATGCCCCGAATTCAACATGGTCGGGTAATTGGGTTCGGGGAAATGCACCGTTTTGCCCTGGTTCAGGATACCGGATCAGCGATTAAAGGGGCAAAGAGACTGGATTTTTTCTGGGGTAGAGGCCCTGAGGCCGGAGTAGCTGCCGGCAGGGTGAAGCAGCAGGGAGCGCTGTACGTTTTATTGCCTAAAAATATTTGACCCTGCAATCGCATATCACCCGTTCTCCGGGCCCTTACCGGGGCTGTAGACATTGTGACTGGAGAACTGCGGTATGAAAAGCTTATCCATAGTGACATTAATAACGGACTTTGGACTCGAGGATCCCTACGTTGGGCAATTGAAAGGTGCGCTGCTTTCCATTGCCAGGGATCTTTGTATTGTGGACATCACGCATGCTATTCAGCCCCATGATATAACAGGCGCAGGATATGCGCTTTCTGCGAGTTATATTCACTTTCCAGCCGGTACCGTTCACCTGGCAGTTGTAGATCCTGGAGTAGGAAGTGACCGGAATATTCTGATCGCCGAAGGTAACGGGCATGTGTTTGTTTGTCCGGATAATGGAATTCTCTCACCGCTAGTGGAACAGGAAACGATTGAGCGCGTCTACGCAGCATCCTATGGGCAGGCAAAAAGTCATACCTTTCATGGCCGCGATATTATGGCTCCTCTTGCAGGAAGGATCGCCAGAGGAGAACCCTGCGAGAAATTGGGCCAGGCAATGGCTCTGGATGCATGTGTCCGGTGTCTTCCGCGTCAGGTCAAGCGTAAAGGGCAGTTGGTAATTGGTCACGTGGTCCGTATTGATCATTTTGGCAATATCAGGACGTCATTGCGTGGGGAAGAATTTGGAGATATTGACGCAGAGGTTCGATGGCTAACAATCAGGAAAAAGAAGGTCTCCACTTTTTGTCGCACGTATGCAGAAATTCCCTCTGGAGAAACAGCATTCCTGATAGACAGTGATGGTTTCATCGAAGTCGCTGCAAATCAGTGCAAAGCTGTAAGTTTACTAGATGTAACAGTTGGTGACGAGGTGGTGTGTAAGTTGCGTGCGCTCTAACCGTTCAATAGGAGCCTGTCCATAAATAGTCTTTTTAGAGTCTCGTTCCTTGCTTACCTGTCCTTCAATTTGTGCGCTGTGCTTAAAATTGTATTCTCGAAGGTAAGCGAAGACGCCGATATCAACTCTATGCCTGCGATACAATGTATCGCAGGCATAGAGTCTTCGCTTACCTGAACTTGAGCAAAAAACGTATATATGGGAAGACCCGGACAGGTATTATCTGGATGCAACCATTGTCGTGCAATCTATTTTCCAAGCTGAGCGAATACTTCCCAGAAACGGGGGAAAGATTTTACCACACAATCTTCGCCAGTGATCGTAACCCCAGGGATTCTCAGGCCAGCTACGGCAAAACACATGGCCATACGGTGATCTTCATATGTGTTTATTGAGGCACCATGGAGATTGGAACCGCCAGCCTTTCCGTGGATAATCATTCGATCTTGTTCTTCCTCCACCTCGGCACCCATTTTTCGCAGCTCTGTTACTACAGCAGAGAGACGGTCGCATTCTTTGATTCGCAAGTGGGCAATATTGTTAATGGTGGTGGTTCCCTCAGCAAAGGCCGCAACCACCGCAAGGGTTGGTGCCACATCGGGCATGTCTCCCATATCCACTTCAATTCCCTCCAGGCGCTCAGGCCCTTGAACCGTCACGCCAGTACCCGTCTGTGTCACTTCACAGCCCATTCTGGCAAGTAGAGGTACCAGATTTGCGTCACCTTGCAGAGATGGAACCGGAACATTGGCAACGGTTACCTTGCCACCGGTGACTGCTGCAGCTCCCCAGAAATACGATGCACCGGAGGCGTCACCTTCTACATGATATTCTCTGGCCTGATATTGGCCCTGGGGAATACGGAAATAGGTCAGAGTTGGAGCCGCCTCGACCCTGATGCCAAAGTCAGCCATAACAGCCAGCGTCATGTGCACGTAGGGCTGAGATAGAACGTCTCCTTCTACCTTGAGTTCTGCCGCTGATGCAGCATAAGGAGCAACCAGCAACAGGGAGGAGAGATATTGGCTGGATTTCCCTTCTGGAAGGGTGGTGAAGTTTCCGGTTATACCCTTGGCTTTGATAGTCAAAGGAGGGCAGCCGGTACCAGCATCGCTGTTGATGTCTACATTCCAGCCTTTCAAAGCTTCCATCAGGGGTAAAATGGGACGCTCTGCCATACGTTCGCTCCCCGTAATATGCATTGTACCATGACCAAGGGAGGCCACAGAGGTCAGAAAACGGGTTGCTGTGCCATTATTGCCAAGGAAAATAGGAGAATCAGGAGTGGCAATGGATCCGCCTTGTCCATGGACAAGCCATTGTTCAGGATTATTGTCATCAACCTCTATACCCATCTGATGTAAAGCTTTGATGGTATAGGCCGTATCTTCACTGGCAAGAGGGCCATAGAGGGTTGAAGTACCTTGGGCAAGGGCTGCTGCTATCAAGGCTCTCTGGGTAAGACTTTTTGACCCGGGGACAGTTATGGTATTGTCGATGGTGGTAACGGGTTGAATGCTAATCATGATATGTAAAATCTCTGTGATCTGAATTAAGCGGGTAATGCATCAATAAGAGCCTGTCGCATGAGTTGAACAGGAGGTTTTTGGCCGGTCCACAAGGAAAATTGTTCAACTCCCTGGAACAGGAGCATGGCAAGCCCGTCAATGGTTTTGCATCCTTGCTCCCGTGCATCCTTTAAAAGTTGTGTTTCCAATGGTGCATACACAATGTCCATTACAACTTGAAAATAGCGGAGTTGAGTTGCAGGAAAGGGTGACCGATCAACATTGGGAGTCATGCCCACAGTAGTTGTATTGATAAGGATATCCCCTGTACAGGCAGCCAACGCTTCCTGGGGGATCCATTGGCACTGCAGGGCCTGAGCCAGCTCTTCAGCTTTGGACTGGGTTCGGTTGCAGAGAGTGACTTTGGCGCCGGCACGCAGCAAGCCATAAGCAACAGCCTTGGCAGCACCTCCTGCGCCGAGCACCAGGGCAGAACTTCCCTGAAGGGAAATGTGTTGTTCCAGTGCATGATTGGAGCCGAGCCAGTCTGTGTTGTATGCTTTCACCTTGCCGATACCAGGGATATCTGACGGGGTGAAAACCAGGGTGTTGGCAGCCCCGATTTCTTTAGCTATTTCGTCAACTTCATCTACCAATGGCAGCACAGTCTCTTTGTGTGGAACAGTAATGGAAGCCCCCTTGAATCCGAGATGTCGCATGCCCTGTAAACCGGCCTGGATATCGAGGATATGGAGAGGAACGTAGACCCCATTATAGTTCAGAGCCTGAAAGGCTGTGTTATGCATCACCGGGCTGAGCGAGTGATGTACCGGATTGCCGACAATGGCAAACAAGCGTGTTGAGCCGTTAATGGTCATTGTTTTGTGTTAAATAGGGTGAGGAGAGAGTGAAAATGTTTCAGGCTGAATTGTCCGGGAGCTGTCGACTGTGCTTCATCAAGTGCAAGATACGTCATAAACCCTCCCATGTATATAGTGGCAAAACGACTGATTCTGCCAGCCTCTCCCATGCAGAAAGTGATCAGCGGAAAGTCTAATTCCTGTGCATTATGAATTAAACTGAGTACCCGGGAAACATCGGTTGAGTTATTTGCGGTTGTGATAATCTTACCTATATCAGCACCGCTATTCTGCATTCTGCGTAGTATGTTGACCAGTTCATTCTGACCAGGGGTGCCGGAAAAATTGTGGTGGGAAACAATGGATTTGGTTTTTCCTGCCCGAGCTTTGTTGAGAATTTTTGAACGGAGCACTGCCTCGGTTTCAAGTTCGATATCTATGTAGGCCGCCTCGACGTCTATTGCCTGTTCGAGAAGGGCAAGACGATCCTGTTCTGATCCTCTGTAGGTACCGCCTTCCCACAGTGGGCGGTGGGTGAAAAGAAGTGGTCCTGTAATTTTTTGCTGGCAGGCCTGTATATCTGGATGGGTCATACCATCCAGACGTATTTCAACTACATCATAGTGATCTGTAACCGGTGTAATTTGCTTGGCAATGGCTTCTGCATCGTAACCGGTGAGTGCTACGCAGAGCTTTCCTGGAATCATGTGCTACTCCCCAGTCGAATAGTGCCGATGATACTCCGTACACAGATTTCCTTCTGCTCATAGAGGTATTGATGGAGGCCGGTGATAATTTTTTCCGTGGCCTGTGGATCGTAGAAATTGGCTGTTCCGACTTGAATGGCGGTTGCTCCGGCCAGGAGAAATTCAATGGCATCCTCTGCGGTTTCAATCCCGCCTATACCAACAATGGGAATGGAGACAGCCTGGGCAACCTGCCAGACCATTCGCAGGGCAACAGGTTTGATGGCTGGCCCAGATAATCCTCCGATAACATTGGCCAATTTTGGCCTTCGGCTGGAGGTGTCTATGCCCATACCAATGAGGGTGTTGATTAAGGAAACACTGTCTGCGCCACCTTGTTCAACGGCCTGCGCCATGGATGCGATATCTGTGACATTGGGTGAAAGTTTAATCATGACAGGCAGATCAGTAGCGGTTTTAACCGCAGCAGTAACAGCCTTGGCCATTTCCGGATCAACCCCGAAGGCAACACCTCCTTTTTTGACATTGGGGCAGGAAATGTTCACCTCAAGAGCATGGATACCTTCGTGACCACTGAGTTTTTCTGCCAGATAGGCATATTCGTCCAGAGAGTCACCAAGGATATTGACCACCACTTTGGTTCGCAATGTCTTCAAATATGGGACTTTTTCTGTTAAAAATCGTTCTATACCCACATTTTCAAGGCCAATGGCATTGAGCATCCCGCTGGATGTCTCAACAATGCGTGGGGGAGGATTTCCCGGTCGAGGTTGTATGGAAATACCCTTAACGACAATACCTCCAAGACGATGGAGATTGACCAGGTTTTCAAATTCACGTCCATAGCCAAAAGTTCCTGACGCTGTCATGACAGGGTTGCGAAGGGGGAGTCCACCAATGTTGACTTGCAGATCGGCTTTTGGAATAGTTTTTACAGCGTCCATAACACCTCGTTTGCATCAAATACCGGACCATGCTTGCAAACATGGCGATAACTTTTATCAGGAGCATAGATGGTACAGCCAAGACATGCTCCAAGACCACAGGCCATATGTGTTTCAAGGGATACCTGGCACGGCACATCAGCAGCCTGGCATTGTCTGGCAATTGCAGCCATCAACGGGTGTGGGCCGCAGACATACACTGTACGCACACTGGGCAGAACTTCTTCGAGTAGTTCGCTGACAAAACCGTGGTGTCCCAGGCTGCCATCGTCGGTGGCAGCCTGTACTGTATAACCAAGTTGCTGAAAATCATCTACAAGGGGTGCGAGCTCTACAGAGGTTCTTGCTCCCAGAAGAATCTGGTGATCCTGTCTTGGAGAGCTGACATTCTGCAGTGATTTGGCAAGATAGAGGAGAGGCGCAATGCCCATGCCTCCTCCAAGCAGACAGGCGGGTTCCTGGACAGAAAACTGAAAACCATGTCCCAGAGGACCAATCAGGTCGGTTTGCTCTCCGGGAGAAAGGTTTTGCAGACAACGTGTCCCTTTACCTATCACTTTATAGAGGAGATGGAGCATTCCTCCTGAGGTAACATCATGGATAGAAAATGGACGTCTCAGCAGAGGGTCACTGGTATTCGAACTTTTAATCATGACAAACTGACCTGGTGCGGAAGCCTGGGCAATCTGCGGAGAATGGACAGTTAATCTAAAAATATCGGGTGCAAGCTGTTCATGTGCCTGCACAAGAGCTTTTTCCTGGAAGTTGGGCATGTAACACGCTACAAATAAAAGTAATGGTGGTAATTGTGTCTTGCCAGAAATGAAAAGTCTGCTGCAATTTACGGCATATGAGACGCATAGTCATCTCTTTCGTGTTGAATGATCAACGTGTTACGCATATTGTAAATTGTGGCTGACAAAACAGTTTCGGATGAACACTCGTTAACCTGAAATATGTAATGATAACTCAAGAAAAGGCTGTGTTTCCTGAACACTGGCCTTGTGGTATACGTGAATGGAACTTTTTATTGCAGGTATTGTCGCTGTTTTCGGAGCCGTTATTGGCTCGTTTTTAAATGTAGTAATCCTTCGCCTACCGGAAGAGGGAGCTTCTATTGTTTATCCTGCGTCCCATTGTCCACAGTGTAAAACACCGATACAATGGTACGATAATATTCCCATATTGAGTTACTGCATGCTGCTGGGCAAGTGCAGGAACTGCAGTGAGCGGATATCCATTCAGTATCCACTGGTGGAAGCATGTATGGCACTTTTAGCCGCAGCGACCTTCCTGCAGTTTGGTCTCGGCTTTGACTTTTTCTACTACCTGTTTTTTGTGGCCTGCTTATTGGTTATCATATTTATTGATATCCATCATCAAATAATTCCTGACGTAATCAGCCTGCCTGGCATTGCGATAGGAGTTGCCGGTTCCTTTTTTAGTCAAAATATCACCTGGCAGCAATCTGTTTTTGGGGTTTTATTTGGGGGAGGCATACTCTTTTTAGTCAGCTTTGTGTATTTCAAAATAGCCCGCCAGGATGGCATGGGAGGTGGTGATGTCAAATTGCTTGGTATGCTGGGTGCCTTTTTAGGCTGGCCGAGTCTGTTGTTTATCATTTTTTTCAGTTCACTGACCGGCTCCATTGTCGGGATTGCTGCCATGGTTAAACAAAAAAAAGGAGGAAAAACGCGTATACCATATGGCCCCTTCCTGGCTGTGGCAGGTTATCTCTTTCTTTTCTATCAGGACCGTATTTATCAGATCTGGCAGATGTATCTTCAGGCTTTAGGGAAATATTAGCCTCTGTAAGGCTGCAGTTCTGAGGTGAGTGACTTTTGATGGTATTTCCACAGGCAATTCCCATAGAGGATATTTCGACTATGGGTGACAACTCAACTGTATGCGTAATCGGTTACATGGCGCACGGATGGGGACGCTTACCTCAGCTGAAAAATGACTGTTTGTGATAATTGTCTGCCTGTCTATTGTCTTGATGTTAAGGAGTTGTACGGCTCTTTCCGTGACCCTTAACATGTATTCAAAAAAGTCATGAGAAATGCGGGGTAGCTATGACTTGATGGCTGCAGCCAATGCCATTTGCCACAAATTCAGGGAACAATAAAAAAGGCCCGTGGCTTTCTGCCACGGGCCTTTTACTCTCAAGGGGTGCTATGAAGTTTTACGCTTCTACTTCGTGCTCAACCCCAATTGCTATCTTGTAGAGTATGGTCAGGATAAAGAATCCGGCAGCCCAGATACCGATGGTTATGAACAGCTCATTGGCAGTGGGGTAATACTCAGTAATCTCTTCAAGAGGTGTTGGTACAAAGCCACCCAATACGAAACCAATACCCTTATCCAACCAGAAGGATAAGAAGATAGAGGCGCAACCAATACCGAGCCAGAGGTCGTTGTTGCGTCGTGTCTGTGGGTTACAAATCAGGAAGAACCCGATCACAAAAAGAATCAGGAAGCCCCACATGAAGGGTACCAGGTTGTTATAAACGTGGCCGTGATGCTCCAGCCCGAAGAACAGGTACTGCAGGGTGTGGTAATGACCTGGGATGTTGGAGTAGTAGCCAACAAAAAACTCAAGGCCAACAAAGAACATATTGGCAATTGCAGCATAGATAATAATGGTGACCATTTTATCTATTGCCTGTTTGCCTGCGTCGAAGTTGGCGACACGTTTCAGAATCAGTGCCATGATAACAATCAGAGCAGGTCCGGCAGCAAAAGCAGATGCCAGGAATCGAGGCGCGATGATTGCTGAAAGCCAGAAGTGACGGCCAGGCAGACCACAGTACAGCATGGCTGTTACTGTATGAATAGAAAACGCAAACGGAATGGAAATATACACAAAGAAATAAATCCATTTTGGTGGCGCAACCTGCTTACGTTCAGCTGTAAGGATTACCCAGCCACAGAGAGCATTGAGTAACAGATATCCCCACAGAACGCACATATCCCAGAACAGCATGGAATTTGGTGTTGGGTGTAACAGAACATTCAGGCCACGCAAGGGTTGTCCAAGATCGGCCATGATGAACATCAGACACATCAGCAAGGCAGAAATGGCGAGAAACTCACCTAAAATCGTAATTTTGCCAAATGCCTTGTAATTGTGAATGTAATAGGGGAGGACAAGCATAACACCCCCCGCTGCAACACCGACCAGGAATGTGAACTGGGAAATGTATAATCCCCAGGATACATCGCGGCTCATGCCTGTAAGGCCAAGTCCGTAGAAGTACTGCCGCAGATAACAGATCACGGCAATACCTACGAAGAACCCGAGAAAGGCGAGCCACATCCAATAGTAATTGTTTCCTTTTAACGCTTTTTCAAACATGGCGACCTCACACTATGTAAAAGACAGAAGGATGGGTTCCAAGGCTGGGCCTGCGCTGAATGGTGTAGTTCTCTTTGAGCAACTTTCTGACTTCCGATTCAGGATCATTCAGGTCGCCAAAAACCATAGCACCAGTGTCTCCACAGGCCTCAACACAGGCGGGCTTCTGCCCTACACCGATACGTTCTGCACAGAAGTTGCATTTTTCAACAACACCACGCATACGTGAGGGGAAGTCACGGTTGACTTCTGTTATGAAGTCCCTTGGATTACGCCAGTTGAAACTTCTCATGCCATATGGGCAGGCAGCCATGCAGAAGCGGCAACCAATACAGCGATGGAAATCCATGATGACAATACCGTCTTTATTTTTAAACGTAGCCTTGGTAGGACAAGCGCGTACACAGGGTGGATTGTCACAATGATTACAGAGAACAGGTACCTGATGCTCTTCGGTGGTCTCGTCCTTATAGAGAGTACTCTTCTCAGGAAAAGCGTTTTCATAACCGGTCATCCAGATCCATTTGATCTCATCTTTTTTCTCTGGAAATTCAGGTATGTTGTGGGCCTGAATACAGGCACGTGAGATTCTCTCACCCAGAGCAGGATCTTCCTGGAATTTTTTTACGTCGATGACCATGCCATAACGCTTACCTGTTTTAGGTGCTTCTTGGACGGCATGTTCTTCTTTGGGTGCGGCATGTTCCTCACCATGCCCGCCTGAGGCGTTTGCCACAGAGGGATGCGTTCCGGAGACAAGCCGGTCAACTACTGCGGTTCCTCCAAGACCAGCCAGTGTGGAAATACCGGCAACCTTGAGGAAATCTCTTCTTTTTTTATCCATCAGTATATCTCCTCCTTGCCGATCACTCGACCGGGGCCAAGTGACAGTCCCAGCAATATGGCTTCACAGAAGCATAGTCATGACACTTATCACAGAACTGTTTTTTACTGGTATGGCATTCCATACAGGTCAGCATCAGACTTTTTTTATAGTGCTTGCCATCCACCTCAATAGTGCCGCGATCACCATCACGCAGTACCTCGTCACGCCACTGATTAAGCAGCTGCATGTGACTTGCCCGCATCTCAGCGGTGGGGCGGACACAGGCTTTCGCATCCTGGGGAAGTTTGATTTCGGGAGCTGCACCGGCGTCGCCATGATTGTACCAGATGGGTATGGTCACAAACAGGACGAAAATGATCAGTCCCGGGATGATTTTACTACTATCGTACATAGTTATACCTCCTAGTATATCCGGGATATTAGACCAAAGTCCTCAGACCTTCGTCGAGTTCCTGTCTGTTTTCACCCTCGATAACCAGAGCATTACCGACCAATTCGCTCAGACCTGCTACCTGAACACTGGGTACCCAGTAATCCATCAAGGTTGTCAGTGTGGCTCTATCAATGGCACATACACAGCCAAGAGTATTAACGTCATGTTTTTCCTGAACATACTTGACGGCATTGGCCCTGGGTAGACCGGAACGCATACGCAGTTCCATTATCTCGTCGGTATTGAGAGCTGTACCTGAGCCGCAGCAGAAGGTTTTTTCTCGAATGGTATTTTCAGGCATCTCCCACCACTGCTCAACAACGTTGTCAAGAATATAGCGTGGTTCATCGAGGAGCCCCATAGCCCTTGCAGGGTTACAGGAATCATGGAAAGTTGCTTTCACATGAGCGTTACGGCTCTTGTCAAGTTTGAGTTTGCCGTTTTTGATCAAGTCTGCTGTGAACTCTGAGATGTGTACCATTTTGGTGGATGCTGCATTCTCAAATACCGTGCCAGTGATTGGAGATCTCGGCACTTCAAGAAAATCAGCTGGTCCATTCATGGTATCCATGTACTGGTGCACAACGCGCCACATATGACCGCATTCGCCACCAAGAATCCATTTCACACCAAGACGCTCAGCTTCCGCATACATCTTGGCATTGAGTTTTTTCATCATCTCGTTGGAGGTAAATAATCCAAAGTTACCACCCTCGGATGCATAGGTTGACCAGGTGTAATCCAGTCCGATGGCCTCGAAAAGCAACAGGTATCCCATACAGGTGAAAATACCCGGCTCGGCGAAGACGTCTGCTGAAGGCGTAATGAAAAGAACCTCTGCACCTTTACGGTTGAAGGTGGGGTTGACTTTGACACCTGTCAGGTTCTCAATATCTTCACAGAGAAAATCAACATTACCTTTGAATGCCTGAGGTGTGAGACCCATGTGGTTACCTGTTCTATTTGAGTTAGAAACAGGCTCCATTGCCCAGTTGATACCAATACCAAGCAGATGCAGCAACTCACGAAGCATCATGGTAATTTCTGCAGTATCTATACCATAGGGACAGAATACGGAACAACGACGACATTCCGTACACTGATAGGCGTACATAAACCACTCTTTGATCACACCGTAGGTCATTTCCCGACCACCTGCCAGTTTACCAAGAATTTTTCCAGCTTTGGTAAAGTGCTGACGATAAATGGAGCGGAGAAGCTCGGCTCTCAGTACCGGCATATTTTTTGGGTCGCCGGTTCCCAAGAAGAAGTGGCATTTGTCTGCGCACGCACCACAGCGTACACAGCAGTCCATAAATATTTTTAAACTGCGGAAACGATCCAGTCGGTCCGCAATTCCCTTGATGATGATCTCTTTCCAGTTTTCAGGAAGTTTCCAGTCATCGTCTTCAGGGTTCCATTCGCGTGCGTTGGGAAAGCTTACCCCTTGCTGACTATCCAGATACTTTAATTTTTCCGGTTTGGTCGGGTAAGCATAGTTGCCAGGCTTGAAGACCGCAGGTACATCCATCCAATCTTGTTTTGGAAATGCGCCTGTCATCAGCGAAGGTCCCTCGGCAACGCTTCGTGCCAATTTGTCTACCTTTACTACTGCCATTGCGTTATCCTTATACTCTAGAATTTACGAGCTTACTCGTCGGTTTTCGGCGGCAACTCTTTCTCAACAGGAATGCCCTGCTCAACCATATCTTCGCGGAATTCATCCTCATAAGAAGCATAAGAATGCGGCTTGATGGACGGATTCCATGGGTTGACGTGACGTTTCATCCTTGAATCATTAGCCATGTTTCTGGTCGGGCTCAAAAATACACCGCCCATGTGCATGAGCTTACTCATTGGGAAATAGGCAAGCAGAGTGCAGACGAGGAAAAGATGAGCATAAAAAATTGCGCCAATGTCTGCGCTGATGGTCGGGTGAAAAGTCACCAGGCCCACAGCAAGCTGTTTAATGGCATTGATATCCACATCTGTACGCAGGAAAAAGCGCATCAGAATACCAGTAGTTGCAACACCCAGAATCAGAAACAATGGAAAATAATCGTTTGCCAGGGAAAGGTATCGAACGTGTGGATTGGTCAGACGACGGCCAAACAGGAAAAGCAGTGCCAGGACAATGGTCACATCGGTCATGTACATTGTCGGCGCACCGATCTGTAACAATGAATCAATGGTTTCGGTAAAAGATACCGCAAACGGTACAGGATCCATAAACAGACGCATATGCCTGATGACAATGACCAGGAAGCTGTAATGGAACATGATACCGAACAACCAGAGCCATTTACTTGACTCATAGGTCAGTTTGGGACCATCATAGACCGTTGATTTGGTGTTTCGCCACAGGGAACGGAACAGGAAAATTTCCAGAAACATCCTCGCGACCACCTGGGAGGTGTTCGTGGGAGCTTCCAGCTTATCCTGTTTAATCCAGTCCAGGGAAAAACCCTGACCGCAGGTTGTAGGGATTTTAAAGGGAACAGGAGATCTTGCCCAATAGATTACTCTTAAGCAAAATCCGCCCAGAAACAGCGCCATGGCCGCATACGGGATGACAATACCGAAAAAGTATTGCATTCCTGGTATCTGCACACCAACTAGCGCGATCAGCACCAAGGCAATTACTGCCGCCAGTGGGAAGGCGTACTTCATCGATCACTCCTTCGCATTCAGATTTACAATAACTTACGTTATAGCATGAGCCAGACTGTGAGGTAGCAGGTCACGTACTGCCACCATCTGGCTTGTTACACAACAGGATACTTACAGCAGCTTGAGTTCGTGTCTGTCCGTAAATGGTCCTTTTACTCAATTCTTGCATTATGCTCAAAATTTTATCCTCGAAATATTACTTATATGTCTGCGGAAAAATTTATCGCATGCTTTAAACTTGAGCAAAAATCCTCATGTATGGAAAGGCACTAGTTACTTTCTGATTGTGATTTCTGCTCTTCTTTTAGCAATGCAGAAGGACAGGCTGAATCAGTAAGCAGATAACTGCCGCTTTTCAGTTCACGGATTCGCCCACGATATACTTGTTCGCGACAAGCCGTGTAAATATCAAATGCAATAAGGGCAATGCGGTCTACTTCGCAGTCGAAGTTATCTAGGTCAGCTAAAAGGGATGATGTTTTGCGGTCTGATTTTAAGACCTGCTTGACGACCCATTTCAGTTCCAGTAGCGGCGCTACGGCCTGGCTCGGCGTAATCTCCTGGACTGCGCGGATTCTTACTATCGTATCCAGAGGCTTTTGGTATGCCTCTGGTTCAGCATTGCTGAGGAGTAAGTCGTATATGGAATGCAGTGCGTCACTGGTATTGACGCCAACAGGGTTGGCAAACGGATCTTTGGCTTTTTTGAAAAAACCGGGAGAAGTATAGCTGTTGAGAGTTCTTTCAACCCATAGGGAAAGAATCTCTTTTCTTTTTTCGGTAAAGGCCTCTGTTAATTCCATCATGATCCGTAGCAGGAAGGTCATCTTTTAGGATCGACACTTCCATTTTTTGTGCACTGCATTTATCTTAAAGAATGAACGGATTTGGGAAGAGCTCCCAAATCCAACCGTATCATCAGGCTTATATAATCTATAAAAATGAATGATGATTCATGCACGATCTGCTCTATCATGATTAGAGACTGATTTCAAGGAAAAATTAATGAGCTTCGCTTATGGATTGACTGGTAAGAGCGTTTCCTCCAAGCAGAAAAAGTGATATCTGGACAAAGGGATCATCCTTCATTTCATCACTGAGTGGTATGTCTTCTGGACCATTGTCAGCGGTGTTGTCATCATCAATGAGTCCAGCGTCTCTTGCCTGGCGCTTGGTTTCAGCCAGTTCTTTACGTTCCTTTTGCATGCCTTGGAAAAAAATGGCTACTTCGGTATCTTCTTTTCTCTGTTTGGCCTCGTCAGCCTCCCGTTTTATTTCTTGAAATTTTGAACTGTGTATTACCCAGTCTTCTCCCTGTTTGTGTACTTTTTTCAGGTCAAAGTGAGGTCCTTGCCAGCGGTCGTAACCGACATTCTCAACCTGATCCCACGGAAGAGGATTGTCCATGTATTGTTCACCACTGTCCAGGTAGTCGAGCACAGATGGAACAACAAGATCAGGAGTTACCCCTTTTTCCTGTGTGGAATCACCGTTGATGCGATAGAATTTTTGGATGGTTAATTTCAGGGCACCAAGGTCATCATAACTTTTCATCTGCAGTAACGGGAGGTTGCGGTTCATGTCCAGCATGGCCTGTACAGTCCCTTTGCCGTGGGTGTGTCGTCCACCGATTATCAGAGCCCTGCCGTAATCCTGCAAGGCTGCAGCAAGGATTTCCGAGGCAGAGGCGCTGAACTGGTTAACCAGTACCACGAGTGGCCCAGCATATACTATGGCAGGATCTTCATCTTCCAGTACCCTTATCATGCCCTGGGAATTCTTTACCTGAACCACTGGACCACCTGGCAGAAATAGGCCGGAAATATACACCGCATCTGTCAAGGCTCCTCCGCCGTTGTTACGGAGATCCAAAACGATACCTTGCACATTTTCTGCCATCAGTTTGTGTAATTCCGCCTTGGTATCGTCGGTGGCGTTACGTGCTTTTTCACCATTTGATGCAGCGTTGAAATCCCTGTAAAAGGAGGGGACACGAAGGTATCCTATTTTATTTTTTCCCTCTGTCGTCATTACCGCGGACTTCACGTAGGTCTCCTCGATCTGAACGACGTCCCTGACGATGGGAATATTCTTTTTGCTGCCATCGGGTTTTTGCACACTGAGGATGACTTCTGTCCCTTTGGGGCCGCGTATATAGCTGACCGCATCACGAATTCGCATATCGGAAACTTCAACAGGCTCGCCGTCTTTCTCGCTGACAGCCAGGATGGTGTCTTCGGCCCCGAGTTCTCCCTGGCGTTCGGCAGCACTCCCGGGGATTATCCGTACAACTTTGATCAATCCGTCATCTTCCCGAAGCAGTGCACCGATGCCCTCCAGCGACCCACTCATGTGAATATTGAAATCTTCTTTTGACGTTGGAGGCATATAACTGGTGTGCGGGTCAAATGCCCTGGCAACAGCGTCAAAATACCGGTTATAATGATCCTGCCTGGTTTGGGTGAGTAAACGGTCAAGAGATCTATGAATACGCGTACGAACCTTCTCGGTGGCCTTCTTTACCTGCTCCTGATTTGGGAATGGAACAGGTTTATATGTATCGTTCTCCGCTTGCTCTGAATCCTTGTTGTCCTGCTCATATTGATCGAAATAGGAATCCAGGATCTGCATTTTTACGATCTTGCGCCAGCGACTTTGTAATGCCTGCGCATCGCTGACCCAGGCAATTTTTTCAACATCTCCCTCAAGGTACTCCTCTTTATTGAGATCAATCGGTTGGTCAATCAACTCATCGATGAATCCCTGTACCTGCCTGATGCGGTCATTAAGCAATTCTGCTCCGGCATCGGCAAGAATTATTCTGCCTCGTTTGAGTTCATCGTCAATATGATCGGCAAACGCCTGTAGTTGCTCAATGTCTGATCGGAGGAGAAAACGTTTTCGAGGGTCAAGCTGTCGGATGTAAAGATCAAAGGCTACCCTGGAAAGAGCGTCATCAAACGGTTCATGGGAGAAATGCTGTGCCGGTAATTGATGGCTGAGAATATACGCAATCAGCTGATTGCGGCCTGCATTGAACTCGGCAGGAAAGACCTTTGCCCAACATGGTTGGACGAGGAGAAGACAAACAACAAACAGCAGGTTTGGTAAAGCGCGGCGCATAAAACTCACCTTTGGGGGCGATGACCTGTGCCTAAGGCTGTGCATACAGAATGCCGACAGCTGATTACAGGCTAAAATCGTTTTGGGTTTAGCGTAAAAAAGTAGTTTCGAGAGACAATAAACTGTACCTGTTGCCCCTCTTTTGTTCGTGAAACACTATTATAACCATCAATCCGATAATCTCAATGGGGGCTGATAACCTGATCAGCTTCGGCCATGGCATTCATGATATCATACATATTGGAGATTTGGCCCACTTTGATAGCCGTTTGAAGTCGGTAGAAATCCAGACATGTACCACAGACTAAAATTTCTACACCTTGTTTCTGGAGTGCAAGGAGTGCACCCAGGGCTCCGGATTCTTCAGTCACCAATCGTACTCCACTGTTATAGAATAGTATTTTCTGTGGGAGTGGCGTGACGTCTTTGATGGTTTGGATAAATGTCTGTAACAGCGCCCAGCCAAGTTCCTCGCTGCCTTTACCCATAACATCGGCTGAAATGACATAAATAAGGTGTTTTTGGGGAGGAATGGAACATTGATATGCTGCTGGATCGAAATCATCTTTTTCTGAAGGTTCTCCTGAGTTGTGCACTGTAATTTTATAGTTACCCTCAGGGGTGCTTTCTGCTTCCGCATCGCATCCCCGGCTTTTGGCAAACCGGAGAATGTTATTTTGAGATGCCTCGTTGTCAACCAGAACTTCAACCACAGGCGCTCCGGATTCAAGAGCATCTTTGGTTTGAATAACAGGTTGGGGGCACGGTAGGCCAAGGCAGTCTAGTGTGGTAGGTTTCACGTTGTTCCTTTTGCTGATGTATAATTTTCGATAGCGTTTCGCAGGGACAGGTGTTCGGTGGCAGAGGCTGTCCGTATCTTGCTGATAGAGTATTGCGGCAAAGTGATAATGCAGGGGCATGTTTCCTGCTACTCGAGAATGATTTCTTCTCCTTCCTTGACGAAAAAGGTTTCCATGTTTCCCGTGAGCTCCTGAGTGCAATAGTGATCGGTCATTTCGTCAAGCTGAGTATCGGAACGTTCAGGATCGTGATGAAAAAGAGCGAGTTTTTTTACCTCTGCCCTTTTAGCTGCAGCTATGGCATCTTCAATGGGGGTATGCCCCCAGCCTATTTTGCTCTGCTCGTATTCCTTTTTGGTATATTGGGCGTCGTGAACCAGCAAATCGGCTCCATGAAAGAAATTTTCAAGGACCTGATTCTGTTCTTGAGCCGCCAACTCTCCTTCATGGGCCATAATTTCGTCGTAACTGGGGTCTTCGGGGTCAGTTACGAATAGGTTGCGGAAAGGTTCTGTATCATAGGCTGTGCAGAAGGTTGCCCCCTTGAAACGGAACCTGTATCCCAATGCGGTGATCGGGTGATTGATGATGCAGGTTGACAGCATGATTCCGTCACCAATGTCTATACTGGGGTTTTCCTTGAGTCTTTGGTAACTGATATTTCCGGCAAGCTCTCCCATATTGACAGGAAAGTAGCGATATTTCATCTGCCCACCGACGATTTCTTCCAGCGGTTCGTCTTCATAGGTGACGGGGCCAAAGACTTTAATCGTAGATCCGGGGATGTATGCCGGTACGAAAAAAGGAAATCCCATGATGTGATCCCAGTGAGTGTGGGACAGGTAAATCTCTGTGGAGATAGGGCCTTTGGGAAGGTCATGCTGTAACATGTAATTTGCCAGGTCACGGATACCAGATCCGGCATCAATGATAATGTGGCGGTTTACTTCGGGAAAACGTAACTCTATACAGGCAGTATTTCCGCCATATTTCATGGTTGTAGGACCTGGGCATGGAATGGATCCTCGAACACCCCAGAATTTGACTTGTATCATGTCATCCTCACCTTGTTCATCTATTTAAACCTGGAGAAAAATTTCTGCCTTAGTAATTTCCTGGTCTACCACTTCTGATAATTTATGAATATCGAGCCAGCTCAAGCCTGTCATAGAAAGTAATTCCGGAAGTTTTTCTTCATCCGGAAATCTATTGCCGGCATTGCCGATATCAAACAGGCAGGCGTAAAAATCAGCAAGAGCCACTGTGGAGACCAGGCGTTGATTGTCCGGATGTGCCGAAGTAGGATTATGGTGATAATGGATTGCATCTGTAAGTGCCTGGTTGAGTTTCCATTTTTCAGCAATTAACAGGCCAATATCTTCATGGCTGAGTTCCATCATTTTGAGTTCTAGCTTCACCAGTGGGATCATTTCCAGGCGTGCGGCTCTAATTACCTCCGCATATTCATCACCAAATGGAATTTTACCCAGATCGTGGAGCAGCCCGGCAACAAAATATTCTTCTCGCTCCCCAATGGGTACGTCCTGTTCAGCAGCAAGAAGTTTCGCCATGACACCAACTCCGATGGAATGTGCCCAGAATTGTTTTATGGGGAGTGCCCTGGACTTCTTAGCCTGGCCGACACTACGGATAATGGCAGTGGAAAGAGCAAGGTTTTTAACTGTGTTCAAACCAAGCATGATAATGGCCCTGGTGAGTGAGGTAACCTTATTTACCAGGGAGTAATAGGCTGAATTGATGAGTTTAAGAACCTGGCCGGTAAGAACGGGGTCCAGGGAGATAACCTTGTTGAGGTCATTGGGAGAGGTGTCGGTGCGGCTGCAGATTTCCAATACCTTGCTCACCGTAGTGGAAAGGCTGGGCATTTTCTTTACAACAGACTGGATTTTTTGCAGTTTTTTTTCACGTTCTGTCATAGTAGCACGGTTCGATTTTCACTGGAATCGAATAACTCTTAAGGGGTGTAACGAAGTATAATTGCACAATTGGTCACTGGGAGGCGTGAGAGTGCCCTTCTTCCCCGACTCGGTGTTGTTTCAGAGAATAATGCTTGTAATGTTGATTATATGACTGCGCTTGCTTTTTTTAAATCTAAAATGCCTTGACCTGAAAAATGTCTATTATTAGGCAACCTCCCCGCGAGTTCACTATGATATGTATTGTAAAAGACAGGTGCTCAGGGGTCAAGCTATGAAGGTTGATTGAGAAGTCTCAGCAACAAGGCCCCCGTAATATTAAGCATCTGGTTAAAACGCTACGGGTATGGTGTATACAAATACCTTGTTTCCGCAAAGAAAGCGAAGATTATCCTGAGTGAATACCAGGAAAAGAGGAGGTATTCAGCATTGGTGCTTCTTGAGGAACTCTTCAACCATCTCCTGCATTATTTCAAGTTGATTTTTGCCTGTTTCGTTCACCCTGATCCATACGCAACGATGAAAAGCGCTGTACAGGTTCGGGGGAACAAAGAGTTTGATCTGGCTGAGTTCATCCAGTGAGCAGGGCCCGGTGTTATCCTGTGGATTATTCATTGTGTAATTGCGCGAGTTGTTGATAACGTAGGCCGGAGCCACCAAAAATATCCAGAGCAGAGCCTACAGTGTAATCGATCTGCTCCATTCCTGCTGTACGAATTTTGTTGATATCTGCCATGCTGGAGACACCTCCCGCGTATGTCATGGGAACGGGTGACCCCTGGGCAAGCAGGCCGAGAAGTTTCTCATCTATGCCCATGGATTTTCCTTCTACATCCACGGCATGAATGAGATATTCAGCACAGTATGCACTGAGCATTTCCAGCGTTTGTGAGGATATGGAGAGTTCTGTAAATTGTTGCCACCTGTCAGTGACAACGTAGTAACCATTTTCCCTCCAGCGGCAGCTGAGGTCAAGAACAAGTCTGTTACGGCCGATCTTAGCTACAAGTGCTTTAAGGCGGGTGAAATCAAGCAAACCGTCGTGGAAAACATGGGATGTGACGATGACATGGGACGCACCCCGGTCCAGCCAGAGAGTGGCATTATCAATATTGATTCCTCCGCCGACCTGCAGGCCTCCCGGCCAGGCAGCCAATGCTTCCCTGGCAGCTTGTTCGTTTCCAGGGCCCAACATGATGACATGACCACCGGTGAGGTTGTCACTCTGGTAGAGGCGGGCATAATAGGAGGAAGGTTGACGGGATGTGAAATTAGTAGCCAGGGATTTTCGGGCAGTATCTGATAAGGTACCGCCGACAATCTGTTTTACCTGACCGTCGTGGAGGTCTATACAGGGTCTGAAGCGCATGGCAGAAAAAAGGGGCTTGCCGGATATACCGGACAGCCCCTTGATGAAGTTGTCAGCCGCAAGCCGGAGATATCATTTCCGGATGAGCAGCAGTTATATTTCCTTGACCATCATGGTGGTGGGATCAAGTTTGAGCTCTTTCCCATTTTCCACTTTTTCACCGCTGTTGCGGATGACTTCAAGATTGATGGAGGAATCTGATTCTGGTTTCAGCAGAATGATGGTATCAAACAGATCGTCTATCTCGTGGCAAGGAGCAGGCACTCCTGCAGGTGAAAAACGAGTGTCTTCCCGATGGCTGATGGCTGAAAACCATGCCTGCAGGCTCATGTTTTCCGTGAGATCCTTGATGTCTTCAAGTACCTGACGTTCGGTATTCTCGAAGTCAAATCCATCGATGACTATGCAGTTTGGTACGAATATATTCTGGAGAACAAGATCGTTGAGGCGTTCTTCCAGGCGCGGACGGCTGAAAGAAGACTCGTTGAATGTCATGATCATGCGATGTTGCGCAACCATCTCAATGAGCTCGTGCGGACGATTAACGCTGTGCTCCTGCAGAATGAGCTGCAGTATATCATCATACCAGAGACGGGTTTTATCTATTGTTTCTCCAATGGATACGTGGAGAACATTTTTTCCGCGCAGAATCGCATCAAGCGCGATCTGCACAAGCAGAGCAGTTTTACCGAGACCAGCTCTTGCCATGACCAGGCCCAGCTGATTGCCGGTCCTGCCTATATTAAATGCACGAAGTGGATTTTGGCTTACCAGTGGTTCGTATCCCATTATCTTACCTCATCAGGGTTGTATCGTATTTTGTCTCGTACTTAAGGAGTATACCCAATAATAGGATTTATGCGTCCTTTTTCTGTGCTTCGAACTCTTTTATCAGCTCATCAGCCACGCTTTTCGGTACCTGTTTGTAGGTTGAGAATTCCATGGTGAATTCCGCTTTTCCCTGGGTCAGAGAACGCAGAGTGGTTGAGTAGCCAAACATTTCTGAGAGAGGAACCTCTGATTCGACAACCGTGTAATTCCCTTCTTCGAAAGTACCGATGATGACACCACGGCGCTGATTCAAACTTCCCATGACAGCACCCTGGAATTCGCTAGGGCCTTCGACGGCAACCTTCATGATCGGCTCCATGATAACAGGGCTTGCTTTGGGATAGCCGGCTTTGAAAGCACCTATTGCTGCAAGTTGGAAAGCAACATCAGAGGAGTCAACGGCGTGGAAACTACCATCATTGATGACCGCACGGATACCGGTAATGGGAGAGCCTGTAAGGATGCCTTTGGCCAGGGCTTTCTGGAAACCTTTGTCACAGGAGCTGATAAATTCACGGGGGATTGCTCCACCCACAATCTGGTCGACAAATTCGTATTCGCCCTCTTCAAGAGGTTCAATGTAGCCCGCAACCCGACCAAATTGACCTGAACCACCCGTCTGCTTTTTGTGGGTATAGTCAAAGTCAGCACGCTGGAGAATGGTCTCCCTGTAGGCAACCTGGGGTGCACCAATTTCAACCTCGGCTTTATACTCGCGTTTCATACGCTCAATGTATACCTCGAGATGCAACTCACCCATACCGGAGATGATGGTTTCACCGGTCTCGTGATCCACAAAAGTTTTAAAGGTTGGGTCTTCTTTGGTAAAACGGTTCAAGGCCTTGGACATGTTAATCTGTGCCTTGTTGTCCACAGGGGTAACCGCCAGAGAGATAACCGGTGCTGGTACATGCATGGAGCTCATGGACCAGTTGATTTTGTCGTTGCAGAAGGTATCGCCGGATGCACAGTCAACACCAAAGAGTGCAACAATGTCACCGGAACCTGCGGTTTCGATCTCTTCCATCTCATTGGCGTGCATGCGCACAAGACGCCCGACTTTTACTTTTTTGCCGGTTCTGGTATTGATGATGGTGTCGCCTTTGCTCAGGGTGCCCTGGTAGGTACGAATGTAGGTAAGCTGGCCGTAGCGTCCGTCTTCCAGTTTAAAGGCAAGGGCTACAAGATTATCAGCAGGATCGTTGGTAACTACGATTTCCTCTTCACCCTTATCCAGGTCAAGAGCTGTGTTCTCAACATCGGTGGGGCAAGGCAGATATGAGGTTACCGCATCCAACAGTGGCTGCACACCTTTGTTTTTATAGGCAGAACCAATGAAAACCGGTGTCAGTTCCAGGCTCAATGTGCCTTTGCGAACTGCTTCATGGATCAGAGCTTCATCAATTTCCTCTTCTTCCAGCATGGCTTCCATGAGTTCGTCGGAAAACATGGAAACAGCATCCAGGAGTTCCTCCCGTTTTTCTTCGGCTTCATCACGCAGGTTGTCAGGAATTTCCTCGATACGTATGGAGTCACCCTGTTCGCCGTCAAAGTAGATGGCTTTCATGGTCACAAGGTCAACCATACCTTCCAGGTCGCTCTCAAGGCCGATGGGCAGCTGCAGCATGACGGCATTGAGATCAAGCTTGTCTCGCAGCTGCTGGGTAACACGATAGGGGTTGGCACCTGTACGGTCACATTTGTTGATGAAGGCGATTCGTGGAACTTTGTACCTTGTCATCTGGCGATTAACGGTAATGGACTGTGACTGTACACCGCCAACGGAGCAGAGAATAAGAACCGCACCATCGAGAACGCGCAGAGCACGTTCCACCTCAATGGTGAAGTCAACGTGGCCTGGTGTATCGATGATATTGATCGCGTAGTCCTTCCAGTCGCAGTATGTAGCTGCAGATTGGATGGTGATACCGCGCTCTTTTTCCAGCTCCATGGAATCCATGGTCGCTCCTACGCCGTCTTTGCCACGTACTTCATGGATGGCATGGATACGTTGCGTATAGAAAAGAATACGCTCGGTAAGAGTTGTTTTTCCAGAATCAATGTGGGCACTGATTCCTATGTTACGTACTTTCCCCAAATCTTTTTTCATCACGCGTTCCTCAAGTGCTGCTATCAGGCCGCTTGCACATTCAATGTATAATACCTGTGGAGTAAATAAAAAAGGAGTTACAGTGGCTCTGCAACTCCTTGTTTCGTTCATGGGAAGTGGTTGAACAGGGATAGGAGGACCCCCTGTATCCAGCAATTGTCACCCACTTCGGTTTGGTGCGTCGGTATGCTGAACCTTCAGCTATTTCTAAAAAGTTAGCAACACAATAGATTAAACGCGGACATATAATCTGTCAACACTTTTTTGCTTGGGGGTGTCAAAAAAGTGCTGATAACAAGGAGAAGACTCTCTGTATCCCCGAAAAATCGGCTGATTTGATATGGGATTCCCTTCTATTATTTTTGTGTTTGTTCCTTTGGAAGGGAAAAGATAAACGGCAAAGCCAGCAGGCCAAGTCCTGCGCTCAGGTAATAGGTGTTTCCCAGACCGATGAAATCAGCAATAGCTCCTACCAGAACGACCACCGCAGATCGTGCAAGAAAGGAGATCATCATAAAAAATCCATTCACCGTGGCAGGGTTGTCACCGGCATTTTCCTGGACCAGTGCAAGCATGACCGGTGTTGTGGATAACACGGTAAAGCCTAGTCCTATCAAACACAGAGCCTGCAGCCAGATTGATTTCATCCATAGGAACAGAAACAGGAATGGAGGGGCGAGCAGCAGTGACAGGAGCAGGGTTGTACGTCTGCCGATTTTATCGCTCAGGTGACCGCAGGTCAGGGCACCGACCACGCCAGAGGTTTCATATATCGCAAGGCTGATACCGGCGAGCCAGAGATTGGCTGTATTCTGGTTGATAAATGTAGGCAGGAAGGTCCCTATGGAGGCGTGCATGAATCCTCGAAAAACCAGAATGCCTGTAATGGGTTGCAAAACATGTGAGGCAGAAGCCCATGCCTTGCGGAGGGACGGCGGTTCTTTTGAAACGGTGTGTACAGGAATGTTTTTGAACTGATAGTAAAGAATGAACGAGGTCAGCAATCCTATGACCATAACAGGATACATGTTTTCCAGTCCGACAAGACTCACTGCTGCCACGGCAATCAGGGGCCCCACAGCTCGCGCCAGTTCTCCGCCTGTCATATAAAAGCTCATGCCAAGCCCTTTGCGGGAGCCTGCAAACCTGTAAATGAGAACCGGTGCCGGTACATGGAAGATTGCAGTACTGCAACCAGAAACAAACAGGAGCAGAAGGAGCGAAGCATAACTGCTGGCCATGCCAATCAGGCTCATGCTCAGGGCTGTGAGCCCTGGTGCGATAATAATGAAATACCTGACATTGAGTTTATCCGCCAGGCTCCCGAGGTACGGGTTTGCAAGGGCTGGTATCTGGATGATGGTGGTCAGGAACCCTGCCTGAGTCAGATTGAGAGACAGTTTTTCTATCAACAGCGGCAGCAGGGGGGCAAGGAAACTGGAATACACATCATGGATAAAGTGACTAAACGAGAGCAGCAGGACTTTGGGAAGTTGAAAGGGGGAGGAAACAAGGTCCGGTGATGAGTGCTGTTGTGAGGCCATGGGACTTTTGATGTGGTGAGTTGGAGTGTCTTTGCAGTTTGATAAAGAAGTATTTGTAATATATGAATGTTATGAAATACTTCTTTTTCAAAAAAAGTCACGGGAAATTCGCACCAGTTTGCCGTGCCTGCATATAGAGTGTTTCCGCCTGGTATGAACTGCGGACAAAAGGAGCAGACGCCACAGCAGCAAAGCCTGCTGCGTTGGCTTTGCATTCCAATTCATCAAATTCTTCCGGTGGTACAAAGCGGGCCACCTCAAGGTGGGTATCAGATGGTTGCAGGTATTGGCCTATGGTCAGAATGTCGCACTGCTGTGCTGCCAGGTCTGCGAAAAGCTGTTCAAGTTCCTGTACTGTTTCTCCCAGGCCGACCATAATGCCTGATTTGGTTATCATTTTCGGCTGGATTGTTTTTACATTGCGGAGTAGTTCAAGGGAGCGACGGTAGATTGCCTGGGGACGCACAGTGGGATACAGCCGTTCAACGGTTTCCATGTTGTGGTTGAGGACATCAGGCGCTGCGTCGATAACAGTTTTCAGGGCTTTGAGATCTCCCTGCAGGTCAGGGATTAATACTTCAATCAGGACTTCGGGAACCGCCTTACGGACAGCGGCAATAGTTGCTGCAAAATGGGCTGCGCCACCATCTGGCAGATCGTCACGGGTCACGGAAGTGATCACTGCATAGTGCAGTTGCATGGTGGCAACAGCATGGGCGACACGTTCCGGTTCGCCAGGATCAGGTGGACCTTTGGGCCCATGTTGAACGGCACAAAATCGGCAGTCACGGGTGCAGTGATCGCCTAAAATCATGAAGGTGGCCGTGCCTTTGCCAAAGCATTCAAACTGGTTGGGGCACATGGCCTCCTGGCAGACTGTGGACAGGCCGCTGCATGCTACCAGTTTGCGTATTTTTTCATAACTTCCGCCTGTTGGGAGTCTGCGTTTCAGCCACGCTGGTTTACCGGTTCTTGATGGCCTGGTCATTGTTTACTGTTCCTGAGAAATGTGTCCAGCGTTTTGGCAGAAACTGTGCAAAGTTCCATGTTTAACGCTTCAGTGAAGTTGTTCCGCAGGCTTTCTTTGACTTCAGCCATGTCCAAGGGCGCCCCGGATTCTTTTGCCATGGAGGTCATGGGGGTGTTGTACAGACCGCAGGGATTGATCCAGGAAAAGGGAGACAGGTCGGTGTTTACATTTAGTGCAAGTCCATGAAAACTGACGCCATGGCGAATGGCTATGCCGATACTGCCCATTTTTGCATCTCCTGCCCAGATACCATGATTGCGTTGATCACGGCAGGCGGAAACCCCAAAATCGGCGGTAGTCTGCAACATGACCTCTTCGAGTTTCCAGACATACTCTTTAACTGCCAGGCGGTGTTCCTTCAGGCTGATAATTGGATAAATTACAAGCTGACCCGGACCGTGATAGGTGATATCCCCACCCCGTTCTATATGCACCAGATCAATGGAATGCTTGTGAAGAAATTCCTCGCTGACGCAGAGGTTTTCCCTGTTGCCACGTCTGCCCAGCGTATAGACCGGTGTATGTTCAAGAAGAAGGAAAATATCCTGGCGCAGTTCGTGTCTGCGTAACTGCACCAGATGTTGCTGTAAATTATGGGCCTGGCGGTAGCTTGTGAGACCGAGGTCTATCCACTGTCCAGTCATCAGTCATCGGCCTGCGCTGTTCCAATCAGACATGGACAACGGGCTGCAGTAACCTCGTCCAACCGTTTGACTTTGCATCGGCTGGGGGCATTGTGAAGGAGTTCCGGCTGGTGCTCCGCTTCATGTGCAATGCGTTTCATGGTGGCTATGAACTGATCCAGATCATCCTTACATTCCGTCTCTGTTGGTTCGATCATGATCGCACCTGGTACTACCAGAGGAAAGTAAATGGTGGGAGGATGAAAACCATAGTCAATGAGTCGTTTGGCGATGTCCAGGGTCGATACTTTGTAGTCATGCTGATTTTTGTCAGAAAAGACGCATTCATGCATGCAGGGTGTCTCGTAGGCAAGGTGAAAGGTGTCTTTGAGATGCGCTCTGATATAATTTGCGTTCAGCACAGCCAGCTGGCTCGCCATGTTGAGTCCTTTGGCTCCCATGGACAGGATGTAGCTGTATGCCCGGATCAATACGCCAAAATTTCCGTGAAAACCATGCACCCTGCCAATTGATTGAGACTGGTCAGTCATCAGCCGATACGTATCACCTTCCTTGACCGCCCGTGGCACGGGAAGGAACTGCTCGAGATCTTTTGTCACACAGACCGGACCTGCTCCAGGACCACCACCTCCGTGGGGCGTGGAAAAGGTTTTGTGGAGATTCAGATGCAGCACATCAATACCGCATTTTTTTGCATCCACTACGCCAAGAACTGCATTCATGTTTGCGCCGTCGCCATACACGAGCCCGCCTTTGGCATGGACAATATCCGCAATTTCTCGAATCTGCTGCTCAAAAAGGCCAAGGGTGTTGGGATTGGTGAGCATGATGCCGGCGGTGTCTTCATCCATTAACGCGGCCACATCATTTTTATCCAGCATACCCCGTGCATTGGATTTAACCGGAATGGCCTTGTATCCGCACAGGGCTGCTGAGGCGGGGTTGGTACCGTGGGCCGTATCCGGGATGAGGATTTTGCTGCGTCTGGAATTATGGCTGGTATGATATTTGTGAAAAATCAGCATACCGGTCAGTTCGCCATGTGCTCCGGCTGCAGGTTGTAGAGAAACTGCGTCAAGCCCTGTAATCTCAGCCAGAAAGTGCTGCAGTTCATACATGATCTGCAGCACTCCCTGAATATGCGTATCCCCAAGCATTGGATGTGCTGCTGCAAAGGCAGGTGTGGCTGCATGTTTTTCATTGATCTTGGGGTTATACTTCATGGTACACGACCCCAGTGGGTACATGCCTGTATCCACGCCAAAATTCCATTGGCTCAGTCTGGTATAATGACGAACCACATCAACTTCACTCAGGTCGGGAAAATCAACTTCTGCACCCAGGAGGCTTTCATCCATGGGCGCGGCAGGTACGTCACTGGAAGGGATGGACATGGCGTGACGTCCCGGCTTTCCCTTTTCCCAAAGCAGAGGTTCATCGAGTATCAAACCGCTGGTTCCAGGTGTTTTGTTCATGCCTTGATCTCCTCGATGATGGTATCCATGTCTTGTCTGGAAAGAGTTTCAGTGACACAGAACAGATAGTGGGATTGCAGTTTGGGGTACCATGTACCCAGTTCCAGTCCGGCAACAATGTTTTTCTGCAGCAGACGATCGTACACTGGTCTGAAATCATCTGTGAAATGCACTACAAATTCGTTGAATGTAGGGCCGGAAAAGGTAAGCTGCGCACCTGCTTTGATGAGTTCCTTTTTAAGGTATTCAGACTTGTCATAATTGAGCCGGGCCATTTCCCGCAATCCTGTGCGTCCAAGAGAGGCCATGTAGGCTGCCGCCGTCATGGCGCAGATGCCCTGGTTGGAACAGATGTTGGATGTTGCCTTTTCTCTGCGGATGTGCTGTTCCCTGGTCGCCAGGGTCAGAACAAAGCCCCGTTTACCATCCAGGTCTTTAGTTTCACCCACCAGGCGGCCTGGCAGGTTCCGTACCAGTTTCTGACGGCATCCGAACATGCCAAGCCCCGGACCTCCCAGTGAACGGGGCAATCCAAAACTCTGGCCTTCGCCACAGACGATGTCGACCCCGCATTGACCGGGATTTTTCAGCAGTCCATAGGCAAATGCTTCACTGAAACAGGTGATGCTAAGGGAGCCTGCTGCATGGATCACCTGTGTTGCCTGTTCCAGATCCTCAATCACTCCAAAAAAGTTTGGAGACTGCAGGGCCACGGCTGCCAGGTCATCCATATCTGTAAGACTGCTCAGATCGGTGCGGCCATCTTCAAGGATCGGAAGTTCCACCAGCTCATAGGAAGTGGGTGCCAGATAGGCCTGGGCCACAGCCCTATAGTGGGGATGGATCGCCTGGGAGACTGCAACTTTATTTTTTTTCTTTGCAACACGCAACCCCATGAGCAGGGCTTCGGCAAGGGCAGAGGCGCCATCGTACATGGAGGCGTTGACGGCATCCATTCCCAGCAGTCGTGCGGTCAGAGTCTGGTACTCAAAAATTCCCTGCAACGTTCCCTGCGCCATCTCAGGCTGGTAAGGGGTATAGGCGGTAAGGAATTCAGACCTTCCCATCAGGTGACGTACAGTTTCGGGCATATAGTGATGATAAGAGCCTGCCCCGACAAAAACTTTGGAACGCTCATTAACCTTCATGCCGGCTGCCAGGGCAGCCATGTGGTCATTGAGTTCCCATTCGGTCATTGCCTCCGGCAGATCCCAGCTGGTGTTCATGCGGCAATCTGCAGGTATCGATGCGAAGAGATCTTCCAGGCTGCTGTGCCCGGTTTTCTCCAGCATATCCTGTATTTCTTCCTGGGTGTGGGGCAGGTATCTCATACCGGTTATCCTTTGAGCAGTTCAAGATAAGCAGAGGCAGACAACAGCTCCTGATACTCATCGCTGTTGGCTGGTTTGATTTCAAGTATCCAGTTGGTGTATGGATCCTGGTTGAGCAATTCCGGGGAATCTTCCAGGTCTGTGTTCACTGCAACTACTTCCCCGGACATAGGGAGATACAGCTCTGATACCGCTTTAACCGATTCCAGCGTGCCGCATTCATCGCCTTTTTCAAAGCTGTCACCTACAGCTGGCAGCTCAACAAAGACAATGTCTCCAAGCTGATCCTGGGCATAGTCCGTCACACCTATACGGATAGTATCTCCAGTTACCTTTGCCCATTCATGTTCATCGGTATAACCGAGATCTTCAGGTAACTGCAGTTCATCTATTTCTTTCATTGATATGCCTCACTGGTTGCAGAACTTGTTTATAGAACGTGTTTTCTTAATGCATGGTTACTACTCGTTGAGAAGTCAAATACGCTTGTAACTTCCCTCTCGTTGTAACCAGGCATGATGCTCGATTGATTATGGCAGCATGGCGGCCATGGGTTTACGCGCGGTTCGATGTGGGCGAACATCGGTTCGTATTTCCACAGGAATCTTTCGCTTGCCGTCAGTCAGAGTAACTTGTGCGCCCGGTTCCATTTGCCGGTTTACGCGAATAAATCCACAACAGAGGCCACGGGGGGCAAAATCCTCGGGCTTACCATCATCCTCTGGTGTTGCCAGGCTGACAATAGTGCCTTGAATCCTGTCTATTGCCATGTCTGTGGCGCAGGTGAGAATGGTCCCGATGTTGTTTCCCTGGTCGTCGACGACATAACTTTTTTCAGTGATCACTATTTTCCGCAGGTCAAATCCCGCAAAAGGGTAGGTCCACATGGATTCGCCAGGATGTAATAACGCCTCTGCTCCAAGAAACTGCTTGCTGAACCCTCCATCGGTATCCGTTGGCAGGGTGAAAAGCCATGGATTGTGCATAAATGGCCAGGCGCCGATGTCCTGGTGCGAAAGCGGCAGAACAGCTCCGGCACGCAATGAATCCCTTGCGGCAAGCCCACAGGCAATCAATCCCTCGTCCTTCCCTGCTGTGAGGATCTGATTCCAGACAGATTGGATATGTTCCGGTGCGACAAAGAGTTCAAAGCCGAATTCTCCTGTATATCCTGTGCGGGAGACCATCAACGGCGTACCGTCCTGCAAATGCACCTGTTCAGCTGAAAGGAGATGAGGATCAAACGTTCCCTTGAAAGAAAAGTAGATCATCTTGTCAAATACAGCTTGCCAGTTAGCCAGCAAGCGGCTGAGAATACGAGTTGATGCCGGGCCCTGGATGTCCATCTTGCCGACTTTGTCGGTCAGGTCGGTTACCGTGACCTCTTCTGTTTTTTTGCTGTGTTGTCTGAGATGTTCTGCTATGGGGGCGCCCATAGCTGCATTGACAACCAGCATATAGGAGTCTGTGGCAAACTGGTAGACAATGGCATCGTCAATCACATGGGCTTGTTCATCAAGAAATAAACCGTAAACGCATCGTCCTGCCACCAGTTCATTTTTTTTAGGACCAATGCAGTTGTCCAGATCCTTGGTAAAACATCTCTGGAGCAGGAGGCGACTGTCTTTGCCATGAATGGTGAGGACAGACATATGCGAGGTGTCAAACAGGCCAGCGGAGGTAATGACTGCCAGGTGTTCTGACTTGGCACCGGAAGGATACCAGAGTGGCATTTCGTATGAACCGAATTCCGCCATGTTGGCACTTTGCCGCATATGCCAACTGTGAAGAGGGGTTTGTTTCATGGTATGCTCCTTGTAAGGTGCCGTTTATGGATTTCCCTGACAGGATAGTGTTGAGCGGGGATGGCCGTTGTTGTCCAGAGGGACTTTCAGGTTAAAACTTTTATAGACCACAAAGGTTTCCACTGATCGGACATTGTCAATGGTGGCAACTTCCTCTGTAAAGAATTCGAGCAAACCAAAGTCATTGTCAAGCATGACGGTTACGATAAGATCAAACCGGCCTGTGACCACACAGACAGAGATTACACCTCGAAGCTTGCTGAATTCCTCTCCTTTTTTAACCAGGTCCATATCTTTGACCTGTACGCCTACCATAACGATCTGCTGATCAGGAAGCGCCTGGGGATTCACCAGGCCGCTGATGGAGAGAATTCCTTCATCTATAAGCTTTTTTACCCTGGAGCGAACAGTTCCCTCGGATAAAGAAAGTTTATCTGCGATTTGTTTATAGGGAGTTCTGCCGTTTTTCAGGAGATTAATAATGGCTATATTGACGGCATCTATGTTCATTGCTTCAGCTCCATGTGATATCTTGCTATTATTAATCATAGCTCCAAATGCTGAAGTGCTCAACTGAAAAGATTATTTTTGTTGATTCCGTAAAAAAGCTAGGGGTAATTTGCGTATTGCGAAAGGTCGCCTGCCAGGGAAAAGAGGAAATGTATTGAAATTACAAGGAGTCTTCATGGCAAGAAAAAAGGGGCAGGAATGAACCTGCCCCTTTGCTGGTGATCAATATGTGAATTGTACCAGTATTGGAATCAACTATGTCACGCTGGATCAACCAAGGGCGGCAAGAGCATCGTCATAATCAGGTTCGTCTGTAATTTCAGGAACCTGCTGGGTATAGACAACCTTTCCAGCACTATCAATAATTACAATGGCCCTGGACAGTAACCCAACAAGAGGGCCGGTGGAAATAGTGACCCCATAATCTTTACCGAACTCAGGAGAACGGAAAACGCTCACCGGAATGACATCTTTCAGACCGTCGGTTTCGCAAAAACGTTGATGGGCAAAAGGGAGATCTGCGGAAACGCAGAGAACAACAGTATCATCCTTTTGAGAGGCTACCTCATTAAATTTACGAACCGAGGATGCACAAACAGGGGTGTCGATGCTGGGAAATATATTGAGGACGATCTGTTTACCAGCATACTCTGCCAAGGTTGCTTCGGAGAGGTCGGTCTTTACCAGGGTAAATGCAGGTGCTGCATCTCCTGTAGCCGGTAACGTTCCAACGGTTTCAATTGCATTCCCCTTGAGTGTGATTTGGGCCATGATATATCTCCTTACATTATAGTTTGGTTACGCCCTTCGACGCACTGTTTCCTCTGCTAATAATGCTGTTTCGTGTGCAGAGATCGCTATGGGCTGAGAAGAATAACTTGTTGCATATGATAATCATTCTTCTTTACCTGTAAAGCATGGAAAAAATATTTTTACAGTCAGGTAACGCTTTGAGATATTTTGGAAAATTTAAAGAAAAATCGCAGCCGCCGGCCTCGGGGCTAACTGTTAAAGAGCGGCGGCTGCAGAGAGTAACAGGCTGTTGATTTCCTGTTACCAGTTTTCGCCAAGCAGCTCAAAATGCGCTTTGGGGTGATCGCATGCCGGGCAACGGTCAGGAGCGCTGTTTCCCTCATGGAGATACCCGCAGTTTCTGCAACGCCAGGTAACTTTTTCTTCACGGGTAAAGACTTTATTGGTTTCAATATTTGCTTTCAGATCTCTGTAGCGTTTCTCATGCTGTTTTTCTGCAACGGCAATGGCTTCAAAAACATCGGCAATTTCCTGGAAACCTTCTGCCCTTGCAGTTACTGCAAATTCAGGGTACATGACGGTGTGCTCATGATGTTCTCCCTGCGCTGCTTCTTCAAGGTTTTCCAGGGTGGTGCCGATAACGCCTGCCGGAAAGGACCCTGTGATTTCCACTTCACCGCCTTCAAGCATTTTGAACAACCGTTTGGCATGTTCTTTTTCTTGATTTGCTGTTTCTTCGAATATATCGGAAATCTGTACATAACCGTCTTTTTTTGCCTGTGCAGCAAAGTAGGTATAACGGTTACGTGCCTGTGATTCTCCGGAAAAAGCTGTTACAATGTTTTTTTCTGTTTGTGTGCCTTTCAGTGAAGCCATGTCAGTCTCCTTTCTAGGTGTCTTTAAAAAATCTGTCAGCTCAAGGCTGTCAGTTTTGTATGCCTTATAGTGTTTCATGACAGATCAACATGTGGGCTTGATCTGTTTGCGAGTTTTGCGCGTAAGCATACTATAAAGAGAATGGTTTGCAAATAATAATTATTATTAAATGTGGATTTTGCCAAAAAGATAATCTGGCGGGTATTCTATGTCGTGACTGAATTTCTACGAAAACGTTTAGGGTCGCGGAAAATAATAAATATCCAAAAATTGCGTAGGATATCGGTTTGGTAACGTCATCGCGTCAATGGTTCCATACTGGCGGTATTGAGCCATTTACGCGACGACGTTACCGAGTTGAGAGACAAACAAGACTGGATAATTTATTTTTTCTGTGACCCTTACTTTCAAAGTGTAATTGGTCTGTTCTATAAATTCAAACCTAACTGACCGTGGAGGGTAATTTCTTCTCTTGATGAGAAATTGATAACCGTTGTTCAGAGATCAAAATATTGGAATGAGGACAATTTTTCTCCCTTGGCCAACGTATGCTGGAGGCATTACCCTGTGTATATCTGGGCTAAGGTTGTTTGCATGCAATCACTTGTTGCTGGTTGGACAATGATAGGAATGGAACTATTCACTGTTATGTTTACTGCACTCAGGGCAGATACCATGGATCACAGCGTTTTTTCTCCTTATTTGGCCTAATTCGGCTACAGTTCCTGGAGCCGGCATGGTGTCAAAATCCGGCCAGAAGAAGTCTTTTACCTGGCCACAGTCATCACAGATAAAGTGGTGATGGAGTGTCGTCGCTATTTCATATCTGGCATGACTTTCTTTGGTCTCTATCCGCCGGATCAGATTATGTTTTTCATAGGTTGTCAGAGTTCGATATACAGTATCCAGGGAAAGGGTTGGCAATGACTCTGCCAGTCTGCTGTGAAGGATTTCCGCAGTGGGATGGTCATCGGCCAGGAGGAGTTGGTGAAAGATTTCCAGGCGCTGATGCGTCACCTTGAGGTTCAGGTTTCTGCAGGTGGTTTCAAATTTTTTGAGCTGTTGTTGTATATCCTTACAGTGCATACATTACCCAGTGGTGATGGAGAATATGAATTGTGATTGATAATCTTTATCGCAGGAAGCGTCAAGCAATCTCTCTATCATATTCTGTATATCTTTCTGTGTTCCCATGTTCGTCACAAGGCAACCTCTGGGTAAGGGACGTCTTGGGTGTCCATGCAAGAGGTTTTTTAACGGCCGACAGCTCAGCAACGACTCCGGAGCACACGTAAAAGATTACCACTGGTATATGGCTGATCCCGGAGTCTGCGCTGATATTTGATTTCTATTTCAATAGACTCTGGATGGCAGTTCCATGGTTGAGTCCTTCTAGCCAGGGTTGGGGGACACTGTCAGGGCCAAGATGTGCGGCAAGCATCATGGCCGCAACCATTCCGCGTGCTGACGAATCCCCTCCTGCCATGACGTTGGAGACAAGCGCTTCTTTCAGGTTGTGCGGGTAGCGGGCAACCAGGTGAATAGCACCTGGGAGAGCAGACGCGATTCCGCACATCTGGCCGAAATTTTGAATTACCTCGAGTGAATCTTTGTCTGCGGAATCCAGTGCTGAACGAATGCGTATATCCAGATCAAGATCTGCAACACCCTGTTCAAGTGCCTCTTCCATTGCCTGCAGTGGGGCTGTCCCCTGGAGAATTACATACATCGAGCGAGCAAGAAATTCTGCACCGGCCAGAGTGGCTGGGTGATTATGGGTCATGGAGGTCTGCTCTTTGGTGTATTTTAACAGGAGTTCGCTATTGTCTCCATACCAGAGAAGCAATGGGGCCATCCGGGCAGGCCCACCAAGGTCTGTGGAGGTGGAACCGCATTCTCCAGGTCCTTTCCCCTTGTTCAGATTGTCCAGCGTAGCTTTGGTTGCTTTGTCCACATAGCCATTATATGAGTCGGTAAACAATTTTTTCCAGGATGCCGCAAAATTCTGCAATACAAATCCGTCATTTTCAGCAAGGGACTCCAGCAATACAAGGCTCTGATCCCCGTAATGGGTGAAGTCACCTTTTTTTTTGCCAGCATGGAAGGAGTTGGGCAGGGGGGCATGGAAGGTGTCAAGAGTACCAAACGTCTGTGCAATGAGTTTGGTGTCATATATCCAATGAGCCCCAAGGGCTAGCGAATCGGCTGCAAAGGAAGCGAGAACGGCAGCTTTGGTGTTTTCTCTCATGATGATCTCCTATTGCGGAACTGTGGGGTTGATTGCAACAGCAGGTAGAATAAGAAAAGTACACACACTGATATGAATCAATGTGGAAACTGTCAAATGGTAATTTCCCGTGACCTTAACCTCATGATGGACCTGGTAAAGAAAATGCGTGGAGAAGCCGAGAAGAATGATGGAGTCTAAAATTCTTAATCTTTATATCTAAAGGAGGTTTTCTTACCATGAAAATAGCTGCGACTATGGTCAGCATGGATGCAGCGAGAAACTACACGGAAGTAGATCAGTACAACACAGGCTGGCAACAGGGAAATATCACCCCTGTTTCTTTTTCTCAAACCTCATTGAGCTCTTCAGGAGCTACCTTTCAGCAACGGCTTTTTACCCTTCTTCAGTCTTCCAGCAGCAGTAGTCAATCTGGAACCTGTTCCATCACCTCTGGAGAAAATATCACTGATGATATTTCTACACCAGCATCTGCTGTTTCTGAGCATGCCCAGGGCTATGCATTGTCGGCAATGGTGCAACAGGTCACAGGTGCCTCGGTACAGGTAAATCAGGTTCAAAACGTTCAGGACGCCTCTTCCGGAATTACCGGGAATACCTTTGTTAACCAGGCCAGTTTTTATGCCTCGGCTGTGCACGTTGAACAGGAATCGGTCAGTTTTCATGCTCAGGGAGCTGTGCAGACAGACAACGGTGAGACGATTTCCTTCTCCATGGGAGTACAGATGCAGCGACAGGAAATTGCCATACAATGGGCTGGATTGTCCCAAACTATTCAGGGCATAGATCCCATAGTGCTCAATTTTGAAGATGACGTATCTTTGTGTGATCAGACCTATTTTTCTTTTGATCTTGATGGGGATGGCACGTGTGAGGAAATTCCGGGACTTGGGAGTGGCAGTGGTTTCCTCGCCCTTGACAGGGATCACGATGGGCTGATTAGTAATGGCCTGGAGCTTTTTGGTCCCTCAACGGGGAGTGGGTTCGCGGAATTGGCGGAACTGGATGATGATGGAAACGGTTGGATTGATGAAAATGACGCTATATTTGATCATTTAAAGGTCTGGTTCGCAGCCGGTGGGGAAGAGGAACGGTTGGTAAGCTTGAGGGAAGCGGGAGTGGGTGCTATTTCCGTAGCCAATGTCGGCACCCAATTCACCCTGGAAGACGAAAATGGGCAAGTGCAGGGTATTGTCCGGGCCAATGGGCTGTTTCTTATGGAAAATGGAGAGCCGAGATCCCTCCAGGAAATTGATCTTGTACCGAGGCAAGACCAGGAATTGGGGCAGACAGCAAGGCAAGATCAGGAATTCGGGCAAACAGTAGAAGCTCCGGAGGGTGATGAACCTGTTTTCGCAGCAGTGGAAAGGCTGCGAGAAATTATTTTTTGGCAACGGTTTCGTTTGCAGATGATGCTGGCGAATAAGCGGTTGGGAACTCCGGTGGATGAATTGGTGGAGAGACTGAAGTTCCTTTCTGCAGATTATAAAGGTAACAGCTTGTCATAATACAATCCATTTTGCTTCCATAAGCAGCAGGGTACCAGGGGTACCGGATATGTCACTGTGGCTATTTTCTGCACAGATCCGGTACCCGGTATATAAAGGCCGCTGCACTTATCAGGGAACATTTTTGTTTCCCCGTCATTCTGTGGTATTCTACAGGTGTCTAGAGAAAAAATGCTATGCACGTAATGTGATGAATTATTTTCCGGGGCCTGCCAGATGCAAAGGATGCAAAAGTTTAATTGTCTGATCATGTTGTCTTTGTGCTCTTTTTTTTCTGTATTTCTTGTTGGGTGCCATCCCCCTGAACCGATTAAGATAGGATTTATCGGTGGGACCACGGGACGGGTTGCCGACCTCGGTATTTCGGGGCGCGACGCGATACAATTGGCAGTGGAGGAAGTAAATTTGGAGGGGGGAATCAACGGGCGCACCCTTCAGCTCATTATAAAAAATGATCAACAAAACGAGGAAAAGGCCAGGCAGGCAGTGGCCGAGCTCATTGAAGAACAGGTTGAGGTTGTTGTCGGGCCCATGACCAGTGATATGGCCATGGTTATTGTTCCGGAGTTGAACAGAGCGAAAATAGTCTGCGTTTCCCCGACTGTCAGTACAGAGAAGCTTTCCGGGAAGAATGATTATTTTTTCAGGGTTACTGCAACAACAAAAAACAATGCTTCGCAGAGCGGAGCCTATCATGCCCGGACAGGGAAAATACATCGTCTGGCCGTGCTCTATGATCTGAACAATCAGGCATATAGCACAAACTGGCTGAAATATTTCAGACAAGAGTTTGAACAAAAAGACAGGCAAATTATTATATCTCTGGGCTTTGATGCCACTGCCGGAGATGTTTTCAGTGAGGCGGTTAACCAGGTTTTGGCAGTGAATCCCGAGGGGATACTGGTTATCGGCAATTCAATGGATTCTGCCTTGATTTGTCAGCAGATTCGAAAGGCAAACACGCATGTCTACATTACCCTGGCTGACTGGGGAGCAACTGAGCGTCTTCTTGAACTTGGTGGAAAATCAGTGGAAGGAGCTACTGCCATTCAAGTTTTTGACAGGGCCGATCCAAGCAGTTATTTTCAACAATTCAGGGAAACGTATCTGGAACGGTTTCAGGAAGAACCTGGGTTTGGCGGTGTATTGGCATATGACGCGGCAAAGGTTGTTGTCCATGCGTTGAAAATCCGCAAAAAGGGACAAAGCCTGAAAGAGGCCATTGATCAGATGGCTGAGATTCAGGGCTTGCAGATGCCTATCAGTTTTGATGAATATGGAGAAAGAAAAAAAAGTAACTCGAGAATGAGTATAATATCGGGCAGTCATTTTGTTGTGCTGGAGTAAACCATGGCGCAAGGCACCTCAATCCACCTTTACACCGCCCAGCGTTTTGCCATGGTTACCCTGGTGCCGGTTGTTATCATTACCGGCCTGGTCTGGTTTGGCCTTTCCCCCATTATTCGTGACAGTATATCCAATCAGAATCAATCATTAGCCCGCACCGTGGCCGGACAAATTTCCGCCCACCTCACCGGTGCAGAACGTCAACTTGGTGCTTTGGCGGGCATAATAGGGAGCAAAGACGTCGACCTTTACCCTGATTGGGAAATAACATCGTTTCTTGATTTCAACTGCGGCAATGGTGAGTTGTTTGAAACCATATATATAATCAAAGCCGAAGAAACACGTATTCTCAACGTTGGCCTGGTCAGTTATCGTCGTTACCAGCGCAATGATTACCTCGGTATTGATATTTCAAACCGTGATTTCTATAAAGAAAAGCTTCGTCCCGGCCAGTTTCTCTGGTCTGAACCATTTCTTTCCACCGTGAGCGGCAGGCAGGCCATTGCCCTGATCATTGCTCTGTCTGACAGACTGCTTATCGGTGAGGTTACCCTGGAACACCTTTCATCGTTTACCAGTAATGTTCCCCTTGAAGCACAGTTTGAGATACTGGTCTGGGACAGAAAACAGCGTATTGTAGCGGACTCCCGGCTGAATCTGGCCGGGCAGCATTTGACCGGGCCGTTATCTTTTTCTTCTGATACGGAGCAGGAAGAAAGGTTGCAGTCCTTTTATCTGGCCGGAGAACATTTTGTCGGCTCCACCATGCCCATCGTCAAACTGGGGTGGACAGTTCAGGTGGCACAGCCTTTTGCCCTTGCTTACCAACCCATACAGATGACTTTGTTCATCATCGGGGCAGGATTACTGATAAGTCTGGTTTTTATTACCTTTATCTCCCTGCTCCAGGGCGAACACCGTGCTGCCCAGATCGGTCACTACATCGACTATGCTCAGGCGGTCGCCGATGGGGAATATGATAAAGAATGGCCTGCATTCAAAATCAGAGAGTATCAAATACTCGCACTGCGTCTCCAGGAGATGGCTGAAGAGATTCAACGGCGCGAGCAGGAATTGATAGCCAGTGAAAACCACATGCGTATTACCCTGGATGCCATTGCCGATGCCGTCATAACTACGGATGAATATGGAACCATAACACGACTCAATCCGGCTGCTGAACGCCTCACAGGGTGGAGTAAGATTGTGGCTTTTGGACATCCTTTGATGGATGTTTTTCAGGTTGTTGACCCTGTGGAACGAGCAAGTGTAGCTGATCCGGTTGACGTGGTACTGGCCACAAAAAACACCTATGATCGCGCAGAGTCCAACATACTGATCAATAGAGATGGTTATGAGTATCTTATCATAGATAACGCTTCTCCGATTTTGAATGTATCTGGGAACATTGTTGGTGTGGTCCTTGTGTTTCGTGACGTCACTGAGGCGCATACCCAGGAATTGATTATACGGGAAAACGAGAGTCGACTGCGACAACTGACCGATAATATTCCAGGAGCTGTCATACAAATCAGAACTACACAGGATCACATTTATCAAAATGAATTTCTGAGTGCCAAGACAAGTGAAATTTTTGGCCTGGACCCTGATGCAGAAAATTTACAGGAACAGTTTTATGCCTGTATTCCTGACAATGAAAAAGAGCATTACAGGCAATCCATGTATGAGGCCATCGATCAGGTTGCTCCCTGGAATTATGAAGGGCATTTTCTTCGCCCTGACGGAGAAATGATCTGGTTCAGTGCCCAGGCAAATCCTAAGTCCGATGGAGAAACCATCGTGTATTACGGAGTGTTGACTGACATTACCGAGCGAAAAAGGCTGGAAAGTTCTCTTCGCCTCACCCAGTTCTGCTTTGATAGAGCCTCTTTTGGTATTTTTTACGCAAAGCCGGGTGGTCAGATAACAAGTGCAAATGAAATGGCCTGTTCTCAACTCGGTTATAGTGAGACCGAGTTGACTCAGATGACGGTATTTGACATAGATCCGGGATATTCCGGGGAAATGATTACTGAGATATTCCGCCAGCTTCGTATCACTCCACATTATAGACTCGAAACGTGGCATCGGCATAAGAGTGGTCGTTTATACCCTGTGGAGATATTCGTCAATTATATCTCCTTTGAAGACCAGGAATTGGCTGTCTGCTTTGTCACAGATATTTCAGAACGAAAAAAATGGCAACAGGATCTCCAGGAAAGTGAACGGAGGTTTCGAAGTCTGTTCAACGATGCGCCCATGATGTATGTGATAACCGATGTTCAGGACAAATTGATGATCGTTGATGTGAATGATACATTTCTCAACCGACTTGGATATGATCGTGACAGTGTTTTGAACACCCCCTTGACCAACTATTACAGTCCAACTTCACAGAAAGAGATGTTAAAGAGTTCGTTGCCTGTGGAGCGTGAACTGGTGACAAGGGATAATGAAGTGGTTGCTGTGATAGCTGATGCTATCTCTGAATATGATACGGAAGGACAGCTCAGCGGTATACGGATTATGTTTCTCGATAATACGGAACGAAAAAAAGCTGAGCGTGAGGTCAATAAACTGCGGACTTTTCTTACCAATGTGTATAACTCCTTGCCCATGGTGTTTGTTGGAGTAGACCGGGATTTGCGGGTAACCCAGTGGAATAGAGTAGCTGAAGAATATACCGGAATCACTTTGGCAGATGCAGCCTTGGAGCGATTGGTTGATGTTTTTCCGAGACTGGCTGATCAGGAAAACAATATTAAGAGATCCATTGCAACAGGTCAACCTGTCATAACTGCGAAAGTTCCAGTCACCAAAAACGGGAAACATTTGTATGAGGATATAATTGTTTACCCTATTATGGGTGGAAAGGAAGGCGCTGTCATTCGTATAGAGGATTCGACCAAACGCGTGCATATGGAAGAGGTAATGATCCAGAGTGAGAAAATGCTCTCCATCGGAGGACTTGCCGCTGGTATGGCCCATGAGATCAATAATCCCCTGGCCGGATTGCTTCAGAATACGCAGGTGCTGGAAAACAGGTTGTATGGTGATATCCCTGCCAATACAAAAACAGCCCTGGAAGTTGGGCTTGATCTCACTGTGCTGCGAAGGTACATGGATGCCAGAAAGATGCCACGCTTGCTCGGGCACATACAGGACGCCGGTACGCGAATTGCCTCCATCGTCAGCAATATGCTCAGTTTTGCACGGAAAAGTGAAGATGTTTTCAGCCGCCATGAAGTTACCGGAATGCTTGATCAGTCCATTGAACTGGCCAGAACAGATTATGACATGAAAAAGGAATATGACTTCCGTTCCATTGAGATCATACGGAAGTATGACAATGAAATTGTCGTTTCCTGCGATGGCAGCAAAGTACAGCAGGTCTTTCTCAATATCCTGAAAAATGGTGCCGAGGCAATGTCCGAAGGGCCAAAGACAGTACCTCCCAAATTTATCCTTCGAGTATACGAAGAGGGGGAATGGGCAACCATTGAAATAGAGGATAATGGCCCTGGTATGGATGAGGCCACAAGAAAACGGGTGTTTGAACCGTTTTTTACAACCAAAGAGGTGGGAAAAGGAACCGGATTGGGGTTGTCCGTTTCCTATTATATCATTACAGAAAACCACGGAGGTAAAATGCATGTTCGGTCGATTTCAGGTCAGGGAACTACCTTCGTGATTCAGTTGCCTAAAGACAGGCTGAGTGTCAGTTAGCCTGCATTTCTCATGATTTTTTTGATTAAGTGCTTAACTGACTAAAATGAAAGCGTTTGCTGAACATCCCAGGAAAACAGCATGTTTTTCAGGGAGATTCAAAAAAGTCCCCCATGGGGCGAGCAGATTTTACAGTACCTGCTTTGTCACCGAACATTTGCAGTAGTTCACTATAGCTGCATGTCCGGTGCCTTGCATCTACTGCAAAATATACTCGTGAGAAATCCGGGCTAGTGCCTGTCCAGCAATAGTCTTTTTGCCCAGTTTTTGCGTTATGCTTAAACTTGAACAATAATCCTCATGTATGGACACACACCAGCTATCAATGAACTTGCAGAGAATCAGGAATATATGAATGCTTCACGTATTTTGATTATTGATGATGAGCAGGCGATCCTTGATTCGTTTCAGGAATATCTGGAAGATTATGGGTATGAAATACTCACAGCCCACAATGGCCGTCAGGGGCTGGAGCTTGCACACAGTGAGCAACCGGATCTTATCCTGGTGGATCTTCGCATGCCCAAGGTGGGAGGGCTTGAAGTGCTGGCGCAAGTATCATCCTTTTCTCCGATGACTCCTATGATTGTGGTATCCGGAACAGGTAGTGTGGGGGATGCCGCCGAAGCTCTGCACAATGGTGCCTGGGACTATCTGCTTAAACCCGTTGAAGATTTGTCCCTGCTCTTGCATGCTGTGGAAACTGCACTTGAAAAGTCTCGTCTGCAAAAAGAGAACCTGGAATATAAAGAATATCTGGAAAAACTGGTTGAAGAGCGAACTGCTGAGTTAAAGCAGGCGAATGTTCACCTTGAGCAGTTCAATCAACGTTTGCGTGATATTGTCGAGACCATCAGGGCCCTCTCTTCTTGCAATGAAATACAGGCATTTGGTGAATTACTGCTGAAAGAATTCAGCATGCATATGCAGGCAGCCGATGGCTCCCTGTATCTCAGGGAGACGAATGGATTCCGTCTTATCCATACTTTGGAGGGGGGAGATGCTGCCCGTTTTATTCCTTTTCCTTTAGCTGAACAGTCTGTTTTTTCCAGGGCCTTTGAAGAAAACAGGCCTTTTCTGCAGAAAAACATCGGTCAGGATACTTCCGTTTTTCCCCATGGCTTAAAGGGAGGGGAAAGTGAATGTGCGTTGGTTTTTCCGCTGCCCGACGAAGAAAAGGGGATTGCAGCCATTATAATGTTTAATAATCGTTCTGGTTCTGCATTTGGAGAGCAGGATATCGAAATCGGCAATATTCTAGTTTCATACAGCAGTAAAGCACTGGGAGCGGTAAAGGCCAATGAGCAGTTGGCAGAAAATGAAAAACGATTACGTCAGATACTTGATATTCTTCCTGTGGGTATATTTATTGTTGATGTGGAGACAGAGACCATTCAATACACGAACCCATATGCAGCCTCTCTTCTTGGCAAACAGTCAACAGGTATTGTGGGGCATACCTATACAGATGTCCTACAGGCCCAGAGGGTGTCTGGTAGTTCGGAGAAGAGTGATCCAGCGGAACAACTCCTGTTACATGTCAATGGCAGAGAAGTGGTCGTATTGCGGGAAGTTTCTCTTGCTAAAATCGAGGGCCGCGAATCATATATTGAATGCATAATAGATATCAGTGAGCAAATCAAAGCGGAAGAAGAGAAAGAAGCTCTGCAGAAGCAGTTGCTGCATGCAGATAAGATGGAAGCCCTTGGCACGCTTGCAGGTGGTGTGGCCCATGACTTCAACAATATTCTCAGCGCGGTTATAGGATTTGCGGACCTGGGGTTACTTGAATTACATGATCAGGCGACCTCGATTTATGGAAAGCTGGAGTCCATTAAGGCCGCTGCGCAACGGGCCAAAGATTTGGTTGAACAGATTCGGGCTTTCAGCCGAATGCAGCAACAAATGCAGATACCCATGAACATTGTGCCTGTGGTGCGTGAAGTAACGCAATTACTCAAATCATCATTGCCGGCAGATATCTCTATAAAGACCAACCTGAAGACCAGAAGATCAATTGTTGGTGATCCGACACAGATCCACCAAATTATAATGAATCTCTGTACCAACTCTTATCATGCCATGCAGACCTCTGGAGGGGTGTTGTCCATTACCGTGGAAGAGATTGAAATAGAAAAGCAACAACTCAGCATGCTTCCTAACCTGGAGCAGGGGGGGTACATCCGTATGAGTATTGCCGATACAGGTACAGGTATTGATCCGGAAATTGTCGGCAGGATTTTTGAGCCTTATTTCACAACAAAAGAAAAAATAAAAGGTACCGGGCTGGGACTTGCCATTGTTCACAGTATCGTTCGGCAGCATAAGGGAGAAATCACTGTTGACAGTACTCCGGGTGAAGGAACTGTTTTTCACGTGTATTTGCCTGTAAGCGAGGCTGCCGTCACTGAAGTTGCGCAAAGCGGACAAAAGATTCCTTCTGGTACCGAGCATGTACTTGTGGTAGATGATGAAGAAACCCTGGTGCAAATTACCACGGAACTGTTATATCATCTGGGATATAAAGTTACGGGGGTTGTTGAAAGTGTGAAGGCCCTCGAACTGTTTAAACAGGATCCTGATCGATTTGATATTGTTTTAAGTGATTACGATATGCCGGACTTAAAGGGGATGCAGCTGGCCCTGGAAATTCACAATCTCAGACCGGAATTGCCAATAATGCTGTGTAGTGGTTACACTGATAAAATAGACCCGGCAAGGGCTACAGCTTTAGGGATTAGAAAAATTTTAAATAAACCGCTTTCTCTAGATACGTTAGGGTACGCGATACGGGAAGTTCTTGACAGCTGATTCCGTTCACCCCAGGCAAGACTACTCTGCTGCAATTATCTGCATCAGGTTGCATTGTATGTAATCACTTGCTTTCATTTACAATTTTCTCTTTTGGCGCGCTTCGAGCAGTGGCGTTCGATCAACATTTCTTGCAGGTCAAGAAAAACAGGCATTGCTCCATTGATATGCTATGCCGCAGTGGACTACTGCGTAAAAAGAGCGTGTTTATGGAGATGATTTCCGATTTTATACAATAAGGCACAACACGTGGCAAAAAATATACTCATTATTGATGATGACCAGACTCTTTGTTCAATGATCTCCGGACTACTGGATACATCGGGCTACACCACGCAATACGTTCACTGTCTTGATGATGGGTATGACAAAGCGGTTAACGGTAATTTCGACATTATTTTGCTTGATGTTCAACTTCCCGACGGTGACGGTCTGGAAGATATGCCACGTTTTGCTGCCGTTTCATCACATCCGGAAATAATTATCATGACCGGGGACGCCGATTCAGACGGTGCTCGTAAAGCTATTGAATCCGGAGCATGGGATTATCTGGAGAAAGTGAACATCATCAGGGAAATCATGCTGCCCGTAACCAGGGCTTTGCAGTACAGGGAAGAAAAAAACAAAATTGCTACCACGCCTGTCATTCTGCAGCGTAAGCATATCATTGGTGACAGTGATGCCATCACTAAAAGTCTGGAGCAGGTAGCTTTTGCCTCGGGCAGTGATGCTGCTGTACTCATAACCGGTGAAACCGGTACGGGAAAAGAGGTGTTTGCCCATGCCATCCATGACAATTCAAAAAGACGGGATCATAACTTTATTGTAGTGGATTGTGCGGCGCTGCCCTCAACCCTGATTGAGAGCACCCTGTTCGGGCATGCCAAGGGGGCATTTACCGGTGCGGAGAAGGAGAGTAAAGGGCTGATTGTCCATGCCGATGGAGGCACTCTGTTTTTAGATGAAATAGGAGAGTTGCCATTGGACATACAGAAAAAATTTCTCAGGGTGCTCCAGGAACAGCGCTACAGACCAGTGGGGAGTACAATGGAAATATCCTCGAATTTCCGCGTCATTGCCGCTACCAACAGAAATCTCGAAACCATGGTGGATAAAGGGGAGTTTAGAGAAGACCTGCTGTTCAGGCTCAGATCTTTTTTTATAGAACTTCCACCCCTTAGAGAACGGAAAGGAGATGTGCCTCAGCTGACGAAATACATTCTGGAAAAACTGTGGAAGCGTCAGCACCTGGCGCCCCAGGCCATAAGCGGTGAATGTCTGGACTATCTGGAATTGTACGACTGGCCGGGCAATGTGCGTGAATTGCAGCAGACACTGGAAGAAGTTGTTGCCCGATCCCAGGGCCATCAAACTCTTTTTGCCTTTCACCTCCCTGGGCGAATTCGTATCAAGGCGGCCCAATCTAGCTTAAACGCTGAACATATTCCCGCCTCTGGAAGCAAAAAGCTTTTTGCCACAAGGCCGCAGAAATGGAAACAGTATAAGGAGGATATGGAATCTCAATACATCAAGCAGCTCATGGCCTATTGTGAAGGTGATGTTAAATCAGCATGCGAAGTCTCGGGAATATCCCGGGCAAGATTATATGAGCTGTTGAGAAAAGAGACAGCCGGTCCGGAAAAACAGACAGTCTGATTTTTCAGACTGTTGCTTGTGTTCAGGAGTTTTTCTTTGTTTGGGTCGCAATGTGCTTTAATAGCATTGTTTTTTTATCTTTTTTGCCGTCGAGCTTACCAGCTCGACACGTTCCGCTTTTTGAGAAACAAAATTTTCCTGAGGCCGTGATTGTCTGGCCATTTTCTTCATAAGGTGTTTTTTTTATAGAGATTTTATTTTTTTTATAGGTTCGCTCTTCTAATTGGCACATTTTCTGTAAGGAAAGGTGCAGTTGTTGGATTTAAGGTATGGATAGAAGTATGAACCTCTTCTTTTACAGTATAACAAACAGCGTGCAAAGCAGCCGTGTGCTTCTTGAACTGCAGCGTAAGATTACAAACTGTAGTATCAGGGAAATGCCTGCAGGAACAGGGTTTATCGCTCCTCTTTCATTAGCTTTACGCAGTGGTGATGTCGTAATCCTGCACGTGCTGAATATCAGGGAACTTCAGTTTCTCATGGGACTGAAGGACGACTTTGAATGCTTCCGGAAGATTATCTGTCTGGAAGACAGCGATCCTGATAATGTGCTGTTGTCCTTTTGCCGTCAATTCAGTCCCAGGCATATTGCCTATGGGAACAATGCGGTCCAGGAGACCGTAGCTGTGGTTGAAAAAATGTTTGCCGGTAGTTCGAAAATCAACTGAGTTGACGGCAAATATCTGACGTGTCCTGAAACTGGGAAATGTCAGAAACAAAAAAATATGTTGTACTGTAGAAAGCAGAGTCAGTTGTAAGCGGATGCCGTCACAGGGTCTCCACCCCCCACCCACCCACCTCCACCCAAACCCCGGAGTTTTCCTGTGACGGTTGAGGCTTCTGTCTCTTCTCGCTCCTTTTGGTGACCCAGTCCTCACCACTTCCTCTTGTAAGAAATAACGTCACTGCTCACAGTATACCTGATCTGTCCACGACCAGCCTGGCTTACGTATGACCTTCACTGCATCAGTCTGTTTGCGAAAACTGCAGGTACCTTTAACCAGTTACACATGCGGGATGCTTTCACCTGTATTCATTGTTCATGCTTTCAGTGCATGGTGCATCATCAGCAATCTTTAGATGTGACTCGAGTGCCTTTTTCTGAAGAAAAATGCGATTCTCACTTTTCTTGCTTCATTGTTTAGACATCCCCTGTGCTATACTGAATGAGAGGCCGAGTTGGTGGCTGCACCGCTCAACAGTCATATACCTCAAAGATAGGATCCGATGAGAGAACATGTAGCAAAGCAGAATATCGTGGATATACTAGTGGTGGAACAATCAGGAACATCTTTTCTTGAACAGGTTCAGGAACTCGGCTTGAGCGCCGATCTGGAAAAAAAGTGCATGGACGCCGAATTGTTCCTGAAAACTGAAGATACATATGGAAAACATCTGTACCTTACAGGGGAAAATGAAAAAGAGCTTGCAACTGAAGTATTGCTCATGCGGCACAGATTCACCGAGCTGGTGGCCTCAAATGTGGTTTTCCGCCAGGCAGCATTGACAATCATTCAAAATATTTATCTCTGCAAAGAAAGAAAAATTTTCTTCAGTACCTCCCGTGGCTCGACGGAACAGGAGCGCCAGGAGGCTCTCAGGCTATTCAGCCAGCCTTTACATCAGGTTTCGATTCCTCTGGAAAAGACGCTTCAGCATCTCATTCTTGCAAGAATATGGGCCCGGATCCTTTACAAAGCTGATCATGAATGCCTGCAATCTGCTGCCTTCAAAGAACTTGAAAGAGTAGTAATGGCGTTGAATACCCTGAGAAACATTTACATGTTATTGACTATACGACTGGTTTCAAAAATAACCTCGCGTATTAATTCCACCTATAGTCAGTCCATAACCAGCGAAGATGCCTCCCAAATTGGCACTTTTGGAGTTGCCAGGGCCGCTTATCGTTATCATCCTTCCTTTGGTGTTCGTTTTTCCACGTATGCTTCACGCTGGATACTCAAAGAAATTCAAAGGCAGGCCCTCCACAGCCGGCTGATTCGCATTTCAACATCCCTGGTAGAAAAAATTTCCAGGGCAAACAGGTCTGGTGACGGCCAGCAAGAGAAAGAAGCCCTGCATACCTTGGCAAGAGCCACTGTGGCACTTGGTGACCACCCAGACTTTCTCGATCAGTATACATCGGATGATCCAGCCCACTCGACTGAGCAGAAACAGATGAGTGAAAAAATGTATGCTGCCATCGATATGGTGCTGACCCCAAAATCAGCGGATATCATCAAACGAAGATATGGAATAGGTCCATATCATGGCCAGCCCCAGTCCATTATCCAGATCAGTGATGTCTATGGCGTGACCAGGGGGAGTATTTATCAACTGGAAAAAAAAGCTCTTGCCACATTGGCTGTACAGCTGTCCGATGGAAAGATGAAGACGAAAAAAAACAGATCTGCTGTGGCTTAGCCTGCATCCCCTTTATTTGCAGATCTTCTGACTGATTGCAGTTGCATGATTTTTTCCTGCCCCTTACGTATGGTCCGATGCAATCACCCTGCTTGCGAAAATTACAGGCATCTGTAACCCGTCACACAATGCAGCGGAATTTCAAGCTGACCTATCTCGCCAAAATGGATTTGTCCAATCTTATGTATTCAGCGGGTTCAACGATTGCTCCCAACATGAAGTTGTTGGCAAACAAATTCAGTTGCACTTGGTTGGTCGTGTGTAAGCTGTTCCGATGGTGTGTATGACACAACCTTCTGTCCGGGGTCATGTAAAAAAGTATGGCTGCATTTCGTTAATACTCATAAAATGATGAGAAATGAGGGCTTGTATTGTTTGTAGCCCTGAATTTGAGTAAAGTCCTGATTACAATTCAGATACCGGCTATATATCCCCTTTCGCATCCATTGTTTTAGACGAGATGGTTACTATGTTTTTTTTACGAAATTGTTTTGTATCACTGTGTATAGTACTTCTTTATTCAAGTCTCCCATGCCTGGCAACGGAGTATAATGTCGGCCCTGACAAAGAATATACCACAATAGGTTCCGTACCATGGGAAAGCTTGAATCCTGGAGATCACGTATACATTCACTGGCGAAGCACAAGTTATAACGAAAAATGGGTGATCGGCAGAAGTGGAACAGCCAGTGCGCCTATCGTGGTCAGCGGTGTGGCAGGTCAGGACGGTCAGCTGCCGGTCATTGACGGGCGTAATGCCACCACCAGACAGTCGCTTGATTTTTGGAATGAAAAACGTGGTCTGATCAAGATCGGGGGCTCAAACATTCCTTCAGAACCAATTCCTTCGTATATCATTGTTGAAAATTTGGATCTGCGGTCTGCACGGCCTCCCTATACTTTTACAAATGCCTCCGGTGGCCAGGAAACATATGCGAATAATGCTGCTTCGTTTTATGTTGAAATCGGACAGCATATTACCATCAGGAACTGTCTGATACATGATTCCGGTAATGGTATTTTTGTCGGGGCCAATAATTGGAACACGCAAGATATCCTCATTCAGGGAAATGCCATTTATGATAATGGGATAGAAGGCAGCTATTATGAACATAATACATACACAGAAGCGCTTCGAATTACGTATCAGTACAATTTTATGGGAGCATTGAGATCCGGTGCAGGGGGGAATAACCTCAAAGATCGTTCCGCCGGGTTGGTTGTACGTTATAACTGGATAGAGAACGGTAACAGACAATTGGATCTGGTGGATGCCGGACATCCTGATACGTTGACCGATGAATCTGTCTATAGGAAAACATATGTATATGGCAATATCCTGAAAGAGGCGGACAATGAGGGGAATAGTCAGATTATTCATTATGGTGGCGACAGTAATGATACCAGCCGCTATAGAAAGGGTACCCTGTATCTTTACAATAATACGGTGATTACCACCAGGTCCGGCAATACGACTTTGCTCAGGCTCTCCACCGATGACGAGTTCGCCGATGTGTATAATAATATCCTCTATCCAACGGCAGATGGTTCCCGTTTTGCCCTGGCGGAGAGCTCTGGACAGATCAAGATCAGTCATAACTGGTTAAAAGACAATTGGCGTGTCTCCCACTCCAGTTTTGGAGGAACGCTTACAGATCTGCAAACGAGTGTTGTTGGGGTGAGTCCCGGTTTTATTGATTTTACGAAGGGAGATTATCATCTGCTCTCTACCTCACCTTGCAGGAACGCAGGCAAAGCATTGGATACGGATGTACAGGCTCTTCATCCGGTGTCAAAGCAGTACAGATATCACAGGGGGGCCGTAACTCGGGGCAATGACGGCATTCTGGATATCGGGGCTTTTGAGTACTCTGACTCAACACCGGGAGATGACAGTGACCAGGGAAACAGCGGTTATGGTGGTGCCGGAATCATGTTACTGCTTCTGGATTCAGAGTAGCTTGACATTGTGCCTGGGGTAACGTAGAAATATTGACTGCTAACCCATAACAGAGAAGATAACTCGTGCCTGCCTGTAATTGGTCTTTTTCGAGACTCATTTCCTGTTTATCTACATGTGAACAAAAATAGCCGGTTACTGGGAGGCACCAAATACACAGCCAAGCAGGAAATATAACTGTGTGATCCTGACTGTCCCATTCGGATGCCTACCAGTTTGAGGTCTCAACGGGATATTTTTCTGTGGCTGACGAGCCGGTTGCGAATGAATATAAAAGCTTTCGATGTAATGTCTGCAAGCTTGCGACTGGGTACAAAGATAGAAGAATTGAGATGTATATGAGTAATACGGATTTCAAGCTAATGCTTATTGGTTTTGTAGTGTTGCTGTGTTTCTTTCTGCTTTTCAGGCGCTCCATACTGCATGCGCTGCAATTAGAGGGGAAATTTGCAAATATTTTTTATATGACTGTTGTCTTGATCATATCTGCTTTTTTTTCAGGATATGCCCCTGCATTGGCAGATCTTATGAAGGATGAGGTTGATCAGGACCAGATCAAAAGCACCGTAACTCAGGAACTGCAGCAGGATGGATTCGGTGAATCCGAACATGTCACCCTCATTGTTCCCAAGCGCCTTGCCAGGAAATCAGAGAATGCGATTATTGTTTTTCATACATTAAACGGCAGGGATCTGCGAACCTGTATGCAAGTCATGAATGACGGTAATATATATACTGTGCAGGAGGTTGAAACAGAAGAAAACAGCTCTCGATCACAAGGAATTCCCAGCCGCAGTGATCATCTCTGGCTTAATCTTGAATAGGGCGGGATCATTCCCGGTGAAAATCGGTTCTGTCATCCGCCTGCTGCAAAATGTATTCAACAAACACGGCAGCTACAGGGGAAAGTTCCCTGTTACGTCGCTGAATAAGGTAAAATGGGCGTTGCATCTGCATCCCTTTCAGAGGGCGGCCAACCAGGCTGTTATGGCGAATATCTTCCAGAATAGCCCGTAGGGAAAGTATAGAGATACCTATGCCTGCTTTAATGGCCTGCTTTACTGCGGCGGTTGTCCCGATTACCGCGACCTCCTGCAGGCTGTTTTCTCTGTATCCCTGCTGTTCCAGAATACCGGCGATGACCTTGCGTGTGCCGGAACCATGTTCTCTGAAAATGAATGGTTCCTGGAGGAGGTCGTCAATGGTCAGCTCTTCTTTTTTTGCAAGTGGGTGATCTGGCCGCATAACCACAGTCAATTCATCTGCAAATACCTCGGTCCATGCAAGGGAACGTTCGTTCCAGGTAGCTCCGATAATGCCAAGATCATATTCTCCTGCAATAACTTTTTGAGCTATGGTACGGGAGTTGTCAATATTAATGTTGGCTTTTATTTCGGGGTGGGATTCAATGAACCGTCCCAGTAGATGCGGCAGGATGTATGTACCAGGAATGGTGCTTGACCCAATGAGAATGCGGCCAATCAGATTGCCGCTGAATACCTCTATGGCCTGCATGGATTCTTCCTGGAGGCGGATAATCTTCAAGGCGTAATTATAGAGTAATTGCCCCACAGGAGTCGCTTCAACCTTGCGGCCAAGGCGATCGATCAATCGTTGGTCAACCTGTTGCTCCAGGCTTCGAATATGCTCGCTGACTGTAGGTTGAGAAATCATGGCCCACTGTGCGGCTTTGGTAAAACTTTTATATTCAACAACCTTGCAAAAAACTTCAAGTTTCCTGATATCCATTCTATCGTCCTTGCTCGGTAATATAGGAAAGCACCCGGTTCAGGGTAAAAGAGGGGTAACATATCGTATCGTTTTTTTCGATTTCTACAATTACAATATCTTACAGGAAAAGTCTGTTGTTTTTCAGCGTATTGGCAAAGTTATCTGGATATAAACGCGGCGTTCTCGCTGTGCAATGCCATGGCAAGGCCAGAGAAACGATGTACGGACCTCTTTATTCCCCATGCAAATATTTTATTTTCCCCAAGGATTGAAAGATGTTTTTTTGCCCTGGTTATGCCGGTGTAAAGCAACTCTCTGCCAAGAAGAGGCGTTTCCCGCGAGGGCAGGACAAAAAGGACATGCTCATATTCGGATCCCTGGGATTTGTGTACAGTAATGGCATATGCCTGCTCATATGCCGGTATCTGCTGCAGGGGGTAGTTGAGAAAGGTGTTGTCTGGTCCCTGAAACCATGCATGCAATCTTCCCTGGGCATTCTGCCAGAGAACACCGGCGTCGCCATTGAAGATGTTGAGAGCGTAATCGTTTTTCTGGATCAATATGGGCATACCGTGAAAGGGGCTGTCGAGCTGTTTGATCAGACCTTTATTCAAGAGATGCAGGCTCACCAGGTGGTTGCATCCCTGTACCCCGTTTTCTCCTCGCTGCAGTGCGCAGAGAATACGGGAACGCTCCAGTCTTTGTAGTGCTTCTTGCGGGGTTTTGCAGGCAAAGAGAGGCACAAAGTGACTGTCTGCAAAAGCAGTAAAGTCCTTTTCTGCATTGCCGGGAGATAGTGCGGCAATGTGATGAAGATCACCGGTACCGGCCAGGAGGCAGGTTTTGGCCGTGTCTGCGTTTCCTGCCAGCACCGATGCTGCCAATGTGCCGATTCCTGAATGGGCATCAAAGCGATAACTATGTTGTAATTCTATAACGGCATCCCGCATCCCGTTGTCTCGTTTTACCGCCGATGAACAGCTGTTCAAGCTACAGATGTCTGCAAAGAGATTGCCGGCTTCCACAGAAGCAAGCTGGTGCCTGTCCCCTAATAACACGACACGGCAATGATCGGGAAGCGCCTCAAGCAGGGCTGCCATCAGAGGAACATCTATCATTGAGGCTTCATCCACCATGAGCAGGTCAATATGAAGCTGGTTGTGACGGTTATGGAGAAATTTTCCATCCATGGGAATGACCCGTAACAGACGGTGAATGGTATGGGTCTCTTCTGGAATATAGGGTTGGAATTCGCTGCTGAGTTGTGTTCTTGCCTCAATGATGGCTTCTTTAAGGCGCGCGGCTGCTTTACCCGTGGGGGCGGCCAGGCATACCCGCAGCGGTTTTTCTGCGGTAGCACCTATGGCCGCCAGTATACGGGCTGCGGTGAATGTTTTACCGGTACCTGGGCCACCAGATACAATCAGGAGCTGGTTTCGTACCCCCCTTGCCGCGGCCTGTTGTTGTAAATCGGGATGATTTCCTTCTGTATGCTTGGGAAAAAGAGCATGGAGCACCTCCGCAATTTTTACAGAATCTCCCCCTGTGAAGTGGGCGGCACGGTTCAGCAGTCCCCGGGCAATTGTCTGTTCATATACATAAAAGCGGAAAAGGTAGAGGTTATTGTTTCGGTCAAGCAGCAAAGGGGCAACTTCACCAGGGGGGGCTGCTACGCCGCTGCTGAGAAGTACCTGTTGGAGGACTGTAGTGTCCATGTGCTCGAGGCCAAGGGCAGCCATCTGGTCAGCAAGTACCTGGAGCGGCATACAGACGTGGCCTGCGGCAATCCCCCGGGATACAAGAGCTCCGGCCAGGGCAACACTGTCCTGTTCATTTCCCCGGGCAAGTTTTTGAATGAATACCCCTGCCTGGACATCGATCAGGCGCAGGTGGCCTTGTCTGTGGAGTTCAGATAAAGAAAATTTCATAGCCGGACGTACTCATGATGTTTGCAGGTTGCATAAAATATTCCCATTTTTTTTAAGAGCCGGGAACTAACTGTGGGAGAGATCAGGCGATTCGCTGAAACAGCTGTCCAACGCCTGGATCAATCCTGCATCGGGTTGGGTAAAAAAGATGCCGGGAGAGTCTTGCCGGGTAGCATCCATCCCTCTGAGAAAAAGATAATATACTCCCCCGAAGTGTTCCTGATAGGAGTAGTCGGAAAGGCGGAGCCGCAGGTAGCGGTGCAGGGCAACGGTGTAAATGAGGTATTGGAGATCATATCTATGTTGTTCTATGGCCTGTTGTAATGCTGGCTGGGAATAGTCTTCCAGATCGCAGCCCAGGTAATTGGATTTGTAGTCAGCTATAAAATACCGGTTATTATAGGTGAAAATCAGATCAATGAATCCTTTCATCAGGGCGGTAATCTCAACGCTGCCAATGGAGAGCGCAGGAAGATTCCACTGGTTCAGAATATGGTTGAACTGCTGGAGAGACATGGCATCCACAGGGAAAAGGAAGCCCATCTCGGCTATCTGCTGCTCGTTTGTCAACTTTTTTAAAGGACAGCTATTGGGGAGTGGCGCTGCAACAACCTGTTTGAGCCATGTTGCAGTGAGCTCCTGCCATTCCTCGTCAATGCCTGCTTTGCGTAATTCAGCCGCAATTATCTCATTCCAGGTTGTCGTTGTTGCAGAAAAATCAATCTGTTCCAGTATGTTATGGAGGCAGGTGCCTGCAAAGGCCCCCTTGGGAAAGGAAAAAGGAGAATGGATGATCTCCGGTTCGGTAACTTCGGCAGGTCTGCTGCCTGTTGGTTTCCGTAATTCATGGTCATCCAGTTGAGCTGTCAATCTGGAGTAACTGGTGGTTTCCGTACTCAATGTTATGCGGCCTGTGAAGTCGGCTGCGCGCAGCTCATTCCCGGTATTCTCCTGTTCTATTGCAAGAGCTGGGGCACTCTTCCATCCAGGTTTTACAGCAAGCAGTTGTTCCTGCTGGTTGAAAAGGGGATTCATCGTCAACTGCAGTTGATCAATGTCCTGGAGCGCCTGTTCCGGTAAATTTGGGAGCAGGGAAAACAACGGTGCGTTTGCATAGCCGAGAGCCCAACCGGCACAAATAAAGCAGGCGTAACGGGCTCTTGTTACCGCAACATAGAGCAGTCGTCTCTGTTCGGCCAGTTCTTCCTCCCTTGCCAGGCGGATGTGTTCCCGATCTGTTGCCAGCAGGTCCACTGTTGCAGTAAAGGTCTCACGATCATGGAAAAGCAGCGGTCCCTTGGGTGAAAATGAGTGTTCCCGCCAGAGAAAGGGGAAAAAAACAATGGGATATTCCAATCCCTTGGATTTATGAATGGTGACGATCTGTACCAGCCGTTCATCATCTTCAAGGCGAATCTGTTGATTTTCAACAGTGGAGTCAGGCCGATGCCGTTGCTCGGCAAACCAGCGCATCAAACTGCTTTTACCATGGGCAGTTGCCGGGGATGTCTGTAGTAACTCGGCCAGATGCATGAAGTTGGTCATTAGTCTGGAACCATCCAGGCGGGCTGTTATACGCTGTACGACATCCTCACTGCTGATCAGGTACTGAAACATGGCCATGATCCCCTGCTGATCCCAGATCCTGCGGTATGTGAGGAGGCGATGAAGTATAGTGTTCCATTCAAAGGCATCCCCATTTACTGTTTGAATGGCTGTCGCGTTCATGCCAAACAGGTCTGTTGCCAGAGCAGCCCTGACACCGGGGCGATCAGAGGGATCAATGATGGCAGAAAGAACCGTAGCGAGCTGGTCAGCCTCTCTGGTGAGGAAGACAGATTCCTGGCTGAAAGCCACACTTGTGATGGAGAGACGAGACAAGGCCTGCTGAATGAGTTGGGCCTGACTGTGAGTCCGCACCAGCACGGCTATGTCACCGGCAGAAACGGGCTCTGTATTGATCAATGCTTCGCCAGCCAGTCCCTGGGCAAGGAGTGTGGCAATGCTGTTGGCAGTAGCTTCAGCCGAAAGTTGATCTCCGGTGGCCTTGTTGAAAGATTTTTTCAGATCTGCAGCCCCAGGTGTCGGATGGAGGAGCAACATGTTCAGGGGTACAACCTTATTCCCTGAGATGGTCAGGCGTTGTTCCTGGTTTTCCGGGGCGGGTTCCACGGTGGTAAACGGGATGTCTGTGCTCAGGAATGGGTCAGGGCGGGAAAACAGGCTGTTTACTGCACGCACCATGGGACCGCAGGAACGATAATTGGTAACCATGGTGAACCTGTTTTGTGCAATGGTCGCTCGTCGAGCCTGCACATAGGTAAAAATATCTGCTCCCCGAAAGGAATAAATGGCTTGTTTTGGGTCTCCTATGAGGCAAAGCCATTGATGTTCTACGCACTGGTGAATCTGAGAAAATATACGGTATTGCAGGGGATCCGTATCTTGAAATTCATCGACCAGGATTGCCGGGTATCTGGTTGCAGCCTGCAGGGCGAATTGGTCGCCCAAGGTTTTGTGGTGAAGAGCACGGTGAACTTTGACAAGCAGGTCATCGAAAAAGAGATATCCCTGCTGCGTTTTTCGTTTTTCCAGCTCATCGTGCAGATAGGTCCTTGCCTGCACGATGGTATCCGCATAGCAAAGTTGTTCGTACCGTTCATGGAGATCAGAGAATTCTTCAAAAAAAAGAAAAAAATCGTGTTCTGGCGGGCTGGTGCATTTTTTCTTTACCGAAGCCGCTACAACACTCTGTTTCAGCAGATGCAGAATGCCAGGGATGAGGAGGGGCATTACAGGTTCTTCTGCCAGGGCGTCCATGGCTTGAAGAAGCTCTGGAACCTTGTCCTTGAGGCGGTAAGTTTTTTCAGAGCGAGTGAGGTCTGTATTGTTTTCCACAATGGAGCAGACGTCATCACGATGCTCTTGCCACATGGAGCAGAGTTTCGGAAATAGGATGTGGAGTTCCTGCCTGAGCCGGGTAAGAGCCGCAACAATATCATCAGGTATAAGCTGGACTCCATGGGTCGCCAGTGTCATGCTGACAGTGTTCAACAGCTCTTCCGGTGATGTCCAATGGCTTGTGAACCAGGTTGTCATGTTGCGATCCGCAGGGTAGAGATGCAGCCGCCAGAAGTCCTCCATGATTCGCACGCGAAGGGGAAGCTCCTGTTCAATGAATTCCGCCTGAAACGGCGTTCCTGTTTCAAAGGCATTATCCTGGAGAAGCCTCTGGCAAAATCCGTGGATGGTAAAGATGGCCCCCTCATCCATGCGCACCAGTGCGTCCGTGAGCAGCTGCCTGGCTTGGGATTCTGGCAACCCTGCAAGCAGGTCCATTAATTGCGGTTCAGCAGCCTGCTCGCCATTCAATGCGTCCAGAGCGTCTCTGATGCGTTGACGAATTCGGCTGCGTAGTTCTTCTGTGGCAGCCCTGGTAAAGGTGACAACCAGAATCTGATCCACCGGGAGCTGTTTCTCAAGCAGTAAACGCAGGTAGAGAAGGGTCAAGGTATAGGTTTTGCCCGTACCTGCACTTGCTTCAATCAGGCAAGTTTGTTCCAGGGGAAGGGTATAGGGGTCAAGCTTCTGCATCATCACACCTGTGAGCAAGGATAGGCTCAAAAAGAGTTGCCAGATCAAGGGATTCCCGTTCAAGGACAGGTAATGTCTCCGGGCCGAAGATAAGCAGGTAAGCCTCATCTTCACCTTCTCCTCTGGAATAGTATCCTCCCTGCCATTTTTTCAACATCTCGGTTTCTCTTTTTCCCGGCTTTGCCTGCATCCCTGCAAGGCTGCTTTCAGGGAAAAAGGGAAGGGGACGTTGTTGTCCAGCCTGAAACAGGTCCAGCAGGTGCCGGAGATGTCGGGATGCATCTTCTGCGGGACCCAGGCAGAAGAATTCATCACGGCAATAGTGGATGCTGGTTTCGGGGCATTCACTCTGGTCCAGGTGGCAAAGGAAAAGATGATAGATCCATAGTTCCATCAGGGTGGCTGCTTTTAACCGACCGCTTTCCCAGGTGATCCGGCCCTTTGGATAAAGATTCCTGAGCCATCCGGTAATATGATAGGGGCCGATGTGGGTATCAATTTCCAATGGTGAGCTGGGGGAGGCTGTCAGTTCGGCAACGGTTGCGGCAAATGCAAGGCTTTCCTCCATGATATGTTCTAACTGTATCTCACCATATGATCCCTGTGGAAGGAAACCGGAATCCTTCATACGGGTTTGAACCTGAACTGAAGGCGTGTTGTTCAGCAGCTCGGTGACCAGTGCATTACGGAATATGTATTGATCAAGGTTGTTCAGCAGAAATGGTTCAGATTCCTCTATGAGGATGTGTTGCTCCCGCGTCCGCATGCCCAATTGCTGTTCAAGAAAATAGCGGCAGGGGTGCTTCCAGAAGAGAATCAGTTTGTTTAGATCAATCGATACAGAGGTGACCTTATCGTTGCTGGTTAAAGAGTCCGTAATAAATTGTGCCGACGAGTCTTTCCTGTAAGCCGGTAACCAGGTGCTGGCGTAACTCTGCATGGGAGAGTCGGTAGTAAAGCAATGCCTGCTGAATGGCTGAAGGGGATGTTTCCTGGTAATAGCGCTACTTGCCGGGCTGTCGTCGGAGCTCTGAAAACTGTGGTTTATATAATCTTGTAATTCACAGACAACCGTTGCCGGGGGCGCTTCACTGTTATCCTGCTGGCTGCGGCCGATCCAGGAAATGGAGAGGCAATCACGGGCGGAAAGCAGACTTTCAAGAAACAGGTAGCGGTCATCGTTTCGCCGGTTGCGGTCACCGGGACGGGGCTTTTGTTGCAGCAGATTGAATGAGATCGTCGGTTGGCTGCGGGGAAAATTGCCGTCATGCATTCCCAACATGCAAATGACCCTGAAGGGAACGGAACGCATGGGCACCATGTTGCAGATGGTGATCCGGCCACTCAGGAAAACCTGGTCTGCAGGCTGTGTGAGCAGATGCTGCTGGAGATGATGGACCACCACAGCATACTCCACCTGCTGGGTACATCCTGCAAGTTCTGTCTGGTTATGCAGGGTCTCAAGATAATCACGAATGAGTTTAATGCCCGGCTCATCCTGTTCCTGAAGAAAAAAAGTCTGGAGGAGTTCCATCAGAGTAGATGCCCACTGGGGAAGAGCTCTGGGGATGGCAACGTCATGGCTCCACCTGCGTAGCTGGTCAATGCATTCAGCCAGGCCTCCAAGGAGGTCGGCTTCAGAGACTGTGACTGTTGACGCAGGGTAATGGCCGTTAAAACAATGTTCCGGTGAATCCAGAAAATATGCCAGCATCAGCCTGTCCAATCCATCTTGCCAACTGTTCTGAGTGTAGTTGCCCATGCCCAGTTTGTTTCGATGATTCTCATCCAGTCCCCAGTGGATGGCGCTGTCGTTTATCCAGCGGCGAATTCTGGGTAGATCAGCCCGGCTGAGATGAAAGCGGGCGAGCAACGGTTCACTTTCCAGTAATGAGAGAACTTCCATACCTGTACATTTTCCCGCCAGGATTGTCAGCAGGTCCAGAAACGTCTGTGCTGTGGAGGAAATCCCTGCAATGGACTGGTCTCTCAGGGAAAAAGGTATCTGTTGATCAGGAGGGGCGCTGTGAAACACGCCCTGGATAGCCTGGGTGTAGATTTGTATGTCCGGCGCAATAACGAGTATGTCGCCGGCTGTCAGGTCCGGGATACGTGTAAAGAGTTTGAGCAGGGTATCATGGAGAACCTGTACCTCACGTAGCGGAGAATGGCAGATATGGAATTGGAGGGAACCGTCATCCTCCAGGGGTGGCTTTTCTGAAATCTCAGTCTGTTCCCCGTCTTCCATGAACAGAATGTGATTCTGCAAGGTGGCCAGCAGGCTTGATTCTGCACGTGGTATGAAGAGTTCTTCTTCCTCCATCTGGTATTCGAGCAACTGATTGTGAAAATCCTGGGCCACGGAACCCAGAGATGCCAGCAGAGGATTTCCCCTTTCAATATAGAGGGTTTCCCTGTCGTGTGGAGTCTGAGTCTGGCGATTTCGCTGACGCGCCAGCTGTTTGTCTGACAGGACATCACCCCAATATTCCTGGCATGGGGAAAGGTGAAAAAGGTGCACCTGGGTATGTTGGCTCAGGGTGGTGAGTATTTCCAGATACACGGGAGCCAGCGAGTTCAGGCCGAACAGGTATACCTGTTCAGGCAGGTGGTGATCAAACGGTATCCGGGACAGTGTCTCCAGGGTTCGATGAATACACGCGCTACGGTGCAGGTGGTCCGAGGCGAGGGTTTTCCAGAGGGTGGCCTGCCAGTGGTTTGACTCTTCTTCTTCCCACTGTAGGAGGACATCAGGCCGAAATATCTGATACTGGTCAAAGAGGTTGCCCTGTGTGGCGGCGAGCTGGTACATTTTCAGGGCAGCATCGTCCCCGGTGACATATCCGGTAAGCAGCTTGCCTGCATCAGTAGCAAAAAATGCAGGCAAAATCTGATAAATCCTCCAGGTCAGAACTTCTCTGCTGAAAAGTTGCAGGTTGACCTCGCTTCCCATTACCTGCTCCATAAGGTTGCCTATAAACCGCCCGGGCAGGGGGAATTTCAGGTTGGCGGCAATACCTGTATGTCTGGCAAGTTTCCGTTGCACCCACTGGCCCATCCCGGGATGCTGCACGACGATATGTTCAGCAACAAGGGGAGGAGCCGGTGCCGTGGTCAGCAGGTATGCGAGTTGGCTGACAAGCGTTTCCAGTCGATTGGATGTATAGAGCATAAAAGCCATGGTTTTTTACCTCTGGCAGGTAAACTGGTCAACAGGATGCTGTTGATGGCAGAGTGGTCCCGTAAATCGGGAATCCTCTGCTTGGGCATGCTTTGTTTCAGACAGGATTTTTTTAGAGATAGAGTTCATATGTGAATGCATGAGAAAAAAGAAATCTGTAAAAGCTCTTTGTTTACAAGCTCTCCGCTGGTTGAAATGAGGGATATGAGCTGTGGAGCCATTTCAAAGGCAAAATTATTTGTGGAAACAACCAGTGTTTTGCTATAGTTAAGGAAAACCAACTACGGTCTTTTCTCTATGCGGGTCAGTATGCAACGCCATTTTCTTCCTTTTGTCACAATACCGGTCCTGGCCACATTAGCTCTGGCAGGTCTATTTTATCTTCCCTACAACTCTGTACGCAACAAAACCATAGATAATTTCCACGGGCAACAAACTTTATTACTCAATAAGGCTGTTGAGGGTATCCAGAAATATTTTGCCACCTATCATACAGCCCTGGAATATCTGGCTGACCAGGAAACCATTGTGCAGATGGACGAAAGTGGGAAACTGCTACTGGAGGATTTTTACGCCATACATCAGTCACAGATTTTCCAAGTCAGCAGAACGGATAGCCGCGGGAGGGTAATGTTTGCAGTGCCTGGGTACTATCGTGCAGGCGAAGGTGTTATCACCCAGGAACAGCTTGATGCTGTATTACCGCAAAAAATACTCCATATCAGTGAGGAGTTTTCCCTGGATGATGGAACGTCTGTGGTTCTGTTTACTCATCCTGTCTACCGGGATGAATCCTTTGAAGGCAACGTTTCTTTCCTTGTTCCCTGTGAGGTGATCGGGCGTATGCAGGTCGGAAATCTGGGAATTGAACAATCAGCCCTGCCTATCTTATTCAGCAAAAATGGGAAAACCCTGTATGCCCGAAAGTCAGACCTCACAGGAAAGATGATAACAGAGTATTCCTCGCGTGAACTGCAGACAATACGCGCTGATATGCAGCATCATGGACAGGGCTTTTTTCAGTTGGAAGATGGTTTTTTTGATCAGGAAAATACCGGGAAGCGTAAAAGGCAGTTTGGGATGTATATTCCCGTTGACCTGCCTGGGGGAGCATATTGGTCCCTTTTGATGGTCTCGCCTGAAAATGAAGTTTTGAGCACCATGGTCTCATTTCGTAAACAGTGGCTCATGGTCACGGGCATAACCTTGCTCGCTGTCGGTTTCATGGGGTTGGGATTGTCCTGGATTGTTCTCAAGAGGCAACAGGAGAAGAAGCAGCGGGAAATGCAGGGACAGCTCGTGCAACTTCTTGAGCACGCACCCATGGGGGTGTTACTGGTCAATGAAAAGAATATAATCTCCTATGCCAATAGATCGGCCCTTGGCCTGACTGAGTCGGCTTCACTCAAAGCCATAACAGGTGAATCTCTGCTTCGTTTTTTTCATGAAGAAGATTTAAAGAAGATTTCCGGGGAGATTAACGGCTTGCTCCCTGACCGGGAAGAAAAACTGATTTCTATCAAATTGATGACCTGCAAACAACAGGAACGGGATGTGATGATTAATGTCACCCCGTTTATGCTGGGGGCACAGAAAAATTGTATTGTTACGATTCAGGATATAACAGAAGAACGAAAAGTTGTTGAAGTCCAACGTCGCCTGGCCACTGCCGTTGAACAGGTTAAAGAGTTGGTTATGATTACCGATACCAACGGAACTATAGAGTACGTTAATGCAACGTTCTGCGATATAACAGGCTATTCTGTTGAGGAAAGTATCGGGAAGTCCAGTCAGATTCTCTGGGATGACGCCAATGACCCTAAGCTCTATGCGCAGCTTAAGCGGGAACTCATCCAGGGGACTGTCTGGCAGGGTCGAATAATGAACCGTAGAAAAGATGGGTCGGTGTTTGTTTCAGCCTCTTCAGTATCTCCTGTGCGTAATATGGCCGGGGTTATCACCCATTACGTGACCGTGGAACGCGATATTACCCACGAGGTCGAGTTTGAATCCAGGATGCAGCACTCCCAGAAAATGGAAGCCGTGGGAACTCTGGCCGGCGGCATAGCCCATGATTTTAATAATATCCTCGGTGCGATTATTGGTTTTACAGATATTGCAATGCTCCAGAACAAGGACAATCCGGAATTGCATGATAACCTGAAACAAATCCGACAGGCTGGAAAGAGGGCAGCAGACCTTGTACAGCAGATATTAACATTCAGTAGAGAAACAAAAACGGAAAAACAGGCTGTTCTGGTTGCTCCTGTGATCGAGGAAAGTCTTTCTCTCCTGAGAGCTTCACTTCCCACAACCATTGAAATACGCCAGCAGATTATTGATCCTGACAGTATGGTGTTTGCCGACCCTGTCCAGGTGCAGCAGATTGTGGTGAACCTGTTTACCAACGCATTCCATTCCATGCGTGAAAAGGGGGGAGTCTTAACCCTGAAGCTGGAAAAAAGACCAACAGAAGAATGCGAGAAAATATTAAGCATATCCAACGGCGAATGCGTGGCTCTTACTATCCAGGATACTGGTACAGGTATGAAGGATGAGACCCTGCAGCGGATTTTTACGCCTTTTTTTACTACTAAACAACCCGGCGAAGGTACTGGGATGGGGCTTAGTGTGGTCCAGGGGATTGTGGATGAACTCAACGGGCATATTCTGGTGGACTCCGTGCTGGGTGAAGGCACAACCTTTATCATCTATCTGCCTGCAATTCAGGGAATCCAGGAAGGGAAGATTCTTAGTTCAGAGGAGCCGTTGCCAACCGGAAACGAGCATATTCTGGTGGTTGATGACGAGAAAGAAATACGGAAAACAGCGGGAATGATGCTGCAGCATCTTGGGTATACAGTGAGTACCTCGGGTGATCCCCGCGAAGTATTGGGAATGTTTGATGATGGAGAAGAAAATATCGACCTGGTGATTACTGATCATACCATGCCCAAAATGACAGGCGTGGAATTGACAAGACAACTTCACACAACCCATCCGAAAGTGCCGGTTATCCTGTGTACCGGCTATTCAGACAAGCTGAATCATGAAGTTGCTAGGGAGGCAGGTGCACACTGTCTGATGATGAAACCCATTGATCTCCATGAGATGGCGGTCGCAGTACGTTCAGCCCTTGATCATGCGTAACTGCTCACAGTACACCTGATCTTTCCGCGATCAGCCTGGCTTACGTATGATCCAATACGCTGCGCCAGCCTGATTGCGAAAACCTCATACTTCCTTTACCAGTTACAGATATGAAAGAATTTCAAGTTGTCCGTCTGCCCCATGAGGCGTTACGCACCTGTAAGGTTTGATCGGACTACTTGATATATCCCCACGATTTAAGTCGGTTGTGTGCATGTTGCGCCTGTTTCCCCTTGTTCACGTTTTGCAGATATTTTTTATAGTTTTCCGCAGCAGCCTGTTTTTTTCCCATCTGCTCCAGTGAATATCCTTTGTAAAAGGTTATTTCTGGATTTCCCGGGAGTACCTTGTCATAGTCTTGCAGATGATGATATGCTTTATCGTATTGCTTGATCATCATCGCACTCATACCGGTTACCAGATGTCCCTGCGCTTCCTGTGGGTAGACTCGGATTGCCTGCAGACCGTATTTTTCAGCTTCTTGAATTTTTTTCTGTAAAAAACAGCATTTGGCCATGGTAATCAGAGCACCGTAATCCCTTGGAGCCATTTTTAATGCCTGCGATAACGTTGCTTGCGCCTGGGGAAATTTTTTCTGATTCATCAGGTTAGCACCTTCCTGAACCTGTTGAATCATCTTTTTTTGAGCACGCAGGGCGGCAATACTATCTTTATACCTTTCTCTGTGAAGCGCAGCCTGCGCCATATGGCGGTATTTTGTCTGTTCAGCCTGCCTGGCTGTGGCAAACCGTTCTTCGCTCATGGGATGGGTGGCAAACATTAGCTCAATGGCATTGGGGTTATGCTTTTTATTGTCCAGTAATACCTGCATCAGGCCCACCATGCCGGAAGGGTTGTAACCGGATCGGGTCATATATTCCATGCCCAATGCATCAGCTTCCCGTTCGTTGTCTCTGGAGTAGCTGGCCAGGAGTGCTCCCGCACCCAGTCCACCGACCCCTTGAACCAGGCTTGCAGCATCTGAATATCCTGCTGCATTGGTGGCAATGGCGGCACCAGCCACGAGGATATTGCTCAGCATGCCGGTACTGGCGTGTTCAGCACTGTGGCGGGCACAGACATGTCCTATCTCATGCCCAAATAGAGCCGCAAGTTCGGCCTCATTGTCCAGTTCCACGAGAATACCCCTTGTTGCGGCGATGGAGCCTCCTGGAAAGGCATAGGCATTTATATAGGACGCGTTGACTCCTCGAAAACTGAAAGGCATATGTGGACGATGTGAGTGTGCTGCCAGGTTCTGGCCAACCCTGTTCAGGTATGTATTGATGCCGCTGTCTTGTATTGGACCAAGGTCTGTGGAGAACTGAAAGGGAGATTGCTGTCTGTCCAGTTGTATTTCCTGTTGTTCTGAAAGAAGAACAAAAGAGCTCTGTCCGGTGACTGGATCCCTGGCGCATCCGCTCAGCAGCGGTAGCGCAAGGGCTGAACAGGTGCCAGCAGCCATGAAGGTAAGCAGTTGTCGGCGAGAAAATTCCAGCTCGGTTGTGTTCATAATGCTACTCTCTGTTTCCAGGGTGGATGAGATGCCGGAGGACTGCTGAGATGAGATTGAAAACAGCCTCGTAAATGAGGGGATCTCCGCTTGCCCTTGGGCCTGCCACGTTGATTGTCGTTATGGTGTTTTCAAGTATCCAGGCCATAATCGCGTCTACAGCCCGGGCTTCTGAATAGTGGTTGAAATTAATATGAAGGCAGGGCCTGTTGTGGCGAATGGCAAGGGCTTCTGTCAGTGCTGATCCCCTGCTTAGTTTTCCATGGCTGCAAATCAGGGTACCGTCACTTTCAAGTATGTTTTTTTCTGTGCGGTCCCTGTAGTTGCCACTGGACATTTCCTGCAGTCTATATCGTCCGGGTAGAGGGCCTTTTTCTGTTTTCCGGCCCTTGGGAAGCCAACCCCCATGTTCGACCCCGCATTTTATCGCTGCGTCGAGAGCTGCCTGATCCGCTCCGGTCTGGCCACCTGAGATAATTTTCACCTGTGTACCCTAATCCTGTGCAGCATGGCTGTGTATCACGCGGTGCCACAGCCATGGTTGTTGTCTTAAGAAAATCCTGAAACAATGGGAACTGCTCGCAGTGAACCTGATCTTTCTGCGATCAGCCTGGCTTACGTATGAAATAATACAATAATACGATGCGCCAGCCTGATTGCGAAAATTTCAGGCACCCTGCGACCAGTTACACATACAGGTGAGTTTCAAGTTTATCCGTTTCTCCTATGGGGAGTTGCCAAAAATCCTCATTTGTGAACAGGCGCGAGTGAATGAGCTGTAAATGCTCTTTGATTCACCACGTGTACGTTTTATAATAAATGGAAAGTATAACGAAAAGGTATGCGAAAGGTCAATATAGATTCCTGAGCCTGGTGGAGGTATCCTGTCCGGAATGCAAGAGTTTTTTGCAACTCTATGGATATTGCCACATGGAAATATGGAGATCATCCACATGTCTTTTGCTTCTTGGCCGTTTATGGGGCACGCATGTAAACCATGCGGTAAAAAAGCCGGTATACAACATCTGTGACAAGATCCTTTTTGACAGAGGATTCGAGATCTTGGGGGGAAATATGCGACTATCAGAAATGTTTGTCCGGGAGAACGATTCAGCTGTACAATGTACACTCTGTAACCATCGGTGTCACATACAAGAGGGGAAACGGGGCATTTGCGGAGTGCGTGAGAACAGAAATGGTGAACTCTACAGTCTGGTATATGGAAAGCTGGTTGCACAGAATGTAGATCCTGTTGAGAAAAAACCGCTGTTTCACTTTTTGCCAGGAAGCACCACCTATTCCATTTCAACTGTTGGCTGTAATTTTCAATGCCTGCATTGTCAAAATTATCATATTTCACAGTTTCCGCACATGCACAATGGAGAAATCAGCGGGGTACATGCCACCCCTGGAGAGGTGGTGGGCAAGGCTCAGGTGCATGGCTGTAAAAGTATCAGTTATACATATGTGGAACCGACAATTTTCTATGAATTCAGCCGCGACTGCGGTGAACTTGCCCATCAGCACGGCTTGAAAAATATTTATGTCAGTAATGGGTATATGACTGTTGAAGCCCTGGAAAAAATGGTTCCGTGGATGGATGCCATAAATGTTGATATAAAAGCGTTTGACGATCAGGTTTATCGAAAAGTATGCAAGGCCCGCCTGCAACCTGTTCTTGATAATGTCCGTCTGCTGCACCAATATGGTGTATGGCTGGAGGTCACCACGCTTGTCATTCCTGGAATAAATGATTCCCAACAACAACTGGAAGGCATTGCAAATTTCATAGCAGACATTGACTGTGCCATTCCTTGGCATGTTACAGCCTTTTATCCGACCTATAAGATGACCGACAGGCAGAGAACTCCGTTGTCATCTCTGGAAAAGGCGTTTGCCATCGGAAAAAGTGCCGGGCTGCAATATGTATATCAAGGAAATATTCCTGGAGAGAAAGAAGATACAGAGTGTCCTTCCTGTGGGGCAAAAGTTCTCTCGAGAAGTGGATTTGTCTTGAATTTCAGTGGGTTGGAGAATGGTTCGTGTGTGAAATGCGGGTTCCGTATTCCAGGAATTTTCTGATAATTGATTGCAATCATAGCATTTTTTTTAGCTGCAGACTTGACTTTTTTGTGTTCATATTTTTTACTTAATTGAAATGATAGATAAAGTAATTTTTACGCATTATCAGATTTTTCAAGACGGTAAAAAAGGAGCATTGTGTTGGCAAGCACGCCTGGAGATAAAAAACTGTCTCGTCGAAAATTTCTTACTCAAACCGGTAGCCTGGCTTTCGGTTTTGCTTTTGGAACCCCATTGTTGGCTGAGGCAGCATTGCTGAAGCCGCGTACCCTCTCTTTTTATCATATTCATACCGACCAACGACTCGATATTGAATACGCGTATGGCCGTGTATACGATGCCGATGCCCTGAATCAAATAGACTATTTTCTTCGTGATTTTCGGACAGGAGATGTGCATACAATTGATTCCAGCTTGCTTGATCTGCTTTGGAGTGTGCAGCATAGGCTCAGCCGTAGAGGATGGTTTGAGGTTATTTCCGGTTATCGATCGCCGACAACCAATAAACTATTGCGTAGCAGGACTACAGGAGTGGCGAAAAAAAGCCTGCATATGAGGGGGAAAGCCATTGATGTACGCCTTCCCGGTGTTGCCACGACATCTTTGCGGAGGTGTGCCATCAGCTTTAAGAGAGGTGGTGTCGGATATTATCCCAAATCGGATTTTGTGCATCTTGATACCGGCAGGTTTCGCACCTGGTAATACTCCTGTATAATTCACAGATGGGCTGGCAGGAGAACAGATTTCTACAGATATGTTTTTTCATTGAAGCCCTTTGTTTGAAAAAAGATCATTAGCAATCTGCAAGAATTTTTTTCAGGTATATCATCCTCTTTCTGCACCCTTTGCCGGCAGGTTTCTGTGCAGAACAATATAACCCCATAACGCAGATAAGATGGAAGCGATAAAGATGGCTATTTTCGCATCCCCTATGAGGGCATCATCTGTAAATGCCAGTTCACTGATAAAAATCGACATGGTGAAACCGATTCCACTGAGAATGGATACTCCCCAGATTTGACTCCAGGTTGTTCCTTTGGCAAGTTCTGCCAGTTTGCTTTTTACCACCAGGTAGCTGAAGCTCAATATTCCAATCTGTTTTCCCAGAACAAGCCCAAAAATAACGCCCAGACTCAACGAGTTTGGAAAACCCTGGAAAGTCTCCATATTGATCACAACTCCAGCGGAGAAAAGGGCAAAGAGTGGCAGTATGAGAAATGCTTGAATACTGTGGAGATTTTCCTCCAAAAAAATACCAGCTGGAATCATATCTTCTGCAGCAAGATATATCTGGTTGATCGCCCGTAACTGCTGCTTGTTGTCAATCATACTGGCCGTGGTAAGGTTGGTTGTTTCAAGGTGGGCAATGCGATCTTTGATAACCTGATAAAATGTTTCAGGGGAGATGCTTGCTTTTACCGGATAAAGCAGGGCAACCAGAACCCCGGCGATTGTGGCATGGACGCCGGAGGTTAAGATGCAGAGCCATATTCCGAGAAACAGCAGCAGGTGGATACCTGGTCGGCGTACTCCACGTCGTATGACAATTCCAAGGATGGTGAGCAGAAATACCACAATAACAAGAGGCAATATGGCTATCTGTTCGGTATAAAAAATTGCAATGACCAGTACAGCCATCAGGTCATCGACAATGGCCAGGGCGGTAAGAAAAACTTTCAGGCCCGTGGGAACCCGGCTACCGAAGAGGGCGAGTACACCCAGGGCAAAGGCTATATCTGTGGCCATGGGGATACCCCAGCCAGCGGCTTCCTGTCCATTGGGGTTGAGGAAAAAATATAAAGCCGCAGGAAATATGGCTCCTCCCAAAGCCGCCATCACAGGGAGAATGGCTTTGCGCCAGGATGAAAGCTCACCAATGAGAATTTCTCGTTTGATTTCCAGGCCTACAACAAAAAAGAACACTGTCATCAGACCGTCTTTGACCCAGTGGGCCAGGGTCAGGTGGTACAGGTTTCCCCCTATGTAGGTTCCTATATCCAGGTGACTCAGGCTCTCATATATTTCAGCCCATGGCGAATTTGCCCAGAATACTGCGCTGATAGTAGCCAGTAAAAGCGCCAGGGAACCAGCACTTTGAGAGTGAAGAAAGCGTTCAAAAAGAGGTACAGACGGGTTGATTTTTTGTGGCATCTTCCCTCCATGGCAATTGGATGTTGAACCGGTACAAAGCAATCGAACTCAATCACCCGTAATATATAGCGTTGTTAGAGCGTGCGGACAAGTTTCTGTTTGATTTTTTTAGCAGGAAGAGCTGCCAAGATAAAGACCGGAGCAGCGAATAGTATGTTCGTTGCTCCGGTATCGTGTGATTTGTTGCATCCGCAGGACGTCTCGATCAGACAGGTATATCTGAGACCGCAAAGGTGTGTGAAGCATCTGTAAATAAGAAACGCATGGCCAGGTCATGCTTCAGGCATGCGTGGAGTTCTCTTATTGTCTATAAATGATGGTACCCACGTGTTCACCGTTAAGTGCCTTGGTAATGTTTCCTTCCACCATGCCATTGATTATCTGCACTTTTTCAATTACTTCGCTATTCTGCATGATTTCAAGACAGGGACGTTCTATGACCATGTCGTCCTGATTTTGATCTAACAGATCTTTTGCTCCTATTTCTGGAATAAACTCAGCTTTGGGATTTTTTTTCGGATCATCTGTATAAAGGCCCTTTTCATCCTTAATAAATAAGATGGTCTTGGAGCCGATCAGGTCTGCAAGAATGACAAGGCCCACATCTGTACGGTGAATGGGAATGCGGCCAACTTTTGGCTTAATGGCAAAATAGTCGTATGGTGGCATGCCGTGCATTACCGGAATGATATTTTCGGCAAAATATGTGGGAAGTTTGACTATGTCGGAGTGGGACATTTGTATTCCGCCCCAGGGCGAAAGCAAAGTCGCAATCATCAGGGCATTCTGTTCGGAAACCATACTGCCGAACTTGGCTATAACCCCTGTTGGCATGCCCATCTCAAGGCCAATGGTGTAAATGTGACGACTCCTGGTCCCGCCACCGGTGGTGATGACCATTTTATGGTCGCTTCGATTGCGGACTATTTCCTTGAGTATTCCTGGCAGTGCTTGTGAACCTCGATCACAGATGGACTGGCCTCCGATTTTCATGAGTTTGACATCCGGGTAGAGCCGTTCCTGCGGAGCGATATCCAGAGAGCCTATAAATTCGTTGCTTACCAGACTTTCACCCATCAGTGTGCTTTCAACATGCAGCCGTTTACTCGCTTTTTCGCGAACCAGTGCCATGTGATCTCCTTTCTTGTATTTGGCGGTGGAAGATTTTTAGTGATTATGGAGCGCCATAATCACTATAGTGTTCTTCTTCAGGTTCCCAGGTTGTGGAAAGGTAACTGAAGAAGTTCCGAGCCAACGTTCCTGTAAGCCAGGAACGTTGAATTGCAAGCTTTTGTAAAACCGTAGGTTGGCTACTCCATCTTTTCTTCTTTTTTATCCCGTTCCAGTTCAATTAAGTCAGCTCCTGCGGCCCTGGCAAGATGTTCAAGTTCTTTTTTACGGAAATGATTGCCAAAGATTTTTATATCTGCATCACAGACAGCAATGATTCTGAATCGTGGGCTTTTTGCTCCTTTTTTGGACTTGATACGCTCACGGTAAAAGATTTTTCCTGCCATGGGGGCTCCTCCTCTGAATATGGGATAGTAAAGATAACCTAAGGTATATTGTATGGCTAGAAATGTTGAAACGCAAGGTCATCAGGGGAGAAATTAACCAAATGGAAGGAGAGGGGTAAAATTACCCGGAAGGCTGCAGGTTCGTGGTATTTTTACCCATATCAACTGCATGGTGACATCCTTGTTGACAGACGGTTTTACAGAGGGTTAAGTCACAAGCCTGTCATATTCTGCACAAGTGAATGTTTATACGTGGAGTGTGAATCGGCACATTGTTTGGATATGTTTACGCCCGTTGAGGATGGTCTCTGAGGGAGGCGCAAATTCGCCTGGTTGTGTCCACTGCATAGAGGGTTGTCACAGAAATAATTGGCTCTGAGCCGCCATGGATTCAGGAAGGTGTTACAATGAGGTTGTTGGTCAGTATAGATGATACGGATAATGCCGAAAGCGCAGGTTCCGGTCAGCTTATGGAACAGATGGTCCGCAGGTTTGCTGAGGAAAAATTGATACTGGAGTATTCTCCAATCTCCAGGCACCAGCTCTTTGTACATGAGCAGATACCATATACATCCCATAACAGTGGTATGTGTTGTGCGGTAACTGTTGATGCAAGGGATAAACAAAAGCTGTCTGAGCGGCTGATGGCTTTCTTACAGGCAGAATCTGCAAGTGGATCAGACCCGGGCCTCTGCATTGTTGAGGATAATGGCAACCTGCAAAAGGAGCCGTTGATAAGGTACGGTCTGCAGGCTAAACGGGAGGTGCTCAGTAAAAGTCTTGCCTACTCCCTTGCCGAAGAACTGGGGCTGCATCTTTCAGAGCATGGTGGCAGTGGAGATGGCGTAATTGGTGCTCTTGCAGCCATTGGCTTGAAGTTGCAAGGAAATGACGGCCGCTGTCGTGGCTGGAAGACTGCCGGCTCAAAAGGAACCGTGGCTTCAGCAGCAGATATTTGTGCCCGACTCTCTATCCCGACCCTTGTGGATGCCGGAGGAAATAGAGTCACCGGTTCGGAAATGGTCCTGTTGGCCGAAGAGAAACTAAAAACCGTGTTGTTTGATCATCAAGAGGTTCTACCTGTCAAACCACTGAACAATGGCGTTGCCGTTTCATGGACCACGTTGACCAAGCAGGAGGTGAAACAGTTTTAATTGGAATACCGAGGCCATGGAGGTCCTCTGTGTAAGTGGACTTCGGAATCTACTTCTCAATGACCTTCATGTTGCTGTACCATCCATTTTTCTTCATAAGTGCTCATACCCTCCTGGCGAGTGTCTGTTTATAAACGGTCTTTTGGGAGTCTTTGCCTCCCTGCCCTTGATTGAAAATCCTCACGTATGGACAGGCACCGGCATAAAAATCAGGCATCCTGTGAACAGTTCCACTGTATTTTTAGCGATATCCGGTTCAAATAGAATTTTCTATTTCATCTGGGACAGGTTGATTTTTAAAGAGTAGAGTTTGCATTCCTGAGATTTTTACCTGCTTTTTTGTGTATTTACCATTGACAGGTTGCGTCATTTGAAGATATAAGACTTTATTGATCTTATATATCTTATTCGGGAATGTATGCGTTTAACTAGAGCTGCCGAATACGCCATCAGATGCATGGTGTATCTATCAAAAAGAGGGAAAGGTATTTTAACCAGTCGCCAAGAAATTGCCGAACAAGCGGAGATACCTGCACATTTTCTTGCTAAAATAGCCCAGGAGTTGGCGAAGTCAGGTTTTATCGAGATTCGTCAAGGAGCCAAGGGTGGTTTTATCCTTTTAAAACCCCCCAGCGACATCACGCTGTTGGAGATAGTGGAAACAATTATCGGAGAAATCTATCTCAATGATTGTGTCGCCCGTCCATCCAGCTGTACTGTGAGTTACAGTTGTGCGGTCCACCGGGTCTGGCTTTCTGCAAGAGATCAATTGCGCAGTACTCTTCGAGAGGTAACTTTTGCAGACCTGGTTCGAGACGAGTCCTGTATGACAAGGGAGTGTCGTCCTGCTAATTTACAGACAGAGGTTGCATCTGTCTCTGCCCAGCCAACAATAGATCTCCACTAAACACATATGGAACAGATGATTGCGAACAATAATCCTTTTGTACGGGTCTATCGATTTTATCGGGATGGGTTCAGAAACATGACCCTGGGTAAAACATTGTGGAAAATAATTTTTATTAAGTTATTTATATTCTTTGGGGTGTTGAAACTGTTTTTCTTTCCTGATTTTCTGGCAACACAATTTTCAACAGATGAACAACGGGCGGACCATGTTCTGGGGGAATTAACCAGACCTGTCCAATCAACCACTTTAAGCAAATAAGGAGTGCAGTTATGATTGAGAACTTTGACCTGACCATGGTCAACTGGGCCAGGGCGCAGTTTGCTCTGACCGCTGCCTATCATTGGCTCTTTGTGCCATTGACACTGGGCATTACCTGGATCATTGCCTTTTATCATACTATTTACGTTAAAACAGGCAGTGAGGAATGGAAGCGGTTGACAAAGTTCTGGATGAAACTCTTTGGTGTCAACTTTGCCATAGGTGTGGCAACAGGCATCATTATGGAATTTGAGTTTGGAACCAACTGGTCCAATTATTCCTGGATGGTCGGCGACATTTTCGGAGCGCCCCTGGCCATCGAGGGCATTGTGGCTTTTTTCCTGGAAGCCACCTTTTTTGCCGTGATGTTTTTTGGGTGGAACAGGGTGTCCAAAGGATTTCACCTCTTTGCCACCTGGATGGTCGCAGTAGGTTCAAATCTGTCCGCAGTCTGGATTCTGGTAGCCAATGCCTGGATGCAGTACCCTGTAGGACAGGAATTTAACCCTGATACAGCCCGTTTTGAGATGCAGAGTTTCAGCGATGTGGCCCTGTCTCCGTATGCGATTGCTAAGTTTGTTCATACCACGTCTTCTTCCATGATGGTGGCAGCCTTGTTTATCCTGTCCATCAGTTCCTGGTATCTGTTGAGAAATCGCCACGTAATTATGGCAAAACGCTCCATAATCGTGGCATCTGCATTGGGACTGGTCGCCTCTGTTTTTGTCATGTTCAATGGTGATGAATCAGCCTACCAGATAGCAAAAGCGCAGCCAATGAAACTGGCAGCGTTTGAAGGCCTGTGGGAAGGTGAAACCAATGCCGGTTTGGTTGCAGCCGGGTTGGTCAATATGGACAAACGGGTGGATAATGATGAGCCTGCCTTTGATTTCGAGCTGAAAATACCTGGCTTGCTGACCTTAATGGCTAACCGTTCCTGGGGTACATTTGTACCGGGGATGAAAGACCTGGTTTATGGCAACGAAGAACAGGGGATTATGGGGGCTCAGCAGAAGATGGAAGAGGGAAAACTTGCCCTTGCCCATTTGCAGTCTTACCAGCAGGCGAAAAAAGAAGGAGATGCCCTGACCGCTGAAGCTCACCTGAATTCTTTCAACAAATACAAAGAGTATCTGGGATACGGGTATCTGCAGACCCCGGAAGAGGCCGTGCCACCGGTTGCCCTGTCTTTTTACGCCTTTCACGTCATGGTGGCTCTGGGAACTTTGTTTATCCTGATATTTGTTGCCTATTTCTTCTTCAGCATAAAAGGAACCCTTGAGAATAAAAAATTGCTCCTTGCCGGTGGAACACTCCTCTATATTTTAAGTATGGTCGCTTCCCAGGCTGGCTGGATTGTTGCCGAGGTAGGTCGTCAGCCATGGGCTATTCAGGGGCTGTTGCCTGTGACAGTAGCACGGACGAACCTGACAGCTGGAACCGTCCAGACGACCTTCTGGATGTTCCTGGGCATTTTTACCGTGTTGTTGTTGGCTGAAATCAGCATCATGGCAAAACAGATCAGCATTGGTCCTGAGGAGAACTAAAATGATTGAAAATCTTGATTACATAACCCTGCAGCATCTCTGGTGGTTGCTTTGTTCCGTGGTTGGCGCACTCTTCCTTTTTATGAATTTTGTTCAGGGAGGACAGACGCTGCTCTGGCAGGTTGCTAAAACTGATAATGAAAAGGACCTGGTTATCAATTCCCTGGGCAGGAAGTGGGAATTGACCTTTACCACCCTGGTGCTGTTTGGCGGAGCTCTGTTTGCCTCTTTCCCAAAATTTTATTCAACTTCTTTTGGCGGGGCATACTGGGTGTGGATCGCGATTCTGTTCACGTTCATCATCCAGGCCGTCAGCTATGAGTACCGTAAAAAACCCATGAATATCCTGAGCTCGTGGAGCTATGAACTGTTTCTTTTTATTAACGGTTCAATCGGTATACTCTTGATTGGTGCTGCGGTTGGTACATTTTTTACAGGGAGCAATTTTGAACTCAGCAGTTTTAATTTCGTGACCTGGACCACTTCACTGCGTGGTTTTGATGCCGCCCTTGAGCCCTCACTGTCAAGTGTATTTAATATCTGTCTGGGGCTTTTTCTGGTTTTCAACGCCAGAACTTTGGGCGCGATGTATTTGGTCAATAACATTGACCTGATTGCTGTCCCGGAAATGGAAAAACGTCTTCGCTACGCCTGCTGGAATAATTTTATTATCTCCCTGCCATTCTGTCTCTGGGTGCTGGTTCACCTGCTGCTGATGACGGGATACGGTATCGTTGATGAGCAGGGAACCATTGCACTTGTACCTTTTAAATACCTGTCCAACCTGTTGGCCAATCCATGGCTGATCGGATTGCTGGCTGCAGGTCTGGTCCTGTTGGTTTTGGGTGTATTCCGTACAGCCAAATCCCAATCCACTGCAGGCATCTGGTTTGGTGGGCTTGGTACTGTTCTGGTTGGGCTGACAGTTCTTCTTCTTCCTGCATATAACAATACAGCCTTTTATCCTTCTAAAGTTGATCTGCAGTCCAGTCTAACCATTTATAATGCCTCTTCAAGTCATTATACTTTAACGGTTATGACATACGTGGCCATTGCCATACCTTTTGTGCTTGCCTATATTGCTTATGTGTGGTGGGCCATGGACAGGGGCAAAATGAAGATAGAAGATACAACCGACAAGGCTGCATATTAAGCAGGTACTTGAGCAAATACATTTGGTAAAGGAGATACGATTATGATGATAATCTTACTTGGTGGCTGGGTGGCAGTGCTCGTGCTTTCCTATTTTATTGCTGTACGCTACCTGAAAAAGCTGGACCTGTTGTAATTCTGGTGGATTGAGCCTTGTTGACAGCCGCCTCTTCCCACATGAAGAGGCGGCTTTTTATTGCGTGCATTTGCAGAAACAACGTGAACAAAGTATACAGGTTAGTGGCAGCGTAACATTGCTATTTGCATGATGAGGGGCTCTGCATACCGGATGGATGATTTGCCCCACTCGTTGTAGCCGATATTGACCCACTCTCCCTGGTCCTCCCACTTGGAGAAACCGGATTTCCAGCCAACCCATTCTTCTTTGCAATTGTATTCCCTTTTCGGGCCGAGATAAAGAAATTCAAGATCATCATCGTCCTTTGATTGCCTGGTTTGTCCTACCAGAAGGACGTCCGCTCCTTTTGAACGGGCCTCATTTTTTATCAGGTTCGCCATTGTATCTCCCGTTGTTTCCGGAGGGATCGTCACCAGTACTTCAGCAAAAACCCTGCATTGATCAGGAGCCTGGGTATATTGAAAGACCGTCTGGATGTTTTCAGTAGGAGGATAGTGAATACCTGCATAGTTGTTTTTCGTGCTGAAACTACAGGCTGAAAAAAATATTGGTGTCATGAGCAGGGTAACAAGGATACTGATACGAAACATAAAATTACTCCTCAATCTATTTTTCTACAGCACAGGGCGGTAAAACGGGCTATTTTCTTCTACTTTTTTAAAGGCAGCGGGTTACCTGACCCTTAGCATGCATTTTAGGGTAACGTTATCATAACTTGATCGGAAAATTAGTCAACTACAACGCAATGGGAAATTCTCGTTATCATATGAAGACAGATTTGCTTCTTCTTTTGGTTGCAGCTATCTGGGGGTTTGGATTTGTTGCCCAAAGAGCGGGGCTCGAATATGTGGGGCCATACACTTTTAACGGAGTTCGATTCATTCTCGGTGGTTGTTGCCTCATTCCTCTCTCTTTGTTCAAACAGGGCAGCAGCACCTACAGTATACTTGGTTATAAAAAAATAGCACCCCTGATGGCAGGCTCTGTTGCAGGTCTGGTTCTTTTTGCCGGCGCTACACTGCAGCAGGTTGGGCTGCAATTTACCACTGCAGGAAAAGCTGGTTTTATCACTGGGTTATACGTTGTGCTGGTTCCAGTTATCGGGCTGATTTTCAGGCAGCGAACAACTTCAGGAACCTGGTTTGGTGCGATTTTGGCTGTTATCGGTCTGTACCTGCTCAGCATTCAGGAGAACTGGCAGATTGCCTATGGTGATGTGCTCGAAGTGATTGGCGCCATATTCTGGGCCTGCCATGTATTGGTTCTTGCATATCTTTCGCCGAGAACCAATGTTATCAGGCTTGCTATGTATCAGTTTTTTGTCTGCGGAAGTTTGAGCCTGGGAGTAGGATTTGTGCTGGAAAACATTTCCCTGGTGCATATAATAGGTGCGTGGCTACCTATATTTTATGGTGGGGTGATATCTGTTGGTACAGGTTACACCTTACAGGTCGTTGTGCAGAAAAAGGCCCATCCTTCCCATGCTGCCGTTCTGCTCAGCCTGGAGTCTGCATTTGCCGCCCTTGGTGGGTGGCTTTTTCTGGAGGAATACCTGTCGCTGCGAGCATTCACAGGATGCGTGCTCATGCTTGTCGGCATGATAATATCTCAACTCTGGCCCGGTCAGGAGAAGTAGAAACCCGTGAATACGTATTTGGTGCATTAAAAAAATGTATCTGAAAATTGTGTCTCTGTTCATCATTACAACATCGTAAAAATTCGGGGCAACTGGGGCTGTTGCGTTCCTTGCCCTTTCAATGAAAGCCTTTCCCGCAAGATCCCATGCTTATAAATCTGGCTGCTTTTGTCGTTATTGTTGCAGGAATGGTGTCGGCAAAACCATTGCTTATACCCTTCCTGCTTGCTATTTTCATGGCCATCATCTTTTCACCACCTGTGTATTGGATGCGTTCCAAAAAGGTGCCGGTCTGGTTGGCTATTACCCTGGTCATGGTGGTTGTCATTGCTCTGCAGGTTGGGATTACGACCATGGTAGGGACTTCTCTGGCTGAATTCACCCGTGCTTTGCCCCAATATCAGGAGCGGATGCAGCAGCTGGTGCATGAAGGGGTTGTCTGGTTGCAGGGGAAGGGCGTACATATCACCGATGCTGCCATCATGGAACAGATCAATCCAAACCGGGTGTTCGCTCTGGTAGGTAATTTGGTCAACAGTTTGCTTGCCATGTTGAAAAATACCATGATGATCCTGCTGACTTTTGTGTTTATCCTTTTTGAAGCTGCCGGAATCCCAACTAAATTGCGCGCCATGGCCAGAGGCAGCGAATCACCTGTGGAAAAATACGAGGAAGTGATCAGGGGCGTCAACAGGTACCTGGGGTTAAAGACGCTGACCAGTCTGCTCACCGGTGTTTGTGCCTGGTTCACCCTTGTCTGTATTGGTGTGGATTATGCGATTCTCTGGGGAACGACTGCCTTTGTCTTGAATTTTATCCCCACTATTGGCTCAATCATTGCCGCCATTCCCCCGATTTTTCTGGCTCTGGTGCAGTTTGGACTGGGCGAGGCCATCACCACGGCTGTCATCTATTTTATCATCAATATTGGCATCAGTAACCTGCTTGAGCCCCGTCTCATGGGCTCCAGAGTTGGCTTGTCTGCACTGGTTGTCTTTCTGGCCATGGCATTCTGGGGTTGGGTTTTGGGGCCGATGGGTATGCTGCTTTCAGTGCCTCTGACCATGACTTTACGTATCGGTCTCGGCAGCAGTGAAAAAACCCGGCATCTCGCCTTACTTCTGGGGTCTAATGCAGAGGCGGCCGCTTCCCTTAAATCCCATAAGTCAGTTGGCCCCCCATATTTTCTCAAAAAGAGGGGGGAGGGAGAGGAAAACTCAGAAGAATAGGTGTGAGGGCTGCGAAAAAAACATCACCCAATATGGCTGGTCTTTCAACTTACCCATGTCATGGCTGCTTTAATAGAGCAATACGGCCAACATGAAACCATTATAACCGTCAGGAAAATGAGCCGATACCCTGCGCAATTTGTGGATAGTGATCTGCCAGAAGTTCAGCCGGTGGCGGGAGAATAGTTATCTGATATGATCATTGACTGCTGCCGCACGATTGCCTGATAATTAACCTGCTTGAGAGAACAACCTGCCTTGTTGGGCGGCTCTGTTCTCTAATTCTCTTGATCAACATTTCCCCGGCAGTCATGCCGATATCATACGTCGGCTGCTCAATAACGGTGATAGCAGGCCTGGTCATTGATGTCCAGGGTGACTCATCAAACGTGGCAAATGCCAATGTACCTGGGATTTCAATCTCTTTATCACGAATTGCCCGAAAGGCACCGTTCGCCAACAGACCACTGCTTGTCATTATGGCTTCAGGTGGTGATTCGCTTTCCAGTAGCTTTGTGACTGCTTCATGTGCATTCTCCATCTTAGCTGGCAATTCAATAATCAAGTCTGGATCTATTTTTATTCCTGATTCTTGAAATGCTGCCTGGTATCCGAGCAGCCGTTCTTCACCCGTAATACTGGGAGAACCGAATAATCCGGCAATGCGCTTAAGTCCATTTCCCAACAAGTGGGTCGTGAGTGTTTTTGCAGCACTAAAGTTGTCGATGAGAACACTGTCAACATCAACTCCCTCCACCTTTCTGTCAATCAAAACCATAGGGGTTTGGTTTGCCAGTTCTTGAGGAAAGTGCTTTGCCAAGCGCTTTGTTGGTGAAAGAATGATCCCGGCTGCATTTTCATTCTGCAACAGCTCCAGATACATTTGCTCTTTTTCGGGATTTTCATCAGTGTTGCAGAGTATGATACTATAATTATGAGCCTGTGAAACATCTTCCACAGCTCTACAAACAGAAGCAAAGAAAGGATTTTGAATATCGGCGACCACGAGTCCTATCATGCTTGATTGCCTTGAGCGTAAGCTTTGGGCAGCCCTGTTCGGGCTATAGTTCATCTGTTTTACGATCTCGAGCACCTTCTTCTGCACCTCTGGTCGTACATGTTGCTTTCCGTTCAGAACCCTTGAAACCGTTGCGGTCGATACCCCGGCCGCTTCAGCAATATCTTTAATTTTCATATGCATTCCATTTCACCTTGTTTTGTAATCATTTACAGGATAGCAAACAATGGAAAACGAGGCAACTTATATCTCCAACACCCTGCCATTACTTGATAATTTGTCGTTTAAACATAGGAAAGTCGTAAAAAGCCCATTGCTGGAAGAGCTATCTTCTTGAGAAATCGTTTGCAATAATATAAGTCTGAAATTGCGTGTTATTTTTTAGTTTCAAAAAAAAAATTGATTTTTTGTTGTAATCGGTTACAATTTAATTGTGAACAACACTACAGGAGGTGCAACCATGCTGAATCTAAATAGCGAGTCAATAGTTCTTGGTGTCAATGTCGCGGGAAAGAAAGAAGCGATCGAGATGGTCGGCAATATTCTGGTTCAAAATGGCAATATAGACCCAGGATATATCGAAAGTATGAAAGGGCGGGAAGGTGTTGCAAACACATTCCTTGGTAATGGCATTTCTATCCCCCATGGACTTCCTGAGCATAGGCACCTCATAAACAAGACCGGTGTGGCAGTCCTTCAGGTGCCCGAGGGCGTATTATGGAACCCCAATGAAACTGTCTTTCTGGTAGTGGGGATTGCTGCAAAATCTGACGAACACATCACAATCCTGACCAACCTGACGCACGTACTGGACGATCCCGACACAGTAGCCCGACTCTCGCAGACAAAAGATGCGGAAGAAATTGCCCAAACCCTCTCTGGTCAGGCTTTTACTGCCAAAAAGAGCGCACCGAGAATGGATCTTACAGGTTTTATATCTATTGATGTCGTAGTCAACAACCCCCATGGACTCCACGCCAGACCTGCAACATATTTTGTTGATGTTGCAACTGATTATGCCTCTGATGTTTTTGTCGAATATGACGGGAATACGGGAAATGGGAAAAGTCTGGCATCATTGCTTAAGCTGGGAGTCACGCCAGGTAAGAAGATTCGCATTCATGCAAAAGGCGCGGATGCCGATAGGGTTCTCAGCAACCTGAAAAAGGCTGTAGACTCCGGACTTGGTGAAGAGGAGGAACAAGAAGATGTGGCTGCTCAGACAGAACATGGCTGGAGGCCGCAACATGTCGGAAAAACCATACCTGGGATTATCGCCTCACCAGGTCTTGCAACAGGAACCATACGGCAATACGTCCATGAACAGATTGTCGTTGAAGCCAACGCCAGGGAGCCAGAGTACGAAACTCATTCGCTCAAGCAGGCTATTGCTGCCGCCAAAGTCAACCTCAAGAACCTGCACGATGAGGTTCGTGCCAAGGCCGGTGCTGCAAAGGCGGGTATTTTTCTGGCACATATAGCATTTTTAGATGACCCTGAACTTCGGGCTGAAGTCCAAAACCTCATAGAAACCGGCAAGAGTGCTGGTTTTGCCTGGAGGCAGGTTGTTGAGACCAAAGCGCACGCACTGGAGTTACACGACAACCCTCTGCTGGCTGCACGGGCAATGGATCTTCGTGATATTGGCCGTAGAGTTCTCAAACACCTGGCTGGTTCAATCCACGATGAACCTTTCATTCCATCCGAGCCGATTATTTTAATAGCTGAAGATCTTACACCCTCTGATACCGCCTCTCTGGATCCGGCATTAATTCTCGGAATCTGCACATCTGCTGGCGGCCCTACATCGCACTCCGCAATTATCGCACGATCGTTGGGCATACCTGCCATTGTAGGTGCGGGCCCTTCAGTTCTTGATATCCAGGACGGAACTGACGCCATTTTGGATGGTGATGCCGGGAATCTGTATCTTGACCCAAGTGCGGAAGACAAGGGGGCTGCTGCTCTGGCCCGTAAAGTTCTCGATGAGCTTCGTAACAGGGAGTTTGAGGATCGTTTTCTTCCTGCAATTACCACTGACAGTCACAGAATGGAAATCGTGGCTAATATCGGCAAGGCAGAGGAAGCCGAACAGGCTGTGAACGCTGGCTCTGAAGGTATCGGCCTGCTACGGACGGAATTCCTGTTCCTCGGACGGGAAACCCCGCCGGATGAAGACGAGCAATATGCCCACTACAAAACAATGATCGAAAGCCTGAACGGTTTACCGATGATTGTCAGAACGCTTGATATCGGCGGAGATAAGGAAGTCTCTTACCTTGACCTTCCGGCAGAAGACAATCCGTTTCTCGGTGAAAGGGGAATTCGCCTCTGCCTCAACCGACCTGAACTCTTTCTGTCACAGTTGCGGGCGATTTACAGAGCCTCACAATATGGCCCTTTGCGGATTATGTTCCCCATGATCACCACTCTCGAAGATTTGACTGCCGCAAAGCGCATGGCGGAAAAAGCAAGGATAGAAGTAGGGGCAGAGCCTGTGGATATCGGCATCATGGTCGAAGTGCCGTCTGTAGCACTCATGGCAGATATCTTTGCTGAAGAGGTGGATTTTTTTTCCGTAGGCACCAATGATCTCACTCAATATGTCATGGCCATTGACAGGCTGCACCCGACACTGGCTGGCCAGGCCGACAGCCTCCATCCTTCCGTATTGAGGATGATCAATACAGTTGTCAAAGCTGCTGAGAAGGCTGGTATCTGGGTGGGGGTCTGTGGAGGCCTGGCGGCCGATCCCCTCGGTGCGGAAATTCTTACCGGACTTGGGGTAAAAGAGTTGAGCATGGTGATCCCCAGTATTGCGGCCATTAAAGCGCACATTCGTTCAATTAGCCTAGAGACAGCGAAAGTAAAAGCCGAAAAGGCACTTGCCTGTAAGGATGTAAAACAAGTCAGGCGGTTGAATACATTGTAGAGGAGCACCAAACACTATGAAAACGATATCAAAACTCCTGACAATTACTTTAAATCCGGCAATTGACCTGGCCTGCACGGTTCCGGGATTGACTCTGGGGCAGGTTAACAGGGTTATAGATTATCAACACGATGCGGGCGGAAAGGGGGTAAATATTGCGGCACTTCTCCGCAAATTCGATCTGCAGGTTGCCGCAACCGGTTTCCTGGGCAGTGACAACCAGGAAATTTTTGAAACACTGTTCAGAAACGAGCGAATAGAGGATCTTTTCGTTCGAATCCCTGGCTCCACAAGAATCGGTATCAAGATACTGGATCCGAAATCGCATTCAACCACAGACCTGAACTTTCCTGGCCTGTCTCCGGAACAGGAACACGTAGAAGCCCTCATCGACGTTATAAGAAAACAACTCCAGGATACTGCCGCCGTCATTATAGCGGGTAGCCTTCCCCCGGGGGTTGAAGCAGGGGTTGTCGGGAAACTGGTGACTATGATCAAGGAGTGCGGGAGCAGGGTATTTGTCGATACAAGTGGCGAAGCCCTCACGAGCGCCATCGAAGCAAAACCCACATTTATCAAACCCAATATTGATGAATTATCCGAATATCTTGGTCGTACGGTACGAAGTGAAAGAGAGATTTTTACAGAGGCCGAAAAATTGATTCGGAGCGGTGTTGAAACTGTTGTCGTATCCCTTGGTGAGCGTGGTGCACTTTTTGTTGAAAAAGAAGAAGCGTATTACACAACCCCGCCATCAATTGATGTGGTGAGTACTGTGGGAGCCGGTGATGCTTTGGTTGGCAGTATGGCTGCGGGAATGATGCTGAACCTCTCATTACGGGAACGAGCGAAAATGGCAACAGCCATTTCTGCGGCTGTAGTGACACAGGCCGGCCCTGGACTGAAATCCATAGGAGAAGCCCGGTTGCTTGAACAGCAGGTCGATATAGACAATGTAACAATCAGTGGAGGAGCAAATGAGTAAAATAGTAGCAGTGACAGCCTGTCCTACAGGAATAGCCCACACCATCATGGCCGCAGAAGCCCTACGGAAAGTTGCAGTTGATATGGGGCATGAGATAAGCGTTGAAACACAAGGCTCGGAGGGGGTGAAAACTCCCCTTGCTCCTGAAGACATCAGCACTGCAGATGTTGTCCTCATCGCCTCTGATATTCACGTCGACCCTGCCCGTTTTGCCGGTAAGCCAATGCATGCGGTGACTACAAGTGATGCCATCAGGAAAACCAGGTCGGTAATCGAGGCGGCACTGGCTGAAGCTCAAGAGTCCCTTGAAGGAGGAGCAGAGGCTGCTGAGGAAAGAACATCCATTACCTCAACCTCAGAGAAGAAATTCATTATAGGTGTGACTTCCTGTCCCACCGGCATCGCCCACACCTTCATAGCGGCTGAGGCACTTCGAAAAGCCGCAGAAGGAATGGGACATGAAGTAAAGATAGAGACCCAAGGTTCAGTCGGTGCCAAGAATGTCATTACCGAAGAAGAAATTGCACGGGCTGACGCCGTAGTAATTGCAGCTGACGCCTATGTGGATACCAGTCGTTTTGCAGGCAAACCGATGTATGAAACGACTACCAAAGCTGTGCTGCACAATGGAACGGCAGCGATTCAGGCAGCCATTAATGCTCCCAAGCCTGTTTCCCAGGGATTGGCGGATCAGGTTTCGGCGCTTAAGAAAGAACGCTCTGCAAGTCGCACAGGGCCTTATAAACACCTTATGACAGGTGTCTCCTATATGCTGCCTATGGTTGTGGCCGGTGGTATTCTCATCGCTCTGGCCTTTGCCTTTGGAGGTATCTATGCCGGTGATGCAGAAGGGACTCTTGGCTGGGCCCTCATGCAGATTGGCGGTGCAACCGCTTTCAAGCTTTTTGTTCCTGTCCTGGCTGGCTTTATCGCCTATTCCATAGCAGATCGTCCGGGTATCACTCCTGGGTTGGTCGGCGGTCTTTTAGCAACCACCGTAGGCTCTGGTTTCCTGGGCGGTATTCTGGCCGGTTTTATTGCCGGTTACCTCACGCAATTCTTAAATGATAAGATCCGGTTGCCGGACAACCTGCAAGGTCTCAAACCGGTTCTCATTCTGCCGGTACTGTCGACGCTTATAGTCGGCCTGCTCATGATATATCTGATCGGCCCCCCGATGAAAGTGGCCCTTACAAGCCTGGAGACCTGGCTTAAGGGGTTGCAGCAGGGTAGCGCGTTGACACTTGGCCTTATTCTTGGCGGCATGATGGCCTTCGATATGGGGGGACCGGTTAACAAGGCGGCATATGCCTTTTCAGTAGGTCTGCTCTCAAGCCAGATATATGGGCCTATGGCGGCTGTTATGGCCGCCGGTATGACTCCTCCGCTTGGTCTCGCCCTGGCGGCAACCCTTTTTAAAAGCCGGTTCACAGATGATGAGCACGAGGCGAGTAAAGCAGCATACGTTCTCGGTATTTCGTTTATCACCGAGGGAGCAATTCCTTATGCTGCCCGTGATCCGTTCCGGGTCATCCCCGCCATCATGGTTGGTTCAGCAATTGCCGGTGGCATGTCAATGGTCTTCAACGTGAACCTGATGGTTCCCCATGGCGGTATATTTGTTCTCTTTATCCCAAAAGCTGTATCCCATTTACTGAGTTATGTCATCGCTATTGCAGCAGGTACGGTAGCGACGACCGTAATGTTGTTCATTTTGAAGAAACCGATCAAGAACGCATAATCGGTTGAGGAAAACATTATTGACAATATCTGTCTAATGGCATGCCAAGGCAATGGTTGAAAATGACACGGAACCTGCAGGTAACTTCAACAATATTGATCAGTTGCAGTTAGCCATGGCCGGCTGCATGGAATCGGCTTCTCCGGTTTAACTGCAGGTTGCAGAAAGCGCAGGGAGCTATGCAAACCCTGTATTTCTCCCGTATATGGTCAAAGGTGGCTGTGGCTATGGCCAGAGAAGTGGATAGTACGATTCCCATTGCCTTGCATCTGGACCATGGTTCCACCTTCCGATATCCTGGGAGTCTGTCGGAGAAAGCTCTTTTTCCCCATATTTGTGTTATTTTCAGGAAATCAATGCTCGCAATATCAACTATATGGCTGGGCTTGATTTCCTGAAAATGCCTTAATCTGAGAAAAAATAGCAATTGTCCGACAATCTCCTCGGCAATTTTTGGATATTTCTTATTTTTCGCGACCCCTATAATAGGAGAGTATGTATGACTATTCGAGTAGGAATCAATGGATTTGGTAGAATCGGCAGAAACATCTTCCGGGCAGCTGCAGTCGACCCTGAGTTTGCCGAAATCGAGATAGTAGCTATTAACGATCTCACTGACACGCAGACCCTCGCTCACCTGCTCAAATACGATTCGGTCATGGGCCCCCTGGATGCTGAAATTGAAGCGATGAAAGACGGTATACGGGTGAACGGCAGGGATATTATGGTCAGCAGCCACAGGAATCCTGCGGATATCCCCTGGAGGAAACTGGGGGTGAAATACGTGGCAGAGTGTACCGGGCTCTTCCGTGACGATGTCTCAACCCTGTCCCACCTGAACGGCGGTGCTGAAAAAGTGGTTATCTCGGCACCAGCAAAGGGTAACGTGAAAACATTTGTCATGGGTGTAAACGAGGACGAGTACGATCCCCATAGCCACAATATAGTCTCCAACGCTTCTTGTACCACCAACTGCCTGGCTCCTTTCGCCAAGGTTATCCTGGACAATTTCGGCATTAAGCGGGGATTGATGACCACAGTACACGCTTATACCGGTGACCAGCGTCTGCTTGATTTCCCCCACTCGGATCTTCGGCGAGCCCGGGCTGCTGCTCTTTCCATGATACCCACCAAGACGGGTGCCGCTGCTGCTGTTTCACTGGTCATTCCAGAACTTAAAGGTAAATTCGACGGCCTTGCCATTCGAGTGCCGACCCCGACCGTCTCCTTGGTGGACGCAGTAATGGAAGTGGAAAAGGAGACCAACGTCGAGGAGGTGAACGCCGCTCTAAAAAGGTCCCAAAGCCGCTATCTCAGCTACACCGACCTGCCCCTTGTCTCCATCGATTTTCAAGGTGACAGTCATTCCTCCATAGTCGATGGCCTGTCAACTAAGGTTATAGGCAAGACGGTGAAAGTGATGAGCTGGTATGACAACGAGTGGGGATACTCGAACAGAATGCTGGATCTAATGCTGCATATGGAAAAGGCAGCTGTTTTATAATACCGAACTTCAAACTCTTCGTGATGTCGCAGCATCGACGACGGACTATACTATGCATCGGGCTTTGGCTGAGCCCCATAAGTGAATGCAAATGGAAGCACGATGTTATGGGACTTTTTTAAAAATGATTCGCCACCTCCAACTTATGGTCTCAAGCCTTCTCATGGAGAATTCAGGCTCCAATGCAGCTATTCATAGGGTAAGTGATTAAAGCTGGTAACTCTCCTGTATTTACGATACCACCAGATGCCCTGTTGTTTCGGCAATACTGACTGTCAGCAGACTTCCTGAGTTGAAATTCAGGAAGTCCTTTTCGATCCCATCGGAAAAAACAATGCCGCTGTCAGGCATATAGGATTCGAGTACCAGAGAGTTACCGTGGGACACTTCGCCAAAAACAAGGCTTGTCCCGGTTGTTCTGCTTGGAAATGGTTCCCGGACAGAAAAATACAACCGTTTGTCATCCCAGGAAATACCCTCCTGTAATGGATGAGATGACTGTCCTGTTATGCCCATTGCCCCTGCAAGGATTGACTGCAACCAGCCGGTTGAGCCAAGCCCGGTTGAGACGATGATGCCGGAGGACGATTGTTTTTCCTTTCTTCCGTTATAGGTAAGTCCATATCTGGCTGATGTATGCGTTTTAGGGCCGATGAAAAGGTCATTTACCGCAAGCATTCGTTCTCCCTTGTTGGTTTCAGCTTGAGCCAGGGTGATGCTTCGACAGGTACATTTATTATTCTCCGTACGTTGCACTATGGCAGCGAGGTCATCAATTTCAAAGGGCAGCAACAATCCATCCCATCGTGCCGGGTCTGGATTGATCGCTATTACCGGTTGACCGTGCACATATTTCAGTGTGTTGGCAACCAGCCCATCCTGGCCGATAACCACTACAATATCTGCTGGATCAAAGAGGTAATTGGGCAGAAAATCCCTCTCTATTCGATGGTACGTACCGCGCTCTCTGAGTACGTTTTCAGCCCTGTGAATACAGTGGATATATGTATTATGCTCTTCCAGGTAATCATGTGTATCCATCTGGTTATGCTCCAGGTAAAATTTTGCCTGAGGCCAGGTATTGAATCGCATGACCAGCTCTTCCAGACGGGTCTTTCGCGTCACCAGGATGTATCTATTTCCCGCAGTATCTTTCATTTTTGCACCGCTTTTCGAAGTATTTGCCCAAATACCTCCTGGCCAATGTTCAATTCTCCTATTTTCTGGGCATTGCCGGCCAGGGATTCTAGGGCCATGGCCATGAGTTGCTCCGGATTCATCCCGGCCAGGGTCAATGCTTTCAGGTTTTCAACCGGAAGTTCGGTAAACGCACGCATTCTTGCTGCAATGGCATATGCTTCCGCATCAGATTCTTTACTGTCATTGGCTGCCTTTTCCTCGACAAGCTCACGCCGCCGGCGTTCTATTTCTATCTTTGCGGTCATTTTTTCTTGTTCTGTTTCATTTTTCCCTCGGAGAGTCTTTCGCTCATTGGCAATACGGGACTCCTGTATTTCCTGTTCTTTGGTCTGCACGATCAATTCTGTCTGCAACTCTGCCTCACGTATGGTACGTTCCTGTTCAACAGAAGATTTGCGGCGTAAATAGATGGCGTCGTCTGCTTCCTGCAATATTGCCTCTCTGGCTTCAGCTTCAAGGGCTCTTGCCGTTTCCGGAGAAGGAGAGATGCTGGAAATGGTGATATCGACAAGCGCTATGCCCAACTCCGCAAGAGAAGTTTTCTGGCTGAGATTTTCTTTGATCAGTTCGACCAACTGCTGGTTTAATTTCAACGCCTTTCTCAAGGTAACACTCTGTACCTGAACCTGGATAAAGCTCTGAAGGACGCGAACAACCTGATCACTCAGTTTCATGGGATCTTCAGAGATATATGCCCGCCCATTTTCTTTCACCGTAAAATTCAGCATCGCGGCTATTCTTGCAGGGGCTGCTATCTGGTAAGCTGCCTGGCCTTGTATTCGTATCTCCTGGTAATCGGCAGTCTGGAGGGAGAATATAAATGGAGCTTCCTGGATACTCATCGGAATGGCTTCAATGGAGGTGTATGCAGTGTTGTAAAAAAAACAGAGCCCTTTTCCTTCCTGCACGATATTGCCTCCTGCACTGCGAATGATGTAGGTAGATGAATCTGCTTTGAAGTAGTTGATCCCAAACATGATGTCCTCCTTGAGAAATCTTTGTGTCTTATAGTCGCTTTCAAATATAGTGTCACAAGGACACTAATCTTGTCAAGGAAAAAGTGTCTTAAGGATACAAAGTGATTGTGCACTTACATGCATATATGTATCTTGTACTGGAGCTGTGCTTTTCGTAGCTGCTAATAGTACTTTCGGGACATAATACCAAGCCGGGAACAAGAACACCCTCGGACAGTCTTCACCTCACCTGATTTACAGGAAAAGAAATTCATGGAAGAACAGGATTATTTGAAAACGTATGATCAGCGCGCATATGCCACTCCTCTTTTAAGTGTGGATAGCGTTCTTTTTACCTACCATGAACAATCTCTTAAAGTGCTGCTGGTACAGCGAGCCAAACATCCAGATAAAGGGAAATGGGGTCTTCCTGGCGGCTTTATCGATATGCAGACAGACAAGACCATTGAAGACACGGTAATGAGGAAACTGGAAGAGAAAACCGGTGTCATTCCACCCTACATAGAACAACTCGCTACACGGGGAAATGCTGTTCGCGATAAGCGTGGGTGGTCGGTGACGGTTTGCTACACTGCCCTGATTGCGCATCAGAATTGCCGGGTGAATATCAGTACTGTTTCAGAGGTGGAATGGGTTGATTCAGACAGGCTGGATGAGGTGGACCTGGCCTTTGATCACAGAGAGATTATTCATATAGCCCGGGAACGGCTCAGGCAGAAAGCCCTGTATTCCATTGTGCCGGCATATGCCCTTCCGGAAAAATTTACCCTGCCGGAGTTACAACATATTCATGAATTGTTGATTGGAAAAAAATTGCAGAAAAAATCTTTCAGACGTCGCATTGAGCAGGCTGACCTGCTGCACGAGACCGATGAAAAGCGTGCATTGGGAGGACGCCCGGCAACACTCTATACCATGAAGAAATCTTCAGGAAGCTATACGTTTATCCGTAATTTGGGATGACCCTGCCATCTGCGTCCATGGGAGGTATTACCTGTAGAAAACAGCCCCCGGAGAGTATCCGGGGGCTGTTTGGCTTGAGCCGGTATTAATAGGGTAATTCCTGATTACTCTCCCTTGCACCAGGCATAGGCATTCTGGAACATTTTTAACCAGGGGGAGACCTCAAGCCCTTTCATTGCTTCGGGTAACCAGTGGGCCTGCCAGGCCAGAAAAACCCTTTCAGGATGGGGCATGATGGCCAGATGACGTCCGTCTGGTGAGCAGAGTCCTGCTATACCTTTGGGAGATCCATTGGGATTGAAAGGATACTGTTCCGTTGCCTGTCCCTGATCATTGACATAGAACATGGGGGTAAGATTTTGTTGTTGTACCTGTTCAAAAATGGAGTTGTCCGGGAAATGAAGCTTTCCTTCTCCATGATCCACATGGATACCAAAAACCAGATCTTCCATACCGCGAAGCATCACGGAAGGACTCTGCTGTATTTTTACTGTTGTCCAGCGTGATTCAAATCGTCCTGAACGGTTGTGGATAAAACGTGGCTGCTGCTGTGGGGTCAGCCCCAGCCAGGGTACCCAGCCTAGCAGGCCAAAGAGCTGGCATCCATTGCAGACTCCCAGGGTAAAGGTATCCGGACGATTGTAGAAGGTATCAAATTCCTGTTTGAGACGGTCGTTGTAAAGAATGGTCGCAGCCCAACCCTTGGCACTGTCAGGTACGTCGGCGTAGGAAAAACCACCCACAGCGGCAATACCGCGGAACTGCTCCAGGTTAACTGTACCCCGCAACAGGTCATTCATACATATATCCCAGGGCTCAAAGCCTGCAGCATAAAAGGCAGAGCTCATTTCCCGGTCTGAGTTGGAGCCTTCATCGCGGAGAATGGCTACCTTGGGCTTGTTCGCAGCCTGCAGGATTGCAGGAGCAGTGGGAGCAGGGGTAAAAGGCATGGTGTAGGTCGGCCCCTGTCGATCGTAGATATTGGCTTTTTCTTCATCAGCACAGTTGTTTTTGGTCTGTAGACATTCCAGTTGGTAACTGGTTTCTTCCCACCAGCCGCGCAGTACTCGCATGTCTTCGGCAAGAACCTGCTGGTTGTTGATGGTAATGCTGATATCCGCTTTCGGAGTGGTTGTTCCCAGGCAGATTGCAGGAACTCCGGCTGCCTGCAAGGCCTTAAGGGTATCTTGCACCTGAGCGGTTGCACATTCCACCACCAGGCCCAGCTCTTCAGCAAATAGATATTCCAGAGGCGTACAGCTGCAGTTAATATTCAGGTCCAGACCACAGTTGCCGGCAAAGGCCATTTCCAGCAGTGTGGTGATCAGGCCGCCATCGCTGCAGTCATGGCCGGAGAGAATCTGTTGTTTGTCAATGAGGCCCTGAACTGTCGAAAAAGCGGTTTTTACCAGTTCCGGGTTCTCCATATCTGGGACTTCTGCACCGAGTTGATTCAATGTCTGGGCAAATCCGCTTCCTCCCAGGCGTTTTTTACCTTCTGCAAGATCAATATATATCAGGGAACTGCCTGGCTGTTTAATGTCCGGGGTAACGACTTTACCTAAATCTTCCATGGCCGCGTAGGCAGAGATAACCAGCTCCCTTGGGGATTTGACTATGCTGTCGCCAACCATGGTGGCCATGGAGAGACTGTCCTTACCTCCGTCAACAGCCATTCCCACTGCGGTCATAGCCTCACACATGGCTTTCACCGCATCGTGCAGGGCTGCCCCCTCACCCTCAAGTTTTGGTGCCCACATCCAGTTGGCAGAGCATTTAATCTGCATGGGGTCATCGATCTTTGCCCAGACCATGTTAGTCAGGGATTCGCCCACCGCCATGCGCGCACCTGCTGCAGGATCAACCAGCATTTTAATAGGTTGTTCGCCAATTGCAGTGGCAATACCTGAGCGTCCAAAGTGGCTCTGGGCTACTACAGCCACATCACTTACTGTTAACTGCAATGGACCACAGCATTGCTGTCTTGCGATCAGGCCGGTTACAGCGCGATCCACTTTATTGGTAAGGAATCGTTTGGAGCCAACGGACACCAGCCTGAATACATCACGCAGGGCATCACGTATATCGATATCTTCTGGAATTTCCAGCGGCTTTGTAGCAACTGATATGCGTTGATCCCTGAATTCCTTCTGGGGAATATTGCCAAGCAGTTCGTTGAGCTCAAGATCCACCGGGGTGGTGTTGTTGTGGCTGTCAGTGACTACAAAGCGCAGATCACCTGTGACTTCGCCAAGCACTTCGCAGGCGACTTTTTCCCGGTCACAGATTTGTTGAAATTGCTCAATGTTTTCAGGGGCTATCAGGAATCCGGTACGTTCCTGATACTCTGCGACATAAATCTCCAGCACAGACATGGTGGGATCGCCGACCCGGATATTGCGGATTTCCACCTTACCGCCTGAATGTTCCACAAGCTCTTTGAGAACATTTGCCGGGCCGCCTGCACCCTGGTCGTGGATAACTTCAACCAGGGTTTTATCGCCCATCTCGTTACAGGCACGGATAACGCGGTTCATCTTCTGTTCCATCTCAGCATCGCCGCGTTGTACTGCGTCAAAGTCCAGGTCTGAAGCATTTTCACCCTGGAGCATGGAAGAGGCCGCTCCGCCGCCGAAACCAACCCTGTAGGCAGGGCCGCCAACCTGCACGATGAGCATTCCTTTGGCTTCTTTTTCCTTTTCCGTGTGACGATCATCAATCTGGCCGATACCGCCGGTGAACATGATGGGTTTCAGAAAACCCCAACGCTCCCCGTTTTCCAGCTGCATGTCAAAGGAACGGGTAAATCCCTGAATCAGGGGCTCACCGAACTTGTTACCATAATCGGATGCGCCGTTACTTGCCTCGATCTCGATTTCAAGGCCTGATGCCAGGTTGTCCGGGCAGGGAAACTCATTTTCCCAGGAACATTCGTAATTGGGGATATGCAGGTTTGCTACGCAGTACCCGGCGGTGCCTGCCATGACAAAACCGCCTTTACCTGTGCCCTGGACGTCACGGATACGGCCGCCAGTACCGGTTTCCGCACCAGGGAACGGGGCGACACCGGTAGGGAAGTTATGGGTTTCTGCGGTCAGGAGCGGGTGATAGGTGACCTGGTTAGGCCTGAGTGGAGAAGGAACTCCTGGCTGCTGGGGCAGGAGAGTTGTTATGTCATGCCCCGTAATTACGCTGGAGTTATCCTTAAAGGCTACCAGACTTCCCTTGGGATTGGCCTTGAGCGTATTTTTAACCATGGCAAACAGGGTGTGTTCCTGTTCCTGGCCATCAATGATCTGTTTGCCTCCAAAAAAACCATGGCGGGAGTGTTCGGAGTTGGCATTGTTAAGATCCATAATCTCAACAATGGTGGGATTGCGGTTATGTTTTTTTACAAAGTAGTCGTAGTAGAGTTGCCTGTCCCATTCATCCATGGAAATGCCGGGAATTTCAAGGAGCGCAGCCGGACCTTTGGTTTTCAGGTCCACCTCGTACACTTCCTCTGGAATGATGCCTGTTTCAAAGGTTTTCAGGGGTTCCGGGTAGACGCATTCGGTCATGCGGTCATGATTTGCAGCAATAAACTGATCAAGGTTTTCATTGTCAGGGACCAGGTAGCGTCGTGAACGCTCTACGCGTGTGATACTGTCCAGGCCCACAGCCCGACAAATGGACACAAGGTTGGAAGACCAGGCTGTTGCAAAATTCAGGCGTGGCCCGATTTCTATCACCCGTTCTCCCTTAAGGATGGGTTCACTGCTTACGGTCTCGGCCAGAAAACCGTCAGCCAAAATGAGCTTGAGCTGCTGGATTTCCGATTCCGTAAGTAAACGGGTGGATTCGATATTAAAACAATAGGCGAAACGATCACTGATTTTTCTGTACAGCTGAGAAACTTCTGATCCCATGATTGTATATCCTTCTAAGTATGCATGACCTGGACAGCCAGGCTCAGGGGTGACAAATGATGGACTGAATACGATAATTTATCAGTATATTGGCTAAAAAACCGGTAGGCTCTTATTGAGTATTACTCTTTAAGGGCGCAACCTAGCACTAAAGTCTGTTTTTTTCCGCTGAAAAGTGCACTCTTTTTTATTTACGCACCAGACCTTTGTTTGTGATGGTCATGGTGCGTGGGTCGATCTTTCGTTTACGCAATGCCTTGGTAATATCTGATCGCAATGTGCGTATATCAACCCATTCCGCTCCTGCCTGTTGTTGCTGGTATTGGTAGGTGAAAAAGGCTGCATTCCAGTATAATTCTTCTGCAATTTTTTGTTTTTTGCCATCCTTGGCCAGGGAGAGTTCAGGGTCTTTTGCCAGGCCGAGCCTGAACTGTTGCCAGACTTCGCGGTCCTGTCTGTTGGAGGTTTCCCGTTCTTCAAGGATACCAAAAGAAGTGGTAACCCAGGCTGTCAGGGCTACGGCAAGGTCATTGACCTGATATCCCTGATCAGCAAGGCCCTTCAGGAAAAAGTCAAGAATGTTAATGTGTTCAAAGGTGTTCCAGATTTCATCCCTGGATGCTGCCGGAACTGTTTCCAGGAATTCGCTGAGCACCCTGTTTTTGACTCTGGCACTGATTGTGGGGCTGGGAGTGAACCGGGAGATTTGGTTCAGTTCTTCTTCACTGTAATTCGGGCCAACGGTTTTGCCGGCAGAACTGATGATGGTTTGTTGCTGTGCATGGCCGGATGAATCTGGCCACGCTGCCGCGGCAGAGCAAAAGTAGAGGATACAAAAAGTAAGGAGTATGCGATACATAGTGTAGGTCTTATGGGCGATGGAGTTATGTCGTAACCCCTCATAGGCGAGGCGGATAAACTAGAAAATTCCCCCTGTATTTGTAACTGGTTACAGGGTGCCTGAAGTTTTCGCAAGCAGGCTGGTGCAGCGTATTGAGTCATACGTAAGCCAGGCTGATCGTGGAAAAAGCAGGTGCGCTGTGAGCAGTTACGTTATGTCTTTGTATTCAGCGTACAATATCTTCCCCACTTATCGCAATCAACTTTTTTGCTGGGCAGCTGGGTATTTGTAGCTGATCAGGTGATAGGTAACTCCTTGCTTTCCTTTATTGTCTAAGTGTAAGTTATTTCCGTGTTTCACACTCTTCATCCATACAGAAAAAAGGAGCATGGTTGGAAGAAAAAAATGGTGGATCCCTCTGAATGATAGACGTCATGGCCGGATGGCGTTTGAAGTCTTTATCAAGGAATTTTCTGATCGCTTTTCTGTTCCAGCCCAGGGGATGAATAAAGTCGCTGTACAGGGAAAGATCACCCTGATAAAAATCCCGAGTAACACATTGGCTGCTCTCTGGGCTGTATCTGGGAAGGTTGAATATGGCAAGATTAAGAAAAGTGATGGCTTCAGCGTGGTCAGCACAGAAATTCAGCGTATCTACTGCATGGGAAGGGGATTCCTGCGGAGCACCAAAGAGCAAGTAGACATAGGTGCATATGCCTGCCTGATGGAGGGCTCGGAATACCCGGGACGCCAGGCCAAGGGTGATGCCTTTCTTCATATTGTCCAGAACTTGCTGGTTACCCGATTCCAAGCCCAGTTTAAGCAGCACGCAGCCTGAACGCCGCAGCGCGTTGCAAAAATTACTGTCAGCCAGTTGTTTATCCATGCGTGCAAATCCATACCAATGCGGGCCTGGAGGTCTATCTATCAGGTGTCGCATCAAGGTCGGGCTGACCGCATTATCGAGAAAATGAATGAGTCCTGGTTGCCAATTCAGGCACAGTTGGTCCAGTTCTGCCTGAATGAGTTCCGGCTGCAGAGTTGAATAGGAGCTGCCTTCAGCCTTTTCCGGGCAAAAAGAACATTTGTTCCAGTAGCACCCTGTTGAGGCGGCATAAGGCAGAATAGTGCAGGGCGATAGGTATTCCTGCATGGGAAGATTGCTGAAATCAGGAGCATATCGTTGTCGATATTCTTTTCCCAGAAGATTGAGCAGAGGTCCCTCGCCTGGACCGGCAACCAGATGGTCTATAATTTCAGAAAAAGGATTACTCCAATCTGGGCTGCTCATCCAGGAGGTGATCAGGCCACCGCCCACTATTATTGTAAGCTGAGGATGGATATGCTTGAGGAAGCCGATGAGCGCGAAACTGCAAAGGGCCTGGCTTAGATAGGTGAGCGAAATCCCTATATGGGTACAACGATATTCTGCAATCAGCGCAGCAACGCGTTGTTTGTAATAGCTGTAATAAGGGCTGGCTGTGTAGCATGTTGCCGCTTGGAGCAGATCCGCACTGCGCAATGGAGACAGGGATTTTTCCTGGTAGTTCGACAGGTTGATCAGGGCAGAGTCAGATGATTGTTCGATAACGCGATTGACGTCGCGGACTGTTTTTTGATAGCGGTCGACATTGCAATACGTCTTTGGGGTTTTGAGTGCTGTCAGGTTCCGATAGCGGTTTTTGGCAGCCCGTACAGACCAGGTGTCGTCATTGGGGGTAGAGCTGTCCAGGAGGAATTGCAGAGCCTCCAGGTTGGCGTCGAGCAGGAGGCAGTCTATTCCATGACCTCGCAGGGCACCTGCAAGCTGGGAAATGCCGGCAGGTGCCTCTCCTGGTTTGGCCACAGGCGGATGGATAAGAAGTATTTTAGCCTGCATCGCTGGAAAGAAAACGGTAACCTGGAAGAATCAAATTGACAGATGCTTCTCGCCGCCCTGGGCGCTATTCGATCTCACGTGTTTTATGAAATACCACATCAGGGAATAATTCCATGGTATGGGAAAGACGCCATTGGCCATCTGCCAGATAGGAGAGATGACCCTCGCTGTCAAAGGCGAGGTTCGCCTGGTTTTTCTTTTCAAATTCCCGAAGCATTTGCCGGTTGTCACAGCTTACCCAGCGGGCCAGTGAAAAATTGAGTGGTTCATACTCAGCATCAACACCGTATTCTGCTTTCAATCTGGTCATGGTAACTTCGAACTGCAACACACCCACTGCACCCAAAACGTAATCGTTACCGAGAACCGGTCGAAATACCTGGACAGCTCCTTCTTCAGCCATCTGGATAAGACCTTTCTGTAATTGTTTGGTTTTCAGCGGATTGCGTAGAATGACCCGGCGAAAATGCTCTGGTGCAAAGTTGGGAATACCGGTGAATTTGAGCTCCTCTTTTTCTGTAAAGGTGTCGCCGATTTTAATGGTGCCATGGTTATGAATGCCTATGATATCACCGGGGTAGGCTTCGTCGATATTTTCCCTGTTCTGGGCCATGAACACCGTGGCATTACTGAGGTTGATATCTTTGCCTATGCGGTGATGGCGTACTTTCATCCCACGGGTGAATTTACCGGAGCATATACGAAAAAAAGCAATACGATCCCTGTGAGCAGGGTCCATATTGGCCTGAATTTTAAAGGTAAATCCTGTAAACTCTGACTCTTCCGGGTCAACCATGCGGCTTTGGGTTTCTCGGGCTGATGGCGCTGGTGAGAGTTCGACAAAGGCATCGAGAAGCTCTCGTACACCGAAGTTGTTGATCGCGCTTCCGAAAAATACAGGTGTTTGGCTGGCTTTGAGATATTCTTCAAATTCAAAGGGATTGGCCGCACCTTCAAGCAGTTCAATGTCTTCACGTAACTTATCAGCGTCAATGCCCAGGAGTTTATCCAACTGAGGATCCTCCAGATCACTGATGATGATATTGTCTTCCGGTCTGGTTTCCTGACTGGGGGTGAACAGGTTGAGTTCCTTTTTGTACATGTTGTACACCCCTTTGAATCCTTTACCCATGCCAATGGGCCAGGAGAGAGGAGCACACTCAATCTGCAGTTTTTCCTCTATATCTGAGAGAATCTCCAGAGGATCAAGACCATCCCTGTCAAGTTTGTTGATAAAGGTGATAATGGGGGTGTTGCGCATACGGCAGACCTCCATCAATTTTGTGGTCTGTGTCTCCACACCTTTGGCACTGTCAATAACCATGAGCGCACTGTCAACCGCTGTCAGTACCCGGTAGGTATCTTCCGAAAAGTCCTGGTGACCTGGGGTATCAAGGAGATTAATTTCAAAATCCCGGTAATTGAATTTCATGACTGAAGTCGTGACTGAGATGCCGCGGTCTTTTTCTACAGCCATCCAGTCACTGGTAGCATGATTGGAGGTCTTTCGGGACTTGACTGCTCCTGCCATTTTGATTGCTCCACCAAACAGCAGAAGTTTTTCTGTCAGGGTTGTTTTACCGGCATCAGGGTGGCTGATGATACCAAAAGTTCTTCGTTTCTGTATTTCGTTGCGTAAATGACTGCTCACTATATGTACCGCTCTGTCGGGAAAAGGGAAAACCGAAAAAATCTGTTATTGAAACCTTGCTGCTTTGCCGGGTGAATGTATTCAGGAACGACCCTTGCCAGAAGCTGCCTGCTATATTTCAAAAAAAAAAGATGGGCCAGAAATTGGCCCATCATTCTGGAATATAGCCTTTTTTGAGAAAAATGTCTACTATTCTTCTCGTATGGCTATGATTGCCGCCCAATGTGCCAGGCTTCAGCCTATGTGATCAGTTACGCTTTAGGGTCACAGAAAAAATAAGGTATCCAATCTTGGTTGTCTCTCAACTCGGTAAGGTTGTTGCGTCAATGGCTCAATACGGCCAGTATGGAACCATTGACGCAACAACCTTACCAAACCGATATCCTACGCAATTTTTGGATTTTTATTATTTTCCGCGACCTTTAGCTTCCATTTGTTCTCCAAAGAAAAACAATGTATGCTCCAGCCTGGTTTAAAAGTATCAGCAATCACATCTGGGGCATTGTTATGTACACATATTTTTTACACGGTCTGGATTCTTCCTGTAAAGGCACAAAAGGGCAATGGTTCAGCGAACATTTTCCAGATATGCAGCTCTACGATTTTGATGGAACTCTAACTCAGCGGATGGAACGGTTGGAGAGTATCTGTAAAGAGCAGCAAGGGCTCACGCTTGTGGGTTCCAGTTTTGGAGGCCTGATGGCAACCTGTTTTGGCATTGCCAATCCAGCGCGCTGTAGAAGCCTGATTTTGTTGGCACCAGCCCTGAATTTTGCAGAATTTTCTACACCAGCTGAGCCTATCACTGTGCCAACAAGACTGATCATCGGCAGGCATGACGATGTTTGTCCACCGGAAATCGTGCTGCCAAAGGCAGAACAGACGTTTGCATGTTTAACCACGTCAGTGGTTGATGATGATCACATGCTGCATAAGGTCTTTTATTCTCTGCCGTGGGAGGAATGGCTTAAAGAATAAACGGTTAACTCGATTTTGGTGGAAAATATCGTCGGGTATATGATCCAGACCGCCCTGTGCACCAACCTCTTATCTCCCCCTGGATTTTTTACTGCTGCACAACAGGCAGGGAGCCTAATCCGGGAAGCACTTTGAGAACATCGGTCTAGGAGGCTGTCCAAGAATGTTATTTCCGCCCATATCTTCGTTAAACCTGAAAAAATATCCTCGGAATATCATATATATGCCTGTGGTATTTTTTCAGGTTTGCCTCGAGCTGAACGAAAATTCCTATTCTCGGACAACCTCCTAGGCAGACTGTCCGAGACTTGAACCCTTGTCTGGGGTTGTACAAGGGGAATGCATTATCCTGCATAACGAAATCTCAAGGCGACCCATTCATCGGTGTATTCGGCACTGACAAAAAGAAAGCCATGTTCTGTGTAGGTCTGGATAATGTTTTCCTCCTGCTCACCTGCAAGAATTCCGGCAAGAATTAAAGCTCCATCCTGCACCGAGCAGCGTGCAAGATCTGCTGCCATGTCAATAAGTACATTGTGGACGATATTGGCACAGATGACTTCATAATTCTCTTGAATCATTTCGAGGGGGGTGAGGCTGACACTGATCAGCTCACTCATCCCATTGGAAGCGATGTTTTCCTCAGCTACCTCTACTGCCTCGGGGTCATTGTCAATGGCCGTGGCTTCCGTGGCACCGAGTAAAATTCCTGCCATGGCAAGTATGCCAGTGCCTGTGCCGACATCAAGTATCCTTTTGCCAGCCGGTTCAGTTTGGGACAAAAGTAACAATGCCATCCTGGTGGATGCATGTTGTCCGGTACCAAAGGCCATGCCAGGATCCAGTTCCAGAATTTTCTGGTTGTTGTCAGGTTCAAATGTTTCCCAGCTTGGTTTGATAACCAGTCCTGGGATGATCTCAAAGGGAGTGAAAAATTCCTGCCAACTGGTGGCCCAGTCTGCATCATCCATCAGAGTCGTTTCTACCCCTTCAAAGGCCATATTATAAAGTTGGAAAAGCTCCTCCATCTGTTCCCGGATGATTTCAAGATGTTCTTCTACTTGGAGTTCCTGGTTATCTGCAGGCTCTAAAGGAAAGAAACCGCTGACACTGCACCCCTCAGGAGTCTCGGGAGATTGTTCTACGCCTGAACCGCTCAGGACACCCATGAGATCGCTGGCAGCCTCAATCAGTGGTATTGGGACGTGCAAGGTTACTTTGAGCCATTTTTTAGGTTCCATGGAACCATCTGCTGATACAATCATTACTCCACCTGTTGACGGGAAAAGGTGCCATTGCAGGACACGTATATTTTCTGATAGCTACGCAACCTGACAGTATACCCGGTAATATGGCAGAGAGCGAGTGTTTCTGTTTGGCTTTTGTCGTTCGTGCCAGTCCAAAAATGGTCTTTTGGGAGTCTCCTTCCTCGTTTAGCTGGTCAGTTTTTGCGTTATACCCAAAATTTTATCTATGAAATATCAGGTAGATGCCTGTGAAAAAATGTGTCGTATACCTCGGAGTCTACACTTGCCCAGATTTGAATAAAAAACCTCATTAATGGACAGGCATCAGGAGTATGTCGGAGAATTGCTATTTTCCCAGATTAAGGCTTTTTCAGGAAATCAAGCAGAATCATTTGAAGGTTATATGATTTTTTTTATATAAAAAAGTCCTTCATTTTTATTGGCTCCAGAGTAAAAGGCCGGTGCTCCTGATTTCCTCAGTATAACAAGTTATTGCTATTTTTCCAGAGCGCGCTATTTTTCTGTATCTTGTTAACTTCTTTATTTAATTATCACAAAAAGGAAACAGAATATGCATGCCAGATACCTTATTGCTTCACTGTGGATACTGGTGTCCACTGTTGGGACAGCCACTGCATTTGCAGCCCAGGAATTCACATTTGACAATATGATGCTTTATACTCTTTCCCAGCAGTCGAGTTTTGATTATTCCAAACACTGGAAGCCGTTGGTTTGTACCTTTGATCCTGAATTCTGGGATCAGAATCATGCCAATGAGTTTAAAGTCCATGGCAGAGCGGAAAAGGTAATCTCTCAGATTAAGTCGCAACTTGCAGAGGCACCGCCAGACGGAACTTTTACAACGGAAGAGTTCCTGAAACTTGGCGAGTATGATTTCAGTAAAAATGAATTCGCTTTTAAACCCTTTGGAACATACCATAAATCAGGCATGAACTGGGTGGCCTTAAATGTAGATGCCGAGTATAGCTCTGATATCACTGCTGAAGATTATCTGGATCTTAAAAAAGAATACAGGATCCTTTTTAATAATACCAACACGTTGGTTACTACAGGCGTGCCCTTTGATCCTGAAGCAGCGGAAAAATTCGTGAATGAGAAGGAAAAAAACAAGCAAGACAAGGCTGTCTACTGCAAAGTTACCTTCCATATCGTTAACACTCTGGAAGATGATGTTAAGTACAAGGTGATTACTTTCTTGGCTGAAATCGACTCCATTGAAGTGTATCTTGATAAAGAAAAAACAACACTGCTGACCACCTACGGTAAATAATTTTTCGCATTCCGAATCAGCCCTCCTGCAGAGGGCTGAGCCTTCCTTCCGTTTAGGGGCAGACATTATTTGCTGCCAACGCCCATTGTTTCTCCATTGTTTTTACTATCAGCAGCGCTATCCGGCACACCTCCGGGACCTGAAATAAGATTGCTTATATCCTCCTGGATCAAATAAAAAGCAGGTACCAAAATCAGGGTAATGGCAGTCGCAAAAAGAATGCCGAATCCCAGGGAGATGGCCATGGGAATGAGAAACCTGGCCTGGCGTGAGGTTTCAAATATCATGGGTAGAAGCCCGAAAAAGGTGGTCAGGGTGGTCAGCAGGATAGGGCGAAAACGGGCAACCGCCGCGTTGATAACCGCTGCATAGGCCGTATGCCCCTCCAGTCGCTTACGGTTTGCCAGATCAATCAGGACCAGAGAATCGTTGACCACCACCCCGGAAAGGGCAACAATTCCGAAAAATGAGACCAGGCTCAAAGGGTATCCCATAAGCAGGTGGCCAAGTACAGCGCCTACGATCCCAAAGGGAATGGCGGTCATGATAATGGCAGGCTGAAAATAGCTGCGGAAGATGACAGCCAGCAGCACATAGACGATGAGCAGGGCTATCAGCATGCCATTTTTCAGGGCAAGCATGGACTCCTGCTGATCGGCCTGTCTTCCCTCGAATCCAAAGGTCAAGCCAGGATATCGTTCCATTAATTCAGGAAACAGGTCTGTTTTCATGGCCTCGACTATTTCGTCTGTCCGTTTGGCAGGAATAACATCTGCCGAAACTTCAATAACCCGCCGTCCGTCTCTGAGATTGATAGAGGTGAAAGCATGGCCCGGCGTGATGGTAACGATGGAATTCAAAGGAACTTCACCTCCATCTGCCAGGCGTATCATCATTTTATCCAGTGAATGCAATGATTTTCTTGCATCCTCAGGATAGCGGAGCATAATCTTGACCTCATCACGTCCGCGAAGTTGACGGTTGATCTCATACCCATAATAAGAGGCTCGAATCTGCCTTGCCACCTTTTCAGGACTGAGACCCAGTCGATAGCCTAACGGGTTCAGAACAAAATCATACTGCTGCTTGCCTTTTTCAAATCCATCTTCAATTTCATGGACAATGGGAAAGGTTGCCAGGAATTCGACCATATCCGTACTTGCCTGTTCAAGAATATGAGCATCACGATGCTGTAGTTCCACGGATAGGCTGGAACCAGAGCCAGGGCCACCGGAGTTGGCACGGAAACGCAGGGATTCCAGTCCGGCAAGAGAGCCAACTTCTTCTCTCCATTTTTCAGTAAATTCACTGGTTGCAATGGGGCGTATGTCTGGTGGGGTGAGGTAAACACGAATCCAACCAGAATTATCTGTGATTGAGCTTTGAATGCCTTCAACCAGATTCTTCCCACCGTTTTGGGCGGTAACTGTTTCTGCTGCCTGGTGCAGGCGTTGCAAAATCGCCTCAGTTTTTTCAAGGGGAACTCCAACAGGCAAAGCAAAGGAAACCATGGAGCGATCCGATTCAACCTTGGGAAAAAGTGTCATACCCATATGGCCGCTACGCATAAATGCCGCAGTGACGAAAAGAATCACGATGCCGATAGCTGAGCTGATATATCGGTAACGCAGGGAGAGGATCATTACCGGAGTAAAGGAATTTTCTATCAGGCGGCTGATACCATTGCTTATCTTTTTTTGAAAGCGGTCCAGTGTTGCGCCGATTTTACCAGGTAAGGGTTTCTGGTGGCCCAGGTGAGCAGGCAGTACAAAAAGCGCTTCGACCAGCGAGATACAAAAAACCATTCCAACAACCACGGGAATAGCGCGGAAGATTTTCCCCATGATCCCTGGAATAAAATAGAGGGGCATAAAAGTGATAATATTGGTCAATACCGCAAAAGTGACCGGCGTGGCCATTTCCCTGACAGCCTCAATGGCAGCAGCCAGGGGACTGTATCCCTTTTGCCTGTAACTATAGACATTTTCTCCAATGATGATGGTGTCGTCCACCACGATGCCCAGAGATACGATAAAGGCAAACAGGGATATCATATTGATGGATACATCGAAAAAGGGCAGGAACAGCAGCGAACCAAGGAAAGAGACGGGAATTCCCATGGTAACCCAGAAAGCCAGTCTGGCCTCCAGGAAAAGCCCAAGGAGCAGAAAAACGAGCATAAGCCCCAGGTAGCCGTTTTTCAGGAGTAAATGAAGTCGCTGTTTGTAAATTTCCGAACGGTCATTGACAATGTCCACATGTAGGCCATCAGGGAGAGTCTCCCGCAGTCGCTCAACATGTTGCCGAACAGTTTCTGATATTTCTATGGGGCCCTGTTTGCCGACACGAAATATCTCTACGCCCAGGGCAGGCTCTCCGTTGTAGAGCATGTAGGTGTCTGTTTCCTCGAATCCGTCATGGATACTTGCAATATCTCCAAGAAGAATCTGGCCACCCTCTGCAGCAGTTATGATGGGGATACGGGTAAATTCACTGCCAAGGTCCCTCCGTTCCTTCATGCGCAGCTGAATATGACCTGCAGAGGTTTTTATGGTCCCTCCCGGTGTATCCAGAGAGGCAGTCCGGATCTGTTCGGCCAGTGTCTGCATGGTCAGGCCATAGGTGCGAAGGACCTGCTGGTCGATATCGATGGAGATTTCTCTGGGGCTGTTGCCCTGGAGTTCAATCTGGGTGATAAGGGGATCCTGCCGAAGTTGGTCGCGGACCATTTCAGCAGATTCTTTCAGGACCTGCATGGGAAGTTTTCCATGCAGTACCACCGTTATTACAGAGCGGCTCCTGGACGGAATAGTCACCACGGGATCTTCAGCATCTTCGGGGAAAGAGTTGATCCGGTCTACCTCGTCCTTGATATCCGTTGCAAGCTGTTGCAGATCTGTGTCAATCAGAGCTTCCGCCGTGATGGTGCCTCTCCCTTCAACGGCTGTGCTGTATACTTCTTCAACACCTTCAATGGAGGAGATGGCCTCTTCCACTGGCAGGACGATACCGTCTGTTACTTCTTCAGGACTGGCACCGGGGTAACTGACCGTAATCTGGACAGCATCCCGTTCAAATTCAGGAAAAACCTCCTGCTTGATATTGGTGCCTGCGTACAGGCCACCCAGCAGGAAAAAGAGCATGAGAATATTGGCGGCCACCGGGTTGGTAGCCATCCAGGCAAAACCGCCTGTCCGGTTGGTAGGTTTCATGGTCTTCACCGGACTCCCTGTTCTGTGGAAGAAGACTGTTGTACCGTATTGATACGCAACGCCATTCCCGGTACTGGTACGGCGACGGGACTGGTTATTATCTGTTCTCCTTCCCGCAGTCCCTTGCTTATATACACTTCATCATTGTGCTGCCATGCAACCTGGACAGAACGGATGTCCAGTGTCTGTCCTGTCGTGGCCACAAGGACAGTGGAATCACTCCGCAGCGCACTGCGGGGAAGGACAAAGGTATCTGCCAGTGACTTGCCAGGCAGGGTCACCTGAACAATGGATCCCAGTAAGAGGGGAGTCTGCTCTGCTGTCGGATTGGTTGGGTGGGGTACTTCAATCAGCAAGCGGGCCATGAGTCCCTGGGGATCGACGTCTCTGAGTAGCTTGAGGATACGTCCCTTCCACGGAGGAGTCCCCGGCGTGTCATGCAGGTTGGCAACAAGAACATCTCTGTCCTGTTCTGTATTACCAGGCAAGGTGATACGTTGAACCTCTTCTCTGGGAATGGACACTCGTATCCAGAACCGGTCTGTTCCTGCCAGGGTTGCAAGGGTGGTCTGCGTACTGACCTGGGCGCCTATGGTAGCATTGTTATCCAGGACTACACAGTTAAAGGGGGCAACCACTCTGGTTCGTTCCAGATTCAGCAGGGCAAGTTTGTAGCTCGACCTGGCAGCGGCTTCTGTTGCTTTGGCCTGGGCAAGTTGAGGCCCTCGAAGGGCAAGATCTTGCGAAACCTTGTCTGCGGTGTCCCTGGCATATTTTTTAATCAGGTCGTATTCACGTCGGGCAACAGCCTGATTTCCTTCTTCTATGCGCAGGGCCATGGTGGCCTTTTCCAGCTCATTTTTATTTTGTTCAAGAGCCAGATCATAGTCGCGGGGATCAAGTTTAACCAGGAGTTCCCCTTTCTCAAAGGTTTCTCCAGGAATAAGCCTGTCACTGACCATGGAAAGGGTGCCAGGTACGGATGGCTTTATTTCCAGGGTGCGACTGCTTAAAACTGTTCCAAGGGCTTGCAGGTTTACTGGCACGGTCTGGCGATGTACTTTCATTACCTGTACCAGGGTTTGCATTTTCCGGGGTTTTTCGCGTTCAGGCCTGGATTTGGAGAAAAGAATAAATCGGGCTAGAAAAAAACCGCCTGTCAGTATCAGTATAACAAGTCCCAGGGCAAATAAGCGTTGCTGTCTGGTACGTACAGGTGTCACCGTATCCGGCCTGAGCGGACCATTTTGGGAAGATGTATCAGGTGTGTGTGTGTTCATTGTAGGTGTGTTCAGGGAGTCTGTTCCGGGGGGTGTTGGGCCGTGGAAAGGGACATGGAATCGGGTTTTTGCATGGTTTCAGGCCAGGATCCGCCCAGTGCGATATGGAGTGTAACCCTGTTGGCAAGCAGTTGTTCCTGGTTGGTGATGCTGTCCAACTGACTGGTGATAAGGTTTACTTGTTCCCGCAGAACTGCCAGATAATCACTCAAGCCGTTCAGGTAGCGAAAGGTGGCTTCCCTGTATGCTTTACGGGTAAGCTCAACCTGCTGTGTAATATTGGCTGTACTAAGTGTATACTGTTCCTCACGGACAAGTGCCTCTTCAACCTCATAGATTGCCTGGAGAACCGTTTCCCGGTAGGTGGCCAGATCTTCCTCGACAACCCCTCGAGCCCTGTCGATTTCAGCTCTTTTTTCTCCACCATCAAAAATAGGCCCGGCAAGCTCTGCAGTCAGATTAAGCACCCAGGCGTCCAGCAATGATTCCAAGACGCTGGCATTAAAGGTAAATGCACCTGTCAGGTTGAGTGCAGGAAGCATGTCCGCCTTTGCTTCAGTTACTGCCCAGGAACTGCTGCGCAATTGTGCTTTTTGTGCACGGATGTCCGGACGCTGGGCGAGAAGATCGCTGGGAAGGCCTCCCGGCGGCGGACTGCTCAATTTGGGAAAATCTTGTGCAGAACTGGAGACAAGGCTGGCAGGAGATACCCCTGCAAGAAAACTAAGCTGTTGAAGGCGAACCTCTTTTTCAGCCCTGGCTGTGATCAGGGATCCTTCAATGGCGGTAACAGTTTGTTGCTGCTGATACACATCCAGGGCGCTGGCCTGGGAAACCGAAAACCTGTACTGGACCAGGTCAAGCAGGTCTCTGTTTAGCTCCAGTTGCCGTTGGAGCAGCTGCTCCTGCTGTCTGATACTGATAAGGGCCAGCCAGGCACGGGCAACCTGGCCGCTGAGGCTCAATGCTGCTGCATGGAGGTTTTCTTTGCTTGCCAGAGCAGCTTGAGAAGCACTTTCCTGTGAAGCGCGTACGCGGCCCCACAGGTCAATTTCGTAGCCTGCACTGAACCCGAGGGAAAAATTGTCTGATGTGGTTTCCGGAATATCCTTGCCGCCTGTTCGTTGGTGAGAGGGGCCAAATGAACCATCAAGGTTTGGCCATCTCTCCGCACCTGTTTTGCGGACGACAGCCTCTGCCTGGTACATTCTGGCCCATGCCTGCTGCAGGGAAAGATTGTGCGCCAGCGACTGTTTGATAAGCGCATCAAGCTCAGGTGCATGAAACTGAACCCACCAGGGGGATGTATTACAAAAAGCGGTAGTCTCCCTGCTCCAGTCGGTCGGTAATTCCGGCGCTGGAGAGGGCAGTTCCGTGTGTAAAATTGCACAGGCAGGGAGCAGGATGACCAGCCATAGACCAAGGAGCTGTTTGAACATTGAGTAATTAGTTGAAAATGGGTAAATTGATGATTGACAAAAGGGACACTATACGATTGACTACGATTTCGCTTTTCAAGAAAGAGTTACCACAATGGTAACTGCTCACAGTGTACCTGATCTTTCCACGATCAGCCTGGCTTATGTATGACCCAATACGCTGCGCCAGCCTGCGTGTGCAAGCCTCAGGTATCCTGTAACCAGTTGCAACTACGGGAGACTTTTACGTTTGTAGGTTTCCCCGGTGAGTAGTTAGCCACAATGTACATATCTTACCAAAGCAGTATGGGGTTGGCAATTGCCAATGCAGGATGGGTGACTATTGCCCTTCTGTGTTGACATGCCCGGCAATGACAGGTTGTAAGATCAGTCTTGATTTTCCCGAAAAGAATTGCTGACTGGAATAGAATGTGCGCAGCTTTGGAGTTTGGTGAGAATCATGATTGATACCTCTGGACATCATATCGTTTATGGAACGCTTCTCGACTATCTGACTGGAGAAGAGCTGCCTGATACTGATGACGAACGGGTGCGACAGGATTTGGCACGAATGTTTGTTGAGGAGCTGGGGTATGCTGCAGAAGAATTACAACCCAGATTGCAGATTCGTTCTGAATTCAACAATAATCAGGTTGTATCGACCATTGAACTGCTGGTGACTGTCAATGAAAAACGGGTAATGATTGTCCGGTACGGGCCTGGTTCACTGGTGACTCGAGAAAAGGCTGCCATCGCTGCAGCTCGCATTCTTGATTCAGAATATCGTATCCCCCTGGCCGTGGTCACCAATGGCCGAGACGCTGAACTCCTGGAAACCGGAAAGGGAAAGATCCTTGCTACAGGCATGGAAGCCATACCTTCACGTCGGGAGATCACTGCGCTGGTCAATACATATGGGTGTGAACCGTATCCGGATAAAGAGGAAAGAGAGAAGGCGCTCAGAATACTCAATGTGTTTGATGAGGAAATCTGCTGTGCAGGCGGTAAGTGTGAACAACAAGAAGAGAAATCATGACTGATCAAAAAAATTGGACAAAATCGAGCTGGAATCAGTACACGGCATTGCAACAACCTAACTGGCCAGACCAGGAGAAGTATAATGCTGTTATAGAAGAACTTTCTACCCTGCCTCCCCTGGTTTTTGCAGGCGAGATTCGTGACTTGAAGGCCATGTTGGCAAAGGCAAGTAAAGGAGAGGCGTTTCTGCTCCAGGGCGGTGATTGTTCAGAGGAATTTTCGCGCTGCACTGCACCCAATATACGAGAGTCTTTGAAAGTATTGTTGCAGATGGCTGTTATCCTGACCTATGCAGGTAACAAGCCTGTGGTAAAAGTCGGTCGCATCGCCGGGCAGTATGCCAAGCCCCGTTCAAGTGATACCGAGATCATTGATGGCGTGGAATTGCCAAGTTACCGTGGTGATATGGCTAATTCCATAGAGCCGGAACTGGAATCGCGTATTCCTGATCCCCGCAGATTGCTCAAGGGATACAATATGTCCGCCGCCACTTTGAATCTCCTGCGCGCCTTTACACGTGGAGGATTCAGTTCTCTGCATCGTGTGCATGCATGGAACCAGGAGTTTGTTAAGCAGTCTCCCATGGGACGCTCTTACGAGCGTCTGGCTACCCAGATTAGTCATGCACTCAAATTTATGGAAACCATCGGTATCTCAACCGATATGCCGCAGCTCAAGCAGGCACAGTTTTTTACTTCCCATGAGGCATTGTTCCTTGGCTACGAAGAGGCCCTGACCCGCGAGGATTCCGTTGACGGGGGCTGGTACGACTGTTCTGCCCATATGCTGTGGATAGGCGATCGCACCCGGCAGCTTGATGGCGCACATATAGAATTTCTGCGTGGTGTCAACAACCCATTGGGTATGAAGGTAGGGCCGAAGCATAATATCGATGAAATTCTCAGTATCGTTGACCGGCTCAATCCAGACAATGAGCCTGGCCGTATAACACTGATCACCAGGTTCGGCGATGGGGAGGTTGAAAAGCATCTCCCCGGGCTGCTGCGTGCTGTGAAGAAATCCGGTCACCATATCCTCTGGAGTTGTGACCCCATGCATGCCAACACCTTTAAGGCAGACAGCGGTCATAAGACCAGGGATTTTGAAAAGATTCTTTCAGAGTTACGCTGCTTTTTCGAAATTCACTGGTCTGAAGGTACCATCCCCGGCGGTGTGCATTTTGAGTTAACAGGCAATGATGTTACCGAGTGTATAGGCGGAGCCCGTCACCTCACCGACGATCAGCTTGGCCAGCGTTACTTGACAACCTGCGACCCCCGTCTGAATGCTGAGCAATCTCTGGAAATGGCTTTTCAGATTGCAGATATGATCCGCACCTCCTGAATTGACACTTTACTGATGTAAACTGAAAGCCCTGGCCGCTTCTGCGTGTCGGGGCTTTTATGTTTCTGGGAAAAAGAAACACTGGGCAGATACTCTTGTTTTAGATATGTACCCGTTATTGTAAGGTAACTGCTTACATGTACCGGAGAGTTGCCTGGTTTGGTCACTTTTCCTATGGGGATTTATATGTAAGAAAAGATAAGAAATGGGAGCTAGGGAGCGGTCAGAGAAAGCTCTTAGGGTCGCGGGAAATATTAAATATTCAAAAATTGCGTAGGATATCGGTTTGGTGACGTCGTAGCGTCAATGGTTCCATACTGGCCGTACTGAGCCATTGACGCTACGACGTTACCGAGTTGGGAGACAAGCAAGATTGGATATTGGGTAATTTATTTTTTGCGTGGCCCTTAATCCCCGGCAAACAACTAGGAGTTGAAAATCTGAACAATTTGTTCACTGCTGGTGGTGTCGAGTAACTTCCGGCGATTATGTTCCTGCTTGAGGACGGAACTGACGTGGGCCAGGGCCTGAAGATATTGGTTAGCGATTCGTGTCGGAGAGAGCAGCAAGGCAAAGAGATGAACAGGCCTTTCATCAATGGCATCGTAATAGATTCCACCAATGCTGCGGCCAAAACAGAGGATGATGTCTGTCAGATCTGCAATTTTCCCGTGTGGGATGGCGACTCCGTTACCAACACCGGTGCTGCCTATCCTTTCCCGTTCAAGCAGAACTGAAAAAAGTTGTTCTGTGTTGAGTTCTGGTCTATTCAGGGTTGCTGTTCCGGCAAGCTCTTTGAGAGCGGCTTCTTTTTCCACCGCCTGCATGTTGAGAAGAATACACTCTGGTTGCAACTGAACAATAGACACGGTTCACTTTACCTTTGCTTTGCGTCTGTGTTTTACAGGCAGAATTTTTAGTTGATCTCGGTATTTGGCGACCGTGCGGCGGGCTACCTTGATATTTTCCTCAGCCAAAAGCTGGGAAATTTTGTTGTCACTCAGCGGTTTGTAGGGATCTTCACCGGCGACCAGTTGCCGTATGCGGGTTTTGATGGCTTCCGCAGCAACTGTGTCGCCATCAGTGGTGGCCACGGCAGTGCTGAAAAAGTATTTCAGTTCATAGATTCCCTGGGGCGTGTGGGCGTATTTATTGGATGTAACCCGGCTGACTGTTGATTCGTGCATGCCAATATCTTCTGCAACATCCCTGAGAATAAGGGGGCGCAAAGCGCTCGGACCGTGCTCAAAAAAGTCATATTGAAACTTGAGCAGACTTTCCATAACTTTGTAAATGGTCCGCTGGCGCTGTTCAATGCTTCGAATGAACCACTCCGCATTGCGCTTGTTTTCTCTCAGGTATCCGGAAGATTCTGAATTTAATGCTTTTTTGGTGCTGAGCATTTTTACGTAATCTTCAGAAAGCTGTAACTTTGGTAGCCCATCGTCATTGAGTTGAATGATGTATTCATCGCCAATTTTATGGACATAGACATCTGGTACTACGTAATTGGTTTGCTCGTTGCTGAATTCATTGCCTGGATACGGTGTCAGATCCTGAATGATTTCTATCGCTTCTGTAACCCGCTTGATGGTGGCTCCTGTCTGGCGTGCTATGAGCATATAGTTGCGGGTTTCGAGCAGATCCATATGCTGGTCAACAATGATGTATGGCAACTTTTCGTAATAGTCCATACGATCCAGTTGCAGGAGAAGAGATTCACGGATATCTCTGGCTGCAATTCCTGGAGGGTCGAGGCTTTGTACTATGCGCAGGCCACCTTCGGCATCTTCCTCGTCACACTGGCAATGTTCGCAGATATCTGCAATTTCCGCTTCAAGGAAACCGTGGCCGTCCAGATTGCAGATAATGAATTCTGTAATTTCTATGTCTTTTTCTGTGAGTTCCAGGTGGGTGAGCTGCCAGAGAAGATATGAATCAAGCCCGGGCGTAGAAGAAATAAAATCGAACTGAGAGGGCGCGTCTGCAGGGGGTGCCTCCCTTGCAAAGGAAAAATCTGCGTCAAAATTGTTGGCATAGTCTTCCCAGTTGACTTCGCCAACACTTGTGGGCCCTTCGCCTTCGACCCCCTCGGTGACTTTGCTTTCACTTTTTTCCACTGGTTCCACAGCGGAAAGAGCTTCTGGGTTGGTCTGTTCCAGAGTTGATGCCGGAGCTTCTTCAAGCATTGGGTTCTGCTCAATTTCAGCCTGTAGTGCATCTGTGAGCTCCAGGCGGCCGAGCTGGAGCAGTTTGATGGCCTGACGCAACTGTGGCGTCATGACGAGTTTTTGGGCCAGCTTGAGGTTTTGTCTGAGTTCCAGTACCATTTTTGCCTGTAATTTTTGGGCATCGTGGACAGTGCAGGGGCACTATCTGTTCTCTGCCACTATACCTACATATGGAAGTTATCGCCAAGATACATTTTACGTGCCACGACACTTTCTATAATATCTGTGGCAACACCACTGGTTAAAATTTGCCCGCTGTTCATGATATAGGCAAAATCACACACCTGCAGGGTTTCTCTGACATTATGGTCAGATATCAGCACGCCCAGTCCTTTGTTTTTCAGGTCGCGGATGATTTGCTGCAAATCAGCCACAGACAGGGGGTCAACCCCCGCAAAGGGTTCGTCCAGGAGAATGAACCGGGGGCGGGTGGCAAGAGCCCGCATGATTTCAACCCTTCGCCGTTCACCACCTGAAAGGGCATGGCCTTTGTTCCCCGCAAGGTGCTCAATTTTCAGGTCTGCCATGAGTTCTTCAATGCGGTTATTGATTTCGTTCTTCGGCAGCCCAAGGGGTTCCAGGACAATGCGAACATTTTCAACCACAGTCAATTTTTTGAACACTGAGGCTTCCTGAGCCAGATACGTGATACCACGGGATGCCCGCTTATGAATGGGAAGGGCTGTGATATTTTGTCCGTCAAGATGGATGGAACCGCTGGTGGGCCGAATAAACCCTACAATGGAATAAAACGTGGTCGTTTTTCCTGCCCCGTTTGGTCCCAACAATCCAACGACAGAGGTATCCTGAACCTGTAAACTGACCTGGTTGACAACTCTTCGGTTTCTGTACTCTTTGACTATGTTGCGCGTTTCAAGCGTAGAGCGAGATGTCATTGTTTTGTGTCTGAGTCAGGGTGCAGAGTAGCTTTTACCCGGCCTTGCTTGGTTGTATCCTGTTCGACAATGGAACGTTTTTCGTCAAGGTAATAGGTAATGGTTTTTCCAGAAACCATATTCTGTCCCTGCCAGGCCTTGGCATTGCCAGAAAGTATGACTTTACGTTCTTTTGCAAAATAGTCCATTCGTTCACCGGTTCCCAGCCAGTCGTCCTGAACAACCTCAACATTCTTTTTGCAGATAAGGCGTTTGACCTGGTTGGAACTGCCTTTTCCTTTTTTATTCCCTGCTTTTGTCTGGGTATAAAAAACGGTCATCTCGTCGGAACGTATGGTCACATTGCCCTGTTTGGCATCGACATTGCCAAGGAAAACCACCGAGTTTTCAGTTTCCTGGGAGATCATCCGGTCAGCTTCAATGAAAATGGGTTCATCGTTTTCTGCAGCCCAGTTTTTTACAGGGAGTATCCCTATGGTAAAAAAAACAAGGAGCATGGCAACAAGCTGTCTTGTCGAATTTTTTTTGTGCATATACATAAGAGCCACGGCAAAAAGTAGTTGAAAAAAATAATCTTTGTGTTTTTAGGTTTATTTTTTGCAAAGACTAATCACATTACTGTGTTCCATGGGAAAAGTAAAGTATTTCCCTCTGTGCTGTTTCCTCCCTCTTCAGGCAAGAGAACTGTTTACACACTGATGAACCAGGAGTACAGTATATTTTTGAGAACAATTATAAAAAAAAAGTGATCCAAGCAACATATGCTTTTAGAGGAATAGAATGCAGGAAGATATCGCCAAGGCCAAGGTGCTGGTCGAATCGCTTCCCTATATCAGGGAATTTTATCATAAAACAGTGGTGATAAAATATGGCGGGCACGCCATGGTTGATGAAGAGTTGAAACGTAGTTTCGCCCTTGATGTCATTCTCATGAAATATATTGGTATTAATCCGGTTATTGTTCATGGCGGCGGTCCCCAGATCAATCGTTTTCTTGAAAAAATGCAGGTTACCCCAAGCTATGTGCAGGGAATGCGTGTCACTGACGGCGAAACCATGGATGTGGTGGAAATGGTGCTTGTGGGCAAGGTGAATAAGGAAATCGTTGGTTTGATTAATCATTGTGGTGGCAAAGCCGTCGGCCTGTCCGGTCGGGACAGTGACCTCGTGCAGGCGCGTAAAATGACAGTGCATGCAAAATCGGATAAAGATAACAGGCCCCCTGAACTGATCGACCTCGGACGGGTTGGTGAAGTTACCAAGGTTAACCCTGAAATTCTGGCTACCCTGGAACAGAAAGATTTCATCCCTGTGATAGCTCCGGTGGGAGTTGGTGAGGATGGCCAGGCATTTAATATTAACGCTGATCTGGTTGCTGGAGCCATCGCTGCAGAACTCAATGCGGAAAAACTGGTTCTGCTTACCGATGTGGAAGGGGTAAAAGGAAAAGACGGCAATCTCATTTCCAGTATCAGTAAGGAGGATATCCCTGGGATGATCGATCAGGAAGTGATTGTCGGCGGTATGATTCCAAAAGTCAACTGCTGCAAGTCTGCCATAGAGAAAGGCGTAGGGAAAGCCCATATTATTGACGGACGACAGGAACATGCAATTTTGCTGGAAATTTTTACGCGGGCAGGTATTGGAACGGAGATAGTGGCATGAGCAACGCAGAATGGACTCAAAGAGGCAATGATGTCTTCATAGGCACATACAACCGGTTCCCGGTTATGATGGTGAAGGGCGATGGTTGTCGGTTATGGGATGAAGATGGCAAGGAGTATCTGGATTTTCTCGCCGGTATCGCAGTGTGCTCCCTTGGGCATTGTCACCCGGCAGTGACCAAAGCGGTTGTAAAGCAGGCTGAAAGTTTGGTTCATGTATCAAATCTGTTTCATACCAGACCCCAGATCGAGTTGGCGGAACTGCTTACCCGCAACTGTTTCGCTGATCGTGTTTTTATGGCCAACTCGGGCGCCGAAGCCAATGAAGCTGCCCTGAAGCTCGCCCGTATCCATAGTGGCCCGGGGCGCTATGAGGTTATTTCCCTGACCGGATCGTTTCACGGCAGAACCCTGGCAACCGTTGCCGCTACCGGGCAGTCTAAATTTCACGAGGGATTTGAGCCATTGCCCCAGGGATTTGTCCACGCAGAATTTGGTGATCTTGAGGCGGTAAAAAATCTCATCGGACCCCAAACCTGTGCTATTTTGTGTGAACCCTTGCAGGGAGAAGGTGGTGTGCGGCCTTTGGAGAAAGAGTATCTCCAGGGGTTGCGTGATCTGTGTGATACCCATGGGCTGCTTCTTATTTTTGATGAGATTCAGACTGGTTTAGGGAGAACAGGGAAACTTTTTGCCTACCAGCACACAGGCGTTGTTCCCGATATCATGACCTCTGCAAAGGCTCTTGGAAACGGTTTGCCCATTGGAGCGATGTTGACAACTGATAGCATAGCATCTTCCCTGGTTCCCGGAACCCATGCTTCCACCTTTGGAGGAAATCCCGTCGCTGCAGCCGCGGGAGTTGCCGTGTTGCAGGAAATGCTCAGCGAAGGCTTCCTGCAGTCTGTGCAGGAAAAAGGAGCCTACTTTACCGCTCGACTGGAAAAGCTTGCCGGGCAGTTTCCCCATCTTGCCACAGGCGTAAGGGGACAGGGGCTGTTGCTTGGTCTGGCTTTGACCGAGCAGGGGATAAGGCATGGAGCCGATATTGTTCAGCAGATGTTTGCAAATGGGGTTTTAATAAATTTTGCAGGTAACTGCGTGTTGCGGTTTGTTCCTCCCTTGATTGTAAATAAAGAGGAAATAGATCAGGTCGTTGACATTCTGGCCCGTATTTTTTCAGATATTCAGTAAGCAGGACATATTGCAGTGAATTGGTGGGATATGATTGCCATATCCGTGGCCTTGGCCATGGATGCATTTGCCGTTGCAATGGCCGCTGGAGCAATCCTGCGGCCATTGACGTTTCGCCCCTGTTTCAGGCTTGCTTTTCATTTTGGCCTGTTCCAGGGGATGATGCCTGTAATCGGCTGGCTGGCCGGGCTGACTATTCATGGTTTTGTTCAATCCTGGAGCCGGTGGATAGCCCTTGGTCTACTGGTTGCCATTGGTGGCAGAATGGTCCACGAAGCCTTTCAGCTCGAAGAAGAGAGCGAAAAGCGTTCAATGGATCCAAGCAGGGGGATGACTATGGTTGGGTTGGCCGTAGCTACCAGCATTGATGCCTTGGCTGTGGGGTTGACCCTTGCCATGATTAACGTGCAAATCTGGGTCCCGGCGATGGTCATCGGAGTGGTCGCCTGTCTTTTCACCATATTTGGTTTATTTCTTGGAACCAAGGCCGGTGATCTGTTTGGAAAATGGGTCGAGGTTGCAGGAGGTGGTATACTTATATGTATAGGTCTGAAAATCGCCTTTTTTTCTTGATGTTGCCAGGATGTACGGAATGAATGCATGCCTGTGCGGGCTGTCAATGACAAGGAAATGTGAAAATCCTTTGCAAAAGCGGTGTTTTTTTGTATCAATTAAAATTTTTACCCTGTTCCTGGATGAATCTGCTGAAGAGACCTTGTCATAACCGCCCGCGATGAGTGCAATTATACGGTTTGACTGACCTTGTACAGAATTCTGCCATGGGCCTGTGATCGTCTGCCAACGGTCAGCAGTTTATCAGGACCACTAATGACCCGAAAAGGGGGCTTTATATGACAAATCATCTTTTGGCGTTATCCGACTTCAGCAAACAGCAGTTGCAATCACTGATTGTCCGGGCAATTATGCTCAAAAATGAGAGCCTTGAAGGTGTACGCCATCAGCAACTGGCTGGTCGTTCCGTCTGTCTGCTTTTTGAAAAACCTTCCACCCGTACCAGGGTGAGCTTTGAATCCGCAATGTACCGTCTGGGAGGGCAGGTGATTTTCATGTCTGCCAAGGAATCTCAGCTTGGCCGCGGTGAACCCCTGAAGGATACGGCCCGGGTTCTTTCCCGCTATGTGGATGGGATTGTGGTTCGTACGTTTGGTCAGGAGGTTGTTGAAGAGCTCTCCAAGTATGCTACGGTTCCGGTCATTAATGCCCTGACGGATTTGTATCACCCCTGTCAGGTGCTCAGCGATATTATGACCGTCATAGAGAAAAAAGGTGCACCCGAGAACCTGAAAATTGTATGGATCGGTGATGGCAACAACATGGCCAATTCCTGGATTGAAGCAGCTTCCGTGTTCGGTTTTTCGTTGACCCTGTCCTGTCCGGAAGGGTATGAGCCCAATGCGGCAGTGCTTGAGGCTGCCCGCAAAACAGGAGTGGGGGATATCCGTCTTGTCAGCGACCCTGCTGAGGCCATGGAGGATGCCGATGTGGTAAACGTTGATGTCTGGGCTTCCATGGGCCAGGAGAGCGAGCAGGAGAAACGGGTGAAGCTTTTTCAGCCCTATCAGCTCAATGCAGCACTGATGGGCAAAGCAAAAGATGATGCCATCGTTCTCCATTGTCTGCCAGCCCATCGCGGAGAAGAAATTACCGAAGATATCCTGGAAGGCACGCAGAGTGTGGTGTTTGACCAGGCTGAAAATAAAATGCATATTCATAAGGCCATACTGGAACTGTTTATCGGTGGATCAACAGAAGTAACAAACCAGTAGAATTGTTCCTTGAGCCTTGTATTGTTTTACATGAGGATAATAAAAAGCAACCATGACAGTGAATAAGATTGTGCTCGCCTATTCTGGCGGATTGGATACCTCGGTTATTCTTAAATGGCTGAGTGAAGAATACAAATGCCCGGTAATAGCTTATTCTGCAGATATCGGCCAGAATGAAGACTGGGATGCCGTACGTCGTAAAGGCATGACTACCGGTGCGGAAAAAGTCATTATTTCTGATCTGCAGGAAGAGTTCGTGCGCGATTACATCTTTCCTGCATTTCGGGCCAATGCCATTTACGAAGGCTCTTATCTGTTGGGCACCTCCCTGGCACGTCCGTTGATTGCCAAAGAACAGGTTCGCATTGCAGCCGAAGAAGGAGCAGACGGTGTGAGTCACGGTGCAACGGGTAAAGGTAACGATCAGGTTCGTTTCGAGCTTGGGTACCTGGCTCTGAATCCGCGGCTCAAGATTATTGCACCATGGCGTGAATGGAATCTCAATTCCAGGGCAAAATTGGTTGGCTATGCCCAGATGCATGGCATTCCCGTTCCGGTGACTAAAAAGAATCCATATAGTTCAGACGAGAACCTGCTTCACATCAGTTTTGAAGGCGGTTTACTTGAAGATACCTGGAATGAGCCTGATCCTGACATGTTCAAGCTGACGGTGTCCCCTGAAGAGGCTCCGGATAAACCCACTTATGTGGAGATAGACTTTGAGCAGGGAAATCCAGTTGCCATTGACGGAGTGCGCCTTGATCCCGTAGCGATTATGAAAAAGCTCAATTCGTTGGGCGGTGAAAATGGTATCGGTCGTCTGGACCTGGTTGAAAACCGTTTCGTGGGCATGAAATCAAGGGGTGTGTATGAAACTCCCGGTGGTACGGTGCTGCGGGCAGCACATCGTGACCTGGAGTCCATAACCATGGACAGGGAGGTCCTTCATATCCGTGATTCCCTGGTTCCTGAGTACTCACGGCTGGTCTATAACGGTTTCTGGTTCTCTCCGGAGATGAAGTTGCTTCAGAAAACCATGGACGAAGCGCAGAATACCGTAAACGGGACCGTTCGCCTTAAACTGTACAAGGGTAACTGTATCCCGGTTGGGAGAAAGTCAGATAATTCCCTGTATTCAGAATCCTTTGCGACTTTTGAAGAGGACGATGTCTACAACCAGGCCGATGCAACCGGTTTCATTCGGCTTAATTCTCTGCGATTGCAGATACAGGCACTTAATAGAAAATAAATCATGGCAGATCAGGATAAACCATCAGGCAAAATGTGGGGTGGCCGCTTTTCAGAGGCCACTGCCGCATCCGTAGAGGCATTCAGTGCATCCATTCAGTATGATGCACGGCTCTATCATCATGACATCATGGGCTCCAAGGCACATGCCAGGATGCTTGCCCGACAGCAACTGATTACTGAGGAAGAGTGCGAGGCAATCATCAATGGCCTCACTGCCATTGAAGAGGATATCGATCAGGGGCGATTTGAATTCAAATCTGAGCTGGAAGATATTCACATGAATATTGAAAAGGCCTTGACCGACCGAATCGGACCTGCCGGTGCAAAGTTGCATACAGCCCGGAGCCGAAATGATCAGGTCAATCTTGATTTCAGGCTCTATCTCCGTGATCAGGTTGCTGAGATGGATACATTGCTGGCTTCCGCACAGAGTGCTTTTGTTCGCCTTGCGCGTAAATACCTGGGCGCCATTATGCCAGGCTACACCCATTTGCAACGTGCGCAGCCTGTGCTCGTGTCGCATCATCTCCTTGCATATTATGAAATGTTCAAGAGGGATCGCGAACGCCTCCAGGCCAGTCTGCAACATATCAATGTCCTTCCCCTTGGTTCTGCCGCCTTAGCAGGAACAGGGTTGCCCATCGACCGTGAGTTTGTTGCCCGCGAGTTGGGATTCCCGGCTGTAAGTGCCAATTCCATGGACACTTCCGGTGATCGGGATTTCGCACTGGAGTTTCTTTTCTGCCTCAATCTGATTCACATGCATTTGAGCAGGCTGGCAGAGGAGTTGGTGCTCTGGTCATCCAAGGAATTTGATTTTGTGCGCATTGGGGACCGCTATTGTACAGGTTCTTCCATTATGCCCCAGAAAAAGAATCCTGATATCCCGGAGCTGATTCGTGGAAAAAGCGGACGTGTAACCGGAGCCCTTGTTTCTTTGCTGATGACTGTCAAAGGGTTACCTCTGACGTATAACAGGGACCTCCAGGAAGATAAAGAACCGGTTTTCGATGCCCTGGATACCGTGAAGGCCAGTGTGTCTATCGTTGCTGAACTGCTGGATAATACAGAATTCAATGTTGAACGTCTTTTGGATGCGACCCACGGCGGCTTTATGACTGCCACGGATATTGCTGATTATCTTGTCTGTAAAAATATGCCCTTTCGGCAGGCGCACGGTGTTGTTGGAAGAATTGTCGCCCACTGTCAGCAGCAGGATATGGAGTTAACAGAATTAACCCTTGCAGAACTCCAGGAATTCTCACAGGATATTGAAGAGGATATTTTTAAGGTCCTGTCTGTGGAAGGTTCGGTGAACAGCAGAACCTCACTGGGAGGTACCGCAATTGAGCGCGTAACAGAAGCCTTGCAAAAGGCGGAACAAACACTCGGGATAAAATAATGATCAAACGCACATGTTACCAGAGGAGTGTCCTTGGCTTGAAATCCCTGTTTGCCGGTTGCTGTTGTCTATTGCTGGTGAGCTGTGGCTATAAGGACAAGCCGGTCGCTCCGCAGACTGTTGTACCCAAACCGGTTACTGATTTGCGTTACCAGCTCAGCGAAAAGGGCGTATCCCTGTACTGGAGTTACCCCATTGAAACGGTAACAGGTGATGATATTACTGATATCGCAGAATTTGAGCTCTACCGGGCTGTTGTCCCAGTGGACTCCTACTGCGAAAATTGTCCTATTCCGTTTGGTCCAGCTATAAAACTTGATGGTGGCGCACTGCCCAATGAGGGCAAAAAAACAGCAAGTTATCAGGCAACCTTGCTCCGGCCTGGAAATTTATACTTCTTCAAGGTGCGCTCCAAGACCGGCTGGTGGGCTGAATCTGCTGATTCCAATATTGTGCAGTTTCTCTGGAATACCCCGGCTCTTGCCCCGGGAAATATTAGCATAGAGGCTGGAGACAAGAGCAATACCCTGCATTGGGATGCGGTAACCATGCGCCTGGATGAAACACCGGTTTCCGAGACAATCCAATACCAGGTGTATCGCAGTGTGAGCGGTAAAACCTTTGAGCCAGTGGGCAGTCTCACAGAGGACACCTCCTTTGTTGATACCCAGGTAGCCAATGGGCGAAAGTATTTTTATCAGGTGCAAACCGTCAGTCTGTATGAAGAAGGCACTGTTGGCGGAGGTGTAAGTGATACTGTCTCTGCCACACCCATGGATAAGACTCCGCCGGCAACCCCAGATGGGCTTCGCGGTATTAAGACTGAGGTCGGTATTAAGGTGTTCTGGAATCCAGTCAAGGACAAGGATGTTCGCGGTTACCGCGTATATCGTAGAGTGGAAGGGGAGAATGGTCCGCAGTTTGTAGGTGAAGTTCTCCTGCCCTACACCATGTTCATCGACCGCCAACCTCCAGGAGATGCTGCTCAGTTGTATTATTCCGTGACCTGTATAGATCAGCAGGAACCTGCCAATGAAAGTGCCCGTTCATTGGAAGTTATGATACGCAGATAAATGTAATCTGATCTTTGCTGCGGCTCCCAAGGCCTGACAGGCAAATTTGGGAGCCTGCAGAATAATGGAAAGATTTCGAATTGTTGTATGTCCATGTGAGAAAAATGCATGGAGCTATGGTAGTGTTAGTATCCCGGGCATTTGACGGGATGTTTTTTTCGGAGCATAGCTTTTTGCCCTCTGAAAGGCCTGCCCATCCACACTGCAGGAACCATCAGGGAGTCAGTCTTGCGTATGTTTCGGATGCTGTTGTCTGAGGAGTAGTAAAAATGCATCATTTTCAATTCAAGGATAAAGCTCTGCATTGTGAAGAGCTTGCCATTGAAGATATCGTTGAGATTGTTGGAACCCCTTTGTACGTCTACAGCAGTGCAACCATAACAAGGCATTTTGCTGAGTTTGAGAAGGGATTTGCCGGCATTGATCACCTGACGTGTTTTGCTGTCAAGGCCTGCTCAAATATTGCCATACTTAACCTGCTTGCCCAACAGGGTGCTGGCGCTGATATCGTCTCCGGCGGTGAGTTGTTCCGAGCTTTGAAAGCAGGTATTCCTGCTGAAAAAATTGTGTTTTCCGGGGTGGGCAAAACCGCCTATGAAATGCGTGAAGCGATTTTTGCAGGAATACGTTTCTTCAATGTTGAGTCTGCACAAGAGCTGGATAAATTGGAAACGGTAGCTGCTGAACTTGGCACCAAGGCAAGGGTTTCTTTCAGGGTAAACCCGGATGTGGATCCCAAAACCCATCCCTATATTGCAACTGGTTTGGCACAAAGTAAATTTGGCCTTCCCATGGAAGAAGCATACAGGCAGTATAAAAGAGCTGCCTCCATGGAGCATATCGAGGTGGTAGGCATCAGTTGCCATATCGGCTCGCAACTTACTGAAATAAGTCCTTTTGTTGCGGCGCTGCAAAAGATACGCGCCATGTACGAGCGGTTACGACAGGAAGGCATCATTTTGCAGTTCATGGACATTGGAGGCGGTATCGGGGTTACCTATGACCAGGAAGATCCACCCCATCCCCTGGAATATGCCAAAGCTGTGACTGCTGAGCTGGGAGGCCTTGACTGCACTTTTGTTTTTGAACCTGGCAGGGTTATTGTGGCCAACTCTGGAATATTGGTCACCAGTGTTCTCTATACCAAAACCAATCCGGGGAATGCCAACGATCCAGCTAAGACATTTGTTGTTGTGGATGCGGCCATGAATGATTTGTCAAGGCCCTCGTTGTATGGGGCACATCATACCATTCTGGGTGTCAGGGAAAGCAAAGGAGAAAAGCAGACCGTCGATGTGGTTGGACCGATTTGTGAAAGTGGTGATTTTATTGCCAGGAATCGTGAATTGGGGCCGGTGCAGCAAGGGGATCTCTTGGCTGTTATGAGCAGCGGCGCATATGGATTTTCCATGTCATCCAATTACAATTCCCGGCCCAGGGCTGCAGAAGTTCTGGTTCGAAATGATTGCTACCAGATTATCCGTAAACGAGAAGATTATGATGATCTGATTCGTGGTGAAACTCTACTGGACGAAAATTTTTGATGCAACTGATAGGACTGTCACTGCCTTTTATGAAAATGAGCGGTACCGGCAACGATTTTATAGTTGTTGATCATCGTCGCTCCGTGATTCCTGAAAAGGATATGCCTGAATTCGCCCGCCTTGTGTGCAGAAGGAAGCAATCCGTTGGTGCTGACGGACTCATTCTCCTGGAAGAGGACGAGTCCGTGGATTTTTGTTGGAAATTTTTTAATTCTGACGGGTCCATTGCAGAGATGTGCGGCAATGGTGCTCGGTGTGCAGCCAGATTCGCTTATATGCACGGTATGGCTTCGGCTAACATGCGTTTCCGTACCCTGGCAGGGATCATCGAAGCCAAGGTGGCTGATATCAATGTCACGGTGAAACTTACAGCACCCCATTCGCTGGCAACAGGGCATCAGGTCAAGATAGGGGACAGTAAATACGAGGTGCACTCTATTGATACCGGTGTTCCTCACGCAATTCACTTTGTTGAGGAAATTCATGGTGTTGATGTGGTCACCATGGGAAGGGCAATTCGTCATGATCCTCTGTTTCAGCCAGCTGGCACCAATGCCAATTTTGTCTGCGCGCAGGATGGCAAGCTGTATGTTCGCACCTATGAGCGCGGTGTTGAGGATGAAACCCTCGCCTGCGGGACAGGTGCCGTGGCCTCTGCTGTAATGGCAGCATGCCTGGACAGGCTTACTCCCCCCATTGAGGTTGTTACATCAGGAGGAGAAACGCTGCATATAGATTTTACCCTGTCCGGAGATACTGTGGAAAATGTGTATCTGAAAGGTCCGGCTCACATCATTTTTAAAGGCGAGCTGGGAGCTGAGGCATTGCTTTAAGTCCCTAAGGATGAGATACAAATCGGTTTTGCAACAGGTTCTCCGATATCAGACAGATCGGTTCAACGCTGTTTTAGAAAGAGATTCGTAGGTGAAGTAGCGCTTTCCAGGTGGTCATCCCATGGCTCGTATGTCTGCGAACCACTGAACTACCTTGGGATACTGCTGTCACATACGTGTTGGTCACCAAGTGCAAGGATTTTATAGAGGAGAGTAGAATGCACACAATTCAGGGAGCAATTACGGCTATCGTCACTCCCATGCTGAATGGCAAAGTTGATGAGCAGGGAATGGTCAACCTGATTGAAGATCAGATTGATCAAGGTATACATGGGTTAGTCCCCTGCGGAACGACAGGAGAGTCCGCCACTCTGGATCTTTTAGAAGAACATAAGCGGGTTATCGAATTAACCGTGAAAACCGTCAACGGGCGTGTTCCTGTTATTGCCGGAACCGGTGCCAATAACACGCTGGAAGCAATTGAGCTGACCGAAGCCGCAAAGGCAAGTGGAGCCGATGCAGTGCTTTCTGTCGTGCCGTACTATAATAAACCCAGCCAGGAAGGATTGTATCAGCATTTTAAAGCAATCCTGGACAGTGTCGATATTCCTATGATCCTCTACAATGTCCCTGGGAGGACTGTTACCAATATGGCTCCGGAAACAGTTGCCAGGCTGGCAAAATTGCCCAATGTTATCGGCATTAAAGAGGCTTGTGGCTGCCTCAACCAGGTCAGCAGGGTTATTCAGCTGTGTCCGGATGATTTTATTGTGCTTTCCGGCGATGACTTTACTGCGATGCCCACGGTTCTCATCGGCGGCAAAGGGGTTATTTCAGTGGTTTCAAATATCCTCCCCGGAAAGACTGCAGCAATGATGGAAGCCGCGTTGCAGGGAGATCTGGCAAAGGCCAGAGAACTGCATTACGAGTTGTTTAATCTGATGGGTGCCATGTTCTGTTATCCTAGCCCTGCGCCTGCCAAAAGAGCATTGAAACTCATGGGGAAAATTCAATCGGATGAGGTTCGTTTGCCCATGACTCAGATGGATGAGAAAAGCGAGGGCATATTGCGCAGCTGTATGCAGGAACTGGGATTGATCTGAGAAGCAGTTATTGAGGAATAGTTATGATAAACGTAATAGTTGCCGGGGCAGGCGGGCGCATGGGACAAAGAATATGTGCCATGGTCCAGCAACATCCACAACTCCGTGTCAGTGCGGCTTTTGAACATCCGGACAGCGCGGCCATAGGTGAGGATGTCGGTGTCATCAGTGGCTTGGGCAACCTGGGAATTCCCATATCAGCCGGACTGGAAGCCGTGATTGACCAGGGGGATGTGATCATAGATTTTACCTTTCATAAAGCCACTATGCAGTTTGCCGAAATCGCGGCAAAACATAAAAGGGCCATGGTCATCGGTACCACAGGTCTTGGCGCTGAAGAAGTCGAACAGCTTCGACAGCTGGCAGATGCTTCCTTCCCCTGCGTACAGTCTCCCAATATGGCTGTGGGAGTCAATGTGCTGTTCAAGCTGGTTGAAAAGACCGCTGCAGTACTTGGAGATGCGTATGATGTTGAGATTGTCGAAGCTCACCATCGCATGAAAAAGGATGCTCCCTCTGGCACAGCACTCAAGCTTGGAGAAATGGCAGCCAAGGCACTTGGCCGCGATCTGCAGCAAGTGGGCGTTATGGAGAGAAATGGCATTATCGGGGAACGTACTGACCAGGAGATAGGTATTCAGACGATCCGTGCCGGTGATATTGTCGGCGAGCACACCGTCTATTTTGCCGGCGCTGGTGAACGCATTGAAATTAGTCATCGGGCCACCAACAGGGATAATTTTGCACGGGGAGCAGCCCTTGCCGCTGCATGGGTTACCCAGCAGAAAAATGGCATGTATACCATGTTCGATGTCCTTGATCTGGCTAATTTTTAATCCCCTCCGGTGTGCTGAAGACTTTTTTGGGTAGTGACTTCATCTTTGTTTTTGCATCAGGCCTATATAGGTATGGGATCCAACCTGGGTAACTGCCAGGAAGTCCTGTTGACTTCCTGGGCCTGGCTGGATGCTGTACCCGGAGTATCATGCAAGACGCTTTCTTCTCCCTATGCAACTGAACCGGTGGGAATGTTGACAGACCATTGGTTTGTCAATGCCGTGGGATATCTGACTACCCGGCTTAGTCCTGTTGAACTGCTGGAGACTCTGCATGTGCTTGAGCAGCGTGCAGGCAGGGTGCGATCTCCTGGCGTTTCTGGATATCAGGACCGTACGCTGGACCTGGACCTCTTGCTTTTTGACGAGCTGATCGTACAGACACCAGACTTGAGTGTTCCCCATCCCCAGATAACCAGGAGGCTTTTTGTGCTCAAACCACTGTCGGAGATATGCCCGGACAATCTCCTGCATCCGCTAACCGGACTGAGCATTCATCATCATCTGCGTGATTGCCTCCGGGATAATCCCAATTATCACATCAGGCAAATGCAGTGGATAACAGATTGAAGCTCCTTCTGCTGAAGGTGTTTTCTCCTTGTTCTCGTGCTTGTGCTTTGCTATAGAACAACTGGAATGAACAATGTAGCACCCCGGATGACACAAACTTTTAATCGTAGAGTGTGTGACGTGTTTTCTCAGCCTGAAAATCTTTTTTTTAGACTTTTATCCTGCCCTGGATATAATATTTTTATGCGGATAATAGAAATGACACCACAGCAAGGCAATCGGAGAAATAACATATGACTCCTTTACGCCTGCTTATTCTTGCGAGTCTTTTTTATATCGGCTTTCGTTTGCTTCGTTCTATGCTCAGGGATCAGGTGGAAAAGGAGTATAAAGAATCCGAAACCCATCAAGAGGAGACAAAGGTGCAGGATACACTGGTTGAAGATCCTGTGTGCCATACTCTTTTGCCAAAAAAACAGGCTATTCGGTTACGCCTGGATGGGAAAACCTATTATTTCTGCAGTGAAAAATGCTGCGATATTTTTACTGGAGCTTCAGAGGAGCAATCATGAAATTTTTTATCGATACCGCAAATATAGAAGAAATTAAAAAGGCAAACGAGCTGGGTATGGTGGATGGCGTAACCACAAACCCTTCTCTGGTTTCTAAAGAACAGCGTCCTTTTGTGGAAATTCTCAAGGATATCTGTGCCGAAGTGGATGGGCCGGTAAGTGCCGAAGTCGTCAGTCTGGATGCCCCAGGAATGGTTGCCGAGGCAAAAGAACTGGTCAAAGTTGCAGACAACATTGTTGTTAAAATTCCCATGATCGAGGAAGGACTCAAAGCTGTCAAGCAACTGGCTGCCCTGAATATCAAAACCAATGTGACCCTGATTTTTTCCTCTGTACAGGCGTTGCTGGCTGCCAAGGCCGGTGCAACCTATGTGAGTCCGTTTGTTGGACGCCTGGACGATATTTCCATTAACGGATTGGATCTGGTATCCGATATAATGACAATGTACAGGAATTTCGGCTACGCTACTGAGGTTATTGTTGCTTCAGTACGTTCACCAATGCATGTTGCCGAAGCTGCTCTGGTTGGCGCTGATATTGCCACCATTCCTTACAAGGTGATAGGGCAGTTGGCTAAACATCCACTTACCGATATCGGTATGAAACAGTTTCTCGCTGATTGGGAGAAACGCCAAAAATAGCTTTTGGAGTTACCATGGCAAAACGCCTTTTTTTATCTCTGATACTCTGCTTGACAGTTTCGGTAATATCAGCTAATGCTGCATCTATCTATAGCTATCAGGATAAAAACGGAGTAATTCATTATACTAACGTTCGTGTTGATGGCAGAACAAGGATGAAGGAAGGCGTTAAGAAAGTACGGTATAACAGTGCTGCCACTGATTATCGGCAGCGACTCAGTTCTTACGACAGCAAGGCATACGGGGCACGTTCCAGTGTGACCCTGAAAGCCTTGAATCGCTACATAGAAAGAGCTGCGCTCAGGCATAAGGTTGATCCTCACCTGATCAGAGCAATCATTAAGACAGAGTCAAACTTTAATCCCCGTGCGGTTTCTACCCGAGGTGCCTGTGGGCTCATGCAGCTCATGCCTGGCACTGCAAAGGATTTGAAAGTTTCTGATCCGTTTGATATCCGCCAGAATATCGATGGCGGTACCCGCTATCTCAAGCGCCTTTTACAGTCCTACAATGGTAATGTGAAGTTGAGTCTTGCCGCATATAATGCCGGACCAGGGCGGGTGAAACCGAATGGGGTTGTTCCCAAAATCCCGGAGACTCTGGCCTATGTGGATAAAGTCCTGAAATACTACAGGGCGTATCGAGGTGATCTGGCTCAACTGACGAGTGTAAATATCCGCCAGATGGTCACAGTTCATTGAAAAAGCCTGCATCGAAAATTTTAACCGTCCCCAACATCATAACAGGTATCCGTTTTCTTCTTTCCGGGTTACTTGCTATATTTCTCATTTTTGAACAAACAACTACTATAGCTCTTATAGCTTTTGTTATTTTTGTTATAGCCGCTGTCTCTGACTGGGTTGACGGCTATTATGCCAGACGCTACCAGGCTGTTACGGTTCTTGGTAAGTTGATGGATCCCCTGGCAGACAAGGTGCTGGTTACCACGGCCCTTGTTATGCTTATTCCCACGGGCAGACTGCCTGCCTGGGTCGCTTTGGTAATTCTCTGCCGGGAAATCGTTGTCACTGGCCTGCGCGGAGTGGCATCCAGCTCTGGTATTGTGGTTGCTGCCAGTGGCTTAGGGAAACTGAAATCCACCTTCCAATACATAGGGTTGGGGGCGTTGATTTTTCCGCTTGGTGTACTCCCCATACCTGCATTGTACCAGATCGGTCTGTTTGTTGTGTATATTGCCCTGATTCTTACAGTCTGGTCCGGCCTTGATTACTTTTACAAACTCCGCAGGGTATTTCTCGAAGATTAAGTTTTCCTTGATCTCAAATATTACTGTTTTGCATTTGAATCCGTGAGAGATTCCAGGCGATTGCCTAAGGATCTCTCACGGACCATGATTGCCGGGGTTGTGAGTTATTTGAAATAATCCCTTGCACTCTACTGGTCATTTTGCAAGTTCAACACGTCACAGTATCATTAATATCCCCATTCCTATCAGAAAAACATAGACGATACGCAAGTATGCTTTCCGGGGAATTTTTCCAGAAAGCATTGAGCCAAGTGCCGTACCGGTAAGTACGAATGGCACGGTAGTGATGAAATAGAGAAGAGTCTGACTGGTGGTGGCACCTGTCAGGACATGGGCAATTGTGGTTACAATGGAGTTGACGGCAAAAAAGCCGGTAAGCGTGGCCTTAATTTCTTCCTTGGTCCATGATGTCAGAGTTGTGTAAATGATAGCAGGTGGGCCACCGGTACTGAGAAGGGCTGTGATGGTACCGGCAAAGAAACCAGCAATATATCCCCAGGTTGAAGAAGGGTTGAGAGGTTTTATTCGGGCAAACAAGGCATAACTGCTGTAACTGATGAGCACAAGGCCTATGAACATCCGTAAAACAGATGGATTAACTAACTGAAAAGAGAGAGCACCAAGTGCAACGCCTGGCAGGGAGCCGATGATGAGTGGTAAAATTTTCTTGTGGTCAAGATATGTTCGCAGCGCATATGCAAGATAACAGGTGATCATGATCCCGTTTAAAAGGCAGAGGGGAACTGCCTGTTTTACATCAATGACCATACAGAGCAGTGGAATGGCTACCAGCCCTGCACCAAAACCAGTAACCCCCTGCACAAGGCCAGCGAGTAGAAAAATGCAGCAGAGAAGAATAAAAAGCAACATGCAGATAGTTACGATGAGATTGGATAAGGGAGACCCCCTATCGTATACGTGTAGATAATAGGTGTACTCCACTGAGAAGGCAAGAAAAGAGTATGTATTTGGCAGAAAGACTTCCTTCAATTATTCTCAAACCATCACCTGAATGAATCAGGTGACGAATTCTCCTTGACATAGAAAACACCTTTCTGTAAATAGGGGGATACATTTTTGCCGGAGTGGTGAAACTGGTAGACGCACTGGACTCAAAATCCAGCGGGGGCAACCTCGTGTCGGTTCGACTCCGACCTCCGGCACCAGTTGATTCAACCCCAAAAGCCTTGTTTTCAATAGGCTTTTGGGGTTTTTCTTTTTGTGCTGGCAGCTGTCTGCTTTTTGCTCTATTTTGTTAGCGGGTGTTATGTTTTTCAGATTGTCTACACCCCATTTTACACCCCAAAATTTTGGGTGTCTAAAAAGAGCATGAGAGGGACAAGCAATGGCATGGATCAATAAGATTCAAAGGAAAAAGAAAGGCATTGGCTACCAGGCTGTAATTCGAAAAGCCGGTCTTGTGCGTAAAAAAACTTTCACCCGTAAACCTGATGCTGAGAGATGGGCGGCCGAGCAGGAAGAAATCCTGGAAATGAAAGCCAACCATGACCCACGTCTTGCCAAGAAAGTCACTCTGGAAGAAGCGTTTGACAAGTATTTTCAAATGATGGAAGTTCCAGGGAGTCCGTATTTCAATAAGCCCAATACCAGGGATCGGAAAAAATTCGCCCGCATCAACATTGAAAGCAGTTTTGGCAAGAATACTTCCCTTGCCGACATAACACCTGACAGGGTAGCTGAATACCGGGATAAAAGACTTGGGGTGGATAAACGCGGGGCCTCAACTGTTCGCAACGAGCTGTCACTGCTTTCCACCATGATGACAGTGGCCAGAATTGAATGGCGTTTGCCTGTGGACAACCCCATGGATGATGTGAGGAGACCTGAGCCGCCGGCAAACAGGGAAATTTCGCTTACCGAGGAACAGGCTGTACATGTTTTGAAAGAGTGCAGAAACTCGGGGAATAAGAAATTATATGCCTTTGTACTGCTCTTGATGCATACCGGCGCCAGGGCCAGTGAGGCTGCAGGAAGAAAAATAAGTGACGTTGACCTGGTCGACATGACCACTGTGATCCGGGAAACCAAGTCAGGCAAGCCAAGAACAGTGCCGATCACTAAAGCTGTGAAAAAAGCTCTGGAAGAGATCGAGGCCTCCGAATATTTTTTTCTGACAGATTCGCACCTCAAGAACGAACGGATCCGTAACAGGCCGGCAATCATATTCAGGGATGCCTGGGACCAAGCCCTGAAAAGAGTGAAAAAAGAGGATCCATCCTTCCCGCATATTACCATTCACGATCTTCGGCACACAGCTGGAACCCATTTACTTGAACAGGGAGCTGATCTGCGCACAGTGGCAGATATCCTGGGGCATGCAGATATTAGAATGACCAGCCGGTATACTCATCCATCAGAAGAGCAGAAACGGCTGGCCATTGAAAGAATAGAGCATCTGGGAATGGAGTCCTTGGAATGAACTCACAAATTATTTGCCTTGATTTGGCGGGTTGTATTTATTTTTTACTCGACGATCTTCTATACTGTTGATCAACTGGTATATGCGATCGTTCAGGTCTTCGATACGGGTGACCAGTGTATTGTAGCGATCATCAATCACTGCCTGTCTGGTGGCCATGGTGCTCACTCTGAGATCCAGCCTTTTAAGTTCAGCCTCCCAGGTTGAGTGCTTGAGTTCTGCGGATTCGATGTGAGTATAGGTATAGATGTAGCTCCCCGAGAGCACCATCATACCCAGCAGGGAGGCACCGGTGGCCAGGTTTTTGAAGGTGAGCAGGGAGCCTATATGTTGATTGTTCCTGGCTATGGCTGCTTTTATGTCGTCCAATTCACGGCTCTGGTTTTTTCGCCGTTCAACTTCCACGCCATGCATTGCGCAGGTTCCATCTTCGGTCACTGAACATTTGTCTATTTTCATTCCGGCCATGGGATCCTCCTGGTGGTTACTCTTTCGCAACATCGCCCCCGCTCACAGCATTGATCGCCTGAGCCGCCTGGTCTGCAGACAAGGTAACGCCTTTTACTTTTAACCAGGTCCTCAGCGCAGCATATCCCAGGGCCGTGATTAACAGCCAGGGCACGGACTGCCCACTATATTGGGCCTGGTCCAGCTTGTCGCCAACCTGCAGGGCTACGTCAGCCACCTCCTTAGCCCCGTTGCTGATTGTCGCCACCTGGTCTGGTGTTAAGTCAATGCCGAGTTGCTGCAAGACGGCCTGTAAAAAGTAGGGGCCCGCAGCTAGTGCGACCACCCAAAACTCTGAAGTTTTCAGCGATTTTGTAATGTTAGTCATGCGGTAAAGTCCTCAATGGTTGCAGGGGGGCCCCTTCTGGTTTGGTAGAAAGTATGGTCCTGGGCTGTCCGATAAAGGTTAAAATCGGGATCTCGTGCATTCCAATAAATCCTGCCCCGGGTTGCCAGAGTTCAAAAGTCAGCGACCTGATACTGATTTTTCGCAATATGCCGTCAATATAGGCGTCGCTGGTTGGGATCCGGCACCAGGTCGAGTCAATCCCCAGGCGTTGGTTTGCCAGTACCCAGCGCAGGGCGCTAAGTCGTGACAAATAATTTTTCAATGACAGGGCCAGGAAGAACACCAGGGCCGCAACAAAAACGCTGCAAAGCGCCTCGGCATTAATCCCACCGCTTGCCATGTTGTAAAGGGCTGATAAAATGTCCATTTTTTCTGTTTTCCTTTAGTTGTTTGTGGTGGTAGTTTCGTGTTTCTCTTCTTTGTATTCGTATGAGTCGTCAACGGGTGAGCCCTTGCCGAACGTCACCTTGTTATTTTCACCCTCCACTATTTGGGTAGTGCGTGTGCCTGCGCCGTCAATCAAGCGGTCGACTATAAAACCGTCCACGCCCTTTTTTACGACATCGCCGCCCACGTCCAGGCCTTTAATTGATACGTCGTACTTGTCTTTGCCGTAGTAAATAGCCTGGATAGCCTTGTCGGCGTCGTTATCCACTTTATCAATGGCCAACAAGCCAGCCGCCTGTTTCCAGGCCCCTGTGTCCGCTGGCTCGCCTTCGTAGACCGCTGTTTTTTCCATAATGGCGTCGATCTTCTTTTCTGCCACCTCGCGGGCTGCGATAATAGCCTGGCGCACAGACTCGTTGTATTCCGTCACCTTGTCGCCTATGGCGTGGGTGGTAGTGACGGTCTGGGTCTTTTCGCCCTCTTCGTTGTAGAAATCTGTCGTTGTGGTCCCGGTTTTGACAGGATCAAGTATTGAGCACGCTGGCAAAGTCAAAAGGGCCAGGGCGCCAACAAGTAAAAGTCTTCTCATTTTCATACCTCCTGTTCTGAATAGGTTAGGCTGGGCGCCTCGCCTTTAATTTCTCCGCCCTGGGCAAAGGCCTTGCTGTTGACAGCTACAGCTTGCCCGGGCAGCCTTGCGGATCCGCCGCCGTATGTTTCCACGGTGCTGGTGCCGTCGCTATTATGCGCGGTCACCGTGACTATTATCATGGGCTCGCCATCAATTAGCCGTTTGAATTGCCGCCATACATTAGTTGCCATGATATCTTTCCATGTTTACGGACTGCTCAACGCGCAGCCCTCTTGATCGTTTCACGGATATTCTGCAGCCGGTCACCTGGGCCTTGTAGGTGTCGCCGTCTTCTGAGAGTTCCACCATTGTGCCGGGATCCAATAAGCCAGGCAGATCCGGCGAAACGGTCAGCGGTAACAGCATGGTCTGCTTTGACCACTTGCCGGATTTTCCCAGCTCAACAATGCCGCGCTGGTAAGCTGGCTCGGTGGAAGTAATCAGGGCGTCGGTAACCATGGGGGCGCAGATATCGCCAGCCGTACCGGTTCGATAGACCTTGACCACCACGCCCTGGTTTTGCCCGGAAACAAACACCGCGTTGCACTGTTGGCTCTGGCTCCATTCATGGGATAACTGGCGGATAATGGAATCGGTCAACGCTATATTTGCTGTGGCGCTGTCCCAGGTCCATGGCTTGACCGCGTAGCGTGGGTTCGCGTAAAGCGTTTTTGTTAGCCGATCCGACTGCAGCACGCCGCCAGGTGTTTCAACTATTCGTTTGATCGCCTGCAGGGGAGACTGGTCCACATAACTGTAGGCACCACCAGGCACCAGCCAGTCGTCCAGGTTCCAGGTAATGGTCCAGCCGGTATTTACCAGCTCTGCCTCGCATAATTGCACGGCTGTCGCTGGGGATCCTTCAACATAGGATCTGGTCGGCGCATAGGGTGCGGCCAGCTCCGCCGACTGTGACCTGCCGGTAATAGTGTATGACCTGGTGCCGAATGCCCTGGACTCTCGCCACGATTCGATCCAGAATACCCATTCATAGCCATTCACATAGGCGCGGACAGCCACAGGGTTAGAGGTGCCCGTGCAGAGTTCCAGGGCCTCACGGCTGTGCAGCTCGCCAGTAAACGACCAGCACCACGAATCTATTTCTGTGGTTATTTCCATGCCCTTGATATCTATGGGCGCATTGTCGGAAACTCTGGTTAATAGTGCGTTATTCATAATCAGATAAACCTTTCTAACTGGCGTATACTGGGTTGAAATATCAATGCGCTGATAGTCGTAGCGGTCGCGGAATCCGGACGGCTCCCGGTGCCTGCAGCGTAAATCGTAGGTCAGTGAATCGAAATGCACCCGGATAAGCAGGCGGTCGTCAACCTCTTCTATTGGGGTGTCCAGGTGAAAGTCGAGGGCCAGACCTGCCGGTGGCTCGTAATCCCGGGTACAAATTTCGTCATAATATTTTTTACCCCACAAGGTCCGGTGGTGTTCGTCGTTGGGGTTGCCTTTGCCCCAGGGCGCCACGATATCCAGCGAGTCTTCCCTGGCGCTGTCGTCCCAGGTAACTGGCAGGTGGTCCGAATCTTTTGCCAGTGGGTTAGCCCAGGGGCTCGCCTGGTCTTCGTCTATGTGTCTTTCAAGGTCGCCGTGGGGCGCGTCCACTTTCAACTCTTGTGTAGCTGGCGATCCCCAGGGCGCTTGTAGTGCATTTTCATTCCTGGACAATCTCGACCAGGCGGCACGGGTTAATCCGGTCAGGCGTTTGACTTCCGACCAGGGGGCCCGTATGTCGTTTTCAATTGTTCCGGCATCGCCAAAAAGGGATTGCACCCATAGTTGCAGGGATCCGGCATCTTTCCATCTGGCCGTAAAATGTTCCTCTTTTGCTGGCGCATCGGTCCATAGTACCTGGGTGCCCAGGCGCATGACTGGCAGACCGTCCTCTATGTTGCCGCCTGGATCCTCTGGTATGGATCCGCCCGCCTCGGTTTTCGCCAGGTCAAAGTCTATGTGGTGCCCTGGGGGCGGCGTGTAACTTTCCAGGTCTATGGCTATGGCGTCACCTGCAGGCGGCGTATACGCCAGGTAAGTCACCTCTGCCTCGCCCAGGTCAATGGCCAGGGATCCCGCCGCCTGGTCTATGGGGTCAAGGTCAAAGATTATATTATCCCCTGCAGGGGCTCGGTAATTGGGCCGCATTATTCCGGATAGGCAGTCATAATCACATGGTCAAAGCACTTGCCATTGTAGGCGCCTGATTCGTCTTGACCTAAAACCAGCACAGGGCCAAAGGCAGGCAGGCCAGCCATGGAAAAGGATCCGTCTGCAGCCGTCACCGTTGCCGCCAGTATTTGCAAGGTTTGCCGGTCAGCTACTACCACGCGGCGAAATTCCCTGGCCGTGCCCTCAATGGTCAAGATTCCTTCAACCTTGTACCTGGTGGGCGGTGTATAGGTGCCGCAGATTTTGAAATCTGGAAAAATCATGGTTTATGGCCGGAAATTTTGCCCGAGGTCGATAAACACGCAACATGGGCGGCTGCTTCCAGCCCCATAAAATTTGATTGTCATGTACGTTGTGCCGTCCAGTGCCACCTCGGTCAATGAATCCTCAACATTGGCGGCATTGTGCGATGGGTGATAACAGCCTGGCAATTGACCGCGAAAGGTGTACCCCACGCCGTTGTTTATCAGGGTGGGGTTAAGGTATACCTGGCCATTGAACGGATAGGGTAAAAGCTGATACCCAACACTACCACCTCCAAAGGCGTAATAAGCCAGGGCTGGCTGTATAACTGTGAAATTTATAGCCCCTGGGTCGCCTGCCATGTTTCGCTGTATATGGTGGCCGGTTGCCGTTGCCACGTTGAAAGTCGAGAATGCACCGAGAAAAGTCTGACCGGATCCCGAGCCTTGCCCTATAATGGCGAACGTGTAGGCGTCTGAAGAGTCTGCCGGGATAACGTCGCCACAAAACATCGCTTTGGCAGCGAATGACCCCGCCGGGATCTCTGCTAAATCCTCATCTTGATACCACGCGAAAAAATAGAAACTCTTGTCGTCTGCAATAATTACCCATGGATAGGCGTAGGTATTGGTTGCGTAGTCTGATACCTGTATATAGCTATATTCCGACGCCGTTAACGGCATTCGTTCTGTGCCGGTGTTGATATCGGTCATAGCCTCAAAGGCCTCAAAAGCCATGGACCTGCCGCTATAACGCATAGCGCTAAGGTCATGGGTCACGCGCAGGAAAGCGCCCGAGCCAGCATTGCGAAAAACCGCCACACCGTTTGCCAGGTCCTCGAATGGCATAGACCAGCCTGCAGCCGGTTTGCCTCCGTATCCAGTGACCAGGCACGCCTGCAGGGTTGCAAGGCCGCCAGCTATACCGCCAGTGAGTCGTGGCGCACCGGTATCGGTCCATTTGTATACTGTGGGTGCTCCCATTGTTAAAAATCCTCCATGGTCAATTGTTCCATGGTCACGTGGTCGAATGGCACGGCGTTAAACTCTCCTGTGTCGTCTACTGCTACCACCAGCAATTTTCTGTCGCTAACTTTCGGGAAACAGGGCGACCGCCAGGTGCCGTCCTCCTGGCTCATGCTGGTACATAACAGGGCGCCACTTTGTCTGTGAAAAATCATAATGCGCCGTTTTGCTGCGCTTCCGTCTATGTCCAGGGTGCCGCCCACCGCATATTTTTCTTTGCCGACGTCTATGGACCTGGTGCCGTGGAAAATAAGCTCGCCGACAATCATGCCCTGAACCCTTCGTCTATACGGATAAGCGACTGTGATTTGTAGGTGTATGATCCTACGTAACAAATGCCGTGCGGTATCCCTAAAAACGTCATGTCGTCCTGGGTTACTTCGGTTACCACACTGTCACTCCATAGAAGGTCGGCGTGACATGGCATATAGTAGCCTGGCAGATAGCCGCGCATTGTGTAGTTTTTTCCATCGTTCATATATGGCCTGGATATTACCATCTGCCCGTTAAACGGATAGTTTAAGCCAAAACCATTTCCGGAGTGTGCACCGACAGGCCCGGTGTTGTACATTGAAAATACAAGACTTGTCGTAACCGTGTTGTCAGGCGGATAGCCTGCTGAAAATCTGGGTACATAGGTGTAGTTTGCAGACGCCGAACTGGGAGATTGGCCATAGACTAAAGCTCCCGTACCGTATCCGGATTTGCCAACCAGGGCGCAGGCATAGCTGTCCCCAGGGATAACAGATTCAAAATCGCCGAAAAACATGGTTGTCGTATATTGAGCCACATCCACTATGTCTGGCTCTGTCGCTGTACGTGAGTCAGCATTTGGGTACACAAACAGATAAAAACACCTGTTGTCTGCTATCATTATCCATGGGTGGGGAACGCCCTCGTAATTTTGGTTGGGCGCTTTGCAGATTGAAGCGTATTCCGATTCAATAGTTGGAAACCGATCGCTGCCTGTGTCAACATCGGACATGGTCATGTAGCCGCAACATTCGGTATATGATCCATATCCGAGTATATTGGTTTCGTCTTCATGTACCCGCAGGTAACAGCCCGTACCGTCAACGGGGTCGTTCCTAAAGGCCGCCGTCCGCTCAGTTATTGACACGCCGGTGTCAAATTCAAGTGACCAGCCAGCCGCCGGTTTGTCCCCGTAGCCATCCACAAGGCAGGCTTTTAAGAGTTCAATGGCGTAGCCGATCCCCAGCATTACCACCGGGGCGTCGGTATCGTCCCACCTGTAAACTGTTGGCGCGCCCATTAGTCAGCGTCTCCCCTTACCTGTATTGTGAACTGGTCGTTGGGCTCGGTTACCTCCCCGGAAAGGGTGGTCCGTGCAATCCATACATCCTGGTTGGCTGCTGTGGTATTGAATCGCAGGCAATAGCCGGTCGCCCATCCCGAGCCCCAGCCGTCGGCGTCAATGGTGAAATACGGCACAGCGGTCGCCGGATTGATCGGTGCACAGGTGGTGTATATGTCGCCCTGGGCAATTACGCCTACGTTTTCGCCTATAACATCAAAGGTGGTCGCGCTGGTGAACCTCACCAGCCAGCGCTGCGTAATTGCGCCTTTGTTGGTCACTGCTATGGGATAATTGACCGTGTTGTAGTTGGCCACCGTGGTGTTGCCAATTACCTCATTAGCCCACACGTTGGTCCAGGTTTGCTGGTCAAAAACATTGGTTACAGTCGCTGCCAGGTCGCCATACAACAGGGCGCTGCTCACATAGGATCCCGCCGGATAATCATGCTTTAATTGCGCCCCCACGTTAATGTTTCCCGTGATTTGAACGTCAGTACACAAAAGCATATCCTCGCGCCTGTGGTTGGCCACCAGGGGCTCGGTGTATCCTGTCAGGTCCAGGGGATCAGCCATTGTTACCGTGCCCGTGGCCAGGTCCACTGTGTATAATGTCTGCGGCACATACACGCCGTCAGCGTCGTAGAGTTCAATCAAACTCACATCACCCCGGGAAAGGTTGATAACCTGGCTTGCAGTCAGACCATTGGGCAGCACGTCGGCCAGGCTGTGGTGGACCACTATCACGTCACCGTCGTTGCAGATAGGCACCCGCCCGTCGCTTGGCAGGCGTACAGGATCAATGCCGATTAAATCCGCGTCAAGCGGCAAGTAACTGTACGCCACACAGGAATAAACCAGGCTTTCAGCCTTTACCCCGAAAGGCACCCACATATTGCCGTCTGGCTGGATCATTTCAGCGTCGTACCAGTCTTCGGACTCGTTGCCAGGCAGTTTTGAAGCCAGCATAACCACGCCAAAAATAAGGGTCACAATGCCGGTTTCATAGTCGATATAGCCTTGGCAAAAGTCGCCGGTAATAGCACCGGAAAAGTTACTGGTCGCGTTTACACTGGTGCCATCGAAGAGGGCCCCCTGCAGGGTAAAGGATCCCGGGCGAATCGGTGCGCTGGGTAGCCGGAAAGTAACGTCCGCAATGGGGTGGCCGCCAACCTTGGTAACCAGGCTGTGGATATTGATTGTTGCCTGGGGCTGCAGGCCTTTAGGCCAGTATGTTAGGGTAACTATGCCGGTCGTGTAGTCGATTTTCCCGCACTCGGTGCCCACGCCGCTGGTGGCGTTAATGGTGTGGTATATGTTCCCGTTGCGGTCGTAAAAGTAAAAAGTCCCACTGGTGGCCACCATGGAGAACAGCACCGAACCTGCCACGATTTCCTCTTGCCGGTTGGGTGTCAAATCAAAGGTTATTTCCGGTGCTTCTACGGTTTCGCTTTGGGTGGCTGCAGCGGATCCGGTTAAGGTGTACCTGGCGACTGCCGACCCGCCCAGGCCGAAAGAGGTATTGGTTTCGTTTACCTCGACGGCTTCCTGCACGGTTTTGGTAACCGGCCTGGTGGTTGTTACTTCCATGCTCAAAGCTGGGCTTGAGCTGGTGCCGCTTCCGCCTGGTGGGGAAGTCCATAAGAGAGACATGGCTTTTTCGTCCTTTAGTTGTTAATCGTTCCAGACAATAGTGGTTTCCGATGATTCGTTGCCGGTCCAGGTCGTGGTCGTTTCCGTGCCCTCTACGGTCACGCTTTCATATTTCACATACATAACGTCTGCCGAGCTGGAACCGTCCAGGGTAATCTCGCCGGTGTTATAGTTGATCGTCCCGGGCGTCACCAAAGCGGTTACCACGGCATTGCCCTCGGCGCCTGCATGACCCAGGGCCTCGTCTACGCTAAAATTTTTGGCCGTCAGGTTGCCGTTTCCGTCGTCTGTCAGCCAGACAGTTCGCTGATAGGTCCCTGCCGTGAATTGTGCCTCTATGCTCACTGACCCCGGCTCTATGGGATAATTGGCGAGCTGGATAATTCCTGGGCTGTTGCTGATCGTTATCGCTTCGGTTTCCCTGGTTGCCTTGCTGTAGGTAATGTTGATACTGGTTGCCGGATCCGCTGCTGTTGCAAAACAAACGCATATCTTCCCGGTGGCATATTCCACATAATTGTTGCCGGTCGCGTCTATGATTGCGTCGTGATCCACCAGACCGCCCGCGCCGTCGTCGGTAATGACATAGGTGGTATCCATAATGATGCACTCTATTTCCAGGGTGCCTGGCTGTATGGACTCGCCCGCCACGGTATGCTGCCACTCGACACCTATGCCGGTGGTGGTGCCGCCCCTGGTACGAAACTCTACAGGGGCCGACCAGTTAACTATTATCCTGGTGCCTACGTCCGGCAGGGCTCCACAGGTAACCACAATGGTCCCGGTGTTGTATTTCACCGTGCCGGATCCGGACGGCCCGCGCAGGATCCCCTGGCCGCCGTCTTCCAGCCGATACCATTTCCCGGCCACCATATAATCCACGACCACTGTGCCGGGCTCCGGCAATGGCTGCAGGTTCAAGGTGTAATTGTACCCACGGTTACCGAGGGTCACGTCGATGTATGTTGAATTGCCCAGGCGCCTGGATCCTGCCGCCGGTTGAAAGGTGGTGGTGCAATTGTAGTTTGTAATCAGGGTCGGACAATCTGCGTCAAAGGTAATGGTCGCGTCTGCATAGTTCAGCGTACCAACTTCCTGGCCGCCAACGCCATAGGTCACGCGCCCGCCGATGTCGTAGCAATAATGGCCACCGCCCCCAAAAATCAGGGTGCCGGGTACGGGCGAGCAAGGCAGGTATGCTATGGCACCTGGGCCGATGGTTCCCACAGTGGGCACGTTGACAACATTGGGGCCGCCCTGAAAAATCACAGGAATATTGCCTGGCGTCTGGTCTGCGATTGGTGTTTCACTCTGGGCACTTGGCACCAGGTGGGTATAGATTGAATCCACCACAATGGAGGTATCGCCAGCATTGGCCGCCTGGGCCAGCCCCATAGCCCCGTAATATTTGGCAGCATCGGCCACCAGGGTGGTATATATCAGGGCCTTGCCGGTTTTGTTCTGGTCGTCAAACTCGTACCCCTCAAAGGTATAGCGCAGCGGGTCGCCCAGCTCACAGGTTACGACGTCGTAGGTTTTGGAGCCGGAGGTGGTGGTGTTGGCCTCAACACTGGTCAGGCGAACGTATTGGAAAAGCTCGCTGTCTCCGTCCTCGCCGTTGGTCAGGTAAAGAACATCGCCCACGCCTGGCAGGTCTTCACCTACTGCCTGGAAAAACTGTATGGCCCTGGCGCCTTCGATCTGCTTGCCCCACAGGAAACCATTGTACCTGGTGCCCTGGACCACGTAGGACTCGATATGGTCCTTGGCATCGGCCCGCACGTCGGTGGACGACTTGGTGGTGAAAAGGGTGGTAAATACCAGGGGGTCGTCCGCTGGATCCGTTAAAAGCACGTGGGCCCCGGCATAGGTATCGGTGTTGTCTGTCATGACCGAGACGTAAGCTTTTCTTAAAGAAACGCGACCATATACGCGGTCTAGGCGTGAAATATCTGGAAACAGATTGTTGACGTTACCGTCTACCACCTCCACGCCGCTCATCATGCCGCCGCCGTCGCTGTTGTCGGTCAGGCGCTCGCTGGCCATAAGTTTTATGTCTGTTTTAGCAATCGCCATATTATGAAACCTCTATCAATCGCAGGGTTATTCTATACAGGTCGTCGGCTTCCTGCGGGTTCTGATGGTAATCTGGCTCGGCGTCCATGGCCGAGTTGCTGGACTTGTCAAATTTGACCGTAAAGGTCCGCCCGTCGTGTAATGTCAAAGTCATGTCAGCGTCGCCTGCGTCCTGAAGCGCCTGGATTTGCAGGACCACCGATCTTTTAACCAGGCCAAAAGCCCGGCCATTACTCTCGTCGCCAGATTTCAGGGTTATGGGTCGGCCTGCCTGCCTGGCTGACGCCTCTATCAAAAGGGATCCGGCGCAGGAATAATCTCTTTCATGGATTACCGGCGACCAGGCGAATTCATCGGCCCATTGTAAGGATCCGGGTAGTTCAATTGTTCCTAGTGTTATCATGCTCTCATTCCCGCCGCTTCGAGCTGGTTTAACAGGGCCTCGACGTCGCTTTCCGATCCGGTGACGGATCCGCCTTCGAATTTAAGCTCAACGACCTTATCCGCTTTCCGGTTGGAGTCGTTGACGGTCACCTGGGTGACTTCATGCTGGCCCGCTATGTTTTGCATGGCTGCCTGCATTTCCTGAATGCCTTTTATGTTGCCGGCGTCTACTTTTTCCATGGCACTCTCGATCCGCTCTGCAAGGGCGTCTCCGGCTGCCTGGTCAAAAGCGTTTTGAAACTTCTTGATATCTTCCTTTGTCCAGCCGTATTTTTCTTCCAGGGATAGCTCTTTCTTAGACTCGTCCTCTTTGGTGTCTGGATCGTCCTGGCGATAGCCGAAAACATTGTCATAGTCGTCTTTCGCGTAGTCCGGTATTTCTTCGTTAAGTTCCTTTATGGTCTTTTTACGGGCCTCAACTATGGCAGCCTCGCCGTCAATGATCTGCTGTTGTTGCTTGGCAATTTCTTTGCTTACATTGGCCACGGCCTGGGCTGTCTTTTGCTGGACAGCCACGTGTTTGCTGCCGGTCTGTTTGGCGCCGCTGTCAATGTCGGCGTACATTTCGGAAAAGATTTTTTTCGTGTCGTCGATTTCCTTTTGCACTGCATCGGTATCGCCGCCGGTTATCCACTTCCAGGCCTGTTTGATCCGCAGGGCGCCGACCACAAAAGTCTCGACCATGGCGGTGGCCGCTTTCTTCACGATGTCGAATTGGTTTAGCCAGTTGCCGATCATTTTGCCGACTTCCCAGGCCGCCAATAAAAGAAAGGCACGTTGCAGGCCTTTGACCGCGAAAGTCGCCCCTTGTAATCCGGTGGTCAGTTTCCCCAGGGTGCCGGTTAATGACACAGCATTAACGCCAACCAACTGCAGGGCGGAAAAAATCGGCGCGATACCCAGGCGCCAGGTTGCAAAGGCGACCGCAGCCGCACCCACGCCGGAAATAATCATTTTCATGGGGGCCGACATGTTGGAGGCCGCATCCATTAATTTGGTCAACCCATCGGTCACGGTCAGGATAGCCGGAGCCAGGGTTGAGATAATCTCTGTACTCAAGGTGAAAAAAGCCAACCCCATCCTGTCGATGGACTCATTAACATTTTCCACATTTTCACGATCCAGGGCAGAAATGGAGTCGTTCAACTCTGCGGCTGCAGCAGCCTTTTTCTTGAGCGCAGCCCCTTCATCTTTGAGCAAAGGGATCAATCTGGAAGCATCGTTGGCCAGGGCCTCCATATAGAAAATCTGCTGCTCGGCAGAAACACCTGTCTCATCCATAGCCTTCTGCACAGCTACAAAGGCATCCGGACCGGAAAGCTTTGCCAGCTCCTCGGCTGTCAGCCCGACCTGGGAAGCAACATTCTCGAAAAAATCGGCAAACTCACCGCCCCCGGTGGCTATAAAATCTCCGACCTTATCTTTAAGGTCCTTGTTCATGTCGGCAAACCCCTCAACCGAGATGCCAACCGACTTGACAGCCGTACCATAGGCCTGCAGCTCATTGGGAGCCAGCCCTGCAATTTTAGCAAAACTCTCCAGCTCGCGCTGGGCATCGCCAATTTGCTTGGCCATGGCTCCGATGCCGACACCCGTGCCAATAGCCCCGGCAAAGGCAAACCAGGAAGATTTCACTTTCTCAATCTGTGCTGTCCAGCCATTAGTACCTTCCCGCAGATCAGCAATCTGGCTTTTCATGCGCTCGTGGTAGGCTGCTAATTCTCGCTGCGATCTGGTCCCGCTCTCAGCCAGATCCTTGTACGCCTGCTCAAGCCCTTTAACTTCGACCTCGATGTCGGCAAAGGATCGAACGCCCAGGGCGTTTTGCGCAGCCAGTACTTTGGCCTGGCTTTTAGCCGCTGCCTCAAGTTTCTTTTCTTCGGCTGTCAGGTTGCCGGTGTCAATCTTGGCGTCTTTGAGTTTTGCACTCAGTTCGCCCAGGGCAGTCTCTTGTCGGCCAACCTGGTCGGCCAGCTTTTGCACGGCGTTGGCCTGGGCCTTATACTGCGCAGCTATTGCCGGGTCACTTGAATCATCGTAGGCGCTTTTCAGCCCGTTCAATTTGGTCTCGACCGCCTGAATGGTGGCTCGCTCTTTATCCATGGCCAGGCGCTTTTTATCTATGCGCAGGGTCAAGGCGTCCACGGCGTCGCCAGCTTTTTTATACTGGGCGGCCAGGGCGGCGGTTGGATCCTTTTGGTAGGCTGCCCCCAGGTCGGTATATTTTTGCGTGGCTGTTGTCAGTTCGCGCTCAAGGATGGAAAGGGCCTGGACCTGCAGCCCAGACTTTTCTGTTAGGTTTTCAAGGCGTGCGCTGGTCTTGTCGATACTGGCGGCCAGCTTCGGGTCTTTGGACTGCGAAAGGGCGGCAGCCAGGGCCAGGGCTTCCTGCTCGGCTGCAGCCAGGGCGGTTTTATTCTTTTCCAGCGACGCATTAAGCGACGTAAATGCCTGGACGTTTTTTAGGTCGTTAAGGTCGGCGGAAAAGGACTTGAAAGCGCTTGTGCCTTCATATTGCGCCTGTATTGTGTAGACAAATTTACTCGCTGCATTCGCCATAAATGGGCCGGAAAAAATACGTTGAAAGGATTGGGGCGGTCTATTTCTTCTTGCCGCCCCCTGCGCGTTTTAGCGCTGTCAGAAACAGGGAAAAGCCATAATCCCAGACTCTATGGTGGCCGCGTTCTATTAAGGCGCAGGCGGCCTCTCCAATGGTAAAGCGGCTCCTGCCAGCTTTAGCTCGATGATTTTTTTTAGTCGCCTCATCGCTGCGACTAAAATAGGGTTTAGTTCTTCCACCGCATCAAAAAGCGGTGCCAGGGTGCTTGGGGTCTTGCTTCTCATGGCCCCCAACGCAATGCCGGTTGACAGGGTGACGGCTCTGGCTGGTGCGTCCCGGTCCAGTAAGATATCCAGGGGCGTGGGCTGGTAGTTGTCCAAAAAACCCTCCATTTCCTCAACAGTCAGCTCTTTGACCGTCACCTCTTTATCCAACCAGTTAATAATTTTAGATTTTCTCATTACAGGGATACTCCGTTAATGCGACCAGGGGACGTTTTGCCGTCCAGGGTCTCAAAGGTGGTTGAAAATTGCAGCTCTTCGTAATCGGTGTCAGGATCCGAAATAAGGTTTATTTCCGTGCCGGACGCCAGGACCACAGAGTCAAATTCCGCGTTAATAAGTTCGCCTGAATACTCGTCCTCGCCGTCTATCAGGATGGCAACACGAATAAGGGTTTTGGTACCGATCTCGACCCGGTAACCACTCTCGGCGGCGTAGGTGTAGCCATAGCGAACCTTATCCCCTGCGGATATCTGGCCGCCCTCTACGGTGGTCCACATACCCAGGGCCGTGTTAATCAGATAATCGGTGCCAAGCACATAGGTGGCTGATGTGGTGTCTACGTCTTCGGTAATTTCCACGGCGCTGATATTCTGGTGGCCCATTGGCTCCCACTCGCCAGGCTTCGGCGCTGTAAGCGTGGTTCCGGCTGCTGCCGTGACCGTGCCGCCTGCCTCTGTCATTGCCACCTCTTCGCCAGACAATGCCCAGGCCAGGGTTTTCGCCAGCCACTGGTTAATGGTCAAGGATCCGGATATGGCCGAAAGGATGTTGCGCACGTCCAGGTTTTGCCCTGCGTTCTCTCTCATACGCGAAACATTGACTTTCTGTTCAGTCTCCACCTTAACAGTGAACGGATAACAGTTGCCGACCTTCATATAGCCGCTGGTCCGGTTTTTGTTTCCATCAAGCGTGGCCATATAAACCGTGCCGATAAAAGCTCTCGATTTTGCTCCCATGTTATTATTCTCCTGCCTTGTTACGGCATGTTGAATTGCAAAGTCCCGCAGGCGTAATAGTACGGGTGCGGCTGCAGCCCCTCACTTCCTGGGCGTGGGTTTGGTTCGCCAATCTCAAAAGAGAAAGGCGTCTGTAATTTATAGGGCGCAAAGCCCCGGTGGTCCGCCAGGCCGGAAAGGGCCCCGACCAGTTCCATTATGTCGTTGGTGCCGTCCTGAATGGTGCCGCCGGTGTAAATGCCTGCGCTTATTGCCACCTTGAAATTCCCGCGCCGTCTAAAATCCACTTCCATTTTGTAGATGGCAAAGCGGACAAAGGGGCACTCTTCACCTTCCTTCCAGGTCTGCGAGCGTGCCGGCAGCATGGTGTGTATGACCTGGGGAGCGATGGTTGTTCCAGTGGGTTTATGGTAGTAGCGCAGAGCCCCTGTCAATTCCTGGACTTTCGCAGTGAATAAAGCGGTAAACTCAGGGGTCATAGCTTGCCTTGCAGTTTGACGAAATAGTTCAGATTTCGCTCGAATTTGACGGTAAATTGATCTGCCAGAAAGGCTTCCTGCTCGCTGAAAAACTCTTCCACATGGGTAGCGATGGGAATTGCAGCTCGAACCACAGGAAATCTGCCGCGCAGTTCAGGCTGAGTGTCGAAACGGTCACCTTTTCGGGAACTGGTGGGGTACAGGTCAGGTGAATAATGTGGAGAATGCAGCCTGATCCATACTTTCTCCTGGGCACTGTAGATCGAGGCCAGAAATGCGCCTGGGTATTTCCTGCCGGCAACGGTTACTCCCTTGGCATTTTGTTGGGGTGAACCGATGGCAAAAGGAGAAATATCCCAGGTACCGACCCACACTTTCATGGTGCCGTCGTCTTTTCCCACACTGGAAAAAAACAACCTTTCGCCCAGGGCCCGTTGGGGTATACGCTCCGCCTTAGAAATCCGTTGTTTCAGGCCGGTCTCAATGGTGGTTTGTAATTGCCGTAGGGTGGCTGACCTGGCTTGTTTAATCTGTGCTTCGGTAGCCTCGATGGCAGCTGCAACCTTATCCAGACGCTTTTTATCTACCGCCAGCTGCAGTCTCATACCCGGTACCCTGTGATGGCTATCTGTAAAACTTCACCTTTCCAAGGCACCGAGTCCACCGTCCACTGGCTGCCATCAAGGATCAATTCCAACCCCGGAACCGGCATAAAACCCAAATCAGAACGTAAGACATACAGGTTTTGCTTTTCAGCCTGAACTATCTCCAGACTTGCATAAGGGGCATAGTCCCTGAGCTCGCGGATACCTTTAATGGTCCAGGATCCCTGGGCAGTACTGATGGTGATTTCAACAGCCGGCCCCGACGGATCAGCCAGGACCGCAGCAAAATCATTGATGTGCTGTATCTGTGCCGTTGCCACTTTGTGCTCCGGTTATGCATTAAGTTTGACCAGTACGGTCAAATCGCCGGCCGCTGCTGGGGCAAAGGCTTTACCTGCCGGCACATTGGTGTTGGTGGTGTCGATCTCGCCTGCAGTATCATCCCAGTACACCTGGGCACCCTGGTCAATGGCAAGAGCTGCCTCTTTGGGCAGTTCCCACACTTCACATGTTGCCAGGGATCCCTCTGCTCCGTTAGCGATGTCACCCAGCGCCAGACCGATCATGCCGGTAAATGCAACGATATCTCCAGATGCCACATCGCTTCCTGAATCATTTGTCCAGGGCATGACATCGCCTATCTGTACGTGTCCTCTAGCCATAATGTTCTCCAATCTTTTTCATCTGCGGGACAGAATTCAATTCTGTCCTCAGCTATCTTTTAAATCTGTGGGACGGAATTCATTCTGTCCTCAGCTGACTTTAACTGCGCGGAATTTTGTAAGCGCCGATATGATCGACCACACCGCAGCCGAAATCATGCCGGCACACATAGGTGATGGCACCTGTGCCGAATTCCATCTCATCATCCACAAAGGGTTGTTCATTGCCCAGCAACCAGGCTACCTCGATGATCGGCGCCTGGTTGGGATGGGCCAAAAGATAAAAAGGATCGTCACCATCAGAGAGATCAAGCAATGGATCAGTTACCGGGGTGAGTTTGCCTGCCCAGGGGTTATGCACGCCGCTGGAAAGATTGACATCCGGCAGGGCAGCGGAGCGAAGCAGGATATCTGCATTCATCTCTTCATCGGTACCAGCCAGAAGAAAGGCAGGGGTGACGTCCAACGTTTCGCCAGCCATACCTTTTTGCTTGCGCATGGCTGCACGGGCCTTGCCCAATGTCACTGCATCTATATCGCCTGCAGCAGCCAGGTTTTTATGGTCTGCATGAAACAAGGTCTTGCCATCATTCATGGCAGGGTTGGAAAGCAGGAGGCCGTAAACCATCTTGTTTTCCATGCGTTTGGCAGCCGTACCGATCATGGTCGGTATTCGGGTAAATGCCCGCAGATCGTCGTTAATCAGCATGACCCGGGTAAATTTGGCCTTGATGCCCTTGGTGATAACCTTGTAGGTCTCTCCGGCTTCGCTAAAATCAGCGGTCTTGAACTCTCCGTGTTCATCCAGCTCTTCAAGATCAGGTGAGTTGGAGAGCTTGAGCGCATGCAACTCCTTAAAATCGTTGGCATCGCCCACAGCAACCCACTGGCGATAAGTAGACGGCGCTTCTGTATAAGCTGCCTGCAGGTTCCGGTTGGCAACATTGGACATCAACAAAGGAAAGTCACTGGACCCAGCCGGAGAGAGTGCCCTGCTGGAAATCTGGTCAGGATTCATGCCTCTGCAGCGAATACCTGCACGCTCAAGGCATTCCCTGGCAATATCAGGTAATCGCTGGCCACGGAATTCATTGGCCCCGGCAGCTGGCTGCTCTATTCTGCGACCGCTACGCATGGCAAGACCGTCAACTACTGCGGCCCGGAATTTATCGCGATCTTCGGTACCGACCTGAAAACCTACGCTTGCCCCGGCGCCGATGGTCTGCTGACGTTGCTGCAGGGTATCAAATAACTCGGAACGGGCCTGTTCAATACTAAGGCCGCGATCAATCATGGACCTGGCCTCTTCAACTCCCAGACCGGCAACGGCACAGGCATCTTCGATGGCCCTTGAGCGTTGAGTTTCCTGGGCGATCATGGCCCGCACTTCTTCAGAAGACATTCCCGCAGCAGAAGGCGGTTCATTATCGTCGCCGCTATGCTGACGCGCACCGGCAGCAGATCTGTTTGCCTGTTGCCTGCCTTCTGAAGAACGCTCACCGCCAGGATCCTGGTCGGCCCGTTCCGGCCCGTTATAGGCAACGTCATCAACCTGGAGTTGTTTATATAATTCCCACGCCTCTGCTTCGGTTGCGTCGGCGCGGAGCCCGTTTTCGATCAAAAACTTTCGTAACTTGGGATGCATAATATCTCCTGCTTGGTCCCGGTTAGATGTTTACCAATCGGCATCCGCCGGCATCACAAAGGCTCCGAACCTTGGCCAACTTATCCGCGCCGATGGGCGTGTTTGAAAATTCTTTCAGGTGCCACTCGTAGCTCACCTTGAGCGGACCTGTGAAAATCTGATTTTTAACTGCCGCTTCTTCACCATCAGGAATCCAGACTGATTTCGTTACAGCGTAACCCACCGAGCCGTCGGTTAGATGCCCGTCCAGCACCTTCTGCCTGGTGCGCTGGGATTTTTCATCCGCGCAATAACTCACCAAGCCGTCAATGGCAGGGTATCCACCTGCTTCCAGATGCTGAAAATCTCGTACCGAGCCCAGCACGTCGTCCACGCTCCAGCGAGAATGGGAATCCAGCAGCGGCACCTGGCCGTTTTCAGGGATCATGATCCCTTCCATCAGCAGGACCTCTTCCACAAAATCATAGCGATTCCAGTCAAATACCGTTGCCGGCATTTCTGTGGTAAGCACCCAGCGAATGGCATTTTCTGTTGATTGCATCTGTCTTTGCAGAATGGAATTAAGCTCACCCCTCAGCTGACTGGACAAGTTTTGCATGATAGAATCCAATTCTGCCCTGAGCTGACTAAGCAAATCATTCCCCTCAGAACGTTCACCGTTAGTCGTTTTAACAAGTGGCGCTGTGTACGATATGTTTCTAGCCTGCATGCCAGGACGAATACCTGCAACCTCAAGCTCTTGCCTGATGGCATTTCGTATCTCCGCCCTTGTGATCTGCGGGGCAGAATTCAATTCTGTCCTCAGCTGACTAAATCTCGGCATTACTCTGCTCACTCAGTTGTTGGTTTTGAGCCCGTGCCTGCAGCAGCGGAGTCAGTTTGGCTTCGCAGTCAATGGCCTCGTCCACCAGCTCGTCCCAGTCATATCCTTGAGCTGCAGCCTCTCTGCGATAGGTGGAAAGCACCTTGTCTATCTTCTTACCGCTTGCCTGGGAATCCTTGAGCGGCTCCACCCAACCCCAGCCAGGATTCTGGTGGCTCACAGCCTCCAGGTACGGCCATGGGTTGGTGCGGAAACCGGGCATGCTGCAGGGAGCAAGCCCGGCCATCCAGGCGGCCTCAATGAACCAGGCAGCGACTTTTCGGTTCATCTTTTCGTTTAAAAACATCTGCATGCCGCCATATGACAAACGTTCTTCCAGAGAGGCTGAACGGGCAGAAGAGTAGCTTGCATCGGTATAATCGTTGGCATAGGCTTCGTAGCTCATGCCGAATCCTGTGGACTGGGTACGGCGGGATTCCTTTACATACGGTTCGTACTGGGTGCCGGGGCGGTTATGGCTGGCAATGGTAATGTCAGCGCCATAGGGAACGGCCTGAATACGGCCCGGATCGATGTATTCCGGCATATTGTCCCAGGTGGTGGGCCAGTTGCTGTTCTCACCTGTTTCTCCGGCCTGGATGCCGATGCCTGGATGCCCCATATCTGCATAGTTGGATTTCACGAAAATCCCGAAAGCCGCAGCCAGCTTGGCGCCTATACGCTCGTAAGCTCTATAATCCTCAAGGTCGTAGGCTTCCATCACCACAGCCACTATCCAGGGAATACCGTGATACTGGCTTATCCTGTCCCGCTCGAACACATCGACAATCTCACTGGCAGGTATACGAATGGATTGCTGCACCATGGAGGTATAACCGCTATCTCCCGGGTGCTCAGGAAACAGATGATAGGCAACCACCTTGCCGGTACGCGGATCAAGCTCCTTACCCTGTCGGGCAATGTTGCCGTTTTTCAGTACACCGTCCATGGAGGTATCCAGATGATCTCGTTCCAGCAACTCAAGCCGTAAGGGGACCACGCCAGGGATAGAGGTATCCCAAACCCGGTGGATAAAAAAACCGCCGTCAAACCACATATGGCCCAACCCGAGCCGTTGTTGCGCCCAGAAGGAATCGTGCCCGGAAATATCCGCATACCCGGCCCAGCGGGAAAACAGTTTTTCCCAGGCCCTATTGGTTGCAGTATCCAGCTTGTCACCCTTATCCCGAAACTGAAACTGGGGACGAATACCGCTACGTACAGCATTGTTGACAATGCGGCGAATGCCTCCCCGCACAGATGGATTGTTCTGCGCTTGATCCCTGCACCTGCCGATAATGGTCTGCATGGTGCGCTTGCTGTCGGCATCGGCTGACTTGGGGCGTGGCCGAAAATTCTGGTTGGAACCGGTCAATTCACCCGCCACATAGGTTCGATACAAATCACGGTGGTAACGGTAGCGGGCAGCCCTGGCAGGACTGCCCAGAGCAAGAATGTTGGCGGTAAGGGAAGTGAATGCATTATAGAGCTTCGCACTGGTCGAGGCTTTCCCGACTGCCAGCTGCATCAGCGGCGTCCCCCGAACACGGCTGATGCATGGGATAACCGACCGCTGCGGGAAAGAACTGCAATGGTGGCCTCCAGCCTGCGGATCTCGGCCTGTATTGGAGCAAGATCGTGCTTGGTATACGTCTGATTACCAACGGTATACGTTTGGTTCGGACTCGTCAGAACAGCTCGTTCGGCTTCCAGATACAGCGCCAGTCTCTCTTGTGCTTGGGTCAGGGTCAAAGTCGTTCCTCGCGTAAAAGAAAATTCGTGTTTTGATTTACGCAAAGGATAGAGCAGGAAATTTCAGAAAAAAAGCACCTCAGTACCACCGGTAGTATTGTACTACTGGTAGCACTACACATATTGTACTGGCATGGGAAATGCTATTTATACAAGTGAAAATGAACTCTGCCTGAATAGGCGTGTTGGTGGTTCAAATCGTGTGGGTGAACAAATAGAACCCCTAAGGGAACTATAAAACAAATCGTTTGCCATAAGCGTACAGGTCAGCAGATTTTTAGAACTGAGGCTGTTTTGACGCGCTTAAGGAGAGTGATTATTGTATAAGCCGTAATAAGGGGATATAAGCGCCTACATTTGACAATGGACGTCAAATCATGCTATTCTGTGCAATAATTGTTGCATAATTCAGTTTTCACGTTATTTTTGACGTCCATGCAACAATCAGGCATTGCTCAAGTACGAGCTTACCCTTTGTCTTACAACCGCAAAATATACAGGAAAGGAAAACCAGAATGCCTTTACATGAAGAAGTTATGGCTGGAATAGCCCGAAAAACAGGGCTGTCTCCAGAACAGATCAGGAAATCCTCTCCGGAAGAAATCAGAGCCCACTTAACCAAGAAAACGAAAAAAGATTTCAAAATCACTTCAGCGTTTCCTTTTATCGGCAGGGGTAATGTCTTGCGCGACAAACTAAGATCCTCTAAAGACATCAACCGGGAAACAGATAAAATCCTGGGGTTGTAAGTGGGAGCTGAAGAAACGGGAGAGGTGAAAGATGCCTTTGCATTTTACCTCGAATATGTCAAACCACTGTATTGTGAAATAGAGGCAATCGATAACACCCTTCCTGTAGAGCTCCTTTTTGAAATTCATGCCGCTTTTGATCACTTGCGTCGTTTTTACGTGGACGGAGAAGATGAAGCAAAGTCGACCCATAAAGCCATCAGCCACCTGAAACGTGGTGCCTTGGATGCCTTTAAAATCAAACTCAAATATTTCAACACCGAGCTGGAAAGTCTATTGACCAGCAGCGCTGATTTAACCCTGATAGACAGTGGAGAGTTTCTCTCGAATCTGCTCAGAGATAGATACGAAATAATCAAGCTTGGAACACAGGCGCGTCTTGCAGAAAGCAGGAACGATCATATTGATGCCTTTGGCAAATGGTCACAGGTCTCCATTGCCATTAATAGATTCTGCGAAAACTATCTGCACAATTCAAAGAAACTCAGTTGGGCGAAAAGGAAATCAATTTGCTTAAAATCGAAAGCAACGGTTATTGCCTTTTTGATAGGTTGTGCGTCTTCTTTTATTGTTTCTTGGCTTATGACATTTTCTTCTCAACATTAGTTTAGCGTAAAAAAAACAGCGCCCCTACCAAGATCTCCCCCAATGACGGTTGAATAGTTCTGCGCACCTGACCGTCCCACCGTATAGCGTTTTTTTGTTCACTGGAAACACTCCCTTGTTTTTTTATAAGCATGGCATATAATGAGTCTGACGTCAGTAATGGGGTCAATCTTCATCAAACCCTCCCCTCTGCCGCTCCCGCTTCACTCCATAAGCAGAGGGGACCTTTCTCAGGTCTAAAAAACGACAGGGCAACAATCGCGTTATCCTACCGTTCAATTCTGAGAGATTTCTTGGTCGTCTGTTTTAAACTGTGACTCGGGTCCCTTCGTCAGTTCATATGTATTCGTTTTACAGGTTTTGGTTGTTGGTAATATACCGATCAAGAAGAATTAGAATTACCTGGCCGGTTTGACAAAGTCTTTTCTGTATAACATTACAAAACAGGCGTTACACAGATCCGTATAATTGCTTGTTAAATTTTTAAACAATACTGACTGATGGATTTATCTATGACCACTAAAGAGTGGATTGACTTTATAAAAGAAGAAGTGGAAAGCTCACTAACACTGTTCTATGGATATGCAGCTTTCTCAGAGAAATTGAAAGATCAAAGTTGGGTCAATTTAATAAATAGAAATGTAAGATTCTGGAAAATATATGCTGCCTCTACCCAACGTTCTTTATTTCTATCATTAGGCCGCTTATCAGATGACGGACCAGACTGCAAATCATTTACGGATTTTCAAGCCATCTGTTTCACACAAATAGCTGATTTCTCGAAAGAGGAATACTTGATTAGAAATCCGGATATTATGAAAATAAATCCCAACTATTTTGACAATGCTTACTTCCCAACAAAGGAAGACTTTGCGACACTATTTAAACAAACGAGTCAATACAACAAGTATTTACGAGATGAATGTAAAGCAATTAGAAGTAAAGTTTTTGCTCATGCTATACTCAACAAGGAAGAAGAATATTTAGAACTATTCAAGGCTGTTACTCTTGATGATATAGAAAAAGCATTGTTGACATACTATTCAATTATTCGTGATATTTGGGATTTATTTCACAACCTTAGAAAACCAAAAAACAAACCGTATAAGTTTGATGAGAAAGACGCCATTTACGACTCAATAGCTTTAGCGATTAATGAAAAATAATTTAACAAAACGTTCCAGCGGAAGCCGAAACAGCCCGGCCCCCGCTGAACTCCACGTTGTGCTGAATAAAGGAGACAAGGTTATGGCAAGGAAAACACATCATGTTGTGCCTGGTGGGGAGTCAGGTGGATGGGATATTAAAAAAGGTGGTGGACAAAAATCGATTAAACATTTTGATACCAAGCAAGACGCTGTGAAGCACGCAAGAGAAATCAGTAAGAATCAAAAGTCAGAACTCATCGTTCATAAAAAGGACGGTACTATTCAGAACCCAGACAGTCATGGGGGAGATCCTTGTCCACCCAAGGATAAAAAATAATAGGTTCCTTATTATCCATTCTCTATTTTTAAAAATAGTCTTTCTGGGAGGTGCCGGTGAAATTAAGTGAAAGATTTGAACTTAACAAAACCCAATTCGAACTTGATTTTGTAGACATCGACCTTTCTACGGATATTCCTTTATTCATTGACCCTTACTTTCTGGCACAACGAAATGACCCATGGTCCATGGGTGCCAGCAGAACGGTTCGTAGTTTTTTCCAGCAATTAATTAACTTAATTAGAGCAGGCGCCACAGCGCAAGCCCGAGAACTTTTTACACATTTGGGCGAGCCAAATGAAACTTGTTTAGGCCTTTCACAAGGTCCACCTAAGGGAAGAGGTGTTGGGACAGAAGATTCAGATAAAATTTTTGAGAGCCTTCTGGAAAGTGCTGCGGTTCAAAGTGGTATTGTTGAGGACATTGAAGACTGTAGGGTTTTTGTACCTGGAATAGACAAAGACAAAACTTCTGATATGGCAACAAATATTATCAGAAGACATCTTATCGAATACACTCAAAATCAATGTAGACTGTGGGGGATGCCACTCCAGGAAAATGTCCCGTCTGGTTATGGGTGGGACAGACATAGTCGAGAGTGGATAAATGATTACACAGAAATGTTTGTTGTAGATGGTAGAAAAATATTGCTCACACCTAAGGCCATAGTTTCATTTGTAAAAGACTACACCGCAAATAAATACCTACAGCATTTCGTGTTGAATTTTCTGCAGAATGAACACCTTCGTCTTAATACTGCCCTTGTCCAACGAAAAATAAGAAAAGACGGAAGTGAGAGAAGATGGGTCACAAAAAAAAGCATTAGGGAACACGAACACCCTATTACTAAAGAATTTCTTGCCAAATTCACTCAAGATCATCCAGAAATCTTCGCTAAATTCAGAGAAGAAACAGCAATTGAGGTTACATCTCTTAAAAATGAAGATCTTACCCCTGAATCACTAAATGGCATAATTGACTATCTGATAACAGAATTAACAAACACACCTCCTGGTAATGAAAACGCAACCCGATACCATAGATTGACTGTCGGTATTCTAGAATTAATTTTTTATTCTAATCTAACATCACCACAGGTTGAACGTGAAATTCATGACGGCAGGAAAAGGATTGATATTACCTTCGATAATGCCGCCCCATTTGGTTTTTTTCATCGCTTACACACAACTTACAACACTCCAGCACAATACATTTTTGTCGAGTGTAAAAATTATTCCCGAGATGTCGCAAATCCTGAATTAGACCAGCTTTCCGGACGGTTTTCTCTTCACAAAGGTAAATTTGGTTTGCTTTTGTGCAGGACAATAGATGATTTGAATACCTTCTTGGCAAGATGCGGAGATACTTATACAGATGGTCGGGGAGTAATAATTCCTTTAGTCGATGACGATTTAATATCAATACTTGATAGCCTAAAAGAGGGAGTAGAGCGCCCCGAAGAGGTCTTGTTGAGTGATCGGTTCCGGGATATTGCGCTCCAATAACTAAGGAAAAAGCACAACAATTTAATACAGCGGATGGCGTTATCGTCGGTGGCGCTGACGCGGCAAGTTCATTGGCACCACCGCTTATCAAGACGTTCATGGCGACTTTGTCGCCATGAATCGCGATGCCTACTACGGTACCAATCAGGCCGGTACGGTAAAATTAATCTTACCCTGTCTGGGTAAAGGTATAGTTATGCGGCACTCCTGAGACCAAGCAGGAAAGTACACTGTACACGGGCGCCAGTTCTTTTTTTGGTACCCGTCTCAGCATATCGATGATCAGGGGATCGATATCCTCACAGCCTTTATAGGATTGCTTGTTGTTGGCAATCGCCTTGCGTAGCTCGGTCCGGATCTCCTTTCGGATGGCTTGAGTAACAGCTTCCATATCCAAAGCCGGTGCTTGCTGCTCACCAACATAGCAGCCTGTCCTACGGATCTCCGGCAGCACCTCCTCAAACACCCAACGCTCGAACTTTTTCGCTGATGGCAGCTTGGAACCGATCATCATGCGGTAAAGGTCTGGTTCATAGATGACACGAACATCCTTCGCTCTACCATTTGCGTCAATCAAGGTACGGTGTTTCGCCGTACCTTGACAATGACGGTTTATCGCATTGTTAGGGTGTTTGTATCCCAATGCAGTAGCCACATCTGTGGCCACAAACAGGATACTGCCGTCTTCATCGATCAGGGTGCGGAATTGTTGGGACTCGAAGGAAAAGGGGATAACTGCGAGGTGCTTACTCATAACATTGCTCCTTTGGTAGGGGAGACGGTGCCCCGTTTCGGGGCACCGTCAATAATCCACCCTTTTCCATGCCAAAGAAAAAGGGCGAAGCTGTGCGGGTTGGCATACCGGACCAAAGGAAACCGGCGGGCACGAGGCCCCCACACACAGCCCGCCCAAGATAGAGCAATGCCGTGTTACGGACACAAAAATACCGCCAATCAGAAAAAGAGGCGGTGCATCCGCCTTTGGTTTTCGGGATGCCAATCCCGGTTGCAGATTTTGCAACAACACCATCACCGTACCCGAAACCCATCTTTTCCGTCAACATGATTTTACCACTCGCCCTGCACCTTAAACACCTGCTCGATAAACGATTCAAGACGCAGGGCAAGAAAATCCTCAACCGCCTCGCTGTATGGAAAAGGACCAGATGAAGTTCCAGGGGTGTCACCGGTCATCATTTTGCAGAGGAACGTTTCCTCGTCAAAATTACCCTGAAACTCGATCTCTTTGTTCAGCAAACCGTTATCACCTGGAGTCGTGCTCACTTTCAGTTTAACGGCAATCAACCTGGAGAGTCCGTCACCAACCACATAATCAGGCTTATTGATCTCTTCAATCTCTGCTTTGAACCCATATGACTCAATGGTTTTCCGGCAACTGTTCAAGGCAGGTAAAACAGTGTTGCGCAAAAAATCCTCCAACGAGGAGGCAATCATTTTATGCCGCTCTATTTTCAGCCGTTTCTCTTCTTCAGCGGCCAGTTTTTTAGCTTCCAGTTTATCTACAACCTTGCGCATTATGTCATCAATTCGTGCTTCCATATGCCTCTCCGTATTATTTTTCTATATATCAAAACTGTAACAGATTGCGGACCTCTTCACAGCAGCATTGCTTGCAAAAATCTTAGTTCCCAGGTTACCAATCAAAATTCCGTTATTGATCATGCTGTTTCTACTCCTGTAACGTCTTCCTCAACGCTTTTAATAGTCTTCCCTGCCCGGCAGAGAAAGCACTGTGGGTTGGAACATCGGTGGTAGCGGATCCGCACAGAACCTTCCCATGGTCTGGTGGAATAAATCTTTGCCCGTTGATTGCAGGCCGGGCATATGGCCCCGTGGCGCTGGGAAAACACCACCCCTGCTTCCGCCTCCTCCTGTATTTGCAGCAACCAGACTGTGATCATTTGGCTGGACATATTTTTTGCAATCCTCTCATCCGAACATTCTGCGGCCGCCGGTGAACGGGTTGGCTGCAGGCTGCTCCTTTTTTTTCTTTTGCGCCTGGCGCACGGTCTTTTTCCAGAACTTGATCCGTAATATGTCGGCAGCCACCAGCGACATGAAGCTGGCATCCCAATAATGCTGAGCTTTCCCTCTTGGCTGCTGCCACAAACCCCGTTCATCCACATATTCTACGCACAGATGTTTTGCATATTCTTCGGTTGCTGCAGCATGCAAACGCCATCCACCAGGATCCAAAACCTTGATGGCTAGTTTTCCCGCAAGCATGTCTTTGTAGTGGTGAGTATCACAGGTGTAGAGGCGTATGCCGCCTGGAATTGGTTTGTTGGTTCCGGGGTAACGATCCACATTGGTGACCGTAAAGGGATTAGCCCTGCGGCCTGAAGCTCCCTTGTAGGGTACGATCTTGCCTGGATGGGCCAGGCAGAAATCATATACCTCTGAGGTACGATGCCCCATGGCATCCTGTATAGTTAGCGCTATGGGGTAGATATTCCCTGCGCTGTCCTTATATTCATCTTCCCACAGGATTTTTGCCAAGGCCTGAAAGGTGACTGCAACTCCGCTGCTTATATGCCAACAGGTTTGCTCCAGTCCCCATCCCAAGGCATTGATGTAATAGACAAACCCATCGTCCTGGGTATCGACTCCAGCCACAAGAGTAGCAACCTGGTTATCTCCAGGTACCAAGCCTTCAGGCCGATCATCACGCAACGCCAGGATCTGATCCTCTTTACGTTGAACTTCGTAATCATAATACGCTTCCGCAGCATATTTATTGGCAAAGGTGTGTGTCTCTTCTTTTGAGCTGCGAGCCTTTACCATGGCCGCTGCCAGTTCAGAGAGTGAAACCAGGGGAGAGATCCATCCGGGAGAATGGAAACAGACTTTTTCTGGCCGCTCGGCTTTCAAATATTCAAACCGTGGGCGTGAATCATGGGTAAAAGGTTTCCCTGCCTCCTGGAGCTGACGCCAATTTTTACAGCGTGCATACCATTCGCCATCCTGTAGGGCCTTGTCCCGTTTACGATCATCCCATTCAGATCCACAGACAGTACAGATATACCTGCCAAGTTTTTCCTGCAGGATTTTTTGGGGATCCTTTTCATCGTTACAGCGGATGTGCTTGGATTCCATATAAATGCGTTTCCCACAATCCGGGCAGCGGGGAAAGAAATCAAACACAGCATCGGCATTCAGCAGGTATACCCAGATAGGACCAGAGGGCAGGGATGGTGTGGAATTGAACCAAACCTTGGAACCGAACTTAAATGCACGAACACGTTCAAGAACCAGCTCCATGGTCGGGGCTTCCTTTTTGCTGGCCCGCTCCGGATATTTATCCGTTTCATCCAGGAAAAGATATTTGGCTGAAACATTGCCCATTGAGGTAACCGAGCCAGCCCAGCCCATGTAAATAAGCATGGTCTGCAGCTTAATTCGGAAGGAAGCCACATCATCCTGCACACCGGTCAACAGGGAGCGCAACCGGGGTGAGCCCTTGAATACCGGTGCAAGATAATCGTTGGAGCGTTTGCCGGCAGTGTCACGATCCGGGTAGACCACCAGGGCAGAGCCTGGATCAATGTCTGCCAGGTAGGCAAGGCAGGTTTCCATACCTGCAGAGGAACCTGTCTGTGCGACTTTGCAGTTTCCCAGTTGTTTGATGAACGGCAGCACAAAGGTGTCGATAATACCGTTCATGTGCGGGATAAAGTTGGAATCGTAATACGAACCTTCCAGCGGCCCATAGGTGATACGCCTGTTCTTCGGGGCCCATTGCGATGGCGGTATACGCTTACGCTTTCTGTATACCTTGCGCTCACCAGCTAAGGAGCGAAAGCGAATACGGACCCGTGATGAACGGTTACGGAATTTTTCCGGCAACCACTCCAGGTCCGTTCGCAGTCGTACAACCTGGGTTTTACCGATATCTACAGCGGGGCAGGCCATAACTTACTTGCTGCGTAAAAGTTCCAGCTGGTCGGCAATGACCTGACCATCCCCGCGGATCACAGCCAGGGCCATATCAAGAAGTGCTGATTCTTCATCGGTTGATGAAATACAGGCTTCCAGTGGCAGCACCTGTTCAGGCACGTTTTCCAGAACGTGTTCATTGCTGGTTTCACTTTTTGGAAAGTATGCATCGCCATGAAATTCTTGTAATGCCTTAACTACAGACTCCGGGAAGTTACGTACATAACTCCGCATACCGGAACATCTGGAGCATACCTGTTTATCAAAATGATTTTTCAGGCGCATATTTTCGGTACCGCATTGCGCACACTTTCCAACGTTGCTTTTTGCCATGCTATTCTCCGTTTTTACTGAATCGCTTTGTGTTGATTGTTTATCTTTCCACTGCTTGTATTGGGCCATCAGGTCGTACAAGCGATTATTCTTTTGCAGTTGTTCGTCTGTCACGCTGATAACGGAAAGAGAATTCTGGGCCATTACTCTGCCTCCAGAATGACATCAAACTCCACATCCCTGGCAAAAGCAGAGCAGCGTTCCTCGATGTCAATTTCCATGGTTGAAACCAGATCGCCTGCAAGTTCCTGGTTGCCGTCAACCAGCTCCACATAATCTGCAGCCCTGGTGTGCACCATGTGTTTCAAATGGGCAAGCAGGGCTACAGCCCGGCCAACAACTGCCAGTTCAAATTCATCCCTGGGGATGAACTTTTTTTGTTTAATCCCAAGGTCATGTTTCTCCCGGGCCAGCTTTACTTCGGCCTGTTCGACCTCCAGGCGCGCCTTTTTCTCATGAAGCCTTTCCAGCTTCTCGTTTACCTTTTGGTCAGTCTCTTCTCGCTTGAGGTGGTTGCGTGCATATTTTTCCACCTTTTTCAGGCTGTATTTGCCGCCTGTGTCAGGCCGTAACAGGCCTTCGCTACAGTGCTCGTAAAACTGAGATCTGCCGATTTTCCACCCATCAGCCCGCAGGAATCTCCAGGCATCAAGCTTGGTTGCAAAGAGGTCTTCTTCAATTTGCTGTTCAGCATCTGGAGAAATGTTTTCGACCACGTTCAAGCATCCTCCAGTTCATTGAAATAGGTGTTTGCCAGTCGGCTCAGAAGTGGGTAGCGATAAACAGCGTCCGGCAGGTGCTCAATGAATTCCCCTGCTTGATCTGCTGAATGGATCAATTGCGTTATACGGGCCCGTTTCTCTGGGTTTCTTGCTGACCATTCATCGGGAATTACTGGGCCTACGCCCATGCCCTGGTCATAAATTTTGACAGCTCCCCCGGATTGGAGAAACAGATCGAGCAATTCTGCCACTTCATCAGGAAGCGTGTGCGCTGCTGGTGGCGTGGTTTCCTGTACGATTTCATCAGTTAGCTGCATGGCTGCAGGCAGTCCAGCCAGAATCCATTCATCAATATCAAGCCCTTGTTCGTAAGCTTCGCCAGGATCCTTGCCAACCGGTACCGGCCACCGTTTGCATTGCGGGTAATTATCCATCCACCATTGTAGTGCCTTGGGTGCCTCACCGTCATAATCCAGGGCAAGCAGAATGGAGTGGGCTTTGGAAAGGGCAGTGGCTGTTTCTGTATCTGGCTTCATGGCCAGCGCCCCCAGGGCAACTATGCCTACCCGGTTTGTGAATCGATCTATCATGGCGCCATCAAGCTCTGTCTCGACCACAACAAAAGCCTCGCGCTCTGGATGCTGCAGCCAGGTGTCCATGGCTGAACCTTTGACAACGTGATATTTTTTCTTGGGATTCTGCTGGTCCTTTTTTGCCAGGCGGATGCGGATCCGGCGCAGGCCGTGACCGTTGAAATACGGAATCACAATGCCGGCAGGCAGAATAAATTTCTGTGGCTTACCGTTTTTTTGTTCGTCAACCATGCCCCAGCTTTTCTGAGGGCGGAAGGATGGGAGCCATTGCTTGTCATCCTTTTCTTTTCCAAGATGGATCCCCAGGCGATATTTTTTTACCTGGTCAAGGCCTACGCCCCGTTGCTCAAGGTAAGCCAGGGCAAGCGGACGATTCAAAAGCGTTTCATGGCAGATATCGACAAATTTCTGTGCATGCTGCTGCCACATATCAGGATCAACCACATAACCTGGCCAGTCACATCGACGAGGATCAAATGAATGGCGGCTTACAACTTTTGGTGGCTTGGGGCTGCGATACTGCATGCTATTTGAGGGTCTGGTCGTTTCGATACCCAGAGCTGCACAGGCGTCGCCAAAACTCATGCCACGAATCTGCGTGAGGTAGCTAATGGCGTCTCCGCCTTTGCCGCAACCAGCTCCACCTTTGCCATGGCCACAGTGGAATGTACCCAGGCCGGCAGCTTTGCCTTCACCCTGGCCAGGATACAGACAAAACCGATCATTACCTCCGCACAGCGGGCAGGGGCCTTGCAGTTCCCGGCCCGACGCACGGCGCGGTTCAAACCCATCTTCTTTGTACAGATCAACAATGTTCATGATGCAATCCAGTAAACAGGATGATTGTTTTGAAAAAAATGTCGTGATTTAAAAGACATAAAAACAATCCTCCCTTTTTGAAATAATCGTCCTGGTTGTATATATCTGTTTCTTCTTTCTTTTTTTATATAGCAGGATGAAGGGAGGATTATATAAGGTCTACATGTGTGAGAAAAAAAGGGTATTTCCTCATGTAAGCTCTCAATAAAAATCCTCCCTCCCTCCCTTCGTCCTGATTTCAGTCCGCAGAAAGGCGCAATCCAAGCCCCAAATACTTCATCACACCGCCGGTTTTGATGGCATCGAACTTTTCTTTGAGCAAAATGCCGAATTTCTTTTTGGTCAGGCCTCTGCGGCCACCACCAGATGCCTCCCACCAGGCCTGATAATTTTGATAGAGATATTTAAATTCAGTCTCCAATCCCGGATCCAGTTCGCAATTTTCATCAATCCAATCCTGCAGTACATCTTCATTGCGTCTGTATTCCTTGGATGCTTCAATCACGCATTTCTGGGCAGCCAGCCCATGTTCGACATATTTCAAGTAGCCGCGAAGCAGCCAGGCAAGGATTCCTGAATGTTCCCTGGCCAGCTTCTCTTCAAGCTGCAGATCCGCAGGCCGTTCGTATGGTTTTTCCAAAGCTCGGTTTACAAATGACAAAGGGAAATCAATGATCCGCAGCCTTTCAAAGAACGCATTGTCATTGGCTGGGGCATATGGTTTGTGATTGAGAATCAGGAAAAGGGTATGGGTAGGGTGAAAGGTGGTAAAATCTTTGTCGTTGATGCCTCGACCTGTAAGGGGTTCGTTGCCAGTCAGATTTTTGATTTTTCCAACAGCAAATTTGGCATTTTCTTCAACTTCAGAGGCCCATACAGCGCGTTTACCTTTCAGGCCCAGAATTTCAGGTGACGGACCGGAACCGCTTTTTTGAATGGTGGATGTCAGAAGCATTTCCGATTGAATGGGGCCGCACAGATCACCAAGTACTTCAAAGACTTTGTTCATCAGCGTTGATTTTCCGTTGGATCCATACTGCCCATAAAGCACCAGGAAGATGCGCTCCTTTGAAGATCCGGATGCGGCATACCCAAGAGCCCTATGCAGGTACTCGTATTTCTCTTCATTATTATCAAGGGAGGCTCTGACAAATTTTTCAAATTCAGGGCAGGGTTCATTGAGCCCCTTCCATTCAGTTGGTGCTGCCATGGTGAGCCAGTCATCTGGTCGACCTGGGCGCAGTTCACCGGTGCGCATATCCACAACACCATTGGCCACAGGAAGTAAAAGAGGGTGCTGATCTAATTGAGCGGGAGCCACTGTGAGGGGAGAAGAGTTTGAAACAGCACAGCTCAGGCAACTTTTCCTGCCGGTAACTGATCGGAGTTTTTCGATTCTTGCCAGGATCCTGGCTTTTTCTTTTGCCATTTTTTTGATGTCTCCTTCGCCGGTTTGGTCTGCCTTTCTGATTTTTGCCTCTTGCTCTTCCAGCAGGCGGAGATATTCAGGAATAACGGTTTTCTCTATTCCTGCCAGAGCTTGACCATCGTTGTCCTGTATCCAATGAGGGCCTACAAATTTCAGCCAGCGTTTTGAAACGTTGTTATGGGCAAACTTCCCACGACTTTTATAATTATAGAGTTCGGAATCTCCGACTTCGTTTGCCCGGTAGCATTCCCAGACAAATTTCAGGGGCACATCCGATCCATTGCCTCCGCCCGACTTTTTTCCAGAATTATCCTTGTGAGCTGAGCGGGATTTTTCTTCCTCTACTCGCCTGGCTACTGCTGCCTGTATGCTAACGACTGACATGGATATCCCTCCGGAAACCATACACCCAGGACCTGGATGCATGCCCCTGCAGGACTTTGACAATTTTTGGAGTGTCAACACCCTGTAGAATCATGCGCTCCGCGAGTTCAGCAACAATTGGTGCAACTCCGTCAGGATCGATTACAAAATAGCGACCGCATATTCTGCATTGATACCTTTGCTTGCCGGCTTTTGTTCTTCCTGATTTAATGACCTGTACTCCTCCGCACCGAGGACACTCGCAATCAATCATTTTGGTTCCTCCTTCAGTTATTCTGTTGGCTATGCTGATCTGCATCCCTTTGACTCCATGTCAGATGTTCCGGTTTTCCGCCCAAATATATTTTTTCTCCGCGAGAGACCATCGAGGTTCGTTCCACCCGTGAAAGGGAAGGCCTCAGAAGGACCCGCGGTAGTGCAGGATGGTTTATTTTTTATGGTCTGGCTTTTGGGGAGGGTCGGGGAGGGGGATCGCCTGGGGAGCCAACCGGCTTCCCTTAACGAGCCATGTCCGGCAACCTGGATGGTCATTGGGCAGCTCCACGTTGGCTCACACATAAGGAGCCAGGCGCTGCTCCGTTTATGCTTTTCGCCTGGCTTATCCTGCCGGATGGTTGAACTGTATTGTGTTGAGTGGTGAAAGAGGGTTGGTAGGCGGAGGGAATAGTGAGATGCGCAACGGAGAGCGACGCGACCCTATCAAGGGTTAGAATGAATTGGAGAATGCAAAAGCAAAAGATCGCCACAACGAGTACAGATGGACTGTATTTCTTGATCCTGGTAACCATGAGTCTTTCCCTTTCTGTTAGATGATCTTTATGCCGCTTGCTTTACGCCCAGGGCGGCCTGGTTTTTTCTTTGCTTCCAGGAAGGCAATGAGATCGCAGCGTTTGATCAGTATGTTGCCCTTGGGACCACAGGGACGTGAATGCTTCACCAGCTTTCTGTCCACCACCATGCGCCTGAAAGAGTGGTAATTCATCTTGGCTTCTGTAGCGGCTTCCTGCACGGTGAGGAATTCTCCGCTATCCTTTTGTTCGGATCCTGCATTATCCAGGTGAAGAAGCAATTCTTCTATCCTGGCAAGCCGACGTTCGATGTTTATCAGGGTAGCTTGGTCAGTCATCACAACACTCTTTTTGCTTTGTTTGCTCTTGTATATATTTGGCCACTGTGCGCTGAATTTCAGCTTCGGCTTCATGACCAAGGAACACGATGGTATCTATGGATTTTCTTTCATCAATGGCATCTTTGAGAGTGGAAATAGCCGTGTAGTCTGCCAGGATTTCTTCTGTTATGGTGGGCAGGGGCTCTTTGAATTCAGATGCATCAACATCATCGATCGAAGAGGCCAGGAAAGTTAAAGCATCCTGAACCACATAGGCCATTCCCCTTGCATCCAGTTCTGTAAAGAGCGCATGAAGGGTATCCAGGGGATTCTTGCATCGGTGTTCTGTGAAGGCAGGATTCTGTGCCCAGCTGTAAGCGCTGCGTACCTTTCGATTGAATATCCGAGCAACACGTTCTGCGCCGATGTATTTCCTTGCAGCCTGGAACACCTGCCAGGACTGCAGCTCTGGTGAATTCATTGTCATGGACTTGATTTACCCCTGTGATATTCTGTGGATATGGAAAAGCAAAATCCTGATATTTTCTGGACAGACAACGCCCTCCCCGCTACTATGGATGTGCGACCAAACACAGGGCCGAGAAGGCCGATGGAGAGGGGCTGCCTGTTTCATGCCGTTTTTTCCTTTGAGCTGGGACATACACCATGTACCGGCTGCCCCAAAAAGTCTGCTATTCCCTGCAGGACATTCTTCTGTCGTCTTGCGCCACTGATATTCATAGTGACAATCGTTGCGCTATTAAGGCCGAGTAATTCAGCAAGGCGGTTAATTGCACCCCAGCCACCGCCTTTTTTATGAATGGTTTGCCGGATCTCATCATGGCTCGTGAGGTTTTTTGTTTTTGTGTCCATGTCAATAAGGAGGGGAAGATGAGAAAAGTTATATATTCTGAAAAGTTGTATTTTTGCCCTGTCACAAATAGGGAAGAAATACTTTCCATCAAAACAACTACCTTGAGCGTGGAAAGCCGGATGAGAGAGAATGCAGGAGAAGAGATCGCGCGGAAAGAAACGTGCACAATTATCGACTGTAGTGGTTTGAAGGATTGTGGTGTTAGAATCGTTCATGGCAACTCACTCAGTCACGATTGGTCGCAATGTCCGGCGATAGAGATTTTAAAGACATCGAGAAAGATTTCTCGATCTTGATTGCCGCTCATCAGATTGATTTCAGCTATTTTTTGAAATCCTCCTGTTGTTGTCATTTTCTTGATGATAATCTTTTCTGGAATCTCAATGTCGCACGGAGGATCAAACAAATCGAATGTGCAAATTGTATGTTCATTTGTGGTTTGTTTTGTCACAGGCCATCCTCCTGTTAGTAATTATTTGCTAGGAAGTTAGCATCTGATTTTAGCGTTTGTCAATTAGTAAATACTAGCTTAATTAGCAAGTGAGTTAGCATGAATATTTTTTTTAAACGATTACAGTATGTTGCTGCGGTAAAAAAAATCAACCAAGTTGATATTGTAAAAGGAACAGGAAAGGCTTCGAGCACCGTGAGCAACTGGTGGAACGGAAACATTGTCCCTGGAAAGAGAAACACAGATGCCATAGCACATTTCATCGGTTGCGATCCAAACTGGCTGAGAACAGGCGTAGGCGAACCGTTCCCAGGTGGACATGGCAACAGTATCATCAGTGGCAGCAAAATTACCGGATCACAGATAGTGCAATCTAGCACCACAGGGAATCTCACCTTTAGTGATGGGAATACGGAGCAACTACTCGTGAGCACTCCGTTTCTTGTGGAAATTGATGAATGGCTCGAAGAAATGGAAAAAGATGAACCAGGGTTCAAGACCTGGTTCAAAATAGAATTTCAGAATAAATTTTTGAAATTTGCTGAGTGGAAGAAAAAATAAATCAAAACAAGGTTTAATAAAAATACCACCACTACATCGTGGTGTTTTTCCGATAATCTGAACTAACAGGGGCTTGCCGTCGCTGTTAAGTTGTGTTAACGCTTTTTTATTTTTTATCCTTTATTGCGAGGGGTTATGGGAGAAAGCGTTATACATCAATCCCACCTATACAGGTCGATTTCTGTTCAAAACAGCAGCATAGAACAACTGATCTACAAGCTGAACGAGACTCAACTCGAAACAGCTGAGGATATCGAAAAAGCCCAAGATTTAAATGACCAATGCATCCATAACCTAAGAAAAAAGCTTGATTTCCTAAAGCTAAAGCACTGGTGCGCAAGTATGGTCAGCCTTATATGCGGTGGACTCATCCTCATGGCTGCTCTGTTCTTCTTTGCGATCTATTTCTTCGGCGTAAAGGCAACCAATGACCATCCATATCTAGCCATCTTCATCGCTATCGTACTGGCTCTTTCGTCAGAATATTTTATTCCAACAAAAAAACTTGAATATGAAGTCAAAGACTTAGAAAATATCATAGATGGCCATCTGGAAATAAACCGCCATCTTATAAAATGCCGAATTGTAAAAAAAGTGGTTGATAGATAGGTGTTTCACTCTGTTGGTGAGGGGTTATTCATGAGTTTTAACATACAAAAATAGCAAGAATCATGAGGGGAGGATGCATGGACTTTGTAGACCAATTACAAGCGTTGGCAAATAGGATGGAGAAACAACTCTGCAATATTTCAACAGAAGAAGCTACAAAGAATGCGTTTGTAATGCCATTTATTCAGGCTTTAGGTTATGACGTTTTTGATCCCTCAGAGGTCGTTCCTGAACTAACAGCTGATGTTGGTAGCAAAAAGGGAGAGAAAGTTGATTACGCCATCTGTATTGATGGGAAACCGTCCATGCTATTTGAGTGCAAATCTTGCAATGCTAACTTGGATGAAGTCCACGCTGCTCAGTTAAGAAGATATTTTCATGTAACAGAGGCCAGAATTGGTGTTCTGACAAACGGACGACTTTACTATTTTTTTTCTGATCTTGAGGAAGCAAACATTATGGATCAGAAACCGTTTATGGAAATCGATATTCTCAATCTGGACCCTCAACTCCTGCCAGAATTAAAAAAGCTCACGAAGTCATCATTTGAACTCGATAAAATGCTGACAACCGCAAATGAATTGAAATATGTACGAGCGATTAAGAACATTTTGGCCGAAGAAATGTCTGAGCCTACAGTCGAATTTGTCAGGTTTTGTGTCTCCCAGGTGTATTCTGGAATGAAAACCCAACAAGTGCTCGACCAGTTCACCGTTATAGTTAAAAAAGCATTTAAGCAATTTGTGAACGATCAAGTTAACGATAGGCTAAAATCTGCTCTTGGCGGAAATTCTAAAGAGGAAAGTTCTGTAAGTGATGAAGCCGAAGATGACAATACTGAGGATACCCGTAACGGTATTGTCACAACTGAAGAAGAATTGGAAGGCTTTTATGTCGTCAGGGCCATATTGAGAGAAGTGGTGGAGATTGAACGTATTTTTCACCGAGATACAAAAAGGTATTTTGGCATCATTTTAGATGATAGTAACCGCAAACCAATTTGTCGCCTCCACCTGAATACCGCTCAAAAATATATAGGCCTGTTTGATGACGAAAAAAATGAAACAAGGCACCCGATTGAAAGCTTGGATGATCTCTATAAGTTTGCTGACGAAATAAAATCGAGAATCGTTTTTTATAATGAAGATGCGTAAATGAACAATTGTATGGCGATGGGGTGCGATACTTTTAACTTCCAAACGATGCAGGAATATACTGTGATTGATTGAAAAACTGGTGAAAAACGATCAATTTTAGACCGGACAAGAGACAATTATTTCCTACCACACTTATAACTGCGAATGGTCAATTATCATAGCTGTCATGCTATTTATTTGCCACTTAATAATATGTAGCTAAGCAGTTAGTTATATACGTCCAAGGAAAGGAGAATAACGAAATGAACGTTATAGTCATGCTAATGGTGATTGGTTGTGCTATATGGGTCTATTACGATGCTACAACTTTAGGAATAAAAAGAGGCAACACTTCTGGATTTTTTAACCTTGGCCCTCTAGGATGGGCGGTATGCGTGCTCATGATTTGGATAATAGCCTTTCCTCTTTATCTTTTTAAGCGTGGAGACCTGAAGGACGATTCAGATTGGGATTATGATGAGATCGAAAACGATGAAAAACCATCGGCGATCAATAGGACCGCAAAATTTATTGCTATTGGATGGACGATTCTTTGTTTTATTGGCGTTATAATTGGACTCGTAGCAGTAGGTGAGCAGACCTATGGTATGACAAACGAATATGAGCTTGCTGGCGCTAGTATAGGGGCTACAATCGGCATTGGAATATGGTTCATGATATGGGCATTTCTAACTGTTCCAGCCACTATTATATATTTTCTAACACGTAAAACAGTGGTCACTGTTAGAGATACGGTGGTATCCGGCAATAGGAAAATTTCCGGCGCTACTAAAAAATGCCCATTCTGTGCAGAAACAATCAAAAAAGACGCGATATTCTGCAGGTTCTGCAAAAAAGACATCTCGAAAAGAAAAGATCCACAAGTTATACACAATGTCTCACCACCAGTTCTCCCTAAAAAGACGATCAATGTTACCGACCTGGTAGCAACCGCAAAACAACATATAAAAAAGGAAGCGTATAATGAGGCAGTAGATGCTGCGTCAAAGGCGATTGATGGCGATTCCGAGAATGGCGAGGCATATTTTCTACGAGCTGCAGCCTTCTCGAAACTTAAAAACAAACAACGAATGCTTGCAGATCTGAAAGTATCTGCGGCTCTGGGGAATGAATTGGCACATAAAAATCTAGCAAAATTGAAAGTTGCATAAAGGATGTAGGTTGTTTTTATATATTTGGTTGTTTGCGGCCTAGATCTGTATAATATTGTAGGAATAGTGGCGTGACTAAAAAGAGAAGAAAAAACATACAGCACCAAGGTTCAGTTGACGGAGAGTTTGCAAGCAGGGTAGCCCTTGGAAAATATGTTGCAGATACCCTGACAACGCTAATAAGATGGGCTGGCATTGTGATTTGCGTTTACTTCGTCTACAAGTCTATAGAGGCTTTGGCAGGGAAAGAAACCATGAGCAAGATTTCCTTGACCGGAAAGCTTGGTACGGATATAAGCTTTAGTCCACCATTCTACCTATCTGTGGCGCTTGCTCTTTGCCTTGCCGGAATTACTTATGGTTGGTTTCAGCGGAAAGAAAAGCAACGTGTCATAGCCCATTTTGAATCAAGAAAAGTACAGTGGGAAGAATCGATAGATCCTGGAAGAAAATCCAGCCAACTCAATGCTGACGGAACAACCAGAATCGGAGATTTATAATGTATACCGTATATCTTACCCCAGTTCTCTTTTTTGCCTCACTGGCATTGCTTTGGTTAGTATACCATTGGTTGTATAAAGATTATCTTGTCGACAGGTTCAGGCAGAGGATGTTTGAACTGAGAGACGAGTTGTTTGACGAGGCACATAACGGCCTGATCGATTTCAATCATCCAGCCTACGGTGTTTTAAGAAGAACAATGAACGGCAGCATCAGGTTTGCCCATGAATTGTCTGTTTTGCAGTTTTTCTGCACTTCAATATGTGTCGGTAATACAGTTGAAGAGAAAAAGGAAGAACGATACAATTTCCAGCGAGAGTTCTCAGAAGCGATTAACACTCTCGATGAACCGACCAAAGAAAGGATCTTGGAATACAGAACCAATATAAACAGGCTGATTAGTGAACACCTTATTCTTGATGGATTAGCCTTCTTTATACTCATAGCTATTATATTGGTTATCCCAGCTCTGCTTGCCTATGCTTGTTATAGGCATGTGTTTAGCAAAATGAAATCGCTCATAAATAGAGAATTGAACGCTCTTGAGTCGACAGCGCTTTCCGTTGGTAAGCTCTAAACAGATGTAAAATCTATCGACGTTGAGCCGACACAATTAAATTTGTTACACCCGTTTTTACACCCAAAAAATATTTCCCTCCCAATAAATCACGAATAAACGTTAGTTTGAAATGTTTTTGTGCTGGACTCAAAATCCAGCATGGGGATAACTTTGTGTCGGTTCGGTTCCAACCTCTACGATAATGGCCAGAGATGTAAAACAGCAGCAAGGATGGGGGCTGGAAACCAATTGAGACAGTCTGAACAAGAGGCTGCTCGCAACATTCAAAAACGATTACGAATTTTAAACGAAAAAGGAAAGGCCTTCCCAGGTGGTTATTTTATAAAGCTAATTGTGATGAGCTTGAAAAATTATTTATGTAATATCAGTATTATGTATGGTTTATGCAGGCAGTAAAGCCGAATTCTAGCATGCAAGCCTGTGATATACCGGTGAGCAAGAAAGCAATGACTAAGCCTATTCCTGTGTGTCATACAGCGATTACACCGGCAACTACCACAGATCATTAAGTCGATCAATATCTTAATGCCCAACTACGGCAGCATGTCCTAATGATGTGTTGGCTATAGAGCAGCGGTCAAAGGCGTATTGATTGTCTCTCAATTTACTGCTCAGATGTCGAGTAAGTCGCAACGGGAGCATCCGATGACTATGGCATCATTTGACGACGCGGAGTCTCTTTTCTCTGGTAACTCTTTTGCCTTTGGTCTTTTCCTCATATCCATCAAAAAATGAGTCAAATTTAGAATTGTATTTGGCGCA
>NZ_AUCV01000003.1 GCF_000429945.1 Desulfogranum japonicum DSM 18378 | reverse complement strand
ATCGCAGACTCGAAATGCTGATGCTGTAGAGAACCATCTCAACTTTTGCATGATGGCGACAACGCTGACATGGGTTTATGCGGCTCGACTGCAAAAGGCGCCCGATCGCAAATATAAAGTTCGCGGCCGTTCCGGATTTGCATTTTCAGATGTCCGAAGAATTATAGCCGAGGCCGCATTGAGTGAGGATTTTCAATCGATTTGCCCGTTACCGAGGCAAAAGACGCAAAAATCTTTTGTCAGAACACTGCTACGCATGGTCGCGTAGGGGAACCGGGATCGGCGATGTGATAATTTCCAGGAAACTTTAGTTTTTAACTTCCTGGTGAGCTAAATCCAAGAAATTAATTACGATAATGACACTTTGTGAAACTCAAAATATTGTGTCTTTGGGTTTTGCAAGAACGATAGGACCCCAGTGCCGGACGGTCAAAAGTTAACGGAATCGGCTATACGCTCAGCGATGCGAAGGTTGAAACAGAGAATGGAAGAGGCTGGGCTTGGAGATATATTCTGGAACCTTCACGACTTGAAACGGAAAGGAATTTCAGATGCCGAGGACGATCGGATAGGAGGACATAAAACCGAAGCTATGCGTAACAGATACAAGGTAGTCGTTGAGAAATTTAAACCGCCTCGGTAAGATTTTTTGCCTAACTTAGGCAAAAACAGGAAGAAGAGTTCGTTGGCAGACAGGCTAACTACCTGAAATCATGGAGCCGATAACCGGACTTGAACCGGTGACCTACTGATTACGAATCAGCACAAACAACCCTTTTGTTTCACACCCATATCTTTCTGTATCTTTTTAACACCTAATATTCCTTGTTTTATACAATTAAACAGAATAAAATTTTACCATAGCGATTCACAGAGCGCCATATGGTTCTATGAAGTCCATAGAACCAGCATAGAACCAAAGCAAAAGGTACAAAATGGGTAAAAATAAAATTAACTTCACAGTGAATCGACTCAATGCTCTTGAGCCAGACCCTAACAAAAGACTGTATATCTATGATACTACGCAAGCCGGTTTACGTGTAGCTGTGACCCAAAGGGGGGTGAAAACTTTTCAATTCCAAAAGTGGAGCAACAAACAAGGCAAACCTCTAACGAAATCACTTGGCAGAATTGAAACAATGTCCATTACTGATGCTCGTAAAATGGCTGCTGCTCTCTTGGCTGAAATGAATGATGGGGTAGATATTGAGGCAAAGAAACGTAACGAAAAAAGGCAATACATCAATGACCCAACTGTTGAAGAATTCAGCAAAGTCTATATCGAAAAATATTGCATGAAAAAAGGCCGTAAATCAACACCTGAAACTCAAAGAATACTCAACCATGACATTCTACCCCAAATAGGCAAAATTAAGCTAAACGAGGTTACTAGAGCCGACCTAATTAGCTTAATCGATGTGATTGAAGATAGAGGCGCAATGGTTGCTTGTAATCGAGCATTAGCGGTATTAAGCAAGATGTTTAATTTTGCAGCAGAAAGAGACATTTTAAAAGGAATGCCACCAACATTTGGCATGAAAAAGCGTGGCGAAGAACGAGTAAGAGAACGTTGCCTCTCCGGTGACGAAATTACTATTTTATGGCATGCCCTTGGTAACAGTTCAATGGGCATGATGCTACGTTTCTTAATGCTGACCGGGCAACGATTAAGTGAAGCACGCCTAATGAAGTGGAAGCACGTTAAAGGTGAGATTTGGACAATACCTTCAGCGAACTCCAAAAACAAAAAAGAACACCTTGTCCCCCTCTCCTCTCAAGCACTTAAGATACTTGACGATGCCAAGCGTTGTTCCACTATAGGTAATGAATATGTATTCCCCGGTAAAAGTGGAAATTATGCTGCACATAGCAGCCCAAACCAGCTATTACAGAGAGTGATTATAAAACTTGATTGGCCCCGAACCACTGTGCACGATTTCAGAAGAACAGTAAAAACGGGCATGAGCAAGCTCAAAATCAAACCCCACATCAAGAACGAAGTTTTAAATCATGCAAGGGACAAAATGGACCAACATTACGATAAACACGATTATCTAGACGAAAAGGCTGAAGCCTTGAATAAATGGGCCGACTATATTGAAAGAAAAACAATTAAAATTGTTTAAATTTCGAAAAAAATATAAATAAACATTAAAAATAAAACAAAAAAAATGTTAATATATCTACCACTATTCATTTATTACATTATTTAAGAATAGGAACATATATTTTTTTACATCAATAAATTTCAGTATCTTTTATTTCACTATATTCAATATTAGCAAATTTTCTCTCATACCTAACTATTAAACTTGTAATGTCAGGATCACCTACTCTCTCTTCAGCCTCCCTTAGCTTATTTATTGAATCATCAAAAATAGAAACATCTCCTGTCATCTCAAAACACTCTAAGCCAACATCACAATATGTTCTGAGTATATCTTTATTATCAGAATGATGTTCAATTGTATTAACAGATAAATCTCGAGCTTGTTCTAAAATAGAAATACGATCTTCTTTCATTATTCCTGGAGTATTTCTTGAACGTTCAAGCATAAGAATTATCTTATATATCTTCACTGGCCCATCAGCTTTAAAATCATTTTCAAAAATTTTAATTTCAGTATCAGCTTTTTCGAGTTCATTAATATCAATTAGATACCTAATTAATCTATGCCTTGGTATTCTTTCACCAGGAGCTTTAGATATCATCTTACGTAACAATTTGTTACGTTTATGTTTATCAGGAAATCTACTTATACCTGTTTTAAAACCGCATAACTGCCGAATTGTTTTGATCTCAATATCATAAGTAGGAATAATATTATCTATAACAGTTTCTAGCAATCTATAGTAGTCATCCTCATCACTCATTTTATATTTGGCAACTATAGACGCAATAACTGGATGACGTCCAGTCCAACCATATATACCTTCACGTTCATCAACTGTATACTCATGAATAATATCAACCAAACTACCAAGAGATGATTTGACTTGTTCAGCAGGTATCCCTAGCAACCTAACAGCTAGTTGCCTATGAACATTAACACCTGCATCTTCCATTGCAGAGACAAGCCGATATATATCTTGATAGTTAGGTTCTAGTTCTGCAAATTCTCGTAAAACGATATCATCAAATTTATCTGAAGCGAATATATTTTTCAAACATACAAACGTATCGGATTCACACTTAGCAGTTAACCTTCTCTTTCTTTCATTCCTAGAAAATCCGGCAAAACTATTCTCTACTAATGGCTGTAAATCAGGACAGGTATCAATCAATGTCAATAAACTTTCAACTTCTACTTCATTCAACTTATCCAAACAAAATTGTTTTCCATTTTTAAAAATATTTGGGGTTTTGACCCTCGGAAACCATTGACTTCTCGTTGAAGTAAAAAGTATTTTTAAATTTCTTGACTCATCTGAAACAAGCAGATCTACAAGGTTATTAATTTCGTATAAATGATTATGAGCGTCATCTATTAGCAGAATACCCATCTGTCCATTTTCGGCTAGATCTCTTGCAATATTTCTCCAAAATTTAGGTATTAAATTATGTGGGTTTTTATGTTCCCAACAATGATATTTTTTATCATGAAAGGAAATCATCACCTGACGCGATAATGTTGTTTTACCGATACCACTTGGCCCTAAAATAGTACAACATAGATGATCTTCAATTTCAATGTATGTTAAAATATCAGAAATAATAGAACGTTGAAAAGTTAAATTCCCAATAATATCGGCATAGCCTGCAGGCCATCCTTGATACATTGCGCTAACGTTTTTTTCAGAAATTTTAAGATTATGAGCAACGTCAACAGTAATTGAATGTAAAACAGGATGCTTATCTAATGGATCGCCAGAAAATGTGAATTCTTTACTATTTGGCTCATTTACCTTTCCAAAAGATAAGAAGAAGTCATCTAAGCCACCAAAAGAAACACATATCCCTCGATTCTCATAAAGCATCGCTCTATTTTCATCTTCCTCATACATCAACAAATATATAGAAAGATTTATATGAGCCCTGTGCTTTATGGCTATAGCTCTATTTATTATATCCTTAATATGATGATCGGATATTGAGTATCCTATAATCAACAGATTAGAATTTACAAGATCAACTCCTAGTGTTTCAAACAATGCTTCTCTATAATCTGTAGCCTGATCATAATCAGACTCACTAATTATAATTCTACCATGACTACCATCACTTATATCTTTATCTATTGTTCCATGAAGCTTATAAAGCTTTGTCGAACCAGGTATAGACTGTACACCAAAATCAAAATTAGAAGAAAAAACTGATAAAGAAACACCTTTTCTAGAATAAGACTGCTCTATTAATTTATCATAATTGGTAGTATATATATTTTTCCAATTATACATTGGAATGTTCAACAAGCTACCCGTAGCACTAGGATGAGTAAAACACTCTCTAACAGCTAAAATTAAATCTTTTCTACCATATTTATTTTCTGCGATACTAGAAATCTCACTAAGAGTATATCCATTTTTTTCAATGTTAAATTTTTCAGAAATGTGATCTATAAGCCTTTCAACACTAGGCGCACCTGACGGGATAGATGATCCTGATCCAAAAAACAATACAGTATTATTTGGCTCTATTCGGTTAACCATATTGTCCAAAGGAATGCTCATCTAATTATCCTCCATCTTTTTTCAAGGCAGTACTAAAAACCAGAGAGATACCGTCAGTCTATTAGCTTAAATTTCTTAATTCGGGAATAACCTCTTTTTTATACGCAAAAAAACAAACCGTTCTGCATAACGATATAAAGACCCACTCCACCCAAAATTGTATTTTCAACTAATCATACCACAATGTGGCAATAGCTTATCCCGAAAGTTCGGATAGTTAGACAATACTCTCCCTATTATCTTAATTCAATTTTTTTCAATCTTCAGAGACATTAAACAGCACTTAAAGTAGTTTGCAATTTTTACTTTTTTCAGCCCTTCAACCCATCTCAAGTGAATCAAACTCAGTGATTTATCACCAAGTATTTAACCTCAACAGATCTCAATCAGTTTAAATTACTTTAAATAGAAACGATTCAAACCGCACAAAAACTATGTATAATCAGTTATTTACGCAACAAACCTTCTTGACAAGATTTTTACAGAGTTTATAATATTCGCATGTTTGAGACATCAATTTAAGAAAAGGTAATTATATGAAAACCAAACGTACAAGAACAAAACAAGTAAGAAGAAAACGGTTACAACCTATCGGTTTAGACAGCAGCAATGGGGCTAGCTATATTGGCGTCTCTGAAGCCATGATGCGTAAAATGCGAAGTGATGGTAGCGGCCCGCCATATAAGAAAATTGGTCGAAAAGTAATTTACCTGAGAAAAGATTTACAAAGATGGCTTGAAAACCAGTAATGAGAATTTGAGTGGGCTAGGTTCGCTACCGAAAAGGGGAAACCTCTGCCCCTGTCCACCCGTTTAAAAAAAAGAGCTATGCCTAGAGGAAATGTCAAGAGGAATATACAATGAAAAGAAGACTGAAAGAGCAGTTCAAAGGAGTCAAGCACAGGATGAGAGTCAGAAGAAATGAAGACTTTCTGAAAGAAATCAGTGAGCTTATAAAATATGAGAAAGATTACAGAGAGAATGTTCGGGCTGTAAAAAGCTTTGCTGTCAAATGTTTTAATGAAGCCTATGGAAACCGGAAGGTGTGGCCTGTTGATTATAAATGGTACAATAATCGGGAATGGCTAAAGAACCTACGGAAAAGGTTTAAATCTCTGGATAGTCTCTTGATAGAGTTACATAAGAATACACTGCACAGGGATATATCTATGTCGTTGTTGCCACAGGAGTGCATGTATGATGAGCATGGAACAATAACAGAGTGTTTAGCATTAATAAATCCCCAAAAATACAAAATGATAAGTGAAAATATTGGTTGTAGTGAAGACACACTGAAAAAGTACATGACAGGATTGGTCAGATGTGGAGTATTGAAAGAATTTAACCGAGGGACGTATGGTAGACTTTTTTCTATCGGATACCACGTAAAACAAAATGGGTACTCTTGGAGAAAGATAAAACTCCTGAATGGTAAAACTGTAAGCCGATTGAAGAATTTTCAAGGTAGTAAAGGATGAAATTAACTAACGCAAATTTACGTTTGTTGTTTTGCGGTTGTCTTTTGTTAACAAACGCAACGGATTTTTTTGAGACAACAATGGTAGCCCTGAATTAACAGGGGTTTTTACACTTCAATCCTTTTCAGGAAATTAACGTTTCTTATAGAATATCGCCTTAACGACTACATACCACAGGCTTGAATAATTTTATATTCATAAAAGCACTACCGTTTAATTCTTCACCTACTTGTAGCCTTTAAAGCAATATAACACTCTGACGAGTGTTTTGTAGTCCGGTAAGCAAGGGGATGAATAGGATTTGTCCTTGTTTATCCACATTTATCCATCCTTGTCCAAAACCAATATATTTGCCCTGTTCATCAAAGAAGCATAACAACCCTTGTCCTCAATCACTCATCTTTACCCGGCAGATATCACAACGTGACATATTCCGGTTTTAAGTATTGAAACAGGGATTGGTATTTGGTTTTTATAGAGATATCCTGAACAAAGCAATGTGAACCTAAAATCTCTGGAAATAGCCTATGGATGCATGGTCTTAATAATTATCATTGCCGCCACTATTGTTTTCTTCTCTGTCTCATCATTTGTCGGGCTTGTCTAATCTGCCCTCAGAAACGAATATTTTTCAAATGCAAGCCAAAGTATAGTTTTGCCCTTGAAACCGCCACAGAATGGCAAAATGGTGTAATTTCCGACATGATCGCCTTAGAATATTTGGTCATTTGCATTGAAATCACGTTGATTGCCTATGGTGGATTGTGTTTTCGATGATACTTTTTGTGTTGCACTTAATATCATCGACTGACTTCTGTCTGTTTTATTGGTATATATAGGGACGAGCAGGAGATGTAGCCTGAATCGACAAACCTATTTAAGTTTTTGATTTTAAAGGAGTATCGCAGTTGAGCAAGAGGACAGTTGTTGATTTATTTGCTGGAGCAGGTGGCTTATCATGTGGTTTAAAAATGGCTGGTTTTCAACCCGTTCTTGCAAATGAATTAGAGGAAATCTATGCCCAAACCTATAGAGATAATCACCCAAATATTGATATTATTGTTGGTGATGTGCGCCAAGTATGCGCTTCAGGAATTCGTAAGAGATTAAAAGTGGAAAAAGGGGAAATTGACCTTTTAGCCGGAGGACCACCTTGCCAGGGATTTTCTATCAATGCCCCTATAAGATCCCTTGACGATGACCGAAACCATTTATTTAAAGAGTTTATAAGAGTCACACAAGAACTACTCCCCAAAGCTGTCCTCATAGAAAATGTTCCGGGAATTGTATCTCTTGGTAAAGGAACTGTCGTTGAACAAATCTATAGAGAATTAGAAGAATTAGGATACAAAGTCAATCATAAAATCTTATTTGCTGGACACTACGGCGTGCCGCAAATGAGATTTAGAACGATATTTATTGCTATTCAATCTTTCAATGAAAAAATTTTATTTCCGGAACCCAAATACAATTCAAAAGCGGTTGCCAATTTCACAGGAGCAAAAGAACTTTGTTTAGATATTACGCCACTTTTTGCCGCCAAATTAAAACCACAGACAACTGTATGGGATGCAATTTCTGATTTACCAGATATTAGATCGGGTGAAAGAAATGACAAGATAGAATATAAGTCACTACAACCGTTAAGCGAATATCAGAAAATACTTAGAAATGGGAGTGAATTTGTATTTAACCATAGCTGTAATAATCTCGGGAAGATTAACCTAGAAAGGCTAAAACATATTCCTCAAGGGGGTAGCTGGCGTGATATTCCTTTTGAGTTATTACCCGCGGGATTGAAACGTGCTAGAAGGAGTGACCATACAAAGAGGTATGGCAGATTAGACCCTAAAGGACTATGTTCAACTGTGCTCACCAAATGTGACCCTCATTGGGGGAGCTTTTTTCACCCTACACAAGATAGGGTTATATCTGTCAGAGAGGCAGCAAGAATCCAATCATTCCCCGACCGTTACCATTTTACAGGTTCTATCACTCAGCAATATGAACAAGTTGGCAATGCTGTTCCCCCTCTTATGGCATATGAAATAGGAAAGCAGATCAATATATTACTAGATCAGTATCATGGCGAACGAGAAGAGAACGCAAATCAACACATTATCAGAACATCAATGAGAAAGAAAAAAGATTTAGTTGAGATATTCGGATATGCACCTGATGATTTATCAAAAGAATCACGGTCATTGTGGAATATTGGAGCCTGTCCCTTTCTCAACAAGAGCTGTATTAAAATCAATCATGATCAAAGTATCATATACGGTACTTGCTCAGTAACCTCACCTTATGGACACATTATTATCTGCCCCAATCGTCTTTATGCCAATAATTATGAAACATTAAAAAGAGTGGCAAAGGATGCTTTTGGGGATGTTCAGTTTTATCTTTTTGACGAGTATGTAAAAAACAGGACAAAGATAGATGAATGCATAGTAGCTCTTGGAAAAAACTCAGGCAAAGAGGTACAAGTAGGACGTCACCTTTCAATGGATTGGGTATTGGCCAGAATAAAGAACACTAAACTGGTAGAATATGTAGGGATTGAGATTCAGAGTATTGACATTACAGGAAATTATAGGGATGCATGGCATGGCTATAAAAATCTTCCAATGACAAACACACCAATCGAAAATATACCATCCTCAAGCCACGGCTTAAATTGGGCCAATGTTCATAAAAGGTTGATCCCTCAACTAATAAGAAAAGGAGTTATTTACTCAAGGTCTTCTCTTGTCAAAAAGGGTCTATATTTTATTCTTCCAGAGATTGTGTATAAAAAATTTGAAGACGTTGTTGGCAATGATATTCAAACCGTTGAAAATGCCTCCCATGATACACTGACGGTATTTACATATGAACTTGGGAAAGAAGTACCATTAGGAAATCAAAGGGATTTACTTAAAGTTCGCAGCCTCCGATTTACATTAGAAGAATTTTCAAACCGTTTCATATCTGGACCTAATTTACCATCAGGTGACGACCTAGATAATGCAATTAGAAAAGTAATAGGTACACTATAATTTCATTCCTGAAATTTATTTTCTTCAGGAATAAATTTTGATTCAAGTTCTAAGATAGTTGAAACTTTATCAAATCTTTGTACTTAAGGGGCCTATTTACAGAAATGGCAAAATATTTTTTGTTCATTGAAATGTTTGGTTGTTTTTTTTGCTATCAACACGACACCCTGTCAGATAATTTTCAGCTCAAGTTCAATCAATTCCCTCTATAAATGGGGTAAAATATATAATACTGACTTTTCTCTCTCCACAAGGTGAAATCTTTTTTGATAATTTTCAAAAAAATGTTTCCAAGAAATTACGTTAATCAACAAATTGTATTCCTATTTTTAAAGCAATGAAATTGAGTGACTGATAATGTTCATGTGAATTAAGGGAAAAATTTTAGAATTCCTTTCTCATGGAACATCCTTTCTTTTCTATCTTTTCCTGCACTATTATCCATCATTTCAGTTCACACGATAGAAAAGAAATAACATATATTGATAGACATCTGGACAATACCTGCATGGCTAACAATTTCTTTATGCAAGCCGGTCGTAAAATAATACGTCAAACAATTCAAAAAAACGACCCTCTCAATACTCCCCTCCCCCTCATTTTTCAGAAAAGGGGTTAGAGTAATATATGCCGCTGATTATTTTGCCCTACAGCAACCGAGCTTTTGACGCTATTTCTTTAATCAGATGAGTGCACGATTGCATCGAAATCGCTCTATGCGAAAATGACAAGACTTTAACCTATCATAGAACCCACATAGAACCATAAATAGAACAGGGAACAGAGTTCGTTGACAGATAGGTTAACTATCTAAAAATACTGGAGCCGATAACCGGACTTGAACCGGTGACCTACTGATTACGAATCAGCCGCTCTACCAAACTGAGCTATATCGGCTCTGGAATATTGCATATCTGGACATGCATAATTTTGAGGTTTATTGATGTATCAATTTTATGGTATGGTGTCAAGGTTATGCAACGCTATTTTATCATTCTCTTCATATTTCTTGTCTCTTTGCCAGGTTGTCGCGAGGAAAAACGAATGCCCGAGCAGGAGAAAGCAAGTATTTCAGCCACAGTGTCAGAGGTTCAGCTGGCTCCCGGTTGTGCGGCCTGTCACAACCAGGTTACCCTGGCTCCTCCCCATGATCTGTCTTGTACCTCGTGTCATCAAGGGGACAACACAACTCATGATAAAACAATAGCTCACCAGGGGATAATTGCAAAGCCCACCCATCCGGACCATATGCAACAGAGCTGTGGTTCTTGCCACCAGAAGCAGGTTCAAAGGGCATTAAACGATCTGCATTTTACCCTGAGCAACAAAGTGAATATGGTCCGACGCCATTTTGGAGCTTCATCAGACCTGGCAGGGCTTCTGGATGTTCCTCAGCACGATGTAATTCAAAGCTCACTTGATTTGGCTGACGACCTGCTTCGCAAACGATGCTTGCGTTGCCATCCTTACAGTTCCGGTGACACCTATCCTCTTGTACAGCATGGTACAGGATGTGCCAGCTGCCACCTTAAATTTGAGCAGGGAAAACTAACGTCCCACACCTTCCGGCCTCCAACGATGGAAAACTGTAACAGCTGCCATTATGGAAACTACGTCGGCAGCGATTTTCAGGGGCGTTTCGAAAACGACTTCAACTGGGAATATCGTACGCCTTACATCACTCTCAACGCCTATGACAGGCCTTATGGGGTTGAATATCTTAACTTGAGTAGTGATATTCACCTCCAGCGAGGAATGGTGTGCCAGGATTGTCACAATCAGGTTGGACACGGTGAGCAAACATCTCCTCAATGCATCACCTGTCATGCATGGCAAACCAATGATCCGGTTCCGCCAGTAGATGGCTTGGTGCGTAGCGGTGATCACCTGGTTCTGAACACCTTAAGAGGTGATTCCCTGTCCATTCCGGCTATGAAAAATCCTGCCCACAGGCAATACAATAGTCAGGTTGACTGCCTTGTATGCCATGCTCAATGGGCTTTCAAAGATTCACCAACTCACCTGCTTCGCTCTGCTTCAGACGAAATGGAAATGTGGGAACGACTCACTGTACAGGGAAGTTCAGAGGTCGAAGCACTTCTTGAACACAACCTGTACACATACGACGAAGAACTTGAACCTACCATGCGAGATGGCATCACCGGAATGAGTTCTCCCGGAGTATGGTATAAAGGCTATGGTCAACGCCGTTGGGAAGATATGGTTATTGCACGGGACAGTGACGGTATAATAAAAGTGTTCCGCCCTATTCTGGACCTCAGACTTTCCATGGTGGACGAAGACGACGAAGTACTATTTGATAATATAAAAGGAGTAGATAACGGGTACCGAGCATACATTCCTCACACTACAGGGCCAGCCGGTTTGTTTTACGCCAACCGGTTCAGCCACCTGCTGAACACAGACAGCGCACCTTTCCCCCAGAACCACCAACAGCAGCACCCATGACACAAAAAATAGTCCCGTTTGTACTTGTTATTCTGCTGGGAAGCATATTCCCAGGTTGCAGCAGCAAAGCCCCGATCTCTCACAAGGCTCCTGCCAAAAAGCAGGAATCCCGCAAGTACAGCAGGGCAACGCAACGACCATATGTGATTAAAGGAGTAAAATATTATCCTATTCCTTCAGCAGAAGGGTTTCGTGAAAAAGGGTATGCTTCCTGGTACGGAGGTAAATTTCACGGACGGAAGACCGCTAACGGAGAAACCTACGACATGTATGGTGAAACCGCTGCCCACAAAACACTCCCCATGGGTACCATATTACTGGTGAAAAATCTGCGAACCAACAAAAGCTGTACTGTGCGTGTCAATGACCGGGGGCCGTTTGTCAACGACAGGATTATTGATTTGACCTATACCGCGGCTGATCAGATAGACATGATCGGTCCTGGAACAGATCCTGTAGAAATTATTGCCATGAGCACTAAAAAGTATGCTCCTTCAAAATCCAGGCAGGACGAGGATGCACCGCCTTCTCCAACCAACCGATTTGAACGGGGTAACTTCTATGTACAGACAGGTGCATTTGTTAAGCTAGAAAATGCCAGAAAACTTGCACACAACTTTGCAGATAAAGGGAGAGATGTGATTATCCAGCAATACCCTGCAGCAGGCATGAACCTCTACAGGGTTTTGGTGTATGCCGGTAACACACTGACCAAAGCCAAGGCGTTTGAACAGCACCTGGAGCAAAACGGTTTTCCCTATGCTTTGGTTCTTGCTCGTTAAGCTAGAGATAACCGATCACAGTTACTCAACGGAGTTTCCCACTGGCCGATAAACGCGTGGGAACATCGGCTCTACAGCACGGACCACTGTAACAATTGAATTTCAGGATTACTCGTGGCGTACTAACTGCTGATATTCAAAAGCCCTGACCTTCTGAATAAAGTCGACGATTAACGCATGATTCTTCCTTCCAGGTGCAGTCTCAAGTCCTGAATTGGCGTCAACACCAAACGGTTTGACCGATTTCAGAGCCTTACTGATATTCTCGACATCCAGACCGCCTGCTAACAGGTATGGTTTACGCAAGTTCAATTTCTTGATTACCGACCAGTCAAAGACCTCTCCTGTCCCTCCTTTTTCACCCTTTTTGTAGGTGTCAAAAAGAAAGCCTCTCACATAGGGAGAGTAATCGACAATGGTTTCCGGAGTGAGATGAGGCCCGACGCGGAACGCCTTCAACACTTCACAGGGCGATGCAAAGCGGGCCAGCCGCTCACAGTATTTTGGCGATTCTTCACCATGCAGCTGCACATAATCCAGCCTGCAGTAATCGATGATTTCTTCGACCTCTTTTCTTTTTTTATCAACAAAAACCCCGACGCTGTCTACAAAAGGAGGTAATTCATCAAGAATGATTTTAGCTTCTTCGGGATCAATATAGCGTGGACTTTGCTCGTAAAAAATAAAGCCAAGGGCATCAACTCCAGCCCTGACAGCAGTCACTGCATCGTCAAACCTGGTGATGCCGCATATCTTCACTCTTACCCTTTGATTCCCAATCATAGCAAAGTGAACTCCCGCAATAAATCACTTGTTGTACCGCCTCGCATGAGACTCTCTCCAATGAGAGCTGCTGTTATATTATGCTCCTTCAGACGGCGGATATCTTCCACTGTCGCAATTCCTGATTCGCTCACCACGGGTATATTCTCGGGGATGAGTTTCAAGAGACGAAAAGTGGTATCCAGGCTAACGGTAAAATCATTAAGATTTCTGTTATTGATACCGATCAATCTGCTACCAGCCTCCAACGCAGAGTCCAGCTCCTTTTCATCGTGAACCTCAACCAGAACATCCATACCAGATGCTTCAGCCTGCTGGCGATAATCTCGTAACTGGTTCACATCCAGGATAGCTGCTATCAATAAAATAGCATCTGCACCGACCATTCTCGCCTCTGCAATCTGCAAGGGGTCAATGATAAAATCTTTACGAAGAACAGGAAGGTCAACCACACTACGCACAAGCGGAATGTATGCCAGGGCACCCTGAAAGAAATCAATATCAGTGAGAACAGACATGGCATGGGCACCATTGGCCTGATAATGTCTGGCTATGGCCACAGGATCAAAATCCGGCTGAATCACGCCCTTGGAAGGAGAGGCCTTTTTGGCTTCCGCAATAATGGCAACCCCAGGTGCTTCGGTCAGACTGCGCATAAACCCACGGGGAGGATCTAACTCTTCGGGAGGATGAAGCACTCCGCGTACGCGAAGTTCCTGAACTTCTTCTTTTTTCCGTGCAACAATGGTATCTAAGATCATGTTCTGCTCACCTACCCTTCCACCGGCGTATATCCTGTCAATTGTTCCAGCTTCTGCATCGCGGCTCCGGAATCAACAAGCTCACGTGCCAATTCTACACCCGACCCTATATCACTGGCTTTACCTGCTGCATGTAAGGTAGCTCCTGCATTAAGGAGTACCATATCCAATTTAGCACCTCGTTCACCACTCAGTACCTTTCTCACCTGCTCTGCAGATTCCTCAGCAGTCTCACCACCTCGAATATCATCCATGCTGGCTGTTTGCAAACCAAACTGTTCCGGTGTAATAACCATTTCCTCGACTTTACCGTCGTAACCATCAGCAATATATGATTTACCTGTTACGGTCAGTTCGTCTAGATTACCTTCTCCCCATACAACCATGGCCCTTTTCATACCCAATCTCACAAGAACATCGGCAAGCTTGGTGGTCAATTCACGCGCAAAAACACCGGTCAACTGTACATTCGCACCGGCCGGGTTAGTCATTGGTCCAAGGATATTGAAAATAGTACGAACACCGATTTCCCTGCGTGGACCTATGGCATATTTCATTGCCCCGTGAAGCATAGGCGCAAAAAGAAAGCCAATGCCAATATCCCCAACGCAACGACCGACCTGCTCCGCACTCAGGGAAAGATCCACTCCAAGAGCTTCCAGCACATCGGCACTGCCGCAGTGCGAAGAAACCGCTCTGTTGCCATGTTTAGCCACAGGAATACCCGCTGAAGCGACTACAAAACTGGTGGTAGTGGAAACATTGAAACTGCCCGATCCATCTCCTCCTGTTCCCACAATATCGACGAGCACCTCACCTCCGGCTGTATCTATACCGGTGTCAACAAAGGTTGCCTTTTCACGCATCACCCGCACAGCACCTACAATCTCATCGATTGTCTCTCCTTTCATTCGCAAGGCTGTAATAAACGAACCTATCTGGGCGGGAGTGGCATCACCGCTCATTATTTCATGCATGACATCAATCATTTCAGCTTCTGTGAGATCGGTGCCTGTAATCACCTTACCAATTGCATCTTTTATCATTATTGCTCAACCTGTAAATATCTCAAATTAGCGTAGAAGTTGTTCATAGTCTGCACGCAGAAAATTATGCAACAGCTGCATGCCTTCCGGGGTCATGATAGATTCCGGGTGGAACTGCACACCTTCTATGGGAAGAGACACATGCCGGACTCCCATCAATTCTCCCTGATCAGTGTGTGCTGTGGCTATGAGACAATCGGGAAGACTTTTCTCTTCAACAACAAGGGAATGATAACGCATTCCGTCAAAAGGATTTTTCAGGCCAGTAAAGACCCCTTTACCATCATGGGTTACCGGGCTGGTTTTCCCGTGCATGAGGCGATCGGCGCGAATAACTTTCCCCCCAAAAGCTTCACCTATGGATTGGTGCCCAAGACAAACGCCAAGAATTGGAATTTTCCCACTGAAAGCACCAATGGCCTCAATGGATATGCCTGCTTCAGAAGGCGTACATGGCCCGGGAGAAATGATCAGCTTTTCAGGATTAAGAGATTCAATCTCTGTAACCGTAATCTTATCATTACGATACACCTGCAGTTCAGGCATACTCCAGGTTCCCATGTTATCCTCAGGGGCTGTGGAAAGCACCTGAACAATATTATACGTAAATGAATCGTAGTTATCTATCAGAACTATCACTGTTAAAACCCCTGTTCAGCCAACTCAACTGCTTTTCGCAGTGCCATGGATTTGTTAACGGTTTCTTCAAACTCCTTATTGGGATCTGAATCAGCTACAATCCCTGCGCCAGCTTGCACCCAAAGAGTGTTATCCTGAACCACAAAGGTTCGGATGGTTATACAGAAATCCATGTTACCGGAAAAGCCAAAATAACCGACAGCACCGGCATATGGCCCACGCCTCTCCACCTCAAGTTCGTCAATGATTTCCATAGCACGTATTTTGGGGGCACCGCTGACAGTTCCAGCAGGGAAGCAGGCCTCAAAGACATCGAATTGATCAAGATCGCTTTTGAGAGTCCCCCGTACACCGGAAACAATATGCATAACATGGCTGTACCGCTCTATGACCAACAGATCGTCCACTCTGACAGATCCTGCTTCAGCAACTCTGCCCACATCATTACGCCCAAGATCAACCAGCATCAAATGCTCGGCGCGTTCTTTAGGGTCTGCCAGCAATTCCTTTTCCAGGGCGAGATCGTCTTCCAGATCCTTACCACGCTTTCTGGTTCCCGCAATTGGCCGTAACTCAATTTCCCTACCTTCAAGGCGTACCAGGATCTCTGGAGAAGAACCTATTAACACCAGGTCGTCATGTCGAACATAAAACAGATATGGACTGGGGTTAATATGACGTAAGGCACGGTACAAAACAAAGGGATTAAGATTGGTCTTGGAATGAAACCTCTGGGAGAGCACGACCTGAATGACATCACCCGCCAGTATATACTCCTTTGCTTTATTGACCATATTGTGAAAGATTTCTGGTTCCATATTCGAATGGAAGTCATGAGCAGCCACAGGCTTCCCCTGCTCTACCACATTGTCAGGAACTGGTCCTTTTATGCATTGCTCAACCTCATCAATTAATCCACATCCGCGCTTATAGAGTTCTTGAGCAGAAAGAGAGTCCTGTTTGCGTACATTACAGACAATGGTTAAGGATTGCTCTACAGAATCATGAATAAGAACCATACCGGGAATCATAAAGGCACTGTCCGGTGTTGATCCTACAGGATGTTGATCAGGGATCTCTTCAATAAAACGGATCATGTCATACCCCATAAACCCGACAGCGCCGCCATAAAACCTGGGCAGTTCAGATGAATCGGGGACATTAAGAGACCCTAGTAGTTTCTGGAGTTCACGCAGTGGGTTAACACCACTGAGATGAACATCGGCATCAGGATTATCAGGATAGACAACGGAAAAACTATCTTTCAAGCTGGTGATAGTTGCCAAGGGATCCAAACCTATAAATGAGTACCTGCCCCATTTTTCACCTCCCTCCATGGACTCAAACAAAAACGCATGTTTTTTAGTACCCGCAACTTTTGCAAAAATGGTCAGGGGAGTGTCAAGATCAGCAATGATTGTACGATACAGCGGAACCAGGTCAGCTTCATCCAACATGGCAGAAAAATCACTTTCAGTCGGGAAATACATAATTCTTCTTTATCTTAAACATTAACAGCGAAGGCACCGTTGCCCTTTTCTACCGGGAGCTATGCATCATCCACATCTTCCCTGTAAACAGACGGTGCGGTTTCATTGTAGGGGAATAACGTTGAAAACGTCATCCAATGCAGGGGACTTGCTACTGTAAACCATCTATTTGTTATTCTGTTCAATATCCGAAAAACAGGAGGGGCGGATACAGAAGCATTGACCATCGAAACGATATGTCACCGGCTATATATACCAGAATAAAAAAAGCCATGAAAGCTTTTTGCTTTCATGGCTTTAATGTAATCCAAGGCTATGGAGCCGAATAAAGTGAATTTCACCTTACCCAAGGGGCTGCATCTTATTTACCCGTCTGGTCAGGCGAGAAATCTTACGGGATGCAGTATTTTGATGAATGGTTCCCTTTTTAGCCGTTTTCTGAATAACTGGTATTGCGAGCTGAAGCGCCTCACGTGCCTGTTCTTCAGATCCGGCAACAAGAGCTTCTTCGACTCTGCGAACAGCAGTTTTCATCGTTGACTTGATCATGCGATTGCGCAAGCGACGGACCTTGGACTGGCGGTCCCTTTTAAGGGCTGACTTGTGATTGGCCATGAAGTACTCCTAACTCCTTATAAGAATAAGAACATCAACGTAATTTTTTCCGATTCAAACCTTCTTTAATATCAGCTTAAATCGAACATGTCAAGTGAAATAATATTGACCAGCTGATTTTCAGTCATCTCCATTATTCTCTTCAGGTTTCAGGCCAGTTACATCTGAAAAAATCGCGCTATCTTTCAATGCTCCCTCGAGCCTGGCATCAGTAAGATCTGCGCCGCTGAAATCAGCCCGATACAGATCTGCTTTACGCAAATCAGCTTCCCGCATATCTGCGCCAGTGAAGTCAACACCTTTTAAATTCGCTTCCCTGAAATCAGTATCCACCAGCTTACTTCCTGAAAAATTTGCCCGTTCCAGGTCAAACCCCTTAAGTCGTTTGCCCGAGAGGTCCACCCCTGCAAAATCGCATGATACACACCCTTTCCGGTCAAGCATTTCTTCAATACGATCTACCTTCTCTGCAGAGGCCTCCGATGGAGTTTGAACAGAATACATCATCCCCTGATTTACATTGGCCGACGGCGTGTTATCCTCTGCTGCCTGGTCAAGGGGGAGAGGTTCTTTGGATTCCTTGCTTTGTTGTATTGGCGGACTTTCGATTTCGGTTGATGGCTGCACGGAAACATGTTGTGGTGAAGCTGTATCCCCCACTGGAGTTTCTGCTTCAGCCTGTACAGTCTCCGCCTCTTCCTGCTCATCAGTTCCTTCAGTTTCACGTGTAGAAACATCCTGCTCCCTGGTTGTTTCTGTAACGTTTCCAACCTCTGCCTGAATAGGCTCCTCTGTTACCACAGGCTCATCTGTTACTGCAGGCTCCGAGCCAGTTTTTTTGTGGAGAGGGGCAGCAGTAACCGAGGGAACTGGTTGACCAGGTTTTCGTTTTTTGTAATCCTCCAGCTCAGGCAAGCCATCTTCTATGGGAACACCAGTCGCAATTACTTCTTTGCGCTTACTGGCTTTGATATCTGTGCGAGAGGAGATTGGCGCACCTTTAACATCAACGGGCAGAACCTTTCCTTGCTGCTGATGTATTTGGAGCTTTTTCTGTTGTGAAGCAATAATTTCTTCACTGATTTCCAGATCAGCCATAGGGGTAATCTGTTTGGCACTATTCGCACTTCCGCCATCAATGGCGGCAACACTGCTTGGTTCACTAATGGCAGGAATTTTACCCTTTTGGGCAGCATTGCTTTCTGCCTCTGACCGGGTTGCATGTACAGAAACTGCCTGCTTCTGTTCAGCAGCTTTTACTTCTCGTTCAACCTGAACTTCAGGAGGCGGCGATGCCAGATCCATACGTTTTCCCACAACAACTTCTTCAGATGCAGCCAATTCTTTCTTTGCAGAATTCTCTTTTTCTGCAGCAATCTCTTCTGTATATGGGAGGGGTTTGGATGCTGATTCAGTTGGAACATATACCTTTTCACCCGAACCAGAGAACTCATCATCTTCGTCAGGTGACCTGGTGACAATATTTCCATCCATCAAAGCCGTTGCCAGAAAAGCTCCCTCAAGTACTGCACCGGTAAGATTTGCCCCCCTCAAGTCTGCCTCGGCAAAATCCGTTCCTCCAAGCCTGGCCCCCTGCAAGTTGGCATTCTTCAAGTTGGCCCGGCTCAAATCAGCCAACTGTACTCTGGCTCCGGCCAAGTTTGCCCCCTCGAGGTTGGCTCCCCGGAGGTCCAGTCGATTTAAAACAGCACCGGCCAGATCACATCCGGGACAGTTTTTAGATGCAACTAACTGGTCAAAATTTTTCTGCACTTCAGCTCGAGGCGATCCGGAATCTGCTGCAAACAAAACCACAGCCTGGCCGACTATCAACAGGACCAGATAGCCTGCGCAAAATATAATACCTTTCATATATACACCTATGGTCGGCACCAGCCTTTTATACGTCTCATCACCCTTTGCAAAGGTAGTACAACTGTACATGCTACGTTTTTTTACTTCTGCAATCTGGAAACGTTGTGTATTTTTTATGAAAAATCACAGACAGATTGCGTTGGACAGATATCGTTCCCCCGCCATATGTCACAAATAGCCACGTGCAGATCACGCAACACTGCGGCCAGATTCACATAAAAATATTCACTCAGGTAAAGGATGGTGTTTTAAAAACAAAAAAGATAACGATTGTTCTATACTCGACAAACGTATTTGCGGCAACAAAGCAATCCCTGTATACCCTGCTTTTATCTTTAGTCACATGATTTTACAGTTGGTTAACACGTTTCCATTGACGGGATAGCTCTTATCCGGGAATATGCTTATCACTACCAACCCAATAAAAGGGATGCAAGCAGAACAGGTATGTGCATAACCCTTTATTATTTCCATAAAATCTATAAGCAATCCATCTGAAAAATCTAGCATATTTTTATAACCATGACACTGAAACAACTTCTATTCCCCGAACAGTCTCGCCATTTTCCAGGAAAAAGATGGGGTAACGTAATGATACGCAGCCTACACTTGATAGGAGTCTCAATTTTCAGCGGGGGACTTTACTTTCAAATTCCACGACAGGACCTTATGCCATGGTATATCTTTACTGCTGTAACCGGTATGTTCTTAATGGCGCTGGATATTTTTGGCAATGGTAAATGGATATTTCAAAACAGGGGAGCTTCTGTTCTCTTCAAAGTCTTTGTTTTAGGCATTTTGACACATACTCAACTGCTTAATATATGGATTATTATCTTTATTATCTTCCTGTCAGGTATAACTTCCCACGCTCCTGCAAAATTCAGATATTACTCAATATTTCACGGCAAGGAAATATAAGGGTCACGGAAAAAATACAGTATCCAATCTTGCTTGTCTCTCAACTCGGTAACGTCGCCTCGTCAATGGCTCAATACTGCCAGTATGGAACCATTGAAGCGACGACGTTACCAAACCGATATCCTACGCATTTTTTGGATATGTAGTATATTCCGCGACCCTAAAGAGGTTTTATCCTGCTCAGTTTCCAATAGTGCATGTCCATAAATGGTCTTTTCACCCGTTTGTTGTCTTACGCTCAAAATTCAAAACCGAAAAAAAAATCCCGAACCACTGAAGGGTTCGGGACATGACGCTACACAATAAGCAAAAAGACAACTGAACAATCAGCCCACCTTATACTGTAAATTATGCTTTTTCTGTTTTTTCTGTTTATCAATTTTTTTCGGAACAAGCGCATTAGCCATAAAAGCCGTACATTCCTTCCGTTTATCATAAGGACAATCTGTAATATTCCAGCATGGCGTATACATCAGCAACTTTTTCACAGCGGCAATAGATACACCATGTTCATGGATCATCTCACGTAGACACTCTATCCATTTGATATCATTCATCGTATAATAGCGCCACTTCCCTTTGCGCATGGGGGCCACCAACCCTTCTTCTTCATAAATCCGCAGCGTCCTGGGATGGACATTCAGCATCTGAGCCGCAACACCTATGGTGAAGATCGCCTTTTTCTCATCTACCATGTTCTTCCTCATGTGGTGTTCACCCCCTGGCAGGCTTGGTAAATTCTACCGCCGGCCAGAGGGGAGAATCGAGTGATCCTCTTTTATGCTGCCTCCCGGAAATAGGGCCAAGAGACCTTCCGGATAAACATCATCAGATTAATCAATGCTCCTCGTTGTCGGCGAAACGTTTCCCGAAGAACCGTTCGCCCTGCAGGAAAAGAACTCCGGTCAACCCGATGCCGGCCATGGTGACAATCCATTCAGGCCCAGAGGGTACATAGTTGAGATATTCAGGCAGACTGGAATCCATCCCTGAAAAAACAGGAACTATCTGTCCAGCGGTAACCATATCGAGCCTGGAGATAAACATTCCTACCAGGGCCATCAGACCGGCAAGAGACATCACATACAGGCTTTTCATTCGTGTAATTACCAACAATACAATGGGGCCTACAAGACCAACACCCACCTCGATAACCCAGAAATTTGTCGACAGAGGACCTGTGTACAGGGCATCTGCTGCTGTCCGGCCGCCATCAGCACCACCGACATAAAAAGAAGCCATTTTCCAAAAAGTAGAAACACTTACCAGGATCAGCATGAGCAGCAGCACCTTACCTGCAGCCTGTACTCCTTCAAACATCTGTTTTTCCATTTTCTTACCACGGATTGCATACGCATAATGTGTAAAAATAATGGATGCCGCAGCCCCTGACAAAAATGCACAGGCGAGAAAATATACCGGCAACTGAGCCCCATACCAGAATGGACGTGCAGCCAGGGTGGCAAATACGCCTCCAAGGCAGGTGTTGGCAGCAACTTCAGCCAAAGCACCCAAGATTCCCAAGGCAAGGGCCAGCTTATAATGCTTGGTCAGAATCAACCAGAACTCAAGCAATATAAAACCAAGTGCCATACCGTACAAGGTACCCATCCACCAGATGTTTGAAGTAACATTGGGAGAAATGATATTGTAAATTGCCATTCTCCATGGGCTGGCTATCTCCATACCAATAACAGTAAAAGCACTGAGTATTGTAGCCAATGACATCCAGACCATTCGATTGGCCAATGGCGCGAGTTTATTACCTCCGAAAACATGACTGATAGCTGCTAGCAAGCAGAGCCCTGTGGACGTTATTGCAAAAAATGCATAGGTTGAAATCAATAATCCCCAAGGTACCTCTCTGGACACGTTATACACGTGTTCATGTCCAACGATGAACCCGTAAAGCCCTGTTACGATGCCTACGGCCAAAAGAATACCGAACGCCCCGGTGAGCACATTCACTGATGGACGCGCCACCAATGGCTCAGCAGTTGCTGCAAGGATAGAGTTATTTGCCATGATCTACCTCCTGAACTCCGTAATTATTAGTTGTGGTTCCCCTAAACTTTGGCTGGCTCCGTCATGTGCTGCCTGTTCTCCTCAGAGGCAATTGACTTCAAGCCGAAAAGCACGGCGATAGAAGAAAACGGACCTAAAATGAGGAATAAAAGAAAACACAGACAGAACCAGAAAAATTCGCTGATCTTTGCTGAATGGGATCTGTACCATGCAATCGGACCAGAGCCGCCACTCTGAATCCCAATTATCGCTGAATGAGCATGTTTACTGTTCATACTGAACCTCTTTCCCGTTGTGGTCGCTGGTGTTCGCGTCCTTTACCCCTTAAATGGCAAAGGGCGTGCCATAGCAGGAAAAAGCTTTCTCAAAATCAGTCAAAAATCCTAACACGCTAATAATTCATATTTATTTAAACATGCCAGTGAGGATTGGCAGCTTTTTCAGGAAGCAGTCAGTTACAACTAATTTAAATTAATGGCGCAAAACTAGCCCTCGTATAAAGACACATGGCATCATTATACTCCAGGTCACCTCAAGTGCAGATCAAAGCTCGCGTTTTCACGCAACATACCGTTTCTTCTACAGAAGAGCGAAAAGATGCGGGAAAACAACTTCACAGACACTACTTTTCAACGATCCAAACGCATCACCATTCACAATCTAACAACAGCAAAAAAACCGATACTTTTCAGCAACTTAACAAACAAAAGCAAAAAACCAGGAAGCAATACACGTCCAACAAAGGTTTCTCTCTCGCGAATGCAACCGTGAAACCTGACGAACAATGAGATATTTGCAGAGGCACCCTGGTGCATATAAGACACAAACAATGGGCCAACACAAAAGATCACAAGACTTCAAACAGAACAATAACAGCTTGATTTAAAAAGAAATGTATGAGAAAAGCCGATAACATTAAAAAGCTCATCAACCTACGGCAGGAGACATCATCGAATATTGGCTGGCCACAGGGCCATATTGCCAACGATGCCTTATAAGTGTTTTACCAAAGAATTATGGTAAAAAAGGTGTACATGCTACTCAAGGGAGAAAGGAATGCTTCAAAGAACTCGCAATTCCTTTCTCCTTTCAAAAAATCTACGAATCAGGGCTTAATGTGCTTCTTTTGTTTTTTCGCCTTCACCATGGAGTCGTTCATATCCTTTCACCCCTATGTGGCAACTGTTGCACATTGTATCTGAAGCAAAAGCATCATCTCCGTTGTGGCAGCTTCCACAATATTTGCCATCATACAGAGCTTGCATCGTAAACTCTTCAGGCTTCTCTTCTGCGGCACCTACCCGCATTTCAAACACCTCACTATGGCAACTGGAGCACTCCAGTCCCATTTCGACATGCTCCTTATGTTCAAAAATCACAGCTTTAACAGGTTTGGTGAAAACAACTGTTTCAGGTGCTACCATATCATTATTGTGACATGTCACGCAGGAGTCGGGCTCGGTGGTACTGAAGGCGGTAGATCCATCATGACACGCACCACAGTACATTCCCTCTTCAAATGAGGCCATGGTGTAATCGCCCTTTGCTTCAGCTGCACCACGCTTTTTTTCAAATATATCCGGATGACAGGTATCGCAGGAAAATTCATAATTTATAACATGCGACTTATGACTGAACATCTCTTCAACAGGTTCCTGCGCAACAACAAGTGAATCACCATAAGCATGAAGCACCTGCTGCTCCTGCTCAACAGCTTTTTGTTCTGTCTTTTCGCCTTCTTCTGTTGCCTGCACTGATGCAAGCGTAAAAAAACCGCAGGCAGCTATAGCTACAGTAAGGGCGGCATATAGTTTCGTTCTTGATCTCATTATTTGCTTCCTCCAGGAATTAGGCGTTCATGTAATAGACATTGGGCAGTGCTCCTGTTTCGGGGCGTAATACCCAAACAACCTTTCCAGGTTCATGAATCAGCTTGTACACTTCACTGGAAGGATCACTGAGATCGCCAAATACCCGGACTTTAGCTGGACAGGCTTCAACACAGGCAGTGTCTTTTTTCCCTTGAGACAACCTGGTGTCAAAGCAAAAATTACATTTATCGACCGCACGATTTTCTTCGTTGAAATAGCGAGCATTATACGGGCAAGCAGCCATACAGGTTTTACAGCCAATACATTTTTTATACTCCATCATGACAATGCCTGTGGTCTCGTCCTTATAGGTTGCCCTGGTAGGACACACCCGAACACAGGGAGGCCTGTTGCACTGATTACACAGCACAGGCATGAAAATACGTTCTTTGGAAGATGGTGATACCTCCCGGTACCGCTCAAGAATAATGGTCCTGTATCCATAAGATGGTACATGATTGGTTTCAACACAGGCTTCCATACACCGTTCACAGTCAACGCAGAGATTCTGTCTCATGACCATGCTGTAATGCGGCTTGTAAGGATATTTGCCAACAGATGCCTGCTTCTGCTCACTGATTTCCGCAAAGGCCTCTCCGGCTGAAGTAAGCGACAGGACAGAGCCCCCCATGAACAGACCTGTGATCGTCAACCCTGCACGCAGAAAGGTGCGACGCTCCAAGGAAGGCAGATTGTCAACTCCTTCATTCTCTAATTTTTCCAGTTCACTAATGTTCATTACATACCCTCAAGACTCAATTTGAATATAGGCACAAAAGGATTTTGACACGCTACAGGGCATCAAGAAAATCCCCTTCAAGCTCATAAGGTTCAAGTATATCGCTTCACACCGAAAAAATAAATTTTAAACATAACCCAATTATTTAAGAAGGGCAAGCCAACATCGGACAGCTGAATGGCGATTCATCAGGAGACCACCTTGTGCCTCCTGCAGGCAGGGAAAGCAAGCCATCCTGCGCAGAAGATACAACAACGGAAACATCATACCTGAACGAAGGTTTTACATGGCAAAAAAGACGAATGATTATTACGGTATGACACGATGGAAAAATCTTTAAAAAATAGGATCATAAACATCAGGCCCCTGATACTATGGTGTTTACAGGGAGCCTCAACTTCCACACGACGGCGCATAATGATCACCTGCCTGCAGACACTACGTCTTTTATGCCAACCCGTTGCACTCTGTATTTTTATTTTCAGCCCGACATTATGACCCAGCAAAAAACACATGCACTTAGCAATATCTCTGTTTTACTCGTAGATCCCGATCAAATTATCACAGGAGCAAATGCCTGCGCAGAAAATCTTTCAGGCAAATCAGCCGACGAACTCATCGGCAAATCCATTGGAGAGGTCTTCCCGCCGGATCCAAACAGCACATCCCTCGTAGAACTCCTGACAAAGACCACAAAAGGGCAAGCTTTTACCAAGCAGGCTGTACACCTCTATTCCATTACACGCAAGCAGCATATATCAGCATTATTGTCCATTGTCCCCCTGCCCGGTATAGCTAGCCATTCAGGACTGACAGCCATCACCATTGACCCCTCCTTTCAGGCATCAACGGATCAGACCATTTTCGACTCGGTTGCAGAGGGAGTGCTCACGGTAAACCGTAACCTGGAAATCACCTCCTTCAACCGTGCGGCAGAAAAACTGACCGGCTGGGAAAAAAACGATGTTCTGGGTAAAAAATGCAATGTTATTTTTCCCCGTGAGATATGCGGAGAACAGTGCCTGATAGAGGAATCCATAGCCAAAGAATGCCCCATAAGTGTTCAAACCGTTTTCATGACCAATAAAAACGGGCACACTTTTCCTCTATCCCTGACATCCTCGCCTCTCCATGATCCGAACGGACTGATTATCGGCGGCGTCCAAACCTTTCATGACTGCACAGACGCCCTGCACCATGACCTGCTGCTCTCTTCCCTGGCAGACGGGGTATTCACCATTGACCGTGAACACCACATCACATCCTTCAATAAAGCAGCAGAGCGTATCACAGGCTGGACAAAGGACGAGGTTTTAGGGCAACCTTGCCACACCATTTTCCACTCCAGCGTTTGCGAAGGTGGCTGTCTCCTACAAAAAGCCATTGAGCACAACAACATGTACATCGACAGAGCCATTTTCATTAAAGGCAAAGCTGGCAATGTTATTCCAGTGACCATAAGTTCGGCTCCTCTGCTTGATGATTTTGGCAACATTACCGGCGGCATAGAAACTTTCCGCGACAACACCACGTCCATCAGGGAGAGCCTGATACTTGATTCAGTTGCAGATGGCGTATTTACAGTTGATAGAAACTGGAAAATCACCTCCTTCAATCGCGCTGCTGAAGAGATAACCGGATGGGACAGAGAAGAGGCCATGGGGAAATCATGCTCGGAAATCTTCCAGTCATCCATCTGCGGGAAAAACTGCGCCATCGCAGAATGTCTCTATACCGGCGATATTGCTGGAAACAGATCCATCACCATTGTCAACAAGGGCTGCGAGAAAGTTCCCATAAGTATCAGTGCAGCACCCCTGACAGATCATGAAGGCAACATTATTGGAGGAGTTGAGACATTCCGGGATCTGTCCACAATTACCAGCCTGCGCAAACAGCTGAATCAAAAGTATACTTTTGATGAAATTATTTCCAAAGCGACAATCATGCAACGTTTGTTCAGCATTCTGCCCGATATTGCCAGGAGCCCGAGCACGGTACTGATTCTTGGAGAAAGCGGCACAGGAAAGGAACTCATCGCACGCGCACTCTACAATGCAAGTGAACGCCGAGATAAACCATTTGTCGTTGTAAACTGCGGAGCTCTGCCCGAAACCTTACTCGAATCCGAGCTTTTCGGGTATAAAGCCGGCGCGTTTACCGATGCCAGGCGCGACAAGCTGGGACGATTTGCTGCAGCAGAGGGCGGCACACTTTTTCTTGATGAAATCGGAGATATCCCCCCCAGCGTACAGGTCAAACTCCTTCGAGTTCTCCAGGAAAAAATATACGAGCCTCTGGGATCCAACGCACCGCTGAAAGCCGATGTGCGAATCATAACTGCAACCAACCGCAACCTGGAAAATCTGGTGCAGGAAGGCACTTTTCGCGAAGATCTGTTTTACAGGCTCAATGTGGTAAAAATAAACCTCCCCCCCTTGCGGGAAAGAAAGGAAGACATCCCTCTGCTGGTTGATCATTTTATAAAAAAATACAGCGCACAGCAGGGCAAAGATATTGTAGGCATAGTCAATTCTGCTCTCGGGCAGTTAATGCAATATGATTATCCAGGGAACATCAGGGAATTGGAAAACATAGTCGAGTATGCATTTATTCTCTGCGAAGGCGGCTATATTCAACCGGAACATCTGCCCGAACCATTCTCCACCGGTTTGACCCAGCAGCCGAAAGGACGATCAACAGCCAGTAGCGACGGAGGCCAAACGCTAGAAGAAGTGGAAAAACAGGCAATCATGATTGCCCTGGAACGCAACAAGTGGCGCAAGATGCGCACTTGCGAAGAGCTGAACATCTCCAAGGACACCCTGCGCAGAAAAATCAAAAAATACAGGCTTACCAATCCTCTAAGCGAGTGATTATTGCGTGAGGGCGACCTGCAACATCCACAAACAAAAAAGCCGGGCACGGGGCCCGGCTTTTGCGATCTGACAAACGTTTCATTCCGCCATGACGGCATGCTTTTTGTACTATCTCTGCATGCCCGAACTGTTCCGCTATAGCAAAACACGGCGAAACAATACACAAGTCATCCGACTCACCTGCAGGGCAGAGCAATTCACCCCCCACCCCCTTGCTGCAGCCTCACAATGGGACCGCGAGCTATTCGGGCTAGCCGGATGATTGGTGCTTTTTTGCAGAAGCTGCACTCTTCCTTTTCTGCACATCCTGCTCTTTGGCTTCTGCTCGAGCCTGTGCGTTGCCTACCCTGTGCAGAGTTTTCGGGACGGCTTTATCCACCTTGGCTCCACAGCATTGATGAACATCCTCGGGACAATCAGAAATTTCCCAACAGGGTACAAATTCCAGAAGTTTCTTCAGCCCGGGGATACTGATACCATCTTCGTGGATGAAACGCCTGATACAGCTGATCCATTGAATGTCATCGGCTGAGAACATTCGGCGATTCCCCTGTTGCGCTGGCTCAATCAGTCCTTCTTTCTCATAGATGCGCAATGTTCTAGGATGAACATTGAGCAATTTTGCGGCCACCCCAATAGGATAAATAGGAACATCTGACCGTACAGGAACTATCTCTGTCTTCTTTCTAGCCATCCACTCGACCTCCGGGTTAACTGCCATGTCGTCCTGATAAGGACACTTGTACGTCTTTTACAGGGTCAATGCGATTCGGAAAGATGACCGCGAAACATACGTTCACCGACCATGAACAAAACTGCACATAAAGCAAAACCTGACAGTGTAATCACCCATTCATGCAACGTCGGAGTGTAAGGCAGCAGATGCGGAGCACCAAAGATATTGTACTCATGAAATACTGGAACAATCTGCCCCACGATAACCAGATCATACCGCATAAAGAAAATTCCGATAATACTGGATGCAGAGCCAACGGCGAGAGCTGCAAGATTACGTGCACGCACGGCAAGAATGATAACAAAAGGGATCACCAGGCCAAGGGCAACTTCTCCAATCCAGAAGTTTTTAGCATAAGGGCCATTGACAAGGGACATAATGGCTTCATATTTTCCAGCCGGTTGGCCGGAAATCCCGGAGATAAACTTCCAGGTTGTAAAAAACATGATGACCACATATAAAAGGGCACCGAGTTTCGCAACGGAGTACAGAGAATTTTCGAGCTCTTTACTCATCTTCCAGCCATTGATTTTATATCCAAGGTAATGGAAAAAGATAACCGTTGCGCAGCCAGACATCATGGCCGAGGTTATAAAGTAAATAGGCATATATGGCCCATGCCAGAATTCCCTGGCATTGAGCAACCCAAAAACAGCACCCAGATTGGAATGGGCGGCAACACCTGAAATCACCCCTAGTAAACCAAGGGCTCCGGCCAGTTTGTGTTTTCCAGCCTGCAGCAATGCAAATTCAACCATCATGAAAAAAAGGTAAGCGCCATACAATGTTCCCATCCACCAGATACTGGAAGTGGGGTTGGGAGATATGACATTATAAATCGCCATTCTCCAAGGATTTTCGATTTCAAACGCAATAACGAAAAAACCAGAAATAATAGTGGCAATAGCCAGAAAAACAGACCTCTTTGCAATGGGCTTAAATGCCTCATAGCCAAAGACATGCCCAATTGAAGAAACCAGACACAACCCTGTTGAAGTGACAACAAAAAACACATAGGCGGCCAGTAATAATCCCCAGGGAACTTCGCGCGTTACACCATAGGCATGCTCATGCCCGATCCACATGGCATGCAGGCCAAAAGCAACCCCCAGCAAGGTCCCGAACATGAATATATACAGAAACCCCTTATATACGCCTGATTCCTTTCCAACCAATCCCCCTTCCTGGGGTATTACTTTGGTAAGTATTGATTCCATGATATCGTACTCTCCAGACAAAGTTTTACAATCATTAACCAAGAACGAAACAACCGCTCAAAACGATCAACAAACAGGCATTGATCAATAGAAATCACTTTCTTCTTTAAGCGATTGCAGTACGGGCCTTACTCTTACATCAAACAATGTATGGAGAGCAGCGCCACCTAACCAAACAACGAGAAATACTACAGCTTCCATAATTTCCTCCTATTACAGGCTTCAACACCCAATGTCATCGCATTCATTGGCGGATGAAACACGACGACCCAGTCCCGAACTGACCTTTTCTTCAACAGCTCCCGGCTTACGTACAACACATAACCAGGTTCCATGATATGTTTTGCATTACACCATGGTTCAGAAGAAGACTTTACACATCTGGTCATGGAACTCTACCCGATACCTCCTTACGTAATTCAATTTATATTTATCACTCATCTGAGAACCTCTTAATATTTTAATAGCTGATACACTTACCAAGTGTCAAGAAAAACAAAACTCAATTTTAATATTTTTTATAAATTAATGACTCAAAATAAGCCCAAAATAACTCTTAGTGAAAACCGTAAATAATTATTTCGCATAACGGACAAAGATGAACAAGTTTAATATCACAAAATATCAGACACATGCCACAAAAAAAATCAGCCCACCCACACCAATTCACAAATACTACACAAAAGCAAAATAAGCCCAGCAAACAACTTAACGACTTAAAACGAGCCCAATAGAGCTGTACCAAACACGTATCCCCTGTAAGCTTTCCATCTTAGGGTTACAAAAATACACATCATAATTCATTGAAGACACGCAATTTTCACGATCAACCCCTATCTTACTGACAAAAAGGCACTAATATTGCTTAAATATAACAAAAGAGCAAATCTCAAATAACCATACAACGAGACTGCTTTTCCCCTGCCGGGTGGCGGCCCAGCAGGGGAATTCCCTCCCCAGGCTCTCCCTTCAGTGCATCCAACACTTTTCACATCATTGTTCCTCTCCAGAATTCGTATCATTTGTTTGGCGATTAGCAACGCCTTCAACACTTTACGTTTCCTGTTTTTTGTGTTAGCTCAATGCGGTATGTATCGAGTATAATCGAGATAATATGAGATCGTGTCTCTAGGAAACGTGGTGGCACCCCTCCGAACAGTTGCCTCAGAAGGGGCGTAAAATGCGCCGATCTTATTTACCTCGGGACAAAGTTCTACCACATGCCCACATCACAACCGTAAATAAATGGCGAGCAGGAACGCCAGAGCTAAGTTATCCACGGGATTGAACTGCGCCCAGCCTCATTCTCAAAGAGAACGAGGGTTAAATATTGAGTAACTGAAACACGTCCGTCACCTTATCTTTTACCAGTGAGGAAACGATGCAGCATCTTTATAAAAATCTTTCCATCTGGCTGATCGTCGCCCTGGCGGTCCTCCTTCTTTTTAACTTTCTCAATCAGAACACTCCAGATTATCACACGGTTTCCTACAACGCATTTCTGGAAAAAGTGAACGGTGGATTTGTATCGGAAATCAACCTGACAGACAATGTCGCCACGTGGAAAGGCTCCGATGGCACCACCTATCGGTCCGTCATCCCTCCGCAAATGCCAATTTTGGATAAACTGGTCCAAAATAACATTGCAACCTATGTGGAAAAGAAAAAGGAACCCAGCTGGCTCATGAAAACCATTCTTCAATGGATTCCCTTTCTCGCGCTCATTATGGTATGGCTAATATATATGAGAAGAAACAACAATGCCGGCGGAGGTGGCCCCAGAGCCATGGCATTTGGAAAAAGTCGTGCAAAACTGATAGATCCTGAACAGTCTAAAATAACCCTGGATGACGTTGCGGGTATAGAAGAGGCAAAAGACGAAATTACAGAAATAATCGACTTTCTCAAAAATCCGGAAGTTTTTGCCGAGGCTGGAGCTCGTATTCCCACAGGAGTTCTTCTTTACGGAGAACCGGGTACAGGAAAAACCCTGCTTGCAAAAGCCATTGCCGGTGAAGCCGGGGTTCCATTTTTTTCCATAAGCGGTTCTCACTTTGTAGAAATGTATGTCGGGGTAGGAGCATCCCGCGTACGCGATCTCTTTGCTGAAGGGAAAAAGAAAGCTCCCTGCATCATCTTTATCGATGAAATTGATGCTGTGGGCCGTCACAGAAGTGCTGGTGGCCCAGGAGGTGGTAATGATGAACGGGAACAAACACTCAACCAACTTCTGGTGGAAATGGATGGTTTTGAAGAAAATGATCATGTTATTGTTATTGCAGCCACCAACAGACAGGACATTCTTGACCCTGCTCTTCTCAGGCCAGGACGTTTTGACCGGCAGGTCATGGTTCCCCTTCCCGATGTGGGGGGCAGGGAAAAAATTCTCCAGGTCCATGCCAAAAAAACTAAAATTGATGCCACAGTCAACTGGCACACCATTGCCAAGGGCACCCCGGGTTTTTCAGGAGCCCAACTGGAAAACATGGTGAACGAAGCTGCATTACTCATGGCACGCCTGAAGAAACCGGCCATCACTATGGATATCCTGGAAGCAGCCAAAGATAAAGTGCTCATGGGGGCTGAACGACGCAGCCTTATTATCACAGAACAGGAAAAACGTATTACCGCCTGCCACGAAGCAGGGCACGCACTGGTCGCGTGGATGTTACCCGGCACAGATCCTGTTCATAAGGTGACTATCATCCCCAGGGGAAAAGCGCTTGGCGTTACCATGCAACTTCCTGAAGAGGAACGTAACTCGCAAGACAAGACCTACCTGACGAATATGCTCTGTGTTCTCCTTGGTGGAAGAGTTGCTGAAACTGTAGTGTTCCAGGAAATAACCACTGGAGCAGCCAATGATATCGAACGTGTATCTGATATTGCCCGCCGAATGGTCTGCGAATGGGGGATGAGCAGTACCGTTGGCCCCCTTGCCTTCAAGGCAGGCGACCCACTTAGCGGCCAGCCTGGTCAAATTATGAGTGACGAAACAGCGTTGATGATCGACAAAGAAGTACGCGCCCTCGTAGACAGCGCACAAAATACCGCAACAACCATTCTTACCCAACATCGGCAATTACTTGACGAACTCACCACGGCGCTCATGGAAAAGGAAACCATTTCTCGAGATGAGATCAGCCACCTTGTTCAACAACATCAACACTAACACCATGAAAAACAATCTATTTTCTCTCACTATTCTGCTGCCAATCACCGTATTTGCGATCACGCCAGCCTATGCTGCACCACAGGACCATTCTCAACTTACCGGTCCCTATGCTTCCATATCAGAGGTGACCGCCCAATGTCTTTCCTGCCACAGTAAACAGGGAGAGGAAATTCTCCATAGCTCCCACTGGACATGGACAAGGCAACGAAAGACAGACACTGGGCTTAAAAAATTCAGCAAGAAAAACGGTCTTACAGCTTTTGCGCTTGCCGCTGGAGCTAACCCGAACCAGTGTTTAACATGTCACATCAGCAGCACCCCACTCGAAGAAGATTCCGATACAACAGCTGCAATGAATATTGACTGCCTGATCTGCCATGATACTACCGGCACCTATTCACGCGACAACAGTGCCCAGGAAAACGAACAGGACCTCGCGGTTCTTGCCAGAAAAGCCGGAAAAACAACCATCCAAAATTGTATGAGCTGTCATGGTATAAATGCACGGACCCAAGGAGAAAAAATGCACGGTGGCATTGAAAACGATATCCACCTGCAACCGGATGGAGCTAACCTGACGTGCAATACCTGCCACCCGGCAGATGGGGGCCATGCCTTCCAGAGAACTCTGAAATCAAAACCAGGCATGAGGCAGACAACAGGATGTGCCGTATGCCACACAGAGACTCCCCATATCCAAAAGCAACTCAATGAACATGCGGAAATTATCGCCTGTGGTACCTGTCACATTCCTACATACGGGCAATCAGAGGCAGCTCTTCTCAGCTGGAACTGGCTACAACAGGGAACACCAGATATTTATCAGGCACACGATGGTAGATCCAGCTTGCTGTATTCTTCCCTTGGCGTACTGATGGCAAAGAACTTGAGACCTGTATATTTATGGGACGATGGAGCTGACCAGTATTACCAACGGGGAGAAAAAGTGGAAAGGGATAAGCCGGTAATTCTTCTCGGACCCGGAAAACGGACAATGACATCTAAAATCACCCCCTTCACCGTCACTTTCGGAACCCAGTTTATCGATAAAAAATACCGATATCTTATATCTCCGGTCCTTGAGCAAAACAGTGACCTGCATCCCCTCGCAAGCAACTGGGACGAAGCTGCACAGGAGGGCATGAACAAGCTACGTCTGCCATTCAGCGGTCAAACTGAAATCATTACAACACTTACCTACAGCCGGCTTAACCATGGTGTTGTTCCCATTGAGCAGACCCTTGACTGTATGAGTTGTCATGGTGCAAACAGCCACATGAACTGGCAGCAGTTGGGATACGAATCGGATCCCTGGCACGATGACAATGGTTCTGATGGTGCGAAAATACCAGTAAAAACACAGCCCCCCTCTACGTTTCCTTCAACAGGCATCAACCAGATTCAGGAAACAGTATTACCGGCAGTGAATACTACTGAGCAGCCCTGAATAGGAACATTTAAGCTGTAACCATTCGCACTGAGTAAAGACGCTACATCTGCACAATTTGACTGAGCCGAGCAATGGCCTGGTGTCAGTCAAATTGTGCCAGAGGCAGACGCCGGAGGGGCGACTCGGTCGAGGATGCAGGTGAACGGTGAAAAATATATTTCAACGCCGTTTCCATTGCCAAGGAGGTATGGACTCCTTGGATTGCCAAAGACCTTTGCCCGCTCTCCGCGCTTTCCTTTCCAGTTTTTTGAGATTGTTGCAGTTCACCTTGTCTACACAGTATTTCCCATATACCCAGGCATACCCGTTACGAACCAGGCCTGCATTCACACTCTCCTCATCATTCTGGACCCAGGCAACGGTGCGCCCATAGCGATCTTTATCCATTGGAGTTACAGTCACCTTTTTCCCAAGTATACTGGCTTTAACATACTTTTTGGCAGCAATGCCGTAAGGCTGGTTGTATTCTGGAGCATCTATTCCGTATAATCTCACCTCCACGCGATTTTTACCGTTTTTCACACGAATGGAGTCGCCATCCAAAACCTGATACACATTGCCTGTCCAGGATTTGGCTTCTGACATGCCAACACCAGCCGTACTTCCGGCGCAGGCATAGACAGTAAGAAGAAAAATGCAAAACAAAGAAAATGTCAGGGTTTTTATCCAGCACATTTCCGATAATGGGAACACCCTTACAAAAGATAACATATCAATTTTACGTGATATTTGTTTCAAAACAATCCTCTTTCCTTAAAAGACATCAACCCGTTGTCAAGAAAATGACACAATTTCACTCTACACCTTGTCTTCACAGGTATTTGTGTGGTACTGTTATTTATATTTGACATACTACAACAGAGTACTACTCATATTTTTTCCATTCAGCTTACAAAATCTGGAGATATCCTATATCGTGGATTTCATCGCTGACCAGCCCCTGACCGAGAACGAAGAAAAAACCAGAGATCTCATTTTAACTCTGCCCCTCTTTGATTCTTTTAAAATGGATGAGCTGGATACACTTTCCAAACATATGAATTATATGGAAATTATGCGAGGAAATTACCTTTTCACAGAGGGAGAGAAAGGGGATTATATGTGTTTTGTCGTACGGGGATTACTCGATGTCCTCAAAAAAACAAACACTGGGGATTATCGTGTCGTAGCCAGGCTTGGGAAAGGCAATACCATTGGGGAAATGGCAATCATCGATAAATCTCCCAGGTCGGCCAGTGTTGTTGCCAGGCAACCCACTGTGGTTATTATCCTCACCAAAAAAGGTTTTGATATTCTTACCAAGCAATATCCAGCATTAGGTGTAACCTTATTGAAGAAAATTATGCGGCTCCTCAGTTTGAACATGAGGCGAACCACCAGTAAACTCGCCGATATAACACCAATCTGATCATCTTATGGCAACGGATTCATTTTACGGCATCATTGGTCGAAGTGACTGTATGCAAAGCTTGTTTCATCTCATCGCAAAACTCGCTGAAGATGATTTAAGCACAGTACTCATTCAAGGTGAGTCTGGTACCGGAAAAGAGCTGGTCGCCAAGGCAATCCACAATCACAGTCCCCGCGGGAAAAATAACTTTGTCCCTGTTAACTGTGCCGCTATTCCCGAGGATCTTCTTGAAAGCGAGCTGTTTGGACACACCAAGGGCGCTTTTACAGGTGCCACCGCTTCAAAAATAGGAAGAATAGAATATGCCAATGGCGGTTCTCTATTTCTAGATGAAATTGGCGACATGAAACCCACCCTACAGGCCAAGCTGCTGCGAGTCTTGCAGGAAAGGGAATTTGAACCGGTCGGTGCATTAAAGCCAGTTCCTGTGGATGTGCGTGTAATCGCTGCCACACATAGAAATCTTGAGGAAATGGTTACAGACGGAAAATTCAGAGAAGACCTTTACTACCGCCTCAGTGTTATTCCGGTTTCCATACCACCGCTTCGGGAACGTAAAGAAGACATTCCCCTGCTGGTTGATTATTTCATTCACAGCCTGGGAAAAAAGCGATCCAAAAAACTGCAGGGCTTTGACCTGGCTGCTATGCAGACGCTCACAAATCTCTACTGGAGAGGTAACGTACGAGAGCTGGAGAACCTTGTCCAGCATATGACAATTTTATATAGCGGGCAACGGGTCGGTTACAATGACCTGCCTGAAAAATATCGAAGTGAAGAAGCGGTTGCAGGTAACAATCTAAATGCTTCTCCCAAAAACGGTGAGGCCCAGGATTCAATGACAGCCACTCCGGAACAACTCCCGTTGTTTTCTCCAGCTTCAGGGTCCCAGGTTCAAGATATGTGGCCGGAAGAAGGTATTGATTTTAACGCCATGGTAAACGATTTTGAGACCCAACTCATTGTTCAGGCGCTGAAAATGACCCAGGGAAACAAGAAGGAAGCTGCGCGTATACTCAACCTGAAACGCACAACATTGCTGGAAAAAATAAAGAAAAAAGAGCTTCAGGCCAGTTGGAGCCAGGAAAACTGACCTCGGACAGGTATCAAGCCGCTATTTTACCCAAATTCATTTCTACCTTTGCCTGAACATCCTCAAGCATGCTTGGCGTTACCAAAATATCGTCAGCCCCGTACTTTACGGCCTTGATAACCAATGTCCTTGTCCAGGCTGGTCCTGCAACAATCAAAGGTACCTGATAGCCGGCACTGCTCACCTTAATAGCAACACCAAATCCCTGCTCACTCACCTCTTTCATGATGATGAAGACCAGTCTGATATGAGTATTCAGGTTGCCTGTTACCGAACTTTTATAGGCCAACTCTCTGGGATGATATCCAAGTTGTGAGAGACAGGTTGTCAGGTTACGCCCCTCTTCCGGATCATCGCTGAATATCAATATATCGGGTGGTATATCAGGCTGGCGGAGTGGTTGGGCTGGTTGCGCGGGCCCCGTGGTACCACCTGTTGCCTCAACTTTTTCCTGTGAAACCGACTTTTCTGTGGCAGGAGTCTCTGGAACAGAAGGTGCTTTTTTAGCCTCTTTCTTTACTTCCTCTTCATCAGCTGCAGCCAGGCCTTCCAGATCGAACGCTACAGCTGGAAAAACTGCCACGTAGGTTCCCATTTCCTTTTCGGCAAAGACCACCTCACCACTCGTTGCATAGTAGAGCTGGTTAGGCATTATATCGTCGGAATCAGGATCAACCTTAACAGGAATAAGGGTTTCCATCGTTGTCTTGACAAAACCTATCTTTTTCCGATACTGCTCCTCAAATACAGATGTATATACCCCTGCGATAATATTGGCTATTTCCCCAAACGCGTCCTGAGCATCATCACCAAAAACCTCATTTCGAACAGTTTCATCAAGCTCCTGTTCAGGGAGCATGATCAGCGATCCCCCCATAAAAATTGCCGATGAAACATTCACAAGCAGGTATGCTTCCCCTGTCTTGTCACCACGGATATCCATTCTGGTCAGGGCTTGTTTCCCCTGGGGAATTTCCAGCACCTCCTCTTTAGTATAGATATTATGGGTAACGTTATTGAGTTTTAACTGATCGCCGACAAGGGCTGTAACTTCTTCACCTACCTTATCAGCACACAGTTTGAGCAAACCATCAATAAGTTTCTTTTGCTTCTGAAGGTCTTTTGGAGATTTGGGTTTAGGGGTAGTCGCAGCAGTGGGTTCAGCCGTTGTTTTTTGTGGCGCTTCTTCCTTTTCCTCTGATACGGGCTCTTCAGCAGGAGAAGCCTCGGATTCAAGGGGCTGTGCCGCAGGTTCTTCTGGTACAGCCTCCTCCTGCTCTGGTAAATCGTCTGCAACAGCATCTGCCAGGCCAAGTGGCGCTGCCGCCAATACCAAATGCAGATTTCCCATAGCGTTTCCTGCCATGGACATGGAAAAGGTCGTATGATGATACTGAGCAGGGGGAAAAGGTTGCTCTGAATCAATGTCTACCTTGGTAGGAGTCAAAACCTCCTGCTCTGTACGTACAATCCTGAAACTCTTGGGAAACTGCTCTTCGAATGCTGAAGTAAGTGAGCCTGAAATAATATTGGCTATCTCTCCATAGGAGTCTTGCAACTCTTCTGAATAGTTTTCATCGGTTATGGCCAGTTGTAATTCTGATTCAGGCAGCATGATCAGGGTTCCACCAACACGAATGGCATCCTGAATGGAAACCATGATCGCTCCCTGCCCCTCAATTTCACCCTCAAATTGCAGATGAGCAACAACTGTTTTACCGATCACTTCATCAAAACAAGCCTCCTTGTCGTGTACCGCTGTCACTGGTTGCCCGATGATAATCTCTTTTCCCAAAAGCGCAGACACCTCATCCTGAATTCGCTTTTGACAGGAGTTGATTATTTTATCTAGTCTTTCTCGGGCTTTCATGAAATTGGTCAGCTATCCGGAATTTTTTAGTTCTATTGGACTGAAAATCAGGTTACGACGACAACAGACAGAGCATACATTTCAAACGTAAGACATGCAGAAGCTTTGTGCAAATAAATAGAGCGTTACCTCATGTTTCCTCAACTTTGCCATACCCCACAGTTATCCTTTTTTTAAAGAATCTCTCTTATTTTTTTCGGCAGATTTCCCAATAATCTTTACACAGAAAGAATGCCGAAAAGACTTCCGGCAGGTTGAAGAAATATGACAAAGTCATGCAAGGAAACATACATTGACAGGCCCGTGGGAGCAAGGGGATTCGCTACAGGTTTCATCGCAGGCGCCTGGAAGTGGCATAAGGCGCCTGCGATGTATCCTCACGGGAAAATATAAAGGAAGCCAGCCTGAATTTCCTGGAAATATATCGTGCAATGGGATTGAAGGAACCGGATATGCCGTTGTAGTGAACAATAAGATCATGCCCCTACAAACGATGCTATTTCAGCAAGTTAAAAAAACCTCCTAAAAAGACCGAGTAAACTGAGGGGGGGGTTAAGCAAAGATATATTGCAATTCAACTCCAAACGTACCGGCAGAGGTTGTAAAAGGAACAAGAACTCTGTTGCCTTTACTTAGAGAACTCACCCGTATGGATTTCCCCACAGCTGTTGAAGGTATAGCCAGATCAATTTTTACATTATGATCAGCAAGGCTGACTTTCATTCCACCAGCCACCATGTTTGCGATTTCACCAATGGCATCCTTGACGTCGTCATCCAATTCTTCCACATCCATCCCAAGCATGGATGATGTGATACCCAGCGCAGCCTCTCTTGTGCAGTGTACCGCGACAAGTCCCCGCAGGTCTCCTGCCAGCCCTATCATACTGCTCAAGCTTGTCTGAAATCGAATATCACTGCCAGTTAACGGCTCACCTGGTTCTATATCCATAAATATCATGCTGGCAAAGACATCCTGGGTTGCAGCTATCAGGTACTGCGTGCAGTTTTCTTGTAAAACATGCTCATTACATGACGCATCTGTTTGCATTTTCATGCCTCCAGTTCGACTTCTACATAAAACTCACCTTCAGGTGCTTTAAATTCGAGAATAAGCGTATCAACATCAGCCTGAGAGGCAAAGTTATATTCATCTCCGGAGATGGTTGAAGGCAAAGAAAGCTGGATATCCTTGCCTTTATCAGAAAGGATCGACTTGAGATTACCACCCAGCATATTGGCAATTTCACCAATGGCATCTTCAACGTCTTCAGTAATCGCATCCACTTCAATACCTAGAAAGTTACTAGTAATTGCTGTGGCCACTGCTTTGGGAAGATGTACCGCCAAAAGGCCCTTGTGGATTCCTGCCAGGCCGACCATACCGGTAATGGAATCCTTGAGAGGATTCATTCTGTTCATCACTTGCCCAGTCGGGGCGACCTCCATCATGACCATGCCGGTAAATATTTCAATGGTTGAATCAATTAACTGCTCAGTAACGCCATCAAAGTTGCTCACCCGCTTACCTCCTGGATTGTCCGGCCAACTGGACCAAGTCGACCGGAATCATATTCTTGGATACCGGTACCTCTATTACATAAGAGGGCCAAGTACTTCATTGACCTTGTCCGGGGTAAACGGTTTTTTCAGAGCTCCTACCGCCCCCAGACTCTTAGCCTCTCCGATAATATCATCCCCGGTCTCAGTGGAGATCATGAAAACAGGTATATCTTTAATGGCATCGCGACTAGCTTTTTCACGAAGAAATTCAATGCCGTTCATATTGGGCATATTAATATCACTCAGAACGATATCAACGGACTCTTTTTCCAGAACGTCAAGGGCTTCTGCTCCATCACTAGCCTCAAAGATATCGCCGAACTCCAGTCCAGCCTGTCTCAGAGAGCGGCTGATTATTTTACGCATGGTGCTGGAATCATCAACGAGCAGAACATTCTTTGCCATCCTTCATACCTCCTAAAGGGTTGTATACTTATGCGACTTCGTATTTGTAGTAATGTTGTTTGTATGTAATCGGTTAGAGATCAACGAGTTGAAATCCTTCGTTTCATTAGTTGTATCATATCAATAGAGAATGAAAGAAATCAAATTTTCTTGTTCAAGAATGATTTTTTACATCAGGCTGCATCTTACCCCGGTAAAAAGGCAACTGTAATGTTATTTTGGTCCCTTTCCCCTGCCGGCTCAGCACCTTGATATGTCCTCCTATTTTCTCCACGCTATCCCTGGCTCCAAGCAAACCATTGCCTCTTCCAGAGGCTGAAGCAGTGGTTACTCCCTGGTAAAAAATCAAATCCGCCGCACCATTTCCAGAGGCCAGACATCCATCAATGCTTTTCCGGTCAAGGTGTTTACGGGCAACATCCTGTATGGCATCCAACAGCAACCCAGATCCGTCATCTTCCACACTGATCCAGAGTTCATTGGCCTGATTAAGAAAAGACAACGCCACCTGGCCGGTTATATCCTTACCCTGAGATATCCGCTCCTTCTCAGACTCAATCCCATGCTCGATACTGTTGGCAAGCAGTTCGCAGATAAGAGGAAACGAGTGATACAATACCATTCGATCCATGTCCAGATCTGCCCCGCGAACGACAAAATGAATGCGTTTTCCATGGAGTACAGCAAGGTCGTGTGCTGCCTGCTTAAGCCTCTGAACAATCTGGTCGGGCTGGGCCTTGCACAATTTCTCGCACAATTGTTTCAGTTGCAATAATGCGTCCGGAGCCTGACTGTCAGTAGAATAATGGTTCCATAGTTGCGTCGTTAAAGAAAACAGAGGTGTTGCCACGGTCGAGGGAATCTGGAGTTGCAGGTCCTCTTCCTGTATGCCAACGGATAGAGCAGAGAGCCGTTTCCCATCGGATTCTGTTTCAATGAATGATAATTGATTCTTGATTTCGAGCTGTTTACCGAGAACATGATTCAACTCATCTTCGGAAACAATCCCCATATCTATAAGCAGTTCACCCAGACGACGTGGCCTGTCCTGCAAAATTTCCTGCTTCTGCAACTCCAGCGCTTCATCGACACTCTCCTGAGCAACCAGACCGGCCTGAACGAGTAACTCGCCGATCGGTTTATGCATAAGCCCCTGTATGGCCTGCAAATGCTTTTCAGCATCCTGAATATCGTTGTGTTCCCAGACAGTTAACTGATCAACGCCTGTCCTCAAGGCATCCAGTGTACGAATCAATACACGTTCGGGATACTCACCATAAAAATGTTCCCCTTGAGTAAATCGTTTTAAAGTAGCTTCTACACATTGACAAATTCTTGCTGCTTCCGGAAAACCATAAAGGGAAAAATGGCTGTCTAAACGACCAAAAAGACCAGCCAATATATCCACACGGGATAAATCCAAAGCAATATAATCCCACAATACCAGTTCCTGCTCTACAGTATCCAGCATGGCTGTAATCTCAGACAGGAATGAAGCATTTCCGCCAGACACGTCAAGGCCGCCCTGCCCTTTTTGACCGTCTTTTTCTCTGCTGTCTTCTCTCGGTACGGTGCGCAATAGTTCAAAAGCAAGCTTTTTGCATACTTTCTCCAGCTGGGCATCATTTTCAAAATCAGCGATGGATTTGCTATTTGCCACCAGTACATGACACAGCTCAACCACGAAACCGAGATGAACCAGATTCAGTATAATTTTCCCAGTATCCACCAGATTGAAGACATACTCGAAAGAATCTGCCATATACAGGAGATAAACCAGACCATGCTCCCGGGCGACTGCATGCAGGGTAGATATCAAGTAACGACAATCCTGGACAACTTTCTCCTCAAGTTCATGTCGTTCCGGATCTTCTTTGAGAGCAAGAACAAACGGTTCCAGCTGATACGCCTGGCTATGTATGCCTTGCATATTGAGAGGTAAGGCGGCCCTGTTCCGTATAACCATCCTATATTCTACTGTTGTACCTATTCAGAGTTAGTGCCTGTCCGTAAATGAGGATCTTTGCTCAGGTATAGGAAAGCGTAGATTCCGGGGCATGCGATACAATGTATCGAAGTCATATGGTTGATATCGGAGTCTACGCTTACCTTCGAGGATAATATTTTACGCATAGCGCAAAAATAGGGTTGTTTAAAGACCATGTACGGAGAGGCGCGAGTAATGAGAGCAGACATATTCATCCTGGAAAATTTTCACCTTCCCGGTCATGTTTGACTCTCCTGATGTGATGATTATACGGTGAGGAAAGAATAAAATTCAATTATTTCTCTGTTCTTTACCAGATCTTTCCCAAGACAATAATTCGACACACCAAAACGAAACATGTCAACACTGTCAGAAAATCGTACACGATCATATTGTTAATCATGTAATTTTTGTTGTAAAAATTAGCATCTTCTCAGGCATCAACCGCCATGTAAAAACGGGAATATTTATTGCATAAAATATGACATGATACACTTTATACCCATGCAGATACCTCAAAAACAAACGCGCATCATACTTCTCTGCTCTATGCTGATAGTGTTTCAGACCAGTATATGCAGTGCTGCCCATCTGATCGAATCCATTCACAGGACCGATGAAAACACCAGCCTCCAGATCTATTTTCGGTTCACCACCATGCCTGAATACAAATTGGATCAGAGGGAAAAACGAATCGACCTGATTTTAGACAACACAATAGTATCAAAGAATGTCACCCCATTTCCTCCTGATGATCGCCTTATCAGAATGCTGATTAAACAAAAAGGCGAACAAACTATTTTTTCACTGTTTTTTCGTTACAAACCACAATCAGTGAGGGAAAACACACGACAGGAACCTGCTTCCCTGATGCTTGATATAGTCCTGGGAAACGAATTTTCATCAATGTACCCAGATTTGTCGGACAAACTCCAGGGGATCACGCAACTGGACAGAAACAGTATTGATTACACCAATCCTGTGAATGTCTCTCCATATGCAAATGATTGGCGGTCATTTTTCCAGAACTATGAAACGTCCATATCCATTTCCCCCCCAATAACTTTTACCTTACCGCCATTTCCACTGTACAGTGCGATCAAAGATGAAATGCTCGTGGAAGAATGGTTGCCTGCACCTGTAATTCAACTGGCCGGACAAGGCCAGTGGGGTCAGGTACTCCAGTTACTGCGAGAACGACTGGCAACTGAAAAAGATGAACATAAAAGGGACCTGCTGCTTTTCACCTATGCGGAATCACTGGTACGCTCCGGTGAATATCGAAATCCTCACACCCTGCTGCAACAGATCATACAGCGTCATCCTGATACAGCCATGGCAGACCTGGCCAATTTTCTCTTTGTGTATTTACGCAACATACATGAACCGGATTTTCTGGGGTTTTACGAACTGGAACAAGCCATAGCGCCACTGGCAAAAACCACCCCCTATGCCTCTTATTTCACGTTGCTGCTGGGAGAAGCAGCCATGGATATCGGCAGACCTGACGAGGCTCAAAAGTTACTCACCAGAGACGATATCGCCTTTTACACCAGAGCGAATGCGATCAGAAGGATGCGACTGGGTGACATACGCTATATCCAAGACCAGAAAATCAAGGCGCTGGTATCCTATCTACAGCTCAATGAGCAATCTGACATCATAAATGAATACCCTGAATCTCTCAGTAAATTCAGCGACCTGCTATATAATCAAAAAAAATACAAACAAGCTGTTGCGGCATATGTCAGACTCAGTGAGCTACTTGACGAAAAACCCCAGCACGACCTGGTGCTTTTCCGCCTGATTATGAGCAGGATGCATAATGGAACCTCTCTGAAAGAAACGGAAAACTCACTTCAGCAACTTCGCGAGGCATTTGCAGACACAGAAGGAGGGTACCGTGCCACCATGAAGCAGGCTGACCTGGATTACCTGAACACAACGGCCGGTTCTGAAGAAACAATTTCAAAATTCACACAACTGGGCAGCGTTGCCAATACGGTGGCTCTGCGTGAAGAGGCGTATTTCAAAACAGCACTTGTCAATCACCTTGAGGGAAATAAAGAATTGAGTATACACCAGTGTATGCGCCTTCTTCGTGAATTCCAGGCCGGCAATCTGAAAACAGAAGCCCAGGCACTGATTATTCAACAACTGGAAGATGTTATTGCAGATCAGGTTGCTCATAAACGCTATACCGACGCACTGGTCCTTGCCCAGCAGAATCGAAACCTGTTTATCCGCGGCTGGATCTCGAGAAATATGCTCTATAATCTCGCAACAGCCTATACAAACCTCGGTTTTTTTGACCGGGCTGCAAGAACCTACCAGTATCTCTTTGATGTATCCTCAGGCTCTGAGCAGGAACAGGTTTACCTGCCCCTGCTGCAATCACTCTACTTCGACGGTCAGTACAAAACCATTGAAGACTACGCTGACAGATTCAGCTTTCGCTACCCCAACTCCGCTCTGCGGCCTCCGGTATTTCTTCTCCAACTCAAGGCGCTGGTTTCCCAGGGGAAAGCAACACAGGCTGAGGCACTGCTCGACACGGACAACAGGCCAACATCCGATGAAATAGAAGATTACGCCGTGCAGGTTTACTTTAATCTTGGAAGGTGGCCTGAAGTTATTCATGGCTTAACGGAAACCTCTCTCTCCTCGCAAGTGGAAACAGATAGAGCAAAAGCCTTTATGCTTGCAGAAGCCTACTACCAGAGTGGCCAACCACAAGCAGCTGAAATTTTTTTTCTTCTGGTCGTAAACGGTGAAGAACAGAACGATCAGGCCAGATTCCGCCTGGCACAAATTGCCCAGGCTGACGGCAAGCGGGAAGAAGCTCTAAAAATGTTTCAGGAAATTGCCGAAACAGGAACAAGCCCCTTATGGAAAAAACTTGCAATTGAGGAAGTGGCGATCATGCAGCTTAAAAAGAAGTAATAACCGTCTACCAGCAGCCAATTTACCTGAAATACACGGCGAGGAAAAAGCATGACAGATATACGCCAGACAGACACCTCCATCGAACTACTCAGCAAGGTACTGGACTTACGAGCTAAAAACCAGCAGGTTATCAGCTCTAACCTGGCCAATGCTGAAACTCCTGGATATTCTGCCAAAACCTTTAGTTTTGAAGATCAATTACGAAGCGCCCTGACAGAAGGTGATATGAAACCGGTAACCAGCCACCCTAAACATATCCCCCTGGCTCCTTCCAGCCTGTCACAGGTTCAAGGCACGTTGTCAACAACCAGAGACAACACAGGTATTGGAGATGAAAACAGTGTCAGCGTTGACCAGGAAATGGTTAAATTGTCAACCAATGAGTTGCTCTATGAAACCGCTATTACCATGTTGAAAAAGAAATTATCATTCATTAAATACACGTTAAGTACTGGCGCATAATTTGCATAAAAGAAGCAAATCTTGAAAAGGGAGCCCCATGAACATATTTACGACTTTTGACATTGCAGCATCAGGATTAAGCGCCCAGCGAACCAGATTGAACACTATCAGTGCCAATCTTGCCAATGCAGAAACCACATCGACACCAGAAGGTGGACCGTACAAAAAAAAATCTGTTGTTTTTCAGTCAGAACCGGTCTCTTTTAAAAACCAGCTCAACACGGTGATGAACCGACATGCAGAAGGTGTTAAGGTTGCCAAAATTATCGAGGACAATGATCCACCTCAACAGATATACAATCCATCTCACCCCGATGCCGATGAAAACGGCTACGTGGCCATGCCAAATGTCAATGTATTAAAAGAGATGGTGGATATGATGTCAGCTACCCGCTCGTATGAAGCGAATACGACAGCCATCAAATCAGCCAAACGAATGGCACTTAAGGCACTGGATATAGGGAGCTAATTAGCCTATGCAAATTCAAAACCTTCCCCCTCTGCCTCTTTCGCAGAGTCAGAACGAAAAACAGGTATCACCGGCAACCCAGGCAGCAGGAACCTTCCAGGATATGCTCGGCAATCTGGTCAGCGACGTGAGCAACCAGGAACAGCAGGCTGATCATGCAATACAGAAGCTGCATACCGGAGAGGAAAAGAACCTGCATGAAGCCATGATCCTCATGGAGCAGGCTGACATAAGCCTGCGTTATCTGGTCCAGGTCCGCAACAAGGCTCTTGACGCCTATCAGACAATCATGCAAATGCAGGTGTAGGCATAATCCATGGCTGAAGAAACTACGGCAAACGAGACGCCTCAACAAAGCGGATGGCAAAACTTTGTCTCCTCCATTAAGGCGTGGCCCTTACCTAGAAAAATTGCCCTCGGTGCAGTTGCTGCGATTTCCATAGCACTGTTTGCGTTCATAATACTCCAGGCACGTTCAGCGAATTACCAATTACTGTACGGTAGCCTCAGTGAAGCGGATGCAGGAGCAATGGTTGAGTGGCTCAAAGGGCAGAACATCCCTTTCCAACTTGCCAATAACGGGAAAAACATCCTTATTCCCAGTGAACTGGTTCACGAAACCAGGCTGGGCCTCGCCTCGTCTGGATTGCCCCAAGGGGGAGGTATCGGATTTGAAATATTTGACAAGCAGTCTTTTGCCCTGACCGACTTTGTACAGAAGGTCAACTATGTCAGAGCACTCCAGGGAGAGCTGGCCAGGACAATCACCAGCCTGGGACCAGTTGAAAACGCAAGAGTTCACCTGGTTCTACCGGAAAAGCGATTATTCAAAAATCAGCAGAAGCCCTCCACAGCCTCGGTAACCATTAAGCTTCTGCCAGGTAGAAGACTAGGAGAATCACAGGTTAACGGTATTGTGCACCTGGTTTCAAGTTCCATAGAAGGATTAACCCAGGAAAACGTAACCGTTATCGATCAAAACGGTAATGTTCTTACCCGTCCCGCTGACAGCGGACTCCTGGGTAATCTGTCTCCTGACATGCTCCAGTTTCAACTCCAGGTCGAACAGCACCTTGAAGAGCGTGCCCAGGCACTTCTGGATAAAGCTTTGGGTCAGACAAACGCCATGGTGCGGGTAACCGCAACGCTGGATTTCGCCCAGACAGAAAAGACCGAAGAAATTTTTGACCCGGAAGAGCCGATCATCCGCAGTGAACAACTGGTTGAAGAGAAATCCGGATCTGAAATCGTAGGAGGAATCCCGGGGGTACAATCAAATCTGCAGGGAAACACCACACAGGCCGCTGGCGCCACGCCCCCTTCATCCCGTTCACAGCGAACAACCAACTATGAAATCAGCAAGGTCATCTCAAAGACCATAAACCCGGTGGGTACTGTGCAGAAAATTTCGGTGTCTGTGCTGGTTGCCGATAAAGTGACACCAGCAGCAGAGGATGCACCGGAAAAGATTGAACCCAGGTCAGAAGCGGAGCTTGCTGCTGTGGAAAAAATGATTTCTTCAGCCCTGGGCATTGATCCGACCAGGGGAGATACCATTGAAGTGACATCCATGCCTTTCATGGCACCGACAGATTTTGCTGACACCCAAAGCCAGGTGGCATCAACCCTGTATCAGTATATGCCGGTTATCCGCTGGGTACTGCTTTTTCTCGCAGGCTTGATCGTGTATTTTCTACTGATCCGGCCAGTTATCAAAACCCTGCAGGGTGAAGCTGAAGAGAAGCACATGAAAACCGTCGAAGAGATGGAAGCCGAGCAGGAAGAAAAGGCCAGGCTTACTGAAGAGCAGGAGTTGGAAGAACTCATACTCAAAGATCCTGTTCTCAGGGTTCGCAGAGCCATTGATCAAAACCCGGTTTTCAGTGCACATATCCTGAAAAACTGGATTCACGAACGCTGATCAGCCTCAGGAGACTTGACTATTCCCTCCTGTTTGTGGCAGCCTGAATGAGGAAAACCTGCCGGAACGTCTGAACGTTCGGAAAAGGTGCAGATGAAATGCCTGCAAGCCCAGGTGCTGATTTTTCACCTGTTCAGGAACATATTAAACAAGGAAGTTACACGAACCATTTATGGCTGCAGCAGAAAAACAACTCGACGGGGTAGCGAAAGCTGCCATACTTCTCATGTGTTTGGGAGAGGATACAGCGTCAAAAATAATGCGGGAAATGACCGATGAAGAGGTTTTCAGAATCACACGATATATGTCCACGGTTGAACATATTCCAGAACACGTAAAATTACGTGTTCTGGAAGACTTTGAACTGGCAACGGAATCACAGGCGGGCCTGGTGGTGAGAGGACAGGACTTTGCCAAAAAAACCATAGCCAGCTCCGGTGACGAAAACCGGGTATCCAACCTGATGAGACAATTTATATCAGGCACCGAAGGACGCCCCCTGGAAACGGTTGCCAAAATGCAGCCAGCCATGGTCGCGGGACTTCTGGAACGTGAACACCCCCAAACGGTTGCCCTGGTTCTCTCCACGCAAACTCCTGAACATTCCAGCGCAATCCTGGCCTTTCTTCCTGAAGAAATCCGGGCTGATGTCATCTATCGTATAGCCACCCTGGACACTGTATCTCCCAATGTCATTGATCGTATCGAAGATGCACTGAATAAAGAAATCGGTGTAGTGGTGGGAGAACAGGATCAAAGGCAGGTCGGTGGAATAAGCAAGGTTGTTGATATTCTGGATAACATGACAGACAACCTGGATTCCGACATCCTCGACAACCTGGAAGAAGTGGATCCTGACATGGTTGAAGATATCCGCAAACTGATGTTTACGTTTGAGGATCTCTGCGCCCTGGATGGACGGTCCATGCAGATGATCCTTCGTGAAGTCAACAATGATTCCCTCACCATGGCTCTGAAAACCGCATCTGATGAACTGAAAGAAAAGATTTTCTCCAACATGTCAGCTCGCGCAGCAGATATGATCAAAGACGATCTTGAAGCCATGGGTCCGGTTCGCCTCTCTGAAGTTGAAGCAATGCAACAGACCATAGTCAAAATTGCCATGAAGCTCGAAGAAGAAGGCAAATTGGTTCTTGGTCGGGGTGGCGGCGATGAGCTCGTCTAAAATTTTTCCCAAAGACGATTTTTTCCAACCTACCAATCTGGTTCAGGAAGAAATAGCTGCGATGTTTCCCGAAGAAATGGAGGGTGAGCAGCCCGCCATCATTGAAGAGGCTGAGCCATCCCTGACTGAGGGTTTTACAGAAGAATTCGAAGAAACCGATACTGGTTCTCCTCAGGTCTCTGAACCACTTGAAACAGCAGATCCTCCCTCACTCTCTGTGGAGGAGGAACCGGCTGCTCCCCCCATTGACGTAGAGGCCATAAAGGAAGAGGCCTATAACCAGGGAGTGGCTGATGCCATGCAGCAATGTCACAATCAATTTGATACAACCCTGCAGGCACTGGAGCTGGCCAGTCAAAAAATCGACACCCTTCGTTCAAAGATCCTTGTTCAATGCAGAGAAGAAATTATCAACACGACCATCCAACTGACTCACAAAATTGTAGCCCAGGAAATTGCAACCGGCAGAGATCTCATTGCACACACCGTAGAGATGGCGATAGATAAAGCCATAGAGAGTGATGAATTCGTTATTCGACTGCATCCCGACGACCTGCAGACTGTTGAAGAGATGCGGCCAGAGCTTTTAAATAAGATGAGCAGCCTAAACCATATTTTGATTAAAAAAGACAACACCATTGAACGGGGAGGATGCATACTTGACTCAAAAACCTGCCTGGTCGATGCCACAGTTGCAGCACAACTGGAAAAGGCAAAGCAATTCCTTCTCGAACATACTGCGCCGATTACCGAGCCAGTGGATGACACTACGGAAAGCAGCCAGTAGCCCACATTTCCGGAGAGAGTGGATATACCGCTTAGTTCAACCTGCACCTGAACGATGTCTACCGAGGTTTAAGAGCAATGATTTTACCTGCACCTGCCACCATTGACAGCTTCTCGACCATAGATGTGTATGGAAAGGTCACGCGTATAGTCGGGCTTGTCATAGAGGGCACCTGTGCAGCTTCATCCATTGGTTCACTCTGTGAAATTTATCCACTTCAGGGTGAAACCGCACCAATAGCCGCAGAAATCGTAGGGTACAATAACAATCAGGCCCAGCTTATGCCCCTGGGAGAAGTACGCGGCCTGGGACCGGGTTCGCTTATATGTGTCAAAACACAACTAGCTACCATCAAGGTCGGCAACGAACTCCTGGGGCGCGTCATAGACGGCATGGGAATGCCTGTGGACAATGGGCCTCCCCTGCATCTACCCGACGAACAGCCATTATACGCCCTCCCTCCGAGCCCGATGCTGCGTGACAATATTAACACGCCCCTTGATCTCGGTATTCGCGCAATCAACGGCATGATCACCTGTGGTGTGGGCCAACGCATGGGTATCATGGCCGGATCAGGTGTGGGGAAAAGTGTGCTCCTTGGCATGATGGCAAAATATGCCCGTGCAGATATCAATATCATCGCCCTGATCGGCGAACGTGGACGTGAAGTTCGCGAATTCATCGAACGTGACCTTGGCAAGGAAGGCCTGGCCCGCTCAGTAATTATTGCAGTGACTTCAGACCAACCTCCCCTTCTGAGAATGCGTGGGGCGTATCTGGCCACGGCCATAGCTGAATATTTCTGTGCACAAAAACACAATGTTCTGTTGATGATGGATTCCGTAACCCGGTTTGCCATGGCCATGAGAGAGATAGGTCTTGCCATCGGAGAACCGCCTACCACCAAAGGGTACACGCCCTCGGTTTTCGCCACCCTGCCCAAACTGCTTGAACGCGCAGGAAAATTTAAAAACCAGGGCTCAATTACCGGGCTCTATACTGTACTTGTAGATGGGGATGACCTTACAGAGCCGGTGGCTGATGCGGTTCGCTCCATTCTTGATGGTCATATTGTTCTTTCCAGGGCCATTGCAGCAAAAAACCATTATCCTGCCATTGATGTCATGATGTCCACAAGTCGCGTCATGCGTGATATCGTCAGCCCCAGACACCTGGAATTGGCTGGCCGCACTCGCAGTGTCATGGCCGTCTACAGAGAATCCGAAGACCTGATTAATATTGGGGCCTACGCTGCAGGAAGCAATCCTGAAATTGATTATGCCATCAACCGCATAGACGCTATCAATGCATTTCTTACCCAACGCATGGATGAAGCTTCATCTCTGGATGAATCCCTGGCTGCCATGGGATCCCTTGTCAGCGATCGTCAGGGACCAGACCGGCGCAGACCGGGAAGGCGGTCTGTGGACCGACGAAAACAGGGTCAGTAAAAGCAGTTAGCCCCCATGAACATCAGGTAACTATCCATTTCCGTCAATACACTGGATGATAAGGGCCATGCAACCTTTCAAACTCGACACTGTGCTTCGAATCCGGCGTCAGGCTGAGGAAAAAGCCAGACAAGCCCTGTTTGCAGCAATGGAAAAAGAGCAACAGGCAAAGGATATTTTTCAGGCTGCTCAGCAAGAACTGGAAGACCTGTATATGAACCTGCAATCTCAATACAGCCAGGGTACGTCAGTCACCCAACTGGAGCTTATTGAAAACTGGATAAGCGTAGTTAAGCAAAAAATTAAAAAAGCCGAACAGGAAGTACTCACGGCAAAACGGCAAACAGAAAGCAAACGACAAAAAGTGCTCAAGGCCAGCAAAGACCTCAAAATTATGGAAAAAATGAAAGAACAGCAGAACAATGCCTACAAACAATACCTTAACAAAAAAGAGCGCGCAATGCTGGACGAACTGGCTGTTCTTTTTCACAAAAATCCTGATCAATAAAACACTCATGAACCTTTCAACAGTATCCTTCAAATCCATCTTTTGTCTTGCTGCACTCCTTTTTCTTATTCCTGTCTACCATGTCTCTCATGCTGCCGAAAACACAGCCCAATATTCATCTGTTGAGGAACGCAGACTGCTGACGGCCCTTGAAAATGAACGAAATTCGCTGGAACAGGAACGGAGAGCGGTAGAAGAGAGAAAAAAGGAGCTAAAGAGATTGGAGGAGGAGGTCGATAAGAAACTTGACCAACTCCAGCAGCAACGAATTGCCTTGGAAAAGCTCCTTGCTGAAAAAGATATGGTCGAGCAAAAACGGATAAATGAACTCAGTAAAATGTACGAGAAGATGTCAGCAGAAAAAGCAGCTCAAGTATTCGATAGCCTGGAACCAGATCTGGCGGTTTCTCTGCTCCAACGCATGAAAACCAAATCTGCGGCAAAGATTTTAAATAATCTCAATCGAGACAAAGCTGCCAGACTGACCACTGATTTTTCAACCCTGGATACCCAATAATCTTCTTATGCAGACTTTTGCCTTTTCAGCAGCAGAAAGCATTGCCCCGATCAAACCAACGGGGAACACATCTGCGGGCAACAGCCGTTCCAGTGCCAGCGACGAGAACTCTTTTGCCTCTCACCTCGCGACCCAATCGGCACGACAATCGTCAGCAAAAAAAGCTGCCACGACCTCAACCTCTGATCGCACCGGAAACAACGAGAAAACTGCTGCCACTGTTCAAGGAGAAAAGCATACCAACGAAAAAGTATCATCAGATACCGCCAATGTGGAGCGTGATCAAAACCCATCGTCTTCAAACCAAGAAGATCAAACTACTTCAAACACCGTTACACCTGATCTCAACAGCAACACAGATGCAACATCAGTAAATGATGAAAATGATGATATTGCCGGCGATGGATTCCAGGAAGCACTGTCCTCTGAAATCATCTCCACATACATGACCGACTCTGAAGCACGGATAATATCCCAGGTGCTTGAGCAGACCGTTGGAAAACACGATTCACCTATCAACGCCACCCCAAACACCATAACCATACCAGCAACCCAAAACCCCATAACCATATCAGAAACCACAAACACTGCTGTGGACAATACCATTACCCAGGTTGATACAAATGGTAATGTAAAAACCAACTCCACCGCGGCAGCTCTTTTGTTCGAAACACCTGGAACCAGTCAGTATCACTTTTCCCGACCTGCTGCAGCTGGCACAGGAGAACAGGTAACATTAACCACTACACAACTCCAGCAAATCATTGATTCAATGGCTACACCAACAGCTACCACAGCTACCACAGCTACCGCAGCTTCCCAGCCGCTCCAGGCCAGTCAGGAAACTGCTGGGCAGCAAGTTGTGGTCGAACAGTGGTCAGCAACATTTGCCAATACCCAGCAAACTGCCCAAAATAAAGGAATGCAACAGCAGACGAATGGGTTACTCAACAACTCCCCGCAACTGAGCACCCAGACTGCTGAAGGTCAGGTCATAACGGTCTACCAGAGTACTATCACAGAAGAAGTTGCTGCTAAAACCATGGCATCAGGCCAGCCATTAACAACAGATCCAAGCGGACAGCGTCAGGATGCGACCAGCAACTATATCCACTCCAATTTGCCCAACAACTCTGTGAAAGCGGTCCTCAACGAACAGGAACAACAGTTGGCTGATGATACAGGCCAACAAAATAATCCGGAAAAGGGTTTTACAGGGGAACAGTTGCATAAAACAGAGACTCTTTTCAGAAGCGATAATACATTTACACCACTGAATTTTGATTCTCAGTCCCCATCAACCAGCTCCACATCCCAAGCCTCGGCAACGACTACCACCATGATGCGTCTTCCTTCAGGTGCAACGGTTCCCGAGAGTTCGGTAATGGATCAGGTAGTCCACTATTTCAACAACAACCGAAAACTGGAGAGTGGTTCGGTTACCTTGAGCCTGCACCCTCGAGAACTTGGCGAGCTACGTATGGAAATCAAAGTGGATCAGGACAATATACGGGCCCACATAACCACCCAAACTCCACAGGCCCAGGAAGCCCTTGACAGACATCTCCCCAAACTGCGGGAAGCACTGGAACAGCAGGGTCTTTTCCTCAATGAAATAGAAATTTCCATAGCAGCCAGCAATGATTACGATGGAAGCCATTTTCAACAAAATGAAGAGCGTCATCAACTCGGAAAAAACTACCGGTCTACAGCATCACAGGATACCTTCAGCCTGAACGAAGAAGGCGAAGACAGTTCAGATCTTTCTGAGGACCACACTCTGAGAGTAACAGCATAACAGGACACGACCATGGCTGATATATCTGCACTTACCAAAACTACCAGCTCGACGAGTAACACCAGTTCAACCAAAAGCAGTAGTAACACCCTGGGCCAGGAGGATTTTCTGACGCTTCTGGTTGCGCAGTTGCAGAACCAGGACCCTCTGAATCCCTCTGATGCAACAGAGTTTACAGCCCAGCTCGCTCAGTACAGCCAATTGGAACAACTCTTCAACCTGAATGATTCCATGGACCAGCTGGCAGCTGCTCAAAACAATTCGCAAAGAATTTCAGCCCTTTCCCTCATAGGAAAAGAAGTATTGGTGGAAGGATCTGAATTCGCCTATTCCGGAGATCCTGTAGAAATAGGCTACTCTATTGACGGGACCGTCACAGATGTAGACGCCATTATCCAGGATAAGGATGGAAACACGATCACAACACTCTCTGGAACAGATACCTCGAAAGGCAATCACACACTCACCTGGAATGGCAAGGATGCATCCGGAGATGATGTGGAAGCAGGCACCTACACACTGGTCATCAAAGCCAAGATAGATGGAGATCCTACCAGTACAACTGTCAAATCTCTCATCAAAACAGAGGTTACAGGTGTAGACCTGAATGGAAGTGAACCCTTATTGATTACGGTAAGCGGTAACTACACCATAGATGAAGTATATGGAGCGTATGACCGCTCTAAATCGTCTGCTGACAGCGAAGAGTCAGAAGAGGATGATGCAACTGATACTACCACGACTGAAGAAACTGTCTCTGCTGCAAAGGACGGCGCGGGGATAATTGAGGATGTGGTTGACGCGCTGGAAGAAGGATAATCTTCTCCAGACACACGTAACTAATCAATTATCCATTGAATATAACCCCCAGGAGGTTCTAATGGGCATTCAAAGTGCAATGTTTAGCGGAGTAAGTGGACTCAATACGAACTCCCAGGCCATGAGTGTCATCGGTAATAACCTTGCCAATACCAATACCCTTGGTTTCAAAGGCGCCCGCTCAGTTTTCTCCGACCTTCTCTCCAGTTCCATTTTCGGCTCTGGCGGTATTTCCCAGGTTGGTCGTGGAGTGGGGCTTTCCATTGTTGATAATATTTTCAGCCAGGGAACCTTTGAAACCACTTCTTCAGATACCGATGTAGCCATTGAAGGCGAGGGTTTTTTTATTGTCAGTGAGTTAGGCAATGACACTATGTTCTATACCAGGGCAGGAGCATTCCGTTTTAATGACGAGGGGTACCTGGTAAACCCTGAAGGATTTATCGTCCAGGGAAAAGCGTTCGATGTTAATGGCAACCTGCTCCCAAATGACCCCGGAAACATTCAAGTGAAGAATGTGGGATTGATAGAAGCCAACCCCACAACTGAACTGACCTTTACCACCAACCTGGATGCGGCTTCGGATGAACTCGGCGGTGCTGCAGCGGATATCGATCCTGACGATGTGGCCACCTATAACTATACAGCCTCAAGCACAATATATGACAGCCTTGGAGAAGACCACATGGTCTCGGTCTACTGGCGTCTTCTGGATTCGGCGACCAACACCTGGGCCTCAGGATATACCCTGGATGGCGATGCTGCCACCTTTGCAGCTCTGCCTGATATAACATTTGATGCCGATGGTAACCTTGCGGCACCTCCAGTCAATAACATCGTCGTGGCTGACTGGGGTAATGGCTCAGAATTGAACCAGGCCATAGATGTCACCTTTGATTGTACCCAGTACGACAGCGAATCAGTTGTTATCGGCCAGAACCAGAACGGTTACGCTGCTGGCGAACTGACCAATGTGGCCATTGATGGAGAGGGTATTGTGGTTGCCAGCTATTCCAACGGCGAACAGGTGAAAATTGCCCAACTGGTGCTGGCCAAATTTCAAAATCCCGGCGGATTGAGCCTGGCTGGGTCAAATCACTATGCCTATACAGAGGATGCTGGTCAGATACGGGTCGGATTACCAGGACCGGAGCTGGGTCGTATTTTCACCAATTCCCTGGAACAGTCCAATGTTGATATGGGGCAGGAATTTGTCAAAATGATCACCACCCAAAGAGGTTTTCAAGCCAACTCGAAAATTATCTCCACTGTTGATGAAATGCTCAGTGAACTCATTAATCTGAAAAGATAATTTACTGTCATTTTTCTGACGGTTTCAAGCGCATTCTTCCCAGGAATGCGCTTTTCTGTTTTCTATCCCTTTAAAATATCGAATATTCGTCCCGCCATTTTTCAACCTGCCATTCAATTTCACTGGCATCGAACTTGCATTCTTGTCTTTACCTGTTCTTTTAGGTATCCTGCTACTATCATAGATTAGCATTTCGTAAACTCAAACCGTCCAAGGACCGTATACGTGGATATTGCAACCCTTATCGGTATTGTCGCCTCCTTTGGCCTCATGGTCATGGCTATTCTCCAGGGTGGAGGCATCGGCATGTTCATAGACCTACCTTCTATTCTTATTGTTTTTGGTGGTACTGCCGGGGTCGCCCTGATCAACTTCCCTTTAGGTGACGTAATCAGTGCCATAGGAGTAGCCAAAAAAACAGTACTGATCAAGGAGGCAAATACCAATAATCTGATAGCTCAGCTGATGGAATTTGCCAATAAAGCACGCAAAGAAGGCATACTGTCTCTCCAGGGGTCCATTGACACTGTGGACGATGATTTCATGGTTAAAGCTTTGCAGATGGCTGTTGATGGACAGGAACCTGAAGATTTGAAAGCCATGCTAAACACTGAAATCGACTACATATCGGAACGACACAGCGGAGGTGCAGAAATATTCGTATCTCTGGGAATGATCTCACCAGCCATGGGTATGGTGGGTACGTTGATCGGTCTGGTACAAATGCTCCAGAATATGAGTGATCCTGCCTCCATTGGTCCGGCCATGGCTGTCGCCCTGCTTACGACATTCTACGGCGCAGTGCTGGCTAATATCCTTTTCAATCCCATGGCCGGTAAATTGAAAACCAGATCTAAAACAGAACTTTTACAAAAAACAGTCATTGTCGAAGGCATGGAATCTATTCTTTCCGGAGAAAATCCCAGGGTCATGGAGCAAAAGCTACATGCCTACATTGCTCCCAAACAACGTGAATCCGTTTTTAAATAACAGGAAATGCCATGGCGAAAAAAAAGGAAGAATGTCCTCCCGGCGCCCCGTTGTGGATGACCACCTTCAGTGACCTGGTTACTCTGCTGCTAACCTTTTTTGTTTTGCTCCTCTCCATGGCAAGCATGGATCCGGTAAAATTTGTCCAGGCCAAGACATCCATCAAGGATTCTTTTGGATGGCGAACTACTGCGGCTCCCAAACGGTACACCATCCCCATTATCCCCTCCCCCCCCAAATCTGAGTTCACTCCCATCCCACGGGAGACCAAAATGCATTATTACCGAAAAATACAAAATGATCTCAAGATGACACAACTGATGGATCAGGTTGACGCAATAGAACGGGATAATGATTCCATTGTATTGCGAATCAACGACTCAATTCTTTTTGACAAAGGCCAGACTACACTTAACCCCAGCTCTTACCCCTTATTACGAAAAATTGCAGATATTGTCCGCCCCCTGCCGATGAGTATGCGCATAGAAGGCCATACCGATGATACACCGGTGACATCTCCCTCCTTGTCTAATTGGGATATTTCAGTAGCCAGGGCAGTTGCTGTAATGCGTTTTTATAACAGAGGTGAAATTTTCTCCATAGATCGTATGTCAGCGGTGGGGTATGGTTCAAGCAGACCTGTGGTAAGCAATACCAGCGAAGAAAATCGAGCTAAAAACCGAAGAGTAGATTTTATTTTGCGTAGCAACCGTAAGGTAAACACCAGTAACCGGTCACAACCGGTCATCCCTTTCTAAATTACAACATTCAGGAAAAGTTATGGCAGAGCAACCCCCGCAGGATGCGGAAAACGGAAAAGGTGGAGGAAAAAAGAAACTCATTGTCATTATTGGTATAGTACTGTTGATATTGCTCCTTGGTGCCGGGGCAGCAGTATACTTTTTATTCCTTAAACAAGCCCCTGCCCCAGTTGAAAATGAGGTAAACGAGCAGGTTGAAATGGTTCAGCCCGCACTGGAAGATAACGAAATCGGTCCAATGGTGAACATAGAAGAGTTCATCGTCAACATTATCGGAGAGGGGGAACCTCACTACGTCAAGGCCTCCATCACCCTTGAGATGAATGATGAGGCGGCCGTTGAAGAAGCCAATAAACGCATGCCCCAGATCCGGGATACCATACTTCTGCTCATTGGTAATAAAACCTTTGAAGAACTTCAGGATCTGCAGGGAAAGAAACAGCTTAAAGCCGAACTTAAGAGCAAAATCAATTCGTTTTTGAAAACAGGCAAGGTAAAGAACATATATCTCACTGATTTTGTGGTACAGTAGCAACAATGGAACCAATACTCAGTAAAGAGGAAATAGCAGATCTTCTGACTGCACTCAAAACCGGGAAAATATCCACAGACTCGGTTGACGATAAACATGTGCAGGCACCACGATTCCTGCTCGCCAAAGAGATCGACCTCTTCCAGACATATCAGCATGGCGGCGCCACCGGGGAGATGCGAATCCCCAACTTTGATATCATTATTGATATGTTTGCCAGAAACTTCGGCACCACACTGACAAACACACTGCAAAAAACCTTTCTTGTTGAACGACAGGACATCACCTCCACCTCTTTTCAACAAAGCCTGCAGAATCTCAATAATCAGGGGGCAGTGGGCATTTTCAATACCGATCCGTTAAAGTATGGTTGCCTGTTCCACTTTGACACGTTCATGGCGTTTACCCTTCTGGAAATCATGCTGGGTTCAACATCCAATGAGAGCATGAACGTATCTCGGACCTTGACAACCATTGAAATAAGCATTCTCCGCAACACCATGGAGGGAATAGGAAAGGATCTCCAAAAGGCGTTGCAGCCCATAACGCCTGTACAACCCAGCCTGACCAAAATTGAAAATAATTTTCGGCTTGTTAACATTGTAGAAGCTGATACCGAAGTTCTGGTTGCGACCTTTAATCTTTCGGCCAGCGGTGAAAGAGCCGGCCAGATGTGCTTTATTATCCCTTACCTCACAGTAGAACCCTTTCGGGAAGCTTTCCGGGAAATGGTTACTGTTACTCAGGCCTCGTCGAACTGGAATAAAATCATCACCCGGGAAGCACTTGAAATGGAATGCATGGTCATTGCCCGCTCAGGCCTCATAGACATGACAATTCGCAAGATTCTTCAGTTGAAAAAAGGAGACATCATTGACCTGGGATACGACCCCACCCAACCAATAAGCATAGTTGTGGAAAACCAACCAAAATTCAGGGCAATTCCAGGGGAAAGAAATGGCAAAAAGGCCTTTCACATAACTGGGTTAACACTCACCAATTAAGCAGGAAACAATATGGATCCATCTGAAAACAACATTCCTCCACGTCCTCAAAGTACCCTCAACGCCGAGGAAACAGCAGAGCTGTTGGAAGAAGCGTCACCCCAAGCCAAGCCATCAGCCGCAATGAGCCAAAACGCCAACCGTGACCTGGAATTTCTTTTTGATATTCCCCTGCAGGTGTCGGTTGAGGTCGGCAGGGCCAAAATACTCCTCAAGGATCTACTGCAAATGGGAGAAGGATACGTGGTAGAACTGGAAAAATATGCAGGGGAACCTCTGGACCTTTACGTTAATTCACGGCTCATTGCCCGTGGCGAAGCTGTGAAGGTTGGAGATAAGTTCGGGATAAAGCTCACTGAAATCGTCAGTCAGTCAGATAGACTGGAAAACCTTTGTTGACGCCATGTTCAACTCTCTGCAACATACAATTTTCTGGGCGGTCATTTTTGTTGCCAACCCTGCATACTGCGCTGATGAGTACGGTATGGCAGCCATGTCTCTCAAAATGGGGACGGCTTTGCTCATCGTGGTCGGATTAATTCTTGTACTTTATGCACTGGCTGTAAAAAAAATCATACCTCACCAGAAAACCGGTAAATACATCCAGATTCTTGAAATGCGGCATATGATGCACAAAAGCAGTCTTGCCCTGGTTAAAGTCAGGGATACTGAACTGCTTTTGTCCATTTCCCCCAATGGCATTCAACGCCTTGCTGAGTTGGAAAAAGATTCGACCCAGAAAGAGTTCGCCGAATTATTAGACGAAAATCAATGAACAGGATTATTCCCATTTTTGTCGTGGCGCTGCTGACCTGGGCAGGCTCTTGCCTCGCGGTCACTCTGCCTGACATCAACATCGGTGTAACAGAAGCAGCGACCCCGCAGGAAGTATCCACAGGCTTGCAGATTCTTTTCCTCCTGACTATCCTGTCTGTTGCACCGGCCATTTTGCTGATGACCACGGCATTCACACGCATTGTGATAGTACTGGGCTTCATTCGCCAGGCCATGGGAACCCAAAACACTCCTCCTAACCAGGTGATAATAGGTCTTTCCCTTTTTCTGACCTTTTTCATTATGTCCCCCACCATTAATAAAATTAACAGTACAGCTCTCCAGCCATATATACAGGAAAAAATAACCCAGCAAATGGCATTGGAACAGGCAGTGGCGGTCATGCGTGAATTCATGTTTTCCCAGGTTCAAGAGGGTGAACTGCAGTTGTTTATTGATATCACCAAAGAAGAGCAACCTGCAGATGCCGAGGATGTCTCCACCATGATCTTGATTCCTGCATTCATGCTTTCTGAATTGAAGCAGGCCTTCCAGATGGGATTCATGCTCTATGTGCCTTTTCTGGTAATAGATATGCTAGTCGCTTCGGTACTCATGTCCATGGGAATGATGATGCTGCCACCTATTATCATATCATTGCCTTTCAAGTTATTGCTCTTTGTTCTGGTTGATGGCTGGCAACTGGTAGTGGGCTCTTTGATGAAAAGTTTCGCGTGACATTGCATACCTTGGAGGCGTCAAAATGTTAACCCCTGAATCCGTAGTCCATATCGGCAGAAAAGCAGTGGAAACCATTCTCCTTGCGTCCGCCCCCATGCTCATTGCTGCCCTGGTGGTTGGTCTGGTTATTTCAATATTTCAGGCTGCAACCCAGATTAATGAGCAGACTATGACGTTCATTCCCAAAATAGTGGCTGTCTTTATTACCCTGCTGATTTTTGGCCCATGGATAATGAACCTGCTGATCACATTCACCACCGGCATTATCGCTGATATCGCCACTGTCGGTCATTAGCCCGATATTCCCATCTGCATGCCATGGACCTGCAATTTATTCCACTGGAACAGTTTCAAAATTTCCTGCTCTGCCTTTCCCGTGTTTTAGGTCTGATTGCCGCAATCCCTGTTTTTGCTGGAAGCAGAATGGCTATCCGCCTGAAAATAGGATTGGGATTTGCGACCGCCATGCTGCTATTTCCACTCATGGCACCCTACACACCATCCATCTCCTCCACAACCGAACTGGGTGTTATACTGGTCAATGAAATACTCCTGGGCTCACTACTGGGGTTGACCGCGCAACTCATCTTTACCGGCATTAACTTTGGTGGAACTGTCATAGGATATCAGATGGGATTTGCCGCAGCAAATATCTTTGACCCTCAGACAACCCAACAGCTCTCCCTGATGAGCCAATTCATCAATGTCTTTTCCATTCTGATTTTTCTGGCATTGGATATCCACCACCTCTATCTCCATACAATTATCGAATCCTATCAGCTTCTTCCTCCCGGATACCTGAACTTCAGCGATGAAGCCATACCAAAACTCATGGAACTGGCAGGTCACATGTTCCTCCTCGGTGTTAAATTCAGTGCGCCAGTCCTTGTTCTTCTTCTGATCTCCAATATGGTGCTGGGTATTCTGGCCAGGGTATTCCCGCAGCTCAATGTCTTTATGCTGTCCTTTCCCATGAATATTGGCATCAGCTTACTGGTTATTGGTTTGACACTTAATGCCGCCCTTCTGATCCTGCGTCAAGAATTCGACACACTGGGATACACCTTTCTTGATTTTTTTGCCCTGCTTGCTCCCTCTCACTAGTATTCTCTCTCTTACGGAAATCTGCTGACATCCAGAAGCTACTGCTCGAAACAAGAATTTATTTCACTGATATTTCGTCAATATCAACTCTTGATTATCAGAACGAAATACGGCAAAAGTATAGTAAGCTACATTATTACTACGTGTTTATTCCGTACACCTTTTCCCTGTAGTGCTCTGCATTTTTTACACTTTCTGTTGGATATCAGGTGTGTGATTTGCAAGTAAAAGAAATATTTTTTCCATATATTCGGGAAAAATCGGGATTATAACCGGCAGATACTTATGGCAGAAAACACCTCATCAGACGAACGTACAGAAGCCCCGTCGGCGAAGAGACGGGCTGATTTCAGAAAAAAAGGACAGGTTGCTCAAAGCAGAGAAGTACAGACCGCTCTTCTTTTCACCGTTTTGCTCCTGTTCTGGATTTTTTATGCTTCGTATTTTATAGGCCACATAGAGGAAATCCTTATAGCTGTGTGGAAAAATATAGGTGAATTCAAAATCACGCCTCCAGGTATAATGCAGCTCAGTTTTTTTCTATGTAAAAATCTTGGTCTCCTGCTGGCCCCACTGTTTTTCCTGGCCCTGCTGGTTGGTTTTTTTTCCACTTTCATGCAGATAGGGTGGCTATTCACTGCCCAGCCTTTAACACCTGATCTTAGCAAGTTGGATCCCATTAAAGGCATGGGCCGTTTTATATCAAAACGTTCCCTGGTGGAACTTATTAAGTCCCTGCTCAAAGTGCTCCTCATAGGGTGGGTGGCCTTTAAAACCGTGCAGGACCGTTTTGACGACGCCCTGCTGCTTGGGCTCATGGATATACATGAAACCATGAACTATCTGGGTCTCACAGCCATTCTGGTTTTGGCTAAAGTGGTTGCTATAATGATCTTTTTGGCTGCAATTGATTACGGTTTTGTTCGCTACGAGATGGAACAGAAATTAAAAATGACTAAGCAGGAACAGAAGGAGGAGATGAAAGAAACCGAGGGAGACCCTCACATCAAGTCAAAAATTCGTTCCATTCAGCAGCAGTTAGCCAGAAGTCGCATGATGGCCGCAGTGCCTGAAGCAGACGTTGTAATCACCAATCCGACCCACATTGCAGTGGCTCTGAAATACGACCAGGATACAATGCAGGCTCCTGAAGTTGTGGCCAAAGGTCAGGAAATGGTGGCCAATAAAATTCGTAATCTTGCCAGGGAAAACAATATCCCCCTTGTGGAGAACCCTCCGGTGGCAAGATTATTGCATTCTAAAGTTGAAATAGGTGAGTCTATCCCTGATGAATTATTCAGGGCAGTCGCTGAGATACTTGCCTATGTATATTCTCTTAAAAGTAAACGATAAATATGGAAGCAACCAAGACATCAGCCATATTCAGCCGTAAACGTTTTGCCGAACTGTTTCAACGCAGTGATATACTTGCGTCACTCGGCCTGGTCGGCATTCTCATGCTGATGATTATTCCGCTTCCGGCCATGATACTGGACCTCTGCCTTTCGTTTAATATCACACTGGCCCTGCTGATCCTTATCATAAGCCTTTATACTGAAAAGGCCGTTGAATTCTCAATATTTCCCTCTGTCCTGCTTGCCACTACCCTGTTTCGACTTTCTTTGAATGTAGCCTCTACACGCCTTATCCTTCTTCACGGTAATGAGGGGATGCATGCGGCAGGTTCTGTTATTCAGGCTTTTGGCCAATTTGTCGTTGGTGGCTCGTATGTGGTCGGGCTAGTTATCTTCATCATTTTGGTCATCATCAACTTCATCGTCATCACCAAGGGCGCAGGCCGGATTGCCGAAGTTGCAGCCCGCTTTACCCTTGATGCCATGCCGGGAAAGCAGATGGCCATTGATGCTGATCTCAATGCAGGGTTAATAGATGAAACAACAGCCAGAAAAAGAAGAGAAGAAATTTCCAATGAGGCAAATTTCCATGGTGCCATGGATGGTGCCTCCAAATTCGTGCGCGGCGACGCCATCGCAGGCATCATCATTACCCTGATCAATATCGGTGCAGGGTTTATTATTGGTGTTCTACAGAAGGGTATGCCAATGGCAGAGGCTGCTGCCAACTATACCATTCTTACGGTTGGAGACGGACTTGTGGGCCAGATTCCCGCCCTCATTATATCCACTGCCGCCGGTATGCTGGTAACACGCTCTGCAGGACGACAGGATTTCGGAACTGAACTGAAAGCACAGTTCATGCGTTACTCCAAGGCATTATGGGTGGTTTCCGCCATTCTGCTCGGTTTTGCCCTGATACCAGGCCTGCCCTTTTTGCCTTTTCTTTTTATTTCCGCAGGTCTTGCATATACTGCATATAAGCTTGATCAGGCAGAAAAGGCCCGATTGGCGGAAGAATCGATCATTGAGCGTCCTGAACCAGTAGCCAAACCAGAAGAAGATTACGAACGAATGCTCACGGTCGATCTCATTGAATTGGAAGTCGGCTATGGTCTCATACCCTTTGTGGATGCAAGTCAGGATGGTGAATTACTGACAAGGATTCAATCCATTCGAAAGCAATTTGCCATGACCAGTGGGTTTATTGTCCCTCCCGTGCACATTAAAGACAATCTGCAACTCAGCCCTAATCAGTATACGCTCAGTCTCAAGGGTGTTCAGATTACCACCGCAGAAATGATGCCAGGATATTTCATGGCCATGGATCCCGGCATGGTCACGGAAACCATTAAAGGGATCCCTACCATGGAGCCGGCATTTCAACTGCCTGCTCTCTGGATTACCGAGGACAAACGCGAGCAGGCACAGATTGCTGGCTATACAGTAGTCGACTGCACCACTGTCATGGCAACACATATAAGTGAGATTATTAAGCAGCATGCCCATGAACTCCTCGGGCGTCAGGAAGCGCAGAACCTGATAGACAACCTGGCCAAAACCTATCCCAAGCTCATTGAAGAGCTGGTGCCGAATATTCTCAGCCTGGGCAACATCATGCGGGTTCTGCAAAACCTTCTCAGGGAGGGTGTCTCCATTCGTGACTTGCGAACCATCATGGAAACCATGGCTGACTACGCTCCTGTAACCCAAGACACTGATATCTTAACAGAATATGTACGACACGCTCTATCCAGATCCATTTCAGCCATGCATACCATGCCCGATGGATCCATGCAGGTAATTACCATGGACCGTAAGGTTGAAGATGCGATACAGACTGCGGTTCAGCACCGTGAACATGGCAGTTATCTGGCCCTTGATCCTAGGACAGCACAAAAGATTCTCGACAGACTCAGTACCCTCATTGCCGAGTATCCAGGAGGAATGCAGCCAGTACTTCTCGTTATTCCACAGATCAGGCCCCATGTGCGACGCCTGATCGAACGTTACTTTCCGACCCTTGCGGTCTTGTCCCATAATGAGATTACAACCAACATCAATATTCAATCCGTGGGTACGGTAACCATCGATGCAAGTTAAGGTTTTTGAAGCACCAGACATGGCAACGGGTCTGAAAAAGGTAAAAGAAACCTTTGGCCCTGATGCCTTGATCCTCTCCACCCGCACGATTCGCCGGGGGAAGCTTGGACTCATGAGCAAACCTATTCTGGAAATTACCGCTGCCATCGACACCACATGGAAGCCCCAAAAACCTGCCAGGCCATCCACTCCAAAGCCTGTTGAACCTGCGCCTCAGGTACTTGCCGACGATGACCTGACCTATGATAATCTCTGGAAGCCCAAACAGGAAACGAACGAGAAGAAGTCCATTGATTTTCACAGGGAAAACACCGTAGTCCAGGATGAACTTGCAGAACTGCGTGGCATCATCCAGTCCCTAACCAAAAAGGTTGCCGACCTTCAGCCACAGCAACAGGAGATACGCAAACCCTATATCGAACCTGAATTCGCAGGAAAGGAAGAACATAATGATCCTATTTTCAAACTTCTGCGAAGCTGTGACATCAACATTACTGCTGCCAGGAGAGTAGCCTGGCATGCACAGGAATCGATGGGCTATAATGAAACCATATCCCAAGCTGAAATGGAATCATTGGTTAAGGCGACACTCGCCCGGATGATAACCACGGAAAAAATTCTCCAGCACAAAAGTCACAGGCAGCAACGTATCAGCCTTATTGGTCCAACCGGTGTGGGTAAAACCACCACCATAGCCAAGCTTGCCGCAAACTATCTCTGCCGTTTTGGTGGAAAGGTTGGTCTCATCACCATCGACACGTATCGTATCGCCGCAGTGGAACAACTCAAGGTCTACGGTGAAATTATGGGATTACCGGTAGAGGTAGTGCTTAAGCCGGAAGAACTGGAGCAGGCTTTCGCCAAATTTGAACACTTTGACCTCATCCTGATCGACACGGCAGGACGAAGCCCGAAAAACAAGCAGGACCTGAATGATATGGGGAGATTTTTACGTCCAAGGTTCAACATCGAACACCATCTCATGCTGTCCGCGACAACGCGGGATCGTGAGATATATGATATCATAGACAAATTTAGCATCTTACCTGTTAAAACCTTTATTTTCAGCAAGATTGATGAATGTGAACGATTAGGGGTAATTCTCAATACCCATGTGCATAACAATACGCCAATTTCTTTTTTCACTAATGGCCAGAGGGTTCCGGAGGATATTGTTTCCCCTAACCCAAAGGTTGTGGCTGACTATATCATGAATGATCACAGGATCCGAAATAATGGCTGAACATCCAAACCGTCCTTCAGACCAGGCCGATACGTTGCGGGCCATGAATCCAAAGGAGATGGAGACTCCCAATGTTGAAAATCCCATGGCGGCGACACGCGTTTTTGCCATCACCAGCGGCAAAGGTGGTGTGGGAAAAACGGCAGTTGTAGCCAATACGGCAGTACTGCTTGCGTCGATGGGTAAACGCGTTCTTATCCTTGATGCCGATCTAGGCCTGGCAAATATTGATGTCGTTTTTGGACTGGCTCCACAACACAACCTGAATCACTTTTTTTCAGGAGAACAGAAACTCGGCGACATTCTGGTGGAAGGTCCACAGGGAATCAAAATTCTACCTGCCGGTTCAGGGGTACAGCGCTTCACCCGTCTGGACAATCATGAAAAGATGCGGCTTTTGGAAGCACTGGACGCAATGCACAATGATTTCGATTTTGTCCTCATCGACACCGAGGCTGGAATTTCAGAAAACGTAACCTATTTCAATACCGCAGCCCAGGAAATCATGGTGGTCACGACCCCTGAGCCAACTGCCATTACAGATGCGTACGCACTCATGAAACTGCTTTCAAACCAGTATCATGAAAAGCATTTTAACCTCATTGTCAACTTTATCCGCAATGAAGAAGAAGCACTGGACGTTTACCGTAAATTAACTATGGTTGCCAACCGTTACCTCGATATATCAATCGACTACATAGGATCGATTCCCCGTGACAAACTGATGATAGATGCCATCCGTAAGCAACAGGTTTTGGTCGAACTCTATCCGGAATCGAAAACAAGTATGGCTTTTGAGGCTCTGGCAAGAACGCTCATCCAAGAACCACAATCACTGGAACCCAAGGGCTCAATCCAGTTTTTCTGGAAACGACTTCTTGATTTCGGCAATAAATAAACCAGATCTGTAATCATGTATCCACCTGTACCACCATTCGATAATCGCTCTCAACTTATCCAGGATCACCTGTCACTGGTTGAACTGGTCGTGCAGAGAATGGTCTCACAGGTCCCTTCATTCATGACGAAAGATGATATGACCAGTGCAGCAATGATGGGACTGCTTGACGCCGCAAACAGATTTGACAGCGCCAAAGGCGTGAAATTCAAAACTTTTGCTGAATATCGCATGCGAGGAGCGATACTTGATGAAATGCGCAAAATGGACTGGTTTTCCAGGACCATGCGGGATAAACAGAATCACCTTACACAGACGATGCTGCGTCTGGAACGCCAGATGGGGCGATCTCCAGAGGAACAGGAAATGGCAGATGCCATGAATATGAGTTTGACCGATTATCAGCATCTTCTTGCAGAGGTTTCCCACCTGGGGTGCGTCAGCTTACATGAAACCCTTGATCACAGTGAAGAAGGCAGAAGTTTTCTCGATGCACTGGAGGATGTCGGGGGACCGATGCCGACAGACCTGATAGAACAGCAGGAGATGACATACCTCATCGCCGAGGTACTTGAAGAACTGTCTGAAAAAGAACGGCTGGTTATTGCCTTGTACTACTATGAAGAATTGACCCAAAAAGAAATTGCCGAAGTTCTCAGTGTGTCAGAGGGCCGGGTTTCTCAGCTGCACAGTCAGGCATTGCTGAAACTGCGCGTAAAACTCATCAATTCAGAGATGTATGATTAGTTCCATGTATTTTACTTTTACCGCAGGCATATATTTATCTGGAGATAGCGTCTTGCGTAGGATGAACAATCCAGACAATAAACATTTTTTAGAATGGGCAACAGGTGCTCCGTTAAGGTGACAGAAATGTATGATCTGATCATTGTCATCTGTAGCACATTGCTGGGTTTCTGCCTGAGTCTGATTACGTTTATTCTGATCCAGAAAATCCGCAATCAAAACACACCATCGGTTGAAAACCGGTTAAAGAGGATTCAAAAAAAGATAGATACAGCCCTTGAGGCACCAAGGGTAAACACTGCAAACAAGAGCTTTGAACGTTCCCTGGAAAAAGCCTCCATGACCACTGAGTTGCAAGTTCCAAGGATACGTAAACAGTGCCATGCGCATACACAGGCTCCTGAAAAATATACTATTCTGGCAAAACTCATTTCCCAAGGCATGGAGCCTGAAGAAATCGCCTCTCTGCTTGATATTTCCATGGCAGAGGTAACCCAGTTGATCACATTGAAAAATATGGCCAGTGAAGGCAGAAAAATATAAACCGATTTTTCCATCATTTTTTGGTTGTTAACGGTGCGCTTTATCCATCTAAATCAAAATACCGGTTAAGTAATTCAACGGAAAATCCGAAAAAAATATAAGCATCTAGATAATGAACTGAAAAAGGTATCTATGGTTTCAGGAAAATATGGGGCTCTCAGTGGAGCGGTATCGCGTGAGCAGGCAATGAGTAACATTGCCGCCAATCTGGCAAACGTGAATACCACTGGATTTAAAAAAAATAGAATCAGTTTCCAGGCAATCCTGCGGGGTGAACAGCAGAATACCAACGCAAAAGGTATTAACTATGCCCGCATCCGTGCCATTGAAACAGATTTCAGCCAGGGGGCCATGCAGCAGACGGATCGTCCCCTGGATGTGGCCATAGACGGCGAAGGTTTTTTCAAGATTCGCAAGGGGAACGACATTATGTATACCCGGGCCGGCCACTTTATGATTGATGAAGACGGAATGATCAAAACATCTGATGGCTACAACGTCATAAGTCAAGCGAATCAACCCCTGCAGCTTCTGGAGGGCGGGGGCTCGGACATTATTATCAATGAGGCGGGTGGTATCTCCGTTGACGGGGTGGACACAGGCGTTGGGCTGCAGATATTTACTGTTGCCGATCCTCAACAGCTCAAACAGGTAGGCAACAGCCGTTTCCAGCTTGAACAGGGAGGTGGCGACCTGCCTGCTGCTGACAGCAGAATTATACAGGGCAGTCTTGAAACATCAAATGTGAATATGATGGAGGAGATGGCTCACATGATAAGCATACAGCGAAAATTCGAAGCTCACCTCAAAGTGTTGGATCGATACTCGACTCTTGGAGAGAGACAGGATGAACTGGGCTCAGTCGGTTAGCCCCACCCATTGCATTACCTGATTTTCCGGCCATATCATCAGTGATACATCAGGTCAACATATAAAGAGGATAAACCATGAGATCACTCTGGACATCGACAACAGGCATGTCAGCGCAAAACTTGAATATGGATGTTATAGCCAACAATCTGGCTAACGTCTCAACATCGGGTTTTAAGCGCAGCCGTGCTGATTTTCAGGATCTCCTTTACCAGATAATGAAAGTCCCCGGCAGCCCTACTTCCGATGACACCAGATCGCCCACAGGTATTCAGGTCGGGCTGGGGGTAAAAACTGCTGCTGTCAGTAAAATTTTTACCGAAGGCGACATTATTCAAACAGAAAACGAGTTGGATGTGGCCATAGAAGGTTCAGGTTTTTTTCAGGTATCCCTGCCTGATGGCAACACCGCCTATACCCGTGCAGGAACATTCAAACTCGATGGTGACGGCCGGATCACAACCAGTGACGGCTACCCGTTGCAACCTGAGATTGTAATACCTGAAGATGCAGTACTGGTTACCATCAGCGAGACCGGGGTCGTCAGTGCCACGTTGGGTGACGATACCGAATCAACGGAAATAGGCAACATAGATCTGGCGATTTTTGTCAACGAAGCAGGCCTACTTGCCATAGGACGCAACATGTTTCGGGAGACCGATTCTTCCGGTGCAGCGGCCATAGGTGTTCCCGGTAACGATGGATATGGTACTCTGCTCCAGGGATATATTGAAAACTCCAATGTAAATATGGTCGAAGAGATGGCACATATGATTACCACTCAGCGGGCCTTTGAAATCAACTCAAATGTGGTTTCCACGTCAGATGAAATGATGCAGACTGTGGTGAACCTGGCATAACATAGGCTATGAAAATTTCCAGATGCCAGATCCGGTTTTTCAGCCATCCGGAAAAAATAATTCAGCCTGAAAGGTGCAGTACGGATACCTCTGCGACCTATCAATATGACCTGACTCTGAATATCTGCAAAGCTCTGATTTGCAGATCCAGACTCTGGACCAACGCTTTTTGTTCAGGACACGCCCTGCTCCACACACTGTTTTGCTGCATTTTCCTTTTTGCCTCCTCCAGGGCATATGCTGAAACTACGGCAACCTTTGTTGAGGAGGCCATGGTCATGGAGACTACGGTCACACTTGCCAACATCGCGCAAATTCTGCCAGATGATGAAAGCACAAGAGAGTTACGCCAACTGATTGTTGCATCATCGCCTGCACCGGGGCAATCAAAACAACTGCATGCAACTTCCATCATGGCAGCCCTCCGTAATCATCCCCAGGCAAAGGGCGTGCACTGGCTGGGAAGTTCTGTTGTCACGGTGCACAGAAAAGGGATAGTCATCGATCAAAACCAGTTGCAGCAGATTATTGCCGATTACCTTGCCAGTCAAGCCGACGAACTCCCACAGGGTGAAATTCGTTTCACCGCATTCAATTCACCATCACAGCTTGTGCTCCCATACGGTGAAGTAACTTGGAAAGTCACACCATCCAGATCAGACATTTTACATAGCTCCATTTTTTCCATTTATTTTCATATCGATGGACAGCCGGTACAAAACTGTACAGTGCGAGGAAAAATGGAACTCATCACAGATGTGGTTACGACAATCGGGACAATTCGCAGGGGTGAGCTGATACAGGCTGACCAGGTGGAATTAACCCCGAAAAATATTCTCATACTCGACCGCCCCTTTACACAAATGCAGGATGTCATAGGAAAGCTGGCTAAACGTACCTTACCCACAGGCAGACCATTACGAGAAGGTGACTGCACAGCTCCTCCTGTGGTTTCAGAGGGACAATTTGTTAAAATCATCGCACAAAAAGGCCAGTTGCGCATTTCAGCAAACGGCATAGCCAAGTCATCGGGGGTAAGCGGTGACATCATCAGGGTAAAAAATATCAGCTCCAATAAGCTGATATATGCCAAAGTGAAAGAACCAGGCATTGTATCTGTGGAGTTTTGATTATGAATACAGACACCGTTGGTTCCAAATGGACAAACATCTGCTGTTACAGCTGCGCCCTGTTACTTTTCATGCTGTTTTTTTACGGGTGCAGTTCAAAAGACCAGGATACCATTCCGGTTCCCGAGCCGCTGGAAGCCCCTGTTGTCAAAGAACCATCTCCTCAATCACCGGGATCCTTATGGACCGGTGATGAAGGGAACTGGCTTGCCGACATTAAAGCCCGTACTGTTGGAGATATCGTAACCGTACTTATTGAGGAAGAAGCCAGTGCGTCCAAAAGGGCCACCACCGCAACCGGGCGAGATACCAGCATGTCCGCGGGAATTCCAAGTCTATTTGGCTATGAAACAGTTCTGAGTGAGAAAAATCCAAACCTGAATATGTCCGCGCTGGTGGATGCCAACTTTTCCAACTCATTCAGCGGATCAGGCAGCACCACCCGTTCAGAAGACCTTGCAGCAACCCTGACTACCCAGGTAATAGAGGTTTATCCCAACGGGAACCTGAAGATCCGTGGGGGAAAATCGGTAATGGTAAACAACGAAAGTCAGATTATTTACCTTACCGGCATTATCAGGTCACACGATGTCAATGCTGACAATACTGTGAGTTCGAGTAAAATCCTCAATGCACAGATCGCCTACACGGGCAAAGGCTCTATCACAGACAAACAAAAACCTGGCTGGCTGATGAGGATTCTTGATAACACCTGGCCCTTTTAACCTGATTTTTTAGCTTGTTATGGCAACGTTTATGCATCATGACACAGCGTTAACCCATCGATAAGTGAAAGAATAGATGCAGTATTTTTTACCAATGTTACGACTATATATTTTTAGAAGCATGCAACGGTTTTCTTCCAAGAGCCGGGATGCTGTCATACATGCCTCAAAGAAGCATACTGAGGCTTTTCTGTGAACAGGAGGAAAATTATGCCTCTATCACGCTTCAGATTCGTGATTACATTCACCTTTGTCTGTTTGCTGCTTTTCCATGCATACAGTCTGCAGGCGGCACGACTTAAAGATTTGGCAGATATCCAGGGAGTTCGCAACAACCAACTCATGGGGTATGGATTGGTCATCGGCCTTGACGGAACAGGTGATGACATTAAAAAATCTGTCTTCACCAAACAGGCCATGATCAACATGATCAAACGTATGGGAATGGCGCTCAGTTCTGATGTGTTTGATCAAATGAAAACCAAGAATGTTGCTGCTGTCATGGTAACCGCCAAATTGCCGCCGTTTGTCCGACCGGGATCCACCATTGACATCCATGTTGCGTCTATTGGCGACGCTTCAAGTCTTGCCGGTGGTAACCTGTTAATGACCCCACTCAAAGGGCCTGATGGAAAAACCTATGCTGTCGCCCAGGGACCTTTAGCAGTGGGCGGACTTTCTTTCGGAGGCAAAGCAGCGGAGGTACAGAAAAACTTCCCCACAGCCGGACGCATCTCCGGAGGCGCCATTGTTGAACGCGCCGTAGATTTTAAGCTGCCCGATTCTGGAGAACTTACCTACCAGTTGCGTGAAAGTGATTTCACCACCGTATCCCGGATGACCGAAGCCATAAACTATTTCTTTGGCCCTGATACAGCCAACTCTCTGGATTCCGGAACAGTTCTGGTCAGCATGCCCGAGGGATATCATCTAGTCGATTTTATAGCAGATCTTGAAAACATTGAAGTCGAGCCTGACATACCGGCAAAAATTGTTGTCAATGAACGTACAGGTACCATTGTAATGGGCCAGGATGTTCGTATCTCAACGGTAGCCGTCTCCCACGGTAATCTGAACCTGATAATCTCCGAATCAATCAAAGTCTCCCAACCCAATCCCCTGGCAGAGGGAGAAACAGTAGTCGCCCCTGAAACAACCATCGAAACGGTTGAGGATGAAGGAAACATGGTGGTCTTACAGATGGGTGTCAGCATAGAAGAAATTGCAAACGCTTTAAATGCCATAGGCGCAACGCCCCGTGATCTGATTGCTATTTTCCAGGCCATCAAAGCATCGGGTGCCTTGCAGGGAGAGCTGGTAATCCTCTAACCCTGCCGGTAAAGCTCAGGCTGAGCATTTCAGGAAAACTTTTATTTGCCCATTAGTTGTAGTAGTTACAGACCAAGGAGAAAGCAGATGAAACCCTCCATAGATGCCTCTTTTGCACTCAAACAGACCCAGCAGACACCACAAATGTCCTCACGGGAAAAAGAGGCTTTGAAACAATCATGCGAAGACTTTGAAGCGATCTTTATAGATACCCTGTTCAAGGCCATGCGCAAAACTGTCGGTGACAATGAACTTTTCCCAAAATCCAGTGCTGAAAAAATGTACGAAGAAATGCTGGATACTGAAATGGCTCAACAGATAGCTCAAAAACAGAGTATGGGCCTGGCTAACCAAATCTACCAACAGGTACAAAAAAATATAACCTCTAAAAAATGACTTGCTTTTCCCTGTTTTTTCTTTTTTCTTAAAAAAAATTTACCAAAGGGGATAAAGTTTTTTCCCGCTGTCTCCGATAAGAGGAATAACAGAAGATAAAAATTCTGTCCAAGTGGCCCAGGATGAGCCGCAAACACTGCAGGGAGGCAGAACCATGATTAACAGCGTCAACCATAACCAGATTCACAGTGCCCTTTACGCACAACAGACAAATCGAGTTGAGGCCGCATATACCTCAAATATCGATACTCAGGGATCACAAGTCAACCAGATTGACAACGTTTCCCTGAAAGGTGAATCCACCCTTGCTCTCACCTATACAAGCGGTCTTACCATGCAGAACCGCAACGGTGAACAGTACGGTATGCTGCAAAGCCTGGTAGCCAACCTGCTCAAGGAACAAGGGATTGACACCAAAATTCAGATAGGTGAAACCACCGTAGATCTGGAAACAATAACGCCTGAAAATGCAGAAGAACTCATTTCTGATGACGGTTATTTTGGTGTAGAAAAGACATCTGACAGAATCTTCCAGTTTGCTGTAGGAGTGGCTGGTGGCGATCCATCCCGACTCGATGCCATTATAGAAGGAATCGATAAAGGATTTAATGAGGCAAAAGAAGCCTTTGGCGGATGGTTACCTGATATCTCGTACGAGACCTACGATGCAGTGATGGAAAAACTGGATAACTGGCAGGCAGAGTCGGAAGGTATGGTTGGATAACCTTTGTAAACAGGTGAACGTGATGACTGTGGAATTTTTTGGAGTAAGAGGAATGGGACAGATCGGAGGCCTCAACAAAGCCAGCCGAACTGGTGAGACACAGAAAACGGATAAAACCGCAGGCAGTGAAGGTGCATCCTTTTCTTCAGCCCTGAAGAGTGCCAATGAAGTGCAGGCCAGCAGCAGTACGGCCAGCTCCGAAAGAGCTTCTCGAGTGGAAGAATTGAAAGCCCAGGTTGCCAGTGGCTCCTATGAACCGGATCTGAATAAGGTCGCATCCAGTCTGCTCAAGTTTCTGGTAGAAGGATAAGCTATGAAACGAGATTCTGTACGTGATTTACTGCAACAACTGCTGGACACCATTCGGGATGAACGCGAGCATGCCAAACAGTTGAATATACAGGCAATGCTTGATGATGTGGCAAAAAAGGAGTCATTACTGGCCACCTTGAATGCCATTCCGCAACTGGATCCTGAAGACAGAGGTTTAGCGGCACAGATTCGTGAAGAAAATCGACGCAATGCCTTTCTCTTCCGTGCGACCTTAAACTGGATCCAGGAGACCATGGTCTTCTTTGGCAAAAAGACAGCCCCAACAACCTATGGGAAATCCGGTCATACAACAAGCGCACCTGTCAATGGTCGTCTGCTGTCCGGGCGTATTTAAGCCGGTTTAGCCGGGCCTGGTTCACCATCACATTTCATCCGCCGCCACACCTTACGAAGCCGGTTCCTGCCGGTCTTCATTGCGTTTTTTTCGCTCCATGCGATCCCTCACCCTATCTATTACTTTTTTATTTTAACGCGTGAAAGTCCCTGCCGGATCTCCATTATCCCCCCCTCTTTTCTTGCACATACTTCTCTTACACCTTGGCATACATTTTTCTTGAAAATTCATTGGTAACAATTCCGGGCTAAAGGCAAACAGCAAAAGTGCCGATACAAGTATAGACACGTTGTTACCAAGCGTGACAAAAATGACTCGTACCGTAACCGCATCCCGATTTTTTCGGGACACTTATTACCTATCTTTGACCGGGAATACATTATGGCAGGACTTTTTGATGCCCTGAACGCCGGGCGAACCAGTCTGAGCACCAATCAAAAGGCCATAGAAATTGTAGGCAACAATGTTGCCAACGTCAATACCGAGGGATACTCCAGGCAGGACGCCGAACTGAGGCAAGTCCCTGCTGTCAATTTTGGTGATTTCTTTATCGGTCAGGGTGTCACGGTTTCAGACGTCAGCAGGGATTACAACTCCTTTATTACACGTCAATTACAGGAAAACTTTATATCCTATGGCGAAGAGTCAGGTAAATCCAACGCACTTACCGAACTGGAACGCCTTTTTAACGTATCCGATGAAAATCTCGCCTCGGAAATAGACAAATTCTTTGATGCCTGGCAGGAACTGACAACCAATCCAAGTGGCCAGGTGGAAAGAGATATAGTAATGCAGCGCGGGCAACTCCTTGGTGACGCGTTTGCCCAGATGACCGACAACCTTTCCACCATAGTTGAAAACATCAACACTGAGCTCATAGGGGCAGTGGAAACAGTTAATGAACAGCTCGATGAAATCGCAAAGCTTAACGATCGCATTCAACTGATAGAGGCCAACGGGCAGACGGCAAATGCTTCCCGGGATCAGAGAGATCTGGTCGTTCAAAAACTCTCCGAGACTTTAGGGGTGCAGACCTACACAGATAATAAAGGGATGCTGGCCGTGCATCTCCCTGGAGGACTGCCACTTGTGCAGGGAAACGTGGCCATGAGTATCAACACCGTGACCAGCGGAACCGACGTCACCCTGGAGCTTGAAGTTGCCGGTATTACCAGAGAGCTTAGCAATTCTCAGCTAGGGGGGAAATTCAAGGGCATGGTTGAAATCAGGGATGATTTTATTTCCGGTCTTCAGGATGACCTGGATACGTTGGCCATCGATCTCACATCGGCGGTCAACAATCTGCACGTAAACGGTTATTATACAGATCCGGCCACTGGCACCCCAGCCACCGGTCAACTCTTTTTTAACGACCTCACAGCTCTTCCTCCCGATGTCCATGCCAGCCGCTCCATTGCAGTGGCCTTTACGGACAGCAGGTATGTTGCTGCTGCAGGCCAATCCACAGCATCCCCGGGTGACAATGAAAATGCCCTGCTCATCGCCGCATTGGAAACTACGCATACCGTTGCGTCAACCAGTGATAATTTTGATGCCTATTTCAGCAAGATGGTTTCCACCGTCGGCATAGAGGCCAACCGCAACGATCTGGCCCTCAATGGAGCTAAAGATGCCACTGTACAGCTACAGAATCTGCGGGATGGATTTTCCGGAGTTTCTCTGGAGGAAGAAATGATAGACCTCATACAGTTTCAACGCGGATTTGAGTCTTCTGCCAAATTTCTTTCCACTGTGGACGAAATGATGAATGCATTGCTGAACCTCAAGGTGTAACCCATGAAAGCCACCCAAGGAACAACCTACCGTATGCTGGGCACTCGCCTCAATGATGTGGCCCTGGAACTGGAAAATCTCCGTAATATGGGAGCCACGGGAAAAAAACTCAACGTGCCTTCCGACGATCCAGCTGCGATCAGGCCTGTTCTCAACACCCGTAAACAATTAAGCAATGTGGACCGATACCTGGAGACCATGGGAAAGTCTTCGGATATCATGCAGGCTACCGATGGTCACCTTGAGCATGTGGAAAATATCATGCAAAGGGCCAAGGAAATCTTGGTCAATGCCGTCAATGGTTCTTTGAGTAACGATGACAGGACCACCCTGGCAAATGAACTCGTTGAACTGAAGCAGGAGCTTATTGACGCTGCCAACGGCAATGTGGATGGGAAGTATATTTTTGCGGGGTATCAGGAAGACACACAGCCATTTACGGAAAATCCCAGTTACGACCCAGCCTTATACGATCCCAACGACCATCGAACCTGGCCCGTACTCTATAATGGTGATGAAAACGCAACCTACCTCGAAATCACTGCTGGCGAACAACTTCAGGTGAACCTGACGGGAAACGACCTTTTCCTGGGCACCTCTACCTGGAATCCACCGCCATATAACCCTCCTGATCCAGCAGGTAATGCACCAAATGCCATAGAGGCAGGCAGGTATGATCTTTTTGCGGAACTGACCCAGACAGAGGAAGCCATCCGCAATAACGATGCTGCTGCCATGCAGACTCAGATTTCAGATCTTGATGGTGCAGCGGAACAGAACAGAAGGCTTCGTTCTCAGTTGGGTAACCGCGCTTCACGTGTGGATACAGCCATACGGCACCAGGAAAGTGTCAGTGTGGATCTTCAGCAGATTCTATCCCGGTATGAAGACGCAGACGCCATTGAGGTATTCAACGAGATTGTGCAACAGGAAACAGCATTCCAGGCTGCCCTGAGTATAACTTCCAAAGTATCCAGCCTTTCCATTCTTGATTACATGTGATCATCTTAACCGGCTAAAAATGCTTGCATTTCTGGCCGGTTTCCACAATACTGTTTCTAAGGATACAGTAATCCGCTTTTCAGAAATACATATCCGGATATACATTTTCCAATTAATTCCAGAAAGTTAGGTCCACTCACAAGGGGTATTCCTGATTACTGAAGATATATACGGAAATCCGGGACAAAGACAATTAGAACCACACAGAGACAGCCAGTTATGGTTTTACCTGAATTGATTCGATCTGCGAGGGTGAGAAGCTGTATCTGAACCTCCCTCGTCTACAGGATAATCTGTACATACTATAGGTGCTTACATGCTGGTGCTTACCAGAAAACCCGGCGAAGGTATTATCATCGGGGACAATATAACGATTAAAATAATAGAAATGAAAAGTGGTGGTATTCGTATTGGTATTGATGCGCCAAGGGATACCAAGATATACCGCCAGGAAGTTTACGAGAGAATCCGTCAGGAAAATATTGAGGCAACACATTGGGATATGACAGACCTTGATATCCTCAGTGACCAGCTTTCAAGCAGGAAAGTGAAAAAATGAAAAAAATACAGACTCGATTCGGCGAAATTGAATATGATCCAGCCAACATCATCCATTTTCCCGATGGATTGATCGGTCTGGATAACCTGAAGAATTTTCTTGTCATGCCCAACGAAAAGAACGGGCCCCTCTTCTGGATTCAATCTGTGGATGATCCGACCTTTGCCGTGGTGGTCACAGACCCGACCAATTTTTTTCTTGATTATGCCATTGCACCGGATGCAGACGAACAAAAGAAACTCCAGATCGACCAGGACGGCAAATATTTTGTTTTGGCCATAGTCAGCATTGGAGAAAACAAAACCATTACCCTGAACCTGTCAGGTCCCATCCTCTATGCACCTGAAACCAACCGTGCCATACAGGTTATACTGGAAGATTCCAAATACAGCACACGCACTCCACTTCCGGAAATTCAATAATAACCCCAACTCCGGGCTCACATCTCCACCAGTAACCGGTTCCACACAGAGTGTGGTGCCGGTTTTTTTTATCTTGTCAAAGAAAAAAAGCTTAAGGGTTTACGCAAAAGGTCCGATGAGTATTTTGAGAGACAAAACAACGCATTGAGAGAGCAGTTACGTTTGTATCGTTAGCCTACGGATCAGTCAATGGACGACCGATGGCATGAAAATCTCATGGAGGATACCATGGCTTTAACGATCAATACAAACGTTGCATCTTTGAATGCACAACGCAATCTTTCCGGTTCCCAGGCAGACCTTTCAACCTCCATGCAGAGGTTATCTTCAGGACTCCGCATTAATTCCGCCAAAGACGATGCCGCCGGTCTGGCCATTTCCGATAGAATGACCGCCCAGATACGTGGTTTGAACCAGGCTTCCAGAAATGCCAACGACGGTATTTCCCTGGCACAGACCGCTGAAGGCGCCATGCAGGAATCTACCAATATCCTGCAGCGGATACGTGAACTTTCCGTCCAGGCAGCCAATGCTACCAACTCAGCTGCTGATCGTGCCGCTCTGCAGGCAGAGGTTAACCAGCTCAAGTCAGAAATGAATCGTATTGCCCAGTCAACGACCTTTAACGGGCTGAATATACTTGATGGTTCATTTGTTTCCCAGCAGTTCCAGGTTGGTCCAAATGCCAATGAAACCATCGGCGTTTCCATCCAGTCAATGGCTGCCGACGATTTGGGACGATATTTTGTAGACTCTATCAACACCACCGCCAATCAAGGAACCGGCTCAACTACTGCTGCCGCAGCCGCAGACCCAGGTGTCAACTCCATTGCTGCCCAGGATCTGACTGTAACTGGTTCCCAGGGATCAGACACTATCCCCATTGGCGCAGGGGCTACAGCCTGGGATATTGCCAACCAGGTCACCAATTCAGCAGAGAAAACAGGTGTTACGGCAACAGCCCGAACAGAAGCTACCCTTTCAGGGCTTGGTGCTGACGGCATCGTGACCCTCACCGTTGGTTCAGGGGGAAACACTGCTACTGTCAATGCCTCTGTAACCATAAATGATCTCAGCGAGTTGGCCACAGTTATAAACGATCAGTCAGGTACCACCGGCGTAACCGCTACGGTTGATGGCGGGACCCTGACCCTGGTACAGGCAGAAGGGAAAGACATAATTATAGAGGACTTTATCCACTCCACTGCGGGCACAACCATTGACGCCACTGGTCCTGACACCCAACCCACTACACTGACAGACGGCGGTACTGATTCCACGAGAGTTACCGGTATGGTGGAATTTTCTTCAGAAGATTCCTATACCCTCTCTTCAACCGTGGATAACACAGCAGGAAGCATCCTTGATGATGCAGCAAACACAACTGTCATTTCCACTTTTGAAGAAGTAACCGCCATTGACATCGGCAACGTGGAAGGTGCCAACGATGCCCTGAAGATTGTAGACGCGGCTCTCAATAAAATTGATTCCCAGCGTGCAGATCTCGGTGCCCTGCAGAATCGCTTCGAGTCCACCATCTCCAACCTGATGAACGTAGCCGAGAACCTGACAGCTGCCCGTTCCCGTATCCGGGATGCGGATATTGCCCAGGAAACCTCAGAGATGACTAAAAACAATATCCTGCAGCAGGCTGGTGTTTCCATCCTGACCCAGGCCAACCAGACTCCACAGCTGGCACTGCAGCTGCTGCAGGGATAAGCCTCTCAGGTAATAGTCACCAATCACAATACATAATGGGTATAACCGGTGGAAGACAGTATACCTTCCACCGGTCGCATGACTCTGAGGATACCTCCATGAAAATAGTTACCTTTCGATATCAGCAATTCAATGCCGCCATACAGGAACAAAAGGACCTGGAAACAGATACAGGAAATATTACGCCCTACAGCCAAAATAAATTAAAAAAATTATCAGATTTCCCAGGATCTGAAAATGATATCCACATCAGGCACTTAGACAGAATAAGCAACAGAGATTACGTGATACTTGGCTCCTGGCAGTAATTATTTTTTTAAAAAGGGCTAAAGAAATCTTTAGCCCTTTTCGATAAGCATAATAAGGAAACAGGACGTTTCCCAAAAAACCAAATCAAAAAAACACATATAAAGAATTACAAGAGTAAAGCGGAGGCGCTAATCAGCGGGAAAGAAAAAGCACAACACAAAACATAAACCGGCAAGGATGCCACAGAATGTTTGACAGCCTATAACAATATTCACGGAGGAATATCATGGCTCTTTCAATTAACACAAACGTAGCTTCTCTCAACGCGCAACGTAACCTTGGGGCAACCCAGAATAACCTCAGCACGTCCATGGAGCGTCTCTCTTCTGGTCTTCGGATCAACTCCGCAAGGGACGATGCAGCCGGTCTGGCCATTTCCGACCGGATGACTTCTCAAATTCGCGGCCTTAATCAGGCTGTTCGTAATGCCAACGACGGTATTTCCCTGGCGCAGACCGCTGAGGGAGCGATGCAGGAATCCACCAACATCCTGCAGCGTATGCGTGAGTTGGCTGTTCAGTCAGCAAACGACTCCAATACCTCTTCAGACAGGGCATCTCTGCAGAAAGAAGTTGGCCAGCTTCAGCAGGAGCTGAACCGAATTGCAGGGACCACTGAATTCAACAACAAAAAACTCCTTGACGGCTCATTCACCTCCCAGACATTCCAGGTAGGTGCTAACGCAGGACAGACCATTGATGTTTCTGTTGGTAACGCCAGAGCCACCCAGATTGGTGATTACGCTGTCACATCAAACACCCTGGCTGCAGCAGCAACCCATACCGATACCAGCCAGAACCTGACCATCAACGGTAAGCTTGGCACAGATACAGTAGCTATCGGAGCCACTGATACTGCCAAGGATATCGCGGCAGCTATTAATCAAAAAACGGTTTCCACCGGTGTTGATGCCGAAGCTGTTACCTATGCAAAACTTGATAACATCAGTGCTGATGGTAGTATCACCTTTGATCTGTACGGTGAGAACACCAGCGATGCGGCAACAGTGTCTGCCAACATTGCCGGCGGTGACCTCGGTTCCCTGGTATCTGCCATTAATGACCATTCCGGAACCACCGGCATCACTGCCAAACTGGATGATTCAGGCGCTGTTATCCTGAAAAATAATGAAGGATACGATATCCAGATTGACAACTTCACCCATTCCGTAGGTAGTGGAACCCTGGATATGACAGCTCTGGCTTCTGATGGTGTGACAGAGGAAACCGGCACGGGTGCTTTTGCCTTAACCGATGGCGGTGCTGATCAAGCATTTGTATCAGGTGTGGTGGATTTCCACTCTTCAGGAAACTATTCTGTTGAGACAGATACCGCTGCAGCTACCAATCTGTTTACCAATGCTGTAAGTTCCTCAACACTTGAAGATGTCGGTTCTATCGATATCGGTGACCAGGTCGGTGCAGCCGATGCTCTGAAAGTTATTGATGGTGCCATAGCATACATCGATGAGCAGCGTGCAGATCTCGGTGCGGTAATGAACCGTTTTGAGTCCACAATCGCCAACCTGCAGAACATCTCTGAAAACGTTACTGCAGCCCGCTCACGAATCCTGGATGCAGATATTGCCCAGGAAACCTCTAACATGACCAAGCAGAACATCCTGCAGCAGGCCGGTGTATCCATCCTGGCGCAGGCAAATCAGGCACCTCAGTTGGCACTGAGTCTGCTCGGCTAATTCGTAAGTTTTCAGGAGAACCCTTCCAGGGTTCTCCTGAGCCTGCTATACTATTCACATGGAGGTGAATAACATGTTAGTCGAAGCCATTGGTTCAACAACCGTTTCCCCACCTCGGGTAAATGAACCTCTACAGCAGGTGGAAAGGCAGCGCCAGGAAACTGAACAGCAACCGCAAATTGATTCCAGCAAACAAAACAAAGTTCAATCTGAAGAACTGCTCAACCAGATTAAAGCACTTACAGAAAACGGTCTTTACAGTGTGCGCTTTGAACAGGATGAAAATGTTCAAGAGTTAGTTGTAAAGATTGTTGACAATGAAACCGATGAAGTTATTAGACAGATTCCACCAGAGGAATTACTTAATTTAACAAAGGTGTTACAGGATCTCGGACTCAGGGGCAATATAGTCGATACTGAGAGCTGAAGACCGAATCAAGGGTATCGGAGGGCATCATGGCCATTCAATTCAGTGGACTCGCAACAGGACTGGATACGGGTTCCATCATAGATCAGCTGATGGCGGTTGAAGAATTGCCAATCGCTCGGCTGCAAGCAGACAAAACCTGGCTTAACAACCGCCTTGCTGCATTCACAGAACTGAACAGTCGCCTGACCTCTTTTGCTGACTCCATTAAATCTCTGGGTGACAGTGACAGCCTGCTAAAAAGATCGGTAAAGCAAAGCTCGGAAAGCTATCTCACCGCTTCTGTTTCCAGTGAAGCGCTGACTGGAACCAGTTATCAGGTTGAAGTAGTTTCCCTGGCACAGGCCCAGAAGTCGGTTTCTGCCGGCGGCTTTACAAGTAAAGATAGCGCAGACTTCGGCACCGGCACCCTGTCTTTCATGGTTGACGGTACCAGCCATAGTGTCGACATCACCAGTGAGGATAATTCCCTGGAAGGCATTATGAATGCGATTAATGAGGCAGACATAGGAATCAGTGCTGCCATCATCAACGATGGCAGTGCCTCTCCCTACCGTTTAATGCTTGTGGGTGACAACGTTGGCCAGTCTTTCTCCATGGATGACAGCGGATTAACTGGTGGAACAGAATCACTTGGCGCGTATGAAGATGAAACAGGTACAGTCAATCCACCTATTCAGGCTTCCGCCCAGGCTCATATTCGGGTAGACACTCTTGATATATATGCAAACTCAAATACCCTGACAGAGGCTATTCCGGGTGTAACCCTGGATCTTCTCCAGGCTAAAGCAGGTGAAACCACCAATGTGTCCATTAATCTGGACAAGGCATCCATCAAAGCGAATATTGAAAACTTTGCAAAAGGCTATAATGAAGTCGTAAGTTTCATAACAGGTCAGTCAGTCATAAACGAAGAAGGCGGTGGCGTTCTCAGCGGCGATTCAGGGATCAACTCCATTAAACGTCACCTGCAGTCCATGTTGACCCAGCCCTTTTCCAACAGTGGCGTTTTCAAAACCCTCTCTCAGCTGGGCTTTGAAACGCAAAAGGACGGAACCCTGGTTGTTAACGATGAAATACTGGGAAAAGCCGTAGATGAAAACCTGGACAGCGTTGTGAGTTTACTCGCAGGAGATAATGAAAACGGTCTGGCTACCCAGTTTCAAGACTACCTGGAGTCCATGACCAGCTCAACCGATGGAATGCTGAAAGGCAGAAAAGATAGTATCGACAGCAATATCAACCGCATTGATGGACGTATAGAAATAATGGAAATGCGATTGGATCAGCGAAGATCAACCCTGGAAGCACAATTCAGTGCCATGGAAAGCCTGGTGAGCAGTTTGAACAGCCAGGGATCGTTTCTCACCCAACAAATGGAATCAATCGCGAATCTCAGGAAGTAGGAAAAACAGATGAACGGCTACACCAACCAATACCTTGCCAATACTATCTATTCGGCCTCACCTGAACAGCTGATGCTCATGCTGTATGACGGAGCGGTTCGATTCCTTACCCAGGGAATCCAGGCAATAGAAGCCAACCAGATAGATAAACGAGCCTATTACATCAATAAGGCATCAGCCATTATCTCCGAGTTTGCTGCGACCCTTGATCATGACCAGAATGCTGAAGTGGCAGAAAGCCTGGATGCACTCTACTCCTATATGCTGAACAGGTTGCAGCAGGGTAATCTCCGCAACGATACCCAGCCTCTGGAAGAAGTGAAGAATATGCTCTCTGATCTGAGAAATACCTGGGCCGAGGCCATAGAAATTCAAAAAAAAGAAACAGCACCAAAAAAGCAGGTTAAATACCCTGGTACAGATGCAAAACCAGTCCAGCAGTATAAATCCATTGCCACGGCCATGTAGGAAACAATCATGATACTGAATAAAGCAATAGATGCATATCAACGGGTTGCGGCCATCATGGCTGAAATTGAGCAGATCCTTCCCAGCAGAAAGGCTGAAGAAATAGTTCTTCTGGTGCGGGAAATGGAAAGTGTTCAGGAAGAAATCAGGGACATGGATCAGGATGTCATGGCGGCAATACGTCATGGAGGGCAGATACATGGAGAAAAAATCCAGGAACTGGTCAGCATGATGAAACAGATTCAGCAAACCAATCGCCGTCTTGTCCCGCAGGTTAGCACGATCATGGCAGTGCAGAAAAATGAATTGCAGAAACTGAAAACAGGCTCATCCATGATGCGACGATACCACAGCCATACCCCGAAAAGCGGCCGGCTCCTCCAAAGCGCAGGATAAGCGTGTCACCCATGGTCTGCATGTCTGCTTTCGCCCCTGAAAAAATAAAGGCCATTGCGGCCCCGGCAAGATTCCGGATGTTAAGAAACTTTCCATTTGCCTGATTCATTTAAATTTTTCTTTTCTTCTCTTTGATCGTGTGGCAATCTGGAAGTAATCATTACGGATAACGGAGAGGGCCAACACGTGGAACACCTAGAAGACTTTTTTGCAAAAATTACAGATCAAAAGGCTGTACGGGTCACCCTGCCGATTCTCGATAAGGGTGAAAAGCAACGATTCAGCTGCCTGTTTGTTTCAGAACGTCAACCATCTTTTTATCTGGTCTTTCCTCCAGGTAACCTTCCTGCAACACGCATAGATCAGCAGCGTACATGTGTTGTCACCGTTGATTTTGGAGGACAGGCAGTGTCCCTGGTCGCTGAAATCGTTTCCATTGACGCAGACCAGATAATACATGCAACCGCACGTGAGCTTGTCAGCCACGAACAAAACCGAAGCTATTTTAGAGTAGATGCCGCCACACCTGTTGCGGCTGAGCCACTGGATGCAGCACTGCAAGAAGATGCGGATACATCCTGGCGTCTGATTGGGGAAACCATAGACCTGAGCGGCAGTGGAATGCTCTGCCTGTTTGAGGCTCCCATTGAAGTAGACCGGAAAGTACGGGTCCAGTTAACGCTGCCCACGGGTGCCATGGATGTTCTTGAGGTCATCGGGCATGTGGTGCGATGTAAAAAAAACTCAGATTCGCAGTATCAAATAGCCCTGCATTTTGATAATATCGCCATTGAGGAACAAGACAGAATTATAGGCAGTTGTCTCGAACTACAGAGGAAACAGCTGAGAATGAAAGTGCAGGTTCAAAATATTTTATAAACAGACTACCCGTGGCCAACATCAAGGAAATCATAGAAAAATTAGAGAGTGGCTCGGCAGCTACCATCACCCTGCAGGAACAAAACGGTGATCTTGCCCGGCTGACGTGTGCATTCAGAAGTGGTGAATCTCCTTCTTTTGACCTGCTGTTTCCACCCAATTCCCTTAAAATACCCAACCTGATAATGGGTATTAACTGCCAGCTGGTTGTGAAGCACAGGGGAAACGACGTCAATATTATCGCGGAACTGGATAAAGTGGTTAATGAGCGTTGCCTGCGCCTGATAGGGAGGGAACCCATCAGGCCGGAGGCTCTGCGTGAATACTTTCGGGTTGGCATCAACACAAGTATTGAAATAGGATATACTCCTGAAGCCAGGGAAGTCAGGACCAATGCCTGGCAAATGCTCGGTACAACCATTGATCTCAGTGCCTCAGGAGTGCTGGCTTTGTTTGCCGAAAAACCGCCCAGTAAAAAACGTCTATACATCAGGATCACGGACCCTGAATCCAACAAGATCATACACTCCCATGGCCATGTGGTACGTTCGTATCGCATGCGAAAAAACAGGTACCAGGTTGCCATACATTTTGAAAAGGTAGCACAGAAGACTCGCGATGCACTCATTGCCCTCTGTTTTCAGGAACAGCGAAAACAGTTACGTGAAAACATACAAACTGCTGATAACTGGCTATAAGGGTAACGGAAAAAATAAATTATCCAATCTTGCTTGTCTCTCAACTCGGTAACATCGTCGTGTCAATGGCTCAATACAGCCAGTATGGAACCATTGACGCGACGATATTACCAAACCGATATTCTACACAATTTTTGGATATAAATATTTTCCGCGACCCTAAAACACAGATAAATCGAGCCACACTAAAAAATAATTCTATTATATGGTGAATGGCTTTGAGGTACGCTCCGATCGCAGAGAACAATTGGAAGTGATATGGACATAAAAAAAGCCTCACCCCCTCTCATCCCTCCGCAGGTTATTCCTGCCCCCAGCGGTTTATCTGCTAAAACGCCTTTACCTTTACCGCTGCATCTTGGTCAGATTGGTACTGCCACCATTCTCTCCCGTGCTCAGGACGGCGGTTTTCTTCTGGATATGCAGGGATTTCGTTTCAATGTCAATAGTTCTCTGGATTTACAGGTCGGTCAGAAATTTACCTTTCAGGTAGCATCGTTGCAACCCCAGGTGGAACTGCAATTGCTCGGCGATACGATCAAGTCCCGGATTACCGGTTCCTTCCACCTGCTCAGCAGACAACAGGATCTCAGTCAACAACTCGCAACCCTGCAGACCGACCGGCCTGCATTCACAGCATTAAGCCAAAACAGTCGCCAAACACTGGTGCAGGTACAGGAACTCACTTCAGGATTAACCAGGGCGCTTTCACAAACCCCATCCACTGTGCCTTCTCCCCAGGTATCGCTACTTCAGGAGCTCTCTGCTGTTCTGACCCAAACAATACCTGTAAACGTGGGTGACAGGCCTGCATCATCCCCTGCCCCGATAGCAAATTTTCCGGATGATAGAGATATAACCCGTCCCATTCAACAATTTTTGCGTCACGCTCTGGAAAGCATATTAAAAACAGGCTCGACTGCCGATACACAGAGACTGACTCAAAAAATTGTACAACTTATACATGAACAGAAGATACCGCTGATTACCGCAAACAAAGAGCTAGCAGCTTCAGAGACGATGTTGCAAGAGATTTACAGTCAAACAGCAAAAACACAAGGCGTAGTTGCAACACAGATCCAGCAAATCACAACTCTGTTTACCGGACAGCAGACTCTTTTTCCAACCAGGCAACTGGCAGACATTTTATTTATTTTTCTTGCGCCCCTGAAATCTCCACAGACAGCCCCCCCTGCAGTTAACGGCCAGGATTTGCAACAACTTACAGAGAAACTGGGACTGCACTTTGAAAAAATGCTGCTTCATGAAAATACCAGGGAGGCAACCAATACCTTAAAATTTGCCGCTCTAGAGATGGAGCAGTCGGCAATCTCTGAACCTGAAAGGAAAATGGCATCCCAGATTCTGCAGACCATAGACACCTATCAACTCCTGCAGGGAAAGCTTTCTGCGGAAGCCCTGCTTTTTCTCCCTCTTCCCCTGCCCTTTCTTGAACAGGGGTTTCTCCTTGTGGACCAGGAGACACAAAATGAGGATGAATCAGCACAGCCTGACGATACAAAACGTTTTACTCTTCACCTTAAACTGGAAGGGCTGGGCAATCTGAATATCCAATTATCTTCTGCCAGGGGAAAAGTTGATATTCTTTTTAAAGCTGAAGATCTTCAGCGAACAAGATTCCTTGCAGAAAACAAACAACAATTATACGATTGGCTAACTGCAGCTGAAATAGGTTCTGTATCTTTTTTAACAGGCGCTAGGGAACCGGCTAAAATACTTCTTTCATATCTCACTGAAAATGATACAGGGTTAGTGAACACCCAGATTTAGGAACTATTATGGCTATATCACCACGTGAAAAGGCTGTTGCACTTCGTTATGACGAAGAGACATCACGGGCTCCCAAGGTCGTTGCAAGTGGCACAGGACTGATTGCAGAAAAAATCATTGCATCTGCCAGAGAGGCTGGCATATATATTAAAGAAGATCCTGATCTGGTGGAAATGCTTGCCAAGGTTCCCGTGGGAGAAGAAATACCTGCAGAACTCTACCAGACCATTGCCGAAGTTCTCGCTTTTGTTTATTCTGTAAACGATAAATTTAAGAGCAAGCTAAAGGAATCCTAGGAGGTTGTCCGAGAATGGGAATTTTCGTTCAGCTCAAGGCAAACCTGAAAAAATACCTCAGGCATATATATGATATTCCCAGGATATTTTTTCAGGTTTAACGAAGATATGGGCGGAGATAACATTCTTGGACAGCCTCCTAGGCAGAAACCAACGGGAAAAAGTTGGTTGCAAATCTCAATTCTCGTTGTTTTATCGACAACATAAACCTTTATAAATGCTCTTTATTGTGTAAGTTTTTTTTTTAGTAAGCAAAAAGAACTTACAAAACGACCCCGAGAGTGAGAAAAAGAATAAATTCTATAAAAACCGCTTCATATAATACATCTTCTGACGTATACTCATGGTATCTGGAATATATTCAATAACTCATACATTTTAACAACCGTTTGACGTGCACGAGGTAGCCATATGAACTATGGAGTTGTTAGCCAGGAACAGCTTGAAAAAATTGATGAACTCCTGACCGAAAAGCTCATAAAAATTGGAGTCGACTGTGTCATTATTATCGACATGGCTGGCAACATCATTACAGCTAAGGACAATGGAACGTCCAAATATGATGTATACTCCTTTGCCGCCTTAGCTGCAGGAAACTTTGCTACAGTCGATGCCATGGCAAAGCTGGTTGGGGAACAGGAATTCTCACTGCTCTTTCACAAGGGCACAGACTGCAACATTCATTTTTCAAAGATTGATGATGAACTGCTGCTTATATCCATGTTCGGCAAGGATATCTCGCTGGGTTTTCTGCGCCTAAACGTGGTGGAGACAATAGAGCGTATAAAAAGACTCTGGGTCCGTGAACAGTGACGCCCGTTTTCGGAACGTTCAATGTCACCTCTCGCCTAATGATACATAAAACACAATCAGGCTGCAGGAGATCATTTTGAGTTTCATTAACCTCAGAGAAAAAATTGTTCAGGTCAAAATTGTATATTACGGCCCGGGACGTGGTGGTAAGACGACCAATCTTGAGTATATCAATCGAAAATTCTCAAAACAGATTCAATCTGAAATGGTCAGTCTTAAAACCCATGGAGACCGTACTCTCTTTTTTGATTTTTTGCCGTTCAACATGGGGCAGATTAAGGGATATGACTTAAAAATCCAACTCTATACGGTTCCAGGACAGGTAAAGTATAATGCCACCAGGAAACTGGTACTGAAAGGAGTTGACGGTATTGTATTTGTTGCAGATGCTCAGGAGCATATGAGAGAAAAAAATATACGATCTCTCAACCAACTTCATGAGAACCTGCGCGATTACAAGGAATCAATATTCCGTATCCCTCTTGTATTGCAATACAACAAGGTCGATCTGCGTAATCAAGGCATTCCCATCTTACCCACTGCAATACTTGAAAAGGACCTCAACAGCAAACTCAAGGTACCGGCCTTTGAAGGGAGCGCTTTAACAGGATATAATGTGCCAGAAACACTGAAGAAAATTATTTCTTCAACAGTTATATCCATACAGAAAAAACTCCTGTAAGGAACGGAGATGTAATGACCACGACCGGACAGGCTATGAAAAATTCCCAGGATGCACCACAAAGATTTGAGGATTATGAGGATCTCACCCTTTTTGCTGATGAGTCATTCAACACAGAAGATGTAGACCTCTTTGAATTTACAAGCGAAGAGGATTCGGTTTTAACACGTCTCAAAGCCATTATACTCTCCCTGGACTGGGAAATCAGCGATGATATTCTGCAGGAACTTGCCGATGAGGTCGATAACCTGCAGGAAATGTGGCAGAATGATAAAATAGCTGAGGTATATCTCCAGGGATTGGGAAAAATAGGTCGCTACCTGAGAAGTAAAGGTGCCTACGCTCACCCCAATGCCATTAAATTACTGCTGACCTTTTTTTACAATTTTGAAAAAATTATCTCTTCAGAAAAGATTACTGAAACAGAGATAACCATGTTACTCAAAGGAGATATTCGTAAATTTCGAATTCTCCAGTTTCAAATCAACAAAACCGCAAGTACGGAACAAACCGTTCCTACGCTTCCTGTAGAAGAAACCGTCATATTGACGCCTTCTCCCGAAGAAGAAGCAGTGGTCAGTCCAGAGGAAGAGGATCATCTCAGAATGCTCAAAGCGAGTATCCTCAGCCTTGACTGGGAAGTCACCAATGAAAGTCTGGAACAGTTCAATATCCATCTTGAACATTTCCAGAAACAACTTACTGATGACAAACCAGCACTTGTTCTTGTTCAAGGCTTGCGGGCACTTGGTGATTACATAATTGAAGAGAGAGCTCGAGCCCATCCGGAGTCCTTTACCCTGCTGCATGCATTCTCAGATGCTTTGGAGCAGGTAATGCATGTCGTCCCTGAACAAAGAGATCAGGAACAGATGCGCGCACTCCTGGCAGATCGGGTCGGCAGGCTCAACGGTTTGAAAGCTCTCATAGCAGAGGGGCCCATCACGCCTGAAGATGATGGCAGGCTGGATGAAGTTGTTGATGAAATCACAAGTCCAGTTTCTTTTGAAGAACCCGTAGAGCAGGAAGAGCCTGAGGAGGAATCTCCTGCAGGCCCTGCAGCTTTCTTTGAACCGCCTCCTGCAACGTCCAAATCCGACGGTTCCATTGAATCCGAGCTTGATGATCTCTTCCCTTCAATTGCAATGCCGGGAATGGAATCATCAGATACCAAGTACCCGGATGAAATACTTCCGCCAGATGCTATTCATCCGGTCGATGATTCAGTTGCTGATAATCTGATACATGCAGAAGTCAGTGGCCGGCGAGGGTTTGCGCCGGCACTTTCTGAAGCAATTGATGATAGCCATGGGTTCAGTGAAGACTTTGAGCCGCTGGATGTTCCTACACAGACCGATTTAACAGAGCAACTGGATAGACTTTTCGCAGATAATGATACTGAAGAATCAGTAAGTGATATTGAACCAGAAACCTCAGTCGCTGAACAGAAGGAAGCAGAACTCCCGCCCTCCTCTCCAGATGAGGACGGTATCCTTTCAGCCCTCTCAGATGTCGATATCAGTGAAGAAGAATATGCACAACCAGCCGAGGCTGGAGAAAAAGACGAGCTTTCCCAAGATATAGAAGACAAACTTGACTTCTTTTTTGGCGACGAAGAGGAAAAACTCGAAGCTGTCGAAAGTGAATCACCTGCTGAACCTGAAAGCGAAGATGCCTTTTCACCTGCCCTCGCAGACAGTGATGAAGAAGGTGGTTTTTCAGAAGAAAGCTCCCTGGCTACCATGGATTCTTCTCCACTGCCAGACATTGAAGAGAAACTGGATTTCTTTTTCAACGACGAAGAAGAAAACAAAGACATGCTGTCTGTAGCTGAAGAAGAAGCCACACCAGCGGTAGAAGAACCGGTTGCCCTGGAAGAGATCTCCCCTGCTGCCGATGACACCATGGAAGAAGTGTTTGCACTTTCTGAAGAGGAGGAGCTGCTTGACGAGCTAGAGGAAGAAGAAAGTCTGATTACCGAATTGGACTCATTCCTTGACGCTGACAGCGAAGATGAAACCAGCGATGAATTGACCTTATCACTGGAAGATGAACTGCCTGTGAGCATGGACGCGGAACCAATTGCGCCAGTTTTCGAAGATGAACAGGAAGAAATTGCCTCACTTACAGAAACTGCGGAGCTGTCAGATATAGAGTCAGATATAGAAAGTGTTCTGGATGAGGAAGAGGAAGGCAGTCTCGCCGATGAGTTGAGTACCTTTCTGGAACAGTCCGAAGACGACCACACAACTGAAGAGCTTGCCTTTGCGCTGGAGGGTGAGTCATCTGAGAATATCGATGAAGAATCTTTAGATGTTTTTCTTGGCTCTACAGAGGATGATGAAGATGGACTTCTTTCTGAAGATATAGACGAACTCACCAGAGCTATTGAAGGAACCATTGCAGACAAAGAACAGGCTCCTCAAGTTGCAGCAGCAGTAGAAATGGAAGCGGAACCTCAAGAGGAAGCCGAATCCACAGAACCGCTTGAGGATCGCATGATGAGTCTGGCTGCGCTTGGCAGTCTTTTGCCTGGAATACTCCAGGATCCATCCCTTGAGAAGGTTGAGCAGGCATGTAAGCATGTGGTTGAACTACAGGCTCACACCACAACACCTGTGGAAAAAGTTGTGCTGCAACTCCTGAGCAGCGGTCTCACCCAGCTGCAGTTTGGAAATAAACCGCGCACAGAGCAGACAGCCTCTCTCTTTACCTACCTGTATGAAAAGGCATATGAGGGTGATAAAGTGGAAAATGGCCTGCTCCCTGAGATTGTAGGAAAATATGTGGGCTGGCAATCGGAATTTGTCGCCTCCATGGCTCCGGATCAGCCCACCATATTGCCCCTGGCGAGCAAACCGGACCCAAAACAAAATGTTGCGGCAACTTTGGACATAGACCAGGTCAGGCGGTTAATTAAGGAAGAACTCGCTGAACTGCAAAATACATCCAACTAATTCTATTTCTTACAGCTCCAGGCTCTTCCAACGGAGTCGGAAATAAAAAAGGGAAACAGCAAAAGCTGTTTCCCTTTTTTATTTTAGGGTCAAGTTCTGCAGCAGAAAACCAAGATAACGCCTTCTCTCTACACAGAAACCGGATTTATAATCGTTCACATCACACCATCAAACACAATGTTTGGTATGTGGTAAACTAATAGGGTTTAGTGAACAGTTACAGAATATTATTGTTTCCTGGGGTCAAATGCCTGACGGAGCGCCTCGCCAATGAAAATAAGAAGAACGAGCGTACCCACAAGTACTACAAAGGTACTAATGGATAACCACCAGGCATCAATGTTACCTTTCCCCTGATTCAACAGTTCGCCAAGGCTCGGTGTTGATGGCGGCACCCCTAACCCAAGGAAATCAAGGCTTGTTAACGCAAGCACTGCGCCTGACAAACGAAAAGGGAGGAAAGTAATCACAGGCGTTAAACCATTGGGTAACAGATGACGCAGCATGATAGTAGTATTCTTTACCCCCAGTGCCCTGGCAGCCTGTACATATTCCATGTTTCTCCCTTTAAGAAACTCCGCACGCACATAATCAGCCAATCCCATCCAACCGAACAGTGATAGAAGAATCAAGAGCAGACCAATACTTGGCTTAAAAATAGAGGCAAAAATAATGAGCAAATACAGATCAGGCATAGAACTCCAGAGCTCTATGAAGCGCTGAAACACAAGATCAGTTTTCCCGCCAAAATATCCCTGAATGGCACCGGCAACAATGCCAAAGATGGTACCAATAGTTGTTAATGCCAACCCGAAAAGTACACTGATACGAAAGCCATAAATCAATCGCGCCAGGACATCACGTCCCCGATCATCGGTCCCAAGTAAATTGGTTGTTGTCGGTGGTGACGGTACAGGGCAGTTCAGCTCCAGATTGATCGTATCGTAACTGAATGGATTCAAGGGGAAAACTACCAGGTTTTCACCGGTTTTAAGACGCTGTAATATATAGGGATCGTGATAATCTGTCTCGGTCTGAAAATCGCCCCCAAAAGTAATTTCTGAATACGTATTCCACAGGGGAAAATACCAGTTTCCCTCATATCGAATGAGAAGGGGTTTGTCGTTACTCAGCACTTCTGCAAACAGGCTCAAGCCAAAAAGAATGAGAAAAATAATTAGGGAATAATACCCTCTCTTGCTCTGCTTGAAGAGTGTCCAGCGTCTCTGATTGAGGCTACTGATCTGTCTTTCCTTTTTACCCATCACTGAACCTTATCAAAACTGATTCTGGGATCCACTACAACATAACTCAAATCAGACAACAGCCTGGAGAGCAACCCGATGATTGTAAAAAAGTACAGCGTACCCAAGACTACGGGGTAGTCTCTACTAATCACGGAATTATAGGAAAGCAGTCCCATCCCATCCAGGCTGAAAATTGTTTCAATGAGCAGGCTGCCGGTAAAAAAAGCAGTCATAAAACTACCAGGGAATCCGGTAATGATGGGAATAATAGCATTTCGAAACACGTGCTTATACAGTACCTGATTCTCCGACAGCCCCTTGGCTCTAGCAGTCAAGACATATTGCTTACGAATCTCCTCCAGAAACGAATTTTTCGTCAACAAGGTCATCACTGCAAGACTGCCGACAGTGGAAGAGATGATCGGAAGAACCATATGCCACAGGTAGTCGAGAATTTTTCCGATCAGCGAAAGTTCATTCCAATTATCCGAATGGAGTCCACGCAAGGGAAAAATATCCCAAAAGCTTCCTCCGCCGAACAACACGATTAACAGCACACCAAGGACAAAGCCCGGGATTGCATAACCGACAAGAATAATAGTACTGGAAATGATGTCAAAGGTTGTTCCATCCTGAACGGCTTTGCGTATTCCCAAAGGGATACAGATTGAATAGACCAAGATAAAAGTCCACAGGCCAAGGGACATGGACACGGGCAGTTTAGAAATCACAAGTTGAACAACACTTGTGTGATGATAATAGGACTCTCCAAAATCAAATACCAGATATCGTTTCATCATGGAAAGAAACCGTTCAGCAGGCGGTTTGTCAAACCCATAGAGTTTCTCCAAAGCCTTGATGCGCTCTGGGTTCAATCCGTTTTTCCCCTGATACAGGCTTCCCCCGCTGCTGGCTTCACCGCTGTTTTTGAGCCCTTCAATCTGAGCTACCATTTGCTCTACAGGCCCACCTGGAACAAATTGAGTAACCATAAAAGTCAGCAGCATGACGCCAAACAAAGTTGGAATCATAAGTAACAACCGTTTCAGAATATACCAACTCAATTCTCTACCACCATCCTTCCAGCTTCAGGTAACTGATCATGGGACATGTAACTCCTTGCACCGTTTCCATAAACTTCTGGCTAACTGATGTCTCTCCATAAATGGTCTTTTCGGCGTCTCGTCAATGGCTCAATACGGCCGGCATGGAACCATTGACGCTACGACGTTACCAAACCGATATCCTGCGCAATTTTAGATAATTATTATTTTTCGCAACCCGTAACTCCGAGGCATGCGGTAAAATGTATCGCATGCCTCTGAGTTTCCTCTTACCTAAACTGGAGCAAAAATCATTAGTTATGGACAGACTCTAGAAAAATCAGACTTCAAAAAGACCTTTTATGGAAGACACTAACTGATCTTTATTTCTCCGATCATGTCTCTTTCATGTTGTTCCATGCTATGTTTTCGCTGTTGTTCCAACTCGCGAATATGCTGGGCCTCCTGTTGCTGCAGATCCTGTATGGAATACACAGTCTCCTGACTTCCAGCTCCACTCAGTAAAGGGGCCTGTGTCAGAGGTGTTTCCTCAATCCCTGATGCAGCACTCTCAAGACCGGTTTCCTGAGGTCGCTTCAAGACGGCAAGCACCCCTTCCTGGACCATGACCACATCAACCAGTTCCCAGCCAAACTTGCCCTGCTCGTTGAGTGTTGTTTCCATCTCTTCATCGTCAATGTAACGATCGCCCAGCAAACCGTCTTTGGCGAACTCGAAAACAATAGTCCTGTATTGCCATACCATTTGCATTCTCCTGTTACCGTTCACAGTGAGCATATCTTGTACATATCGAAAAGAAAGGTCGATATAACATTCCCTTATTGCACCACAAACTTATCATCTTTAAACTTACCTTTAATCATTCTGCCATCGGCAAACACGATTTGCCCTGAACCATGGCGACGACCATGTTTAAAATTTCCTGTATACTCACTTCCATCAGGAGAAAGAAGTGTGCCGTACCCGTGAGGAAGATCTTTCTCAAAGTCGCCGGTATACTGTTTCCCATCGGCATATTGGAGTTCACCGCTTCCCTGAAAATACCCTTTGTAAAAATCTCCTTCATATCGGCTTGTGTCTGGAAAAACATAGCTTCCATGCCCTGAAAACTGATTATTTACAAAATGTCCTTTATACGATGAGCCATCAGGGTATTGTAAAATCCCCTGCCCTTCACGCCCCCCTCGCCGAAACTCCCCGGTATACACACGACCATCAGCAAACACATATTTGCCTTTGCCGTGAAGTTTGCCTTTTTCAAAAGCTCCTTTATAGTGATCTCCATTGCTCCACTGTATTTCACCCTGACCTTCCATTCGGCCATCAACGAAATCACCATCATAGGTTGAGTTATCGTGAAAAGTTACTGATGATCTCCCTGTAAAACGTTCATGCTGCTGGGGATCTTTATAGAGGATATCACCAATGAGATATTCACCCTTCTCAGTCTTACTGTTCTCTGGAACACGGCCGGTGATCAATATTCCACCGACCTGTTCCCCTTTATCATCACCTGGTTTTTCATGGACATTCTGCTGTTTTTTGTTGTTTACTGAAGCCACCTGTTCTTTTTCAGGAGGAACAACAGGTGCTCCGTGCTTAAATTGCCCTGAAAAAGAAGTTCCATCTTTCTTTTTCAACAAGCCTTTGCCGTGGAGTATTCCCTTTGCAAACTCGCCCTCGTACCGACTGCCGTCTGCATATAGTAAAATGCCTTTTCCGTCACGCTTTCCTGCGACCCAATCTCCTTCATAGCGGCTTTTATCGGGATATTCCATCATTCCCTTTCCTTGGGGAACACCTTTGACAAAACTCCCGGTGTACACTCTTCCGTCCTTCCATTGCATCGTACCTTGGCCAGTCATCTCACCATGTTCAAAGGCCCCTGTATAAATATCCCCATTGACTGCCGTTAGTTTTCCCTTACCATGGTACTGATCTTGGTCGAATTCACCTTCATAAATGGTGCCATCAAGCTGTTGCAATGTGCCTTTGCCTTGCCGGTACTGATCCACATACTTTCCGGTATATCGGCTTCCATCCAGGTATCGTCGTACACCCTCTCCGTTGGGTTTTCCATCCTTGAACCAGCCTTCAAAGGTCGAACCATCCGCATACATTAGCCGGCCTGTTCCATGAACGACATTATTGCGAAAATCCCCAGTAAATTCACGTCCATCCGGGTAAAACAGTGTACCTGTACCATTAAACCTGCCCAGAGAAAACTCTCCTATATACTGCTGACCATTGGGCTCGGTCAAAGATCCCCTTCCATTAATGACACCGTCCTTGAAAGTACCCACGTAACGACGTCCGTCACTATATGCCAGTTCTCCCTGGCCATGATAACGCCCCTGGACAAATTCACCGTTATACCAGCTGTTATCGGGAAAATGCAATGTCCCCTGTCCCCACAGATATCCATGCTTGAATTCACCTTCGTACAGACGACCATCCGGGCTGCGATACTTTCCCAGACCATTTCTGCAATCCCCTTCAAGGCACCCACCAGCCACAGGAGCAACACTCAGCGTTAAACACAATGCTGATACAAGCAATGTCATCATGTACTTGAATGTCATATCACCGACCTTCCTGGTAAATTTTCTTCACTTCATCAGCAATAATTTGAATTCCCCGGTGTACATCGCTCTCTTCCTGGGAATAATTCACCCGTATACACTCTTGCATATGTGGCCAATCAGCGTCCAGGCCGGGAAAAAAATAATGACCTGAAACAACCACGACTTTGCGAGCTTTCAGTCGTTCATACAATACCTGGCTGGAAACAGGCAAGCCAGGGAACCAAAACCAGAGAAACATGGCGCCCTCAGGCACATGCACCTTGTACGGACATCCTGCAAAAGCCTGATCAATCACATCCAGGACCCGCTCCATTTTTCCCTGGTAATAGGGTTTTATAACCTCATTGCTGAGACGAAGCATCTCTCCTGATTGCATCAGAGGTGCTGTGAGCATGGCACCAAAGCTTCCGGGAGCAAGGTTTGCAACGGAATTTATTCCTGATAAAACATCCACGATCTCTTTGTTGGCAATAATTATACCGGTTCGAACAGCCGGTAAACCAAATTTGGAGAGACTCATGGAAACAATGACGTTTTCATTCCAGAAAGGGCTGGCTTGTGTATAAATCATACCAGGAAAGGGAATGCCATAGGCCGAATCGATTATCAAGGGAATGGCATGTTTCTCAGCAAGCTCAACAAGCCCCTGAATTTCTTCATCTGTAAGTACATTACCGGTGGGATTGGTCGGTCTGGAAACACACAGAGCGCCTATATCATCATCCACCACTATCTGGTCAAAATCAACCCGGTATTTAAAACGATGTTCGCCGCGTTCTTCAATGCGCGGTTTGACTGAAACAAAAAAATCACTGCACAGCCCCAGATCGGCATATCCTATGTATTCAGGTGCCATGGGCAACAGGATCTTTTTGCTGCTCCCATCAGGATAACGACCGGCCAACATATTAAAAAGGATGAAAAAGGCAGCCTGACTGCCATTGGTCAGACAGATATTTTCAGGTCCCACCTTCCAGCCGAATTGCTGATGAAGAAGGTCTGCCAAAGCTTCCAGAAAAACTCCTTTTCCTTTGGGGGGGTCATAAATACCGACCAGTTTACGCAACTCGTCTTCATCGTCTATAATAGCCTGCAGCTGTGTCTTCACAGCCTCCTGTACTTCAGGGATATGCCCGGGGTTTCCACCGCCCATCATAATCATGCCACCCTGGGCAAGAGCATTCCCCAAATCATCCATCAGCGAGAGTATTCCCGCATCACCTGAAAATTTTTTCCCAAAATTGGAAAGATTCATACTTGTTCAACTCCGTTAAAACATAGACTATCGACTTCGGGGATCACGCTGCCGCCTTTATCCTCGATTCTCTTTTTTTACACGAGCCCGATACAGTTTACAGTGCTCGCCTGAACTTGCAAATACCACTTTGGAGGGCATTTCTCTGCTTTTAAAACCATATGCCCTGCAGCCTCTTGGTGTCAGAGGCTCATAGGTGATGTAAAAGTGAACACACCCCTGGCAGTTGGGAGGTAACGAGTTCTGTCCCGGCATATTCATCTCTCTGCACGTTTGCCACTGGTCAATTGCTGCATTGCTGCATCCATAGCGTTTTTCTCTGCAAAAAGAGTTACAATATCTCCTGCCATGAACACCAGGTTTCCTCTGGGTATATGGGAAACCCCATTACGTTCAACGGCAACCACATTCGCACCTTCTGATAACTGTAATTCTTTAAGAGACATTCCCACAGCAACATTGCCTGGTTGCAACCGGACCTCAAAAAAGGTATTACCACTCTTTTTACGAAGAGTCATCTTGTCGCCAAGCAGTTGCCCTCTCTGTTTGCGAACAATGGCAACATCATAGGCACGCAATATATTGCTTCTGCTTATCAAACCAATGAGTTCACGGTCGTTACGACGGCTGACAACAGGTAGCCTGGCAAGATCCCGAGGCGCCATTTTTTGAATAGCTGTCCAGATGGGTTCGTCTGCATACACGGTGAGAGGATTGACCACAGCCACATCTTCAACCTTCAGTTCTCTTATAGTTTGCTCTCCACTGCTGAGCACACGTTCCAGATCCTGCAGGGTAACGATCCCCCAGAGTTCTCCCTTATCGTCAACAACGGGAAACCCCAGGTAGGTAGTTTCCTGAAATTTTCTATACAATAAAGCAAGGGGATCACTGCTTTTCACCACCTCAGGCTCATGGTTCATAACTTCACGTACCATTACCCCCTGCATGATATCCAGATCTCTTCCCTGGGAAAATCTGATACCTCTTCGGGTCAGCTTGGCTGTATACATGGACTCGGAATAAAAATACAGCGAAGCATAGGATGCCGTGACAGATGCCACCATAAGCGGCAGGATAAGCGAATAATCATTACTCATTTCAAAGACTATGAGTATGGCGGTAAGCGGCGCATGGGCACAAGCTGCAAACACCGCAGCCATTCCGACCAGAGCATATGCACCTGGTGGGCTTGTTCCCCCTGGTAAAACTATTTCAAAGGCTGTTCCAAGAGCACCGCCCAATACGGCACCTGTAAAAAGCGAAGGGGCAAAAACACCACCTGAATTTCCAGATCCCAATGTAAAAGAGGTTGCCAGCGGTTTCAATACGACAAGGAGCAAAAAAAGAAAGAAACTCGTGTCACCACGCAATGCTTTTTCTATAAATTCAAATCCGGGCCCGTACATATGCGGTTTGTGCTCTATCAGCTGTTGAGCGTCAAACCCCATAAGGCTGGAGAGGGAAGTCCCACTGAACGAAACATACATCATTCCCAGGAGGCCCAGACAGATGGCACCTACTGCAGGTTTCAGGGCAAGGGGAAACTTCCACTGATCAAAGACCCGTTCGGAAAGATCAAGAACCCGAATAAAAAAAATCCCCACCAAGGCTGCCACAAGCCCTAAAAAAAGAAAAAGTAAAATCTCCATTGGTGAAGACATGGTGTAGGCGGGAACCAAAAAAGCCGGTTTATCGCCTAAAAATACCTGACTTACAATGGAGGCGGAAACGGCTGCAATGACGACATTGCCGAACAGCCTCACCTGTAACTCACTCATCAACACTTCAATGGCAAAAGCAACACCGGCAATGGGAGCGTTAAAAGTTGCCGCAATACCCGCTGCAGCGCCACATGAAACAAGATTTTTAATGCGTTCGTCGCTGAGGTGCAGGAGCTGACCGGTTACCGAACCAAAAGCAGAACCAACCTGGACAATAGGGCCCTCGCGCCCAGCCGACCCACCAGACCCGATGCAGAGAGCTGAAGCGACAATTTTTGCAAGGGCAACCCTGGGGCGTATTCGCCCTCCCTTGAGAACTAGCGCCTGCATCACTTCCGGGATACCGTGCCCCTTGGCCTCTCTGGCAAAAAACGCTATAAGGGGTCCACTTAAGAGAGCCCCGGCAACAGGTATCACCAGATAGGTCCATATTCCCATATAGGGAGAAAGCAGGGTAAACAGTGCATAGAGTCCCCGCTCTATGAGACTGATCAGATGGATAAAAAAAACAGCGGCAAGACCTGTCACCACACCAACAGCAATGGACAACAGCAACAGCAAGAGGCCCTGAGGAGGAGAGAGCCGATCAAGAAAAAGCCCGAAAGGATTTCTTTTTTTTATCATACAATCAGGTCAAATACTGCGGGTTCTTGGGATAATCAAAAAACTGCAGCGAGCCGGTGCCGCTGTGAATCTCTTCCCATTTGTGTACGGGGAAGCGTAAACTTACGATACCACAGGTGGGTATATTGGCAAGGTGCAGTCCACCAAGCGCGTTGGCCAATACCGTGAACTCGGGATTGTGGCCGACCAATAACAGGGACGCATACGAATCCTCCAGAGCACGAATGATTGCAAACAGTGTTCCAGGTGAAGCCGCATACACCCTGGGCTCATAGATAATATCCTTTTGGGGAAACCCTGTAGCTTCAGCCATTGCAAGAACCGTTGCCCGTGCACGTGCAGCTGGGCTGGATATGACGACATCTGGCAGCACCGAGTGTTCTTTCAATCTTGCTGCCATAACAGGGGCATTTCTTTCGCCGCGTTTGTTAAGAGGACGGTCAAAATCACTCAGTTCTGGATGTTTCCAGCTGGATTTGGCATGTCGACACAGGGTAACAATTTTCATAGCTATTCCAGTTGGTTCTGAATATCCTGCCATAAAGCGGCATATGCCGCGGCAGCAGGGGAAGCAGGGAGAGCCGCTGTCACAGGTTGGCGATAAATCCCCATACGTTCCACATCAGCCAGATAGGGTATGAATGAGGAAAGAACACCTTTGTTATGGGCCATGGAATCCATGATGTCTGAATGCATTTTTTTTCTACGTTCCACCATGGAGAAAAAAACCAGTGCTTTTTTCTTTTTCTGGCCGATTTTGTCTAAAAATTTATACAGCTGTTTCAAAGATAATACAGACAATGTTGTGGGGATGGTCGGTACCAGAATGGTGTCTGCTGCATAAAAGATATTTTCTGCCAGCAGCGTCAGGTTGGGCGGACAATCAAGAAAGATACGATCATACTCTCCTAGCAGCGGCTGCAACACCTTTGCCAGTCTCTGCTCAGCTTTTTTGAGGTCATCCAGGGCAATATCGATGTTACGGTAGCTGAAATCGGCGGGCAGAAGGTCCAGCCCTATATAATCGGTGCCGCGAATATTGTCCTCCACATGCTTGCCGCCTTTCAACAACTTGTTGGTATTGTATTTTTTAGGTGAACGAATACGAAAATAGTAGGAGGCTGATCCTTGCGGATCAAGATCACAAAGCAGGGTTCTAGCGCCATCCCGGGCTGAAAGATAGGAAAGATTCACTGAAGTTGCCGTCTTTCCCACGCCACCCTTGATATTATACACAGCTATTATGCTCATATCAGGCCTCCTCTACCCCTTGAACAGACGATTATACAAACCAACATTGTCAGGGTGACTGAAAGCCCTGAATATTTCCTCAAAGCCTGTGCGGACCATTTGCTGTTCATGCGCAAGTGAGGCCATTAATCCTCCTAATGCTGCAGCCATTTCCTGATTCTTTCTGGAGCCTGGCTTGAGTTTCTCCAGGGTATGGAGAAGCATTTCCCGTTGCACGGAAAGATCGTTAAAATCTCCAAGATTATTCTGTAATGTTTTAAGCTGCTTAATTGCAGTTTCAATTTCCTCTTTAGGGAAAAGCGACCTGAAAAATTCCATGGCATAGCGAAGCTTCTTTCCTTCAATGCGCAATTCGTGCAGCTTTTCATCCGGACAACCTGGGGTAATAACCTGACCGTCCTTCATTACCCGCTTATATCTGCGATAAATAACCTTCCTGGCAACATCGACAATCGGATTGTCCGCATACTGCGCAGGTTCCTTATCTTCCTGCTGCAAATGCTTTTCCCAGGTTACCAGTAAGCTTTCCACCCTGCCGCTCTTCAATTCTCTTGCCAGCAATTTCTGTTGCCTTTGCCTCTCCTGCTGCAAGGTGGTAAAAAAGGTGGTTAATCCTGGCTGCAGACAGGCAGGGAGCCGTTTTCTGTACTTTTCCTCACTCAGCAGATAGACGTCCAGGTCACGCACAGGTCCGGTAACGCTGCCAAGTTTCTTGAATTCAGCTTTAAACCGGGCCACCACCTCTTCCGGAAGCACCTTTTTTATCAAAGTCAGGCCGGAACGGGTCCGGCGTATGGCAACCCGTAAATCATGCAGAAACTCAGAATCAAGATCAGCAATCACACCGGGAACGTTTACCCGCATGGTTTCTGCTAGCTGCGTGTAGATGGATGTTACCGCACTCCTGGCAACCTGATCCGGATCAAGCGACAGATTGAACTTGGAGCTATAATCTCCGGGATGTCGTCCGGTGGTGGCAGCCGCTGCCTCCAACCCTATGAGCAGAGGACAGCTAGACTGGCTGGGAAAAGGCGCCAGGGCCTGGCGTACTGCCTGATACTCATCCCTGTACCCGCGCACAGGCATAAGATAGGCCAGTTGCCTTACCTCTTCAGTTCCCTCAAAAGCGTATTGCTCCACGATAAAGCGGACAACGGTTTTTTCATCCTTATTCAAAACCCTGTGGGTCACCAAGGTGTATTGTGCGGTCTGCAGGGGGAGAAGTGCTCGAACCTCAAGAAGTTTGGTAAAAATAGTGGTCAGGTCTGTACCCACAAAGGCGCTTGCAAAAACAGCTTTCTTCTGCGGAACACCTTTGACCTGTTTGACAAGGACGCCACTATCCCTGCTATACAGTGACCAGGAAGAGCCGGTTGCCAGGCAAACATACCCCTGTTCATACAATCGCCAGTCATAGGTGTCATACCAGGTAACATGCTTTTTATATTCCTCGTCCTGTTGCAGCGAAAAAGTGCCTTCGATCTTTTCTACCAGGGCCTCCAGGGAGTATTCCTCAGTAAGATTCCATACCTCTGTAACCTTTTCCAGCATCCCCCCTCCTGTTCAACTGCGGTAATCAGCGTTAATTTTCACATAGTCATAAGAAAAATCACAGGTATAGACCTCTGCCGAAGCACCACCGTCATGCAGATCAATGGTTAGGGTGAACGCTTTCTTCTTCAGCACCTGAGAGGCAAGTTTTTCCCTTTCCTTTCCAACGCACATTCCATTTTCCACCAGTACAACATCATCAAAACTCATGGTGACCTTATCCGGATCAAAAACACACTCTGATCTTCCCAGGGCAGCAATAATTCTTCCCCAGTTGGCGTCTTCTCCAAAAAAAGCCGTCTTCACCAGGGCAGAATTGGCAATGGTCTGGGCTGCACTCATGGCACTGTCAGCATCCCTGGCTCCGGTGACACGCACAGTAACAAGCTTTGTGGCACCTTCTCCGTCAGCTACGATCTGCAACGCCAGGTCATGAAAAACAGCAGTCAACGCCTCAGCAAATGCCCGGCTGCCTTCCGGATTACCTTCATCGATCCAGTCGTTTCCCGCAGTGCCGTTGGCCATAACCAGAACCATATCATTGGTTGAGGTATCACCATCAACGGTAATACGGTTAAACGTCGTATCAACCCCACCAACAACCATTTCCTGTAGTACAGGATAGATTATCTGTGCATCGGTTACAACAAAACAGAGCATGGTGGCCATGTCAGGCATGATCATACCCGAACCTTTAGCAACGCCGAGCAGAGAGACAGTAGTACCGTTAATATCAACGGTTCTGTATGAAGTCTTAGTCACCAGGTCAGTTGTCATAATTGCCCGGGAAAACAGATCAAAACCATCTTCTCCAAGACCTTCGACAAGCTCTTTCATACTCCGTTCAAACGGCTCCAGAGACATCTGTTCACCAATGACACCGGTGGATGCAACCTGAACAAGCTCTTCCTCAACACCAAGCTCTGCTGCAGCCAGGGCAGCCGAACCAACAGCCGTTTTCATCCCCTGCTCACCGTTACAGGCATTTGCGTTGCCACTGTTGACAAGAATTGCCTGGGCCTTACCCAGTCGCAGACGCTCCATATCCAATAGCACTGGAGCGGCTTTTACTTTGTTGGTTGTAAAAGCCCCGGCTGTAACAGCTGGAACCTCAGAAAAAATCAAGCCAATATCCAATCTGTCCGGATACCGGACCCCGGCTTTCACGGCAGATGCCTTAAACCCTTTTACCTGCATAGTATTCCTCAATGGACTTCATATATTCGTATTCCTGAACCTGTGTGCATCAACAAAACACGCAGACAAAATAGCTATATTTTGATGCATACGTTCAAAACAGCAGATGTCCTGTGCCTCAATCATGTACAGAACAATGTAACAGAAATGAGCTTTGTATCTTTCCGAGATATGCGGAAACAACAAATAGCCCCAGCCTCTGGCTTTGAGCCATAACTGATCAAAGGTATTCAAACTGCCAATCTAACAGATACCGAGCAAAAGAAAAGAATAACCATCTGTTCACGCGGTCATTTTTTCTTGACCGATACTACATGAATGTGTGACTGTGACGTTTGGTGTTCTGTGTTTGAGCAGTGCCAGTCTGACCCCATCTTCTCTCCCTGAAACATACCTGTCTAGTTATCAGCTCAACAAGAGCGAATGAGCGGTGAGGAAAAACAGCAGCCATATCAACAATGGCGTTTATATATACTTCATGGAAAAAATTTATTGGGTTCTTACCACAACCATCTTTGTGATGGATTTAGCCATCCGGATTGGGTTGTCCCTGCGGGTGATAATGCGCAAACGATCACCAAGCGTATCATTGGCCTGGCTGGTTATAGTGCTTCTTCTCCCATTTGCCGGTGCCATTATCTACCTGCTGTTTGGAGAGACAAGAATAGGCGAGCGCCGGGCAATCAAGCTGCTGGCCCAAAAGCCATTGGTACAGCAATGGACCAAAAGCCTCTATCAGCGCGTAAAAGTCGATTGGAACGGTATCAACCCGGAATGTATTCCTATTGATCGTCAGGTGAATGCCACCATTGGGATTCCCACCATGCCAGATAACGACCTGGAACTTTTCTCGACCTCCGATCTCTTTTTCAGCGCCCTGATTGAGGATATCAATAAAGCACAATCAAGTTGCTTTCTTGAGTTTTACATTTACACGGAAGGCGGATTAGCTGATGAAGTGAGTATTGCCCTCATACAGGCACAGGAGCGTGGAGTTACCTGCAGATTACTTCTCGATTCCATAGGCAGTCGCGATTTTCTCCGCAGCCAGAGGGCAAAACGCATGCAGCTTGCGGGTATAGAAATCGTGGAAGCACTCCCTGCCGGTCTTTTTCGTGCCCTCTTTGTTCGCATAGACCTGCGTAATCATCGCAAAATAGCCATAATTGACGGTTCAATTGCCTACACCGGCAGCCACAACCTGACTGACCCTAAATTTTTCAAACAGGATCATGGTATAGGAGAATGGGTGGATACCATGGTTCGCATTCGCGGCCCTGTGGTGGAAATCATCACAGCCGCATTTATCTACGACTGGATTCTGGATAGTCAGCAAGATCTGGAAGATATATCTTCCTCTTCGGAAATCACTCCGAATCCACCAGCGGGGAACGCCCTGGTCCAACTGGTCCCATCGGGACCTGGACTGGCCGAGGATACCCTGCACAACCTGCTACTGACAACCATCTACGCTGCCCGTTCGGAGCTGCTCCTCACCACACCCTATTTTGTGCCAGATAACGCCATACTTGCGGCTCTCCGTTCTGCGGCACAGAAAGGGGTCAGGGTAACCATCATTATTCCGGAACGTAATGATTCCAAGCTGGTACATTACGCCAGTCGCGCCAGACTGGGCATCTTGATAAAGGCAGGGGTACGCATCATGGCTTTTTCAGGTGGCCTCCTGCATGCAAAAACCATTACAGTGGACAGGGATTTCTGTCTGTTCGGATCTGTGAACCTGGACATGCGCAGCTTCTGGCTGAACTTTGAAATGACACTCTGTGTATATGACAAAGAGTTTACCCAGCATGTACGTAAACTCCAGCACTGCTATCTGACCCAGTCACGACGTATAAGCCCGGACGACCTTACCAGACGATCTTTTTTCGAGCGCCTGAAAGAAAATACAGCTCTCCTTGTAAGCCCCCTACTATAGCTCGCCCTGACAGGAACCATATCCATGCCTTCGATTCTTCTCATCAGCGATATTCACGGTAATTTCCCTGCTCTTCAAGCTATCTGCACCCAGCATCCACCAGAACAGTTCGCCCATATCTGCAACACCGGTGATTGTACGGTCTATGCACCATACCCAAATCAGACTCTGGACTGGCTCAGAACATATCAGGCCATTTCCATTCGTGGCAACACCGATGATAAAATCATCAGGTTACTCAAAGGTCAAACATTTAAAAAGCCTGGAAAAAAAGAAAAAAGGATCATGTACACCTCTACTGCAGAAAGCCTGACATCTGAAAACTCAGCCTATCTGCTGCACCTTAAAAAAAAGCAGGTACTGAAGCTGGGATCATATTCCCTGGGCCTGTTCCATGGCAGTCCTGCAGATCACGAAGAATTTCTTTTTGACAATACCCCGGAAAAACGATTTCAGGAGATAGCCTCAACCTGCAAATACGATATCATTGTTACCGGTCACTCCCATACACCATATCATAAAATTATTTCCGGGATTCATTTCATAAACCCCGGCTCAGTGGGCAGGATGTTTGACGGCAACCCGGCAGCTTCCTATGCTGTACTGACCATTGATGAACAAGCCAGGCAAAAGATCCAGGTGCAGCATTTCCGTTGCCATTACAACACCGAGGAAGTGGTTAACGAACTGTCACGAATGAAACTTCCTGAAATATATGGAATAATGTTTAAACAGGGTAAAAAATTAAACTGACTTCATACCCCTTTGCACCGAGCGGCATATGCTTCGGCAATTCGCTGCTCCACATAGGTCAGTTCCTTCTCATTATACTCTTCAAGGTCGAAACAGACCGCATCTTGGCCGAGTAATCCGCCGGGAACAAATGCACCTTTCTCTTCGGCATCATGAATCATGGCACCATAAAAACACACAGAAAGCCACCGGGGAGAATCCTCAATGACGTCCACCATTACAAACAGGGTATTATCTGGGTCGTTTTCCAGCACTCCACGCAAAGAGTAGGTTACCCCCGGTCTCGGAAAAAATGTCAGCGCGGCCTTTTCCAGGGTCTGCATGTATGTATACAAGCGTTCAAAGGCCTTTTTGTTTCCCTCTGCGCTCTCCTCCCAATTTTCCACAAAGCTTGCCAACTCCTGTTGTGCTGTTGTCATGTGATTCTCCTCAGCAATATTTACGATATCATTTTCTTCACACAGGTATATAACTGATTTCATAGACATTTCACAGAACATCTCGAGATTAACACAAAAGAATCGCTACATCCTTGTTTTAATGGCAAAAAATCCTGTACAATGAAACAGGGTCGAAGAAGAAGCACATTATCTGATATCTTTCGCCAATTTTGGATAGTTGGCATTTTCCGCGACTCTAAAACGGTATGCAACCTCAAACAGGCAAGTATCACCCTCACTTTGCAACTTAACCTATGGTCGCGGTATGGGAGAAAAGAAGAAAAAGAAAAATGACTGCACGGCAAACGATATCAAGCTAGCTGAAGGTACAGCCCTCAGAAATATGGACGCCGAGGAGAGTGATAAACGGGTGCCGGTCTGGATAAAAAAAGCACACCTTGCATACGAAGAAGAACTGCGGAAAATGCAGGTAGAACTCATGAAGCTGCAGCGGCATATCAAGAATCAAGCCATGCGGGTCCTGGTTATTTTTGAAGGCCGTGACGCTGCCGGAAAAGGCGGTACTATTAAACGCATAACCGCCTTTCTCAATCCCAGAAACGCACGCGTAGTTGCCCTTGCTGCACCAAGTGACAAGGAAGTGACCCAGTGGTATTTTCAACGCTATGTCACACAACTGCCAGCAGGCGGGGAACTGGTCCTGTTTGATCGCAGCTGGTACAACAGGGCCATGGTGGAACCGGTTATGGGATTCTGCACGGACGAACAGCACAAAAGGTTTCTGAAAGATGTGCCGCTCTTTGAAGAAATGCTCGTCAAAGATGGTATAAAACTTTTTAAATTTTATTTTTCCGTCTCAAAAGATGAGCAAGCGAAACGCTTCGATGCAAGAAAAACAGATATCCTCAAACAGTACAAACTCTCCCCGGTGGATAATCTGGCACAGAAACTGTGGGATGAATATACAGTGAAAAAATTTCAGATGCTCAATGAGTCCAACCGCACACTCACGCCATGGACGATCATCCGTTCAGATGTGAAAAAGAATGCACGAATCAACTGTATGAAAGTCATACTTTCATCCCTTGATTACGAGGATAAAATCCCGTCCCAGGATTTAGAACCTGATCCGCAAATTGTCATCTCAGGTATTGATGAAATCAAACACATGGAAAAAAACCTTTTCAACCCTGAAAGTTTAAGGGGATAACCCTCTCTGGGTATGGGAAACATGACTGTGCTTGATTTCCTGAATATGCCTTAATCTGAGAAGAAATAGCAGTTCGCCGACAGACTCCTAGCTTTTCCCTTTGGATTTTTTCTTTTTGTTTTTTTTGGATCTGTCTGATTTTTTCTTCTTCTCTTTTTTCTCCTTTTGTTTTTTCCCCTCGCTTTTCTTCTCTTTCTTTGATTTCTCAGAGGAAGAGGTTTTCTTTTTCAGTTTCTTCTTTTTTTGGGGCCCCACACTCTCAGAACCAGTGAGGTCCTGTTCCTGATATCCCACATCAGCCTGACGACTTTTGTCACAACCAGTCTTCTGCTTTCCAGCAACATGTTCTTCATCAGAGTTTTCTGAAAGAAGCTTTTGTGCAGCAGCTATGATCAGTTCAGCCCTCGCTGCCCCGAATCCAGGAACGGCAGAGAGCAATTCAACACTTGCAGCAGCAAGCGTTTCCACGTTGTCGTACCCGTATTGTGCAAGTATTTGCGCTGTATGGGGGCCAATACCAGTAACTTCTGTGATCTGCATCTCGTCCTCCGTTCCTCATCCAGGGATTTAGGACGACGGAAAAAATACATTATCCAATCTTACGGGTTTCTCAGCTCATTGATATAACTCTTTCAACGAATCAATACGGCCAATATGGAATTATTGAAACGGTCATGAGAATAAGCCGATATCCTTCGCAATTTTTGGATAATTATTATTTTCCACGCCCTTTATGTTTTTCAGCATCGCCTACAGTTATGAAGTAAGTGCAAGTAAGGAATCGCCTGTCCTGAAATCAGCTGCCCGGTACATCTTGTGTCACCAGGCTTTCATGGTAACTTCCCAGAGGGAAGCCATCAAATATCTGACAGGAAATAGTCCTTTTTACAACTTGATACATTATTCAATGATACCATCGGATATACTGAAACAGGAAAGACTTTTTATAAAACATGTGGCCCCCTCTTTTTGAACTTCAAACTCAAACCATACCTTTTCAGTTTACGAAATATGGTTGCCTGGCTTAAGCCAGTGGCCAGTGACGCCTCCCGCAGGGTAGTGCATCGCTGGGTACAATGTTCCAGCATATTTCTTTCATAACGCTCTATTTCAGCCGAAAAATCAATGGGAAATTCACACGGTTTCACTTGGAGGGATGTTGTTTGTGAACGTACTGTAGACGCTAATTTTGAAGCCAGATACTGATCGATTTCCCCTTGCTCACAAAGAACCACAGCTTCCTTTAAAATATTCTGCAACTCCCTGGTATTACCGGGATAAGTATATTCCTGAAGGAGTTGCATCCCTGTTTTTCTCACAACCTTATCAGTATTGTATTTCTGATTATATTCAGTCAAGAACAGGGTGGTAAGCTCAAAAATATCTTCTGGCCTTTCCCGTAATGGTGGAATTTTGATGGTAAAAGTACTCAGCCTGTGAAACAAATCCTGCCTGAATAATCTGTCTGCTACCTGTTTCATAAGGTCAAGGTTAGTGGCAGCAATAAGCTGACAGTCTATTTTTCTGGTCGCAGTCCCTCCAAGGCGCATAATCTCAAATGTATCAAGATAGGTAAGCAGCTTTGCCTGCAACATGAGCGGCATCTCACCTATCTCATCCAGGAACAAGGTTCCTTGATGAGCAAGCTCAAAAAGACCGGCTTTTCCCTGTTCTTTTGCTCCGGTAAATGCACCCTGCTCATACCCGAACAATTCAGCTTCGAGCAAGCTTTCAGGCAATGCAGCACAGTTTATATGAATATATGGTTTTCCAGCTCTGGTACTGTTGTTATGGATAAACCTGCTCATCACCCCCTTTCCTGTGCCAGATTCACCAAGAATCAATATGCTGGAAGCATCAATCTTGGAGAGTTTCAGGGCTACCTTAAAAATTTGCCGCATTTCTTTATTCTCAGCGACTATATTCTGCTGTTCAAGTTCCGTGAGATACTGGGAAGCTAGAGCTTTTTTAGCTTTTTCCGCTTCACGCCTGCTTTCCTCCAACTCTTTCTGCAGCCGGTTAATCCTGGTCACATCACGCTCATTGACCACTACCAGAACCATGTTCCCCTGATCATCAAATACAGGGTTTCCTGTAGCTATAATATATCTGCCCGTTGAACGTACATACTGCATCATGCTGGTCTGCTTTCTGGTGCGAATCACCTCTGGGGTTATATTAATATCAACAATATGGTCTTTTCTTATTATTGATACATGCTTGCCGATGAAATCCTTTGCCCTGATATTATTCAACTTTTCCGATTCTTTATTAATCGCAAGTATCTTTCCCGCTGCATCGCAGACCCATATCCCGTCAGATGCATTATCAAAAATGGCCTGCATCTGTGAATACATATTTTGAATTGAACGTAATTTCTTTGCAGCATGCTCTACGCGACCACTCTGCTCAATTTGTATGATACTCTTCCCTGTTTCCCCATTACCTACATTAACAGGGCTGACGTGAACAAGAAGACCCCCGGCTACTTTGGTCTCCAGTAACCCAAATGCAGAACGCTCCAGATGAAGAGAATTGACGATTTCTTCGCCACAAACAGGAAACAGCAGCATAATCTCCGTGCCAACAAGACTGCCGAATGCAGAACCGAACAACTCCAGTGCTCTCCTATTGGCTAGAGTGACAACACCATGTCTGTTAACCAGCAAAATGCCGCTACTTATATGCTCAACAATCTCTTTATAAACGTTGTTTTCCACCCGCCCTCCTTTCCAACGTCTTTTTTGGATTGACTCGTTCTCGCTCAGCTTTCACTGTTTTTCATAAATGAAAAATAAGAAGTAAAACTTAGTAAAAAACCGCAATAAATACATTTCAAATTTGAAAAAAATATTTGTAACGTTTTTTCAACATGCTGGCTAGGATTTTTTCATAATTGAAATTTTTCCACCTACAGTAATTCTCCTCACCCCATCCAGAAACAAAAAAAGTGTGTATTTTCAATAAATTATCAACAAAGACAATGGGCATCATTCTTGCTTTTAAGCGAAGGAAAGACGGTTGAATTTGCCCAAAACAACCTGACGTCATACATAACAAGTAACATCATGATGTTATTTTGTTTTTCTGCACAATGAACCATGAACCTGGGATTCTATCCTCTTTCAACCTCATAACAATGATACGAATGGATAGAGGACTGTCTTCATGGATATTACCAGAACCAAGGACAGCGCTTGTCCAGCCGAATGCCAGGGAGGATAGTATGCAGTGTGTACCAGTGTATAAAAATTGTATTTCTCAAGGCAGTACCATTATCTCCGATGCAGAAAATCTTGGCCTTGACCCCAAGAAACTCTACAGCGTGGTCGTAGATTTGTCGTCGGAAGGACTTTACACAGCTCACTGCATCAATATGGCTGCAGGAATTCTTCTTGAAGATTTAAGGCTTCCCCGCTATTTTTTTGAAAACATCAGTAAGATAACTTTGAGCAACCTGCTTACAGCCATTGCCTCGTCGTTAAAAGTTATTGAGGGTGAAGTGCGGCTTAATGGCAATGTTGCCCAGGTTCATTTCGAAGAGGAGTCCTCGCCAAAAAGTCAGCAGATCTGGATAGCCACCGAAGAAAGCCGGCAAAATATGGAGGAGATGCTGGAAGATTTACTCTGTGGCCGCCGAAGGGAATACTACAGCAGTGGGAAATACCATACGTATATAATCAAACCTGAACGCATTTCTGACTTTCCCGATGATGCTTTTACAGATTCGCCCTTCCTTTTTTCCGTAGCAGGCTATTCACCCATACCAGAAGTTACGAAAAAACGGTACCATAAATTTCTTTTAGATTCAGACCAATCAACCATTCCTGTCATAGGGATTAACACCTTGCAGGAAAGCGAGGAAACAAGGTTCATGTTCTATTCGGACTTTGCTTCTCCCCAGCTCCCTGTACTGCGAAAACTTCTTTCAAGTCACGGCCTGCTTCTCACAAGGGCATACTGGGAACCAGTAAAAACACAGGATACCGTACCAGCCTCAATATGTACGTTGTATGTGGAAGGGGAATTGAACCATGAACAGAAAATGTCAATCACAGCTGATTTACGTGATTTTCTTTCCTACTCTGTCGATCCTGTACAACATCTTTTTCTACAGGACAAGGTGACATTCCATGAAATGCTTTTTGCAGGCAACTGTGTGGATTTTACCCATCTTTTTATTTTCAAAGAAACCGAAAATAGTACGGATCAAGAGATACTCGCCAATTTAACAAGCAAAGACCAACGGGAAGCTTTTGCACGGAGAGTGCAGGGAGCAAACAGAAGTACCTATGGAACACCGATAATCAGGGAAGCACTCTGCAGATATCCGGATCTCATAAAATTCCTCTACTCCTGCTTTGAACAAAAATTTTCCCCTCTGAAAAAGGACAACATACTGCCTGAGGCAATGGAGGAAAAACATCTGGAGTACGAGAAACTCATAACTCGCAGATTTCTCAATTATCCCGTTGGCTATGAAATCATGGCCTTTATGTTTAAAATCATAACCAGCACCCTGAAAACCAACTTTTATAAATTGGAAAAAAGATCTTTTTCCTTCAGGTTTGACAATAGCGTTCTGGATCCACTGGTATATCGACAGGTTGTCCACGGCGTTTTTTATGTCAATGGTCATTACGCGAGTGGAACGCATCTTCGTGCAGCCGATATCGCCAGAGGTGGGTTGCGTCTGATCCGTGTTTCCCATTCCAATTACGATGAAGAGCTGGACAACGCCTTGCTGCTGAATTACGCATTGGGGCCAATGGCCCAACGCATGAAACATAAAGATATCTGCGAGAGCGGCTCCAAGGGAGTGGTACTGCCTCTTCCCCAGTATGCAGAAAAAAGCAGGGAAGCACTCAATGACTATACCGAAGGTATAATGGACCTGGTTATTCCTCATGATGCTGTTATTGATTATCTGGGGCAACAGGAAATGGTATTCTTTGGCCCGGATGAAGGCACTGCACTCCTTATGGACGACGTGGCCTTTCATGCCCGTGATAAGGGCTACCCTCACTGGCGAACGCTGACAACAGGCAAAAGTTTCGGCATCCCCCATGATACCTACGGTATTCTTAGCGATGGCCGGCTGTTTGGTCTTTTTGACCGAGGACGGCAAGGGGTTGAGTTGCAGATAGACGGCAAAAGTATTGTCATCACGAATGACATGCAAAGTATCCATGCGGAGATTGGTAACGATATCGAATTGTCGGGGATGACCACATGTTCCATTATGAGCTCGTTTCGTACATTGATCGCAAGCCATGGTGAAGAGGAGGAGAACCTCAACCTGATGATTACCGGAGGTCCTGACGGTGATCTGGGTGCAAACCAGATACAGTGCTATAAAGGTAACATCTGTCTGATTATCGACGGTGGATCGGTGCTCTTTGATCCCCTTGGTCTGGATAAAGAAGCATTAAGAAAAATAGCATTCTCGCGCAATTCATCACCTCGCTCAAACACCCTGGCCTTTCCCAGAGAAAAACTCAGCGAGGCAGGATTCTTGGTCCCGAGAAACGGGCAGAATATACCGCTTCCAGATGGCACGATGGTTGAGGACGGAGCAATTTTTCACAAGACATTTCTGTACGATCCGACCAACAGGAAATACATTCAACAGGCAAATATCAGGGCGTTTATTCCCTGCGGTGGTCTGAAAGATACTATCAACAATGCAAACGTGAAAAATTTCCTGAGTGTATTCAAAGAATTACAATTTATCGTAGAAGGCGCCAACGTCTTTTTTGATGACTCTTCAAGACGTTATATTGCCAGTGCAACAGATATAAAACAGATAAAAGACTCCACAGCCAACAAAGGCGGGGTTTTCAGTTCTTCCATAGCAGAGGTGTTGCCAGCTTTCCTGCTTGGCGATACCTATGAAAGCCAGCTGCTCCACGATACAAACACGCGCTGGATGTTGATCCGTAATGTGCTGCTTCAGGTAAAAAAATATGCAGCCATGGAAACCAGTCTCCTGCTTGACCTGCATAAAGCAGATTCCTCAGTACCCTTGTCTGAACTTTCAGAACTAAGCAGTGAAAAAATATTTGCTCTACAAGATCTTCTGGAGAAAGATATTCAGGAAATATGTAATGACGTACCTCTTACAAGGGCTATACTAGAAGCCTATATTCCTTCCGTACTTCGCAAAAAGTTGGGAATGGAGAACATAATGGAGTTGCTGAACAAAAACCATCTCCAGCCGTACCGCAATGCTATCATTACTAAAAAGGCCGCTTCAACAGCCTACTACATGCATGGTAACAGTTGGGATACTTTTCTAAGTGTATATAAACAAAATAAGAATGCAGCTTTACACGCAGTTTTTGATGTGAAGTGAAAAACAGGCGACCATGGAAACCCATGATCGCCTGTACTGGGCTTTATGCCAAAGTACCACAGCATTTCTTGTATTTTTTGCCCGAACCGCAGGGGCAGGGAGCGTTTCTTCCAACCTTGGGCTCGTTCCGTCTCTGCGGTGATCCTGCGTCTTCTACGGGTTTGGCTGCAGCAAGCTTGGCCTGCTGGAGTTCCAGCTCACGTTGACGGCGACGCTCTTCTTCCATCTGTTCAATTTCATCATTCTGGATGATTTTAACGCGCATGAGCGTGCCCACGGTCTGCTGTTTTACAGACTCAATCATGGACATGAACATCTCAAACCCTTCTCGTTTGTATTCATTCAAAGGATTTTTCTGCCCATATCCGCGCAAACCGATACCCTCTTTCAAATGATCCATGTGGAGGAGATGCTCTTTCCACAGACTATCAACAACCTGAAGGAGAATCATGCGCTCCAGCTGGCGCATCTGCTCCTTACCATTTGTTTCTCTCTGGCGTTCATACCAGGTATCCACATCTGAACGCAGTTTTTCCTGGAATTTTTCGGTATCTAGTCCTTTACGTTCCTCTTCTGTCCAGTCAAGCTTGATGAAGAAAGTTTCTTCAACAGCATTCTCAAGCCCCTGCCAGTCCCATTCTTCCGATGGAGTTTTCTCCTCTGCAAAACGTCCGGTCAGCCCTTCAACAAGATCGATGATCATATCATCGACAATATCGAAAACATCATCCTGCTCCAGAACTTCCCGGCGTTGTTTATAAATAACCTCACGCTGTTTGTTCATTACATCATCATACTCAAGCAGATGCTTTCGAATATCAAAGTTATGCCCTTCAACTTTACGCTGGGCATTTTCGATGGCTTTGGAAACCATGGAATGTTCTATGGGTTCATCTTCCTCCATCCCAAGTTTATCCATGATAGAACTAAGGCGGTCTGAGCCGAAAATACGCAGGAGATCATCTTCCAGGGAAAGAAAGAAACGGGAACTCCCGGGATCACCCTGGCGGCCTGAACGTCCGCGCAACTGATTGTCAATACGCCTGCTCTCATGCCGGCTGGTACCAAGGATATGCAGGCCCCCAAGTTCGCGAACGCCCTCACCCAGCTTGATATCAGTACCGCGGCCTGCCATATTGGTTGCAATGGTTACTTTGCCTTGCTGGCCCGCATCGGCAATAATCTCGGCTTCACGCTCATGATGTTTGGCATTCAGCACTTCGTGGGGAATTTTTTCTTTATCAAGCATCCGAGATATTTTTTCCGACACATCAATGGAAATTGTTCCCACAAGGATTGGCTGGCCCTTCTCGTGGAGTTCCCGTATTTCCTTGACAATATTACGATATTTCGCATTATGATTTTTATAGATAACATCCGCGTAATCCTTGCGGACCATAGGCCTGTGGGTTGGTATCACCACGACGTCAAGATCGTAGATTTTCTTGAACTCCATGGCCTCGGTATCGGCGGTACCTGTCATACCGGCGAGTTTATCATACATCCGAAAATAATTTTGAAAGGTGATGGAAGCCAGTGTCTGATTTTCCTTTTCGATTTGAACCCCTTCCTTGGCTTCCAGGGCCTGATGCAGGCCATCAGAATAACGCCGCCCCTCCATGGTTCTGCCGGTAAACTCATCAACTATGACCACCTTGCCATTTTTAACGATGTAGTCAACATCCCGTTGAAAGAGGAAATGCGCTTTCAATGCCTGATTGACATGATGTAGCTGATTAATGTTTCTAGGATCGTACAGATTCTCAACACCGAGCAACTCCTCACCGAGCAACACACCTTCGTCTGTAAGCATCACCTGCCTGGCTTTTTCATCTTTGGTGTAGTGCTCTTCTATCTGAAAATTATGCATAATGGAGTCGACATGCTGATACAACTCCGTTGTCTGCTCTGCTGGTCCTGAAATGATAAGCGGTGTTCTGGCTTCATCAATAAGAATCGAATCGACCTCGTCAACTATGGCGTAATTGAATTTTCGCTGACAGTAATCTTTCAGGTCAAACTTCATGTTATCCCTGAGATAATCAAAGCCGAACTCATTGTTGGTTCCATAAGTTACATCGGCATCATAGGCTTCTTTGCGCTCTGCATCGTTCATATCGTGCAGAATACATCCCGTGGTCAATCCGAGAAAACGATACAACTGGCCCATCCATTCGACATCTCGCTTTGCCAGATAGTCGTTTACGGTTACGACATGTACGCCTTTTCCACTAAGGGCATTGAGATAAACAGGAGCTGTCGACGTCAGGGTTTTCCCCTCACCTGTTTTCATTTCTGCAATGTTGCCGCCATGGAGAACCATCCCGCCTACCAGCTGAACATCGTAATGGCGTTCGCCCAGAACCCTTTTACCAGCCTCACGTACCACTGCAAAAGCTTCGGGCAACAGTTGATCCAGACTTTCGCCCTTATCAACCCTATTTCGAAACTCAACCGTTTTTGCGGCAAGTTCTGCGTCACTCAATCCTTCCACTGAAGGTTCAAGGTCGGTGATTTTTTGCACCGTTTGACGCAACTGTTTTACAATTCTATCATTTTTACTGCCAAACACCTTTGTGAGCGCTTTGCCAAGCATATTTTCTCTCCAGATATGAAGCCCTGTACCTCAATATATCATCGTGATCACACAGAAAAAGCCGAAAAAACTTTCGCAGCCCCAGGCCCCGGACATGGGCTGAGCATTGAAAAGGTATAGCCTGTATATATTCTGATGAAAACGATCTTACGATTTTAATGATATTGTTCGAATGAGCGCATCTTCGTCACAGTCAGGGAACTTGGAACAATGAATGCAATCACTCCAGATTTTATGGGGAAGTTCCTGTTTGTCTATATCATTAAAGCCCAATTTTCTAAAAAATCCAGCCCGATACGTAAAAACAAAAACTTATGATATTTCAATGCTTTCTGCCTCAATGAGGCACGACTGAACCAACTCTCTGCCGATTCCACTGCCCTGTTTTTCACCTATTACAGCCAGGGAACGAACTTCTGCAAGATCGTCCCAACAGATGTGCAACGCACAGATACCCTTGATCAGTTCATCTTTTACGCATACGATACAATCCCGCAGGTTATCATATAACGAGCTGACAGACCGGGACAACATCAAGCCTTGTACAGCAAAGGCTTGTAATAAAGAGTGAATCTCCCGCACATCACTCGTGCGAGCGGGACGAATCCTACCTTGTCGACCTCTCATTCTGCAAGCACAATCAGGTTCTACTCCGCTTTGGCGAAGTTACACTTTCATTCCATGGAATACGACCACAGTCGTACGCCCTATTTATTCATGGTCCGACTTTACAGGACGTTTTCTGTCACGGGGTTTCACTGTACCAACATTTGTGGATGAAACACTGTCTCGAACCGATTGTACAGAAGTGACTTTTTTTACCCCTGATGAGGGAAACAAAATGGTTTGCCCCGCCCAGACACCGAGAAAAAACATCCAGAGAAAAAGACAAAGCGTTACAACAACCACTCCGGCAAGACCTGACCAGCCAAGCTGAAAAGAAAACGGTTTCCCGCTGTTTTTTGTGGTTTTCTTCTTTGCTGGTTGTGTTTTGCGGGCAGCCATTGTGGCTACATCCGTTCCGGTGCCTGGATTCCAAGCAGGTTCAAGCCATTTCTGATTACCACCTTCACGGCAGCGCAAAGACTCAAACGTGCCCGACAAAGCTCAGCATCATCACCCAACACTTTGTGTTTATTGTAAAAACTATGGAATTGCCCTGCAAGCTCCATCAGGTAAAAAATAATTCTGTGGGGAGCAAGGTCTTCAGCTGCTCCACTGACCAGTTGCGGATAGTCAGCCATAATTTTCAAAAGTGCATACTCTTCCGGTTCTGTTAACAAAGAGAGGTCTGCATCCTTGTGCTCGATCTTCTGCTCCATTGCTTCTCTGCCGATACTGCACAGCCTGGCGTGTGCATATTGCACATAATACACCGGGTTCTCCTGATTTTGTTTTTTTGCCAAATCAAGGTCGAACTCCAACTGGCTGTCAGGTTTGCGCATCAGGAAGAAAAAGCGAAGAGCATCTCCGCCGACCTCATCAACAAGCTCATCCACTGTAACAAAGGTGGCCTTGCGTGTAGACATCTTTACCTGCTTTCCATCGCGAAGCAGGGTTACAAACTGGTACAGAACAACGGTTATCAGAGAATCATCGTACCCCAGGGCACGAACACCGGCAAGCACATCGGGTACGGTGGCAATATGATCAGATCCGAATACGTTGATCATCCATGAAAAATCTCTACGAAACTTCTCGCGGTGATAGGCAATATCCGGCAGACGATACGTTGGCTCTCCACTACTTTTGATGATTACCCGGTCCTGTTCCAGACCCAACTCTGAAGTCTTGAACCAGGTGGCGTCATCTTTTTCATACACCAGCCCCTGGCTGCGCAGGCACTTGACCACATCCTCTATCTGACCTGTCTCGTAAAGTGTATGCTCATTAAAATAACTGTCAAAACGGATATCTATACGCTTCAGAGTTGCATCAATGTCTGCAAAGATTGCTTCCTGTGCTTTCTTCTTGAATACGTCCAACTCTCCATCACACAAAGCATCCCCTGATTCTTCGACCATGGAGCGGGCAATATCATATATATATTCTCCCTGGTAACCGTCTTCAGGAAAATCTGCAGGTTTTCCCAGAAGTTCGCAGTATCTGGCTTTGGTCGACTGTCCCAAGACACGCATTTGACGCCCGGCATCATTAAAATAATACTCCCGGTGCACATCATGCCCAACGCTTTCAAGCAGACGAGCAATGGCGTCACCGAGTATTGCGTTGCGACCATGGCCTACGGAAAGCGGCCCCGTAGGATTGGCACTGACAAACTCAACCAGTACCCTTTTCTTTTCATTCACAGGAGGCGGACCAAACGATGTGTCCTGAGTACATATTGGCTCGATGACTGTTGCCCAGACAGAAGGGTTTAAAAAAACATTTACAAAACCTGGACCAGCTATTTCCAGACGTTCAACCAGATCGCCTTCTGAACCGGCACATTCAATAAACTGAGTGGCCAGCTCCCTGGGATTACGCTTTTCTATACCAGCGGCTACCATGGCGAAATTTGTGGAGAAATCACCTTGTCCTTTATGCTTTGGAATTTCTACGCTGTATTTTCCTCGAAGTTTTTCACTCCACAACCCTTGGGCAATCCCAGCCTCTACACAGCCATCAACAAACTTTTGAACTTTTGATTTAATCATTTTCTCTTTCTATTTCACAGGTTGTGTTCATAAAAAAACATAGCACCGGGCAAATATCGAACAAACCCAAGGTACGATTTTCCATTATCAAAGAATACCCGCATACAACTTGGGGAAATCTGCATGTCACATCACGAATATTGAATTCCCCAGGCGCTCTCTGTCATCTGACAGCTATGACGTTTTTTCGTTGTAACTCCCCCATAGGGAAAGTAACTAAGCTTGGCAAGTTCCCTGTATTTATATTGATTACAGACGCCTTTCGTCGATGAAATATCGATTATTCATCTTTCCAAAAAGACAGAGTACTTCATAACTGATAGTCTCCATCCAGGATGCAATCTCGTCGGCGTTAACCTCAGCATCACCTGATTTACCGAGAAGCACGACTTCTTCCCCAACAGATACATCTTTAATCTCTGTTACGTCAACCATCGTGAGGTTCATTGAAATACGTCCAACTACCGGTGCCCTTTGTCCTCGCACAAGCACCTCCGCCTTATTGCTGAGACAACGAAGATATCCGTCCTCATAGCCCACAGGTATCAATGCGATTTTGGATGGCCTGGTGGTGGTAAACAAATGCCCGTATCCCAGCCCAGAATTACTCGCAACTTCGCGAACCTGCAAGATACGACTTACAAAACGCATTACCGGCTGCAACAGCTCATCATCACTATATTTTGCCCGGCCGGATTCGCCATCTGCGTAGTACCCATACAAAGAAATGCCAGGACGCACCATTTGCAGCTGCGCATCTTTTACAGTAAACAAGCCACCGGAATTAGCTATATGACAACAACATGTTGCGGGTAAGTCATCACGTACAGATGCAATACAACGGTTAAAAACATCAAGTACCATAGCTGAATGCCTGCCATCAGCAGCATCGGCCATGGGCAGATGGGCCAAAATTCCAGCGGGATAAAGATTTTTTGCGGCATTTACCTTGTCAACAAGACGTCGAAAATCTGCAGGTACAGTACCCTGCCGCCCCATTCCCGCATCCATTTTCAAATGAACGCCAACTCTTTTTTGCAGTCGGCCTGCAGTCGCATCCAGTGCTTGAATAGCTTCGTCGTCAACAATCACAGGCGTTAAATCATGGTGCAATGCCGTTTCCACCGTATCCGGAATAATACCCGCCAAGATAAAAACAGGCAATGTCAGACCTGCCTTCCGCAAGACGACACCCTCCACAACTTCAGCCACCCCAAAAGCAGCTGCGCCTTCTGCAGCCAGTACCCGGGCACAATCAACCATACCATGACCGTAAGCATCAGCCTTAACCATGGCCATGACGCCGGCTTCCCCGGCCATTTTCTTGCATATGTTGAAATTATGCCTCAACGCTTCGGCACTGATTTCAACTCTATTTAACGATTCCATTTCCTCGTATACTCCTCACCCAGGCTTGCCAACCCAAACGACTTGAACAACACAATGCCCAGCCAACGGCACAATATAAGGTGCCGGTCCAGGAACCTACCGCTCCAATCCTGCGTACCACCACTCCCGTAAGCATCATGCCAAAGACCAATAACCAGCTCTTCCACGAATACACGGCACCAAGACAGGTTCCGTCTTGAAACGCCGCAATTCGCTGTATGGACTTTCGGGCAGTTTTATCAAGAATCAGCACAGATTTGAGTGTGCCGACAAGCATTGCTAATGTGAGTAGATAGAAACGACTATGGACTGGTATCCAACCACAGCCACGATATATAAGCATGAAGCCCACAGCCGTCCAGAGAAACGGTGCGGCAAAAAGATGAACAGACCTACTGACAGCCGGTTTCAACGACATGGTAATCCCTAAACATACCTGTCCCGGCTTTCTCACTCTTTTCTGAGAAACAACTGAACAACCGGAACTTGCAAGAAAGAAAGCGTAAAATATAGCAACAGGCGATTTCAGTCAGAGGGTGGCACGCCCCCTGTCATGAAAAAATCGATCACAGGATCTTGATCTGGAGAAAATCAGAAAAAGTCCCTAAAACACGATAAGCCCACTCCAGCGGAGTGGGCTTATATAATTTCGTCTGCTAAAACGACGAAACTTACACTTCTGTAACGGTGATAGCACCTTCAGGACAAACCTCTACACAGGTTTCACATCCCAGACACTCATCAGCTTCTACAGGCTCGGCTTTTCCGTCAACCATTTCGAAAACCTGAGCTGGGCAAGCTGCTACACACTCTTCATCACCAGTACATTTATCTTTATCAACAACGATCTCCCACATGATACTACCTCCAAAAAAAATAGATTAAAAATGTTACTACCTCTGCGGGTAGGTAATCCTTTTGCGCAAAGTAAAACGAGCAAGCAAAATTGATTTTCCTCTACAGGACCGGGATGTCTTTGTCAAGATAAAATATGCGGAGCGCATCCATATAAAAATCAATGAGCGCAGGAGTTAACAATCTGGAATGGATATTTTTTATATCATTGAAAAAAAAACACGCTTTTATATTGACCCAACTGCCCAGTTAGGAATAACTTAATCTTCTGATCCACGCATGATTCATCCACAGCGCTGTGGAAAAACAATACATGTAACGTTAAACAGGTCTCTTTTTTCCGAGACACGAAAATTGGCAGGTTTCATGAAACAGAAAAAACAACGATCAACCCCGGAACAGGGCGAACAGGCTATGATTGAAGCTATCATTGAAGGGAGCCCTGATGCCATTGGCGTAGCAGTAATTCGCCTGAATTGTGGCTGCAGAAAGATGGCGGCTGTAGATAAACACGGCGATCCAGCCAGTAAGATACTCATGTACAAGGACAACGCCCAGTCCATCTGTGAACTTTGTAAAAAGGATAACGGCAGTTTCGCCCGTGTCATACATCAGTTTATAAGCTGGAAAACACCGGAACCGGACGCAATAACTAAACAGACGATCATTGCCAAAGTCCTCGGAACAGAACACTGAACCTGTTGAACCATGCAATTCTCAATCAGCCACCAGTATTCAAGCGAACAGTTGGAACTCAAGAAACATAGCACGGCAATCCCGACAGTACAATTTCCCCCTCTTTCCCGGCACAAATTTTTTTTTGATATTTGCAGAAAAACAGAGGTCTTATTAGAATCTTGGGGGCATATCCCATATAATCATTTACATGTAAAACCGTAACCAAAACAGGGCTATGTTATGCAAAAACTCATCTGGTTGTTTCTCTGTTTCTTTCTAGTCCCCCCCCCTTCCCAGGGAGCTGCCCGGCAATTACATTTGGGAGTGGTAACAGCACCTGGGGCAGCCCAAAATATTGCAGCAGAAAGATTCAAAAAAATCTTAGAAGATAGCTCCGATGGACAACTTACGGTAAAAATCTCGCATTCAGCCTCAATAGGCGATGAGACCAAAATATTGCAGCAACTCCAAAAAGGAACGATCCAACTGGCCGTTGTGACGCTCAAATCCCTTGAAAGTTTTACCCCCATCGTACGGGTCATCAATTATCCTTTTCTGTTTGAAAGTCCACAGCAAGCCGACGAAATTCTTGACGGCCCCCTGGGAAAAGAAATCTTCAACGCCCTCGATCCCCTCGGGTTTAAGGGGTTGGCTTTTTCTGAAAATGGTTTTCGCAGCCTGTCCAACAGCCGCCAGCCCGTAAAAACAGCGGACGACGTAAAAGGCCTGAAAATCAGGGTAACATCCGCTCCGCTACATAAGGCGACATGGCAAGCCCTGGGAGCCCTGCCGACTCCAATGCCCTGGCCCATTTACTCTGATCTTGAAAGAGGGGTGATAGACGGACAGGAGAATCCGCTCTGGGTCATGGAAGTTTACAATTTTTTTGAAGTGCAGAAATACCTTACCACGACCAATCATACATATTCCGCCCACATTGACCTTGCCTCCACGCTCTGGTGGAAGAAGCAATCTGCTCAGACACAGCAACTCGTCCAGAACGCAATGTATCAGGCGGCTGTCTATCAGCGGCAGGCTAACCGGGCAGATGAAGCTGAACGCCTTCAGGTGTTAAAGGAAAAAGGGATGATAGTGGAAGAGCATCCGGATATACAATCATTCCGCACCAAGGTAGCCGACCTCAAAGGACTTGATTTTTACCAAGAACCTCAGGTCCAGAAGCTACTGGTCAAGATACTTGAGGCCACAGGCAGATGACTGGCTGTTGTTACTCAGTAAAAGATGCACCTCCGCCCACTTAATATTGCAAACACTATTTTTCAGAAACAATACCGTCCTGGAGAAAAAAAGAATCCCCAAGACACCCTTTGGGGAACTAAAAGCTCACCACCTGATTCCGACCGCCCTCTTTGGCACGATACAAGGCCTGGTCTGCCTGCTCCAGCAAAAGCTGGACATTAGCGCCCTTGCCGTCGTTTACAGGTATACAGGAAACACCGATACTGATAGTCACCTTCCATGTTTGCTCACGGTCGGCAAAAGAGGTACTTTCCACCAGCTTCCGGAGTTGCTCTGCTTTCCCGTGTGCTGATTGCAGATCGGTATCAGGCAAAGCAATGACAAATTCTTCTCCCCCATAACGTGCTACCAGATCACCTGCGCGAGTGTTTTTCAACAAGAGTTCCCCTATGGTTTTCAGTACATAATCACCAAAAGCATGGCCACAGGAATCGTTGACCTTTTTAAAAAAATCGATATCAAAAAAAAGACAACTCAGTATCTGCCCATTGCGCGTGTGCCGGGCAACCATTGCCTGGGTGTTTTCATTGAAATAGCGCTTGTTGTAGAGCCCTGTCAGGCTATCTCTTACTGCAAGTTCGTAAAGGTTCTGGTTTACCTTTTCAAGCTGGTTAATATAATTGCGCAGATCCAGTTGGTTCCTTACTCGCGCAAGCAACTCTTCAGCAATAAAGGGTTTTACCAGGTAATCTCTAACACCCATTCGAAACATTGTGAGAATCATATCAGTATTGGCGTTTCCACTGAAAAACAATGTTTGCAAATTTTCTGCCTGGGGTAACTGCCGGAGCAAATACAAGAACTCATCGCCATTCATCCTTGGCATACATATGTCAAAAATCACCAGATCGATATGCTTATAATTTGCAAGAAACAGGTCATATCCTTCCTGACCGTCACATGCTTCAAAAATGGTAACCCCAATGCACTTCAGCGAATTTGATACCAGTTGCCTGACCAAAGGATCGTCGTCAACAAGTAGCACTCCCATGCCTTCATATTCCTTTTCTGGCTTGAGCAACCGATTGACCGCCTTTGCGATATCACCTCTTTTAAATGGCTTGGAAATAAACTCCAGGCTGCCTAGCTGGAATCCCCGGCGTCTATTTTCCATGGTATCGTTTGCAGAAACAAAAAGCACCGGCACAGGAGACGCCTCTTTACCAAAAAGTCCCTTGGCTTCCTGCTGTCGTAACAACTCACAGCATGTGAAGCCATCCATTCGAGGCATATCAATATCCAGTGTAATCAAATCTGGCGGGCTCTCCATCCAGGCGAGGGAACTCACGGCCTCCAGACCATCCTGAAAGAGAATTGTTTCATAGCCTTCTGCATTCAGCTCACGGCGTATAATGGTTCGCATGGTTGCACTGTCATCCACAACCAGCACTGTTGGAGGATTCTGCTCTTGGTTCATTTTCTGCCTAAACAGCTAAAATTCAATTAAAAAGTCTCTGTCATCATTTTCATACCTGGCCAGGTAGAAAAGGATTATGAATACAATATCGTACATACTGTTAGTGTAGCACTCTCCCGGCAACCATTCCAATATAACCGAAAATATTTTTACACGCTCTCCACCGGTCTTCTTTATGGTGTGAATTCCTCCCTGCTGATTGCTGGCATGCTAACCTGCAATCTGTCTGTTTTCATTTCAAATTTATAAGAAATCCAGAATGAATACCCATGAACACCGCAAGACAAACGGACCTCCGCAGGCCCCCCAGCTGGAAAAGAGGCGTGTTTGCCGAAGAAAAATACCCTTGTGAAAACACAGTGCCGATGCTAGGATTACGCAGCCTGACGGTCTAAAAATTCAGCAGTCGGTCAAGGGGATACACTGCTGTTTTGTCTCTATCCTCCTGAAGAGTATTTTCCAACAAGCCCGCTTTTTTTCCTCGATTCGCAGTTCCCACCTATTTTGCACTTGCAAAATCCCCACAAAACATGAATACTGTCAAAATTGCACATCTTGCACAACGCCTTTGTGGATTTTGCACACAAGACCTAAACCGCCCGGCACAAAACACTCCCTGCCACGGTTGTTCTTGTCCGCTTCTTCTCCACAGATACATCGTCATAGGACAAGGCGTAGATTCTTTTCTCTCTACAGATGCATCGCGAGCATGGTTTACGAAGTCAAAGTCAACGAACTGGCCGAAGAATTCGGGGTTCACAGAAACACCATTCGAAACTGGATCAACTCCGGCACCCTCCCTGCTCAGGAAGGACCGGGAAGGCGTTACCTTATCCAGCTGGAAGATTACCGTAAATTATGCGAAAAGTATGGACGCACACCTCGTATTGATGTTACGCAATCCCCTGTCCAGCCCCCCCTCGACACAGAGCTCCCAATAGACAATTTTGACACGGAACCAAGCCTTCTTACCGGCAAAAGCAGCAGCCTGTACAGCGAACCTGCCCTTGCAGACACCTGCAATACATGTGGCAGCTGTGCCAGTTCCTGTCCGATTTCAGGTGTTGACGGCCTTGATCCAAGAAAAATTGTTCGCATGGCCTTTTTGGGCTTTGAAGAAGAACTTCTGGCCTCTGATTGGCCATGGAAATGCACTCTATGTGGGCGTTGTGAAGAATCCTGCCCGATGAATGTTCGTATCGTTGAACTCATGCGTGCCCTGAGAGCCAGCAGGCCCCGTGGTAAAGTGCCAAGCCCTATACAAAAGGGGATCACCACCTGCCTTGAAAAAGGGAATAATCTCGGCATTCCAAAGACTGATTTCATGGACCTGCTTTCTTCTCTGGGGAAAGAGTTACACAACAGCGACTGTCCTGGCTTCAGCACCCCCATAGATGTTCGTGGCTCCAGACTCCTTATCACCATAAATTCCAAGGAACCTTTTGCCCAACCGGAAAACATGACATGGTGGTGGCGAATATTCCACGCAGCCAAGGAATCCTGGACTATTTCGTCGGAAAACTGGGAAGGCGTAAACTGGGCGCTCTACTCAGGTGACGACAACGCCATGAAAACCATTGTTGAACGTATTGTCGACAACATGGAGCGGCTAAACTGTCAGGCTTTGCTCCTCCCTGAATGCGGGCATGCCTACTATGCAACCAGACTCGGATTGCAGCGATGGTTTCCGGAAACTCTGGAAAAATTCACTGTCTACTCTGTTTTCGATCTGTTAATGGAGTATATCAGTGAGAAAAGAATAACTCTGGATAACACCACCCACACCCAGCTGACGGCTATCCATGACTCATGTAATTACGGAAGAAAATCCCTGAAAACTTTTGGCAACGCTTTCTACGAGGAGAGCCGGGCAATTGTTCAGGCATGTTGCCCCAACTACACAGAACTTCTGCCAAACAGAAACGACACCTATTGCTGCGGCGCTGGCGGTGGCGCCTGGGCAAGCCCCTACACCGTGGAACGCGTATATTATGGCAGCAAAAAAGCCCGCCAGATCAAAGAATCAAAGGCAAAGCTGATAGTGACTTCATGTCATAACTGCAAAGATCAAATGGAAAAATCTCTAAATCGTGAGTTTGATCTTGATATCGAAGTAAAATACATATGGGAGCTGGTTGCACAATCACTGACCAGGGTACTTTCCTGAAATCGAAAGTATTTCACGCCCGAGAACCTGAGGCGTATCACGGCTTTGCTACCCCGGCACAGAGTATGATGCAGCAGATAATTCACCTTTATCATAGCGATTTGCGAAACCGGGCACTCTCGTATGCACCCAGAAATAGACAATACCAACCGCCGGGACAGCTTTGTCCCCAAGGGAAACTACACAGGTTGCTGATTCATGCCAGAGGGTAAAAAAATTGGTGCAGTCATGGTGGTCGGAGGTGGCATTGCTGGTATGCAGGCTGCTCTTGACCTCGCTGACGCTGGATTCTTCGTGTACCTGATAGAAAAAAGCGGGGCAATAGGTGGAGCCATGCCCCAATTTGACAAAACCTATCCAACCAATGACTGCTCAATGTGTATCATTGCGCCCAAACTGGTGGAATGTGGCCGTCACCGTAATATTAAGATCATTACTCTGGCAGAAGTTGAACAGATTCAGGGAACCGAGGGTGACTTTACAGCCCACGTCAAAGAATCCCCGCGCTACATTGACCAGGAGCGCTGTATTGCCTGCGGCCAATGTTCCAATATCTGCCCGGTTTCAACCGAGGATGATTTCAATTGCAGCCTTGGTCCACGCAAAGCAATTTTCATAAAATATCCGCAGGCTGTACCATTAAAATACGAAATTGACAGCGGGGTCTGCCTGCACCTGAAAAACGATAAAGAGTGTGGTATCTGCCGTGACATCTGCCCGGCCGAAGCCATCATTTTTCACGATACACCCAAACATCACGAAATACATGTAGGCGCTATCATACTCGCGCCCGGTTTTCAGGCCTTCAACCCACAAAAAAGAAGCATCTGGGGGTTTGGGAAATTCCCGAATGTCCTATCCTCAATGCAGCTTGAACGCATTCTTGCCCCCACCGGGCCCACCGGTGGAGTATTGGCCAGACCATCGGATAATTCATCTCCCAAGAGTATCGCCTTCCTGCAGTGCGTGGGCAGCCGGGATAAAAACCACTGCAATAACGAGTACTGCTCTTCAGTATGCTGTATGTCCGCGATCAAAGAAGCCATCATGATCAAGGAGCTGCTTCCCGAAGTAGAAATCACAATCTTCTACACAGATATGCGTACCCACGGCAAAGATTTCGACAGATACTTTAACCGCAGTCAAAAAGAATACAATATCCAATACACCAGGGCAAAAATACACAGCCTTGAGCCCGGAGATCGCAAAGGTAGCCTCAGATTGCACTATGCCAATGAACAGGGACGACAGGTTGAAAAGTTTTTTGACATGGTCATCCTTTCCGTTGGCCTGGAAACGCCTGATTCCGCTATCATCCTTGCCGAGCGCATGGGGATTCACATCACACCCGACCGCTTTGCCTCCATCTCAGCTTTCATGCCTGTATCCACCTCCAAAAAAGGTATCTTTACCTGTGGGGCATTTAATGGTCCCAGAGATATCCCCCAGGCTGTCATAGGTGGTTCTGCCGCAGCGGCTTGCGCGGAAGAATTATTGAGTGCAGCACGATTCCAACAGACAGCTGAGATAAGCTACCCAGAGGAGCGACACCATCAGGAAGGCCAACCGCGCATAGGTGTATATGTTTGTCACTGCGGTACCAACATTGCCGGTGTAATTGATGTGGACAATGTGGCAACGTATGCCAGAACCCTTCCTGGCGTGATACATGTTGAACAAAACCTCTTTTCCTGTGCCCAGGACACCCAGGATTTTATAACACAACAGATACGCGAAAAAAATCTCGACAGCATCGTTGTTGCAGCCTGCAGCCCGCGAACCCACGAACCCCTCTTTCGTCAGACCCTGAAAGCTGCCGGCATCAATGAATTCCTCATCGAGATGGCCAATATCCGCAATCAAGACGCATGGGTCCATAAGAATACTCCCGGAATGGCTACGGAAAAAGCCAAAGACCTTATCCGTATGGCCGTTGCCAAGGTAACACTGCAAAAACCCCTACACCCCATTAAGGTTCCGGTTATTGCTCGCGCACTTATTATTGGCGGCGGTGTCTCGGGCATGACCTCGGCCCTCAACCTCGCCGGCCAGGGGTTCAAGGTTGAGCTGATCGAAAAATCCTCACTCCTTGGAGGCAACGCCCTACACCTGTATCAGACATGGAGCGGAGAACATGTCCCCCTGTATCTCAAGGAACTGCAGGAAAAAGTCTTTGAACAGGAAAACATAACCGTACATCTGAAGACAACTGTCACCGGGTCGACCGGCCACGCCGGACATTTTAAAACCGTTATAAAAAGTGGCAGCGGGCGCAAGAAAACCATTGAACATGGTGCCACGATCATTGCTTCTGGTGGAAAACGATATATTCCAAAAGAATTCAGTTATGGAAAAATACCCAATGTGGTCGCTTCCATAGAATTTGACAAACTGCATATGCACAACGAAGTGCGCATTGCCAACGGAGAGTCCTTTGTTTTTATTCAATGTGTCGGCTCTCGCAACACACAGCGCCCTTACTGTTCAAAATCATGCTGCACCCATTCGATCCAAAGTGCAATCAAGCTGAAAAAAGAGGTGCCCAGTCGACGTATTTACATCCTCTATAGAGAAATTCGCACCTATGGACAACGAGAAAGAATTTATAACCAGGCCCGCGAGCTCGGTATAATTTTTATCAATTACGAACTTCACGGAGAACCGACAATTGCCGAAGGGGAAAAGGGGGCCCTGGTACAAGTGTATGACCACGTACTGCACCGCCCTCTGGAAATTGAAGCAGATCTGGTTATCCTTGCTTCGGCAACGCTATCCAATCCGGACTCCAAAGACCTGGCAAATATTTTCAAACTGCCTTTAAACAGCGATGGTTTTTTTCAGGAAGCGCATGTCAAGTTGAGGCCTGTGGAGTTCAACACCGATGGAATATTTGTAACAGGACTTGCCCATTACCCAAAACCCGTGGAGGAATCGATTTCCCAATCCCTTGCAGCAGCAGCCAAGGCGTCTGCATTACTCAGTAAAAAGACAATTGAACTGGACCCCATCACTGCAATTGTCGACCTTGAACATTGCGATGGTTGCGCATTATGCATTGAAGCATGTCCATATGCTGCCATCACCTTGGTTGAAACGGCAACCAGTGATGGAGAAGAACACAAAATCGTGGAAATTGATCCTGCATTGTGCAAAGGATGCGGAATTTGCCAGGGAATTTGCCCCAAGAGGGGCGTCAATATCACTGGTTTCGATTATGACCAGCTCCTTGCCCAGATCGAGGCAGCACTTCAACCTGCACAAGGGCACTCCCAGGCAACACCTGCACCTCCAGAACAGTCACATGGAAAATGAAATTAAAATAATAGCTTTTTGCTGCAATTGGTGCTCCTACGCAGCGGCAGACCTGGCCGGCATCTCACGCCTGCAATATCCCTGTTCTGTACGCATCATTCGCGTCATGTGTTCAGGCATGGTGCACCCGGATATGGTCATCCACGCCTTAAATCAAGGTGCAGATGGAGTAATGCTGCTGGGCTGCCTGCTTGGAGAGTGCCATTACCAGGACGGCAACTACAAAGCTCTTGCGCGCGCAGAAGTCATTGAAGAAGTACTTGATGATTTGGGATATGAAGAAGAACGGTTTACAATAGCCTGGCTCTCTTCAGCCGAGCAGGATAAACTGGTTGAAGCCATCAATCAAATGCATCAGTCGCTTCTGGACCTGAAATCAGAAACCCCATAATCAGCCGGGCTCCTATACATTACGGAATTGGCTTTCTACAGATTGTACCCAACGCAGTGATATAACATGGCAGAAAAGAAAAGAAAAAAGTACCGCAAACCGGTTCGCGTCGAGTGCCCAAGTTGCGCCTGCGGATACGTGGGACACATGACCGCAGATGAACTAAAAGAACGAGCTGCCCACGATGACGTCGACTTGGCCTGTCCTGCCTGCGGCCTGATTCATCTTAGCCAGGAAGAAATAGACGAACTCGAGCAACAAAAAATCGTTGATTCTCCCCAATACAAAAAACTTTGCAAAGAAGTTGAAGCCTATCAATAATTTTTTTTACAAATTCATTACAGACTAGATCACATAATCCCATCAATATTAATTATGCAAAGTATGCAAATTGTTCATTCATGCAAAAACAGGTGCATTATTTGTACAGGTGCGATAGAGTGCATAGTATAAATTGATGCCCGTCCATCCTTTTTTACTTTTGACTCCAAAGCAAAAAGACTGGCCTCCTGGAAGGCCACTTACGGACAGGCACTGGCTGAAATACGGTGCCCTGGAAAATAGTGACAGTTTCAAACATTTTCCAGGCCAGGTGACCATGTACAAGGCATAAGAATACGGGTTAAAGGTTGCATGCACCCTGCTGACACGACACACAAACAGTACAACCTGACAGTTCAGGGCATAGTTCAAGGGGTGGGATTTCGTCCTTTTGTTTACCGCCTTGCAAAAGCTCTCGACATACGGGGTACTGTGGCCAACTCTGAAACCGGAGTACACATCCGGATCACTGCGCCTCAAGCGGCATGTAACGAATTTACGGCACGACTCAGGACAGAAGCGCCTGCAATGGCACATATCGCCGATATTAACATCAGTATGCCTTCTGATTTCGAAAACTTTCCTGATTTCACAATTTGCGAAAGTTCCCAACAGGGCAAGGCAACTGTGCCGATTACTCCAGATATTGCTATCTGCGAAGACTGCAGGTCTGAAATTCTCAATCCCAATGACCGCAGATACGGTTACCCCTTCACCAACTGCACAAACTGTGGCCCACGTTTTACCATAGTCGAAAAAGTACCCTACGACAGGCCCTTTACATCCATGCGGCATTTTGCGATGTGCCCTGCCTGTGCCGAAGAATACCATGACCCGCTTAACCGAAGATTTCACGCCCAGCCCAATGCCTGCCACCAATGTGGCCCCCAACTCAGCTGGCATGACAACAGGGGACGGGAGATAGATACTGACGATTGTATCAGAAATGCAGCGACAGCCCTGGGACAGGGGAGAATAGTAGCCATAAAGGGACTCGGCGGTTTTCACCTGGCCGCGGATGCGACATCCACTGAGGCAGTCGCTGAACTCAGACTACGAAAAAGGCGTCCGGATAAACCCCTGGCAGTAATGGTGCCTGATCTGGAAACAGCTCTTCAGCTTTGCCACCTTTCCGACGAAGAACAGAAAGCGCTCTGCTCACCCCAGAGTCCCATAGTACTTGCGCGATACAAAGCACAAAACATCCTTGCCCCCAACCTCGCATACGGACTGGGTATTGTGGGTATAATGCTACCCTATACCCCACTGCACGTCCTGTTGTTTGCAACCCCTCAAGCCCCGGAGGCACTGGTCATGACCAGTGGCAATATCAGCGGCCAACCAATCTGTATACGTAATCAGGACGCCCTTGCCCGCCTGCATACCATGGCTGATTACTTTCTCCTCCATAATCGGGATATCGTTACGCGGGTGGACGATTCTGTTGTGCGACTCATTGGCGGCGCCATACGAACCATTCGCCGGGCAAGAGGCTTTTCACCGGTCGCCATTCCCCTCGCTGCGACCACGGAAGACATTCTGGCATGTGGGGCTGAAATGAAAAACACCTTCTGCATCGTCAGAAATGGCGAAGCATATCTCAGCCAACACATAGGAGAACTTTCGACCCCTGAATGTGAAGATTTCTATCGAGAAAGCATTGATCACCTGCAAAAAGCACTGCAATGTTTTCCCCAGCAGGTCGCCTGTGACCTGCACCCGGATTACCTCAGTACACGTTATGCAGCTTCCCTGAACATTCCCTTACAGCCAGTGCAGCACCACCACGCACACGCTGCCGCTGTCATGGCTGAACATAACCTGGACGCCCCCTGTATGGCTCTTATTTTCGACGGCACAGGATATGCTGAAGACGACACTGTTTACGGTGGCGAACTTTACGAAGTTGGCAGGTACCATTACCGCAGATTGGCACATCTCTCCCACTTACGTCTTCCAGGAGGAGATATGGCTGCCAAAGAACCATGGAGAATGGCCATATCTTTGCTTTATGAATCCTGCACACCAGAACAACTGGAACAAGCCCTCTCTCAGCTCCCAGCCATGGCTACCATTGAAGAGTCCAGGCGAAACCTGCTACTGCAGATGCTTGAAAAACAGGTCAACAGCCCACTGAGCTCCAGCTGCGGCAGACTTTTCGATGCTGTTTCAGGATTACTGGGCATATGCCCGGTCAGCACCTACGAAGGACAGGCCGCCATGCTTCTGGAGGCCTGCGCCAGTGCCCATGAGCCCACACATGATCCAGCTCCACGCTATCCCGTTCACCTGGTTGAACACGGATCGTTATACACAATAGATCATCGTCCTCTTGCCAGGGAACTCATTCGTGATATTCTATGGGCGCAGCCCCTGGAACAAATAGCTTATGACTTTCACCAGTGGCTGATCAGCTCAGCGGTACATCTTCTGATACAATACAGGAAAATCAATAACGTCAATACCGTTATTCTTTGCGGTGGCTGCATGCAAAACAAACTCCTGTTCGAAGGCCTGGAAGACAGGCTTCAGCGTGCAAACTTCACCGTTTACAGCGGAATACAGGTTCCGACTAATGATGGAGGGATCTCCCTGGGACAGGCATTTATCGCCGGAGCGCCGACCGAAAAAGGAAACGGACCACCCCAACCATTCACCAGAAATACGCTGACAATGTAACAGGAAACAAAGAGAGGACCCTATGTGTTTAGCCGTACCCATGCAGGTTGTTGAATTAAAAGGAACCGAAGGAGACTTCAGTGATCCCCTGGTTGCCCTGGTCAACACCGATGGAATACAAAAAGAAGTGCGCCTGGAAATGGTCGATAGAATACCGCAAGTGGGCGACTATGTGATCATCCATGCCGGGTTTGCGATTCATTCATTAAGTGAAGAAGAAGCAAAAATCAATCTTGACCTCATGCGTCAAATGGCCGAGGCCCTGGAACGGGAAGGCCGCCTTCCGGACCAAGAACAATGAAATGTGCCGATGAATTCAGAAGCAGGGAAATCACAGCCCCCCTGCTACAGGAACTTCAGAAAACCGTAGACAAACCCATTCGCATCATGGAGGTTTGCGGGACACACACAATGTCTATTTTCCGCCACGGCATACGATCCCTGCTCCCACCTGAGGTTACACTTCTTTCTGGTCCGGGATGCCCGGTGTGCGTTACCCCGGCGAGCCACATCAATGCCTTTGTAGCAGCTGCGTCTCTTCCCGAAACCATCGTGACAACCTTTGGCGACCTGATCAGGGTACCGGGTACTTCGGGCTCCCTTGCCGACGCAAGGTCACGGGGAGGACAGGTTGAAATCGTCTATTCCCCCATGGATGCCCTCAGCCTTGCACAAAACAACCCGAAAAAAAATATTGTCTTTCCTGCCATAGGCTTTGAAACAACAGCACCCACAATTGCTGCGACAGTGCTGATGGCAAAAAACCTGGAGATTAAAAACTTTTTTATTCTGAGTGCCGGCAAGACCATGCCCAGTGCCCTCAAACAACTTATGGGCGATCCTGACCTAGCGGTTGACGGACTCCTGTGCCCAGGCCATGTCAGTGCCATCATTGGCAGTGACGCCTACCTTCCCATTGCACGCGACTACAAACTCTGTTGCGCTGTCGCTGGCTTTGAGCCGGCAGACATCCTGGCAGGACTCCTCAGTCTTGCCGGACAAATACAAAGAAAGGCACCTACTGTCGAGAATTGTTACACCAGAGCGGTAACTTCCCAGGGCAATCTCAGGGCATCCCAACTCATGCACCAAGTCTTTATGGAAACAGATTCTGAATGGAGAGGTCTTGGCACAATCCCCGACAGCGGCCTTGAACTCAGAGAAGAATTTGCCTGTTTCGATGCAACGCGACAACTTGATATTCATCCAGAACCCGCCGGGGAGCCGAAAGGCTGCAAATGCGGCGACATACTCAAGGGGCATTTACTCCCCCCGGACTGCCCCCTTTACGGCACGCGATGCACTCCGCTTAACCCTGTGGGCCCATGCATGGTGTCCAGCGAAGGTACCTGTGCCGCATTTTACCGCTATAGCGATAAAAAATAGATACTTAACACTAGAACTTCAGAGCTGAACAGAGTGAAACATGGATAAAAAAACGATCAGCCTTGATCACGGCAGCGGTGGATTGGCAAGTCAAAAACTCATAGGAGAACTGTTTCTCAAGTACCTTACCAGCCCAGCCCTTGCAAGCCTGGAAGATTGCGCTGTTCTGGACGAACAAACAGGCCGTATAGCCATGAGCACTGACAGTTATGTCGTTACCCCTCTCTTTTTTCCTGGTGGGAACATAGGAGAGCTGGCTGTAAACGGAACGATTAACGATCTGGCCATGCGAGGTGCACGCCCAATAGCATTAAGCCTTGCCTTGATCATTGAAGAAGGTTTTCCCCTGGACGATTTGGAAAAAATAATCCAGACCATCGGCAGAGTGAGCGAAGAGGCTGGTGTGGCCATTGTCACCGGAGACACCAAGGTTGTCCCCAAAGGAGCAGCAGACGGGCTCTTCATCAATACCACAGGCATTGGCGTTGTCGCCCACCACTGTAATATATCAGGCAAGCGCGCTAAACCTGGAGACAAGGTGATTATTTCGGGAAGCCTGGGAGATCATGGCATAACCATCATGAGCAACCAGGCAGGAATTGACATAGGCGGAGATATTGCAAGTGACACTACCTCCCTGCACAACCTGGTTGCCTCCATCCTCGAACCGGAAACCTGTGACGTACACGTCATGCGAGATCCTACAAGAGGTGGTCTGGCCACCACACTCTGTGAAATTGCCCAATCTTCCAAGGTGAATATTATTCTGGAACAGGACAAACTCCCCATCAAACCCTCGGTAAACACAGCCTGCGAAATAATAGGCCTTGACCCTCTCTACCTGGCCAATGAAGGGAAATGCCTCATTATCTGCACAGCCTCAAGAGCTGAGCAACTGGTTAAAATCATGCGGCAAACGCCTGAAGGAAAAGACAGCGCCATCATTGGCACGGTCAGTACGGTGGAACAGGGTAAAAAACCACGGGTAACCCTGACCACCACCATTGGCGGGACCCGTTTACTTGAGCCACTTACAGGAGAACCATTGCCGCGAATATGTTAGCCGGCATTTCTCATGACTATTGTAAATACATGATTACATCACTTACAAGGCCATTGATCATTAAACGTCTCTGAAAAACAATATGTTTGTCAGGGAAATTAGAACTAGCGATCATCAAAAAATATTCACTTCCAGACAGGCACTACTAAGCCGAAAAGAAAATACACCATGCATGAACTTTCCCTGGCACAGAGCCTCCTTGAGCAGTTACTCGGGTTGGCCAGGCAGCACAACGCAGATACCATAAGCAAAGTCACAGTTATACTTGGCCCTTTTTCAGGGATTGTGGCTGATAGCTTTGACTTTGGTTTCAACATACTTAAAAAAGAGTATCAGGAAACCAAAGAGGCTGAACTGATCCTGGAAAAACCAACTCCTGAATACCTCTGCCTGGAGTGTCAACACATTAGCGCCATGGAGCCAGCAGAATCTCAGATTCCAGGTGTTGCAGGTATAATTACAGGGAAACATTCCTGCCCCAAGTGCAACTCGGACCGTTTATCTCCACAAGGTGGCACGGATCTGATACTCAAACAAATTGAAATGGAGTAAAACACATGTGCGACGTATGCGGCTGTCAGCTTCACGAACATCATCACACGGACAGTAAAGTTGTTGAAGTTAATCAAAGCCTTTTGGACGCCAACCAAAAGCAGGCTGAATCCAATAGATCCCATATTGAAAAAATGGGAGCCATTGCCATCAACCTTATTTCAAGCCCTGGCTCCGGAAAAACCACCCTTCTCGAACATACCATCGATGCATTGGGAGACAGTTTGAAAATCGGGGTCATTGAGGGAGATATCGAAACAGAACGGGACGCAGATCGAATCCGGGCCAAAGGTGTTCCAGCAGTACAACTGACAACCGGCGGAGCGTGTCATCTCGACGCCCCTATGGTACATGGTGGTCTGCATGTCCTTGAGCACTTTTGCCACGGTGCCCCTCTTGACCTGATCTTTATCGAAAACGTCGGCAACCTTGTGTGCCCGGCAACGTTTGATCTGGGAGAACACAAGCGCGTTATTTTACTCTCCGTTCCAGAAGGTTCTGACAAACCGGTAAAATATCCCACCACCTTTAAAGGCGCAGATCTATTCCTCATCACAAAGACCGACCTCCTCCCCCATTTTGACTTTGACATGGAGGAAGCTCAGCAGGAGGCCAAAACCATTCAACCCGACCTTGATATCATTGCCCTGTCGGCGACTTCCGGGGAAGGGTTTGACCAGTGGATTGCCTATCTCAAAGCACTGGTTGCAAAACAGGTTTCGTAGAATTACCACTTCTGAAGGGCCAATTAGGGTCGCGGAAAAGAATAAATATCCAAAAATTGCGTAGGATATCGGCTTGGTAACGTCGTCGCGCCAATGGTTCCATACTGGCCGTATTGAGCCATTGACGCGACGACGTTACCGAGTTGAAAGATAAGTAAGATTGGATAATGCATTTTTTCCGTGACCCTTAGGTAAACATCCCTGAAAACGACCTGTTTTCAGGGACGTTTCACGGTATTGTTAAGGTCAGACGGTAGTCAGCAATGCAAGGGAAATTGCATTGATAAATTCGCAAAACCTGAGAAAAGCCTCACTTGAGTAACACCATCCCAAGCATCAAGGCTGTTTGGGATTCATCTTTTTCTGCTGTTTCCCGGTCACCCCAGACCAATTTCCAGCCAAGAGCGTCACAGAGACGCTTCACATCCACTCCCACCGCTGAAAGCGAAGGCCTTGCATTATCAGGGTGCAGGCAGCTCTTGCCTGCCTCAAGAACCTGACACGCCTCCTGATTTGGACAGAATAATTCCTTGCAGGATCCAGCCGCAAATCCGGAAGCACCTGTATATCCTATTTTTTTTGCTGCTCGCTCCACCTGGGCAGCAATCCGGTGAATACTCTTCGCTACTTCCAGTCGTCTCTTGTCATAGAGAAATTTCATTGGAATATCTCGTTTAAATACCAAAACGCGCACGCAAATTGCTAGCATATCATCAAAAGCAGATGGTGACATCGCATGGGGAGGACACCCTGGAGCAAGTCCATAACTTGGACAACGAGGTTCCCTGCATAGACCGGCAAGGCGCTGTTCAACGCGAACATGGTCTACAGAAACAACCTTTGCTGCAGACGCCCCTGTCTCCAATGCAACTTGCACAAGGGCGGAAAAATCAGACATTGCACTGGTCATTTTACCCCACCTTGTGCGTAATGTATGTCATTTTGCCCCGCAAAGGAAAAAGCACAAACGTTTCATTGTCAGGGCGAAAAGATAATTTGGAAGCTGAAATGCCTAAAAGAGTATCACAAGAGCATTTTGATAGCAACAGCAACGGCGGGCAGAGAACCAAGAGCCTTGCTCTACGCATCTCAACAAGAAGTTTAAAAAAGAAAAAATGCACAAAAGCACATTTTCACTATGCAAACTGTGCGTGATATGCTAAAAGGTCTCAGAAGAAAGGATCACAAATGAGAGTGATTCTCTTCACAAACTGTAAAATGTGTCGTAACATTTATATATACGAATATTTGTCATGTATGTAACCGGGAGGTAAACTACGACAATAGTGCTGAAATATATAATCCAGGTTGATACCAGGGCAGGTTTGATGACTCTTGGAACACAGCTGATTTTCTCTGTGATGCTTCTCCAATTTATCACTTCAAAGAACTCCTTACACCCCCTCCCTGCCTTGGTATCAACCTGTATTATCGAGCACAACAAAAATAAAGACAGCGTCATAAATTAGGATTTCGCCAGAGCAGATTCTCTTATGGATTGTGACTGCAGTATGAGTTACACACCATAACACCCCACTCACCCCCCCTTCCCCATCTGCTCTGGCAATTTCCTTTACCTGACGTTGACATACAACTCAATATTCTCTGAGCAGGAATGTCCACCCCCAAGGACACCCCACCATCTTGGCCCCCACTTCCCAAGATAATCACTCAAAACACCCACCTCCTGCTCAGAGAATTTGATTTTCCAGGTTCAGTAAACTTTTCATTGCAGTATGCCCATTTTACCTTCTCTCTATTTACCACAGCTTTTGACATACATGCTCAACGGTGAAGAGTCTGTGGGAAAGTTGTTATTTTTTCGCAGATTATGGTATTTTCAGGGAATTAGGCACGGCCATACAGTTGGCATTGCGAGTATTGTCTTTCTGAAAAATCCAGGCGAGACGAAAAAGACAGACAAAAAAAATCCCGTACAGGTCAATATGAACTGTACGGGATTTTTTGTGCAGGCCGCAAAAAGATCGGATTCACCAATCCATACACGGACAGATAGCAGTTTACTTCTGCCGTGTTTGCTTGATCATGTATTGATTCACTGCTTCCTGCAGCGTTTTTACAGCCAAAAAGGCACAATGTGTCTCATTTTTCGGAAACTGTCCCAGGTGATTGAGTATATCGTCTCCTGTGAGATCAAATATTTGCTCAATGGTTTTGCCTATGGCCATCTCGGCTGCAAATGAGCCGCAGATACTGCTGGATGCACACCCGTCAGTTATATAGGAAGCATTACTTACCGTATCCTGCTCAAACTGCAGAAAAATCTTCATAGTATCCCCGCAATCACCGGTGATACAGCCGGTTGCATCCGGAATATCAATGACGCCATTAAACCTGGGGTTACGCCAACGGTCAAACCCGACAGCCCCATAAGCTTCTTCAGCGTCCTGAAACACCTTCTCCTGGATGGAATCAACCATAGCGTGAAACTGCGCATCATCCATAATAGAACACCTTCTCTACATTTTTATACAAGCATCCCTACGTTCCATTACCAATGGGCCTCGGCGTTAGCTGATTCAGTGTACTGCACATCTCCACTCTTCATCAGTTCGACAGCCTCACGCACAGTGCCTGCTACATCACTTACCACCTTCACCCCCGCAGCCTGTAATGTTTGAAAAGCCTTGGGCCCGCAATAACCAGTGCATAACACCTCTGCCCCGCGATCAGCTATCATCGTTGCAGCCTGAATGCCTGCACCTTTGAACGCATTGACATTTACGCTGTTATCCAGTGCTTCATTTTCCATGGTTTCCGTATCAACCATGACGATATAGCTTGCCCGTCCAAACCGGGGATCCACATCGCTATCCAGCGTGGCACCTTTTGCTGTCACTGCAATTTTCATAATATTTTCCTCTTATACGTACTGTACCCACCCGCAGGAACAACAACCGCCAACCCGATGGCGGTAAGGGGGAACTTCAGTTCCGAGGTAGGAGAAACTCTGAAATTTAATATCAGAAAAATCCTGCAGGTGGATACAATCTCAATGTGCAGATCCTCCGCCGCACACATCGTTATCGGTAATCATCGGCAGTTTACCGGCAATGAAATCTTCAACTACAGGACGAATGTCTGCGCGGACAGCATCGTGATACACGTCAATACCTACTGAACGAAACCCCATAAGAGGACGCATACCAATGCCGCCAACCACCAGGGCGTTTACCTTATTTTCAGCAAGCAAGTTTACAGGAACCATACAACCGCCCTGTACGTGCTCTTTATTTTGGAGGGTTGTTATTTCTTTGATTTCACCATCCTCCAGATCAATAAAGGTGAATACATCACAGTGACCGAAATGCCCTGCTCTCTTACCATCCAAACCACCATCGCCCAAAGACGGAATCGCCACTCTCAATATTGCCATACTTGTACCTTTTTACTGATTTAACGGATTGTTGATTGCAGATCCAGCACGCCCATACTATTCATGGCCGGGGATCCGATAATTTGGGTCCATATTTTTTGAATTGTTTTCGAAAGTTGTGACTCCGGCTGATATTCAAAAATATTCTGCCCTGCTACCATGGCTTGAACAAAGCTGGAATCAAAGGGAATACGTCCGACAACGGGCATATTGTGTTTCTGACCAATATCTGCAATTTTATCGCTCATTTCTGGATTTAAATCAAATTTGTTAATGCAGAGCATGCCAGGAAGCTTGAAATGGGATGCAAGTTCTGCAACTCGCAGCATATCGTGAATACCAGAAACTGTTGGTTCTACAACTATCAATAATGCAGTTGCACCGCTAAGGGAGGCAATCACCGGGCAGCCTATTCCCGGAGGTCCATCTGTAAGAATAAGTCCGTAGCCTTTCTGTTCTGCAAGATTTCTGGCCTCTTTTCTCACCAGACTGACCAGCTTGCCGGAGTTTTCTTCTGCAATACCCAGACGTGCATGCACCATGGGGCCGTATTTACAATCCGACAAGTACCATTCCCCACACTTTTGCGGCTCAAAACCGATCGCCTTCTCCGGACACATATCAACGCATACCCCGCAACCTTCACACAAAATAGGCTGAACGGTAAATGTCTCGTCAATTGCCCCAAAGCGACACACATCTCTGCAAGTACCGCACTGCGTACAAACCTGAGGGTCAACGCATGCCTGCCCTCCACCCATGAAATCCGTTGTTTGACATATCTTCGGCTGCATCAAAAGATGCATATCTGCAGCATCCACATCGGCATCGCACAGAACCGTGCCTTTGGCAAGAGCACTGAAAGCAGCGGTCAAGCTTGTTTTACCGGTCCCACCCTTGCCGCTGACGATTACCAGTTCATTAATCATTGCATACCTCCGCCCGCCTGAACCAACCTCTCTATCTGCGTGTACAAATTTTGAAATTTTCCTGCCCATTCAGGGAGTTCTTCAACCATGGTCTTCCCGTGGGAATATGCTTCGGCAATCTTTCGATCAAATGGTATTTCCATCAACACGGGTATCCCTTCAGATCTGGCATATTCTTTCACATCGTCGGTTCCCAAATCACTGCGGTTAATCACCAGGCCACTGGGTATTCCCAATAATTTCACAGCTTCAACCGCCAGCTGTAAATCATGGAGACCAAAAGGTGTCGGCTCAGTCACCAGAAGAACAAAATCAACTCCATATGTGGCAGCTATAACTGGGCATGATGTTCCAGGAGGTGCATCAATGATAACAGGGGCATCGGATACAGCCATTGAACGTACTTTTTTAATTAATGGCGGGGCCATTGCCTCGCCGATCCGCATTCGGCCATGGGAAAAGAAAATATGATCCCGCCGGCCTGATTCGATTTCACCCAGAACCCTGCCGACTTCAGTAATGGCATCTTCAGGACACACCAAAGTACAACCGCCGCAGCTATGGCAGAGTTCGGGAAAAACCAAAACATTTTTCCCTACAACTGTGATAGCGCTGAACCTGCATATTGCGGCACAATTGCGGCACAAAGAGCACTTTTCCATATCTATGTGAGGAACTGGAGTTTCCACCTGTATCTTTTCTGTCATGGCTGGTTGTAAAAACAGGTGCGCGTTGGGCTCCTCCACATCACAGTCAAGCAGTGTGAGATCATGTTCCACAGCAAGAGCCATATTAGTGGCCACTGTTGTCTTTCCGGTTCCTCCTTTGCCGCTGGCTACGCTGATAATCATTTGCTCAATCTCCCTGATTAAAAAAGGCTTGCGACCTTCGCGAGCTTATCCAACAACTGCTGACCATGCTCTGCGCCGGCATCGGAGGGTATTTGCATGAGTACGCCTAACCCTTCGGTAACTTCATGAAATTCTTTTTCCGGAAGATCACTTACCAGGGCTGTATTAATTAAAGGATTCACCTTGACCAGCTGCTTTAACAATTCCAGCCCTTCCATCTCTGGTAAGGTCTGGGAGCAAACCAACGCCTCTATCTTCTCCTGTTTTGCCTTTTCCAGAGCTTCCCCGGCTGAGTAAACCTCCTGTAACTGAACCTGACCCAGCAGAGCGTCTTTTAAAGATTGAAACTGTTCTGATTTCTGGCAAACAAATAATATTGTCACGCTTTATCCCATGGTGTACTCCCACCAGCGTTACAACACTGCTGAGAGCTATTTCTGTTAGTATCCATCAAGTTAGATCCCCCGGCCGCCATATTCAACTACGCCGTGGTCCAGTCGCATCCCGTTTTTGTCTTTTCATCGTCGTTCCTGTTTCAGATACCTTCTGTGTCTGCCCTGATCCTTTCCGTATCCTACCCCGGCAGCAAACAGTTCTCGCACATCCAGGCATCTTCAATGCTGTCCATTCCTGACAACCAGCAACCAGATTTTCCAGAATAACGCCGATATTACCTGTAATAAAAGGTATCACTTCCAACCCAGCTGCCTCCAGGGCATCGGCTGGTTCCTGTGATACAGCACCACAGATCAGTACCACAACCTCTTCAGCCTGTAGTACACGGACGCACTGGGAAACAGGCTCAGGCATAAAAGGCAAATAATAAGTGTGGATAATCTTTGTATTGTTGATTTCAGCTATCAGCAGAGTTCTGGCAGCATCAAAAACAGGGGAAACCCTGTCTCCCCATACAGTAACGGCTACTTTTAACTCTGAAGATGATCTTTTCATGGAACAGATACAGGCAATATGAATGCCAGATAAGCGCGCTCTTTCTGCCGGCTTCAGTCTTTCAACCGAGCGAACCAGTTACAGCCACGAGCTTACAGAGAGATAGGAGGAACCTCCACAAGAAAAGAGTTGCGTCATGAAGAAAGAAAGGCCTTTCCTGGCAGCACCAGCCGTTGCATACAGTACCGAAAAAGCTACTATATGCAACGGAATACAGTAGCACAAAAGCCACGCTGCTACTTGCCAGGTATATGCCGCCCATCACGGGAAGGAAGTGTAATCCCCAGCCGTTTAACCTTACGGAAAAATGTAGTTTTATGCATACCAAGATCCCTGGCAGCTGCTGTACGATTATAATCGTTTCGTTGCAAAGCGGCTTGAATCTGTTCAATTTCAGTATTATGCACAGCATGCTGGAGCTGGCCAGAGTCCTGGGGGCTGGCTGGCGGAACAGAATCTATATGTAACAGGGATTGCGGTAAATGATTCAGGGTGATAGGTCCAGATGAACAGAGGATGAAAGCATGCTCGATAATATTTTCCAATTCCCTGATATTTCCGGGAAAACTATGACGCATGAGCACCTCAAGGGATTCTTCACTCAAGTAAGATACAGCCTTGCCGCGCAATCTGTTCATTTTACCAATGAAGTGGTCTGCCAGAAGAGGAATGTCTTCCATTCGTTCACGGAGAGGAGGCAATTGCAGACGAACAATATTAACGCGATAAAAGAGATCCCTACGAAAACTCCCTTCCTCAACGAGATGGGCAAGATCTCTGTTGGTAGCGGCAATAATACGCACATTTGTGGTATGCTTTTCAACACTGCCCAACGGTTGATACTCTCTTTCTTCCAGTACCCGCAGCAATTTCACCTGAAAAGCCGGGCTGGTCTCACCCAGTTCATCAAGCATGATGGTCCCGCCCCCGGCTGCTGAAAAGTATCCCTGTTTATCTTTGACGGCATGTGTAAATGCCCCCCTTTTATAACCAAACAGTTCTGATTCCAGTAAGGAATCAGGAAGAGCACCGCAGTTGATGGCAATGAAAGGCTTTTCACTCCGCAGGGAAAGACTATGAAGAGCTCTTGCCAGCATTTCCTTACCTGTGCCGGTTTCGCCTTCAATAAGAACAGTACTGTCACTTTCAGCAATCTGGGGAACAACCTGAAAAATACGTTTCATCAAGGTACTACGTGATACCATATCACCAAGTTGAAAATTACCTTTCAGTTCCTTACGCAATTCTTCCACCACAGTATTGTCACGAAACGTTTCCACTCCGCCCAGCGTTTCTCCCTTTTCGTTTCGAAGCAGCGCTGTGGAAACTGCAATGGGAATGCGTTGTCTTTCGCTGTTAATTATGTAGGTAGATGTATTGACAAAGGCTTTGCCTTCCTTCATTGTCCGTTTTAGAGCACAATCTCCTTCGCACATGTTGGAACGAAACACTTCCCAGCAGTACCTGCCAATGGCCTCACTTCGCGGGATACCGGTGATTTCCTCGGCAGCCCGGTTAAAAGACATTATTCGCCACTCATGATTGACGGTAAACACTCCGTCTGAAATACTTTCCAAAATAATTTCAGTCACATGACCGTCTTTATTATTTTCCTGCTTCATGGTGTATACTTTTCCATTGACTACATCGTCACCTGTGCCGTATTTTTCATGACTTTCTCAAATGATGATCGTGAAAAATTCCGTATATTTTTCTCATTTCTGGCGTGTCGGCCGAGTTCAAATTCTGCAGAAACAGCGCTCCATTTCAGATACACATGCAATATCTGAATAGTATATACCCCGGACGACCATATTTATTCAGGAAAAAAGCTGGCAGTAACTGTCAGTTTTGTGTATATGATCGCTATATCCTACCCAACACCTTCTTTTCGGTGTCAGCCAGCTATGGCTTACTGCCCTTCTGCTCTGATCCTTGATTGTGAAAACTCGTATTGCATGTCTGACATAATAGGCATGAAACGATCATTTTTCGATATTTTGTCCACAATATTCAAGTGATTTCCCAACGTGTTGATCTGAGGAGGAAACCAAATGACAACCCAGAAACTGGTAGTAATCGGTGGGTCTGCCGCGGGTGCTAAAGCCGCTGCCAAGGCCAGGCGACTCAACGAATTCGCAGAAATAACAATCATCCAGAAAGATCCGGATCTTTCCATGGCCTCCTGCGGCTACCCCTACTATGTAGGTGGCACCTTTGACAATCGGAACATGTTGCTTTGTACGCCGACCGGTGTTGTACGAGACCCAAACTTCTTTCAAAACGCCAAAGGTATCAAGGCATTGGTGAACACAGAAGTCACCTCAATTGACCGCGAAGCAAAAACTGTCAGATGCGCCAATACCTTTGACGGCACAGAACAAAACATCGATTACGACAAGTTGATCATTGCCACCGGTTCCGTACCCAACATGCCGCCTATTCCCGGCCGTGAACTGGAAGGCATAACAACTCTGCTTTCCATGAAGGACACAGATTATCTGAGAAAAATCCGTGATGAAGGGAAAGTGAGACGGGCCGTAATCATCGGTGGCGGACTCATCGGAGTAGAAGCCTGTGAAGCTTTGCAGGAGTCAGGCATACAGGTTACGCTGATTGAAATGCTTGACCAGGTATTACCCTTTCTTGATCGACAACTTGCCAAACTGGTTGAGAACCACATGCAGGCCAAAGGAGCCCGTGTGCTCACTGAAAAAGGAGTAAAGGCCTTCACCGGCGAGAATGGCAAACTCAATGGCGTGACCCTTGACGATGGTTCAATGGTGGAATGTGAACTGGCCGTTATGGCCATCGGCGTGCGCCCCAACAGCCGGATCGCCAAGGACAGCGGCCTGGAAATCGGTCAGTTTGGTGGTATTACTGTGGACCAGCATATGCAAACCTCTGATCCACATATTTATGCAGCAGGCGATTGCGTGGAAATCGAAAATCTCAATGTTGGAGGAAAAACCTTCTCTCCAATGGGCGACCTGGCAAACCTTGAGGGTCGAGTCGCCGGCGAGAACGCCATGCTTGGGAACTGTACAACTTTCCCAGGTACCTACCATACAGGGATCTGCAAAGTATTTGATTTCAGCGCAGGTTCAACGGGATTGAGCGAAAAAATGGCTCAACGGGTTGGTCTTAAAGACTACACAACCGTTGTCAATGCCAGTCCTGACAAGCCTGGATTTATGGATGCAAAACTTGTCATCTCCAAAATGCTTATCTCCACCCAGGATCAACGTTTGCTTGGTTTTCAATGCGTAGGACCAGGTGATGTAAGCAGGGAAGTGGCCATGGCCGCCATGGCAATCCAGGGCAAGCTGACCATTGAAGACCTTGTAAATGCGGATCTTCCCTATGCTCCACCATTCTCGCTGGCCATTGATCATTTTATTGCAACTGCCCATATCATGCAGAATAAGCTCAAAGGTCGAATGACCGGTATCTCTGCGCAAGAGGTATGGGAAAAGGTAAGTAATGGTGAGCAACCATTTTTCCTGGACGGCAGGAGCCCACAGGAATACGAGGAAATGCAACTCGGAATTGGTGAAAAACTGATCCCCATCGGAGCGTTGCGCAAACGACTGGAGGAACTTCCGCAAGATAAAAGTCAGGAAATTATCTGCTTCTGCAAAATCTCGTTACGGGGGTATGAGGCGGCCACCGTTCTTAATGCCCATGGATACACAAACGTCAAAGTCATGGAAGGTGGCATCATGGCCTGGCCGTATCCTCGTAAAAAATAAGAACAAGCAGTATATTCCAGGGAACTATCCACCTGTTCCCTGGAGTACCAATCCCTATCTCAGGTTCTCCCCTCAATTGTCAGGTAATTCAACGTCCCATATACGGTGAACAAAGGGAAAAACAGAGCCATGAAAAAGATATTCACAAGAGGAATCATACTAAGAAGTGCGGGAAAAAGCCCCAGCCTGAACGATGCTGTCCTGTTGGTTCCTATCCAGCCTATTTTTTTTCCAAGACTCCAGCGATATCTGGATGATGGAAAGTCAATGAACATCAACGTAGAATAATATACATAAATAAGAAATACAGATACCTGGCCAATAACTGGAATAAAATTCACCACCAAAGCCAGGACAGTTGCCAACACACCGACAAAGCCTATTTTAATACCCTCCCACATATCAACTAGAAAACCGGTCAGGCTCATGACGGCTTCTCCCTCGCGTACCTTTCCGGTGAATCGATTTCCGGCAAGTATGCTTAAAAAGGCATACCCTGGACTGGTGAGGCTGTAAGCCAGAAGAAAGGCAAGATAAAAGACAATAATCCGGCTTATAAACAAAAACACCCAGTCGAGAACGTACCACCCCCAGACAAGTGGATATTTCCAGAAATGATCAGCCACAGGAGGCTGCACGAAAAAATTGCCGGTGTAGGAATCAACCAGCCCCAACGTAAAATGAGCTCCAACCCAGGTAAGCAGGGCTGTCAACCCGATCAACAGGATGCTGACCGACATGAGTTTTGGATAACGAAAAATAAAACCGGCTGAATACCCCAGGCTTATCCAGGGTGCTTTTTTTTTGGACACTGATGTAGTTGAAACCATAACACGTACTACAAGACTGCAAATAAAAGAAACATTCCAATACTCCAACTGTATACAGACGCATAGTCAGAATATCACCTTGAGGGACGCTGAAATGACCTCCTATCAGATGCTTGCACAGGAGTTCGGTAAGTCACATCATCATATCACACTGCCCCACGGGCAGTGGCCCGCATCATCATCCCTGGTAAGCACAACTCACCAGGTCGGACAGAGTATACCTGATATTTTGGGCAGAGAGTACTTCTAATACCTGCTCTACACGATCTTTTTTTTCCAATGCAATCAGAAGACTGTCCTTTTTTCTTTCAACAGACACACCCTTTTCAGACAGGACATCAAAAGTTCGCTCCAAGCCATCGACAACCAGGCCGAGAACAGAAAAATCATTCATATAAAATGCAGGAAAATCGATATCACGACCCCCTCTGCTTCCTTTCTCCACTATTCGCAACGTTCCCATAAGCTTCTCTGTTACCAGTTTTTTCTATGATAATCAGTAATTATATCAACACGTTGTGACTGTCCATGAATGAGGATTGTGTTCAAGTTTAGATAAGCGCAGACTCCGAACCATGCGATACATGTTACAACAGCCATATACTTGATATCGGCATCTATCTTCGCTTACTTTCGAACATAACACAAAGCTTAGGCAAATAAGCGAGGAACAAAACTCCGAAAAGACCATTTATAGACAGGCACTATCTTGCTGACATGCAACAATTCAACCCTATTCCCTACTGACAGCCTCATCAAGCACCTGACGTACGGTAAAAGCCATTTCCTTTTTGGAAACAGGTTTTAACAGGAATTCTCTAATGCCTTCACTCCTGGCCACCTCAGCAGTAATAAGCTCACTGTATCCAGTACAGATAATCACGGCCTGATCCGGGTCAATGGCAAACATAGCTTTTGCCAAAGCCATGCCTGTGAGCTGGGGCATTGTCATATCTGTAATGACCAGATCATATTTCTCCGGAGACTTGGTATACGCTGCTAGGGCTTTGGTACTGTCATCAAAAGCCACCACAGTGTACCCGAGTCGTTCAAGGATACGCTGAATAACCATAACCAGAGAAGGCTCATCATCACACACCAGAATGGTTTCTGTTCCCCTGGGAAGGGTTTCCTTTTTTTCATATTCAGAGCGTGATTCACTTGAATGTAATGGCAGGTAGACTGAAAAACATGTTCCCTGACCAAGCACTGTCTCCACACTCACCCCACCTTTATGTTCCAATACGACTTTCTGTACCAGCGTAAGTCCGAGTCCGGTGCCCTTCCCTTCTTCCTTGGTCGTAAAAAAAGGGTCAAACATTTTATCTAACAGGTCATCTGAAATACCACTGCCAGTATCTCGTATGCTCAGACGCGCATACTGTCCGCTTTCCAAATGATAGCCTTGAGGCAGGAGCAGTGGTGCACGTATTACATCCTGTTTGAGGCTTACAGTCAATATACCGGTTCCTTCCATTGCGTGGAGGGCATTGGTGCAGAGATTCAGTATTACCTGATGAAGCTGTGTGGGATCTGCCAACACCGGCAGAGGGATGACATCAATATCAGTCTGGATATCCACAGAAGTAGGAAAAGATGCCCTGATCATTTTCACAGTCTCTTTCACAAGCATATGCAGACTCAGGGTTTTCAGATTCTCTTCGCCCTGATGACTGAAGGTAAGAATCTGACGAACCAGATCCTTGGCTCGCAACCCGGCCTTGTGAATCTGCTTGATATCTCTACGGACCGATCCCCCGTCCACTTCTTTTTCTTCTATTGCCATGGTGGCATACCCAAGAATCACAGAAAGAATATTGTTAAAATCATGGGCAATGCCACCCGCCAACAAGCCTATCGTTTCAAGCTTCTGGGATTGTTTAAGTTTTTTCTCCATCTGCTTCTGTTCCGTAATATCAATGGCAAACTGGATATGAACGAGTTGGCCATCAACCCAATATATGGCGCGATCATAGTTGGCAAACCAGCTGCCTGATTTCGGATTCATTTTGTGCGAGGTTATCACCGCACCTGGACGACCATCTTTGTCAAGCAGTGCACCTTTGGTACAGAACGAGCAGGGACTGGAATGATTCTGGAACATTTCATAGCAACTAAGCCCGTTGACAAACTGACCATATTCCTGCTGCATTTTTTGATTCATATAGAGAATCTCATGTGTCTGCAGGTCACTGACAAATACATGGGCTTCAATACCATCCAGAATGGTCAATAATTGTCTGTGAGCCTCCGAAGCTTTCTCGGCAGACACCTTCTGCTCCACAATATCCCAGATAATTTCGCTGAAATGCTGCAGCATGGATATATCGTCGTCCGTATACTGGTGGTTGCGGTTGCCCACCCCAAAAATACAGATGAGAATACCGTTATGAAATACGGGGATGGCCAGCTCACGGGTAACCTGCTCGGGTTGCTGATCTGCCTTGCTTCTTCGCTCATACTCATTGACACAGACGGCTGTTCTTTCTCTGATACATTGCTCAATAATCGCAGAATGCTGGCCATAGCATCCCGGTTCATATCTGGTCTGAATATCATCGGCGTCTGCAGGTGACGTTATCCACACCCGTGCGCTTTGTTGTGGCAAATCGCCTTCCGCCAGGGAGTGATAAAATCCGAATCGGCTCTGGGTCAGCACCGCTAACTTCACACAAATGGCTTGCAAAAGCTCTTCCACCGTCCAGAGGTTGGCATGTTCCAGCAAAAAAAACCTGGCTTCTCGAATCTTCTGTAACCACATTCTGCCGGTAACATCTGAAAAGGTGAGCATCACCTCTGTAGGTAGCCCGGAATTATCTCGGAATAGTGGGGTAACATTGAGATCAACCCACACCTCTTTGCCCGTACTGTGCATTTTGAGTTTATATATAACATTCGACTGAGGCTTCCCTGTCTTGATGCACCGATATGCCGGCCTGTCGTACAATGAACAGGGCCGAAGTTGTTCATCGTAAATAGTCCAGGCTGATTCTTCATGTAACAGGGTGCGTAATTCTGCCTGACTTACCCCCAGAATACGTTCTGCTGCCGGATTGCAGGTAAGCAGCTGATATCCTGCTGAAAAAAAGATCACTCCCTCCTGCATGCTGTTATACAGGACGCGGTACTTTTCTTCGGACTCCTGAACGATCTTACGCTGCTCCCATTGCCCGGTTACATCCAACCCAAAAGCCAATATCCCCTGCTTACTGCCGCCACCGTAGGTAATTACCGTGGAGGTAGTTTCCAGCACTCGTGGTCCATTTACAGAGCGAATGGTCAGTTCTCGCCGTAACGGCTCCCCGGACTTCAACACATTTTTCAGATTGGCAAATATGTCTCCGTGCTCAATATCTACAACAAATTCATTAATATTCCGCCCATATAGAGAATGTACGCTTTCACCCAGCAGATATTCATTGGTTTTTGGATTGGCAAAGACAATAGTGCCATCCTCATCCAACACCATCATCAACTCCTGCATATTATCAACCAGTTCCTTATAGGAGCTGTCATCTCTTGGAAAGGATCCTGAAAAAGCCTCTTCGGAGGACTCCATGAAGTACATCACAACAAAATGGTCAGGTTTGTTGAAATAGGCGACACAGGTATACCAGCGTTTCTTTTCAGGAACATACTGGACAAACTGATGAACCAGGGAAGTGTGGGCTGCTGCAATAAAGGTGGCTAGCTGATCCAGAAAAGTTATACGCTGATCGGGAAAAATGGAGGTTGCCAGGCTGTTGCGGGGATCACAGCCAAGAATACTCACAAGGGGCCGGTTAGCCTCCAGAAAGAGATAGTCAACAGCTTTCCCGCTCTCATCGTATATAAGCCGATGATACCCCATGGCAACCGGACAGTCATAAAACAGGTTACAAAGATCAGTTTTTACATCAGACTGCCCTGTTTGTTCTGTTTCTTTCTTTTCTGTCAATGTTCCGCCTGTTTCCTGATCAACTGATATGAAAGCATTCGTTGTTTACCGAAATGTATAGATTTCTTGTATCCTACGCGAAACTTTCAATGTGGTCAACGTATTGGCTCCTATTTTACCGAACATTAAACATTGGTATTAACAGTTGACCTTCAGCTCCCTTTCTTCTATCATCCCTTCTAATTGTCGCTTAATCAACCGCTAAAAATGAAGTTTCAATCGCAGTCCTCAATGTCACCGGCAAAAACCGATGAACTGCAAGATCTCAACAATCAATGAGGAGAAACCATGCTCAGGCGCAAACCCTTTCTTATTATTTTGATAACAATGGTGCTGGTCATCCCCTCACTGGCATATGCTGCCAAGGGTTACAAAAATGAGTACAAACTCAGCGTTGTCGTTGGGCCAAAGCTTCCATGGGGTGAAGGCGCCACCAAATTCGCAGACCTGGTAAGAGAACGTACCCAGGGACGCATCAACATCAAGGTCTATACATCTTCCTCACTCATGGCTGGTAAACAGACCAATGAGTTCCTGATTCACCGGAAGGGCGTGGCAGACTTCTGTTTTGCATCCACCATCAACTGGTCCACAACCATTAAACCGCTTAACCTGTTCAACCTGCCCTTCTTCTTTCCGGATTACAAAGCTCTTGATGCCGTAACCCAAGGTGAAGTGGGGCAAGAACTTGGCGTACTGCTTAAAGAAAAAGGCGTCACGCTGCTAGCGTGGGGAGAAAACGGCTTCCGTGAATTGACGAATTCCAAAAAACCGGTTGCTGTTCCCGCAGACCTGGAAGGAATGAAAATTCGCGTGGTCGGCACCCCTATATTCATTGATACCATGAAGGCACTGGGAGCTAACCCTGTAAATATGAACTGGGGCGATGCCCAGGTGGCATTTCAGCAAGGCGTTGTTGACGGCCAGGAGAATCCGGTGGTTGCCATCGAAATCCCTGTAAAAATTTGGCAATTCCATAAGTATGCCACCATTTGGCGATACGTCATCGACCCCCTCATGATTACCGTTAACAATAACGTCATGAAATCCTTTACCCCTGAGGATCAGGAAATAATCCGTCAGGCTGCAATAGAGGCTGGGCAGTGGCAGCGTGAGGTTGTTCGCAAAGGGCTGATTGCTCCGGACCTCAGTGCCCTTGAAACAATGAAGGAAAACGGCATGGAGGTCACCGTACTTGACCAGGCGGCACGAAAACAATTCCGGGAGAAAACCGCTTCTGTATATGATAAGTGGGTGGATGTCGTTGGCAAGGACCTGGTTGATAAAGCAGAAAAAGCCATTACGGCATCACAGCAGTAGGTCCTTATAATGTTTTTTCGCTGGATTGCCGAGCATCTGGAAGAGGTGCTCGGCGCATCACTTCTGGCAGCCATGGCCATACTGGCGTTTGCCAATGTCGTAACTCGCTATATTTTTGAATACCCCCTTGCTTTTACAGAAGAACTCGAAGTTAATGCCCTTGTCTGGCTGACCCTGTTTGGTACAAGCCTTGCCTTTAAAAGAAAACATCATCTCAGGTTGCTTTTTTTCCAGGATAAACTTCCCGACGCCATTCGCCGACTGCTCAACACACTGATTGGTCTGGCTGGAATGGGCTTGTTTGCCAGTCTGGGATATCTGGGATATCAACAGTTGCTGGATGAACGAATACTGGAAATTACCTCAGAGTCTCTCAACCTGCCTCAATGGATGTATACCGTCTGCATACCTGTTGGCTGTACCCTCATCGTCATCCGGCTCTTGCAGGTGACCCTTGCTGAACTCAGAGGGAGGGGGTAATGGGGATCGCTTTATTTTTAGGTTTTTTCTTTTTGCTCCTGATCGGAGCACCCATTGCCATAGCCATAGGTATCCCGAGCTTTCTTGTTATCTGGGGAGCTGACCTGGGAGTTCCGGTCATTGCACCCAATTTTTTTGCAGGCATAGCCAAATTTCCATTACTGGCCATTCCTCTTTTCATACTTGCGGGCTTTATTCTGGAGCGATGCGGTATATCACAGCGCATTATTCATTTTGCCAACCTGCTCATTGGACAACGACGGGGAGGCCTGGCAATTGTGGCGATTGCAGTGTGTGTCTTCTTTGGCGGGGTATCCGGTTCCGGTCCCGCTGATGCTGCGGCCATAGGTGCGATTTTAATACCAGCCATGTATTCCCAGGGATACAGTCGCAGCTATAGCGCAGCCCTGATTGCGGCTGCCGGTTCCACAGCAATTATTGTTCCCCCATCCATAGCTCTGATTATCTATGGCGCCATCACCAATACCTCTGTTCCGGCATTGTTTGCCGCCGGAGCTGTCCCTGGATTTCTGGCTGGTCTGTCTCTGCTTATCCCGGCGTTAATCATAGCTGGGCGCAAAGGTTACGGTGCCAATGTAAAGAGCGAGAAAGAGGAAAGCCTCTGGCAAAGCTTTTGTAAGGCTTTCTGGGGTATCCTTGCACCAGTGATCATTCTGGGAGGACTTTATGGAGGCATATTCACCCCTACCGAAGCTGCAGTTGTTGCTGTTTTTTACAGTTCTTTTCTCGGTTTTGTGGTGTACCGGACGCTGAACCTCAACAAAATGTACACTATACTGGTGGAAGCGGCTGAGGCCTCTGCCATTGTCATGCTCATTGTAGCCTTTGCAGGGCTTTTTTCATGGGCTGGCGCCACTGTCGGCATTCTGGATAACCTTGCGAACATGCTCATGGGTATCAGTGATAACGAATGGGTAGTACTGCTATTAATCAATATACTGATTTTCATTGGTGGCATGCTCATTGATGCGGTTTCTATTTTTTATATCTTCCTGCCCATCTTCATGCCCATCATAAGTCATTTTGGCTGGGATCCCGTCTGGTTCGGCGTTGTCATGACTCTGAACCTTGCCATCGGACAGTTTACACCGCCTGTGGCAGTCAATCTTTATGTCACCACCCAACTTGCACAGATAAGGCTGGAAAAGACGTTTACCACAGTAGCCCCCATGGTCCTTGCTATGATCGTGGCTCTTGTGGTGGTCATTCTTTTCCCGTCACTGTCACTTATCATACCCAGATTTTTTCACCTGATGTAGGCTATCAAGGTGACCATTGATTCACTGTTTCGAACTGACTATCGATCTGACCACTACATCAGCAGGGGAGAGCATCTCCCCTGCTAATTCTTCCTCTTTATTTTCCAGTTACCTTCAACGAAAAACTATTGTAGAATAAGTATGTTAGAAAATAACGTATTCTACACAGATCAAGCCTTCCTCATTTTATTACGCAACAGTTTGTTATTATTTACGTAATTAAGACAAACCAGTTTATAGTATCTGAAAAAGACCACCACAGGAGACACGCAAAAATGATAACTATACGAATTATTGTAATCATTGCTAGCCTGGCCTTTTTTTTAAGCACCAACGTTAATGCATCAGACATTGAAAAAGGAATTTCAGAATACTCATGGGGTGATAGCGCATCCAAGCATAGTGGTTTATCAAAACTTGGTGCTAAAGGGGAGGTCAGCTATTACAGCAATCCCGGAGAGACATATACAATTGGTGATGTGACCATTGACAATGTTGTCTACGGGTTCTACAAGGACCAACTTTTTGGAATATACCTCAATATAGATTCCATCGATATATATGATACATTACTCAACCACATGAAATCTCAATACGGGCTACCAGCTTATAAAACCACAGCGAGCAAACTCGTTACCTATAAATGGGAACAACAGAATGTCACGATTAAGCTGAAAATGAATACTACAACCGAAAAGATGAAGCTGGCATTCTATTTCCAACCATTTTCCAGCAAGGTGAATGTCAATCAGTGGGAAGAACTCGATATTTCTTCATTCCATTTTGTTCCCATTGAGAAGGATAAAAAACCAGAAGAGTTTATTCTTTTCAAATTTTAATCAGAAATCCGCTGGAATCCTAAAATATTCCAGAGAGGGTTTTAGCCAAGAAAATTCCCGTGTTTATCTACCAACTCCGGATAGAGCTTCACTGCGCATTCTGGACAAATACCATGACTGAATTCCGCATCACTGTGAGTTTTGATATATGACTCAATCTGATTCCAATAGCCTTTATCATCGCGGATTTTCTTACAAGAAGCACAAATAGGCAGGAGTCCGCTCAATTTCTTGATCCTGTCCAGAGCCTCCCGAAGTTCTCTGACCGTTTTTTCCAGGTCGTCGTCAGCAGCTTTTCTCCTTTGAAGCATAATGTTACAGACCAAAGCCAGTTCGCCGATTTCATCTTTTGAATCTACAGGGAAAGATTCAGTTTTTTCACCCCTACCATAAGCTTCCACAGCCTTGGAAAGGGATCGTAGAGGCCTGGTGATAGCCTGTGAAAATATAATCGAAAGAATAACACCGATAAGCAACAGTGTAAGAGCATACAGGATGATTATCGTAACAATTTCATTTACGTCACTTTTGAGCATCTTATCTGACAGCCCCAGATGCAGTACCCCTATATCTCCGTTAAGAAGAGGGACAGCGATATCATAAACGCCTCCCTTGTCGGTTGCCAGCTTTTTGACTGAAAAAGCCTGGTCAGATTTTACATTATTAACGCCAATCAGACTTGCTGGCACTCCTTTTTCAAAGGTATGGGCTATCTCACTTCCAGAATTGCTCAAAACATATCCGTAAACCAGCTCTTCTTCGGAAGTTATCACATCTTTCAGCATGATAGTAACTTTAAAATACTGCTCCGTAATTACCGGATTAACACAATCAAGTGCCATCTTTTTAGCTATATAGACGGTCTGTTCTAACAGGATATTGCTGAGCTTACTATATATTATGGTTTTGGCAAACACCACCATACCGATCCCGAACAACGCGGTAGTCAGTATAATGCTGAAAAGAATTTTTATCCGCAAGGTAATAGAAAGCATGTCTTACCGCTTGGCTTGATTCTTTCTAAGCCAGTCCTGCATTTTCCTTATCGAATCGTAAGCATTGTCGTCAATAACTACGAACTTGTCGATATTCATTCTTTTTAAAATGTCTTTACCACGGGGATCGAGATGAGCATCCAGCAGAGCCTTCTTCAATCTTGACTTGAGTTCTTTGTCTAGATTCGAAGGCACCACAATTGGAGGAATAGCATAGGCCGGGGATCTTTCCAGGATTTGTGTTTGAGAGGTAAGATCGGGATTCGTCGTACGAAGATATTCCCAGATAAGACTATCTACTGCAGCCCCGTCAACGACGCCGTATGATACCGCCTTGATGGATTTATCATGGGAAGTGGTGAAAATAAATTCCTTAAAAAAAGTTTCAGGAGTTTCCCCCATCTGGGCAAGCATGTACGTTGGGACGAGTTTTCCGGTGTTTGACAGGGGGTCGGTGAAGGCAAATTTTTTACCGCGAAGGTCTTCAAATGCCTTATAGGAACTACCTTTGTGAACAATAATATAAGAATAATAGACTGTTTTCCCGTTGGCTTGAGGAGCTACAAGCAATTCGAGACCGAACTCTTCCTTTCCTTCCACATAAGGGCCACTACAGACAAAAGCAGCCTCCAACTGCCCTTCTTTCAGCAGCTGGTTAATAGCCGCATAGTCCTCTCTATCCACATATTCGATTTTCCTTTCTATTTTATCTTGAAGATAACTGAGCAGGTCAAGATAATAGGCAAGTCCGGCCTGCGGAGTAATGATGCCCCCGATTGCTATGCGGATTTTTGGCTGCTCTGCCTGTCTGTAAGTTTCTGCTTTTCTGGGAGCATCATCGAGCACGATTACGTTCTGCTCTTCCCCCTTGCACCCTCCTAAACCGAGCAGAAGTGCCAGAATAACACAACAACAAGATACATATCGCAACATCGTTATATCTCCCGGAGCACAAGAGCATTACGAGCAACTCAGTCAACCAAATATCATACCTCTAGAGAAATTTTATGTTGTTTGCCAACCTGCGTCAAATCGTAGCTAAAGTTTTATATCAGCTATAACCTCTTCACTGGTCGAAACAGAGAGTGTGCATTTCCAAGATTCATGCAAAATCTCAACAAGTCCATACCACCGCTTTTGCACTATTAATTTAACCCATGTAATAGTCGGTGATCAGAATAAAAATAAATATCCAAAAATTGCGTAGGGTATCGGTTTGGTAACGTTGTCGCGTCAATGGTTCCATACTGGCCGTATTGAGCCATTGACGCGACGACGTTACCGAGTTGAGAGACAAGCAGGATTGGATAATTTGTTCTTTCCGTGCCCCTAAGAGACCAACGGCAGACTTCATGGAGTGTCCATGATCAGTTATGGAGCCCCTACTCAAGGCTTGCTACTCACAAACAGCCAATGAAAGATAAATGTTCACTTTCATCTTGCTTCCAGCCCACACTCTATGTTAGATATCCACTCAATATTACATAAAAACTCAATATGCCCTTTTCGTTTTCATAGCCTTCATACTTTTCATGAACATACAGATACTCGCGCTCGTCGCTTTTCTCCTTGTGGCAGGTACCAGTGCTGCTGCAGATTCGGAGGTCAACGTCAAGAACCAGAAGTTTCAGGAAGCGTTTTACCTGAAAACTGCCCAGGACCTCAAAACTCTCTGCTCCACTGACAAAGAATACCAGCTCCACGATAAGGCCATGGGATTCTGTTACGGGTTCATGTCCGGGACCATGAGCTTCTATGGAGCAATTAAGGAAAATCCCAATATCAGCAAACTTGTCTGCTCAGACAGCCCCATATCACGTTCTCAAATGGTGACAACTTTTTTAGAGTGGGCTGAAAACAATCCTGACAGGCTCTCGCAACCTGCAGTGGATAGCCTCATGCAGGCTGCTTCAGAAAAATGGCCCTGCCATGAATCGGAAATTGCTATGAACAGATAACGCTCCACCGATTTACACATTTCTCAATCTGTTGAAGCAGGTTTTCCAGAGCTTGCTGAATATAATCGACTGTCAGGAAATACCAGGCCCACCAATACAGGAAAAACAATCAGTATGGTGATCAGCAACCAGCCTGTAATCCCGGGAGCTGTTGTTTGCAGAAGATTAGCAAGCGGTGGCCAATACACAGCAACAAAAAGTAAAGAAGCGCAGCCACCCCAAGCTCCCCACATCCAGTAGTTGCTGACAATATCATTATGAAAAATTGTGGTTCCTGGATCACGCAGATTTAAGACAAATACCAGTTTAGCAAAGGCAAGGGTCAAAAAGGAAACCGTAACCGCCTGCTGCTCCGGATACCCCAAGACAAGCAAAGCAGCAGCCAGGCCTGCAAGTACAGCCACTCCCAGCACTCCGCTCCATCCTGCTACCATCAGCCAGTGATACCTGGTTAAAATGGACTCCTCTGCCGGGCGAGGTGGCCGCTTCATGACGTTAATGGCACTACTCCCAACTGCCAGGGCCATGGCCGGAAAAACATCGGTGAGCACATTCAAAAACAGAATCTGTAATGGTTTTAATGGAATTGGAGCATTTGCCAACGATGCCAGGGTGACAACCAGTACTTCGGCAAAATTTGTGCACAGCATGAACATGACCGATTTGCGAATGTTGGCAAAAATGATTCGCCCTTCACGGATGGCGGCAACAATGGTACTGAAGCTATCGTCAAGCAACACCATATCAGCCACCTGCTTGGCGGCATCTGTTCCTTTGAGCCCCATGGCAACACCAATATCAGCCTGCTTCAAAGCCGGTGTATCATTGACCCCGTCTCCAGTCATGGCAACAATATCTCCGTTGTTCTGATACATGCAAACCAACTGGTATTTCTGCTCCGGTGTTACCCTGGCAAAAACCCGTGCCTTGAAAAGGGACTCTTCACGCGCGTCAGCCAGTTTTTCATTGGATGGCAGTTCACTCCCCTGACGCGCATCACCACTCTCCTGTAAGCCTACCTGTTTACCAATGGCACCACCAGTCTCAGCGCTGTCACCTGTTACCATGATGACTCGTATACCTGCATGCCGACAGGCCATTATAGATTCCTTCACATCCTCTCTGGGAGGATCTTCCAGAGCTGCCAAGCCGACAAAACTTAATTCTGCATAGGGGTCAAGCTCAGGATCATCAACATAGCTTTCTGCAAAAGCCAAAACCCGCAGGCCCTCACCGGCCAATCGAGTTACCTGTTCCTTCCAGTTCGCTTTATCTGTATCTGTAAGAGGGAATATTCCTGTGCTGGTTCGCATATTGCTGCAATGCTCGAGCACTTTTGCCGGAGCTCCTTTCACGGCAACGTAATACTGCTGTTTTTGAAAAGATTGTTCCCTGTTTACATGAATTGTGGCCATCATCATGGTCCTGGAATCAAACGGGACTTCGCGAACCTCTTCCATCTCTGCGCGTAACTCTTCACAGGTCATCCCTGCCTGCTCCGCAGCCTGCACCAGAGCTATTTCCGTGGGATCACCACGATATGCATTGTTCAGATCATGATCAGGTTGAACACTTGAGCAAAGAACACCTATGGCAAGCAACCTTTTTTTGGAGATTTCCGCTTCTGCATGCCCTGAATCGGCAAGATCTTGCCGATTATCCCTGTTAGCGGAAGTTTTCGGGGTTATAAGCTGCTTTACAACCATCTTGTTTTCAGTGAGTGTGCCTGTTTTATCAGTAAACACCACAGAAGTAGCCCCAAGGGTTTCTACCGCAGGCAGGCTATTCATTAACGCATGGTTTCGTGCTAACAACCACATGCCACGGGCGAGAGCAATGGTGGCCACAATGGGGAGACCTTCGGGAATAGCGGCAATACCCAGAGCAATGGCTGTTTCAATCATCAAAACTGGTTCCTGGCCTGCATACAACCCGGCAACACCAACAACAAATGCGAGGCTTAACGTTATACAGGCCATTCTTCTTCCAAGTTGGTCCAATCGTTGCTGCAGGGGAGTTGCTTTTTTATGAGCCTGGCGCGTTAACTCTGCTATGCGACCCAGTTCAGTCGCAGATCCAGTGGCAACCACTACGCCAATGGATGTCCCTTTAACAACCGATGTTCCCTTATATACCATACAGTGGCGTGCATATAAGGGAGATTTGGCATCTACGTGGGTGGGATTTTTGTGTACAGGTACGGATTCACCGGTCAATGCGGCTTCATTTACCCTGATCTCTTTATCCCCCAGCAAACGAACATCTGCCGGAACCAAATCTTCTTCCAGAGCAACAATATCACCAGGTACCAGTTCCCGGACTAATACCCGTTGCCGTTTACCTTCCCGAATCACTGTCGTATACTGACGGCCCAGTCGACGGAGTGCTTCCATGGAACGTACCGCACTGAATTCTGTAAAAAAGCCGATTGCAGCATTGATCAGAGTTACTGCCAGCAATGCGATCGCCTCAGGAAAACGCCCTGTTACCAAGGCAAAAACTGCGGCAACGATCATGATTACAATGACTACACTTTTGAACTGTTGGAGTACAATCTGTCCCCAATGACGGATCTGCTCCGTTTCAAGTTCATTGGGGCCGTGCTGCTGTCTACGTAGATTAACTTCAGGGGAGGACAGCCCTTCACCCGAGACAACCCGCAGGCTATCAAGAACAGCATCCTGAGTTAAACTGTGGAAAGGTTGATCGGATTTCACAATACTTCACCCCGGTTCTCTCTGGCAGGAATTTACAGTGTTTTCCCTAACCTCTTTGTATAACATACCTGAAGAGTTCAAGTAGATCTATTCAACTATACAGTATACCTGTTGAAGCATAAAACAGCGTTTTTTATGTAAATCGAAAAAACTGATCAGTTAACACTTTGAATTATTGTGTTTTTTACACTAACCCAAGCGAAGATACTTCTACTTTCGCCTTCTCTGAAATCTCTGCAGGCGAATTCTATTGGTGATAGTTTCAGGATTGATGGAGACAAACAAGATACCGACAAGGGTCATGATCCCTCCGGTAATAAGCTTCCAACCGATTTCATCTCCAAACAGAAATACCCCCAGGATAGAAGCAATAATTGGAGCCAGAAGCAGTAATGGCGTGACGTAGGACACGGGATATTTCCCCAACAGGTAATATACGATACCATGGCCGAGAACCGAGGCTCCCACGGCTGAATACAAGGGGGACCAGTAATCAATGAGCCGGACCTCACGTAAAAGCTCTGCCTGTCCACTTTCAAAACAAAGTGAGAGGAGGAGCTGTGAAGGCATGCCCACGGCTGCAATCCAGGCCTGCAGCCGTAATACCCCGAGATTTGGGCATTGCCGCATGAAAATAGTTGCAGTGGCCATCACCAAGGCGGCGGAAGCCACCCAGAGAACAGCGTCAAGATGATTGAACACCACCGGGTCAAATCCTATTACCATTACCCCAAGCAAGGCAATAGTAATGGCTGCAACACGGGGGAGAGATATTTTTTCTTTAAGCAACAGCGTTGCAAGAATAGCTGAAAACGGCACATATAACTGAGCTGTTATGGCAATGGAAGCTATATTGCCTCCGGCACTGAGGCCTATAAAAATCATCCCGAAATGTACCACACCCAACAGGAATGCCACACGCAGCATGGGTTTCATGAAGCCAGGCGCAGGCCTGAGCCATGGCAGCATGATGATAAGCAACAGCATAAAACGTATGCTGGTAAAAAAAAGAGGCTGGAAGGTATCTGCACCAATTTTGCCAGCAATAAAATTGAATCCCCATGCACAATTGGCAATCAGAATCAGGAGTAAATCCGGTACACTCATATATTACTCGTTACACGGTTTAAAAAGATGCCACAGGTCTCTGCCTGACAAAAACCGGAGGCGTTTTAGTGCACGGATTTTCCTGTGTCAACCTGTAGATAGGAAAAGTTTAATGCATAATAATCCATTTCACGCAGGACTGCCATGGATTGTGGTATCCGTGCAGCTTTTCACCTGCTGGACAAAAACAGTGCCGTTTCAACTTTGCTGCCTGGTAACTCCTCATAGGGGAAGTGATTCAACCTGGAAACTCTCCTGTATTCGTAACGGCTTACATGGTGCCTGAGATTTTCGCAAGCAGGATGGCGCAGCGTATAGCCCATACCTAAGCCAGGCTGATCACGGAAAAATCAGGGGCACTGTGATCAGCTACGCTGTGTGTTGAAAAAAATGTACCGCAGGTGAATAGCTTTTCAGGCTCAGCCTATGGCTTTGTAATCGTATAGACATCAACACGTCCATGCTCACTGAACCCCTGGGTAATATACAACTGCCTGGTATCCGGATCATAAGCTGCCCCACGTATGCTTGCACAGCCGCTGTCATCCATTTCATCGAGCTTCCAGGCTGCATAGGGGGCAACTTCCCAGGGCTCTAGATCGCCAGCCCGGACCTTGAGTAAATCATTGGCATCATAGGCCCACACATAGTGATAGTAGGGGTATCCATGCCCGCCTTTGGAATGATCACATAGATCATAACAGTATGTCCCACCTTCTGTCGGTACTTTATGAAGCTCAGGATCATCAGTACCTGGCCCGTAGCAGTAGCCATCAGCCATACTCTGACGGCCAAAAAAGAGCACACTTCTACTCCCTTCAGGAAACGCGACGCCAACCACTCCGGAACCATATGTAAAACTGTTTTCTTCGGTCACTCCCCCGGAGACCAGATAATGCCTCAAAGGATAGTAGACAACGGTTGTGCCGGAAACAGCTTCTGTGCTGCCGAAATCGTCGGGCTCAATAACCGTTGCAGCGGGCCCCGATGATATACAACTGATAATGGATAGTGCCGCGTTACCTGTCAAAACAGTTCCGCCGAAACGCTCCTGCCATTTTTTGGGAATCGGGGTCATATATCCACCAATGGAACGTGGGTTTGCAGCAGCGTCGACGGAATAGAATCCCTGAAAATCATCTGTCTTGCTGAGATCCAGTCCGGATACGCCATGGGAGGCTGTCTGTTGGCATCCTGCATCATACCAGCTGGTTGCGCCAACAATCAAACGACCATTATGCACCAGTAAACCAAAGATTGCTTCATACCCCGTAGTACCCAGAGAAGTCCACCCGTTGTCTGGAACAAAATTGAACTCCTGAAGCACTGTTGCCTTTGGTAATTCCGCCCAATTATCACTTTTGCTGAAAGAATCAGGGATTGCGACCTGTCCGACATATCCTTGATACCAGGCATGTCCCTCCATGAATAATGTCCGTTGCCCGGTTTCCGGAACAGTGTATGGCGTTATCCCGCGTCCTCCATAGCCGTAGCGTGAACCACCATATGTTTCCTGGGGTAAGGCAAAAGCCCCCTGGTAGAGCAAATTGCTTTTTTGAATACGCTGATCCCCCTGCAGGAGAAGATATCGGATTGCAGCGGCTGCATTGTCCGCAGCATACACTTCAGACACGATCACACAAAAGACACCAATAATCAGATAAATACATTGCAACATTTTCACTGACACTTCCTTTCACTTATTACCGCAGATGCCCCTACTCTGAACAAGCCAGAGAATACATCGCAAGAAATGGATCAAAAGTCCATTTATTGACAGACACTACTACTCATTGGGGAAGTGACTAAGCTCCCCTGTATTCGTAACTGCTTACAGGGTGACTAAGGTTTTCGTAAACAGGCTGGGTAGCGCGTGGGGTTATACGTAGGCCGGGCTGATCACGAAAAGATCAGGTGCACTGTGGGCTGTTAGCAAAAATAAAGACACACATGTAGTATGCTGTGACGATAAAGGCATACTATAGAATAAGAGAATCATGAGAACAAGAAAAAAGGAAACACGGCAAGCTAGCTCCAGTTTCTCACTCTTTTCGGAAAAATGGCTACATTCTCTGCAATAACGTATTTTGACCACCTGATTATTTCCCTGGCAGATGCAAAAAGCTTCCAACAGGGGCCTGTCCATAAATAAAAATTCCAAGTGGAGAGCTGGCAAGAGTGCGTAAACCAGCAGCAGGCGTTGTGCAAAGTTGATGTTATGTTGAAGGATAACCGGACTGAATCTCCTGAATCAACCGACAGGCATCCCGGTGACTCAAAAGTTGTTCCTGTACCGACACCTGCAAACGAAGGAATAACGAATGAAATTCATGAACAGACTGCCTATCCGTGATGTCAGGAGATGGGTTTGGCTGTACCTTGACAGCAACGCCACCTTCTCTGAAAGATCGGGCATATTCCAGATGAGCGCTACGAATTTCAAATTTTTCCTTTAGATAGTGCGCAATCCGGAGCGCTTCGCCATGGGTAAATGTCTTGTGTCTCAAGCGGTGGGAAATCGCATTGACAATGGCCCAGCCGCTCTCCTGCCTGGTTTTATCAACAAAATAATCGCGTAACTCAGCAACAAACTTACGCTTATCCCTTTCCATGGCTGCCTGTGTTATGTCGTATATCATATGTCCTCTTATCTATTTCTCTCTCCTGCCGGAGTTGTTCATGTGTGGCAGAGCAGCCCAATCACTCCGGGCCGTCTGTGGTTCTCGCAAGCAGGTTGATGTAAGGTAATGGGTGATGCATAAGCCAGGCTGATCGCAAAAAATCAGGTATATTGTGAGCAGCTGCCCGCAAGATCATTATATTGCACTGTAAGGTCATTTTATAATCGCACAAGCTTAATTATAGAAATAATAATCATAATCAATTGCATTTTTCAGAGCACCCTCAAAACCGAAGGACAAAACAGCCCCCCATTTCAAACGATTTTTTCAGACAACCAAAATCAGAGATAAGAGAAGGGGCACGGAAAAAATAAATTATCCCATCTTGCTTGTCTCTCCACCCGGTAACGTGGTAGTGTCAATGGCTCAATACGGCCAGTATGGAACCATTGATGCTACTTATCAACCCGATATCCTACGCTTTTTTTGGATATGTATTATTTTCCGCAACCCTAAATTTTTCACAGTGTACTCAAAATAAATTCCGGCCTGAATACAAAACCTCTTTCCCTGACCCAACAGCCAGAAAATTTTTATTTTATTCATAACATCCGGGTTGTCTTTTGATATGATAATTGGACAAGAGGTATAAGGGGCGCGAAAAAAATGCTCTTTAATCTTGTTGGACTCTCAACTCATTCTGCGCTTTTTTGGAGAGTTATTTTTTTTCGCGCCCCTCAGTTTAAGCAACACAAGATCATTATCAAGGAAAACGCAATGAGCCAAAACGACCAAGAAAAAACAACCCTGGCCATCATTGGCGGTGGCAGAGGCGGCCTGGAAATCCTGAAGCTTTTATCTGGCAGCGATCAGGTTAAAATCGCCTTCATGGTAGATCAGGATCTCAAGGCTGTAGGTATGGTTGAGGCGAAAGCACGGGGTATAGCAACAAAGACAGACCTGGTTGCTGCTTTACGACATAATCAACCGGATTTTATATTTGAGGCAACAGGATCGGAAAAAGTACACCAGATCATACAGGAACACCTGCATCCAGGAACAGAACTCATCAGCAGCAAAGCATCCCTGATGTTGTTTAATGTTCTGGCTGAAAACAGAAAAAAAGCAAACCAGGCCGTCTTTACAGAAATCAGTACTCTCAGTGAGGAGATATCACAAAACGCCAACTCCGTAAAAAATACCCTGACTGATATCACCAATGTTGCATCCAGCCTGAAGGTCCTCTCTATTAATGCTGCCATAGAAGCGGCAAGAGCCGGGGATTTCGGGAGAAGTTTTTCCGTAGTGGCATCTGCTGTCAAAGATACAGCGAATGAGGCTCAAAGTATGGTGGATCGAATTGAAACGGTCAATAACAACAATGTACAGATGTCTGTGAAGCTAGAGGAACTGCTCACACGGCTCCAATAAGATCTCCTTTTTCAAACCGCTGCCAGGATCAACTATCCTGACCAATCCTTCCTGTTCAAAAGGAGTATCTCTTGCTTTTATGGGGTTCTGCCAACACTTCAGATCCTGGCAAACGATTATCCAACAGGGTTTCCACCACATTCTACAACTCCGGTTGCGGTGAAAACCCTGTCGTTTCTTCCCCATGAGGTTTTCCGCATTGTACGCTTCCATATATATGTAACTGACAAATACCTCCAGCTTCATCTCCCAGCTCCATTTCGCTCCATATTTTCACTGTGCAGAAAAAGAAAAGCTATGATTTGTATTTTTTCATTGGCTGTTAATCGTAAAGTGCAGTATATTCGTAAAAGTGGTCATGGGTTTGTTTTCTGATTCGTTGCCACAAACTTTACGGCTAAACAATCAGGGATGACCTGCTCCTGCCGGTTTCACACCGATCAGTATACATTTCATCTGCATATATCCTCCTTTTTTACACAGCCTTTTTTTATTTCCAGCGCCGCTCCAGGTTATAGTACCGGCTTGCTTGCAAGATTACCGCGCTCAGAAACGACTTTTTCAAACAGACGACAGTACATGACTCAAGACGCATTTACCACCGAGACAGGACTTTTTTCAGATCTTCATCTTAACCCCAAACTTCTTAATGCCCTGGAAGCCCTGAATTACGTAAAACCAACGCCCATTCAGGCACAGATAATTCCGCACCTTATTACCGGGTGCGATGTCGTTGGCCAGGCACAGACGGGAACAGGCAAGACTGCATCTTTTGCCCTTCCCCTGCTCCAGAACCTAAACCCACAGGACAAAAGGAAACCCCAGATTCTTGTCCTTGCTCCCACCAGAGAGCTGGCGATTCAGGTTAGTGAATCCTTTTCCACTTACGGACAATATATCCCCGGCCTGAAGGTTCTTCCGATTTACGGCGGCCAAAACTATTCGTCTCAATTGCAGCAGTTACGGCGCGGAGTGCACATTGTCGTTGGTACGCCTGGACGAATCATGGATCACATCCGGCGAAATACCCTTGACCTCAGTGCATTAAACAGTGTTGTACTGGATGAGGCGGATGAGATGTTAAAAATGGGTTTCATTGATGATGTCACCTGGATTCTCGAGCAGACACCTTCGCAAAAGCAGATAGCCCTGTTTTCTGCCACCATGCCACCGTCCATCCGCAAAATTGCCAGAAAACATCTTGTCAACCCGGTTGAAATAACGGTTGAAAGTACGTCATCTACCGGTGAAAACATTGAGCAGAGTTGCCTTATAACCAAAGGACGCGATGGTAAAAAAGAGGCTCTCATCAGAATTCTTGAGGCAGAGAATTTTGATGGCATCCTTATATTCGCACGCACCAAAGCTGAGACAATTGAACTTACCGAATATCTTTGTGAAAAAGAGTTTCGCTGTGGTGCTCTGAATGGTGACATTCCCCAGGAACAACGGTTACGCATCGTTGACCAGCTGAAAACCGGAAAACTCGACATTGTCGTGGCCACCGACGTAGCAGCACGCGGTCTGGATGTGGACCGAATAAGCCATGTCATCAATTATGATTCTCCCCATGATACCGAAGCATACATCCATCGAATCGGCCGTACAGGCCGGGCCGGTAGAACAGGGAAAGCAATCCTCTTTCTTGCACCCAGGGAAAAACGGTTGCTGAAAAACATAGAACGGCAGACAGGCTGTTCAATACGCCTGGCGCAATTGCCTACAGCAAAGGCCATCACCCAGCGAAGGGTTGAGGCATTCAAAGAAAAACTCACAGCCGCACTGGGTGAAGACTGCAGCTGGTATGAAACGTTGCTGCACGATTATTGTCAGGAGTACGATATCGCCCCGGAAAAAGCTGCCGCTGCCCTCGCCTCATTAATGCACCAGAAAAAACCTCTGCTCATGAAAGAGGAGCCTAAACAGCAACCTGTCCGCAATAAAAAGGAGGCACGGGATCGTGTCGCAAGTATCCAAAGCAAAGACGATAGTCCCCGTAAACAGGGTTCAACCCGCTCCAGAAAGCCGGAACCAGGCATGGAACGCTTTCGTATAGAGGTAGGCTTTGACCACGGAGTAACCCCAGGGAACATCGTGGGTGCCATTGCCAATGAAGCTGATATCGACAGTGAATTCATAGGCAGAATATCAATTTTTGGCGATTATTCCACTGTAGACCTCCCCTACGGTATGCCGAATAATACTCTGAAAATTTTGCAGAAAGCCAGAATCTATAACCGTATGATGCAAATGAAACGGGAAAACCAACTGCACGGAGACCTTCCAAGCCCCCAGGACAGAAAAAAACGGGCCAGGAGAAAGCCCTCAAAGAACAGTAGCTCTGCCAGAAGACCTTCCACCCATTAACAGTGGCATACAACTGATCACAGGAGATGTAAAGCCTGACTTTCATCTACCTCATAACGGTAAACGATATCTGCCCCCGGCAGATATCGGCTTTGCATGAAGGAAACCTGGCAACGGGTTACAGCTGCTTCCGGTTTGATTAAAAGCGGTTTTTCGCTGATGAGCACAGTCTCTGTATGCGGAAAACCGCAATCATTCCCAAAAACAAACAGCGAAAGATTCATGAGGGAAATTTCAGACTGACAGCCTCTCCCCTCCTCCACTATCAGAAAATTACCTCCATAGATCAAACAAAAAAGCAATAGAGCAAATTGCGAGAGGTTTGCATCGTGCATGGAAAGATGGATCTTTAAAGAGTCTTTGGAACGAGCATTATAAAGAGAGTATTGATTTCGTACATTGAAAAAGCAGAAAAAGATTCTGGATTGAACTAGTTACAGGGGAAGTCAGACTCTCTAATCAAACCTCACAATCAAAGCTCTTTCTTTTCAAACCAGTAAAACATTCCCAGTCCGACGGCAATAAAGACGATAATGACAAGCCAAGGAGATACTCCAAGCATTTGGGGAAGTGTAATTTTTCCATAATTTCCCCAGGAGAGTATGGTGTTTGTTAACACAGGATACACTTCTGCATAAAGAGCTGCGCCGACGAGCATGCCTAAAATGGCCCAAACAGCATGAACCCTGCCCTCTGCAAGGGCTCCAACTGAGGTTCCCGGACAATAACCAGCAATAGCCCAGCCAACACCAAAGAGAAGGCCGCCTAGTACAATGGCCGCAACATGAGTTGCCTTCAGGCTGAGACTGATCACTCCAGCCCCATGCAGGGCGTATATTCCAACCATGCCAACAAGCACAGCTGAAAACATGAACTTGATGATAGTCATGTCTTTAAGCAACATGAAACCTACCTGTCTTTCATAGCGTAACACTTCTCCCTTTTGCAGAAGAAATCCAAAGAGCACACCTGTAATCAAACCAAGTATCTGTTCCATTATGCGCCTCCTTTTCCATATACAAGGCGAGCCGTAAATATTCCGCCAATTATAAAGAAAACCAATGCAAGCAAACCACTGACCGCCAATTGCATATTTCCTGACAAGCCATGTCCACTGGGACATCCGCCAGCCATCCTGGCTCCGAAAAGCAGAATACAACCACCTATGAAGGCTCCCATCGCTCTAGTTACAGCACTGGTGCCAAAGCGATCCTTCCAGATAGGCGGCACGGTTTCTAATTTGCTTGAGGCACCCAGACGAGCAGAGACAAACGCCCCGATGAAAATACCGACTACAAAAAGCATTTGCCAGTCCACCTTGACTTTCTTGGAGGTAAAATAAGCGTTCTGGGCAACATGCTCGGCATCCACAGACGCTTCAATGAGCCCGGCAGCACGAACAAAGGTGGTGGATGCTCCCAAATACTTAGGCTTATCAAGCACCAAAGTAGTAACAAGAACAGACAACACAGCCAAGACACCTACTAGCGCTCCAGCCATGTACGGGCTCCATCGTGGAGAAGAAAAAGACAAATTCATAATGCGCTCCTGTTGATTCGTCATTGCAAAGCATTTCTCAGCCAATACAACTACAAGCCCCAGAATAACATTGTCCCCTGGTAGAATCGATACACATGGGTGGGGATGTTGATTTGAGGGGAAATCGGTACAACATCTCTTAAACAGTATAACACCATTAACAAAAAGCAATGGTGGGTAGTATTTTCAAGCCACCTTAACATACACCCGTTACTACATTTTGCTTACAGACAAGGTTGGAGGAAAAGGTATTCGTGCATAAGATATAAATAAGATTGTACAGTGCACGGGTTACAGGTCGTGCATCTCTGTCTTCCGGTAATTGCAATCAGGCAGCGAGGTAATCATGTACACAGCATTAATGCTTTTCCTGATGGGCATCGGCCTCTTTATTTTTATCGTGGGGGTTAAACAGCGCCGTTTCTCTTTTCTCCTCACAGGGGTACTGGCAACGACAGGAACCGCGGTATTTTTCTGGTTCATGGATTTCTGGGGGGAGATGCTCTGGTTTCAAAGCCTGGGATACAGCCGAAGATTCTGGGATGTCTTCTGGGTACGACTCATAGCTGGAACAGTGGGCTTCAGTATAGCTGCGGGTCTGGTCTTTTTCTTTACCCGGGGGTATTCCACGAAGAAAAAATATTTTCGTCTTGCGGCGTTAATTCTTGCCTCGCTTGCCGGGATCATCTGGGGTAACGAAAACTGGGCAAACATTCTTCGCTTTCTGCATGCTGTTCCCACAGAGATGACTGATCCCATTTTTCATAAGCCTGTGGGATTTTACTTTTTTACCCTGCCTCTCCAGGATTCACTCAAAGGTTTTCTTTTCCTGCTTGCAGTTATCTGTCTGGTTACAAACTGTGCAAATGTTATTCAGATACAGCAGCATGGGGAACACGTAAAGCTCATCCCCGACCTGAACACATCCAACAGTGGCGCAATATATCAATCTTTGACATTTTTATTTATTGTCTTTGCCTATGCGACCTACCTGCAACGATTTCAACTCATGTATTCAGAAATGGGGGCCATTACCGGCCCGGGTTGGACGGATATACACATAAGGCTACCTGCCCTGACCGTAATGTTGCTGTTTCTGACAGCTTTAGCAATACTTATGGGTTTTTCCTTTCTACGAAACAAAGTTATCGCAATCCTGCAGAATAAATTTTCATTTTCCAAAGCTCATTACCTGCTTACCATAGGTTCTTTTGTGAGCGTGGTTTTGCTTGATCTGGCTATACTCAAAATCCTACCAATGGCGACCCAGCGCCTGGCAGTTGAACCCAACGAAATTACATTTGAACGTCCCTATATTGCCCACAATATCCGCATGACACGACATGGATTTCGTCTGCACAATGTTGAAGAGAAGGAATTCCCTGCTGCTGATATTTTTACCCCTGCAATGGTCGAACGTAATAGAACTATTTTTGATAACGTGCGCCTATGGGATTACAATGCATTAAAAGCGGTCTTTAAACAATTCCAGGAAATACGTCTCTATTACGAATTTCACGGCGTGGATATTGATCGTTACCTTATAGATGGGAGATATTCACAGGTCATGGTTTCAGCCAGGGAATTGGAACTTGAAAATATCCCGGTCAAAAGCCAGACTTTTGTAAACAAAAGATTTAAATATACCCATGGATACGGCATGACCATGACCAACGTAAGCACCTTTACAGAACAGGGTCTGCCAGATTTACTCATCCGCGATATCCCACCCCACAGCCCCCATCCCGAACTGGAAATACAACGACCGGAAATTTATTACGGAGAGCTTACCAACACACCTGTGCTGGTAAATACCAAAGAAAAAGAGTTTGATTTCCCCACAGGTGAAAAAAACGCCTATACCCGCTACCAGGGGTCTGGGGGGGTCAAACTAAGCAATTTGTGGCGCAAATTTCTGTATGGATGGAAATTTGATGGGATACGTCTCTTTCTTTCCGGTTATCCCACTGCTGAGAGCCGTATACTTTTTCACCGACAAATCGAAAAACGAGCCTCGAAGCTTGCTCCCTTTCTTCAATTTGACGACGATCCCTATATTGTATTGGCTGAAGGTAAATTATACTGGATACTTGATGCCTACACTTCATCTGCATATCTTCCATATAGTGAACGCTTCCTTTCCAATGAAAACAACAGCACAATCTATCATGATGATTCTTTTGCCAAAAGAAAACTGGCAAGATTCCGGGGAAGCAATTATGTGCGTAACAGCATCAAAGTAGTCATTGATGCCTATGAAGGATCAGTGGATTTCTATATATATGATGACAAGGATCCGCTCATCCAAACCTGGCAGAATATTTTTCCTAATATGTTCAAAACGACAGATGCCATGCCAGTATCATTGCAGCGCCATGTCCGATACCCCACAGACATGTTGCTGCTCCAGGGACTGGTTTATGCAAAATATCACATGACCGAGCCAGCGGTTTTTTATAATCAGGAAGATCTTTGGGTACGTGCCACGGAAAAATACTCCGGTTCGATAAAACCTGTCGAGCCTTACTATATCTTATGGGAATTACCGGGATCAGATCATCCGGAATTCGTTCTCATGCTGCCGTTTACTCCAAAAAATCGCCAGGTATCCATCGGCTGGATTGCAGCCATGTGTGACGGTGCGCAATACGGTAGATTGCTTGCTTACATGTTCCCAAAAGAAAAACGGGTACTCGGGCCTCAACAGGTGGAAACAAAAATTGATCAGGACAGATTTCTCTCCGGCCAATTAACCCTCTGGGACCAAAGAGGCTCCAGGGTAATCCGCGGCAACGTGCTTGCAATTCCAGTGGAAGACAGCCTGCTCTACGTAGAACCCATTTACCTGCAGGCAGAGACAGCGGCTTATCCGGAGCTACGCCTGGTCGCCCTGATGCAGGGGGACCGGCTCAGCTATGCGGAAACTTTTGATAAAGCATTGCAGAAACTCTTCGATAAACAAATCCTCCGCCCGGATATGGCAAGCCCCGCAGAAACGCAACAGCCCACGATACAGGATCTCGCCACCCAGGCGAATACTGCATTTGAGACATACCTCAACGCACTGGGAGAAAAACGATTCCAAGATGCTTCAGAGGCACTGAAGCAACTGGAGGATACTTTGCAGGACCTCACCAGGTTCACCCAAGCCGCTGACCAAGGTGGCGCTGAGCCTGATTCTGGCTCCCGCAAAGAATAAGGGTATTGGGGTAACTGGTTACATCAAGGAAGTAACAAAGAAGAATCTATTGCACTCTGGCCCTCAAGGGTTTTAAGTGAGTTAGCTGATGGAGAAAATTTTTTAAAGCTTCTTACAAAATACCTTTGAATTTCGCTGATAATTATAAAGAGCCTTTCGGCTTGCAGGAAGCGCATCTACTTCTACTTCGACAAAACCTTGCCCAAGAAACCAGTGGGCGGTCCGGGTTGTCAGCGTATATATTTCAGTGATATTACGAGAAGCCGCCAGCTTTTCAACATAGGCAAGCAGGATAGGAGCAAGGCCTGCTTTCTGATATTCCTTTCTGATGGCCACACAGGCAAGCTCACCGGCGTTTGACTTTTCAATGGGATAGAGGGCGGCACAACCAATAACCAGGCTGTCTTTTTCCAGGATCGCAAAATAGTCGATCTCGTTTTCCAGCTTTTCCCTTGAACGTTTAACGAGAACGCCTTTCTGCTCCAGCGGAGAAATGAGGTTGATTATTCCGCTCACATCTTCCAACTGCGCTTGCCTGACCACCTCATAACTGTCACTGTATACCATGGTGCCGTCACCATCCCTCGTGTAGAGTTCTTTAAGTAAAGAACCGTCGTCACGTGAAGAGATGATATGGGCACGGGGAACACCTCTTTGGCATACAGAATAGCAGGCTCGCAGAGAAAAATAGGAATTGCTTGGAGCATGCAGATCACTGCCATCAAGAAACTCTTTGCACTGGGCAAGGGTAAGCTCCCTGTATAGCTTGTTGTCTCTGTCATAAATAGCCCCGTCATCATTAAAAATGATAGCCTTATCGGCTTTTATTGTGCTGGCGACACAGATCCCTATATCAGCAAAGGAAAGATTGAAGACTTCACCGGTGATTGAATACCCAAGTGGAGAAAGAAGTACAATTCCATTTTCTTTAAGAATATCATTAATAGCACCACCGTCCACGCTTCTTACTTTGCCGGTCATCTGATGATCGATACCATCAATTATCCCTTTCGGCATGGCGGTGATGAAATTCCCGCTGCGAATCTTGATTTTGGCACCATACATGGGCGAGTTGGGCAAACCGCTTGAGAATAACGCCTCAATTTGCCAGCGAACCGATCCAACCGCTTTCATGATAGAGGAGATATGCTCTCGTTCTGTTATTCGAACGCCTTTATGAAATTTTGAGACAAAACCTTTCTGATGCAGTTCCTCATCTATCTGCAGGCGAGCCCCATGGACCAGCACAAGGCGAACCCCTAGGGCATGCAGGATGGCAAGGTCGCTCACTATGCCTGAAAACATTCCCTGCGAGAGGCAGTCTCCAGGAATCATAATGACAATCGTTTTTCCCCGATGGTCGTGAAAATAAGGAGAAACATTCCTGAACCACTCCAGAAACGGGTCTTTTGTAATATTCACACTAGTGTCCAATCCCTTTATGGAGCATCTATCCGTACTGCCATGATTGATTATAAAGTAAATAGATTTTCGCCGTCACCTAGGCGACGATTCTTACCGGATGGGAGAATAGATCAATATCTCTGAAAAAAAGAATACCATCAGCACTGTTTTTTACAAGATAGATTTCATACACCAGATCCTCCGCCAGGGGATTGGAAACCTCCTCATATTCTACGCCATTATCGCCCTGAACTTGGAGGTACGGTGCATATACGCAACAAATTTTGTCTTTTGTTACGCATAAACAGGAGTAATCTCAATTATACAGGCTTGAGTAAATATCAAATATTACAGGTATTATTCACCCATAACGTGCTGAAACAAGTTTCCACAAGATAGAAACAATTAAAAATAATCGCTTCACAAGAGCGTTATTCCAACCAGAATGGTATAGAGAACATTTCGTTTTTCTCACCCTATACCCCTATACAAACGATATCAACGGATAGCCCTCAATGGATGAAATATCTCAAAGGTCTTTTGAGCTGGCCTGCACTGCCCATGATAAAGGCCTTTTACAGGAAGCCCGTCGGCAGTATCTGCTTCTCATTGAACTTCACCCCGACCATGCTTCATTACGATACAACCTTGGGCTAATCTATTTTCAACAGGATGAATTCGATCATGCAATCAACGAATTCTCTTTAGCTGCCTCATTTGAACCTGAGGACACTGACACTCTTTTTAACCTCGCTCTTTGTCAAAAAAAAACTGGAGATTATGCAGCGGCCATCGCTACCCATATACGTCTCTTAATCATAGAGCCAAATCATTTTGACAGTCTTTTCTGTCTCGGTAATTGTTATCGCGACCAATATGACGACGATCAAGCCATTGGCTGCTATCAACGCGCCCTTACCTTGAATCCAGCCTATGTACCTGCAATCCACAACATTGCAGATATTCATTACAGAGCTGGAGACCATGATCTGGTCATTATGTACTACAAACAAATTCTTGAAAAACAACCTCAAAACGAGTCGATTCGTTATCTGTTAGCAGCATTGCAGGGTGTTCACTTAGACCATGCACCCGACGCTTATATACATGACGTCTTTAATAGTTATGCCAGTGAGTTTGAACAAGATCTTGTTGTTGAGCTAGGTTATGACAATCCACAACAGCTATATGACTGTCTAAATCGTAGCGATGCACGCGGGGCTTACTGCCTACACGGTTTGGATCTTGGATGTGGTACGGGCCTGAGTGGTATTGTATTTAAAAAAATGGTTCATGTTCTTGATGGGGTGGATCTTTCAGAAGATATGATAGCTCACGCGATAGATAAAAAGTGTTATGCTCAAATCTATCAAGATTCTATTGTCCATCACATGACAACAACAGAAGAAACGTACGATTTATTTCTTGCAACAGATGTTTTTGTTTATATAGGTGATCTCGTACCAATTCTTTCTCTTGCTGGCACCATTGCCACACCAGGAGCCTTATTTTGTTGCTCCACTGAACATTTGAATGGAACGCAGTATCGATTGCAACCAACCGGACGTTTTGCCTATTCGCCAGAATATATTGAACAAACTGCCTTGAAAACCGGCTGGCGGATAGTGTCACAAGAATCAGCTCCATTGAGATTGGAGGATGATGAGTGGTTAACCGGAGACTTATGGATTCTCAAACGCAATTAACGAGTTAGTAGCTTTTTGTTTTCATAAAAATATTTATCAATAATGTTTGCATTAAGCACACAATCGTGTATTGTGTAATACTATATTCTAAAATAAAAGTAATGTCCTTTTCTGTAGTCCTCGTAAACTTCGTTTTCTCCAGCGTTGTTCGCCAACATAGAAGTTCATTCTGACCACTTACTTACATTGGAAAATAGCGTGCATATGAAAAGCTTAGAGTTGGCTGCACATTATACTGGCATATCTAAACCACGGTATTCCTACATTTGAGCTTACTCAAAAACATGCTCATAGCCCTGGAGACAAACTTATTTTTCTGTATACAATTCAAAATTCTTGGAGGTAAACATATCAACAAATCGAACCATTTTGCACCTAATAATGCACCCATAACTTTTCCGAAAACCGGGGAGCATCCTGTAGCACATGGACACGTCACACCCCTTCCAACAACCAGCCAAAACCTTACTGATTATTTACTGGAAACTTCCGGGTTGCATGCTAAACCTCAGCCCTTACCAGCAAAAAAAAATCAACGGATGAAAATTTGGGATCCTGCTGGTTATGACATTAGACCAATCCCAGACAAGACCAGATTTCACGATGTCGGCCTTTCCAACGCAGTTATGCATGCCATTGCTGACCTTAACTACAAATATTGCACCCCGATTCAGGAGAAATCCCTCCCGATTACGTTAAAGGGATGTGATATGGTAGGTAAAGCGAACACCGGGACTGGCAAAAGTGCGGTCTTTCTCATTACTATCATTAACCGCCTGCTCAACCAAACTAGCCAGCCTGTATCATTAAATCCTGCAAAACCCAGAGCCCTGGTGATAGCACCGACGCGAGAGTTGGTCATTCAAATTGCCAACGATGGCCGCCAATTAGCCAAATATACTTCTCTGAACATTCTGGCAGTTTATGGTGGAGAAGACTACCAGAAACAACTGGACCAGGCCCGTTATAATACAAACGATATTATAGTAGCCACTCCTGGAAGGTTACTGGATTTTGTGAGCAAAAACATCATCAAGCTTGATCAGTGTGAGATCATGGTTATCGATGAAGCTGACCGAATGCTGGACATGGGGTTTATCCCTGATGTTCGGCGAATTATCGGTCAGGTACGAGAAAAAAACTTGCGCCAGACCATGCTGTTTTCCGCCACCATTACGGAAGCTGTTAAGCAGCTTGCCTTCCAATGGTGCCGAAAACCTGAGTTCATAGATATCCCCACAGAACAATTGACTGTTGATACAGTTGGACAAATTGTCTACCTGGTAACTACGGAAGAAAAATATCGCGTTTTATATAACCTTATTATCAGCAACCTCGATGAAAAAATCATCATCTTTACCAATCAAAAGCATGAGGCGAAAACCCTTAGCCAAAACCTCCAAGGCCATAATATCCGTTGCAGTCTTCTTTCGGGAGATGTTCCCCAACGTAAGCGTGGCAAACGACTGGAGAGATTTCGAACTGGTAAAGTTAATGTGCTTATCGCTACTGATGTCGCAGCAAGAGGCATTCACATCGAAGGTGTCAGCTATGTGGTCAACTTTAACTTGCCGTATGAACCGGAAAATTATGTTCACCGAATTGGGCGAACAGGAAGGGCCGGTGCGCTTGGGACTTCTATAAGTTTTGCCTGTGAAGAAGATTCTTTCTACCTTCCTGATATTGAGGAATATATTGGCAAAGAACTGGAGTGTGTCGTTCCGGAAGAAAATATGTTAACCCCACCAGCCAGTATACAGAAATTAAAACAACCAAAGAGCAACAAGACAAATATTCAGCAAAGCAGGCAAAGAAGACGCTCTGCAAACCGCATTTCTGAAGCTCAAAGAGGTAAGATATAGCAATATCCTTTGTACGCTTTAGAGCGGTCTGCTTGTAATAGGCTCTATTCCAAGACAGATTTTCAGTAGATTATACTTCTACAAGCTAGGAGTCTGTCGGAAAAAGCTATTTTTTCTCAGATTAAGGTATATTCAGGAAATAAAGCACAGCCATACAGTTGATATTGCGAGCATTGATTTTCTGAAAACAACACAAATATGGGAAAAAAGAGCATTCTCCGACAGACTCTTAGCCAGCATTGCGAAAGTTATCTCCAGGTGAGTCAATGACAGGTGTTCGCTTGCGTTACCAAACGTTAGAGTTTGGAGAAACAGATATCCATCTTTGTACCTTACGCGATAGACAACAATTTCACGATCCAGCTGGAATTGCTGATAAAGTTGGGATTTCATCAGCACTTTGGCCTATATTTGGCGTTATTTGGCCTTCAGGATTAGTTCTTGCTCATTTTATTAATAACTACGATTTTGGTTCAAAAAGGATACTAGAAGTTGGATGCGGTATAGCACTTTCAAGTTTACTCTTAAACAAAAAACATGCAGATATTACCGCGACAGATTATCATCCAGAAGTAGAGAAATTTTTACAGAGGAATACGCTACTTAATGAAGGAGAATACATTGCTTTTGAACGAGTTGGCTGGTCCGATAAAAATGATCAACTTGGCCTTTTTGATTTAATAATTGGAAGCGACCTCCTGTATGAAGACTGTCATGTTGAACTACTTTCTTATTTTATAGAAAAACATTCAAAACCAGCATGCGAAGTTATTATTGTTGATCCTGGAAGAGGCCGTAAAAACAAACTATGCTCTATCATGAAAAAAATGGGATATTACTATAGTTGTCACAAGGCAAATAACACTTCTGGATATTTAAAAGAAAAATTCAAGGGTCATATTCTAAAATTTATACGGTAGCATATCACAATACAATAATTTTATAAAAAACATACTATTTAGCACTGCATCCCTTACTTCAAGAAATACTTTTTACAATTTCATCTTTACCTCCCCGCTTATCACGAATTACATTTCAACTTGATATTTATCTATACATCATCAATTATCTTATCGATTAAAGCGTAATTTTTAAAACTTACCACAGAACAAAACTCAATTTCATTCATGAACTGTCATTTCTATTTTTTATCTTTAAATTTTAATTTTAACGTCTGCATCAGTATCTCAGGCGGCCTTCTAGCAGTTTGTAAAAAATGAAATTTACACAGTATCAATAGTAATTGCATTCTATTATCACAGACAACCCTAACCTTTTTTTAATTTACACTCATCTTTACCCTCTCTAATTGCAATAGATTGCGCTCTGTATGCAATAACACTGTAAAACTTTCAATCGTCCAAGCATTTTTCATAGTACTCCCCCTCTTGAGATAGAAGTTAAACCTTTTTCACCGTTTAATCTTTTGGTAAACTTTCCTTAGCATATTGTTACAAATCTCCACAGGCAGCTCACCTTCCAAGATAGACGGAGTTCTTGATGAAACTTTTTCGTTTTTTAGCCATAGTAATATCTATGACGATGATATTGGGATTGTCACCCGGCTGTGACGGCGAACGCCCGGAGCAACAGGACAACTCCGCAAGTAGTGTAAAAAGAATAAACTTTTTCCATTACTTTTCCGGTTCTCTGAGTGGTGGAATAGATGAAATGGTGACCAAGGTAAACAAGGACAGCAAGGAATATACCGTACTGACCAGTGCACTTGACCACGAATCCTTCAAGACAATGATCCCTGTCTCTCTTGACCGCAGCGATCCCCCAGAGCTTTTTTCCTATTGGGCAGGAGAGCGGGTACAACACCTGGTTGACAAAAACCAGCTTTTGGAAATCGACGATCTCTGGACAAGGGAAAATCTTTCGAACAGTTTTGCCCCTGCCATAGTTGATACAGCAGTGAGTTACAACGGCAAAAAATATCTTCTGCCAATCACGCAGCATATTATTGTTTTTTTTTACAATAAACAAATTTTCGACGATCTCGGCCTGATACCGCCAGACTCCTGGCCTGAATTTGTCAACATCTGCGAGCAGGTTTTGCAACACAACATATCTCCCGTTGCTCTGGGTTCCCGGGAACGCTGGCCTGCACAATACTGGTTTGACTTCCTGTTATTGCGCACTGCAGGTTCAGATTTCCGCACCCGACTACTGCAGGAACATGAACCTTTCACTGCTCAGCAGGTGGTAACCGTTTACCGAATGTGGTCTGATATGCTCCAACACGGTTATTTTAACAGTGATGCGAATTCTCTGGACTGGGCCGAAGCCACCAAGATGGTCAAAGAGGGGAAAGCAGCCATGACCCTGATGGGTACTTGGGCTACTCAAATATTTGATGAAGGACCGGCAAAAAACGTTCCCGGTCGTGATTATGACTATTTTCCTTTTCCAGTCATTGATAACGACGTACCAAATGTAGCAATGGGGCCCATTGATGGAATTGTCATTTCACGGGCATCAGATAACCACAAATTCGCCAAAGAAGTACTCGCTTATTTTGCATCTCCTGAAGCTCAGAAAATCATGAGCACCGGTTCCGGGGCCCTGGCCCCAAACACAACCATTCCCGATTCCTTTTATACGCCGTTTAAACTCAGACTCAAGCAGAAAATAACTCGCGCCGATCTGTGGGCAAACGCCTTTGACCTGTCAACCAGGCCTGCTATAGCCGACCGGGGGCTGGATAGCTTCAATGAGTTGATTGCCTTTCCCAGCCAATACAATCAGATTCTGGCTGATATGCAGAACGAGATCAATAAATCACATTAGTCGATAGATATCACCCTATGCCTTTTCGCACAAAACTGACTATTGCTTTCTGTCTGGTTTTATCTCTAAGTATCATCGTCTCGATGGTCAGCTGGTGGGGGATGCGCGGCGCACTCAACAGCCAGAAGCAAGTCTATAGTTTTTTAAACCATATCGAACATACTTTTTTGGCAATGAGCGCACAGGAGCAGGCATTTACTGCTGAGGAAGCTATCACCCATTCTCGCCAGGTGCTTGAAAAGCTCACTGAAGTTCGCAAAAAAATACTCCTGACTCGGGAAAAGGAGGATGAAAAGCAGCAACAGGAGCAACTGAACAGAGTACTTGAAAGACTTAATGATTATGAGAACTCTTTTTCTAACTATGTTCAACAAAACCTGGAGATGCAAACATTGCGAAGTCGCATGCAAGCAGAGTCAAAAAGATTACGTGACCGTGTAGCCAATCTGGTAAAACAAACTTCATTAGCGGTTAGCCGAGATTTCGAATACCGCATCATGTTGGCACTTGTGCTTCAGCAAAATTATATCGCCAATCCAAAAAACGAAATTCGAGGAGAAATCGAGACAACCATCACCGGGGCCAGGCAGCAGTTAGTCGCAATGAACACACAACAATTCTCTGACAACATCAAACTTCAATTGTATAGAATCAGCTGGGCAGCCAACTCTTTTGCTATTGTCTTCAACAGATTTGCCGATCAGTATGAACATTTAGACTTTTCTCATCGGAATCTGCGTAGCAGTTACCAGCAACTCAAAAATGAATTCAATCAGGCTATCACCATCAAAACAAGGTTGATCAACCAGTATATTAAGAGATTACAAACCATCATCGTTGCCACTTCCGGTTTAGCAGTACTTATCAGCATCGGTGCCATAATCCTTCTCTCAGAATTTATCAGCCGCCCCATTGCAGAACTCAAACGGTCCGCCCTGAATATAGTCAACGGTGATCTTAATACCTCTGTTACAATCACGACAAGGGATGAAATCGGTGAACTCGGCGATCTTTTCAACCAGATGACCGCGCGTCTTCGTACCAGTTTCGGGGAACTTGAAACCTACCGTGACCACCTTGAAAAAATGGTACAGGATCGGACTCGCGAACTGGAACTGGAGATTGTAGAGCATCAAGAGGCAGAAAAAAACCTCGCGACTTCGGAGAAACGTTTCAGGACTATCTTTGACAATTCCATAGATGGCATCTTAATCTCTGATACGACCACACGCAAATGTCTACTTGCCAACCGTACGATCTGCACCATGCTTGGCTATTCAGAAGAGGAACTGCTTACTTTCTCTGTAACAGACTTGCATCCACCTCAAGATCACAACTGGATAATTCAAGATTTTGAGGAAGTTCTTGCTCAACGTAAAACCCTCTCAAAAGACATCCCGATTTTACGAAAGGATGGTTCTGTTTTTCAGGCGGAGATTTCCGCCACCATTATGGAACTCGGAGGACAATCTTTATTACTTTCCTGTATTCGTGATATTACCGAACGTAAAGCAGCAGAAGAACAACGCCTGAAGATTAGCAAGCTGGAATCCATTGGTGTTCTGGCTGGTGGCATCGCCCATGATTTCAACAACATCCTTGCGGCAATCCTGGGTTATGTCAGCCTTATTAAGACGCGGACTCAAGAAAACGACAAACGTTATACATTTCTTGAACAATTAGAAAAGGCTTCAATACGAGCACGGGATCTCACGCAACAACTGCTTACTTTTTCAAAAGGAGGAGAGCCGGTCAAGAAAGTAACTGCCGTTGCCGAAATAATCAGAGAATCTGCAGAATTCGTTTTGCGAGGCAGCAATGTGCGCTGTAATTTCAATTTTGCCGATAATCTCTGGCATGCCAAGGTTGATGCAGGTCAAATCAGTCAGGTCATCCAGAATATTATCGTCAATGCTCGCCATGCAATGCCCAATGGTGGCATTATAACCGTCAGTTGCCGTAATGTGATACCTGCTCCACAAACAACGGAATTACTAGCAGGCAAAAATTGCCTGGAGATTACTATCGCCGACAACGGTCCAGGTATTCCTGAAAAGCTCCGTCAACGTATCTTTGACCCGTACTTTACAACCAAGAAGGAAGGCAGTGGGCTGGGATTGGCCATAACCCACTCTATTATAAACAAACACCAGGGTTCAATATCTGTCAATTCTCCAAAAGAAGGTGGGACCACGTTCATCATCCTGCTCCCCGCAGCACCTTATGAAGCTACAGTGAAAGAACAACCGACTATTCAGGCCAGTGTAGAGCAGCTTGGAAAAACGGTAATGGTCATGGATGATGAAGAAACGTTGCGGGAAATAACAGCCGAGATGCTTGGCCACCTGGGCTATACAACTATTATGGCCGCTGACGGGCAAGAAGCAATCGAAAGATATCGTCAGTACCTGGACTCTGACACACCGATCAACCTGGTAATTATGGATTTAACCATACCCGGTGGGATGGGCGGTAAAGAGGCAGCGGAAAAGATCCTGGCAATGGATCCCAACGCCATATTGGTGGTGGCCAGCGGCTACTCACAGGATCCGATAATGGCAAACTATAAATCTTATGGATTTAGCGGTTTTCTCCCAAAACCATTTAATTTGGAGGAATTGCGAACAACTCTCCAAAAAATTGACTCTTCGTCATAGTGAGTGTCTGTTTATAAATGGGAATTTTCCTTCCAAAGCAGGTAAGGAAAATCCTCATGTATAAACAGACACTCGTTACTCTTTACTGCCTGCCCTTGCCCTAACCAGGATTTCTCACGAGTAAAGTTTGCAGTAGATGCGAGGCACCGGACATGTAGCCGTAGAGAACTACTGCAAATGTCCGGTAACAAAGCAGATTCTGTAAAATTTACTCGCCCTGCAAGGTGACTTTTTTGAATTTTCCAGAAAAACACATTGTTTTTCGATTTTGTTAGATAAGTTTAGTTATTTCAGATTTTTAACATTTATTCCAAAAAAGTCATGAGAAATCCGGGCTAAAACACTTCCAGATAAACAAATATTTCCTGAGCGAAATATGTAATCCACGGGACAACTTCCCTCACATTACACCACGATATCAACAAAATACACTTTTCAAAGGCTGTATCTTTCGGATAATCACATCTTTTTCCCCTCCGTTAACCTGCCCTTAACCTTCGCCCTGCTATTGTATGTTCATACAGGACATACATTACTCTTTTTACGTGTCTCTTTAATTATATGATGAAAAAACAACAGAAAAAATTGCTGCTTACCGCTCTCGCCCTGCTACAGCTTACAGCCTGCGGATTCAAGCCGGGTACTGAATATGCCCCATTGACTGAAGTGCAACAATCCCAGGTTCCGACGTGGTCATCGCAGGCAGAGGCTGTACAGGCCGCCACCCTGTTTGATCTGCTTGACTCTGAACAGCTTCGCGCCCTGGTACAGGAAGCCTTTACAGCCAATCCAGGACTGAAACAGACCCGACTGAGCCTGCAGATTGCAAAGGCTGAACTGCGCCAGACCAGGGGCAGCAGGTTACCGCAGGCTGCTGCGGATCTCTCCGGCTCAAAGGAAGAAAGTAGTGACGAGAGCTATACAGGCTCACTTACCATCCGCTGGACTATTGATTTGTGGCTGAAACTGGCCGATGAAACAGCTGCCGCCAATATGGATGTTGCCCAGCAGGCTGCACTTGTTCAGGCTGCCAGTGACACCCTGGCTGCCGAGGTGATGAAGACCTGGTTAGAGTTAATTGCCCAATCGCACAGTGTGGCCATCCAGGAAAGGCGCCTTGCCACCCTGGAAAAAAATGAACAATACATTTTGGAGCGCTACCGCAACGGTCTGGGTGAGCTGGAAGACCTTGACAGTGCACGCAGTTCTACCTCCTCTGCCAGAGCAACCCTTGTTGAATACAGAGAAAACTTCAACAGGCTGCAACGTACCCTGCGTATCCTGCTTGGAAAAAGCAACAAGGACAGTGTGGCCATTCCCTCAGAGTATCCGGCGGTGCTTATTCCATTGGCAGACTTGCCTGAGCAGACCCTGGCTCGCCGCCCGGACCTGCAGGCAGCCTATTATGCCATTGCATCAGCAGATCTAGAGACCTCGGTGGCCTACAAAGAGTTACTGCCCAGCATCAGCCTGGGTGCCACGCTGCAGGATGTGGGATCGTCTCCTTCCAGCCTGCTGTTCAATGATCCCCTCTGGTCCATCTTAGGGCAATTGACTGCTCCCCTCTTCCAAGGCGGTAGCCTGAAAGCGGCTGCTGACAAGGCGCAGCTGGAAGCAGCCAAAAGTTTCCAGGCTTACCGGGAAACCCTGCTCACCGCTGTGCAAGAGGTGGAGGATGCCCTTGGCTATGAACAGGAACTGATTCAGCGTATAACACATATCAACGCGGCACTGACCAGCGCCCGCAACTCTCTACAAACATACAGGCAGAGCTATCGTACCGGACTGGTTGACATTCTTGACTTATTGACTGTTCAGAAAAAGACCTATGACCTTGAAATAGAACTGGACGAGCTTATGTACCAGCAACTGGCAAATCGAATTGACCTGGGCCTAGCCCTGGGATTGGGAGTAACTGAATAATGGGACGTATAACACAATGGCTTGCCCCTCCTCTGGCACTCGTGGTACTGGCAGGCGTTATCTTTTTTACTGTTCAGAATATGGGTGCACACAGCCGTCAGCCTATGCCCATGGCAGAGGAATCACCTCAGCATCCCGATGTATCGGTTGTTACCGTGACCCCTGGCAGCTATAACGCGCATATATCCGGTCAGGGCGAAGCTACCCCCCACTACAGCCTGCCCTTGACCACAGAGGTCAGCGGCAGGATAGAAAACGTGGGAAACAACTTTGAATCCGGCAGTATCCTGCATAAAGGTGATATGCTTTTTCGCATTGAAGATACGGCATATACTGCTGAACTTGCCACAGCAAAAAGCGAACTGGCAGAAAGTGAGCTGGCATTACTGGAAGAAGAACGCCAGGCAAGGCAGGCACAATTGGAGTGGGAATCTTCGGGTCTTGAAGGCGAACCGGATTCTGACCTGGTACTCCGTATACCCCAGCTTGCTGCTGCTCGGGCAGAGGTTGAAAACAAAAAAGCTGCACTGGAACTTGCCCGCAAAAATCTAAGTAAAACAACGGTAACAGCCCCCTTTGACTGTTTGATAGTCTCCAGGGATGTGACTCCGGGAAGTTATGTACAGGCGGGGACAGAAGTGGCAACCCTGTATAGTATTGATACTATGGAAATCAACATTGCCCTTTCTGCCTCTGAGTGGGGAAATCTGCCGGCAGATGCGGTGGAAAACAACCATCCGGTCACCATCACAAGCGTTGAGGACGGACAACAAACCTGGCAGGGAACCATCGGCCGCATGGAGAACCATGTTGATACCAAAACCAGACAGCGAACCATAATTGTTAAGGTCAACCAGCCATTCACCCAGAACATTCCTCTGCTGGCTGGAACCTTTGTACGGGTGGATATTCCTGGTAAAGAGCTAGATACTCTCTGGAAACTGCCGGGCTCTGCATTGAGCCAGCGAGGTGAAATCTGGTTTGTGGCTGACAACAATACCCTGGCATGTTTTCAAAGTACTCCCCTTTTCAGTGACCATGACAGTATTTACATACAAGTTCCTCCTGCTCTGGCCACTGCTGCCCAGAATGTGCTCATTCATCCATTATCCAGTTATGTAACCGGTATGGAAGTGCGCCCAGTAAAGGAGAACAACGATGCATAACAACACCAACGGCATCATTGCCTGGTTTGTCAAAAACCCCGTGGCCGCAAACCTGCTCATGGTTCTGGTAATCGTACTGGGAATCATGCAATCAGGCTCTTTGCGCAAAGAAGCTTTCCCGCCCATGGAACCGGACTCCCTTACCATCTCGGTCAGTTATGATTCCGGATCAGCCAAACAGGCGGAAGAAGGCATTGCCATGAAAATCGAGGATCAGTTGGAAGATGTCACTGGCATAGACTCCATCACATCCTCTTCAACTGGCAGTGGAGCCACTGTTACTGTCGAGATGGAAGATGGCTATGATCTCGATACCCTGCTGGAAGATGTTACAGCCAAGGTGGATGCCATATCCTCTTTTCCTACCGACGCAAAGAACCCGGTTATTGAAAAGGCAGAAAGAGAAGAGCATTCACTGTGGATACAACTCTATGGCAATGCCGACAGGGCCACCCTGCAGAGCCTTGCCAATCGCCTGAAAAATGACCTGCTCGCCCACGACAATATCAGCCGGGTTTCCATTTCCGGCTGGATTGATCCCATGATCGTGGTGGAGATCAACGAAGATAAACTCCAGGCCTACGGACTCTCTCTTTCTGATGTTGAAGAGGCTGTCAACCACGGATCTTCTGATACCATGAGCGCAGTGCTGCGCAATGAAAACGTCTACCTGCAACTGAAATCCTCCCAGCAGGCCTATTACAAGGAACAGTTTGCCTCCATCCCGCTGCTCACCACGGATGATGGGAGTCAGATTCTGCTTGGCGAAGTTGCCACCATTGCAGATACCTTTGACGACGATACCACAGTGCTGTCCAGGTTTAATGGCGAGAGTTCCATTGGTTTGCAGGTAGTAGCCGCAGGCCAGGATGACATCACCAAATCAGTCGCCGGGGCAAGGGAAGTGGTACAGGAATGGCATTATTCCGGTAAACTGCCTCAAGGTATTGAACTGGCGACATGGTATGACCGCTCGCAAATGATCAAGGAGCGCCTGCATTTGCTGGTGGAAAACGCGGTTACCGGTATAGCCCTGGTGTTCCTGCTGCTCGCTGTATTTCTTAACCTGACCGTTGCGTTCTGGGTTGCCATGGGATTGCCTTTTATCTTTTTCGGCACACTCTATTTCATGGGCACCTCACTCATTAACCTGACCCTGAATGAATTCACCACCTTTGGTTTTATCATGGCCCTTGGTATTGTGGTGGATGATGCCGTTGTAATCGGAGAGAGCGTATATACTATCCGCCGAAGAGACGGAGATACGATGGCAAGTACCATCAAAGGCACCATGCGGGTTGCCATCCCTACTCTATTTGGCGTGTTTACCACCGTGGCGGCCTTTTATGCCCTGTCACAAACCAGTGGAGGCCTTGGTCACCTGTACAGCCAGTTTGCCATGGTCGTCGCCATCTGCCTGATTCTCTCTCTGATTGAATCCAAGCTGATTCTGCCTGCACATCTTAATCACCTGCATACAGGTCAACAGGCCAGCGCCAATCCTTACATGCGAATATGGCAAAAAGTACAGGGTCTGGCGGATGCATCATTGCAGTGGTTCAACGAGAAAATATACCGGCGTGTTATTGAACTGGCTCTGTGTCAGCGTTATACGGTATCCATACTGTTTTCCGCCCTGTTCGTACTGGTGATTTCCATGCCTTTTACAGGAGTGGTGCGCCTGAGCTTTTTCCCTGATATTGTAGGCGATACGGTCCGCGCAGAACTGATCATGGAAAACGACGCCACCTATGGTCTGACCCATGCTGCCTTGAATCATCTGGAAGAACTGGCATTTCAGACTGATAAAGAACTCGGACAGGGAAATTCGACCTCAGGTATCGCCAACCTACAACTACTCTCCGAATCAGACCAGGCAGGTAAAATCACTGTGGAGCTTAAGGCAGACAGCCCGTATGACATCAACCAGTTTACCCGCCACTGGCAACAGCTTGCCGGGTTTCCCGAAGGGGTTCGCACACTTTCCATTCAAAATGCGTCCAGAATGGTCAGCGCGCTCAAGGTGGAACTGCGAAGTGATGATGACAGCGAACTGACAGCTGCGGGAAGGAAATTAAAGACCTATCTGGAGAACATACCAGCTGTAAGCGGCATCGAGGATAACCTTGAACCGGGGCTGCCCCAGCTTCACCTGGAACTTAACCAGCAGGGACGCGCCCTGGGGTTAACCACAGATATGCTTTCCATCCAGGTGCTCCAGGCTTTCAGTGGCCAGGTGGTACAGCAATTCCAGCGAAATAGTGATGAAATTGACGTGAAGGTGCGCTATCCGGAAGAGAACCGTTCAAACCCGGCAGATGTACTGCAGGCAAACATTCGAACAGAAGACGGCACCGTGTTGCCCCTGTCCTCAGTTGCTAAAATAACGTATGGATATACCCGTGAATCCATCAATCGTATTGACGGGAAACGTGCGGTGTATATCTCTTCAGATGTGGATAAAGAGCAGATGTCTGCCACTGAGCTGGTGGCCAAACTGAAAACAGAGATTGCAACGGAACTGGAGCGCTCCTTTCCCGGTCTGGACATCCATTTTGCAGGTGAAGCGGAACAGCAGGCGGAAACACAAAATTCCATGCTGAACATGTTTTTCCTGGCTCTATTACTCATCTACATGCTCCTGGCCATTCCTCTGAAATCGTATATCCAGCCAATCATGATCATGACTGCGATTCCTTTTGGGGTGGTAGGTGCAGTACTTGGCCACTGGATGAATGACCTTTCTTTGGGTATACTTTCCTTAAATGGCATTATAGCCCTGAGTGGAGTTGTAGTGAACGACAGCCTGCTGCTGGTTGCCCGTTTTAATGGACTACGTTCCAATGCTGAAAAAACCGCAAAGGTACAGGATCTCATCAGCCTGGCCTGCAGGGACAGGTTACGTGCGGTTCTGCTGACCTCCATAACCACCTTTGCCGGCTTAATGCCCTTGCTGGGCGAGACCTCAATGCAGGCACAGTTTCTCATCCCTGCAGCGGTATCCCTGGGATACGGCATCATGTTTGCTACGGTGATCACCTTGATTCTGATACCTTCGCTGCTGATGATTCAACATGACGTTACCTGCATTTCCAGGCGAATTGCCCAAAGGATACTGCCAGCTCATCAGAAGGAGCAAACCGCATGCTGAGTGTATTACTTGTTGAAGATGATCAGGATTTGGCGGATACCATTATTGAGTACCTGGAACTGGAGCAGATAAGCTGCCACTATGCCAGCAACGGAGTCGCGGGCCTGCACCTGGCTGAAGAAAACAGGTATGACGTGCTTCTCCTGGATCTTAATCTGCCCAGACTGGATGGCCTGACTCTGTGCCGTAAACTGAGAGATCAGGGCGATGATACCCCTGTGCTTATGTTAACAGCCAGGGACGAGCTTGATGACAAACTGGATGGGTTCAGGGCTGGTACAGACGACTACCTGGTGAAACCCTTTGAACTGCAGGAGTTGGTGGTCCGTATTTTTGCCCTGTCCAGAAGACGCAGCGGAGAAGCAAAAAAGCTCAGCTGTGCCGACCTGGAAATGAACCTGCAGAACCATACCATCACACGGCAGGGGACCAGCATAAAGCTTTCCCCCATTGGCTGGAAGCTGCTTGAGGTACTGCTGCGTGCTTCCCCTGGTGCTGTCTCTCGACAGGAGTTGATGGAAAAAGTCTGGGGAGACGATCTCCCTGACTCCAATTCCCTGAAAGTGCATATTTTTAACCTACGTAAGGCTGTGGACGGCTCCTTTGAACCTCCCCTTGTACATACGATTACCGGGCATGGTTTCGCCCTCTCTGCAGATAAGCCAGTATGATGCACAGGGTTGAGGCTGCTACGTATTCGGCCATGAGCTTCATTTCATCGAGAAAAGAATATACACAATGAAACGTCAAATCAGCCTGAAACTCTATGTCAGCGCTATTTTTCTCTCGCTGACAGCTTTGCTGGTCCTTGGTTTTGCCATGCTGAGTGCCCGCTACTACATGATGGGGATGGATTCGATTGTGGCGTCTGATATGTACAAAACAGCAGACGCCTATTTACAGCACACTCCTGAAAAAGACAGAAAACCACTGGTATATTTCTGGGAATGCTATCTGGCATCAAGCTGGGCAGATATGCCCGAAGACATACGCACACAACTACCCGAGGGACCTGTCGGAGAAGCAAGATTGATCAAGCAGGATAAATCCACTTTCCTGCATCCACCAGAAGTACTCACTTTTGCCCTTCGTTATCAGCAGGGAGACACGGTTCTCTATGTCGCCAAGCAGGCAAGCCGGCATTCGAGTATTCCTCTCATTGGCAGGAATGCCAAAGAAAGCCTGCGCAACCTGCTCTTCATCACCCTGACCGCAGCTCTGGTTGTAGGCATGATAGTGCGGGTAATGATGCGCCAGGTAAGTAAAACTGTATCGAACCTGGGAAACTGGGCCAGGTCACTGGATGAAAAAACTCTGCAGAACCAGCCTCCGGATTTTCTATACCCGGAACTCAATGCACTGGCAGAGCTGATTCGAACCTCCTTGAAATCTGTTCAGGAGGGGTTGGACCGGGAACACCGATTTCTTCGCCATGCCAGCCATGAATTGCGGACACCGATAAGTGTAATTCGCAATAATGTGGAGTTACTGGCCAGACTGCAACAACTGCCGGAAGAGAAGAAAACCGCTAAACAGCAACAGGTCATAGAACGGATTGACAGAGCAAGCCTGAATATGAAGTACATGACAGAAACCCTGCTCTGGCTCAGCCGTAATGAAGGCAACATGCCATCCATGCATGCTGTACAGCTTGATGTGCTCATAAGCGAACTCACCGATGAGTTATTGTATCTCAGCAAGGGTAAAGAGGTCTCGATCCAGGTACAGACAAGCGCTTACACCGTCAATATCCCCGAACCAGTGGCCAGAATTGTGCTCAGCAACCTGATCCGTAATGCCCTGCAGCATACTGATTGCGGCTCGGTTACCATCAACCAGCAGGAAAACAGGATATGTATTCAAAACACCCAGCCTACTGGCTCAGCTACCGATGAAGACCTGGGATTTGGATTGGGGTTGAAACTTACAGAGCAACTGACTCAACGTCTGGGATGGCCCTATGACAACATTGCTACCGACAACGGTAACAAAGCTACGGTTACCATTATAGAACCCAAAGTGTGACGGTGCGTGTGACGCACCCTACCAGTTCAGGTCTTTGGGCTGCCTCAAGGAGAACAATAAGCAGAAGCAGCGACTCTCTGCCTGTATCGTCCATAATTATTTACATACATTGCAACTACTCATAGGGGAAATCAATAAACTTGCCCCCCCTGTATTTGTAACTGGTTACAGGGTGCCTGAGATTTTAGCAATCAGGCTGACGCAGCGTATTGGATCATACGTAAGCCAGGCTGATCGCGGAAAGATCAGGTGCACTGTAAGCAGTTACCATGAATTAATCTGTATCGGAGTTTAACAAAAATGGTTCCAGCAACCACATCGTACAAGCCAGGTTTTCTTATCCTTATCCTGGGTATCTTGACCATGTTTGCCCCCTTTGCCACAGATACGTATCTGGCAGGGTTTCCTGAAATAGCTGAAAGCCTCAACTGCAACAGCGGTGATGTACAGCTCAGCTTATCCACCTTTTTCTTCGGCCTTGCCATAGGCCAGTTATTTTATGGACCTGTAAGTGACAGAATAGGCAGAAAAATTCCATTGTTGACCGGGATACTGATCTATACCCTGACTTCTGTGGGTGCTCCCCTTTCTCCCAATATTGAAGTGTTTGTCGGGTTACGCTTTCTTCAGGGAGTAGGAGGATGCGCAGGCATGATTATCAGCAGGGCTATTATACGTGACCTGTTTGATGCAACCCAATCAGCACGGGTTCTCTCTCTTCTCATGGTTTTGCAGGCTCTTGGTCCAATTCTCGCCCCCATTCTGGGAGGCTATATTCTCCTGATAACCAGCTGGCACGGTATATTTATCTTTCTTGTGGCAGTGGGTGTTCTCTCCTTTGCCGCATCAATCCTTTTTATCCCTGAAACCCTGCCCATGTCCGAGCGGGAACAGAATCCGCTGCGCAGCGACATGCACGTGTTTCTTGCTTTCATACGAAATCGCAAATTCATAATCCCCACCTTGGCCGGAGCAGTGGGTGCCTCATCCATGTTTGCCTTTATCAGTGGCTCACCTTTTGTAATTATGGAACTGTATGGTGTCAGTCCACAGCATTATGGCTGGCTGTTCGGTCTGAATGCCTGTGGGTTCATCGTTTCCAGTATTGCAAACCGCTCTCTCCTGAAGCATTTCCCTCCTACCAGAATATTGATCGGCGGTATTGTCTTTGCCTGCATCACCTCTGGTCTTGCACTTGCCATGGCAAATGCCGAACATCTGGCCCTGCTCCTGATACCGCTTTTCTGCAGCCTCTCCATGGTACCGGTTGTGGCTGCCAACAGTGTGGCTGTGGCCATGGAACAAGCAGGAAAACATGCCGGCAGCGGCTCTTCCCTCATCGGTGTACTGCAATTTGGAATCGCCGCTCTCATCAGTGGTTTGGTGAGCGCGCTGCACAATGGAACGAGCTACCCCATGCTTGGAATAATCTTCGGAGTGTATCTGCTGGCTGGTGTTATCTCCATGATAACGGCAAAATGACAGTTGCAATAGTACGCAAAACTGAGCGGGAAGGGTACCAGCGGCACCTCATCCGTTTTGCCAAGAATGGCTTGTCATTTGATGGCGAACGGGTTGACCTGGTCCTCTATAATTCTCACGATTATGGCTGTACTTTCAAACTGATAGCTTCAGCCTGACGACAGATATGCGGCAACGGATTGATGGTTGCCTCGGAGTTTGCCAACTTCAGCCATAAGCATATCGGTTTCAGCCCGGATGCTTTTATCCAATCAGCTGGTGAGATTGCATCTGCAGCCGGTACTATTGCCGAGCGGGTCGACGAGATGAAGGTAATCGAGATGACTCCGGACGAAAGAGTTTTTTTTGCCCAGGCAGCGCATAGCCTGATTTATGATGAGCCCGAACAGGCTCCAATACTACCCCATCAACTGCTTGAAGAACGACGCTATGACGACAAGGGGAAAGACCTCTGGACAACATTCAACGTGACCCAGGAAAATGCCATGCGTGGCGGCCTCAAAGGCATTACCAGAGGCGGCGACGGACGAATCAGGAGAACAACCACACGACCAGTCAAAGCACTTGATTGCAATATCAAACTGAACCAGGCTCTTTGGTTCCTGACTGAAAAGATGGCTGAGCTGAAGAACGTCGAGGGGGATCTTTCGACTGTATCGGCTTAATCAGCCATTTACCAATACATTAGCCGTCTCCTTCGAGGGACGGCTTTTTTGTTCTCTTTTCGCAGAGTGTCGGAAAAGTAGAATGCAGTGACGAGATGAAAAAAAATAACAAAACCCATATTTAAAATATGTTTTACTAAAATTTATTTCAATTTCTTTGGGTTTAAAATTGACAAAAAATCGAGAAAAACATAGGATAGTTATGTGTTATCCTTGATTAATTCAATTAGAATGGATATGAAGCACGAAACATTTTTCCGCAAACATCCGGTGTTCACAGCCGAAGAGTTCAATGATCATCTCGCAGCTCTTGGGAAAACAGGCCCCAGGACACGGGAATCCCTGTTGAATTATCATAGGAACACCGGGCATATCATCCTCATTCGGAGAGGATTGTATGCGGTTGTCCCTATAGGAGCCGATCCGGATTCGTACCCAGTTGATCCGTTCCTTGTGGCGGCTAAACTTACGGCCGATGCTGTACTGTCATACCACACGGCTTTAGAAGTACACGGTTACGCCTACTCCATACGTGAGCATCTGACGTATTCATCAGCCCGCCCGGTTTCCCCTGTTACATTTCGGTCCCATGTTTTTCGAGGTGCCAGGTTCCCTCAACAACTTTGCCGTGCAGGAAAAGTAGATCTCGGTGTTACCGCTGTCGATCGCGTGGGTCTTACGGTCAGGGTTACTTCCATAGAGAGAACATTAGTGGATGTCTTGGATCGTCCTGCTCTTTCAGGCAGCTGGGAAGAAATCTGGCGTTCCTTGGAGGCGATTGAGTTTTTTGATCTCGACAAAGTGGTCGAATATGCCCTTCTACTCGGCAATGCGACAACGATTGCCAAGGTTGGCTTTTATCTGGAACAGCATCGCGAATCGTTGATGGTCGAAGAGAATCACCTGACGCCTCTTCGTGATCATCGCCCCAGGCAACCACATTATATGGATAGCTCTAACAGAAAATCGGGGAAGGTCGTTGCAGATTGGAACCTGGTGGTCCCTGTTGATTTAGTCGAGCGGACTTGGGGAGAAGTTCTATGAAAATATCTTATGAAACACTGATAGCACAAGCGGAAGCAACAGGGTTCAGGGCGGATGTGCTTGAAAAGGTCGCTCACCTGCTCGGATTGCTCGAAGCTCTTGGTGGCCATCCTTTTTTAAAAGGCAAACTGGCGCTCAAAGGTGGAACAGCGCTGAACCTTTTTGTATTCAATGTCCCGCGATTATCTGTTGATATTGATTTGAATTACGTGGGGGCAGAGGACCGTGAAACAATGCTCGCCGAACGGCCCAGGATAGAGCAGGCAGTTCACGCAGTATTTGCACGAGAAGGATTCACGGTCAGGCGCATGCCGGAAGAACACGCTGGCGGGAAATGGTCCCTGCGTTACCAGAGTGCTGCAGGCCAAGGCGGCAACCTCGAAGTGAACCTCAACTTCATGTATTGGGTCCCTTTGTGGCCTGTAAAGCTATTTGACTCGTATCCGGTCGGGACCTGGCATGCCAGCCAGATACCGATAATTGATATCCATGAATTGGCGGCGGGAAAGCTGGTTGCGTTGCTCGCACGAAAACAGGCACGGGACCTGTTTGACAGTCATTGTATTTTCCATAGGGAAAATCTCGACTCTGACCGGCTGCGCACAGCTTTCGTCGTTTACGGTGCCATGAACCGCAAGGACTGGCGAACGGTTTCCATCGAGGATGTGAACTTTGAAAGCGGTGAACTTGCTAGACAGTTAATCCCGACCATACGTGTTATAGAATTTGCAGAAAAAGAATCTATAGGCCAATATGGTGCTAGTCTTGTTGAGGAATGCCGACAAGCCTTGTCTGTTGTCCTGCCTTTCACTGGAAATGAGAAAGTGTTTCTCGATTTGTTGCTTGATAAAGGAGAGATTGACTCAACAATACTGACCTCCGATTTGGACCTGCAACAACGCATTCAAAAGCAGCCTCTTTTGGAGTGGAAGGCGGTCAATGTTAGAAGGCATAAAAGGATGTAGCGATGGTTGAAAATGTCCTATCCATAGACGTGCAATGACAAGAAACAAAGAAAACCATCCAGCTAACTGGGAGTAAAAAGAAACAGCATGTAAGAAGAAATGAAATAACAAAAAACTCGATAAATATTTTATATAATTGTTATTTCCTCGATAACGAGACAATTGTAAAAAATAAATTTGCAAATTGATATAGAGTCCAAATTAATTATTTCTTCAGTAAACTTAAATAAGAAGGTATTTATTTAAAAATGAATGTATTCGAACACCTCGATAATATTGCAGCCAATTACTGTTCATTCAATATCATCAGTTAACTCGTGAAGACTGAAAAACAAACCCGAAAAGACATAATCGACAAACAGCTAATTAAAGCTGGCTGGAATGTTGCCGACATCACTCAAGTTATTGAAGAATTTGAGATTGATGTATCCGGGTTTTCAGGTACCACCGCCCCCTCAACGCTTGCCACTCTCTCTACAATGGAGGCAGGACCCGACTCTCCCTACAAAGGGCATCAATACAGTGACTATGTATTGCTTGGCCGGGACGGAAAACCCATTGCTGTCGTTGAAGCAAAAAAAACTTCCAAAGATCCCGCCAATGGCAGAGAGCAGGCAAAGCAGTACTGCTACAATATCCAAAAAGAAAAAGGTGGTGAACTACCATTTTGTTTTTATACAAACGGCCTAGAGATCCATTTTTGGGACCTCGAAAACTACCCTCCTCGCAAGGTTGTGGGTTTTCCAACCTTGGATGACTTCGAACGTTTTCAGTATATCCGCCGTAACAAGAGACAACTGACCCAGGAACTCATTAATGTCGACATTGCCGGACGAGATTACCAGATACGTGCGATTCGAACAGTTTTAGAAGGAATAGAGCAAAGGAAAAGAAATTTCCTTCTTGTCATGGCAACCGGTACCGGCAAAACACGGACCTGTATAGCCCTTACCGATGTATTGATGCGGGCAGGCCATGCAGAACGTGTTTTATTCCTCGTCGATCGCATCGCTCTCCGTGAACAGGCTCTTGCTGCCTTCAAAGAACATCTACCGCATGAACCACGTTGGCCAAAAGTGGGCGAGAAACTTATCGCCAAAGATAGGCGTATTTATGTTTCTACTTACCCAACTATGCTCAATATTATCAGGGATGAAAACAATATCCTCTCTCCCCATTTCTTTGATCTTCTTGTTGTCGATGAAAGTCACCGTTCCATATACAACACATACCAAGAGGTCCTCGATTATTTCAAAGCAATAAATCTTGGTCTTACTGCAACCCCAACAGATGTAATCGACCACAACACCTTCGAACTATTCACCTGTGAAGACGGCCTTCCCACCTATGCTTACACCTTTGAGGAAGCAGTTAACAATACCCCGCCATATCTCAGTAATTTCCAGGTGATGAAAATTCAGACACAGCTTCAGGCAAAAGGGATTTCAAAACGAACAATCAGCCTGGAAGATCAAAAAAAGCTCATCCTTGGAGGTAAGGATATTGAAGGAATTAACTTCGAGGGCAGTCAGCTTGAGAAACAGGTGATTAACAGAGGTACCAATGCTCTGATAGTCAAAGAGTTCATGGAAGAATGCATAAAAGATGCGAATGGTGTTCTCCCCGGTAAAACCATCTTCTTTTGTGCTTCAATGGCCCACGCCAGACGTTTAGAAGAAATCGTTGATGCTCTCTATCCACAGTATCACGGCGAGCTGGCCAAAGTGCTGGTATCTGATGACCCACGCGTTTACGGCAAAGGAGGGCTGCTCGATCAATTTACTAATAATGATCTGCCACGGATTGCAATCAGTGTGGATATGTTGGACACCGGAATTGATGTCCGTGAGATAGTCAATCTCGTCTTTGCCAAGCCAGTGTACTCCTACACAAAATTCTGGCAAATGATTGGCCGTGGTACCCGTTTACTCGAACCCGAAAAAATAAAGCTCTGGTGTATAGAAAAAGATATATTCCTGATCCTAGATTGCTGGGACAATTTCGAATATTTCAAGCTTAAACCTAAAGGTAAAGACCTTAGTCCACAACTCCCGCTTCCAGTCCGACTGGTGAGTACCCGACTGGATAAAATCGAAAAGACTATTGCCCTCGAACGCCACGATATAGAAACAAAGGAAATCACCAAGCTACGACAACAAATAGCAGAGCTCCCGGCGACATCGGTGGTTATCCTTGAGGCAGCCACGCAACTCAACCAGATAGCAGACGATAATTACTTGACCACTCTTTCACCTCAAAAAATCGAATTTCTTCGAAGCCAAATCAAGCCACTGTTCAGGACCGTTTCACAGGTTGATTTTAAAGCCATGCGCTTTGAAAAAGATGTCCTTGAGATTTCCTTGGCTCTACTCAGTGATGAAAAGAAAATGTTTAACACGCTTAAAGATGCGCTGATTCAGCAAATTGGTGAGCTGCCTCTCTCTGTAAATATCGTTGCCAGAAAAAAGGACATCATTCTCGATTCTCAGAAAAACCATTACTGGACAACTTGCACCGACCAAACCCTGGATGACTTGACAGAAAGCCTTGCACCCTTAATGAGGTTCCGTGAGCAACCAAAGCCTGGTGAAGGTCCTGTAAAACTCGATTTAACTGACAAGCTCTTCAATAAAGAGATGGTAGAATTTGGTCCGGCAAGTGAGGCGGTATCAATCACAAAATACCGAGAAATGGTTGAGGCTTTAGTACTCGAGTTGACCCAAAGCAATCCAATCCTGCAAAAAATTAAAAACGACAGCCCTATCTCCGATGCAGAGGCAGAAGAGCTGGCCAAAGCACTCCACAAAGAACATCCACATATTACTGAAAACCTGCTTCGCATCGTCTACCAGAATCGTAAAGCTCGGTTTATTCAATTTATACGTCACATACTTGGAATTGAAACCCTTGCCAGTTTTCCTGACACGGTCACCAAATCTTTCGATCAGTTTATCGCTGAACATACAAACCTCAATAGCCGTAAACTGGAATTCTTGAGTTTATTGAAAGACTTTATTATTGAGCGAGAAAAGATTGAAAAGCGCGACCTGATTCAATCACCTTTTACTATCCTGCATCCACAGGGCATTCGGGGTGTTTTTCGCCCCACTGAAATTGAAGAAATTCTACAACTCACTGAAAAGCTGGCAGCATGAGATATCGACCCACAACAGAGGAAGAACTCTCTCTTATCCTTGAAGAAGGAGAAGGGTATACCTTAGAGTTCAAGCAAACCGTTAACTCTGACCTCCCCAAAGAGCTGGTTGCCTTTGCCAACGCTTCCGGCGGACGTGTGCTGATTGGTGTGGATGATAACAATACTATCGTTGGCTGTGATACTTCCAATAAAACCCTCTCTCAAATCGAGAGCATGGCAACCTCCTGCGACCCGCCAGTAGCCATTCATATAGAAAAGCTCCCTCAGCAAGAACTTCTCGTTATCCATGTACCGGAAGGTGCAAACAGGCCCCATCGGTGCAACAAGGGATTCTTTCTTCGCAACGGTGCCAACTCACAGAAAATGAGCACCGAAGATATCACCGCCTTCATTCAAGCAGAAGGAAAGATTCGTTTCGACCAACGACTCCGTCTTGATCTCGACTGGAAGGATGCACTTGATAGCAAACGCCTCGACCACTACCTCCAATTAGCAAATATTTCACCCAAACCAGATATAGCTAATCTTCTCACCAACCTTGGAGCAGGTGAATATAAAGATGATCAGTTTTATCTCAATCAGACGGGTGTACTCTTTTTCGCAAAAGAACCAACCCAGCGATTGTTTCATGTCAACGTGGTGTGCGCCCTCTTTAAGGGGACCTCTAAAGCCTATATCCTTGATCGTAAGGACCTTACCGGCAGCATCCTGGAAAATATCGAAGATGCCCTGATTTTTCTCAAAAAACACCTGCAAATGCGCTGGGAAATCACCGAAAAAAGTACCCGTCGAAAAGAAATCTTAGAGCTACCGGAAGTAGCACTGCGTGAAGCAATCATCAATAGTGTCTGCCATAGAGATTATTTAGAGGAAGGTGCAAATGTCATGGTGGAGATATTTGACGACCGGGTCGAAATCTACAATCCGGGCGGGCTTCCCAAAGGTTTACAAGAAAAAGATTTTGGTCGTCGAAGTGTCTGTCGAAACCCTAATATTGCCAGTTTGCTCTTGCGATGCGACTATATAGAAAAAATGGGTTCGGGCATTGAGCGTATCCATACCGCCCTTGTAGAGGCAAGGTGTCCAGGAGTCAAGATACACTTTAACACGATGTTCTCATTGGAATTTCCGAGGCCAACTTTTATTCCGGAAACGGATTCTGCTGATATCATTACCGACCGAACCCCTCATGACACCCCTCATGACACCCCACATGTTACCCCTCATGTTGAAAGGCTCCTTACTGTTCTTCAAGGTGAAATGGCACGGGGAGAACTCATGGAAGCATTAGAGCTAAAAGACAGAAAGAATTTCAGCCAAGAATATCTCACCCCTGCTCTACATGGTGGCTTTATCGAAATGACCATTCCAGACAAACCCAAAAGCAAACTGCAAAAATACCGACTGACCGACAAAGGAAGAATACATGCTGCAAAATAACCCAGCCCTTAAATCAAAAATCGACCAGCTCTGGAATAAATTTTGGAGCGGTGGAATTTCGAACCCACTTACCGCCATCGAGCAGATCACCATCTGCTCTTTATGAAAAGACTGGACGATCTTGATCTCAAGCAGGTCCAGGATGCTGAATGGACAAAGGAGCCATTTACATCCCGTTTCGATGGATTTTGGATTCCCCCGGAACATCGAGATAAGGGCGAAAAGGACCAGGAACCCTTCAAAATAGAGAAAAGAAGTCTTCGTTGGAGTGAGTTCAAGCGTATGCAGGCAGAAGAGATGCTGCAACATGTGCAAAACAGGGTCTTTCCGTTTTTAAAGGACCTCAACGGCGATGAAGCAAGCTTTACGGCACTGGGGTCCTATCGTTCTTGCAAAACCCAAAGACACAATATTTTGAGTTTCACAAAGTGTCATTATCGTAATTAATTTCTTGGGTTTAGCTCACCAGGAAGTTAAAAACTCTTGCATGAAAATTAATAAAAGCCCCCCTTGCCCGAGATGTAGGTCAACCCGTTCCACTGTGTGCAAGCAATATACGACAATCCATAATGGTGAGCGTGTCCTTTTGTCATGCAATGATTGTTCAAATATTTTTTCCGAAACTGCCGGAAGCGCTATGGAGTCCCTTAAGTCTCCAATAAGCAAAGTTGCCCTTGCATTAAAAATGCGCAGCGGGGGACTTGCCCTACGCGCTACTGGGCGAGTGCTTGGAGCTGACAAAAAAACGATTTCAAATTGGGAGAGACGATTTGCGGAACAAAAATCTACTTTGATGCTGTACTCACTTTGTTTCAATTTTATTTCCCTCACCTTTGAAGGTGACGAACTCTACACCATTGTGGGAAATCGAACAGATCCGTCTGCCTCTAAAGGCTGGACAGTCGTGATCATAGAACGTAGCAGTCGTTTCATCGTAGATCAAAAATGCGGAGAAAAAAATGAAAGTCTCTTCAGAGCCGTTATGGAAAAGATGTGTGACTTTATTGACAACACTGGTGACGTTACGTTTTTTTCAGATGGTGAAAGACGATATGGGAACGCACTTTTTGAAATATGTTCTGAGGTACTGGAAACCGGCAAACGTGGACGCCCACCGCGAGTACTACCACGTGGTGTCAAAGCTCGCGTTAAAAATAAGGGGAGCCAACAGAAAAAGAAAGGCCGCAAGCGTCCTAAATACCATGCACCATGGCGTGAACACCCAGATACAGCCGACTGTCAAGATTCTGAAATTAACGCAAATCACCTTGAGGCGTAAAATGCTTCTATCCGCCGCCGGAACAGTGCATTTCGAAGGCGAACCAATACCTACGCAAAAACCACGGATGGATTACAGCGCACTTTGGATGTTCACCAGATCATCCATAATTTTGTTCGGCCTCACTGGACAACAGGAGTGGTGCCTGCTGTGGCGCTTGGAATTATCTCAAATGCATTGACATTGATCGATATTTTAACAATGCCCAAGGCCTTTTAATCGATCAAAAAAGACTGGAGGGGAAACTTCTTTTTTATCCCGAGAACGGTCTAACCCCAGTGCCGACACTTTGTGAAACTCAAAATATTGTGTCTTTTGGTTTTGTAAGAACGATAGGACCCCCATTGCCGGTCAACATCATTGTAGCAAAAAAACAGTTTGATGACTCCGAATCTGTTTCGATTGTTTCTCCTACAGAATCTGTAAAACAATATACATTACGGGTAACAGATACAGGAGGAAGAGAACCAACCGCGAAGAAGCCAGCTTTTGACAAAAAACCAACACACAAAGACCAGCAAAAACCGCTGCCCCTCTGAGCCCCATGGACATGTAGCTCCATTTGAGAATGGTGGAATCAAGCCCAGTGAAAACAAGCAGGGAGGCAGATAACAACACTAACAGGGCGCTTGCCCGAACAATTGTTACTGACCGCGTTTTGTTTTCAAACACTCTCCCCTGACAAATAAAATCATTATAAAGATTTGTGGTTACGCCCAGAACCAGGCCAGCCCCTGTACCCAGGACAATCAACAGAATACCTGCTGAAAAAAAGGCTGCCAGAAGTGGGGGAAAATACTGTTCCAGAAAATATGGTAAAGCCTGGGCCGGACTGGCAGCCACTTCCGGATGGTTTGCCCGCAGATAGAGGCCCACAATGATACCGAGAACGCCCACAGGCGGAATGATGATGGCACTCAGAAAGGCACCGTTACGGGCCGCGCGAACGTCCCTGGCAGAAAAAATAGCCTGGAGATAAATCTGGGTGGAAAGCACCCCAACCAGCATGGAAAACATATCCAGCACGGCGGTCTTAATACCATAGTGACTGAATCCGAGCATATCAATCCCGACCGGTAGCCTGGAAATGATACCCTCCATTCCTCCTCCTTTACTCAATGCTACCCCTGCACAGGTAAGCATAATAAGGTACAGCATGAAAAATTTGATCTTACCGATCAACCCTGCACCGGCAATACCGCCAGACAGGACAAACACGCCAATAAGACACATGGTAATCAGCACAGAGGCCACATCGCCAAAATGGAACACTGCCTGTAAAATAGCGATGGAAGCAAGAAATTGCCCTACCACGTGGATAAACATGCCCATGGAATTAATGGCACTGCAGTAGCGACGAAACCTCTGGCCGAAAAACCGGCCCAGATATTCGGAAACAGTCACCACGCCCTCTTCGCGTAGGGCCCGTGCAAAAAAACACCCGAGAACAAAACAGGACAACCCGCTGCCAAAGGTAAAAATTCCTGCAGAGATACCGTGGGTATATGCTGTCTGAACAGTGCCTATGGTAGAAACCCCGCCCACCAGTGTGCCGATAATGACCCAGGATACACCAGGTGCAGCAAGGGACCGACTGGCAACTGAAAATTCATCCGCTGATTGCACCTTTGCCGATCGACGGACAGAAAGAATACTGATGCCCAGAAAAGTAAGTATAAAAGTGATCTGATAGATATAAGGCATTACATCACAACCGGCCGACGGCTTCTTGAAAATAACTGTTCAATGTTTCACGAATCTCCCTTTTATCGAGCAGATCCGGACGCCCCTGACCACTGAAGGTATTGGCATACTGCTCCAGTTCTTTTTGAATAAAATCATTAATAACGGGAACAGAAGCACATTGTGATACTTCTGGTGCATTGCGTTTACTATCCAGCAAACGATAAATATCGGAATGGATGGCTGCGGGAGCCACACTTTGAACCAGCTTTTCAAATTCTACAGGTGGCGGCGTGCCATACGCCTCAATAAAGCGCAGTGCCAAAAGGGAACGAAGTACGTAGAAATATTTTTTCAGCTTCACTGTGTCCTGGAAAAGAGGCTCTCTGGCATTTCTTCGCGCCATGTGGCTGTAATGATATTGCAGGGCCAGCCTGTTCATGACTTGAGGAGCGTAGTTTCTGAGTTGCTCAGCAAAAGAATTTTTTTCAATATATCGTATCGGACTGTTGAGCCATTCGATCAGTGCACCGTTTGTTCTTGTAAATAAATACAAGGCTTTTCTGATATCCCAACCGCCACAATCAATTTCGTCCACAATGGGATACTCGATAACATCTCGACGATACTCCACGTCAAATGAAAGATACCACTCCGGCCTGTGCGCGTAGATGAAACGAACGTCATAATCCGAATCTTCTGAAGCAAAACCCCATGCCCTGCTCCCTGATTCACAGGCATAGAGTATAGTTACATTATGTTCCACTTCTGCTGCTCGCAATCGATCAAGAATTGTTGTTTGAATTTTTTCAGATATCATGGTCAGTATAGTTGTTTTGTATGAAAACGGAATCGTGACAACTGGTTATACAATGTTACTGGTCACAAATCAAAAACTCTTGTTCCCCACCCGTATTCACCTTTGGTTGAAACAGACATACATTTTCAGGCAGTACTGCTCAATTTCCTTACGCTGTTGAATACAGGTTCTGGCTGATGGATACTTGACTTCTGTCCTCAGGTCGCCTAAGCTGATTTCTCTTAAAGGGGATGAAATATCGAATACATAACACGGCAACATCCAAGGTCCGGGTTGCTCGCAGATAGTTTTTTTCAAAAATTTTATGAAAATACGACAGACGGTTAACCTGATGGTGTGTGCGATAGCGCTGTTTTCTTTCCATGTAGCCAAAGCTGCCGACAGTGCAACACCCCAGGAAATATATAATGGCGTTCACAGGGGAGTGGCACTGCTCCAATCAGAAGGGGCACAGGGCCTGGAGGCGTTTAACGACCCCAAGGGGGCCTTTGCCTGGAAAGACACCTATGTACAGGTTTATAACTGTGGGAGTCAACAGATTGTAGGCCATATCAATCCAAATCTCCTCAAGTGGAGTCCTGAAAAATTCAGCTCTATTGTGGACATTCGCGGCAATGCCATCACTCGACTTATTTGTGAAGCGGCTGAGGATCCCAAAGGCGGCTGGGTGGAATATTGGTGGCCCAAGGCGGGAGAAACAAAACCTGTTCGCAAGGTTACCTACGTTCTGCAGGTACCCGGTCAGCCGTACCAGGTTTCCGCAGGCATTTATGACGAAGATATGAGTCTTGAAGAGTTGAACAAGATGATTCAGAAATAATAAGAGTCGCGGAAAATAATTACTATCCAAAAATTGCGTAGGATATCGGTTTGGTAACGTCGTCGCGTCAATGGTTCCATACTGGGTGGTATTGAGCCATTGACGCGACGACGTTACCGAGTTGATAGACAGGCAAGATTGGATAATTTATTTTTGCCGTGACCCTTAACTCTCAAGGTGGCAATAAAGCTTCCTGACCAAACCTCTCAGCCAAAGAGAGAATCAAAGCCTGACATATCCAGATGAGGTTTTCGCAATTTGAGAAAATCCAGATATGCTGTGCCATTACAACTGAGAATGCGCTCTGCAGGAAACTCTACAGACCTGATCAAAGCCAGACATTCATCAAAGTTACCTACTTTATCGGCAAGGTGAGCATCACTGCCAAAGGTGAGATACCCACCCTTATTACCAACAGCTTCGGCAAGGGCGGCACAATTATTTCTGCTGCCCACTCTGGACGTTGTGAAAGAAGAATTATTAATTTCAATAAGTACATTATTATCCACAGCCGCTTGGGCTACCTCTTCTGCATTGAGGGGAAAACGTGGATTGCCACCGTGGGCAAAAACATCTACCTTGCCAGATTCCATTGCCCTGATAACAGCTTCCGTATGTTGACGTTTTGAGCCTGGGGTTACAATGGGCTCATGAAATCCGAAAAGTACAATATCCATCTGGCAGCGGGCATCCTCATCGATATCAAGCTCACCATGAAAATTAATAATATTTGCCTCCACACCGCGCAACAGTCCGACGCCGTGCATAATGCGGGGTAAAACTTTCATATTCATAAAAAACCACACATGGGGTGCCCCAGGCATTGCCGGCCCATGATCGGTGTGGGCCAGCAGTTTGATTCCACGGGCCGCAGCCACATTGATATTTTCAGCAAGTGTGGAATAGGCGTGGCCACTGGCCACGGTATGGGTGTGGCTGTCAACTTGAATATGCATTATAATCTCCCGGAAAAACAAGCCGACACAACGTTTTGTGCCTGCCTGCTAAAATATCCCTTTGATGTTAGAGGTAAAATCCAACCATTCAACAGGCAGAAGCTCCCTGAATTCAGGTGTCATGAGAAGAATATTGCAAATGGCAATTACCGAACAGCAGCCTGCAACCAATCGTTCACCCCACTTGCCGGTGGTAATGGTAAGGGGTGCCCTGAAATTTTTCCCCCAGGGGTACAGTAACTCAATTCCCTGATCTGTACAAAAATCTGACAACAGGTGCGTTGCATACCCGACCACCAGACCGGCCTGAATCGAACCTGGCAAATTATCTGTTATACAAAATAGCGAGACCAGAGCTAAAAAGCTGTGGGTTATACCTCTGTGGTGACTGAATCCCACGGCAAGCAACACCAGGGCGATGATAATCGTCTCACTGTTCACCTTGTAATACAAAACAAGGATAGCAAGGGCCAGGTATGATACTTTGGTGAGCCCCAGGGAGACATTAATTTTCCCATTTCCATGATCTATATCCGGCAAATAACTGCCAGCTGCAGCTGATGCAAAAAGAAATATCGAGGGTACAATAACATTGGCAGTCACAAGGGTTGTTGTAACGGCCATTCCAATAATAAAATGCGTTTCACCTTTCATAAACATCTAATGAGAATTTCTCTAAAAATAATAGCTTTTCCAAAGGCTCGAGTTGTTTGATGAACGTAACCGCGAACCCAAACGCCTATTTTCACCAACCCGACAGAAGGTTGCAAGTATTTTTAAGAATATCAGGCATTTTCTCAATATCAGCCAAGTACTTCACCCTAAAAGCAACGGGATAGTTTAGCCGCTGGTCACAGACACTCCACAGAACCTCACACTGGTCGTTTACCTCTTTGAACGACCGCGGTTTCAAGCATAAATAGAATAACGGAGTCTACGATTACCTGCTCAAAATCGCGTTTATCCAAATATGAAGCATCTGTGATCAGTTACAGTTCGGAGGCGAGTGATACCAAGAGGATGCAGCCCCCGTGATGAACAACGAGAGATGGTGAACGATTACAGGAGAAGCCACATCTTTCTCCATCTCCCCAGGTTTTCTCTTTTTTATTTGACGGGCGGATGTCAATCAGTGTACATACAATTTGTAAAACTAAAAATACTATTTTCATCCACAAAAAAAATACGCTGTAATTTTCAGTGGCGTAAGACCTTGTAGGACCAGGTGGTTCGCCATACTTTCACTGCACATACAACAGAGGATGAGCATGCCTGTGTTTGCCGTGAACACTCCTGCCGTTTCTGACCTGGCATCAAGTGAAGATAGCACCAGCACAGGATTGGCTTCCAGAGAACAAACCGTTATGACTGATCCACAAAGCTACACGTTTCTCAACAACCAGACATTCAAACATCCCAAGGTTCGTTGGCGGGTTATTGAGTATCTGCTGCACCAGATGCTTGACCAGTCTCTGCGAGTTCATGAGCCGTTACCAGGCATCACTGATCTCTGCGATCATCTCGGTGTCAGCCGAACCGCTGTCCGGGAAGCCATCAATGTACTGGTTGCCAAGGGCATGGTTGCGTCCAGGCCTGGCGGAGGAACATATATTCAACCCCTTTCCTCATGGATGCTGCTGGATCCCGAGGTCCTCTGCTGGCTGCGGGAAAGTGATATGGCCATGTCCATCATCGAACACCTGATGGAAGTCCGCTTGATATTTGAGCCAGAGGCAGCAGCACTTGCTTCCCTTCGTGGTACCATGGAGCAGTTTATGGCTATGAATGAAGCCCTGTCCAGAATGAGCGCCGGTGAAAGTTTACGCACCCCTGAATCCGTGCAGGGAGATATTGATTTTCACAATCTGATACTGAACACTTCGGGTAATATTTTCCTAGCTCGATTGCGTGATCTGTGCATGGTTTCCGTAGAACTGGTCGTACGCCTGACCTTCGAAAGGGTTGAATCCGTTGCTGTGAGCATAAAAAATCACCGGCGCCTGCTTGATGCCATTACCTCACGCCAACCGGACCTGGCACGTAATGAAGCAAAACGTGTGCTTGGAAAAACAGTACAGGACCTGCAACAACTGAACATCCCATTTCGCCGCGATATTCTACAGCAACTGGGAGGTGAGGAGGAATAAGTCTCCTCATCCTGGCAGATGAAAAACGGAAAATCCAGAACAGCATGTTCGTACCTATAAACAACCAGACTCCCACTATGCAGCAGACGCTTACCGATAGAGAGCCCCAGGTGCTTTATCTTTTTTACCGGAGGAATCCATGGTAATCGTACTCATCGGTCCAATGGGGTGTGGCAAGACAACCATCGGTAAATTATTGGCCGAACACATGGGGTGGAGATTTGCAGATGGTGACGACTATCATCCAGAGGCAAACATAGCAAAAATGGCTTCCGGCACCCCTCTGAACGATAATGACCGACAGCCATGGCTGGAACGACTGGCAGAGATGATTCAGCAGGCCATTGCCGATAACAGGCCATTGGTGCTTGCCTGTTCAGCCCTGAAAAACGCCTACCGGCAGACTCTGGGCATTGACCAGCAAAATGTCATATCAGTGTACCTCAGAGGCAGCCGGGAGCTCCTTGCCCAGAGAGTGACAGGAAGACGTCATCAATACATGAACAATGTTCTGCTCAACAGCCAACTGGCAACCATGGAAGAACCCGTGGATGGCCTGATTATCGACATCAGCGCCTCTCCGCAGCACATAGTTACCCACATCACCAATCAACTTTCAGACAGCTATAAACACATGAGCGAAAAAACAATGAAGCAAACTATCGGAATCGCAGGCCTTGCAGTCATGGGAGAGAACCTGGTTCTCAACATGGCATCCAAAGGATATTCGGTCTCAGTGTACAATCGCACATCCAGCAAGACTGAAAAATTTGTGAATGGCCGGGGAAAAAATGACAAAATTCATGGATTCACAGAAATTAAGGATTTTGTCGACAGTCTTGAACGCCCAAGACGAATAATGATGATGCTCAAGGCCGGAAACCCGGTAGATCAGTTCATCGAGCAACTGTTACCTTTCCTTGAAGCCGGAGACCTTATAATTGATGGCGGCAACTCCAACTACCATGACACCAACCGTCGCCTTGCAATGCTCAGGGAACGAGGCCTGCTCTATATAGGCACAGGTGTTTCAGGCGGAGAAGAGGGTGCACTCAAAGGTCCATCCATCATGCCCGGAGGATCGGCTGAGGCCTGGCCCCTGGTTAAGGACATTTTTACAGCAACATCTGCCCAACTTGAAGATGGGTCATCCTGTTGCGCCTGGATGGGCCCTGAAGGTGCCGGACATTTTGTAAAAATGGTTCACAACGGCATTGAGTATGGCGACATGCAATTGATCTGCGAAGCATACCAGTTCATGAAAGATGTCCTTGGTATGGATCACTCTGCCATTCACGACACATTCGCCAACTGGCAACAGGGAGATCTGAACAGCTACCTCATTGAAATAACAGCTGAGATAACTTCTCACAAAGATGAAGACGGCGCACCGCTGCTGGATAAAATACTTGATGCTGCTGGACAGAAAGGAACAGGTAAATGGACTGTTAACGCAGCTCTGGACAGTGGTGTTCCACTATCTCTGATCTCGGAATCAGTCTTTGCCAGATGCTTATCCAGCAATACAGAGCTTCGCACCCTTGCTGCAGACACCTTTCACATACCGACTCCTGCATTTGATGGAAACGTTCAGCACATGCTCGACCACCTTGGCACAGCTCTCTACTGCGCCAAAATCATTTCCTACACGCAGGGATTTGGCCTCCTCCAGGCAGCGAGCCAGGAATTTAACTGGGGACTGGACTTTGCTTCCATCGCCCGCATTTGGAGAGGTGGCTGCATAATCCGCTCTGTTTTTCTTGATCATATTGCCGAAGCATACCAGGGAGATAAATATCCTGCCAACATGCTTCTTGCACCCTACTTTACCGACACTCTGCAAAAAGGCCATGCCAGTTTGCGTGAGGTACTTGCGACAGGCGTGAAAGCGGGCATTCCCCTGCCCTGCCATAGCGCAAGCCTCGCCTATTTTGACGGACTGAGAACAAAAAGATTGCCGGCAAACCTGCTTCAGGCACAGCGTGACTATTTTGGCGCGCACATGTACGAACGTACAGACAGGCCCAGGGGTGAATGGTTCCACACAAACTGGACCGGAACTGGCGGCGACACGACCTCCACAGCGTATTCCAAGTAATTTACGGAATACGAGGAATCGTCTGCCAGCATATTCCACGCCCGTTGGATGAGCAGAATCCGGCGAACATGGATTGGACAGGCTATAACTCGTCCTGATTGTTGAAAAGCTCTTAATATCGAAACTGGGCTGAACCGGTTTTGTACTTCCTACCGCTCCTGCATACCTCCTTGGTAAGAATGCAAAATATGGTTTCAGCCCCGTCCTATTCCCACCACATTGCAGCAGTCAATGGCAGCAATTTTGTTTTCCCTGCTTCGGCTTGTTTCTTCCCCCCTTTGTGATGACGGCGTTATATCGTTGAGACGACACACCATCAAAAATGATTTTCATAAGAAAATAAAATACGTCTTCAGCGGTTTATCCACTCAACCTTTCCCACCATCCCCTCCTGAACTCGCCATTAGCGGGAATATTGCCCAAATCACCTGATGAGCCATTTTTACGGGCATCCCCGTACCAATTCGCCTGTTTTTTTATTGACGATACCCAGAGATTCAGTGTACAGATGCTTTACAAACGAAAATAATATGATTTTTTAACGCTATAAAAAATATTTTATTTACACATTGATTGTCAATGCCTGGTCAAAAAGTTATCCCCTGGCATCCATACAATGTCATAGAGATTTTCAGATGCATCCAACCGAAAGCCGAGAAATCACTTTTAATGCCTGTTATATCAAAGGTAAACACGATCTTTCCATCAGTCCCAAAAAGCTGGAATACAATCCAGCCGAAGAGGTGCTCGTAAAAATCAGCCGCGGTGGTATCTGTGGCTCTGATATTCATTATTTTCAGCATGGAGGTGTAGGTGACTTTCTGCTCAAACACCCTATGGTTTTAGGCCATGAAGTCATTGGCACAACGGAAGACCCTGACACGGGGCAACAGGTGCATGTTGCAGTCAACCCAAGCCGTCCGTGCAACGCCTGTGCATTTTGTCTCTCAGGAAACAGCAACCTGTGCCTGCACATGCGATTTTTCGGCAGTGCCATGCTTACCCCCCATGTCGATGGTGGTTTTGCGGAATATGTAGCGGTTCGTCCTGACCAATGTGTCCCCTATGATGGACAAAAAGATGACTCCATCATGGCGTTCTGTGAACCACTGGCTGTTGCCATCCACGCCTTGAATCAGGCAGGAAATGTCCTTGGTAAAAAGATCCTGGTTACCGGATCAGGCCCAATCGGCGCACTTATCATCGCAGCCTGCAGAACTGCAGGTGCAGCCGAAATTATCGCGACCGATCCTGTTGGAAAAAATCGTGACCTGGCTTTGACCATGGGGGCTGACAGGGCATACGCACCAGACGATAGTGTCTTGGCGGGTTTTACGGATAAAAAAGGATATTTTGACGCCAGCTTTGAAGCATCCGGCGCAATCCCGGCTATTCAGGCCAACATAGATTATACCAAAGCCGGTGGCACAATGATCCAGGTAGGCATGAGTCCTGGAATGGCAGACATACCTGTTACCAGATTTCTGGCCAAGGAAATCCGCTATGCCGGAGCATTTCGCTTCAAAGATGAATTCATCACTGCCGTGCAATGGTTGGAAAAAGGCCTGATTGATCCAGGCCCGCTGCTCACCCGAGTATTTGATTACCGGGATATTGTTGAGGCTATTACCTATGCCGCTGATAAAACCCAGGCTTTCAAGGTTCAGATATCATTTGATGAGTAGATATCTTTCCCGCGAAAAGCACGTGATAAAATAGGTACAACGGTAACATACAGTTTGAACCACAACGCTAACACAAGATACAATTGCAAAAGGAAATGATTGATCATGAAAAATCTTTTTGACCTCTCCAACCGAAGAGCGCTGGTTACCGGTTCAACTAGGGGAATTGGCAACCTGCTTGCCAGAGGCCTTGCTGCCCATGGGGCAAGTATTGTCATCAATGGTACGACCCAGGAACGTGCGGAACAGGCTGCTCAGGAGCTGGTGGTAGAAGGATATGATGCCAGTGCCGTGGCCTTTGATGTTCGTGACAAAAAGGCGATTATAAGCGGAGTGGAAACCATCGAAAAGACCATTGGCCAGATTGACATTCTTATCAATAATGCCGGAATTCAGCGCAGACACCCGTTTCTTGAATTTCCTGAAGAAGAATGGGATGAAATCATCGAGGTCAATCAGAAATCCGTTTTCCTTGTTTCCCAGGTGGTAGGAAAATATATGGTCGAGCGGCAGGCGGGCAAGATCATCAATATCTGCTCCATGCAATCTGAACTGGGACGTGACACCATCACCCCCTATGCAGCTTCCAAGGGGGCTGTAAAAATGATGACCAGGGGAATGTGCGTGGAACTGGCACGCTATAATATTCAGGTAAATGGCATTGCCCCAGGTTATTTCAAGAGTGATATGACCAAACCCCTGGTTGAAGACAAGGAGTTCAGCGCATGGCTCTGCAACCGGACGCCTGCCAATCGTTGGGGTGATCCCGAAGAACTGATAGGAGCAGCGGTATTTCTCAGTTCCAAGGCCTCTGACTTTGTTAACGGTCATCTGATTTTTGTTGATGGAGGTATGTTAGCGGCAGTTTAAAGCCGAACATTTATAAAAGGCCCTCACAACATGCAGGGCCCATGCAAGCCGGTGTTTATCTGGAGAGGAGGTCTGTTGAAGTTCAGGTGAATACTGTCTTCCCGGTACAACAAACACAGGAGGAGAATAATGAAAACATTATCCAAAGTTGGTGCCTTGATTCTGTCGTTTTCATGCATGGCGACGACTGTTTTTGCAGCTGACGTCAATCTTAAATTTGCCAGCACAAATGCTGCAGGAGAACAGGCATTTCTGGTCCAGAAGCAGTGGACTGATTCGGTGGAGACTGCATCCAACGGTCGTATCAAAATTGACCTGCTGCCCCTTGACGCGGTTGTCAAATCTTCAGACCTGTTGACCGGAGTAAGAAACAGCATTATCGATGGTGCGGTATCCACATCAGCCCATTACGCTGGCGATGACGCAGGATTCGGTTTAATTGGAGACACCATCAGCGCATGGAACAGCGATGAAGATATTCTGAAATTCTATTATTTCGGCGGTGGCCTTGAGGTTGTAGATAAAATATTCCAGGCATACGGCGCCAAACTGATCGGCGTGTGTGTTACCGGCGCAGAATCCCTTCCTTCCAAACTGCCGCTGCACAAAGTGGAAGACTTCAAGGGCGTAAAAATGCGTGCGCCATCCGGACCAATCCACAAATTATTTGCTAAAATGGGTGCAGCCCCCGTCGGACTTCCAGGTTCAGAGATCTATACAGCTCTTGAAAAAGGAGTTATCGATGCCGCTGACTTCTCCACGTTTTCCAATAATCAGCAGCAGGGTGTCCATGCCATAGCCAAATACCCTATCTACCCGGGAATTCACTCTTCCCCTACTGTACACATCATCATGAACTTGAAAAAATGGAATGCCCTGCCTGAAAACGACAAGGTATTTCTGCAAATGTTCTTCAAAGGACTGGCTCTGGATTCACTCCTGAAACCCCATTACGAAGATCGCATCGCATACAGCAAAGCGATCAAAGAAGGTGTTACTCCCATTGCCTGGAGTGATGAAGAAAAAGCCAAGGTTCGCGCTAATGCCCGTGAAATCTGGGAAGATATTGCAAACAAGTCTGAAATCGGCAAGATGTATTACGATGCCCTGCAAGAGTTTTTGACATCTCAGGGGATGAATTAATCGTAACAGTTCATCGGGATATGAAAAAACAGACGTAACCCAAAAACTGTAACCGCTTATTCAGTGCCCAGGCACTTCAAACAGGTCACTACGCTGTTGTTGATTATGTGCTGAAGCGCCTGGTCGGGTTATGCAGGGAAGCGGTTACAGCAAATCTGCTTTTCGAGATGTGAGACATCACCGTCCGTGGCTACAGATACGTCGTCCCGAACGGGATATTTTTGGTTCGTATACAGGGAGTTCTCCATGAAAAAGAGCCTGGTAATCGACCGGATCTTTATTCGTCTTGGCCATTTTGTTTCTGTCCTGTTTCTGGTCGTAGTCTGTATTAGCTTTTTTGAAGTGATAATGAGATACGTTTTCAACTCGCCCACCATCTGGGTGCATGAGACCACCTCATTTCTGGTCAGTCTGGCCATGCTGTTTGGAGGTATCTCTGTTTACGCCTCGGAAAAACATATTGCCATGACGTTCATAGCTGACAGTTTTCCGGTTATTATTCGCTGGTACACGACCCTCTTCGTCGAAATATGTACCCTGGTTTTCGCGATCATGATGACCTATGGGGCATTTCTTTCAGCCAAAGACGCATTCATTTCTCCATTTGGAAAATTCCGCATGCAAACATCGGGATCAGCTCTGGATATGCCGTTTCCGGCCTTGAACAAGGGCTTTTTCTTCCTGACCTGTGTCATGCTTGTCTTTTTGGTTATTCTTCATCTGCTACGTCATGTGATGTCTTATGGAGAGGCCAAAAAAGAACATATCGCCGCAAAAAAGGGAGAGTAACATGCTGAGCGCCTTGGGGATCGCCACCGGTACATTAATCATCTTTCTGATGATGCTGTCATTACTTTTTGTCGGGATGCCGCTTGGCTTCCTAACCGGTTTTATTGCCCTTTCCATGTCGTACCTGTGGTTCGGTAACGTAGCCATGATGCAGATGGTTGCTGCCCGTGTCAGTGATTTCACAACCTCATATACTTTTATTGCAGTCCCCATGTTTGTACTCATGGCAACAATGCTGGATAAAACAGGTATTGCCAAAGACCTCTACAATGCCATGCGGGTAATGGCCGGTCGCATACGGGGCGGTGTTGCCATTCAATCCATGATTGTGGCAGTGATTCTGGCTTCCATGTCAGGTATTATCGGAGGCGAGACCGTGTTGCTGGGCATGTTGGCCCTGCCGCAGATGCTTCGCCTGGGGTATAACCAAAAACTTGCCATAGGAACGGTGGTAGGCGGCGGTGCACTTGGCACCATGGTGCCTCCAAGCATCGTGTTGATTATTTACGGCATGACTTCAAACGTTTCCATTGGCGACCTGTTTCTTGCTGCCATACCTGCCGCAACTATTCTTTCAGGCATGTACATGGTGTATATCCTGGTCCTGTGTAAAATTCGCCCCGATTATGGCCCAGCCATGGACAAGAGTGAAATGGACCAGATGACCCGTGCTGACCTGAAAAAAATGTTTATGGATATCTTAATCCCGATCCTCATCGCTGTCTGGATTCTGGGAAGTATTTATGCAGGTATTGCTTCTGTTACCGAGGCCGCATGCGTGGGTGTGGTCGGAGTTGCTATTGCCGCCGCTATTCGAAGAGAACTCACTTTTGCCATTATTTTCGATTCTCTCAAACACACCATGAATACCGTTGGCATGATTATCTGGGTTGGAATTGGCGCCACCATGATCATAGGTGTCTACAACCTGATGGGCGGGGATATTTTTATACACAACCTGTTCATGGGGCTGAACATGCCGCCAATTTTCACCATCCTGATTATGATGTTTATCCTGCTTATCCTGGGAATGTTTCTGGACTGGATAGGTGTCGCTATGCTTACAATGCCAATCTTTGTCCCCATTATTACCAATCTGGGATACGACCCAATCTGGTTTGGCGTCCTGTTCTGTGTCAACATGCAAGTATCGTTTTTAAGTCCGCCCTTTGGCCCGGCTGCCTTTTACCTGAAGAGTGTCGCTCCAGAAGGAATAGAACTCACGGATATTTTCAAATCAGTATGGCCATTTATCACCATGCAGGTGATCACCCTGGCCATACTCATTATTTTCCCAGGTGTGGTAAAGTGGATTTATACCTGAATCACTGTTAGTCCGAATAAATATACAGTTCACAGGGCCTTTAAGGCCCTGTGTCAGTTTTTGGGTAAATCGGAATATCTATTTTTTTCTTCTCACAACAATATACAGGCCAACTATACCAGCGCCGAAAAGAAGCATGGTGGCTGGTTCAGTAGAGATACTTCAAAATCACCAGTCGCATGCATTACTATATTCTGGCCTTAAGAAAAAGTGCCTGCCTCCCCATAGTCCTGTGATGTTGGATCATAGTCGCCTCGCAAACTGATCCATGTTGGCCACGGCCCTGTATAAGTAGTTAGTACCTGATCACAGATACTTCACGGAGTCTCCGCTTACCTGGAATCTTCGCTAACCGGCGAAATAAAACTGCGCTTGCACAAAGCCGAAGCAGTCGTGACCAGTTACTGTATTGAAGATCAACGATATTTCATAAACAGTGTTTGCTGTCATCACCAGGCCTGTATACACATTACCAGCTACGCACCTCCAATAGAAAAAGCATAGAAGCCCCGTTGATCATTCCCGGCATAATGATAAATACAAAGTTCATATCAGCTCATACCAAGAATAATCGATAATTTTTGATAAAATATTAGCGTATTACAGTCTTCATTTGGTAAAAGTAGCCTGCTTATGCAGGGATTGAGATGTGCATAGATCCTTGAGCAAGCCGGGAAAATATACAGACCTGTAGAATTACAGGCACCTCCAGTGTATTATCAGCTACATATTGAAAATACTGAAAAATCTACCGCAGCTATTTTGATAGCCATCGCATGATTTTTTGTAATCTTTTGATCCTTTGGGAACACTGCTAACACGGAAGAACGAGAAGTTTCCACTGACTCCGTTGCGCTCCGCGACCAACCTTCCCGTTATGTAGCTAAAATTTCACTACTATTCTGATTTTAGGCAAAAAGGAGAAATGAAAAAATGAGATTGAAACCGGTTTCTTTGCTGACAATGATTTTAATGCTGACCTACTCGTCATCCTGGTGCCAGGAACCTACCTATAAGCAGGGCGTCAATATATTTATAGAAACCGGTGTGACCCAACCGGACCAGATACCGACCTGGTATGCCCCTATGGTCGCCATGCCATATGCCCCCGTATTCGAGATTCTTGCAACCAAAGGTACTCAGGGACGGTATTATCAGCGTACCTATGCGGTGACGATAAAAGACATTGTCAAATGGCATGGTCATGATTGTGAAGGAATTACACATGTTGCCAATTGCTGTAAAACGGCTTTCAATATCCTTTTCCCTGACGGAATCATAGACAGGAGTGTGCTTAAAGGGATTTCAGGAACAGGGCCCTGCTGGTCGGACGGGCTGGCTTTTCTTACCGGGGCACGTCTCCAATACGGCAATCTGGGGTTCTTTAAGAATAACGATTATAATCATGCGATTATCCTGTATCGTGAGGATACCGGAGTCGCTGTTCTGGCAACATGGAAAAAAGGAATCAACAACATCCCTGACGAACCGGTTGTTCTTCCAGGTGAGATCACATGGAAGACAAAGGTTGATATGCAGAAAGTCATTGATCTGAAGAGAGTCGTCAAAAATGCAAAAGGACATCCTGACCCTTATCAGGTAGATCTCATGCGTTACTATCAGTGGCAACATGTCAACGATATTCTGAGTCGTCCACTGAGTGAAAGTTATCAGGCTGAAATCATAGAGAACTTCAAATGGGAGGATTGGGTTGATACAACAAAAACAGTAGCCAATCCTCATAAACGCGGAGATATCCGTCTCAAAAACTATCCTTACCGTGAAAGACCTGTTCTAGAAGGAAAATGAACCACGTGTAGTACCGCTTGCAAGATTTTATGTGTGGTTTAAAATGGTTGGCATTTTTAATGCCAGCACCTTAGCTCCAGGACTGCCTCCCCTGCCCTGTTAACACCTGTGAGCTTGGCGTTGAGCCTCTCAAAAAAGATTGACCAATATAAACAATGTTTATATTGAAATCTCAGTGATGAGAGCACGAATAATACAACGCCAGGCTCCTTAATCTCAACAATATTTATTGTATCATGCAAATATTACGGTAATTATTTGAACAAAAACCATTATTTAAACAGCGCATGTCCAAAAATGAGAATTTTTGCTCAAGTTTGGGTAAGCGTAGACTCCGAGGCATGCGATAAATTTTACCACAGACATAGAGCTGATATCGGAGTCTGCGCTTACCTTCGAGGATACAATTTTGAGCATAACGCAAAAACGAGACAGGTAAGCGAGGAACGAAACGCCGAAAAGCCCATTTATGGATAGGCTCCTAACCATTAAGCAAATCCAGAGTCCGCTGGTGCAGTTCCCTGGTTGCGGCAGCTATGACCTGACCCGTTGATTGAGCTGTAAGAGGTTGCCCCAGCCAGTCAGTGATAACCCCGCCAGCTTCTTGAATGATGGGAACAAGGGGCAGGTAATCAAAAGGGTGCAACTCAGACTCCACTACAAGATCAACAAAACCGGAAGCCAGCAGGCAATAGATATAACAGTCTCCTCCAAATCTCGAATCACCAACGGTTTCTATGAGTTTCCAGATGACCGGTTTTTCACTTTCATGGAAATAGAGGGGTGAGGTTGTGCACAGGGTGGCATCTTCTATTCGAGCACATCTGCTTACAGTGCAACGGTTCCTGTTTCCGTCACGATCTGTAAAGTAACACCCTCCACCGAGAAAAGCGTTCCAGGACTCTGTAAGGGCAGGCATTTCCACAGCGCCAACCACAGGAACCTGCTCGTGCAAAAGGGCGACCAGCGTCCCCCAGACAGGATGACCGCTGATAAAGCTGCGAGTTCCGTCTATTGGATCCAGGGACCAGACATACTTTGCCTGGAGGTTGTCATCTCCATACTCTTCGCCCAAAATACCGTGATCAGGGTAACGCTCCTGGATACTCTTGCGCAACAGGGCCTCTGTATTACGATCCGCAGTGGTGACAGGACTCTTATCCGTTTTCACATCAACAGTACAGTTACTTCTGAACAACTGTTTTGCACATTCTCCACCTTTGCGAGCAATATCAGCTGCAAATTGCGAGAATACGGATATATTTTCAGTCAGATTCAGTTGTGTTTCCATATACTTCTTTCTTCTCCGCCATAAACAATTACAAAACTATAGACGTAACTGGTTACAAATATGGGAGATCTTCAAGCTTACCTGTCTCCTCTGTGAGTAGTTACCTATAGACTACGACATATTATTCGGCTTCATCTACTTTTGCATCGCCTTGTCTCAAGTTATGTATTTTTTCCTTTGTTGTATCTTTCAGGTGGAGAAACTTGTCTTTCACACTTCTGGCAGCACCTGAAGCCTCTTCCTTGATTCCTGCAGCTGTTCCTTTTACTGCCTCTTTAGCGATAATAGCGGTATTGGCCTTAATGCCCTCTCCAATACCTTTACCATTAACCTGCATCCTGGTTTCATGCAGGTCATCCGCTGAATCCCACACAGCATCCTGACCTGCCGATGTGACATAGAGTACTTCCGCTATGCCCTCATTTTTATAGTACACCCGTAAAGGAGTTCCCCATCCATCGGTGACAGGCAGTTCCTCTTTTTCCCATTGAATATAGGTGCCAGCCTTGGTGGTCTGACGGTCTAATTTTTCAGCCCACTGATTCAGTAGCTGTTTTGTCTGTTTTTCCTCTTTGCTCGCCCAATCTGTGGCAAAAAGAAAACCACCGATGATGAACAACGCAAAAATAAACAGTTGGGTATTCAGTTGCCTGAACAACTCGATCATGACTTTATCCTTCAGCAAAACTTTTGTTCAATATTTACGAATGCCTAAAACATCCTGTATGCACTAAAAGCAACAACTGTGTGGAAAAATTCTCTTTCAAAAATATAACAAAGCCTTCTCTTTTTTGCTAAAAAAACATGCCCTACCTATTTACAGGTTGTATTTATCTGAAAAAGGTGTATGTTATATACCATTCCATTACAAGTAAAAGTAAGGTCCATTTTTGTAGTCCTCGTCAACTCCGTTATTTATCCAACGTAGTTCGTCAGCACAGATGTTCATACTGCATACTTACATAGGAAAAACGGTATGAATGTTACTCGCTGAAAATCGGCAACAAATCATGCCGAAAGCTAACCATATACGGTGTTCGTATATTTTGAAGATTAGCAAATACACAGGATTTTTTTCGGAAATGGGTGCACCTGTTGAATGTGTATCCAAAGTACGTTGGAGCGTTGATGAGTTTTAAAAAATTTAATTTTTCCACACAATTAGAAAAAAATATTGCTGCTTGCGGCTATTCCACACCAACACCAATCCAGGAACAGGCCATTTCACCCATCCTGGCTGGTCGGGATTGTGTGGGGCTTGCCCAAACGGGCACAGGTAAAACCGCTGCATTTGTTTTACCGATATTGCAATCCTTGCTACACACCCAACACAGTGGAACCCAGGCTGTTATCATAGCTCCCACAAGAGAACTTGCAGAACAGATCCACCAGAATGTTCAAAGCATGGCCCAAAAAACAGGATTACGCAGCATAGTCATTTATGGTGGTGTAGGCAAACATCCTCAGCTTAAAGGGCTGCGCTCAGGTGCAGATATTATCGTCGCTTGTCCGGGAAGATTGCTTGACCTCCTCTCAGAACCAGATATTTCGCTCAATAGTGTAAAAACCTTGGTTCTTGATGAAGCTGATCACATGTTCGACCAGGGTTTTCTTCCAGACATTAAAAAAATAATTCGTCAATTACCGAAAACACGGCAAAACCTTGTTTTTTCTGCCACCATGCCAAAAGCGATTCGCGCTCTTATAGCAAATATCCTGGTTGATCCGGTTAAAGTACAGGTCAAACACAGTGAGCCTGCAGAAACTATTTCCCATGGATTATACAAGGTTTCCACGTCTCGAAAAACAGAGCTCCTGAAGCACTTGCTGCGCGACAAAGAAATGACAAGTACAGTGATTTTCACCCGTACCAAATTCAAGGCCAAAAACCTTGCACAACAACTGGAGAAATCCGGTTACAAGGCAGTGGCATTGCAAGGCAACATGTCTCAGTCAAAGCGTAAACACGCAATGGACGGTTTTCGCAACGGCACCTACAGCGTATTGGTTGCAACGGATATAGCTGCCAGGGGGATTGACGTGAGCAACATCTCCCATGTTGTAAATTATGACGTGCCGGATACGGCGGAAACGTACACACATCGAACAGGCCGAACCGGAAGAGCAAAAAAACACGGTCATGCCATCTCTTTTGCTGACCAGGGTGACATGGCAATGATCGGCAATGTTGAACGTAAACTCGGTATCAAAATGACTAACGAAACATTTGAGTTGCCAGAGAGAAAAGAAAAAAATACTGCACCGCGCCCTGCGACCAAAACTCACAACAAGGCAGCGAACAGCAAATCAACAAAACGTCCAGGCAAAATGAGGAGTCGTCGCAGCAAGGTGGTTTCTCCCATTGCCGGATAATTCATTGCAATAATTTAATGATTTAACAATGGTAATTCCATATTGTTTTACTATGGAGTTACCGATCAAACTGAAACGTTACAGTTTGATCATACACCAAAAAGCCCCGAGCGGGGTGACCTAGAAAGGAGTAGTACTCAATGGTAGAAGGAACAGTTAAGTGGTTTAACGATTCAAAGGGTTTTGGTTTCATCGAGCAGGATGGCGGCAAAGATGTCTTTGTTCATCATTCAGCAATCCAGGCCCAGGGTTTTAAAACACTGGAAGAAAATGCACGGGTTCGCTTTGAAGTAGTTGATGGCGCTAAAGGCCCAGCTGCTGCAAATGTTGTTCAGTTATAAGAACGACATATAGCCAATGGCATGAAGCTCCGCATTGTACAATACGGAGCTTTTTTTTTCGCTAGCAGACCTGACGCAGCGTATTATGTGATACGTAACCAGGCTGATCGTTAATACTTTTCGTCGGCATATCCAATCCAGCCGCCGGCTTCAACCAGCGCCTTATCAAAGCCGCCCAATTCAAACTCAAGTTCTTCCACCTGATCCCCAGCAGAAAAAACCAGTTTTCTCTTTTCAAAATCAGTCGTTACTGTTGTATCCTTGCCTGCAAAACGTGCAAAGAGCTGTTCAATGGTGTCACTGGGAAGCTGCACTGCCATTAAACCGCAGTTATACATATTCTGTCTGAAAATACGGGCAAAGCCAACACCTATAACTATATTAATGTTGTTCACCTCCAATGCCCATGGAGCATGCTCCCGGGAAGAGCCGCAGCCGAAATTATCACGGGTGACAATAGCTGCCTTGCCGGCTATATCCTGCCTGGGATCAAAACCAGTCATTTCAAGATCCTCCAGCAAGTAAGGCTGCAGTGCTTCCTTACTGTTTTCGGTAAGATATCTAGCTGGAATGATTTCATCTGTATTTATATCGTCACGATCCAGAAAAAGGACCTTGCCACTGAAATTTTTCATAATACTATCTCCTGCTCTTTATTGGGCTGTATCCAGTTGACCGCTGATTGCCGAAGCCGCAGCAGTGGCAGGGCTTACCAAATGAACCATGCCGCCTTTCCCCATACGTCCGCTGAAATTACGATTGGTCGTAGAAACACAGACCTCTCCGTCTGCAAGTACCCCGTTACTCATCCCCAGACAAGCCCCGCAGGTTGGGTTGGTGACACAAAAACCAGCATCCATGAATATTTTGATAATCCCCTCTTCCAGTGCCTGTGCATAAATTGCAGGGGAAGCAGGAGAAACAATGGCTCGAATACTGTCATGTATTTTCTTACCTTTGAGCACATCAGCAGCAGCCCGCAGATCTTCGATCCGACCATTGGTGCAGGAACCGATATAAACCTGATCAATGGCCGTACCTTTCATCTCACTCACAGGACGTACCTGATCAGGTTTGTACCCGAAGGTAGACATTGGCACGATCTCTGATGCATCAATTTCCACGGTTTCCGCATACACAGCATCAGCATCGGCACAGTAGCGGCTATATTGGGTGAGAGCTTCTTCTTTTGAAGAAAATTCATCCTTGATAAACGGCCACAGATACTCCACGGTTGTCATGTCTGGAGCACAGATACCGCAGGTCCCTCCAGCCTCTACAGCCATGTTGCACATTGTCATACGTGCTTCCATGGACAGCTCCTCAACCACATCACCGGTAAATTCCATAACCTTTCCGGTAGCGCCGTTTACTCCGATCCTGCTGATAATGGAAAGGATGAGGTCCTTGGCATAGACGCCTTTCTGCAACTTTCCGGTGATATTAACTTTCATGGTCTGTGGAGTCCGAAACGCACAAACACCTTTCAAAATACCTACCGCCAGGTCAGTTGTTCCGACCCCTGCTGCAAAAGCGCCGAATGCTCCGTGGGTGCAGGTATGGGAATCTCCCATTATCACGGTGTAACCCGGACGAACAAAACCTTTTTCCGGGAACAGGGCGTGGCAGACACCGTTGCGTCCAATATCAAAAAAATCTTTAATATTGTGGCGCCGTGCCCAGTCACGGAGAATTTTTCCCTGTGTTGCCGTCTTTGAGTCCTTGGCAGGTGTAACGTGATCAATGACAGCCTTGATTTTGTCCGGATCAAACACGCGATCAAGTCCCCTGGCAACAAGATCATTGATTGCGATAGGGGTGGTGATCTCGTGACAGAACACCGCATCTAATTTTATAACCTGAGTATCCTCAAAAGGGACATCAACCAGATGCTCGGCAAATATTTTTTCTACAATGGTTTTTCCCATAAAAATACCTCTTGAAACTCTTCTGATGAAACGCCTCACATCACCGACCATGAATCAGACTTGCCATGCGTCTTTTCAGTCAGTCCTGCAAAGTGCTTTAGTTGTGCCACCCATGGTGGTCATGTCTTCCGTATTATGGTAACTTGGTCACAGGTGCTTCAGATTTTGGCAAACGCGGTTTTTTGCTGGTAAGCGGAGACTCCAGGTAAGCGGAGACTCCGCTAGGCAATCTATGCGAGAAACCGCGATCGTGCAAAGAGATAAACGACCAGCGGGAGACTTCGCGGAGTACCTGTGATCAGTTACTATTTCCCGGTAAACCGTTATGCTGGAACTACCCTACATGACTGCACGCAATAACTCAAATTCATAATTATTATAACAACGATTCCATACAGGAATAGAAGCACGATATCAAAAGAAGCGATCTTTCTATAATAAATGAATAAATCTGAATTTCAGTACATTTGATCACTTTGTCAGAGAGTGAATTTGACATCAAAACCGATTCTACGTTAACATAACAAGAGTGAATTACAGACGTTGCCTGTTATTGCGACGGATGTATGAATTTCTCTTCTTCTTGTGTCTCCCTTTGTTATGTACAACAGCCAGAAGAACCTGATTCCACCGCTGGGAGTCTTTTGGCTGCATACAATATACTATCGTTACCATCTTGGGTAACACGTCATATTTCTTTTTGCCGGTCTTCATTCACTACTGGCCGGTATTGCTTTCTGTATAGGTAAATCCTCATAGGGGAAATGCCCGAGACTAACAATTCCCCTATAATTGTAACTCGTTGCAGCGTGCCTGAAGTTTTCACAACCAGACCGGCATATTGGGTCATACGTAAGCCAGACTGATCGCGGACAGATCAGGTGCACTGTGGCCAGTTACCTCTATGCCAGTTACCTCTATACAACAGATGCGTTGCTGTACCACCACGGTATGCAAAGGACTGACTACGCAAATTATATTCTGATATTTCTGCATCAGCACTTTAATCCGAACAAGGAGAAACATGGTGAAACAGGAAAAGAAAATGATTTCCAGAAAGAGACTCCTGCTGCTTCTGACGATTTTAATTTTTTCTGCCCCACCGGTCGTCATAGGAAGTCCTCAAAATACTATCCATCCTGACCTGACAGAACAGGAAATGTTGATGCCATGCTCCGACTGCCACAGTGAAACAACCCCTGATCTACAAAAAGAATGGTTCAACTCGATCCACGGGCTCGCCATGGTAAAATGTTATCAGTGCCATGGAACCTTCGAAACCTTCAAAGTTACTCCAGAACGCGAAGATTGTGCGGCCTGCCACGCGGACATGCTGAAGAAATGTCCCGCCGACAAACCGTGCTGGGACTGTCATGTGCCCCACTCGTTCAAAACAGCGAAGTAACCGGAAAGATAGCGAACATAACGAAGGAGACTATAGAATGGCACAGACACGACGAGAATTTATAAAAAAAGCAGCCGCACTTTCCGCCGCCTCCTATGCAGGCCTGGACCTGTCCATCGACAGGGGTTCAGTGGCAAACGCCAACGAAAATATCAGCTGGCACCGTGGCTCTTGCCGCCTTTGCGGTGTAGGTTGCCGCGTTGAACTGGGTGTAAAAAACGGTAACCCAGTCGGCTTACGTGGTGTCCCCGAGGCTAGAACCAATTTCGGATACCTCTGCATGAAAGGCATGCATTTCTGGAAATGCATGGGTCATCCGGACCGCCTGGTCAAGCCACTATATCGCAAAAAGAAAACCGACACCTTCAAGGAAATCTCCTGGGATGAGGCGCTCAACATTGCAGCAGACGAATTTGCCAAAGCGCACAAGGAAGGAGGCGGCGAGGCCGTGGCATATTACGGCTCCGGTCAGGCACTCACAGAGGAAACCTATTTTTTTCAAAAAATCATGCGCGGGGGCCTGCAATCCAACAACGTAGAGGGTAACCCACGCCTCTGCATGGCCAGTGCAGTGGGCGGATACCTTACATCATTTGGAGCGGACGAACCGATCGGTGGCTACTCCGACATCGAAAAAGCCCACTGTTTTTTTATCATTGGCTCCAATACAGCTGAAGCTCACCCTGTCCTGTTTCGGCGAATAATGCGACGCAAGCTCGACAACCCGGATACCGTCAAAGTAATCAACGTTGACCCACGACTTTCTCAGACCTCCAGAATTGCAGATAAACACCTGCAGTTCAAACCAGGCACCGACCTGGCTCTGCTTAACGCCATGGCAAACGTAATCATCGAAGAGAAACTCTACGATGAAGATTTCCTTAACAAATATACCACCTTTAAAAGCGGTAAAGAGACTGTTGACTTTGAGGCATACAAAGCGCAGGTTGCCGAGTATACACCGGAAAAGGTCGTTACAATCTGTGGCAACTCGTTCAGCGCGGATGATGTTCGAGAAACGGCAAGATGGTTTGCAAACTCCAAGGGGACCGTCAGCCTCTGGACCATGGGCCTTAATCAGCGCAAACAAGGCGTATGGGCCAACAACCTGGTCCACAACCTGCATATACTCACAGGCCAGCTCCTCAAAGACGGTGCTGATTCCCTTTCCCTCACCGGTCAACCCAACGCCTGCGGTGGTGTTCGTGAAGGCGGGGGCCTCTGCCATATACTGCCAGGGCACCGTCCGGTGGCAAATGAAAAGATGCGTACCCAGGTGGAAAAAGCCTGGGGAGTTCCCCAAGGTCGTATTCCTCCCAAACCCGGCCTGCACACAATGGCCATGTTCAGTGCCATAAACGATGCCAGGATCAAGGCAATCTGGATCAACTGTACCAGCCCGGTACAGTCATTACCCAACTGCAATCTGTATAACAAGGGAATGGCCCGGGAAGATGTATTTATCATCACCACCGATATCTTCCACACCCTGACCACGCAAACCGCCAATCTTGTACTGCCCACCTGTTTCCACTTCGAGAAAACCGGTGTATACGGCTGCACAGAGAGGCGCTCACAGCTAACGAAAAAGGCTATCGAACCACCGGGAGACGCTAAACCCGAAGTCTGGATTATCCGTGAGTGGGCCAGAAAACTTTCCGAAAAATTAAACGATCCGGTCATTGCCCAATGCATCAAGCCATTTGAAGGGCTTGAGGAAGGATACGAGTTGCCCAAGGCTATCTGGAACGAATATTCCCAAAAACTCACAGCCCATCGTGACAACGATCTGCGGGGGGCAACCTACGAAGTACTTGAACAGATGAAAGACGGTGTTCAATGGCCAGCGCCTACTGAAGAATACGCCCTCACCGGGGGCACGGTGAAGAAGTTTGTCAAGGGACGTGACCCGATGGCTGATACAGAATCCAAGGACGACCTGCCATATCAATTCTACGGTCCTGCCCACCCGGATCGTAAGCTGTGGATCTGGCTACGTGACCAGGCTGATCCCGAAGAAATACCTGACAGCGAATATCCCTTTTATCTCTCCACCGGACGCATCATCGATCACTGGCATACCATGTCCATGACCGGCCGTGTACCTGAACTCCTTCGGGCAAACCCATACGCACACGTGGAGATAAACCCCAAAGATGCACAGAAGCTTGGCATTAAACCGGGCGACATGGTTGAGCTGACATCGCGAAGAGGTGTCAACATTATGCCGGCCAAGGTGTATGAAGGTCCGGTGGAAGGTATGGTCTTCGCCTACTGGCACGACCAGCACAAGGACCGGATGATCAACAAGGTAACCAAGGATGCCATTGACCCTGGTTCCAAAGAACCGGAATTCAAAATATGTGCGGTCAGGGTTAAAAGGGTTTCCGGCCCCCAACCCCTGAAGCCCTATCTTGTTGGATAATGAAAAGAACGAGCCGGTCATAAGCAATCATGGCCGGCTCACCCTAACCAGCCAGTTATAACCACAGGAGGCACCATGCCAATAAGCGGTGTTGTTATAAGCTGCAGTCCCGGACACAGATATACGGTTATTAAAAATCTGAATGCCTATAAATCTGTAGAAATTCATGGCGCAGACCACAGAGGAAATATCGTTACTGTCCTGGAGACGGATTCCTCTGAAGAGATGGAAAAACTCATCGAGCGCCTTAATAATCACGACCATATCCTCAACATCGGCATGACCTATCTCAACATTGAAGATGAAGCTGAACGTATGGCCAGGGGGGAGACAACGACAAAACCATTTGGTTTCAAGGCACCTTCTGTTTAAAAAAGCGAAAAACTCAATCCATTGAAAAGACGAGCGTTCCTGAAACTATTAGGAGCAACTCTTTCCGTGACCGGCCTTTCTCCGCACCAGGCAGGAGCCAGATTCCTTGAAAGTCCGGTCACGAAAAACCGGTTGCGCCCGCCTGGTGCTGTCCCTGAGGAAATATTCCCTGCAAAATGCATCCGGTGTGGCCGTTGCGTCGAGGTGTGCCCATATCGTTCAATAATCATGCTCGATATCCGGGCCGGTATACACGCCGGCACTCCACTTGTTCAGGTGGAAAACATTCCCTGCTATCTCTGCATGAAGTGTGTCGACGTGTGCCCCACTGGCAGCCTGCTCCGAGTCAGCCAGGAATCAACACGAATGGGGCTTGCCATCATTGACCAGTTCAGCTGTGCGGCCTGGCAAAACACCGCGCTGTGCCGCACCTGCTACGACAAATGCCCCTTCCCGGAAAAAGCAATACGACTTGACCAACTTAAGCCAGTCATATTACCCGACCACTGCACCGGTTGCGGACTATGTACAAACGCGTGCCCTGTAACCTTAGCCAACGGCAACAAAGCAATCAATATCGAGCCGCTCTATGCCCGCGACAAGGTGACGGTATGAACCAGCCCGGGGTCTACACAAAAAAAGGGAGAAACTCGCAACAGCGAAGATTCCGGTATACAACACTGCGCTTCATTATCCTGTTCTGCGCCTTCCTGATCATAGCCATTAATCCATGCATCAACTATTACCTGCACAACAGCTTCGTGCAAGGCTGGTATCAATCCTTCGGCATAGGATCTCTCTGGTTTGTCTCACCGCTGGAAGGGCTTGAAAGCCTCCTGATTACCAAGACAGTGTATATGCCGTCAATTATCGGCATGGTGCTGCCCTTGCTTCTCGTGTTGCTGCTTGGCCGCGTATTCTGCTCCTGGATCTGTCCTGTGACCTTTATCCTGGAAATTACCGACAGGCTTCGGCGGGCTGTCAGCCGTAAAAAATATCTTCGTAATCGGCTTATCGTTGTCAAAAAGGTTCTCTGGTTCACCCTGCTGGCTGAAATACTGATCTCCATGATTATTGGAGCGCCGCTGTTTGTGTTTCTTTCTCCACCTGGGTTGGTGGGGCGGGAAATGATGATGCTCGTCTTTTTCCATACCCTGGCAATAGAGGGTGTGCTGTTGTTAGTTATCATCACCCTGGAACTCGTAACCCGTCGTTTTTTCTGCCGTAGCTTTTGCCCCCTTGGAGCGTTGCTTGCACTTCTAGGCAGCAAACGCAAGCTGCTGGTGGTCGTTGAAAGTACACAATGTGTTGACTGCGGAGCATGTGAACAAACGTGCCCCATGGGACTCGTACCGCAAATGGGCGAAGGCATAACCGCCTATTGCTGGAACTGCGGTGAATGTTTGGATAGTTGCCGAACAGGAGCATTGCGTTTTTCGTGGAACACAAAATACCAGTAAGCAAGTGCCTGATGCCTGTACAATGCCTTGGCAGAAAAAAAACTCGTAAAGACCGACGCCTGGAAAGACCCCTTCCAGGAACTGGAATACTACTTCTGCTAACACGCTGGCCGCCGCGCACGCGACGGCACAGCAATGAATGGACCGGACTACAACCATTGGAATGGTTTCTCCCAGCTGTTCCAGATCTACAAGGATATTGAAGATATCTACAACAAACGTCTTGAAACCGGAAAGATTGAGGATCTCAGCCCGGTGATGAGTACCGGCCCACTATAAGATTCACCTGAATACAGAACTGTATAAAAAAGGCCCCATCGCATCAGATTGGGGGCCTGTTTTATACTATATTTCTTACTGACTACAGAATTGTTGACTTACCAGAGATAGCAAACATGTTGAATTTACGACTATGCTGCATTCCTCAAAAGAGAAACCATTGTGCGTAAAAACATTGCATTAAAGGCAGGATATAAATCGACATTGGACAGCTGAATTACTCTATGAAACTGTTACGCCCTCTTTATTACACATCACAGCAAATCACTGACTATTCGAGAGGAAGCTCCTGAAGATTATACATATTCATTTCATTTAAAATATGAAGCTTATAAAATTCATTTAATCTACCAATATATTTACCACCATAATATTCATTTTGCTCAGGATACCCATTAAAATACATTACTGTCGGAAAGCACAAAGGATAATCTGAATTTGAACCCAACAAAATCATACCAATATTTTTCCTCACAAAATTATGGAGAGATCTTATATGTGAAATGCTTGAACGTATATTCCAATGTAGATAATATGTAGCAAGCCCATCATCGTGCGCTATCCAGTTATTGTAAAATGAACCAAGTTTCATTGCTACCAAATCGGGATCATCAGCATTTTTTGTTGATTTTTTTATATGCTCAATCCCTAAATCTGTTTTTTTAATTGCCCTTCTTATATATTGCACACCTATATTTTGACTTTCTATTTCTTTTATTAAAACCTGTGGATCATAACTAACTGTCTCTACAACATGCTTTTTTCGTAGTATTTCTTTTGCCAACTCCCATACCTGCGGACTTGTTTCCTGGAGCGCATGTATTTTATTCAATCTGAACTCTTGAATTGGCAATGAAATTCCAGCCATAGAAGAATACTGCAGATCACAACGAACACTTCTCAGTAAACAGGAATGAAATTCGGGTTTACTGCCAGCAGTGTTGTATTGACCGCAATCTTCCTCACACTCCTGGTAGTCATTAAACACTTCACACTTTCCATGCCTGGCAAAAATTGCTTCATAGCGCTTACGCAGCTCTTTCTGCCATGGCTCCAGAGATTCAGGCGAATTTGAAGCATCTGCCTGACTCGCCCCATCTGCCTGATTCATCGCAAGAGGAATTATCTCAAGAACCAGTCTATCAACCGGATGCGGTGGCAAAGAATCCATTTGATCTATATCCTTTGCAGAAACCTTCAGCGGTATCCCCTGCGTTTTACAGGCCACTTTCACAGCAGAAACATTGGAAAGGATGGCATCCTTGAGCACTTGACAACGTTCCTCAGCAAGATCGACGATTTCCTCTCCAGGAGCAACAAAGGTAGCCAAGGTCAATTGTATTTGCAGCATGTCCTGCCCTTTAACCGAACCAATTCCGGCAATGATTCTGTTCAACTTATCCTGGTGAGCAACAGTGCTGCTTCGTGCCTCGAAAATATCACTGCTCTTTCCCTGATACACCACAGTTGCAAAAGCGCTGTCGACCAGAATCAGCAGCCCCACAACCATCAATATGAAATAGAATCTCTTCATGCTTTTACTTTCTACCACCATTACAGATGTATAAATGAGCCACCCTGCTTATCACGCCCTGACACCAGCAGCGCTCAACAGAATAAAGATTCTTGCAGTATCAACACATTAGAATCATAGCGCAACACAAAAAACAGCTATCTCCGAATTACCCTTGTGCCACAAGGGAAAAAATTTTTTTCAACTATACTCACTGTGCTAAAAGAGAAATTAAGATAAACAAAGATTGATTGATGGTGCGCACGGCGCACCCTACCAAGCTGATAGCAACAAAACTGTTACGGGGGGAGATTGCATAGACAGGAAGAGCCAGGGGACTGATTGTATTTTTCACCGCCAATACCACGAAGCCACCACAACAGAGCAATAAACACGGGCACCTTACGCTCATCGTGAGCACTACACCACCTGATGAACAACCAAGAGAGCATAAAGAAAAAAATATGATTGAAGGGGAGGAATTGATGAGTAGACCAGTGAACACTGTCGGAAAGTATTAACCAACGGGAAGGTTACAGCACTCCTTGGAACACTTTAGTTTTGATCCAAGCCAAAAGGTAACTGCTCACAGCGCACCTGTAACCAGTTATAAATATGGGAGATATTCAAGCTTGTCCGTCTTCCCTGTGTTAGTAGTTACGCCAAAAGATAACTCAGCCAACATCTGACTGTGATTCCACATTTTTTCTTAACACATCCATAACCGCATCTGTATCTTTGCTCATAAAACCATGATCTTCATGAATTCTGTTTTTTATACGATGCCAAAAATCATTAACCGCCTGTTGGTCACCGCGATCGATAGCTGCATACTCTCTTCTTACTGAACCAAGATGCAATGCTACAGCATTGCGTTGCATGCCATTCAAGTCATCTGCAAATGGAACTTCTTTGTTATACACGTCCCCTTCTGCAATATCTCCATCTACAAAAAAATCCTCATCACAACCATGAGAATCCTTGTCTATAACAAAATCATCCTCTTCGAATTGTAAAACATCATCATGATTATCATGAACTGCATCCTGTTTTTTTATCGTTGTCTCAGGATTTTTAGCCACTGTTGCTGGAGACTTTTTCATTCTTTACTTACCACGTGACACCGTCATCATCTTCCTGATTATGCGCTTTTTCACCGCGTCCCAGTGACATCCTGCTCCTTTCACTGTATGTATCTAGAACTTTTAACAGCAGAAAAGCTAAAATTAACTGCACTACGTATAACGCCTTCTATAGTGTTTATCCATAATTGCGAATTTTTGCTCAAGTTCAGGTCAGACTCCGAAAAGACCATTTATGGACAAAGACTAAATGATAGAGAAGCGCATCGGACACTCCGATGACAGCATCTCAATATATTGTTTATTCTCTCACAAAAAGGAGGGAGTGTAAAATGTATATTTTTGCCGGAATTTTGACAGGATAGCAGCAACTAGCAAGCAAATAAATATATTCCTGTTATCAATATATTAGGCTCTTGAGGCAACACTTCTTGAGCACCAGTTATCGAATAGGGTTAGGAGAACAAACCTACAAGGGATAAATTCATGATTGGTGGTGCGCACGGCGCACCCCACCAGACTGATTACAACAAAGTTGCTGCAGAGGAGGAATCCATAGTATGGCAAAAGGCCAGGGGACTGATTGTATGTTTCACAACCAATCCCCTAAACCAGAATAAATACAGCTAAAGCGTAAATCTACCAGTAAAAAATCAAAAAATGGCGCCTGGTTTGGAACCACTTTTTTATGAATCAGATGGTCTCTAACAGGACTCACCTTGTGAATAATGCATTGATTATCTCGGGAAAGCCCCATTGTTTATATCTATGCAGGTGCCATTGATATATTCAGGGCAATCTGTTGCCAACCAGAACATAGCTTTCGCGACTTCTTCCGGGTAAGCGAATCTGCCGGTATACACAGCGCTTTTTATGGCTTTTTTTCTTGGTTCCGGGATGATATGCAGCATATCAGTTTCAACTGGACCAGGTGCGACTGCATTTACAACCACCCCGTCGGGACCGAGAATCTTGGCAAAGCTTTTGGTCATATTAATGATTCCTGCTTTTGTTATCCCATACCATACATCCGGATGCCCGATCTCTCCCGCGATGGACGCATTATTAACGATGCGGCCATAGCCATTTGAAAGCATATTCTTGGAAATCTCTGTGATCAATGCAACCGGTGATTCAAGATTGACCTGTAAAATCTGGCGTATTTTCTCTGCAGGATACTCAGTATAAGGAAGAGAAAACATAACCCCGGCATTGTTAATCAGAATGTCAATTCCCGGTAACTGTGAAACAAGCTGTGGAATACCTTCAACATCCGATAAATCATACTTTACGGTTTCAACCTTGGCGTGATCTTGCAGTGGAAAATTTTCAAAATCCCTTGCCACAACAAAAACCGTATATCCAGCTTCTACAAACAACTTGGTGGTATCCAAACCTATTCCTTTATTACCACCTGTAATCAAAACAGACTTTTCTGTATTCATACTTCTTCCATGTATTGCATTTTTTTATAAATCGGTTCACGAGCAGGACACCTATACTAACCCCAACTGATCCAGCAAGGCCTGTTCCAGATGTCGATTTTGACCTTGATACGGATAACAGTGAATATGAATCGCAGGGTTAAAATTCATTTCAATTATGGCATAGCTTGTAGCGGTAGCGGGTGTAGCGATATCTTCAATCATCATATCAAGACCTGTGATTTGAACTCTCATCACCTCAGCCGCTTTTGCTGCAATTTCTCCATAGCTTGGATGCACATCTTCAGTACAATCAATGCTGTCTCCGCCTGTACTGATATTACTGTTTTCCCGTAGAAATATTTTTTCATCCTGTTTTGGAACAGTATCAAAGTTCATCTGCTGCTCCGCGAGAAACATGGCTTCCTGCTCACCGAGTTTAATTTTCTCCAGCGGCGTACGATACCCCTGGCCCCGCAAAGGATCTCTATTCTTTTCAGCCACCAGTTCCCGGATAGTGTGCACACCATCACCAATCACATTGGCTGGCACACGATGCAAAATTCCACGGACCGTTCCATCAATGAGAAAAAAACGATACTCTTTCCCTTCTATAAACTCCTCGATGAGGATTTCTTCGTCTTCTGCAAACGCAAGCCTTACCGCCTTGGCAAATACAGCTTCATCTTTATTGTCTTTCAGAATGGTAATACCGAGGCCAAAATTTGTGCTCTTGGGTTTAATGACAACCGGTTTTCCCTGTAAACTCGCCCATACCCGACAGGCACTGACCTCATTATCAAAATGATATCCCCTGGGTACACGAATGTTCGCTCTCTGTAACACCTTCTTGGTTACCACTTTGTTTTCCATCATCAGAATACTACTGTAATTATCCAGTGATGTTCTGGTAGCCTGGACCACATATTCCACGGTGTCGCCTTTGCTAAGCCGTACAAAGTTTTCCCTGCGATCTAGAATTTCAAAATGCACCCCGCGTCTCACGGCTTCCTTTAAAAGCAACTGCGTGGAAAGCTCCATATCTTCCAGGCCAAAAAAACGAAAATCCTGTTGATGGAATACTTCTCTGGAAGCTTGAGCACGCCCAAGATACTCCTGGATGAATCCGTTTTTCTGTACAGCCCGATTCAGTGATATACTTGGGTGTTCTATATTTCCCTGAAAAACATCCTGCAGCCAATGTAAAGATTTTTTATATTCAGCATGGGTTTGGGAATTCAGTTGGAGCTCTTTTAAAACGGTTTCCATCTTCGCTGCTATCAATAGCCCTTCGGCTTGCAGATTAATGGATTTGCCCAGACTCAATTCTTCATAATTTTCTGTGAACCTATATGTGGCTGCCAGATTTTGCATTTCATCGGCCAGTGTCTGCTGATTCTGCCCCAAGGCGTCAAGTTCAGGTTCAAAAAGGGCAAACATACAATAGAGATGCACTAATCGCAGTGAATCCATGGATATTCCTATGGAATCATCTGGATCTAAATCCAGTAATCGAATCTCCAAATGGGAAATATCATCGGTCCCGGGTTCTAGCTTCAATCGCACAGGCAGGTACAGTTCGCTCCGGTTCAACAATTTCCCTTCAGCTATATATCTATCCAGAGTGTCAAGATATGCCCCTAGCGTGCTGTATTCCATGTGAAGCGGATATAGATTCTGATACCCGACACTGCTGGAACGAATAGAAATGCCATGGTCGCAGCCCCCCTGAAACAGTGATTCCGGATCAAAGGGTTTCAGGGTCAAAGAGGGATGGGAGCAGGGACTCCGCCCAAGGGCCATTACCAATAGCCACCTGTAGCGCATCAGATTGCGCAACAATTTCATATACACCTGATTGCGCAACTCGGTTTTATCGAGACCACAGGTGGAATGCAGTTCCTCGAAAAACTCCTCTTTTAACGAAAAATTAAAATGCGCCCCGGAGATCATAAGACGATTTCGACCGTAGATTTCTGAGAGGTGTTCCCTGTACAGAGTTTTAGCCGAAAATGGTCCTTCAAACCTGGCAACGGGAATGTCTTCTTCTCCCGGTAAAACCGGCGGCATAGACTGAAGCCACAACAGCTCGTTTTCAGGCAAAGCCTTCAACACGATCTGATGAAGAGTTTTTATAAAACCATAGGCTTGCTCCAAGTCATCGAGTGGAGGGGTAATCATTTCCACCTGACTTTCTGAAAAGTCAGTGGTGATAAAGGGATGCACCGCCTTATTTCCCAGTTTTTCCGGGTGGGGCGTTACAGCCAGCTTCCCCTCCAAGGTACATCGAACATGCTCTTTCTCCAGCCCGAACATCCCCTGTGCCGCCCAATGACGCAGCCCGGCAGATTTCTTCAGATGTTCGAGGTTCAAGCAATTGAGATACGTATCGCTCTCCATCAATTACGTTACTAAGTAAAATAATACAAAAATAGATTTCATATTGAAACCTGTACCAATACCGAACAGGCAACGCCGTTGCCCGGATTCACTTACAAGTAGTAATCAGGGTCACGCTATCTGCAAGTGTGTATTCTGCATTATTTCTTACCTTCTTGAATATTATCCGGTCACCAGTACCCCTTACCCCTGTTTCAACAGATCTTTTCTGAACGGGAGTTCCCTCAGCCTGATCCCAGAGGCTTTAAATATGGCATTGGCAACAGCGGGTGCGACCGATGGCAGAACCGGTTCACCGACACCACCTGCCTTAAAATCATTTTTTGCTATAAACACCTCGACTTCAGGCACATCCGACATGGTTAAGACCGGGTAGTCATCATAGTTTGCCGTTTTGACTCCGCCCTTTGCGAAACTGACCTGTTCGTGAAAAGCTGCACTTAACCCCATGACAACACCGGCCTCGGCCTGGGCTTTAATTGCATCAGGATATATTGCCGTTCCGCAGTCAAGGGCACACACAACCCTATGCACCTTAACGTTACCATTCTCTCCAACCGACACTTCAGCCATATGTGCCGCAAAGGATTCAAAGCATGCGCTGACTGCCACCCCCCGTGCTCTGCCTGCAGGCACCGGAGTATTCCATCCTCCTTTTTCAGCAAGAAGAGCTAATACGTCATACGATCTGGACCCTTTTTCCATGTGAGCGAGACGAAACAGGACCGGATCTTTGCCAGCAGCATGTGCCAGCTCATCCATAAACGATTCCACCGCGAAAATATTGGAAGAAAATCCAACCGAACGCCACCACCCGACCGTAACAGGCAGGTTAACCATCACATAGTGCACTGCATGATTTGCAAAGGTATAGACCATATCACTCACACCGCTGACTGCATCCGGATCTATGCCATCTACCACAGCATGGGGCATTACTCTGGACATGACAGATGGTGCTGCAATTGTATGATCCCAGCAGATGATCTGACCGTGTTCATCCAGCCCAGCCTGCACCCTGGATCTGTTAGCCGGTCGGAAATACCCATGAATAAAATCATCTTCACGGGTCCAAATGACTTTAACCGGTCGATCCAATGCCTGGGAAAGCAGGACTGAATCCACCACCGGATCCTGCTCACCCCGCAAACCAAACCCACCACCCGCTGGCAGTGTCATAACTTCCACATTTTCAATGGGCAGACCCGTTAAACTTGAGGCAGTCATCTGGGTTGCTGTCTGCATCTGGGTAGGTATCCATATTCGACAGCGATCCTTTTCAACATGAGCTGTGCAGTTAATCGGCTCCACCTGGCCATGGGAAAGATAGGGCAGACTGTATTCCTGCTGCAAGGTCTGGGAGGCTGTCGCTAAAGCCTGGTCCACACCGCCTTTTTTTCCGGCGTCTGCCCCCTTTTTCTTAAGACTATCAGTGAAAACAGCGGCAATCATCTCATCCGACAAATTCGGATGAGACCCTTCAGACCATTTAAGATCAAGAGCATTTCTTCCCCGCATTGCGGCGTAGGTGTTTTCCGCACAGACAGCAATTCTTTCTTCAAGAGGAATAACCTTGATCACGCCTTTAACAGCCATGGCTGCATCTGCGTTATACGCTTCCGGTACTGCTCCGTAACGGGGCGGCCTGGCTACCACGGCGACGCACATCCCCGGCAGGGTAAAATCAAAACCATATACTGTTTTTCCCTGTACCTTATCCGGTATATCCAACCTCGCCTTCTGTGTTCCGATTATGGTATGGGCTGCAGGATTTTTAAGCTGTGGATTTACAGGAACTGCCCGTTTTCCTGCAGTTTCGACCAGTTGTCCATATCTCAAGCTACGACCGTCTGGATGAATAATTTTTCCTTCACTGGCTTTACACTCTCCCGCATTCAAGCCCCACTGCTGCGCTGCAGCTTCCAGCAACATCTGCCGGGCTGCCGCACCGACAGAGCGAAGCAGGTCCCAACGATGGCGAAAGCTGGTACTTCCTCCGGTGAGTTGTGCATGCCATACAGGATCCTTAAACGGGTCTGCGGCAAGGGCCATTTTTACCTGCACATTTCCCCAGGAGGCATCCAATTCATCGGCAATTACCATGGCTAGCCCGGTATGAGTGCCCTGCCCCAGGTTGGTCTGCCCTACCCAGACAACGACTGTATCGTCTGCGCGAATTTCCAGAAACGCATGGGGCTTGAATGGCATCTCCGCACTTCCATAAACCTGAGACGCATTAAACAGCTCTGTGGAATTTGCAACAGTTGCAGCGGCAATAACTAGGCTGCCTGTTTTCAGAAAGGATCTTCTTGTCATAGCCTTATCCATGATTCACCCTCCCTGACTGGCAGTTATTTTGGCAGCCATCCTGATGGCCTTTCGAATCCTTGGATGCGAGCCGCAACGGCAGATAACGTCATCCATGGCATTATTGATCTCTGTTTCGGAAGGATGTGGAACCCGTGATAAAAAATCCACTGTCTGCAACATGATGCCAGGCTGGCAATATCCACATTGGGGGACCTGCTTTTCGATCCAGGCAATTTTAACAGGATGATCATCAGGCAACCCTTCTATGGTTGTGATGGCACTTCCATCTACTTCTTCAATGGGAACAACACACGAACGTCGTGCCGTACCATCAATGAGCACCGTGCACATACCGCATTCAGCAATTCCACAGCTGTATTTTACGCTGGTAATTCCCAGATTATCCCGCAAGACCCACAATAAAGGCGTATCTGGAGCTACATCGACCTGCTGTCTCGTACCATTCACCGTTAACGCAAACATACCCCCCTCCCGTTCTTGATTATTCATTCAAAATTTCATAAAACTACCCAGAGATAAAATCATTAAACTTGACAACTTCCCCAGTATTTGTAACTGCTTACGGAAAAACAAGGAGCAGTGTGAGCAGTTACACTTTCATCTGAATTTCATAACCACACAACCTTGTTATACTTTCCTCCCCTGTCCAAACAGATATAAGCACATTGTTCAACACCGAAAAAACACCAACGAAAATACGTGTTAGTACTATTGTACAGCACTTTAGGGCCGTAAAAAAAATAAATTATCCACTCTTGTTGGTCTCTCAACTCATTCTCCTGCGCACTTTTCGGATAGTCAGTATTTTCAGTACACCTTACAAACAAACCCCAGGCTCTAAACTTTGTTATCGAGTTAACTTTCCGTTTTTAAAACCATTTCCGACCAGACATCACAGGCAACCATACGAGGAGCCCGCAATGCTCAGAAATAAGCCCTCCCCTGTATTCCAGCTCAAGCCTGCAGCCCCCCGCTGCCAACACATTTGACATGCGTCTCTTGATTCTCATATGATCTTATCTAGGAGTCTGTCGGATAAAGCTCTTTTCCCCATATTTGTGTTATTTTCAGGTCATCAATGCTCGAAATATCAACTATATGACTGTGTTTGATTTCCTGAAAACGCCTAACCTGAGAAAAAATAGCAATGCTCCGGCAGACTCTCTGTATCTCTCCACAACTGAGGATGTCTACCCTGGTTCAGCAAGCGTAGACTCCGAAAAGTCCCTTTACGGACAGGTACTATCTAACAAGACAATTCCTTTCAGTGGCTGCACCGACAATCCTTCCCACGCGACAGCTCATTGTTATTGGATAAAATGGTATACGATGAAGACTACTGAAAAGTACAGATATGAGGTTGTTGCAAGCGCCACTGTACATTATCTGTTCCGGCAACCATTGGAGAAACAGGCATGACGAATATCTCTGCCCCTAAACCAACCATTCTCATTGTGGACGACACTGCAGAAAACATTACAGTCTTGTCCAGGATCCTGGTGGACTACAATGTCAAAGTGGCAAACAACGGCCCCAAAGCCCTTGAAATAGCATTACGCTTCAAACCGAACCTCATACTATTGGATATCATGATGCCGCAAATGGATGGCTATGCTGTATGCCTGCGATTAAAACAGGACCTCCGCACAAAAAACATCCCGGTAATTTTTGTCACGTCAATGGATGAGGTGACCGATGAAGCGCGCGGTTTTGAACTGGGGGCTGTTGACTATATCACCAAACCGGTCAGTCCTCCTGTTGTTCTGGCAAGGGTCAAGACGCATTTGAAATTATACGACCAAAACAGGGCACTGGAAGAATTGGTGAATGAAAGGACCAAAGAACTTAACGAGAGCAGATTGGAAATTATCCGCCGTCTTGGTCTTGCTGCGGAATACAAAGATAACGAAACAGGTATGCACGTTATCCGTATGAGCTGTTATTGCAAAATTCTGGCAACAGCCATTGGCATGAGCAACGAAGAGGTGGACCTGATACTCAATGCTTCACCCATGCACGATGTAGGAAAAATTGGTATTGCGGACGATATTCTCCTGAAACCCGGACGATTGAACGATAAAGAAAGAGCGATCATGGAACGGCACACGGAAATTGGAGCAAAGATCATAGGAGAACACGATAATCCACTCCTGAAGATGGCCAGAACAGTGGCTTTGACCCACCATGAAAAATGGAATGGTTCAGGCTATCCCAAAGGACTTAAAGGTGAGGATATTCCCCTGGTCGGTCGTATTGCTGCAGTTGCTGATGTCTTTGACGCGTTGATCAGTAAGCGCCCCTACAAAGAGGCATGGCCTGTTGAAAAGGCTGTTGCCTTGTTCAAGGAAGAATCCGGACAACATTTTGATCCTGCACTGATAGAAGTATTTGTGCAGAATCTGGATAAAATACTTGAGCAGGCCAGACTGCATGCAGATCCTGATTAACCGTACCCACACAGCCTTGTAAACAAGGGGTATACTACCTTTCCGTCGCGTATTTTGCCGTGAAATACGGCCATTTTTTTAAAAACAGGGAGAACTGTGAAGCTCCGAAATTTCACCATACTGTCCATCGGGTTTGTCATTGCTGTTTTGATCGCCTTCCAGCTGATTGTCTCAAAGTCCATTGTTAAAAACGGATTCCAGAAACTGGAAAATGCACAGACCCGCTCCCTGGTACAAGCTGCCGAACGCGCACTGCATATCAAGCTGAACGATTTGGATAAACTCTTAATTGATTGGGCCAGCTGGGATGATTCATATCAATTCGTACAAGACCGTAATTCTGAGTACATCAACTCCAACCTTCCCATAGACACTTTTCTGGATCAGTCTCTGATCTGCGTGATAATTCAGAGCAGACTGGGAGAGAGAATATACCTCCAGGCTGTCAATTACGATGGCGAATTTGACAATGAGCTTGCAGAACAAATATTTCGGCATGTCTCAAAAGAGTTTTTTCCGTCAGCTGAAAACTCAGTTAGCCAGGCGGGCATGATGCTTATCAAGCCAGGAAAACTTGCCCTGGTAGCCAAACGGCCGATCCTGGACAGTAATTCTTCGGAACCTCCCATGGGCAGCCTTATATTCATAAGGCTGGTTTCAGAGAGCATGCTGGAGGAAATATCATCCCTGCTGGGCGCAGATATCTCCTTTATAGATCCTGCGAAGGAAAAAGATGTGTACTCCAGAGTCATGAGATCTCCAGATGACATATTTGTATCACATAGTGATCAAGATATCTCAACGGGCTTTGGCACAATCCTTAATATACAAGGTTATCCCATAGCGCTGATAAAAGTTTCTAACAGCCGTTTTTTTTCACAGCAAGGACAAAAAATTACCAATTCCTATTTTGCTCTTGTCACATTGGTAGTTCTGCTGTTGAGCTTGTTTGGTTATTTCGTCCTTCACAAAAAAATCCTGCAGAGACTTGACGCACTCATGCAACAAATCTCCCAACAGGAAAACGCGTCAACAATGCTTTCGCCAATTTCCATCACAGGAAAAGACGAAATATTCGATGTGAGTGTCTGCATTAATAATATGCTTGAACGTATCATGCAGTCCAGGCAGTCGATCAATGTCAAATCAGAAGAAGTGAGCAGAAATGAAGAGTTTCTCGGCCAATTGCTCAACTCCATCGCAGCGGGTGTTCTTCTGGTTGATCCGAAAAGCAGGGTTATTGTTGATATAAACAAATTTGCCCAGGATCTCACCGGTTACGCAAAAGATGAAGTTGTAGGAAAAATCTGCCACAAGCTTACCTGTCCATCGGAAATCGACAAGTGCCCTCTTCTCGATTTAGATCAATCCAGGGATATGTCAAAACGCAAGCTGCTACACAGGGATGGTTCAATCATCCCGATAATGAAATCAGCATCCTTCATTACCAGGGGAGACCAGGAACTTTTACTGGAAACATTTGTCGATATCTCTGATGTTGAGCAGGCCCAACGCGAACTGGAACAAGCTAAAAAAGAGTTGGAAAGCAAGGTTGAGAAACGAACGGCTTATCTGCGTGGCATCATAGACACTGCATTCAATGGCATTGTTGTTATCGATTCCCAGGGGCTCATTAACGAGTTCAGCCCTGCTGCGCAGGAGATATTCGGCTACAGCAAACAAGAAGTTCTGGGGAAAAGTATCAACATACTGATGCCTGAACCTTACCAGAGTGAACACGATGGGTATCTCCGCAACCACCTGCAGGGAGGCCCCGTAAAAATCATTGGCAGGCAGACCGTGGTCCCGGCACTCAGGAAAGACGGCTCCCAATTTCTTATGGAGATCGCCCTCAATACAGACATTGTCGACGGCAAGCCAATATTTGTTGCTGTAATGAGCGACGTTACTGAACGTATCAAAATGGAGGAGGCTGTCGCAAATGAAAAAAAACGCCTCCAGGAAATACTGGACACCAGTCCCATCGGAATGGTTATCACCGTTGACGGGGTCGCGAAATTCAGTAACCCAAGTATGATTTCAATGGGTTTTGAGACAGGCAAAAGGACAGAGTTATCTTGGGCTATGCCCGAAAAACGGCAGGACTTTATTCAACTGCTCGACAAAGAAGGCAAAGCCCTGAATTATGAAACACAGCTTATTAACAAACGCGGAGAAATTATCGATGTCTTAACCCACGCCCATACTTTTACCTATGAAGGCCAGAAAGCATGCCTTGGCTGGATTATTGACATCACCGACCGCAAAGCCATGGAGAATGAAATTCGGGAAAGCCATGCCAAGTACCAGAGACTGGTTGAAGAGTTGGGTGGCCGGTTCGCTGTATTCAGCCTGAAGCTGGACGGCGAGGTAATATTTGTCAGTGAAAATATTCAGGCTGTTTTTGGTATAAAAAAAGAAGATCTGATCGGCAAACGATGGAACGATGTGGTCAACTGGTTGCCGGGAGAAACAGAAAAGGCCAGGCAGTTCTTCTGGAGCAAACTGGGAAACGAACAGACCTCTTACGAAGTCGAAAGCGCCTACATACATACAGATGGCAGCAAACGGGTCGCGCTCATATCAGGACATACAGTCTCTGGCCAGGACGGCAAAATCGCCTCTGTTGAAGGCATCGTGGAAGACATCACTCTTCGAAAATCCGCGGAGAAAGCCCTGGCAGAGGCAAAAGAGGCCGCTGAAGCCGCTACCAGGGCCAAATCAGATTTTCTGGCCAATATGTCCCACGAAATCCGCACGCCAATGAACGCGATCATAGGCCTGTCCTATTTGGCCCTGCAAAACGAACTCAGCGAAAAACAACGCAACTACATTGACAAGGTGTACCGTTCTGCAAACTATCTCCTTGGAATCCTCAACGACATTCTTGATTTTTCCAAAATAGAAGCAGGCAAGCTCGAGATGGAGCACATTGACTTCCTGCTTGAAGATGTCCTTGATCATATAGCCAGTGTGGTCGGCATGAAAGCCCAGGAAGCAGGACTCCAGCTCATGTTTGATCTTCCCTGGAATCTGCCTACGGCATTGAAAGGAGACCCGCTCCGGTTGGGTCAGGTACTGCTCAACCTGGGGAATAACGCGGTAAAGTTCACACCAAAAGGAGAGGTCGTCATCGCCGCCCGAGTTGCAGAAGAAAGTGAGGAAACCGTCACCCTTCATTTTAGCGTACGCGACACAGGTATCGGCATGACAACGGAACAACAGGAAAAACTGTTTCAGCAATTCAGTCAAGCCGACACCTCCATTACCCGAAAATATGGCGGCGCAGGATTGGGGTTGGCAATTTCCAAAAAACTCACAGAAATGATGAACGGCAGGATATGGGTGGAAAGTATTCCGAATCAGGGCAGCACGTTTCATTTTACAGCCAGTTTTACTAAACAGCCAGAAAATGTACAGTGGATCAATGAACGGCATCAGGATGCTCCCCTGCATACACTGGTGATAGACGACAATGCCACTGCGCGTTCAATATTTTATGAGATGCTCACAGGATTCGGTTTCACCGTCGACCTGGCGGATTCACCTGCCTCAGCTTTCCAACTACTGGAACAGCAAAAGGAAACCAGACCTTATGACCTGGCCATCCTGGATTATGATTTTGCTGACATGACCGGTATCGAAATCGCACAGGCTATGCAGTCCAGTACAACTCTTACACATGTTCCCGAGGTTATTCTAGTATCAGCATACACCAACGCCAATCTCATACAAAAAGCCAGGGAAGTTGCAATTATCAAGAATATCCTCAATAAGCCGGTCATGCCCTCAACCATGTTTGATACCATAATGATGGTTAAACGAGGGAAAGTTCGCAGGGAAAGCAGGTTTATTCTCAGGCAGGACCAGTTGAACGAGAAAACCACCAGGCTGAAAAAAGCCAAGGTATTGATAGTGGAAGACAATGATATCAACCAGGATGTGGCCGCAGATTTACTGGCCAGCCATGGCATTGATTTCAGGATTGCCGAAAACGGGAAAATTGCCTTGAACATGCTGGATAAAAAGCATTTCGACGCAGTACTCATGGACTGCCAGATGCCAGTGATGGACGGCTATACCGCCACCAGAAAAATCCGTGAAGATGCACGATTCAAAGACCTCCCCATCATTGCGATGACAGCCAATGTCATGACAGGAGACAGGGAAAAATCCCTTGAATGTGGAATGAATGACCATATAGGCAAGCCCATTCGCATACAGGAACTTCTGCAGGCCATGGACAAATGGATCACACCTACAGGCTCTAATCCCCGTTCCACTCCTGATGAAGACCAGACAGCGTTGGAACACATCCCGGGACTTAACATTACCGAAGGTCTGGCCACAGTTCAGGGGAATGTCCTACTATATCGCAAGCTTTTAAAAAAATTTCACGACAGCTATAGCGACTTTGAAACGCTTTTCAAAACAGCACAGGATGACCAAGATCAAGAAGCCCCAACACGGTGCGCACACACCTTGAAAAGCGTTGCAGCCAATATCGGAGCCAATGGCGTCAGGGAAAAGGCCAGGACACTGGAATCTGCCTGCAGGAAGCATCAGGGAAAGCAGCAAATTGAAATTCTCCTGCAGGAAGTCACAGAAGAGCTTTCTCTGGTTACGGAAGGATTGGCATCGTATGCTCAATCATCTCCAGACATTGCTCCACCCATTACACCAGAGGCAACGCACATGCCCCAGGAGATCATTACCAGCCTGAAGAAACTTCAGGTCCTGGTCGACGAATCAGACATTGAAGCGTTGCAGCTGGCGGATGAATTGCTGAAGATGCCAGGTATACAAGAGTACTCAGGTAAAATCACCCATATCAAAAAAGCACTGGAAAATTACGATTTTGATATAGCTAAAGAGTTACTGGACAGCGAACTGTGATGAGGCAGTTGTGACTCCACACAACTGTTTTTGATTATTTACAGACTTTTTGAGAGTACCTCGCCGGTTCATCAAAAAAGGTGATGTCTGCGTATCCGGCATACATCTTTCCTGAATGCAAGGCACCTGCCGGAATATAGTATCTATCGCCTTTGGTGTAGGTATTTTTTTCCCCTGCAATGATGAGCTCGATCTTACCTTCCAGCACAAAACCAACCTGAGCCGCATGTTTATGCTCCGGGAGATCGACGTCTTTATCAAATTGCATGAAAAGTATTTGATGCTGGTCTGCCTGCGATAAATACGCAGAGACTCCATCCAGAGGGATGTCAGCTTCAGGCAGATCTGTTATCGGTTTCGAAAATATATTACTCATAATCAATCGTATTGTGTGGGATGTTATCAGGCAAAATCCCTGTTCGGACCTGCCCAGAAAGCCGCTTTTTCAATTAAAAACAGTTAAGGGTCACGGAAAAAACAAACTATCCAATCTAGCTTGTCTCTCAACTCGGTAACGTCGTTGCATCAATCCCTCGATACGGCCAGTATGGAGCCATTGATGCGACGAGGTTACTCAACCGATATCCTAGCATTTTTTGGATATGTGTTATTTTCCGCGACCCTAAGCAAAGATTCCCGCACGGTCATTTGGTAACACCAGCTAGTTCAACCAGAGATGACTTCTCTTCCAGTTGCCACCTAACCCTTTCAATACAACCACTTGACTGTCATGAATGCGAATGATTGCCAATTTGTATTCTCGTTCTCCCACTTTTGCCGTTGCCGTACAGAAATCAGGATCGGTTGACCAGTTTGGGACCTGCCACTCCAGGGTTCCCACCGGATTCGAGATTTTCCAAAGCTCCCGGTCGTTCTTGTCACGAATACCAAAATGGGTGTGGGGGAGATACAGGTGCATGATACGATAGGTGTTATCCGGACTCATACTTGAGTTGCAAGACTGACGTCCACGATAGAGAACGTGGTATTTCTGGTTCGGTATATCGGCAATGAGACACCCCCCGTAGGCCTCACCGATATGTGTGCCGTCAGCAGACATTGTACCATCGCATGGAAAATCCAGAATTTTGTGCGCACGACCAGTACTGGGCCGCCAGAGATACGTCGCTCCAGGGCTCTTGCCTTTTTTGTACCAATGCTTTGCATCGGCATTTTTGTAAACAATGCAAATCTCTCCTGATTTGGGATCCTTCCACCAGAATGGGGAATGAAGCTTCGTTCCCTTTAAGATCTTCTCAGGAGGGGATCCGTCGGTTTTCAAGACAAACGCCTGACCGCGATAGGAACACAAAATGCGGCTCCCGTCCGGTGACCAGTTCGGAGTACTGAGTCCCCAGAACTTGCTGTCTGGGCCGAATTCTCCTATAACCGTTACGCGCAAGCTGGACAAATCTACAGTAACGATCTTCCCTTCCTTTTTAGCAACGAGTTTCCCCTCTTTCATGCGATCCCCGAGCAGCGCTTTCAGTTTTTGGACAGTCAGGCGGTTCTCCTCGGCCAGACAATCACCCACACTTATCGTACTGAGCATCGACACTATGATGATAATACACCATAGAGCTCTTACTTGTTGCATAGGACCTCCAATATCCTGAATGAATTACACTTCCAGATATTTGTTCAGACCGGGTAAACGTATCGGCCAAGGTTCATACCAATAGAAACGCCAACAGCCAGGGAAAGCATTAAAGCTATATTACGCCCAAAAGATATTCTGGTAATGGCGCCTCTATTTTTTATATAGATCGAGAGAGGAACCAATATGGATAACTCTATTGCGAGGTTTCTCCAGCAATATACATTCATTATATCAATTTTTCCAGCACTTGGCAGAATACCCAATGGAGAGGCAAACACACCGCTATACAAAGGCCATAAGAATGGACTTTTTGAACTCCTACCATAAATCCAAAAACAAATGAGAAACAGGGGCTAAAAATATCCAGCCTGTTCTCAAGTGTAACCATTTTTTAAGGATTCCAATTGTTAAGGCACATAATGCTGCTATAGCCGATACAGTGAAACAGAACAGAATTGAGTGCGTATACCGTAGTAGTATTTCATATCCGAATAACCACGACGACAAATAATCAAGATCAGGCGTTACTGCTAAACCAGCTAAAAACAGCGCGCCAAGTGTCCTGCATGGGACACTCCTGTCCCTTTCAGCTCCGTACAATGAAGCACCAAGTAAAGCATGACTCAAAATAGAAGACATAATTGTATTGCAACTACTCCTAGAGGACACGAATAAGCTCGGGAGTTTCCCGTGTATGTAACAGGTTACTTTCTGGAAAAAGCGCAATAACCTGAGCGGGGCCCGATCTTCGGGTGATTGCGGCAGGTATCGGGCCGTTTGTCATACATGGTGCAGCGTCTACTGTGGCTATCCAGAAAAATGCAATCGCCGTTTGCCATTCTGGCAAGAATGAAAGTTGCCGATCTGGAATGAAAATGTTCAACCAATCGCTGTTTCATCAATCGCCTTGCAATGAATTTCAGATTCTCCTCCAGTTCGAATTCATCCATCAAGCCCATTCGAATAAGATCTGTGGCCTTAACCTCTACGGGCAGACTGCAACAGGAGGCATCACAGTGTTGACAGAGCTGTTTGTGGTATTTTGCCCAAGTAGCGGTATTCTCAATATCTGCTGAGGCCTCGGGTATATACAGCATGAAGCAGGACTCCTCTAAAAAAAAAGCCCTGTCTACCATAAAGCAAGGGGGAAAACGATTCTTTTCTCTATAAAAAATATTAAAGGTAACCACTCAGGGGCAAGTGACTAAACATGGCAACTCTCCTGTATTTACAGCGCCTTACAGGGATCCTGAGGTTTTCGTAAGCAGGCTGGCGCAGCATATTATTGCCCCATACGCAAGCCGTAAGTAATCACGGGAGCACCATATTTGCTTGGTGGTGATAACCCCATAGAGAGGCGACAACAAAAAATCTCGATTTTCCAAACAATAAAGTTCGGGTATTATCGAAGCCAAGAAGATCCCCTCTAGGAGTCTGTCGGAGAATTGCTATTTTCTCTCAAATTAAGGGTCACGATAAAAATAAAGTATCCAATCATGCAAAAAAAGAAGATGATAGTTGTCCAGTGCTGGGATGATGGAGTGACTACAGACGCACGCCTGACAGATCTATTGCGCCAACTGCAGATCCCGGCAACCTTCAACCTGTGTCCGGGCATGTACGACAAGCGGGCTCGCTTTGGATGGATACATAAACAAACAGAAGTATGGCGCCTTGGATGGGACGAAATGCGTTCTGTCTATAACGGGTTCACCATTGCAAACCACAGCCTGACACATCCAAATTTGTGCGATCTTCCTGTTACTGAAGCGCGACACGAAATCGCCGTTGCCCGCGACCGGCTGCAACAATTTTTCGGGCAACCGGTCATGGGTTTCGTCTATCCATTCGGTGCATTCAACTCAACAATAATGACCCTGGTAAAGGAGACAGGACATTGTTACGCCCGAACGACTCAACCAGCAGAACAATCGTTTCCGCCTGCCAACCCCATGGCTTTTCACCCGAACTGTCATTTCCTTTCACAGGATTTCTGGTTGCAATACGAAAATTCCAGGAAATGGGGTCTGTTCTATTTCTGGGGACATTCCTACGAATTGATCAGCGAAAACCTTTGGCAGGAGTTTGAAGTTAAACTACGGCGTATAACGGAAGATCCTTGTTCGGTTTGGGGTGAATTGCCACAGCTATTCTCTGGATCAGACTTAACTGCAACCTAAAATAACACCGGCAATGGAAAGGGATTACTCATCACGTTGTCGTTTCCGATATTGAAAATAGCCGTCACGCAGAGCGATATAGGGATCGAAACTTATCTTTTTGAGTTCATTATATTCTCCCAGATGAAAGGAGAGTTTATTTACTTCTTTAGTGGTATAAATCCCTGCCGTGACAATATAATCATCTGCCCACGAGTAATACGGCGTAGCCATAAAGGAATCAATTATGGTTCCGCTGAAATCGCGTAAGGTGGTTGACCCAAAGAGCGGTACCACCAGGTAAAAACCGTCCCCTACCCCCCAGGTGCCAAGGGTTTGTCCCAGGCTCGCATCTGTCGGTTGCAGGTTGAAATCAGTACGAGCCGGATCTCCAAGGCCAAATACCCCGAAAAGCGTATTTACTGCAAATCGCCCTAACACGGTTCCTGAATCTTTGACTCTCCCCTGGAGTAAACAGTTAACAAAACGAACCGGTTCCTCAAGATTATAAAAGAAATTACCTATGATACTTCGAAAATCTTCAGCCACTATTTTGCTGTACCCTGTTGCGACAGGATCCAACACGTAAATATATGTGACATCATTAAACTGGAACATCAACCGGTTGAACGGCTCCAGAGGGTCTGGAACATGCTCTGTCGGGCTTTGGTTCGTATAGTAGTCATCATCAAGGAAATCAACATGTTCAGAGGCAAAAGAACATGCCGGCAGAAAGAAAAAAATTAAGATATATAGTATGTATCGATAGTTGGTGAAGGGAAACATATTTCTATTCCATCTTTCTGGACTCAACCTTGTGCATGGGCATCAAGGTCAATGCCAGGCGTTACCCGGCTGGGTAACTGTCATATTTTGCGCAACAACAAAACAACTGAATCGCGTCCTGAATGGCATTTCAATCACAATTCGTGCCAGTTTTTAAACATATAATATATTCAGGGGACATCTTGGCTCGTATCTGCCCACAATCAAGGTTTTAGAAAAAAAAACAGGGACATGGCTAAGCCAATCCCCCGTACTTATGAGTCTTATACGCAAACAATTCAATTTCACGCAAAGAAAAGCCCCTCAATCGGTTTGAGGGGCTTTTCTGTATACACCTGAAAAGATGCAAGACCTACAATTGTCCGCCACCAAGTACCTTATACAGGCTGACCAGGTTGGAGAGGTACGCCTGCTTGACGGTTACAGCCCCCTGCTGGGCGGAAAACAGGGAACGTTGTGAGTCAAGCACTGTAAGAAAGTCATCAATCCCGCTGTCGTAGCGTGCTGACGACAACTCATAGGCCTGGCCGGTGGCCTTGACCAGGGCATTCTGTGCATCCAGCTGCGCCTGGTAGGTACCACGGGCTGCCAACTGATCGGCGACCTCCTGAAAGGCTGTTTGAATTGCCTGTTCATATTGCGCGGCTGCAATCTTCTCATTGATCTCTGCCACTTCCAAGCTGGCCTTGAGTTTTCCCCTGTTAAAAATCGGAATGGACAG
>NZ_AUCV01000002.1 GCF_000429945.1 Desulfogranum japonicum DSM 18378 | reverse complement strand
CTGACGCAGATACGTCAGAAGACACCTGAGAAACAAATTGTCATCATTCTTGATAATGCGAGTATCCATAAATCCAGAAAAGTAAAACAATATTTGGAACGGCACCCAAGGATAAAGCTGTTTTATTTGCCGACATATTCACCAGAATACAATCCTGTCGAGCTATTCTGGAAATGGATAAAACCCAAAGTATACGGATTTTCAGCGTTAGGGGGACTTTCAGAATTAATTACCAGATTTCGAAAATTGGTCTGGCATTATAATCAAGGCATGATAGAAAACCCGATCCAATTCAGCTTTAAGGCATACAACTTGTTGTTATAGTTATTTTTGTCAATATGCTTACTCAGTCCTAGTTTGTGTTTCCAGCGCCATTGTCATAGTATAACCTCCTAATTTTGCAGGATATTATACTATAATTTTGTTATTTATCAAGCGATAATATTACCTAGTCGGTTGAAATTATTATGCAATTCAAAAAAAGATGGGCCTAGAAGGTTGTGCCGTAAATATCGGATGCACCCGTGAAGAGGTCGATTATCTTGGCTACGTTAAGGAGCAAGAGTAAGTTAGGTGTCTCCCAACTCTCAAATTGTTCTAGTCTGGCATGTGTCAGTCTGCTATTTCTGGTGGGGGATAGGGAGGGGGTTGGTTTTTGCTGTAACTAATTGAAATTACTGGTGGGCGAGGCGGGATTCGAACCCGCGACCTTCGGCTTCGGAGGCCGACACTCTATCCAGCTGAGCTACCCGCCCTGGGAAAGTTTGCACAAGATGAACAAAGTTTGTGCAACCATATGTTGAATAAACATTATAATATACCTAGTCACTATGAATGTGTCGAGCGAAAAGCAGCTTAATGGGTAATAAAATTGTGAAAACAGATTGCAGCTCTCTTTATTAAGTATGGCAGCAATCGCATTCGGCTTTGCCTGGCATGTACTCCTATAATATCTTTTCCTTTTTCATATAGGGACCTGCATGAAGCAGCCAACAGTACTGATCTAACAGTAGAAATTATCGGATAATTTCTGTTTTAACTGCCGGTTGATCTGTTATTTTTTGTTTGTACGCCGTATACTTTACATATACTTATATTTCATCGGGAATATGTATGGTGAGATGATGTTAACTATTTGGTAACTGATCACAGATATTCCACGAAGTCTCCTGCTGATCGCTTATCTCTTTGCACGATTGCGGTTTCCCGCATAGATAGCCTGCCGGAGTCTTCGCTCACCTGCGAAAAACCGCGTTTGCATAAATCTGAAACACCTGTGACCAGTTGCGACTCAGATCTAATTGAAATATCAGTGTTGTTACTACCGTGATCTGTTACACTATTTGGTTTCCGGCATAATCAATACTTCCATTGCTGGATTGGTATTTGGGCAACGTGAAAGGAGATCACAATGAGTTCAGGACAGAAAATCCATTCCATATGCCAGATTTCTATAATCACTCTTTGTTTTTCTATATGGGCCTGCTCTGCGTGGGCATTGGAGTGGGAGGCAGAACTGGAAACAATATCTGATATAACCCACACTCAACAATATAGGGAATCGGTTGTAAGCAAAATCAGAAAGACAAATGTTTCAGCTGAAATACAACAAAACAGGCTAACCATATCAGGCAGTGAGAGTATTGCACAGTTACGGACTGCTCTTTTTGACGATTCTGTGGAAATGGCTGATTTTCTTGGTGGGCAAGTGGAGCTTCGTCTAACTCTACCGCAATCAGCCAAAGAATTCACACTGCAACTGCAGGCGAGAAATACCACTGGATATAAATGGGAAATAGTAAATAGTGGCGCACTTCTTCAAAAAGGTAATGGTGATGAGATTCGTTTCAAACCACGATATCATGCCTATGGTGCACCATCCATCCAGACGTTTGTCTTTCAACCAAATACCAATGGGGTGCAGGAAATCCGACTTATCTATCATCGACCTTTTGCAAGTGACAGATCAATCAAGTCACGTTTGTCAATCAAGTTGGATTCGGGAATGGATAAAGTTGAAATAAGCGATCCCACTCCTAACGCCCCAAAGCATAGAAGCTCTTCAAGTCGTGTCGGCGTAGAGAAAAAACTTTCTGTCGAGCTTGACCGAGAAAAATCGCTGCCTTCTTCCTGGGACTGGCGTCTAAGTTCAGATATCGTGCCACCTGTGAGGGATCAGGGATCATGCGGCAGTTGCTGGAGCTTTGGAACCGTTGGTGTGATGGAATCAGCCGTGCGTAAAGCAGGTTATCCTCTGACCAATCTCTCCGAGCAGTTTCTGATTAACTGCAATCGTGATGGATGGGGATGCAGCGGAGGACTCACAGCTAACAAATACCACCATGATACTTTAGGGTACAGTCAAAATGCTGTTGGTGCTGTTACAGAATCTGTATTGCCGTATGTCGCTGCTGATCGAAGCTGTACGGTTTCCTACCCACATCCTTATAAGCTGAGTGCGTGGCAATTTGTTTCAGGTTCTGAATGGACAGTGCCGAGCGTTACGCAGATAAAAAATGCCATATATCAATACGGCCCAATCACGGCAGGCGTCTGTGTTGATGATGGCTGGTACTCGTATAGAAGCGGTGTGTATTCTCCATCATACAATGATTGCGATGGGTATACAAACCACCAGATTATTCTGGTTGGATGGAATGATGCTACACAAAGCTGGATTCTTCGCAACAGCTGGGGAGCTGACTGGGGGATAAACGGTTACATGAATATTCGGTGGGATTCTCAGGGAACCACTTCTCGAGTGGGTGAAGGTACTTCGTGGGTCCATATCGGCGTGACATCGCTGGCGCCTATATACTTATTACTGCAGGATTAGACTGGATAGCGTCTGGCTCATTTTGTGCCGTGGACAAATGCTTTTACCCTTTATGCAATGAATCCATGTATTCGTCCCATTCAACCGGGAGAGAGGATTTTTTTTTGGTATTGCACGTTTTGCATGATGGAACCAGATTGTCTTTTGTACTTCGGCCTCCTCTGCTTAATGGAACGACATGGTCCATGGTGAGATTTTTAAAGCCTACCTTTTCACCACAATAATAGCAGGTGCCTGTGGATGTTTTCTGTTGCCACCAGCGGCTTTTACGTAGTTCGCGGGCCTTTTTTTTCTCTGCCTTGATTATATGTTCATCGATGCCGTCCAGGGTATAAAAATCCATTCGTATTTGTCCTGCCCTATGAGTCTAAATGTCGCAAGCGGTTGCTTTTATTGCATTGCTCTTTTGACCAGCTGTATCTTTGAGAGTGGCTTGCGATTTGTTCAGCAAAAGACTGCGCATTTTTCCAACCAGGTACAGGGAGCCTGCTATACAGATAAGGTCTCCCGCCTCCCAGAGTTTAAACGCGTGATCCAGTGCCTGGTTTACATCTGTCGAACAGTATACCTTATTCTGCAGCGAAGGTGGAGTCTGTTCTTTCAGGTCATCAGGTTTGGCAGAACGAACTGGCTCGGCCTGGGTATACACGATGATTGAAGCGTGTTGGAGAAGCTTTTTCAATGCTGTATCAGTTTTTTTATCCCGCATGCTTCCCCATATCACAATCAGGCGCTGATATTGCCTTGTCTGTAGCTCTTCGTATAGTGCTTCTATACCAGCTTCATTATGTGCGCCATCGATGAGAACAGGGATGTAATGACTACCCCTGGATACTGCATTGATGAGCTCCATTCGTCCTGGCCAGCGCACCAGGGGAAGACTCGCAAGGAGGGTGGAGGGGGAGAGAGAAAAGCCTTTGGATTGGAGTTCTTCAAGTGTGGCTAATGCCACTGCAGTGTTTGGTATCTGGTGTTTTCCGCAAAGGGCAGGGGAGAAGGAAAAATCAAAGTTACCAGAAAATCCCTGGTAGTGAATGAGGGTATCGTCTTTTTGTTGAGCGAAAAAATCTTGTTGATATCTGATTCTTTTGCTCTGTTTCTCTTGGCATCTGGACTCTATAACAGCATCCGCCTCACCAAGGAGGTTTCCAGTAACCAGAGGGATACCATGCTTGATAATACCTGCTTTTTCCCTGGCTATTTCAGTGATGGTGTTGCCGAGGTGCTGTTGGTGATCCAAATGAACATTGGTGATAACAGAAATCAGGGGTGCTATCACATTGGTTGCATCCAGTCTGCCCCCAAGGCCGGTTTCTATGACAGCAATATCTACCTCTTTTTGGGCAAACCAGAGAAACGCTACAGCAGTTGTGCATTCAAAATAGGTGAGAGTCTGTTCTCCAAGGGTATGTCTGGTCTGCTGTATCAGGGATGCAAACTCCTGTCTGGAGATATATTCGCCATTAATCTGAAATCGTTCTCGAATATCATTCAAATGGGGGGATGAATAAAAACCAACTCTATACCCGCTGGCCGCTAGCAGAGTCATAAGGGTGGCGCCGACTGAACCTTTGCCATTGGTGCCCGCTATATGGATAGATGGAAATGCATTCTGGGGGGAACCTAATTTTGCTAATACAGTGGTCTCTGCCTCCAGCCCCAGTTTGATAGTGAACATCTGTAAATTGTTCAGGTATTCAAGGGCAATATCGTATTCCATGGCAATTTTTACAACAAAAGTAAGAGAGAGGTAAAATCAGCAGGACATTTTGGGAGCAATGAAAAAGGTTATCCTAAAACGTCCAGGTTGGCATAATCCAGGTGGAGTATTTTATTTCCGTGGCGATCAAAAGCCACTTCCACTCTTCTGGGGCCAGGGATATTCAAAACAGTCCCGGCGCCAAAATAGGAGTGATGCACCCTCATGCCTGGGTCAAATGATTGACGCGCACTGGCAGTTTTCTGTTTGTTCAAACCGGAACGAGGTTGGGGCGGGCTGTTATTGAAATAATTGCCAGGATAATTTTGGGTTTCAATTTTTTCAAACAGACCTGCAGAGGTTTCCCTGAGAAAAGGAGACATGCCGCAACGCTGTAATTTACGATCCACGCCAAGGAGTTCCTTGGGATAGGTCATATAAAGTTCTTTTTTTGCCCTTGTCACCGCCACATACAGCAGTCTTCGCTCTTCTTCCCATTGTGGCCCGGGGACGGCATTCTGGTGGGGGAAACGACCATCGGCCAAACCAAGGATGAAAACCACATCCCATTCCAAACCTTTGGCAGAGTGGATAGTGGAGAGAATCAATTTATTCTCCTCAACCTCTGAAGCTGGTCCGACTTCGCTTTCCGGCGGATCAAGGGAGGTGTCGTCAACAAACGATTGCAGGTCTCCATAGCCGTTGATAACATTTTTCAGTTGCTCAAGGTCTTTGCTGCGTTTGGGGTAATCATCATAATAAATTTTTTCGAAAATAGGCTGGTAGTAGGTGAGAACCCTATCGTAAATCCCAGAAGGTGTCAGTGGTTGGGTACTGATTTCCTGCAGAATTTCTACAAGTTCGGTTAGTCCTTTTTTCCATGTTTTTCCCGCAGGATAGGAGGCCAGTGCAACAATTGGATCATCTTCGGCCAGGATCGTGTTGCTTATTTTTTGGGCAGTTTTAGGCCCGACCTTATCAAGATGGAGAAGCAGCCTGTTCCACGAAAGAGAATCCCATGCATTGACCAGAATACGGAAAAAGGAGAGAAGGTCTTTGATATGTGCGGATTCAGTCAGCTTCATGCCACCGCGTTTTTCAAAGGAAAAGTCAAGCCTGGCCAGCTCCAGCTCCAGCTTGTAAGAATGGAAACCTGAGCGAAAGAGCACTGCAATATTTTCCGGCCGAGTTCCCTGTTCAATCAGCTGTTCTATGGTTTCTGCTATGTACCTTGCTTCTGCTGATTCATTGTTGGCAACGTAGAGCCTGGGACGATTGCCACCTTCAATACTGGTAAAAAGGTTTTTGGCAAATTTTTCTTCTGCATTGCGCAGTATGCCATTGGCCAGTTCAAGGATTGGCTGATTGGATCGATAATTCTCCTCTAAAGTAACGACCCTGGTACCTGCAAACTGGTCCTTAAAGCGCATGATGTTATAAAAATCTGCACCTCTGAAACTATATATGGATTGGGCGTCATCGCCAACTACCATAATGTTGGCATGTTGCGGTGTAAGCAGTTTGATAATATTTGCCTGAATCAGATTCGTATCCTGATATTCATCCACAAGTACATATTCAAAACGGTTACAGATTTCTCTCTGAGCCTCTGGCGATTCCATGAGCAGTCGCTCCCAATAGACCAGAAGATCATCGTAATCCATGAGCGCATGGTCGATTTTGAACTGCTCGTAGTGTTTACGGATCGTGTGGATATCTTCAACAAATTCTGATAGATGAATGTGCCCTTCATAAACAAGGTCATCTATTGTTTTGGATTTGTTAATGGAGCCGGAGAGGATATTCATTATGACCCGTTTTGACGGAAATCGTCTGCCCGCACCAGAAAAGCCAAGAGAAGATTTGATAAGATTGATGATGCCTTCTGCATCAGCTCTGTCTATAATGGTAAAGCGGGAACCAATGCCAATGTGATACCCATACTTGCGTAAGAGTATGTTTGCGGTAGCGTGGAATGTACCGCCAACTATTCTGTTGCAGGATTGATCTGAAATATTTGAAGCACGATGGAGCATTTCCTGTGCAGCTCGTCTGGTGAATGTGAGCAGGAGAATAGATTCAGGACGCACCCCCTGCTGCAGAAGATAGGCGAGCCGGTACACCAGGGTGCGTGTTTTACCGCTTCCTGCACCGGCAATAACCAGCACCGGACCATCTCCATGGGTTACTGCGGCATATTGGGCAGGATTGAGCACCCTTCGGCTGATTTCATTGTGACCAGGTTCTTCAATGGATTCGGGCATTATGTCAACGTGGTTGTAATTTTGATCTTGCATGCCTGCTTTTCTACCATAGCCAGCATAGGCGTGCAATCTATGTTAAGGCAAGTTTTTTCATGCATCCAGATATTCAACCTCATCTGCATATATTACAGGGATGCTTTTCTTGGCAGGAAAGACGGGGAAAACGCTACCTGTGAACTTTGCAGCAGGTTACGTATTGACAGTGTCTATGTTGCAGATTAAATACAACATTTACGAGGCAAGCATGATAACCAGCCAGCAGCACACTGCTGACTGTGAAATTTTCATACCGGGAAATGCAGTTATGTCCAATGTAGCAGAAATATTTAGCGAGGATGCGCTCCTGAAGCTTTTTCCAGCAACCAAGAGCGACGACTTTTTTGATGCACTGTTTGGTGATGCCGAGGAGGGGGCTTTTGATATCGCCCTGGCATTTGACCGTTTTGATGAAGCTGACTCGACGCTTCATTTTTTTCTTGAACTGCATGAGCGGCCAGGCCGTTGTCTTGCATGTAATCTGACCTATGGCTTGCCTGAAGTCTTTTCCAGACATCCAATTATCAATGTCGCAGGACTTGTCAAAGATATTAGCGCCACCATGGGGGATACGATGACATGTGAAGAGTGGAAACTGGGTTCTACAAAACAAGTGAGTAACCGCCTGCACAAAATCCCACTTGTCATTTCTGTGCGACAGAAAGAGTAAGCCGTGGAGCACGATTGAAGTTTTTTATCAAATCGGGCCGTTTGATTTTGCGTCTATAGTATTGGGTGGTTTTCCTCTCTTCAGAAAAGGATGTAGTAGGTTCTTGTGCTTTTCCAGCAGACGGGTTGCTTCTTAATGATAGAGAACCTGAGATTTACCATTGGCCTTAGCTTGATATAATCTATTATCAGCCAGTTCAATCCATTGATCCTGACTGAGAGGCAGGTCCCATTCCGCAAGTCCTATGCTTACCCCCAGTGTTTTTTGGGCAGCATGGATATTAAGGGATTTGACGGCGTTGCATAATCGTTGTGCCAGGACAGCTGCTTCCTTGATGGTGGTATCGGGCATGACGAGTAAAAACTCGTCACCACCCATCCTGGCGAGAAGGTCTGTTTGCCTGATTTCATTATTCATTGCCCGTGATACATTTTTAAGAACTTTGTCTCCTATGAGATGACCCATTGCATCGTTTACGGACTTGAAGTGGTCCAGGTCCAGTGCTGCGAGGCTTAGCGGGTGGCCATGCCTTCGGGCTTGCTCCATGGCGATGGGCATACGTTCTTCAAATACAACCCTGTTGGGTAATCCCGTGAGCGGGTCTTCCCGATTCTGGGTGAAAATTTTTTCAAATTCAAGGGCTCTTCTTAGCGTGTCAGACAGAACAGGCAGTGTATCTTCTATAAACTGAAGTTCTTCCCGGGAAAAAGGAGTATCCATGCGAACAAACACGAGCCCTTCGCACGTCTGTTCACGTTGAATGGCCCATTTGCACGCATATAAGTTGTCTAGTTGCTCAGACATGGGATACTGATCAAGCCGTCTGAGGAGAAGTTCTGCCAAAGAAATGGATTGACGTCTTCTCGGGCCATGATGGGAGCAATACATATGCAACCGTTGCAGGCAAGGGTTGTTGAATCCGAATAAATCGTGTTGAACGTATTCCATAAGCCAGATTGAATATTTTTCAATCATGGAAGGCAAGTCTAGAATTGATGCCATTCGTTGATGGAGCGAGTTCATCCTGGTGAGGTTTTTTGCTTGCCTTTTATATCTATCAATTTCAGACTGTAAGGTACTTACAAGGTGTGCCAGGTCTCCATGCTGCTCTCTTTCAAATATGGTGGCATTCATAAGTATTTTCCTCTCTTATGCTGTAATCAGATAGACAACCAAATAACGTTACCTTAAATACAAGCGAAAAATGTGCCCAATGGTGGAATGTTTTTTCTTATGTTATATCAATATGTTATTGCTGGTTCAGCAGCGGCGTATGTGAAAGTGATGTGAGCTGTGTGTTTGTTGTCATATTTTTGACGATTTTTAGCTGTCTTTTAACCACAAGTAAAGAGTGGAGGTTCTAGATGGACACATATGATGAGAGTGTCAAATTTCTGGGTCAGATGTTCATGGTTGGTTTTCGTGGTCAGACCATAGATGAACACCATTGGCTGCACAGGGACATAGCAGAGCGCAATCTTGGCGGGGTTTTGCTGTTTGATCGCAATATTGACAGGTCTGTTCAGAATTTTGATTCCATGGAGTCCTTACAGCACTTGACTGGCAAATTGCAGGAAATCAGTGATTCTCTCTTGTTTATTGCGGTAGATCAGGAAGGAGGAGCTGTTTGTCGCCTTAAAAAGTGTGACGGTTTTCCGGAAATTTGTGGGGCTGCTGATATGGCAGCAGGGGGAAGCGAGGTAACGCAAAGGCATGCTGCCAAGATTGCTGAAACCTTGTCAGCAGGTGGCATCAATCTGAATTTTGCGCCTGTTGTGGACATGGCAATAAACAAGGAAAATCCAATTATTGCAAAGTTTGGCAGAAGCTTTGGTCCGGATGCAGATACGGTTGTTACCATGTCCAAAATCTTCATCAATGAGCATCATCAATGCGGAATCGGCTGCTGTTTGAAACATTTTCCAGGACACGGTAGTGCAGGACAGGATTCGCATAAGGGGTTTGTGGATGTTACCCATTGTTGGAAGCAGGAGGAACTTATTCCTTTTCAGCGTTTGATAGAACATGGGTTCTGCGATGGCGTCATGACGGCTCACCTTGTCCATACCGGTTTGGAACCTGCAGGAATACCTGCTACTTTGTCCTGGGCTGTCCTTACCGGTTTGCTTCGAGAACGATTGGGATTTACAGGGGTAATATTTAGTGATGATCTGCAGATGAGGGCCATCACTAATGGCTGGACCTACAGAGAGGCTGTTCAGAAAGCTGTGCTGGCAGGTGTGGATGTCCTTGTGGTCGGCAACAACCTCGGGTTTCAGGACAATGCCCTGAAGGAAGGGGTGAATGCGGTCCTGGAGCTGATTGACAACGGCAAGATCGATGAGCACCGTGTACAGCAGTCAATCCAGAAGATCAGACAATTCAAAGAGCGAATAAAGGGAGCATTACCATGGAACAGCAGTCAACCCACAGCGTAGTGGTGGGATATATCATATGGTGCTTCGGTTTTTTAGGTGCACACCGCTTTTACTATGGAAGACCGATTTCCGGAACCATCTACTTCTTTACGTTGGGTATTCTGTTTGTTGGTTGGATTATTGATCTTTTTTTAATACCCGGTATGGATAGAGAGGCTGATATACGCTTTATCCCAGGTCCGATTGATTATACTATCGCCTGGCTCCTTCTCGCTTTTCTGGGCGCGTTCGGTATTCATCGCATGTACATGGGCAAGTGGTTCACCGGTATTCTTTATCTTTTCACTCTTGGTCTATTTGGTTTGGGGCTTCTTTATGATTTGTGGACTTTAAACGACCAGATTACCGTTGTTAACGGTAGTGAGAATTGATATCTGCGTTGGCCGGGAAAAATGAAACTCACTGTGAAGAAGATGTGACTAAGGCTGTATACGGGTAAATACCATTTGCTGCGGGGATGACAGATTTTTGTCATATATGTAGCCGTAACCATTAAATTTCTGTAATTGTCCAGGCTCGGTTACCTTTTTTTGAATGATGTAATTCGCCATTTTTCCACGGGCCCGCTTGGCATATATAGCGATGGTACGCAGCTTTCCTGCTTTTTCATCTTTAAACAGGATATCAACTACCGGTACTTGAAGGGCTTTATTCCGAATTACTTTAAAATATTCAGATGAGGCCAGATTAAACAGCACCTTTGACCCACTTTCGACTGCCCAATTATTCATTGCTTCGGCAATGCGCGTTCCCCAAAAGGCATAAAGCGTGTTTCCCTTGTCATTGCTCAATCGTGTTTTCATTTCCAGTCGATAAGGCTGAATAAGATCAAGGGGGCGCAGGCATCCGTACAGGCCTGAAAGAATTCGTACATGCTTCTGGGCAAATTCCAAATCCTCAGGAGTATAGTTCTCTACGTCAATATCAGAATAGACATCACCGCTAAATGCACAAAAAGCCTGTTTGGCATTTTCAGGCGTAAAAGGAACCTGAAAAGTCTGGTATCGTTTCATATTCAAAGCTGCAAGATCCTCGCTGATATCCATAAGATCCTGCAACTGTTCTCTGTTGAAACGACGCAACAGTGTTATAAGCTCTTCAGATTGTTTGAGAAAATCTGGATGTGTGTATTTTTTGACACAACTCTGATCCTCAAAGTTCTGTCCTTTGGATGGAGAGAGTACAAGCATGGTATCTGGAGAAGAAATGGTTCAGGGGCAACAGAGCACAGTATCGCCTCCAGCAGCTTTTGCCTGCATAAGGCACCTGCGAACGATAAGCATCAAACTGTCGTTTGTACAGTTGCGATATTTGTCTTCAGGGGCAAAACCGGAAACACCAAAGCTGGCATGGGCATGTATCATTTTTTTGCCAATATCGATATTGTGCTCACCTAACGATACCCTGAGTCTATCAGCAACTTTTCCAGCGCCCTGGATATTGGTCTCCGGGAGTATGATAAGAAATTCATCCTCTCCCCAGCGACAGATTACATCGATATCTGATCGTAGCTGGGCTTGTATGTGTTGTACAAAGGAAATAAGTACAGTATCCCCGGCATCATGGCCGTAGCATTCATTGATGCCTTTGAGGGAATCAATGTCTGCCAGTACGACAGAAAGATACTGACCATGCCGGATAGCACGCTTCAGATTGTGATGTAACTGCTCAGTGCCATAGTTTCGATTGCAGCAACCTGTCAGTTTGTCCTGTCTGTTCAGTTCAAGGACCTCCTGACGCAGTTCTTCCACTTCCACTCTTCGGTTATATATGCAGCTCCCAGATTGGATAATGCTTTGAAATTCGGCTTCGCTTGCAGAGTCTGTAATCACTCGATAGAGAGCCCTGAAATTGAGATCGCGCAATGCCTGTTCCAGTTCATCATGGGCGGCGTGGAAGACAATCAGGGTTTGTGAGTTGGGTAACTCGTGAATACTGTCCATCGTATCTTTGATGTCGGCATATGCAACAAAGAGCATTGCGCAGTCCCTGGTCATCAAAGTTTGTGCTTCCTTTAAGGATGATGCCGTCAAGATAGTGTAACTATCCGGAATAGATTTGATTAAATCGAGGATATGAGAATTTGGTTGAATAAATAGTAGTGTGTGTGACATAAATGTTTACCGTGTACAATAATATGATTTGCTCTACTATAGCATCGCCATCGCCCATTCCCAAAGGCAAATTTTAACATTGTTTTCCCTGCCAAGCTGAGGTATAGAACCGCCCATGAAGAAAATACTTTCAAACCAGACCTGTGACTGCAAACCGGAAATTGAATATCCCACTGCCTGGCAATATAAAATTATCGGATACAGTCGAGAGGCAATAGAGGAGGCAGTGTTTACAGCTGTTAAAGGTGCCTCCTTTCTTCTAACTCATTCCAACACCAGTTCAGGAGGAAAATACATCAGTATGAATCTTGAACTCGTGGTTGAAACAGAATCACACAGGCTCTCACTCTATGATGAACTGGTGCAACACCCGGATGTAAAAGTAGTCTTATGAAACAAATGGAAACACAAAATGGAGAACCAAGGGTAAGCAAGAAGCTTATCCCGGTGATTCGTGAAGCAATTACCACTGTGCAGATGGTAGCTTATAAGGTTCTGGTAACGGATATAGCTGAACGAAAGCAGGAACTTGCACTGCAGGAGCAGCGGCAACTTGCAGGAGCTGTGATTAATAATCTTTTTGGTACTGAGCCTTCAGACCCTGAAGTAAGCATATATCACCGTCAGCATCGGGACATGGTCGAAGAGGAACTCCGCCAGTTGGCTACCAGCCTCCAGGTGCTTTGTCCGTACCTCACAGATGCCCTGCGTATGCAGACCATCTGTGACAACCAGGAAGGCGTTCATTCCATACCTTCCCTGCTCATGGCAAAAACTCTGGGGCTGTTGCAGGAGGAACGTGCACTCCCTATGCCTTCAACATTTATGCTTTCCGTACGTTCATTGGCTGTACATCATGGCCTGGTGGAACCTATGCAGGAGGATGTTTCGCAGCCTGAAGGGTGACCAGGGTTGCGCCCCATGATCCACTTGATTCATCGCCAAGTTTATAGCTGATTACATCGGGGTGTCTCTCAAGCAGAGCGTGTACTGTTCGGCGCAGGTTTCCGGTACCTTTGCCGTGGATTATTCGTACATGGAAAATACCTTTTTTCAGGCACTCATCCAGGTAATCCGGAATAAGGTATTTAAGATCCCTGGGGCTGAAAGAGTGCAGGTCAAGAACCCCGTCAATGGGAACATGAACAGCCTCGCCATCTGCCCCGTGAGGTTTATCTTCCATGGCCCATCATCTCCAGGACAAGGTCCGCAACCCTGCCTGAGGCCCCGGCATTCCCGAGTTTTTCATGTATTCGGGTAAAGTGATCGTCAAGATTCTTGCGGTACACATCGTCTTCAAGCATTCGTGTGAGATGTTGCACTATGTTGTCGGCCTGCACCTGGTCCTGAAGCAGTTCCGGGAGAACTTCCTGGTCTGCAATGAGATTTACAAGTGAAAAAAAACGCAGGTTCCGTATCAGCAGCCTTCCCAGCAGATAGGTCATATTTGTAACGCGGTAACAGATCACCGTTGGTGTCTTTGTTATGGCCAATTCAAGGGTAACGGTACCGGACGCCGCTACGGCGGCCTCGCATGCCGCCATTACTGTATATCTGTCTTCTGTTGTTACCCGAAGGTCTAGGTCAGCGGGCAGGTCGCTCAGGCCATTTGCCTCAAGTAAGTCTCTAGGTATCGTTGAAGCCTGGGGAAGGATAAAGGTGATTGGCGACTGCATGTGGTCATGCAGGTGTTTCGCCGATTCCAGAAAAATCGGCAGCAGGGTTTTTATTTCCTTGGTCCTGCTGCCAGGGAACAAACCGACGAGCACGTTTTCCTCTGGGATATTCAACGACTGTTTGAACTGCTCCGGTGAAGCTTTAGGTACAACCGTGTCCAAAAGGGGATGCCCTACATATTCCACTTCATACCCGAACTGCCGATAGAAATCCTGTTCAAAAGGAAGGATTGTCGCAACCGTATCGGTAAGGCGCGCTATGGTATGCACGCGTTTTTTCCTCCAGGCCCATATTTGGGGACTGATATAATAGAGCACCGGTATTCCAAGAGCCTTAGCCTGCTTAGCCAGTAGCATATTGAAATCCGGGTAGTCTATGAGAATAAGAACAGCCGGTTTTTTATTAAGCATCTCGCTTTTGAGAATTTTTCTGGCAAGGAGAATATCTTTTAAATGGCTGAGTACCTCAAAGACACCTACAACAGCAATTCTGGCTGCGTCAAAAAGGATATCTACTCCTGCAGAGGCCAGCTCCCGGCCACCCATACCGCTAACGGTAATGCCGGGATTTTTTTCCAGTAATGCCCTGATCAGATTGGCTCCGTGCAGGTCTCCTGACGCCTCTCCAGCAACGATCATGACATGTCTTGACGAAGTGGGCATGTTGGTTAAAGGGGTGTCCATGTGCTGTTATATGGTGGTATAGTTAACAGACTCCTAGATATGCCTATCCATACAGAATCTTTTTTCTCGATAGCTGTGTTGTCTTCAAGATTTTATCCTTGGAAGTCAGCGTAATGCCTGATATCAGCTATATGTCTGTGGTAAAATTGTGAAGATGCCTCGGAGTCTTCGCTTACCTGCTCTCGAACAAAAATCTTTATTGACAGACACTAGATAGCATTGCCGAGTGACTCACTGACTTTTTTGCGGTTTTCTGTAATCTGTTTGACCACTTCCAGGGCAACTTCCAGGGCACGCCGTCCTTCCTCACCAGATACCAGTGGACGTGTCCGCTGGCGAACATGTTTAATGAAATCAGTAAGTTCCAGTTCAAGGATGTCTTGCTCGCTGAATCCGTGCTTTTTAATGTCTGGAAGAGGGAAGGGGGATTGCGCATTGTCTTTCAATTCAACGGACATTACTTCTTTTTTACCAAAGTCCACAGACATATAGCGCCCAGGCTGAAAGATACGCATGCGTCGCATATTATCCAGAGAGATACGGCTTACAGTGACATTCGCCGTACAACCGTTTGCAAATATTATACGGGCATTGGCAATGTCGGTTGTTTTCGTTATAACGGGTGAACCTACAGTATGTATTGTCTCAATGGGGGCATTAACAACGGAAAGAATGATATCGATGTCATGAATCATCAGGTCCAATACCACGTCCACGTCGGTGCCTCTGTCCTTGAAGACAGAGATACGATGCGCTTCAATGAACAGAGGATTGTTTAACAAGGGCTGCATGGCAATAACAGCAGGGTTGAATCGTTCCAGATGGCCGACCTGGAGGACACGCTTGTTTTCAGCTGCAAGGGCAATGAGTTCGTCTGCTTCCTCAAGTGTAACCGTGAAGGGCTTTTCTACCAGAACATCGATTCCTGCCTGGAGACATTGTTTGGCTACCTGATGGTGAAAACTGGTTGGGACGACAATGGAAACCGCATCCACTTTTGTCAGGAGTGTGTCTATATCGTTCAGTGCATCACACTGACATTCTTCTGCAACTCTTTGTGCTGTGCTATAGTCTGTATCCACTACAGCCACAAGGTCGACATCTTCCATGGCCTGGTATTTCTGTGCATGGAAACGACCAAGATAACCAACACCTATAACTCCTACTTTAAGGGTACTCACGTTATTTAAACCTTCTTAATGTAATACAAATGAAGAAAGGACAGTGCATGAGATGACTCATTGCGCTGTCCCCTGGCTTACCTTTTGGTAAGGATATTGCAAATTGGAAAGTTTTCTTTCCTCCCCGGTTCACATGCCCAGATATGCTTTTTGTACATCCTTGTTTGCAAGTAGTGCATCGGCACGATCATGCAGGGTAATATGACCATTTTCCAGAACGTATCCCCGGTCAGCTACTTTTAGCGCTAAATTCGCATTTTGTTCAACCAAAAATATGGTTGTATTCTGTTCCTGGTTGATTTTTTTGATGATGTCGAAAATTTGTCTTGTGACCAGCGGCGCTAATCCCATGGATGGTTCATCAAGGAGGAGGAGTTTGGGGTGAGCCATGAGTGCCCTGGAAATGGCAAGCATCTGTTGCTCTCCTCCGGAAAGATTACCTCCTGGTTGATGACGACGTTTTCTCAGTATGGGAAAAAGGTCGTAAAGGTAATCAAGATCTCGTGCTATCTGTTTTTTATCATTGCGAAGAAAAGCGCCCATGTCAAGATTTTCAGCAACTGTAAGGTCGGGAAAAATGTGCCGGCCTTCAGGAACCTGACAAATGCCCAGGCTGACAATATGGTTGGGAGGCAATTCATGGATGGGGTCTCCCTGGAAAAGAATTTCACCTTTTCTGGGAGGAACAATGCCACTGATAGACATCAGGGTGGTAGATTTTCCCGCACCGTTTGCACCGATGAGAGTGATAATTTCTCCTTCTTCAACATGCAGACTTATGTCATGCAGAGCCTGAATATTGCCGTAATAGGTATCCAGGTTTCGTACTTCAAGCATGTTCAACGTCCTCCCCCAGGTACGCTTTGATCACAGCAGGATTTTGCGCAATTTCTTCCGGTGTGCCCTCGGCTATTTTTTTGCCATAATCGACCACAAAAATATAATCAGATATGGACATTACCAATTTCATATCATGTTCGATCAATAAGATGGCCAGGCCTTCATCACGGATCTGGGTGATGAGATTGTCCAGTTCCAGCGTTTCCTGGGGATTCATACCGGCAGCAGGTTCATCAAGTAAGAGCATGAAAGGATCTGTGGCCAACGCTCTGGCTATTTCCAGTCTTCTTTGTGCACCATAAGGTAAATTTTTGGCGTATTCGTTGGCAAAGGTCTGTAACCTTACCTTCTTCAAGATGGAATAACTGTGGTCTACGATATATTGCTCCTCTTTTCTGGTCTGAGGATTGCGGAAAATCGCGCCGAATATTTTGGCATTGGTTCGACAATGCATACCGATCATAACATTTTCCAGCACAGTCATGTTGGGAAACAGCCGGATGTTCTGAAACGTTCTCGCTAACCCCTGCTCAGTTACCTTGTTTGGCTTCAGTCCATTCAGGCGTTTTTGTTTTTTTCCGGGAGGTTGTAGGAGGATATGCCCTGCAGTAGGTTTGTAAATACCGGTTATACAGTTGAAAAAGGTGGTTTTTCCTGCGCCATTTGGTCCGATGAGGGCAACTATCTGGCCAGCATGAACCTGGACATCCAGGCGGTCTATGGCTCGAATTCCTCCGAAGTCCATAGTCAGTTTTTGTACATTTAATAGAGGTTCCATGGCGCTTTAAAGGGTTTCGTCATTAATGGTATATGTTCTACGTACTGATGAGATAAGTCCACGTGGTTTAAAGACCATCATGATGACTAATACAGCTCCAAAGACAAGCATACGGTAATCAGAGAATGCCCGAAGGTATTCAGGCATCAGGATCAGAACCAGGGCACTTATGATGACTCCAACAATAGACCCCATACCTCCAAGCACTACGATACACAGTATGATGGCTGATTCGAGAAAGGTAAAACTTGCCGGATTGACAAAAGTGGTTTTAGCCGCAAAAAGCACACCTACCATCCCTGCCCAGGTGGCACCGAGAGCAAAGGCAGTGAGTTTGGTTTTCATTTTATCGATACCCATGGCCTGACAGGCAATTTCATCTTCACGCAACGCAAACCAGGCACGTCCTATGCGGGAATCCTGAAGGCGATTGACGACGAAAATGGTAAAAATTACCATAACAATGGTCAGGTAGTACATGTAGACTATAGACCCTTCCAGGGAGAGGTCAACACCCGGCAAAGGCGGTCGATCGATGTTGGAAATACCGCTTGGCCCCTGTGAAAAATCATTCCAGTTTTCCAGTACAAGTCGAATGATTTCTCCAAATCCCAAGGTTACGATGGCCAGATAATCGCCACGTAGGCGGAGAACCGGGATACCCAGTAGAATTCCGAAAAAGGCACCCAAAATGCCGCCAATGGGAAGGACGACCCAGAAGCCCAGGTCAAAATGCATGTTTAAGAGTGCATATGAATAGGCTCCAACAGCATAAAAGGCTACATATCCAAGATCCAGCAATCCAGCAACACCCACGACAATATTCAATCCCAATCCTAATACCACATACATCAATGCAGAGATCATGATGTTGACCTGATAGGTTGAGAAAAGATGGGGGAATAGTAGAAAGAAGGTAGAGCAAAATGTCAGAAGTGGCAGGTAAACCGGTCGTTTATATAGATATTGGCTCCAACGAATCTTAGGTTCATTCGTGAGGTGGTCTGGCATTATGTTTCGTTTGCTTGCCAGGTATGTCTGCAGAGAGGAATACAGGAGATAACAAGCAAGAGCCACCCAAAGTATACGTATCCAATTCCAGAATTGAATATGTTCAATTGTTATAATGAATGGAGTCAGGAAATGCAGGGCGGCAGGAATTTTTGGAAGAAGAATTTTACCGGCAGCCTGTGCCAGGAGCATCACCACCGGAGTACCAATGAAAAGCAACCATATTCCAGAAAGTATCTTTCTAAGTATATGATGCTTATGAAACAGGCACAACGTAAGTATCATGTGGAAGGCACCAACAGCAGCATATATACTGGTCGTGGTATCCCAAATAAGAATGCTTATATCCTGATACATAAAGTATCTGATAAGAGGAAGGGCAAGATAAGCTGTCCAGCACGCCACAAGAATGGCTGCTTTTTTGTTCTTCTGTGCCAGTTTGACATACAGGTAGGCAATGAAACTTCCTGCTGCCACGTAAAGCATGTTTGGCCATCTCCAGACGATTGTCTTTTCGACCGGATTTACTTTTATTACCATGAGGGGGAAAGTCAGAAATACAAACCAGCCTGCGACCATCAGCCCATTACGAATATCTTTCAGGGGAAGCATTGGATCTTTTTGTGTAAAGTTAAACTTTTTCTATGGTTGATTTGCCAAGCAAGCCAGCGGGCCTGAAAATCAGGATAAGTACCAGTAAGCTGAAAGCAAATACGTCTTCATAGTCACTGGATACATAGCCTGTGGCAAACGATTCTGTGAGACCTAGAATAAAACTTCCCAACACCGCACCTGGAATGGAACCGATTCCGCCAAGAACAGCAGCTGTGAAAGCTTTTATACCAGCAATGAATCCTATATAGAAATTGATTTGCCCAACATGGGAGGCTATGAGTAATCCGCCTATGGCTGCCAGCGCTGATCCGGTGATAAATGTAATAGAAATCACATTGTCCACGTTGATTCCAACCAGCAAAGCCATTTTTTTGTCCTGAGCTGTGGCGCGCATGGCTTTACCTGTACGAGTGAATTTGATCATCACCGTAAGCAGAATCATGACAATGACGGAAACAACTAAGATAACCAGATCTGTGCTGCCCACTATATGTGCAACAGGTTCCATGAATGCGAAATCAGGAACAAGGGCTGGAAAAGGTTGAAAGTCTGACGTCTGAGCTAGCAGGACGTAATTCTGTAAAAATATTGACATGCCTATGGCGGAAATCAATGGAGAAAGCCTGGGGGCATTGCGTAAAGGACGATATGCTAAACGTTCGATGGTATATCCATAGGCTGAAGCCCAGACTACTGCGGCAACGGCAGCAAGAATAAAAATTGCCAGCAGTGGGAAGCCGTAGATGGAGAGCACGGTAGAAACGATCAGTGCTGTAAATGCACCGATCATGTATATTTCACCGTGTGCAAAGTTGATCAGGCCAATGATTCCATAAACCATTGTGTAGCCTAAGGCAATAAGCGCGTAGATGGCACCTTTGGTCAATCCACTGAAAAGTAATTCTATAAAGTAATCCGGTTCAAAAAAATCCATAATATCAGCTACGTTCCGGAGCAGGGTAAATGAGTGCGGGAAAAATTTTCCGGTAAAAGCAACAATGCCTGGAACCACTTAGTGGCTCCAGGCATTGTTTGCGTCTAGCAATAGTACGTTACTGTACCTGAACGTATTCTCCGTTTTTAACCTGGTACATGATAAAACCGATGCCAATGGGCTCACCACTGGCGTCGAACTTGATTGCACCAAAAGGAGTTTCAGCTGTTTCATTGTGCAGGGCGTTGGCAATGGCTTCAGAGTCGGTGGAACCGGCTTTTTCAATGGCAGAAGTCAATGCAAGGGCTGCAGCCACAGCGTTGTTAAAGAATGCCCCAGGATCAGTACCTTCCTGGTCTATGAATTTCTGGCGGTACTTTTTCGTGAGGGGATTTTGTGATACATCGGCCGGGCCTGTAGCATAAACGCCTTCAGCATTGGCTCCTGCCACTTTGATAAAGGTATCGTCTTTAACTCCGTCAGGGCCGAGAAAAGCTGTTTCCAGACGTTTTTTACGCATTTGGCTCACGATTTTTGATGCTTCGGGATGATAGCCACCATATATAACTGCATCAGCTTTGCTGCGCTTGATTTTCTGGACAACAGAAGAATAGTCAACCGCGCCAGGTGTCACACCCTCAAACAGTACGACTTCGATCTTGCCGGCCTGCTCGATAAATGTTTTTGCAAACTCAGCCAGGCCTTTACCGTAATCTCCTTTATCATGGATGATGGCGACTTTCTGGGCATGGAGTTTGTCGGTTACAAAATCAACCATTGTCCGTGCCTGGAGATCGTCGGAGGCAATGGTGCGATAAAAGTTGGGGTAATCGCCGCTCTGTGTAAGGTCTGGGTTTGTGGCGGAGGGTGACATGACAATGATATTGGCGTCACGGTAAATGGGTAATGCTGCCTTGGTTGCTCCTGAACAGATGTGACCAATGACCACATTCACATTTTCAGAAACCAGTTTGGTTGCTGTGTTGGTTGCTATTTCAGGTTTGCAGACATCATCTTCAGCAAGCATTTTCAATTGCATGCCATTGATACCGCCTTGCTCATTGATATCGTTAACAACTAATTCAGTTGCTTTTACGGTCGGTAATCCGTATGATGCAAGGTCGCCACTATGTGCACCGGCTACACCAATGGTAATGGTATCAGCAGCTAAGGCACCTGTACTAACGCCAGTTGCAAAAGCAAATGCGGCAAGAAACGAGTGCAATGATTTAGGCTTCAACACGTGATGTTCCTCCTTTTCTGTATACATGGTTTGTATCCATCTGGAAACGAGGATGCAGTATAAATGCTTGCCTCGTCTACCCGTAAGCAATGCAAATCAGCCCATGACAGATATTCTTTGTGATGGGAAGTATTTGTCAGTGGCTCTCCATAATAGAGGTATTATGGATATCGATTGATGGCTCTTCATAACGCATTCAGTGGAAATTTTGTACTAAAAATAACAGTTGTCAATTTCGAAAGGGACCCAGTTGTAACTTTTATAAGCTGAAAATAGTTGTGTTTTTCGTAGGAAAAACAATCTGGAAAACAGGTTTTCTCGTTATATGTTCGAATTTAAATGGTTTTTTTTGTTATGGCAAAGCGTGTTGTTTTTATGAACACTATTGACTAGTAACACATTGTGGTGTTTTTTTGTTCTGCTTTTCTTTCTTCTGCTCACATTATTCATCCCATGGATACAAATTCTCTATATTTTAGTTTTGGCAGGCCTTTTTCTCCAATTTACAGTTCCATGATGCTTCTCAGGGAACGTTGTTATCGGAAGGGCATTTTTTCTACATATCGTCCATCTGTGCCAGTGATCAGCATAGGAAATCTTACATTGGGTGGTACAGGAAAGACACCAATGGTCGAACATGTAGCCCAGCTACTGCAAAAGAGTGGTTTGCAACCTGCCATTGTCAGTAGAGGGTATGGAGGCCGGTCAAAGGAAGCTGTGAACCTGGTATCCGATGGAAAGAATATTGAGCTTGATGCATTAACAGCAGGAGATGAACCTCGGTTGCTTGCTGAAAAACTTCCAGGAGTGTTTGTACTTACCGGCGCAGTTCGCAAGCTTCCCATACAAAGAGCGGTGGAGATGGGGGCCGGGGTAATTGTGTTGGACGACGGTTTTCAGCACCTCGCAGTTCAGCGTGACTTGAATATCGTCTTGTTTAACAGTGATTTTTTGGCAGGAAATTCACGGGTCTTTCCCGGAGGGCATCTCAGAGAGCCAGTCAGTAGCCTGAAAAGAGCAGATACGTTCGTGTTGACTGATGTTCGGGAAGATAACAGAGAGAGAGCTAAAATGTTTGCCGATCTATTATCTCGCAGGTTTCCAGGTAAACCCACCTGTTTTTCACGCTATAGCGCAGTGGGTATGGTGAATGCGCAAAATGGGGAACCCATAGATTTCAAAAGCTTGACAGATGTTCGTAGCCTGGGGATTGCTGGCATTGCAAGGCCATCTGCCTTTGCATCTTCCCTGGCAAGTGCGGGTATTACTATATCCGGGTTATTATCCTTTCCAGACCACGTCGCATATAATACGGGCAAAATCAATCAGATTGAAAAGGCCCTGCAACATAATCAGGCACAACTTGTGATTACGACAGAAAAAGATGCAGTAAAATTACGCGATGCAGAACTGTCGGTACCGGTATATTCCCTGCGTATGTCTGCACAGCCTGATGAGGGCTTTGATACATTGATTCTCGACTCCATTAAACGACGCATGGATCAGAAGGAAGGCTGACGGAACAGTGTCCAACTGCTACATTTCAGGTGTGTCGATTTTTCAACATTTATTAGCATGTTATTGAAATGTGTGTTTTTTGACACACCTGTCCATGTGACCAATGAGTGGTTTTGAAGAAAGTAAGAGGTTGCTTATTCTCCCGAATTTCTGTATAAAAATTTGTACTCCTGTACAAAAAATGGTTCTTTTTGTTTTGTGGACCATTTTTTGCAAATACTTCTTCCAAACAAACATATTTTAGTAATAGAAGATAAAATACCACAGGAATATAATATGGTATCTCACATAGAGCCTCATCAGTATACCTTGAAAAAAACCGTAAGCTGTTGTGGCGTCGGGTTACATACAGGACGTACCGTTAATTTGAGCATTAAACCGGCTTCAGCCAATACCGGGATTTGTTTTGTTCGTTCAGATCTTGCCGGTAAGCCAGCCATCCCTGCACGGGCAGAAAATGTTGTTGATACTACCCTGGCGACTACTCTGGGGGACGGTGCTACAAAAATTTCAACAACAGAGCATCTCATGGCTGCTTTACGCGCTGTGGGTATAGATAATGCTGAAATTGATCTGGATTCCCATGAAGTGCCCATTATGGATGGTAGCGCTCTTCCTTTTCTGCATCTCTTGCGGAGAGGCGGAAAAGTGAAACAACGCGCTTTGCGGCGAATTTTGCGAATCACAAAACCGTTAAGTTATGAAAAGGACGGTAAATCGATAAGTATAGAACCTTATGATGGTTTTAGGATCAGTGGGCGGATTCACTTTGAAGATGCACTTATCAACGAACAGACCTATACCATTGATGTGAATCATGAGCGTTTTGCCAGGGAAATAGCTTCTGCCAGAACTTTTGGATTTGTTGAACAGGTGGAATATCTCTGGAAGAACGGTCTGGCGCTCGGTGGAACTCTTGCAAATACCATTGCAATTCACTGGGACAGACACTCTGTTCTCAATGAAGACGGACTGCGCTTTGACGATGAATTCATCCGTCATAAAGTCCTTGATGTCATTGGTGATATGGCGTTGTTGGGTGCACCTGTGTTAGGACATATAAAAGCAGATAGATCTGGACATGGACTGCATCTGGGCCTCATGGAAACAATAGCTCAAAATCCTGACAGCTGGGAATATGTTAAATTCCAGAAAAGGGGAGATGGAGTATTTCGTCAGGTGGTTAACACTACCAGAAGCGCCGGATCCTGCCTGCAACCCTTTCTTATCCCCAAAAACCGAACAGTTGGTGGTCGGCAGCCTGCGTGTGCTGCGTGATTTCTTTCTCTTTTTTGCAGTAGAACGAAGCACATGTTAAGCACAGCATAGCATGGACAAGGTGTTGAGGAGTGAGTATACTGGAACCGCCGGGTTATAACCGGCGGTTTTTTTTTGCGCAGAATAATTGAAGCTATACAGGTGACCAGTGAATACAACAATGATAACTGTAGGTTTGATAGGTGGAGGGCAGATGGCCGAAGCCCTGATATTGGGTATGTTGCAGGCCGAGCTTCTTCAAAAGGGTCAGGTGAAAGTGATAGATCCTGACAGTGATCGTGTTCAATACCTCTGTAATACGTATGGTGTTGGCGCTGCTGAAACAGCAGAAGAACTGTGCCGCACATGCCAAGTCCTTATTCTTGCCGTCAAACCACAGGTATATGGACAGGTCCTTACGGCATACGGGCCCTGTTTCACATCAGATCACATGCTTATTTCCATAATGGCAGGTATTTCCCTTGAAGCATTGGAAAACTGTCTTCCTGAATCAAGTAAAATCATCCGGGTTATGCCAAATACTCCATGTCTTGTTCAGGCTGGAGCCAGTGCGTTTAGTGCAAATTCTCAAGTAAGTAGTGATGAAAAACAATTTTGCCAGGATATTTTTTCTGCAGTGGGTTGTTGCCTTGAGCTTCCGGAGTACCAGCTTGATGCTGTGACCGGGCTCAGTGGAAGTGGTCCCGGATATGTTTTTTCCTTGATTGACGGTTTTATAGATGGAGGAGTCCTTGCCGGGTTACCTCGGCCAGTTGCCCAGCAGCTTATTCTGCATACCTTTTATGGTGCAGCTAAGCTTGCCATTGAAAGTGGAAAGCCTCCAGCAGTTTTAAAAGAGCAGGTAACTTCACCGGGAGGCACAACGATTCGTGGCATTCAGGTGTTGGAACAGTACAGTATGCGTGCCGCCTGCATGGACAGTGTCAAGGCCGCAGCAGATAGATCAAAGGAGCTTGGTGCGTGAATATACGATTGGCGGGCATAGTAACTCGTCCGGATAGTCCTGATGTTGAGCAGGTTGGGCATGAGTTGGTGCGGTGGTTTGATGATCGTGGTATCCAGGCCAGCTTGAATACCATCTCTGAGGATATGGACATTCTTATTGTACTTGGTGGTGACGGAACATTGCTTCATGTTGCCAGACAGGCGAGCACGAACGATATTCCAGTATTAGGTGTAAACCTGGGTAATCTTGGGTTTCTGACTGAAGTTGCAGCCGATGAAATGTATTATTCTCTGGAAACTGTTCTGGCAGGGGATTTTCGAATAGAAAAACGCATTATGCTGGCAGCAGCGGTAGTCCACGGTGATGACGGTGAAAAATGTGAGCCTGTCTATGCGCTCAACGAGGTCGTCATCGTCAAGGATAGCACAGACCAGATGATTCGCCTCCGCTGCTGGGCAGACAGGGAATATATTGCCACCTATCGTTCAGATGGCCTTATCATGGCCACCCCGACAGGGTCCACTGCATACAATCTCTCTGCCGGAGGCCCCATAATACATGGTGAACTGGATACCATTGTGGTAACCCCTATCTGTCCGTTTATGCTGGAATCACGTCCAGTGCTGCTTGGCCCGGAAAGCAAAATTACAACTCAGTTGTTGGCTCCGGCAGGAGAGGTGAAAGTTATAGTCGACGGTGAGCAACAGTGGAAAATATCAGAAAATGACTATCTGCTGGTGCAAAAGGCCAGTAAGCCGCTTTGCCTCATCTCTTCTCCCTTAAAGAGCTACTTTACAATTTTACGTAATAAACTCAACTGGGGTGGTACTACGGTTGATATTCCTCTTCCTCAACTCGTTTGTCGTCACTGTTGAAGGATCCTCATTTTTTCTTTTTCTGGATTTTGTATTTCTTCATTTTGTACTGCAAAAGACTTTTCGTAATACCCAACTGTTCGGCGGCACGGGCCTGGACTTGCCCCGCATCTTCCAAAGCCTGCCTCACCAGTTTTTCTTCTATACCATTGAGTATTTCAGCCAGGCTAAGGTTTGCAGGTATGAATTGATTCAAATCCAGGCCACTGCTCCATTCCTGTCCCGAATGGAAAACCCCTGAGTCTGGTTGGACATCACCTGCTTCAATATGGTTGCCATTACAGAGAATTGCTGCACGCTCTATGGTGTTTTCCAGCTCTCTGACATTTCCTTCCCAGGGCAGGGTCACCAGCAACCTCAGGGCGTCTGGAGAGATATCAAGTTCTTTGCCAAGGCTTTGACCGTTTTTGCGTATAAAGTGGGCGACCAGGGCTGGTATATCATCAACTCGTTCACGTAGTGGAACAAGATGAATATGGATAACGTTGAGGCGGTAATACAGATCTTCACGGAAATTACCTTTGTCCACTTCATCTTTCAAATCTTTATTTGTCGCTGCCAGTATGCGGACATCTACCTCTTGAGTAACTGTCCCTCCCACCCGTTCAAAAGCCCTTTCCTGGAGGACTCGTAGGAGTTTTGCCTGAAGGGACACCGGCATTTCCCCTATCTCATCCAGGAAAAGGGTACCTTTGTCAGCAAGTTCAAAACGACCTTTTCTCATAGCCACTGCGTCTGTGAAAGCACCTCTTTCGTGGCCAAAAAGTTCACTTTCCAATAGGTGCTCTGAGAGCGCTGCACAGTTAACCGATATAAATGGGGCATCTTTTCGAGGGCTTAGGTTGTGAATAGCCCGTGCAACCAGTTCTTTTCCTGTGCCAGATTCCCCTGTTACCAATACGGACGAAGTTGTAGGAGCAACCTTTTCGATGAGCTGGTAAACAGAACGCATGGCCGGGTTTTTACCGATCATGCCGCCAAAGCCGGATCTTGGGGTGACTTCATCCCGCAATCGCCTGATTTCGCGAACAAGATTATAATGTTCAATGGCTTTGCTTACACTGGCAAGGAGCTGCTCATTGGAAAATGGTTTTGCCAGATAGGTAAATGCCCCTAATTTCATCGCCTCCACGGCTTTTTCCACTTCTGCAAAAGCTGTTATAAGAATCACAGGAAGATGGCGATTAAATTCTTTTATCTGTGCCAGCAGTTCAATGCCGTCCATGCCCGGCATCTTCATGTCTGAGATGACCAGATCAATGTCAGTGTCTCGCACTATGGGTAAGCCTGCAACTCCACTGTCGGCAGTAAAAACCTCATATCCTTCATCACGAAGAATTTCAGAGAGGATAATCTGATAATTAGGTTCGTCATCAACAACGAGTATGCTGTACATAAGCTTTATTAGGGTATGTAGTTATGAGAGTTTATTTCTTTGCTCAGTTATTTTCTTCAGGATAGGAGCATAGAGTTCATCAGGTGGACAAAAGTTATGTTGTTCTCCGGCCATCATATGCAGGGGACGCGTCTCGCCATGATAGTCACTTCCTCCTGTAACGACCAGGTTTATATCCTGACAGAGCTGTAATAACTTCTTCTTTAGCTTTCTCGAGTGGGACGGATAATAGACTTCAACGCCATCCAGTCCGCGGAGTTGAAGTTCACGCAGTATTGCCGGCAGAGTTTTTCCCTGGGGATCAAGTTGTCCCGGATGGGCGATTACAGCAATGCCTCCAAGATTATGGATCATGGCTATGGTATCTATGGCTGAATAGCAGAAACGTTTATGCCAGGCAGGTTGACCTCTGCCAAGATAGCGCCTGAAAGCTTCATCGAAATTACGGACAACACGCTTCTCGATCAACAATTGCGCAATATGAGGCCGGCCAGTCAAGCCCTGGACGGAACCTTCTTTCACTTCCTGCAGGTTTATATCTATGCCGGCGTCCTGCAAAGATTTCACAATTTTTATGTTGCGTTCCTCACGGCCATCCTGCAACCTTTCCAGCCAGGTTAATAGCTCGGTGCTGCGAAAATCTATTCCATATCCCAGGATATGAACGCTATTTTTACCATAGCATGCGCTTACCTCGATACCCGGTATGATTTCCAGCCCTTTTTCCGAGCCATATCGTATCATATCGGCCTGCCCTTCGACGGTATCGTGATCTGTCAGAGAAAGGACACGAACCCCCCTATGCAGGGCGAGGTCTACCAATTCTTCAGGCTGCAGGCTGCCATCGGAGAAAATGGAATGGGTATGAAGGTCTATGCACATGGTTTGAAGAGAAAGAGGTTAATGTGTATTGAGAGTATAATTCACAGTACCCATGGCTAGTGCTTTGTGCAACCATCAAATATCATGTTGGAAAACATGAGTTGTCTTTTGGAATTATTTACTTAGAGTATTTCTAAAAATATATATTCTGGAGATTACTGTTCATGCCTGATAGAGAACATCGTATTGACGAACACCTGATACTCGAAAAACCCTATTATCTACCAACAGGGAATGAAATTGAAATAGCTGAAGCCGCCTATTTGAACCGTCTCCCTCTTTTGCTCAAAGGACCGACGGGTTGTGGCAAAACGCGTTTTATGCAGTATCTTGCATGGAAATTGCGGCGTCCACTTATTACTGTATCTTGCCATGATGATTTATCAACCAGTGACCTGGTAGGCCGTTTTCTGATACGATCCGGTGAGGCTGTCTGGAATGACGGGCCGCTGACACTCGCAGTACGGAAAGGCGCTATCTGTTATCTGGATGAGGTGGTGGAAGCCCGAAAAGACACGACTGTAGTTATTCATCCTCTTGCAGATGATCGCAGGGAGCTTCCGGTTGAAAAGAAAGGGGAATTAGTAACTGCGCCTGATGAGTTTATGCTCACAGTTTCCTATAATCCAGGCTATCAGAGCGTACTCAAAGATCTTAAACCATCAACCAGGCAACGATTTGTGGCACTTTCATTTAATTATCCGGACATAGAACTTGAAGCCAGAATTGTTGAGACCGAGAGCTGTGTTGACAAAAAAATGGCCCTGTCCCTGGTTAAGCTGGCTCATATGACACGGGGATTAAAGGATTCAGGGCTCCCTGAAGGGGCAAGTACCCGGTTGCTTATTCAGGCAGGAAAACTGATGTGCAGTGGTATTAATATTCAGGATGCCTGCCGGGTGGCGGTTACAGAAGCGTTAACAGATGATCCTGAATTGCAGGGGGCTCTTGAGGAGATGGTCACTTCCTTGTTCTGATTGGATAGGTACATGCAAACACTTACGAAACGTTTTTATGAACTTGTTTACCCGAGCTTGCCAAATGAATGGGATGTCGAGGAGTCTTTAACAGCTCTGGTTGACGAAAAACAGGAAGATATCGACAGGGTGATGGATCAGGTACCGGTCGTATGGTCTGTTTCCCATTCATTATGTTTTGCTTACCTGTCTCATTCAAAGGATATTATCACTCACATAGCACCAGGAAGAATTGCCATTTGGATTCGTTCACTGCTGGATCAATATGAAACAGGCGGTTTACGTGCTGCGAGAATATTTATCGATGAAATTAAGAGTTTTACCCCGCTGCTGAACGGTTATGGCGGCCTGACACTGGAGGAGGCAGCTAAGAGATTGCAGCCTTATGTTAATGGATTGCACGGCCGGGAGATGTTGCTTATACCAAGTTCCATCGTCCATACGGACACTGCGTCTATTTACCTTCCCCCTGAAATCAAGGTCTTCCATAATCGAGAGCAGGCTTTTCTCCTGTATAAGTTCATTGTATCCTATCAATGGGCCACTGTAGCTCTTAAGTCTCTGCATATTCGCGGCGCTGTTCGTGATCACGACACACATCCTCTGGAAATATTTTTTCATAAGTTTGAACAACCGGACCTTATCAGGCACCTGTTTCTTTTTTGGGAGAGTGTACGGGTTGAAAGCTATTTGCGCAGTGAATTGCCTGGCTTGATGCAGCGGATTACACCCCTGATTTCAGATTGTTATGCTATTGATTCCCATAACCGTACGCTCCTTGAAACATTACATAAGGAATTATTTACCAATCAGGGGCAACTGCCTGATGTACTTCTGTCAGAGGCTATACCCGGATTTGCTGCCATGGTCGACAGATGTCAATCAAAAGAGGGCTGTCAGGATTTAAGTATCAGCCTTGCTGCCAGGGCATATGAGCTGATACCTGAGGATAGTTACGAGCAATATCTCTACACTCCTCCGCTATTTCAGGGGCAACCGGATCTTGACAAGATCGTTAAGGTTATTTCTCAACGGAAAGCAGCTCGTAAACAACGGTTTATAGAGGCTCTTGCGACCCTTCTTCTTAAAGAGGAGGTAGTACCGGAAACCGATAATGATGCGATAGGCGAAACAGCCGCAATGGATTGCGATCAGAGCCAGGCTGATCAAGCCATGGTATTATGCAATCAGGAGCATAAGAGTGACGAAGCCCAGGAGCAAGGAGAGGTTACCCACATTGTTATTGATAACGAAGAGGTTGCTTTGAGCGAAGAGTTGGCTGCATTGACCAGAGAAATTCTGGAAGATTACGGACATTTGCCAACAGAATATGTCTCCAGCGCTGCAGGCAAGGCTGGAGCGATGGCAAAAGCTCCTTCCGTTGGACCGGATGCGCATGACGGTGATGAGAGTAAACAGGAACCCATGATGTATGATGAGTGGGATTTCCGGAGAAAAGGGTACAGAAAAAACTGGTGTGTGCTCACAGAAAAAGAGCTTGCGCCTGTGAGTTCAACCTTTATCTCTGATACACTTGAAAAATACCAGGGACATATTTATCGCTTACGTTATCAGTTTGAACAATTACAGACAGTTGAAAGATTTGTCAGACGTCAGCGCGATGGTGATGACATTGATGTGGACGCACTGATTGAAGCCATTGCCGATAGACAGGCAGGATATCCCCCGTCAGACAGAGTCTTTATCCGTTTACAACGTGATGAAAGAGATATTGCTGTGTATTTTCTCGTTGATATGTCCAACTCCACCGAAGGATGGGTGGGACGTTCAATCAAAGAAGCATTGGTTCTGATTTGTGAAGCTATGGAAATGCTGGATGATCGATATGCAATCTATGGATTTTCAGGTATGAGGCGTTTGCGTTGTGAAATGTATCCTGTAAAGGGCATTCAGGAACCATATTCTGTTAAAGTCAGGGAACGTATTGCTGCAATTGGTCCTAAAGAATATACCCGCATGGCACCTGCCATTCGTCATACCACATCTCTGTTGGCTGGTGTAGAGGCCCGCCTGAAACTCATGATTTTGCTTACTGATGGTAAACCTGAAGATTATGATGACTATAAAGGAGATTATGCCATTGAAGATACTCGTCATGCACTGTTTGAAGCAAAGGCAGCAGGCATTCATCCTTTTGGTATCACCATAGACAAGCATGCGCAAGATTATATGGCATATATGTATGGGCCGGCTAATTATATATTTGTAGATAATATTCAACGGTTACCCGCATTGATGCCTGAGATTTACCGTGGTCTTACTTCATAATGAACCTTTTGCAGGGATATGAGTCGGCCCAATGTATGGGATCAACCAGGGAGGTCGCTTCCCAGTCCTTGAACCTGAATAAGGTGTTTATGCACAGGTACCGGCCATGAAATATACTGAAGAAGATGATTGTAATATTTTGCTGTAAGTATTTGGGGGAATCTATGAGGCTACTGCTGAAAATGTTACCAAAGATATTGCCTGTGCTGCTGATGATCAGCTTGGGCAATGTGGTAAGTTCAGATGCGCAAAGTACGATTGAGCAGGCTACCAGGTTCAAGGTTGAAGCGTACAAGCATTATGTCGGCAAAGGCAGGCCGGTAAATTATGCAAAAGCCTTGCGATTATATCTTCAGGCCGCAAACCTGGGAGACGCAGAAGCTCAATATATTTCCGGTGGTATGCTCTATAAAGGATTAGGTACGGATCCTAACGCACGCGAGGCTTTTAAGTGGTTATTGAAAGCTGCCAGGCAAGGCAAGGTAACTCCAGAATCTATGGACATTCTTGGGCGAATGTACTTGCGCGGAGATGGCGTGCCCCAAAATTATCAGGAAGCCAAAAAATGGCTTACTTCAGCATCAGATGCCGGGCGTCTGAATGCGTTGAATGATCTGGCCTATATATATTATCACGGTCTGGCCGGGACGCAGGATTTAAAAAAAGCACTTTCCTTGTACACCGCTGCTGCGCTGAAAGGAGATAATATGGCCATGTACAATGTTGGCCTTATGTACGCCACAGGGGCAGGAACTTCAGTGGACAGGGCTACAGGCTATGCATGGTACTCTCTGGCAGCCAGTCGTGGCAATACAGGTGCCCAGTTGGCCCGCAATGGTTTGATGGCAGAAATGAGTTGGGAGGAGTTAAATAAAGCCCAGGCTTTATCTGTGGAAATTTATAACAAAATTGAAAAAATAGAGCAGGAGGCGTCTGCAACCTTTGAGCCCGCCATGCCTTGAGAAATACAACAAAGCACAGCATCCTTTACATGAGTTCTGTGTTGCCTGTCTGAGCTATACGCTTAAAGAACCTACATAAATCCTCACAGGTGGCACATTGATTAATTTCCTTCCGTATTGCTCCAGCTCCATGGAGTTCTGAAAAATATCGGGACGCGTGGTTTTTAATGCGAAACAGCATTTTTTGAGTTGGCATAAATTCTGTAGCCAGTTCCATGTAGCGAAACAGTGCCTGCAAGCGCAATTCAAGGGAATCTGGCCTTCCGGAAGGAGAAAAGACCCATGGGTTTCCTAAAGCCCCTCTACCAATCATTATACCATCACAACCGGTTTTTTCTTTTTTCTCTAATCCCTCTTGATAACTGAGCACATCACCGTTACCAATGACAGGGATGGTAACTGCCTGCTTGACCTGAGCAATAATATCCCAATCTGCCTCACCGGAAAATCCCATGGACCATGTTCTTCCATGAACTGTAATAGCTGAAGCTCCTGCTTCTTGAGCCATCTGCGCGAATGCAACAGCATTAATTGTTTCGTGGGTCCATCCTGTTCTGATTTTAACCGTAACAGGCAGGTGGGTATTGGCACACACAGATTGGATAATTTGTCGCGCCAGATCCGGTGTTTTCATGAGTGCAGAACCTGAACCTCGCTTCGTGACCTTACGTACAGGGCACCCCATATTGATATCCAGCAGATCCGCTGGGTGCTGTGAAGCTATAGCTGCCGCTTTTCCCATGACTTCAGGATCAGCCCCAAAGAGTTGGATACCGAACGGTCGTTCCGCTGGATGACTTTCCAAGAGGACAAGGGTATTTTTTTGTCCATAGACAAGTCCGTGACAGCTTATCATTTCGGAAAAAACGAGTCCGGCGCCGTATTCACGGCACAGTAAACGAAATGCAAGATCCGTATACCCGGCAAGGGGAGCAAGGATATAAAATGAATCAAGGCGTAATGAGCCAATCGAAAGGGGAGTGGTAGTCATGAGGTCAACAAAAGAAAAGGGCACTACAGTACGTTTGCTGCAGTGCCCGCACGTATATTGCTTGGATAGATGATTATTCTGCTGGCGTAACAGCCGATTCCTGAACTTGCTTTTTATCCTGATCGCGTAGTCTTTTCAGGATACCCAGATAAATCGACTCAGACAGATCGCTAACAATTTCATCAAGTGCTTCGTCTTCAACTGCAGCATTGATGGTTGACGAAGTGTAATCTTCAGTCCAGATTTCTTTTGGTTTTTCCCAGAGGATTTCACCTGATTGTATATCCTTAAGGACATAACGGACACCCAGTCTCACTTTGACATCTGTAGCAGAGCCACTTCCATCCCATGAAACACTTGGTAATTCTATGTAATTAATTTCGCCTGCAAGAATGAGGTCAGCACTTTCACGATCTTTAGTCAAGTTGACGGAGTCTGCCTTCCTGAACCAGCGAGAGAGCTCCTGGTAGATTTTTGCATCAAGGCCGAGTTTGTTCGTGCGGTTTTGCCAGGTTGGCATATAAATGGTACGTTCCGGACCATGGTAGACGTGAGGAAAGTAGTACGCACTGCAGCTGGTTAGACAAAGTGTAATCAACGCAAACAGACATATCTGCAATCGATGGATGGTCACGCGTATTCTCCTTATTAAGGTCCTGGGGTGAAATAACATTTAAAACCGGAGGTAGGCCAACATTACTCAATGGCTTTCCCGGTATTGTTTAGCGGTGTTCCCAAACAGTAAACTGAATAGTCAGGACTGTCTGAACGGAACACTGTGATGCACTTGAACTGCCTATACCAAGGTATTATACTTGCCAGGCAAAGAGAGTTTTATATTTCCATGTCAAAATTTTGGATTCCGCCTGGTGCGGAGGAAAACATGGAACCGGAAAAACTGCTCTCTGAGAGACACCAGTTAGCCGGTGCCTGTCAATAAATAGCCTTTTGGGCAGAGATCTGTCTTCTCTTCAAAAGTTAATCTTCAGAATATCAGCTATATGGATGGGCTTGATTTCCTGAAAATGCCTTGACCTGAGAAACAATAACAGTTTTCCGACGGACTCCTAGCCGACAATATTAACAAGTTTCTTTTTAACCACAATAACTTTTTTTGGTATTCTTTCACCAAGAAAGGAGCGAGTACGTTCATTGGCGAGGGCCTGCTGTTCAAGCTCTGCATCGCTGATTTCGGCTGGTACCTGGAGTTTGGCTCTTACTTTCCCATTTATCTGGACTACTATAGTCAGTTCTTCCTCTTTGGCGACTTCCTTATTATAAACGGGCCACCTTGCATGATCTAAGGTATGTGGATGTCCGGTCTGTTCCCAAAGCTCTTCGCAGAAATGAGGGACCATAGGAAAAAGAAGGATGAGTACCGTCTCCAAGGTCTCCCGGATAACTCCATTATGGAGTTTTTTGGCGTCGTTGAGCGAAGCATTCAAGAGATTTACCAACTCCATAATACCGGAGATAGCGGTGTTAAAGTGAAAGTTTGCTTCAATGCTGTCAGTAACTCGGGCTATGGTCTGATGTGTTTTTCGAAACAGCTGTTTGGAGGTTTCATCCAACTCATCAACCTTGACACTATTTTCTTCGTTGAAACATTGTTGTTGCTGGACCACCAGGCGATACACGCGATTCAGAAATCGTGAAGCACCTTCCACACCTTGTGGATTCCAGTCAAGGTCACGCTCGGGAGGAGCAGCAAACAAAGAAAAAAGACGTACCGTATCTGCCCCGAATTGGTCGATCAGTTCATTGGGATCAACTACATTACCCTTGGATTTTGACATCTTGGATCCATCTTTGATCACCATTCCCTGGGTAAGCAGGTTGGTAAATGGCTCATCAACGGATACATAGCCTAAATCCCGTAAAACCTTGGTAAAGAAGCGGGAATAGAGCAGGTGAAGAATTGCATGTTCGACACCACCAATGTACTGGTCAACGGACAACCAGTATTTGGCAGCCTGTGGTTCAACAGGTCCCTCGGTAAATCGAGGGTCTGTGTATCGTATAAAATACCAGGATGATTCAACAAAGGTGTCCATGGTATCTGTTTCTCTTTTTGCCGGTTTACCACATTTGGGGCAGGTCGTCGTGTAAAAATCTTCCTGTTGATGCAAGGGCGCATGATTACCATTTGTGTCGCCGGTGCCCGGAAGCACGACAGGAAGTTCATTTTCCGGGACAGGTACAATGCCGCAATCTTCGCAGTGAATAATGGGAATTGGAGCACCCCAGTAGCGTTGCCTTGAAATACCCCAGTCCCGAAGGCGATAAGTAATATGTGGCTTACCAAAACCGTGTTCCTGGGCATGGGCTATTATTTGCTGTTTAGCCCGTTCAGAGTCAATTCCGTCAAATTTGCCGGAACTTACCAGTACCCCAGGTTCTGTACTGGCTTCTTCCATGGTATCAGGATCAAGCTCTTTGTTATCAGGTTGTACCACCACTCGAATGGGCAATGAATAATTGCGTGCAAATTCGAAATCCCGTTGATCATGGGCGGGAACGGCCATAACTGCGCCTGTCCCATATTCCATCAAAACAAAATTGGCCACATATATAGGTACTTTGTCACCGGTGAAGGGGTTAATGCAATACTGTCCTGTGAAAACGCCCTTTTTTTCTGGTTCATGATCAACGCTTGAGCGCTGTTTTTCCAGAATGGTGGTTTCAATGAATGCATTGACCTCTTGCTCATGTTTTCCACCTGCAATGAGTTTTGAGACAAGTGGATGCTCAACTGCAAGGGACATAAAGGTAACACCATGAATGGTGTCAGGTCTGGTGGTAAAGATGGTAATGGAATCATCCATGCCGTCTATTTGAAAGTCACAGGCGAGACCGGTGGATTTGCCTATCCAGTTACGTTGCATGGTAACGACTTTTTCAGGCCATCCTGTGAGCTTGTCTAAATCATCGAGCAGTTCATCGGCATAATCGGTAATTTTAAAAAACCAGCCATGCATGGTTTTTGGAAAAACGGGCTGATCACAGCGCCAGCAAGCTCCATCAATAACCTGTTCCCTGGCAAGCACGGTCTGACAGTCATCACACCAGTTGACAGTGGTTTCCTTTCTGTATATCAGACCTTTTTCAAGCATTTTCAGGAAAACCAATTGCTCCCATTTATAATATTTGGGGTTGCAGGTGGCGAGTTCCCGATCCCAGTCGTAACTGAGTCCCATGGCTTTGAGTTGATTGCGCATGTAATCAATGTTGTCATAGGTCCAGGATGCAGGGTGAACTCCATGCTTCATGGCAGCGTTTTCGGCGGGCAGGCCAAATGCGTCCCATCCCATGGGATGTAGGACATTCATCCCCTGAAGCCTTTTGTAACGGGCAATGACATCACCAATACTATAGTTCCGCACGTGCCCCATATGGATACGTCCCGAAGGGTAAGGAAACATTTCGAGAACATAGTATTTATCACGGGTATCATTGTGATGTGTTTTGTACGGTTTCGTTTCTTCCCAACGTTGTTGCCATTTGTTTTCAATGCGCTGAAAATCGTATTTTTCTTGTATATCCATGGGGGTGTGTGTGATGAATGTGTTGATTAACCTAAATAACAGTTTTATTAATGAAAGTCATGCGGCGGTGGTGTGAGATTCGTGTATGTTTCAAAGGTCGTATACTGACCGAGGAAAGTAAGTTTTACCGTCCCGGTTGGGCCATTTCGCTGTTTGCCGACAATGAGCTCGGCTATTCCCTTATTGGGATTGTCTTCTGCTTTGTTATACACTTCATCTCTATAAATGAACATGATTACGTCAGCATCCTGTTCGATTGCCCCAGATTCACGGAGATCCGCGAGTTGTGGCCGTTTATCTGTTCTGTTTTCCAGGCTTCGATTCAGCTGAGATAATGCTATTACCGGTACATCAAGCTCCTTGGCCATGGCTTTCAGCGAGCGTGAAATATCTGAAATTTCCTGTGCTCTGTTCTCTACACCGCTCTTCCCCTGCATGAGTTGAAGGTAGTCAATCACGACCATACCGATATCATGTTCTGATTTAAGGCGTCTTGCCTTGGCCCGCATTTCAAGTATGGTAATACCTGCGGTATCATCAATGAAGATTTTGGATTCAGCAAGCATGCCTGTGGCTCTGGTAAGTTTGGGCCAATCTGAGTCAAGAAGCCTCCCTGTACGCATGCGCTGCGAGTCTACGCGGCCTATGGAACAAAGCATACGTAGCGCTAGAGATTCCATAGACATCTCCAGGGAAAACACTGCAACAGGAGTTTTTTCTACCAGTGCCGCATGTTGCACAATGTTCAAGGCCAGGGCTGTTTTTCCCATTGATGGACGGGCTGCAAGAACGATCATATCAGCGGGCTGCATGCCTGCTGTCATTCGATCAAGTTCTTCATAGCCTGTGGCGACACCTGTAATATGCTCCTGGCGATCAAATAATTTTGTTATACGGTCAAAGGCCTTTGGAACGATTGAGGACATAGGCTGAAAGCCTTGGCCGCTTTTGGATTGAGCAATTTCAAAGATGGTTCGTTCAGCCTCATCGACAAGCGAATCAATATCATCCTGGGTGTCATAACAACGGGCAGCAACCTCAGATGTGGTTTTGATGAGCCTGCGCAGAACGGATTTTTTTCTTATTATTTGAGCATGATGGACAAGGGTGCCGGAAAAGGGGATAATGTCCGTTAATGAGGCAAGATACCCTGCACCACCTATTTCTTCGAGCTTGTTCTGATCGTTGAGCAGACTTGTTACTGTGATAAGATCATGGGGTTCGCCTTTTTCAAAAAGCAGAACCATTGCAGAAAAAATGGTTTGATGTGCCTGGCGATAGAAATCCCTTGGTTCAAGAATTTCTACAATTTTCAAAAGTGCTTTATCCTGCAACAGGACCGTCCCGAGTACAGCTTGCTCAGCTTCGAGATTTTGTGGTGGCAGCATCCGGGAGGAAGGTGCAGGCGGTTGTGCTGTGACGGCTTGTATAGGTGAGCCCGGATCTCTCATGATATATTAGGAAAAACCGAATTTTTATAAAACCTTTTCGCAAGATGCGAAATGGACTAACTTAAATCAGAACTCATTATAATCAGGTAAAAAATGGACAGGCATTCAATATATACTGAGTTCCTCTTTTTATGCACGTTGAAAATACAAATGCCTTTTCTCAATGAGAAAAGGCATCTGTAAGTAACCCTGAACAAGGATTAACTGCAACATGGAAGTCACGTTTGCTGGTTCAAAAGCTTGGAGTAAAAAAGGCTTTGCTTAACTTTTACCCCCTTAAGAAAACGCGACCAAGCGCAATTATCCTCTGTGCTTATATTTTGTAAAGGCACATGAAAATATCTGCTTTAACGCTATCAAAGCGTTATACGCTTTAGCTACCATGCTACTGTATACAGGCATATTTCCTGTTAGGATGCCGCTTTTTCAAGCTGTTCGGGGACAACCTGAACTTTAATGTCTGCAGTAGTCTGATAGCCGACCTTCACAGATATTGTGTATTCGCCAATGGCTTTAATCGCAGTTTTAAGCAGAATAACTTTTTTATCAATCTGCACCCCTTCTTTTTCCAGGGCTTCTGCAATCTCAGCGGTGGTGACAGAACCAAACAAACGGTTTTCGTCACCAACACGTTTTTGAATAACTAAAACCTTACCTGCAAGTTTTGCAGACATTTTTTCGGTTTCTTTTCGCTCTGCTTCAAGACGATCCGCGATCGCTTGTTTCTCAGCTTCAAGCGATGCAAGATTCTCGTCAGTAACCAGGACTGCCTTTTTTTGTGGAATAAGGTAGTTACGGGCATATCCAGGCTTAACTTTGACGATCTCTCCTTCTTGGCCGAGAGTATCAATAGTTTCTTTGAGTATGATCTCCATGGATGGCTTCCTCTCTGCTATACGGTACAGCCTGTTCGTAGAACGAATATGAAATTGCTACGTTCAGACTGTAATTATTCTATTGTGTTCTGTTATATATGGCGGAGATCAAAAGACATCCCCGCCGTTATGAACGGTTATTCAATACCTGCTTCGTAAGGTGAAAAAGGTATGTAAAATCTCGCTTAGAACTGGGTATTTCCTGAATAAGGCAGCAACGCGAGCTGACGAGCTCTCTTAACAGCTTCAGTCAGTTGACGCTGATGGCTTGCACAGGTTCCATAGATTCGTCGAGGAATAATTTTACCACGTTCTGTAAGAAAACCTTTTAAAGTCTTTGGATCTTTATAGTCAATGGTGATTTCTTTGTCTGTGCAGAATCTGCAAACACGACGTCTGGAAAAAACTCTTTTAGGGTGTGCCATAAGTAAACTCCTTCAATTCGATAGCTGTTCGGGTTCCTGTAGCTTATTCTTCTTCAGATGAGTCATCATCCATATCATCTGAATCGTCGTCGGCATCTTCATCAGATGCTTCTTCATCTTCAGCGGCCTGTTTGGCAGCAGCTTTCTGAGCGAGTCTTTCCCTCTCCTCAGCAATTGCAGCTTCATCCATGGCATCATTGAGTTTTACAGTGAGAAAGCGAAGCAGACGATCATCAATTCTAAAGATACGTTCAAGCTCTTCGATTGTGGTGCCGGGTGCAGCATAGTTTACATAAACATAGTACCCTTGAATTTCTTTTTTGATTTCATATGCGAGTCTTTTCATACCCCAACGATCCAGGGATATAATTTCTCCTCCATCGTTGGTGATAAGCGCATTTGTACGCTCAATAATTTCGTTGAATTGGTCTTCGCCGAGATTTGGGCGCAGTATATAGGTGGTCTCGTAATGACGCATGATTCCTCCTCTTGGTCAATAATGGCCCTCGCTTCTAATCCCTATGATGAGAGCGAGAAGGTTATGTTGAAGGGTAAATTATTTACAAAAGGACTGGCATGAAGTCAAGAGCTAATTGAAGTTGACCTATTTTTCGCCACTTTTAATGGTTTCCCATTGCCTACACAGGTCTTCTTCGCTGTTGTAGGAGGTTCCGGCAAATACGTGGGGGTGACGGCGAATCATTTTTTCGTTAATCTTTTTGAGCGGCATATCCAGTGGGAAAATTCCTGCTTCAGCATACATGGTCGACAACATTCCAAGTATAAAATACATGTCGCCTATTTCTTCGCAGATATTGCCCTGGTCATCATTATCAATGGCTTCAGCAAGCTCACGGCATTCTTCCAAAAGGTATTTCTTCAGGGACTGAGGAGTCTGTTTTTTATCCCATGGACAACCTTGCTCCCCACGCAAGGTTGCAATAGTGGCAAGTAAATCGGATAACGGTACGTCTGAATTCATTGAGGAGGAACTCCAATACTCTTGTTACTTGTAAATGATCTGTAGAGCCTTATCAACTCGCTCTTTATCATCAAGGTTTATATCTTCAAGGGCATCTTTAACGCGTTCCATCTTTATTTGCAAATCACCGCAGGTAATCTCAAGGTTTTGAATGGTAGATGAAGCTGCGTGCTCCGTTACATCCATTGCTTCTCTCAGGTCTCCTGCATTTTTCACGAGAGTTCTGACTTCCTGAATTTTACCCAGACGAAGAAACAGCTCATCAAAATTAATTGGTTTTTCCAGGTAATCCACGGCGCCTTTCTTCATGGCGTCGACGGCGGTGTCAATGGAAGAATGGGCTGTGATAACTATCACCTCTGTGCCGACACTGCTTTCCTTTGCTATTTGCAGGAGTTCCAATCCTCCGACATCACCAGGCATAACAAGATCTGTAATGATAACGTCAAATGCAGTTTTATCCAAAAGACGGGCAGCTGAAACACCGTCTTCAACGACAGTGACATCATAGCCTTGTTTTGTCAGTCTACTTTCAAATAATCTTCTGATTACAGGGTCATCGTCAGCAATCAGTATTTTCATGTTTTGCATTGTAAGTCCTCAACCTCATACCTGTTGAATAAATTGAGGTAGTTTTAAATCAATGGTTAAGTTTATTTCAATTGATAAAAGAGAAACCGTAAATGTCTTTTGGGGACAAATCTCGGACATACCCCGGTTAATGATTCTGTTGATCCAATAATAAGATAGCCATCAGGCTCAAGAGCGTTTGCTAATTTATTGAACAGTTTTTTTCGGTCTTCAAGGGTGAAGTAGATAGCTACGTTTCTACACAGAATAATATCAAATTTACCGATACCGGTGAACGGCTGCATCAAATTGATTTTACGAAATGTAGCCATGGCTCGAATGTCATCTTTGACTTTCCAATGACTTCCTGATGTAGTGAAATATTTTGTGAGTTTATCCTTACTTAGTCCTCTCTCTATTTCAAATTTATTATATCTGGCATTGCTAGCCTGTGAAATGGCGGCATCTGAAATATCAGTACCCATGAGTTTGATAGAATATTTAGAGAGATCCCCAAGAAGTTCTTTTAAAACAATAGCCACCGAATAGATTTCCTGACCAGTTGAACAAGCTGCACTCCATATACGGAGGTTGGTTTTTAACGTTGGAACCTTTGGGGTGCGATTGTCTATCAACTCAGGGAAAATTTTATGTCTAAGCAATTCAAAAGGTCCTGTATCACGAAAGAAGAGCGTTTCGTTAGTTGAAATTGCATCTATGATTTGACGTTCAAGTTTCTGGCTTCTATCAGCCTTCGCCTTTCTATATAGGTCCTGATAGCTGGCGCAGTTTTGCTGTTCTGCAATGCTGTTAAGACGCGTTTCAAGAAGATATTTTTTGCTTGCGTCAAGATGAATACCGGATATATCGTAGATATATTGGGTAATTGTCTTTATTTCTTCCGGTTTGATCTTAAGCATCAGGTCTGGGTGGTAATGGGTTTATCTGCTTGATGTGTACATACCATATGCTTCTATGCAAGGCCATGTGTGATAGGTATTGTTGGTGCCTATCGAACTGACTGAATAATTGCATCAGCTATTTTTTCCAGAGGAACGACACGGTCCAGGAGTCCAAGTTCAGCAGGTGCCTTAGGCATACCGTAAACAACACAGGAGGCTTCATCCTGGCCAATGATAAATGCTCCTTTTTGTTTCAGAACTTGTAATCCTTTGGTGCCATCAGATCCCATACCGGTCATGATAACTGCAGTGGTTCTTCCTACATAGTAGTCACCTATTGATCGAAAAAGGTAGTCAGCTGAAGGCTTGCAAGAATTTTCCGGTGGATCGTTTGTTAGTTTTATCAGTCGGTTCGTGCCATCATGAGCCGCTACCAGTTTCATCTGCTTACCTCCGGGCGCTATATAAGCGGTATTAGCTCTGATAGGTTCCCTGTCCTCTGCCTCTTTAACCTGTATGGCACATTTTTGGTTCAAACTGTTTGCCAGGGATTTTGTGAATACAGGTGGCATATGTTGAACTATGAGAATGGGTACACCTATATCTTTCGGGAGCATGGGCATCATCTTTGCGAGGGCATTGGGGCCACCAGTCGATATGCCAATGGTTATGATTTCCGATTTCCCTTTTCGTTTGACAGGAGAAGCCGGTTGCGATTCTTTTACGAATTTGCCGTTTTGGCTGTAAGGTGAACCTGTGAATCCATTGGTTATGCTTCTGCCGATCGGTGTTCTTGTAGCTTGGATTGAACCTATGGCGGTTCTGCCTGTCTGGAATGCTTTTATCAGAGGTGAAAGGTTTTCACGTAAATACTTTTTGCTTTCAGTAATATTTGTCGAGGTTGGTTTAAGTATAAAGTCATACGCTCCTAGCTCCAAGGCTTTCATAGTCATATCTCCACCTTCTGAGGTAAGCGTAGAGACCATGATAGCAGAAATTTCAGGAGCGTTTTTCTGCAGATACTGCAAAACCTCAATCCCATTCATTTGCGGCATTTCAATATCCAGGGTAAGCAAATCAGGTTTGAGGGCTTTTATTTTGGAAACTGCGATTTGACCGTTATGGGCAACGCCGACAACTTCAACCCCAGGAATCTCCTGGAGAATGTCACTGACAGCTTTGCGATATACGATTGTATCGTCAACGACCAGAACTTTGATATTCTTTTTGAGCATGGAGAAATTCTATAGCAAGTTTACACTCTGTTTATATTTTCGGTTTCCAGACGAAGTACTTCTTTTGTATCCAGAATACCGATAAGTTTATTTTCTGTTTTATATACGCCCGTAAAGAAGGTTCCCTGTATTCCACTCATATTTGCCGGTGCAGGTTCAATTTTATCAGGATCTGCCATGACAACATCACTGATGCTTTTTACCAGCAGACCAATGTGCTCTCCTGGTGCATTGACAATGATATTTCTAGGATCGTTGCCTAGATTGGTGGTACCCAATCCTAATTTTCTACGAAGATCAATGATAGTCACGATCTGACCCCGAAGATTCAGGATACCCAGAACATATTCTGGTGCCTGAGGGACCTTGGTCATTTCCATGAGCTTGTTTATTTCCTGTACCTTCAGGATATCCATGCCGCACAAGGCATCGCCTACATAAAAGGTCGCCAACTCGATAACCGTCTTGTTCACCTTGGTTTCATTCATACTTTTATCTCCACACAATTATATATCTACCCTATTATATTTTAAGAGATAAACAGGAATAGAGATACGTAATGTTGCTCATACTGATAAGTTTATCTTTCAATGCCAGCTTCAAAAGCAGTTGCGACTTCCGCTTGGTTATTCGTTAGGGTTCAATACCTGGTGAACCATAGTCTGTATTTGTACCGGTATTTCTAAGCGATTAGCTGAAAGTTTAACCAGTCTCATCGAAACGGCTACGAGTCGAAAAGACTGGTTCGGCAGGCAGTTATCTACCTGAGGGCATGCTTTCCTTTGCATACCGGTGAACGGATTCCATAAGGCGCTCTTTATCAAGTTTTATGTGATATTCATTAACCCCAACTCGTTTGCCTCGGGCAATATCCTCGTCAGCTGCCAAAGTTGTCAGGGCTATGACGGGCAGGGCGGAATATGTTGGGTGGGTTTTGATTTTTTCTGTTAATTCAAAACCATCCATGTTAGGCATTTCAATGTCTGTTACGACCATGGCTATTTCCGCAAAGAATTCCTCTAGCATTTGCCAAGCGTCAACGCCATCCTCGGCTTCTATGACGTTGAATCCTGCCTCTTCCATATATCCTTTGACCTGATTGCGGAAAAAGTTGGAATCTTCGACGATAAGAATCGTCGGAACCGGTGCATCCTCGTCATAAGAGGTGCCAACAGCCTGATCTTCAAACCACTGGGGGTTGACTGTTTGTACGATTTCAAAAATATCTACCAGCATGGTGGTTTTTCCACCAATAATGGCAGAACCCATGATACCGGTTTGCTGTAGTGTGATTTCATCTATATCAGCCGATATTTCAATGGCATCTATGGGGCCGGTTGCAAGCAGTCCTATATCTTTTCCTGCCAGGTGAAAGACTATAACCAGGAGATCTTCCTGGTCTGGCAGTGGCTGAACCATTGCAACTTCGTCTATGCTGACAAGCGGTAAACTACCCCCGCGATACTGCATGACTCGTCTGCCCCCGACCTCTTCAACATCATTGTATTTGATTTTCTCAACACGCTCGACCTGGTTGAGGGGCACTCCAAAATGCTCTTGAGGGGAGCTCGAAAACGTTAGAAGGGCTTGTTTATCACGGGTTTTGGTTATGGCGTCCTTCGCAGCTTCGGCAAGCTCATTTGCCCTTTCAGAGCCTTCGAGGGAAGTGAGTCCGGCCATGCGCGCAATACTGCTTACATCGAGGATCAGTGCAATACGGCCATCGCCCATTATGGTTGCACCTGCGTATCCCTGGCACTGTTGCAGGTGACGGCCGAGCGGCTTGATAACAATTTCTTCCGAATCGTGGAGTCTGTCCACTATAAGACCATATTTCATGGCTCCTGTGGAAACTACGACTATATTCAGAGCACTTGACGGGCTGCGTCTTCTGTTTTGCGAGCGTTGCTCTTCTCCTGTTTTTTCCTGCTCAGGTTCAGGTTGTGTATCTTTCTCTCTGAAAAGTGGAGTGGATTTGGATCTTCGGTCTGCTACATTTTCACGTCTGTCCGGTTTGAAAGATTCTTCTTGATAATCATAGTAGGTACGTTCGATGTCAAAAACATCAGACATGCGTATCAATGGAAGTAAATTCCCTCGCAGGCGTACTACTTCGGCATCACCAACCCGTTCTACGCGATCTTTGATCCGTGAGGCAGGTATACGAAGCAACTCTTCAAGGTTGACTTGTGGTATTGCGTACCGTTCGCCACCTGTCATAATAATCTGGCACGGGATAATAGCCAGTGTGAGTGGAAGTTTAATGCTGATGGTGGAGCCTCTGCCCACTTCAGATTCAATCTCAATCGACCCACCAAGCTGATCGAGATTGGTTTTCACAACATCCATCCCAACACCTCTTCCCGAGACGTCGGTGATTTTTTCAGCGGTTGAAAATCCAGGCAGCAATATCAGGTTGATGCGCTCTTTTTCAGACATTACTTTAGCCTGCTCCTGTGTGATCAGGCCTTTTTTTACCGCAGTGTCTGCTATCCTGTCGCCATCTATTCCTCTACCGTCATCACTAATTTCTATAACAACCTGTCCAGCTGCATGAAAAGCTTTTAAAACAATGAGGCCCTTTGCATCCTTGCCTTTGGATTTACGGATATCGGGTGTTTCAACTCCATGATCCACAGAGTTGCGAACCAGGTGGGTCAGGGGGTCATTGATTGCTTCAATAATGGTTTTATCGAGTTCAACATCTTTCCCTACAATGGTCAGGTCAATCTGTTTTCCGAGCTTTTTGGAGAGGTCCCTGACTACTCTTGGAAATTTATTGAAAACATTTCCTATGGGCTGCATTCGGGTCAGCATGATAGCTTCCTGAAGTTCAGAAGTCACAAGGTCGATCCGTTGCCCAACTGCTTCAGCGTTACGTACATCGCCGGATGTAATGGTTTGGAGTAGTTGGTTACGAGAAAGGACCAGTTCTCCAGCGAGATTCATTAACTGATCCAACAGGCTGACGGTAACCCTGATCGAGGTTTCAGCTTTTGGCGTTGATCTCTTTGCCGGTGATTTATCCTGAACCACATTCAGGGTATCTATTTCCGGTTCTGGTTCTGGGTCCGGTTCTGGTTCAAAAACAGGTTCCGGTTCAGGAGAAGGTGCACTTTCTTCTATAACTGGTGTTGACGACTCTTCTGGAACGTGCTGCCCCTTATCTGCAGGTTCTTCTTCTGCGGTTGCAGCTGGTTCACTGGTGACCTCAGGCGCGGGAGGGGATTCTTTGGCCTGTCTAGGCTTCTTTTCCGCTGATTTGGGAGATTCTCCACTTTCATATATCTGATTAAGCACAGTTACATTTGCAGAGATGTCTGCGGAATTACTGTTGGCTACATCTTCTATGAGCTGCTGCAGTTGATCAGAGGCCAGCAACAACGCGTTAACGATATCAGGTGTGGGAATAAGCTTCTCGCTGCGAATCAGGCCCAGAACATTTTCTGCGGCATGCGCAAGATCCTGGATTACGCTTAACCCCATAAAACCAGCGCCACCCTTTATGGAATGGGCAGCTCTGAACACCTTGTTTACGAGCTCGACATCGATATTGGCTCCCCCCTCTTCTATGGCGAGTAGGTCATTTTCAATGTCCGCCAGATGTTCCAATGATTCTTCAATAAACCCTTGCAAGATTTCATCATCTTCGAAAGACATACACTATCTCCTAAAGTGCCAAATTGTGCATACGCATAAGAGCGAGGGAAAAAGCTAAGAGGTGATCTTTCCGGATATCATATCCTTAGATCTTCTCCAGTTTGCTGACTTTATAAGTATTGTACGTAACGGATGATGATTGTACAGTAATTTTTTCTACATCAGGAGAAGGCTGGAACATCGGGCCTGCCTATCATCGGTTCAGGCAGGTTACAGGATATCGGGTGATGAAAAGCGGCTTATGGCTGTTGGTACAACTCCTTGCAATGGGTAAGCGCCGACACTACTGCAAGTACCCATTGCAAGGGCGTGAACTGAGCGTAACTGATAATGATGGGCTGGTGTGGAGTGCAGCCCTATTGGTCAAATCAGTTTCCGATGGCGTGAAGTTTTACGGTATAGGTGATGGCCTTGCCTGCGAGAGGATGATTGTAATCAACCTTTACCTTCTGCGAATCACTTTCAATTACAGTGGCGGGTATTTGATGTTTTTCCCCGTCTTTTTCATAGGTCAGGGAGAGGATCATTCCAGGTTTAGGTTCCATGTTTTCACCAAACGTGCTCCGGGGCACTTCTTGTACAAGCGAATCGTGATGGGGACCGTATGCGTCTTCTTCAAGAATCCGCACTCTTCTTATTTCCCCAGGCTCCATTCCCATAAGAGATGCCTCGACAGCCTGAAGGATGCGGCCAGAACCGATTTGTAATTGTACAGGTTTGTCTTCAGGTGCTTGCTCCACGAGTTCACCTGAATCAAGTTGTGCGACGTAACTTACTGAAACTATATCTGTTAATTGAACGGGACACATAATTTAAGTTCCTGACGTAAAAGTGTTGAAAAAGTGTTACATCTGACAATTGTATACAAGTTTACTGTGTTTTACAATAGTCCACAGTAAGACAAGGGTTGACAAAGTTGCCTGTTCAGCATACAAGTCTCGTTCCAGGCACCGTGACGTCACTCTCTCAGAAATCAGCTCGCTCAACTATTGGCGCTCTGATTATACACTTCAGGACTTCGCAATATAGTTTCACATTTGTGCGTAAACAAAGGACATGCTGTATCTATAACCTTTATGGCATATTGCTTGTTAAGCGGCAACGTTCAAACCAGCACAGAAACGGGAACCCTTTTTTCCCCAGGGCAATTTCGTTTGTACACTATTAAGGCAAACCACGTGACTGAGACACTGCGACGTATCGCGGGTGCTGTTTGTCTATGTCTTTTATTTAGATACTTGTTGAAATGATGCTTTTATCAGCAAAAGAGAACTACATGTTATGATAGAGTTAGATTTTTCCAAGGATGAGCTTGGCCTGCTTCCTGCCATTGTTCAGGATCATGCTACTGGAGATGTTCTCATGCTTGCTTATATCAATAAGCTCGCCTGGGAGAAGACCCTAGAGACCGGTAAAGCTCATTATTGGAGCCGAAGCAGGAATAAACTGTGGCTGAAAGGTGAATCTTCCGGTCATGTGCAGATTATTAAAGATATATATGTGGATTGCGATAATGATACCGTGATCTATAAAGTTGAACAGCTTGGCGGTGCGGCCTGTCATAAGGGGTACCCCAGTTGTTTTTTTCGCAGGGTTGATGGCGAAAAACTTGAAATTGTACAGGAAATTGTTTTTGATCCTGAAAAAGTTTACGGAAAATAAAAGAGTACTTGGGTACGTTTAGCTGAGAAGAAGGTGAATACAATGAGTGTGTTGAAGTTGGGTATCCCCAAAGGAAGCCTTGAAGAGGCGACCATTGAACTTTTTGATAAGTCGGGATGGCAGATTAAAATGAAATCCCGCAACTATTTTCCAGAGGTCGACGATACGGAATTGTCCTGCTCAATCTGCAGACCTCAGGAAATGTCACGATATGTTGAGTCTGGAATGCTTGATGCGGGCATCACAGGTAAGGATTGGACTTTAGAAAACGAATCAGATATCGAAGTAATTACCGACCTGGTATATTCTAAAGTGAGTAAAAAGCCTACCAGATGGGTTATTGCTGTTCCCGGCGATTCTGAGATCACCAGTATAGAACAACTAGAAGGGAAGAGAATCTCCACAGAGCTTGTTAATGTTACCAAACGATTTTTCCAGGAGAAAAATATCAATGTTGATATTGCCTTTTCCTGGGGGGCAACAGAAGCCAAAGCGGTATCTGGACTAGCCGATGCAATTGTTGAGGTAACAGAAACAGAGACTACTATTCGTGCTCACGGTCTCAGGGTTATCCATGAACTTATGCAGTCTAACGTGCAACTCATTGCCAACAAATCTGCCCTTGCTGATCCATGGAAACGCAAAAAAATAGATAATATTGTCATGTTGCTTGAAGGTGCTTTGCGTGCAGATCGAATTGTCGGGGTTAAAATGAATGTACCGGAGACCAGCCTTGAAGAGATTATCACATTGTTACCCAGTTTGAATGCGCCAACTGTAGCTAAACTGTATAAACAGGATTGGTTCTCTCTTGAAACCGTTATATCACAACATCAAGTTCGGGATCTTGTTCCCAAGCTTAAAGATGCCGGTGCCGAGGGAATAATTGAGTATTCTTTGAATAAAGTAATCTAGGGTCTGTTCTGAAACAGGGGCTATGGACTCATCAATAATGTCTGCAATACAAAGGTATTGCAGACATGTACTCAGCGAGAAGCAACGAGTATGATGCAGGCAGACCCCATCCATTGATTTTTGATGCATATAATCTGTTAGAGTTGCACCCATGGCGACCATTCATTTTAATTCGGTGGCATTTCTTGATGCTGTGCACAGTCTCAAACAATTACCACCGGATATCATTCCCGACATAGCCTTTGCCGGCAGGTCGAATGTTGGCAAATCCAGCCTGATTAATCGGCTTGTAAATAGAAGCAACCTGGTCAAGACCAGTGCAAAGCCGGGTAAAACCAGGAGTCTGAATTTTTTTTCAGTGGATAATTCACTGTATTTGGTAGATTTGCCGGGTTATGGATACGCAAAAGTATCCAGGGATATGCAAAATACCTGGCAGAGGCTTATCAGCAACTATGTGGAAACCAGGGAGTCACTGGCGCTGGTGGTGGTGATTGTCGATCTTCGCCATGAGGTTAAAAAACTGGACCGAGATCTCGTTGACTGGCTTAAGTATTTAGGTGTTCCGCATCTGTTGGTCTACACTAAAGCTGACAAGCTGCCAAGAAACAAGCAGATAAAAAATGCTGCCAGTCTTGATGCGGGCTTTAATATCCATGCTACTGAGCGAATTCTGTTTTCTTCAAAGTCGGGGCAAGGGTGCACGGAACTCAAAGAAATACTAACCAGGGTAGTGGAAGGTTTTTCCAGTAAACACCAGGAATAATGTGCAGGTGGGGCAATCCCTTCAGGTTGTTCGCTGTATCAGGGTACGAAGTAACTCTGTACTATCTTAAGGGTCACGGAAAAAATAAAGTATCCAATCTCACTTGTCTCTCAACTCGGTAACGTTGTCTCGTCAATGGCTCAATACAGCCTATATGGAACCATTGATGCGACGACGTTACCGAACCGATATCCTATACAATTTAGGATATTTATTATTTTCCGCGACCCTAAGATCTTTTGGGCATGTATTCGCAGGAGCGCAGAATAGCGGCTCGGTCTGTTTTCTTATTGATCGGACTTGAGTACTGCGAGAAATGCCCGCTGTGGAATCTCCACATTGCCAACAGTTTTCATCCTTTTTTTTCCAGCTTTCTGTTTTTCCAGCAATTTCCTTTTGCGGGAGATATCGCCACCGTAACATTTTGCCGTTACATCTTTCCTTAGAGCGGAAATATTGGTTCGTGCAACAACATTACCTCCAATTGCAGCTTGTATGGCAATCTTGAACATCTGTCTTGGGATCTCTTCTTTCAAACGCTCGCAGGCGTTGAGGCCTCTTTCCCTGGCGCGAGAGCGATGAGTAAGTTGTGACAGTGCATCCACCTGCTCTCCATTGACGAGAATATCTAATTTTACCAGGTCGCTAGTTCTATAATCCAGGAGTTCGTAATCAAATGAGCCATATCCCTGGGTTACTGATTTTAAACGGTCGTAAAAATCGTATATAACCTCTGCCAGCGGTAATTCGCAGGTAAATTCTATTCGCCCTGGCATCGGGTAGTGATAGTTTGTGTTTTCACCACGCCGATCCATGCACAGGGTCATGACAACTCCCATATATTTTTCAGGAATATGAATAGTAGCTTTAATAAATGGTTCCTCAATCCGGCTAATGGATCCCGGATCAGGGAAATAAGCAGGGTTGTCCACCTCTGTCATTGTGTTGTCCTGCATATAAAATTTATATTTTACAGTGGGCACGGTAAGGATGAGAGAAATGTCAAATTCACGCTCCAGCCTTTCCTGAACAACCTCAAGATGTAAAAGACCTAGAAAGCCGCAACGGAAACCAAAACCCAATGCCGCAGAAGAGTCTTTTTGAAAAGTCAGAGCTGCATCATTGAGCTTGAGCTTTTCCAGTGCGGTGGCAAGGTCTTCATACTCATCTGTAGAGATAGGATAAATAGATGAAAATACGACCTGTTGGATCTCTTTAAAACCAGGTAACGGGGCTGGGGCTGGGGTGTCTTTAAGAGTAATGGTGTCGCCTGGCTGGGTATCTGATACGGTTTTGACACCTGCTATGATGTAGCCGACCTGACCGGCAGTCAGTTCTTTTTGCGGCAATCTTTTCAATCGATAGATACCGATTTCTTCAACACGGTACTCAGCCTGGTTGGACATGAACAGTATGGTGTCACCTGCTTTTATTGTACCGTTGACAATACGAACGGATATGATCGTCCCACGATAGGGGTCGTAGTTGGCGTCAAATACCAGCGCCTGGAGTGGATCGTCGGGTTCACCAACTGGGGGTGGTAAAAACGAAACAACAGCTTCTAGTATGTCTCTGACACCTTCACCTGTTTTCGCTGAACAGAAGCAGATGGACTCACCGTCAAGGCCAAGATCCTCTTCTATTTGAGAGGCGACCTTTGCCGGCTCGGCTGCCGGCAGGTCAATCTTGTTGATGACCGGAATGATTTCGAGGTCATTCTCCATGGCGAGATAGAGATTGGCAAGGGTTTGTGCCTCAATTCCCTGGGCAGCATCTATGAGTAGAAGAGCGCCTTCGCAGGAAGAGAGCGCACGTGATACCTCATAACTGAAGTCAACGTGACCAGGGGTGTCAACGAGATTGAGAGTATATGTCTCTCCATCTTTAGCCTTGTAAGGCAGGCAGATAGTCTGAGACTTTATAGTGATCCCTCTTTCCCGTTCGATATCCATACTGTCAAGCAGTTGATCTTTAAATTCCCTCTCTGTCACCATCTCGCAGAGTTGGATGATGCGATCTGCAAGGGTGGATTTGCCGTGATCGATATGTGCGATTATACTGAAATTTCGAATATTATTCATGCTTCACGTAGTGTTTGTCGTAAAAAAAACTTTTTCAGGCAAGCTGGTATAATTAGCATACATCTAAAGAAATTAAAACTCTTCTCACAATATGTTCCATATAAAGTGGAAAAAAATGCTGAGTATAGTATGCTATCTATGAGTATTGTACGATGCTTGCACGGGCAGAGCCATTTTTCTGTGCAGCTAATTGTACATTGCAAGCAGTTTTTTACACTGAAAGTATATCGTGCTGCATCTGTTTTCAGGCTGGAAGCGGCCAACGTATTCAATGACATATGAAATCCTTCTGGTTGAGATGGAAAGTTTTTTCTCGCTGAAACCAGTGAGGATTCTTTTATTATGGGTTTTTTATGACACAGACAAGTGAAATAGACACCTTGGACCCAAATGAGGTTCAACATCACCCTCTGGTTGTCACTTCAAGCGATGATAATCTACCTGCGCTGAGCAATCCTGCGCTTCACAGGTATTTACAGGAGATCAGCCAATACGAATTATTAAGCAGGGAAGAGACTGAAGAACTGGCAATCCGATTTCAGGAAACAGGTGATCCCGACGCTGCATACAGGCTGGTTTCTTCCAATCTCCGTCTTGTCGTCAAGGTTGCTATGGATTTCCAAAAGTATTGGATGCAGAACTTCATGGACCTCATACAGGAGGGCAACGTCGGCTTAGTCCAGGCAACCAAGAAGTTTGACCCCTACAGGGGGGTTAAATTCTCTTACTATGCGGCCTACTGGATCCGTGCCTATATCCTTAAGTTTATTATGGATAACTGGCGACTTGTTAAAATAGGAACCACCCAGGCCCAGCGAAAACTTTTTTTCAGTCTCAATAAAGAAAAAAAATTATTGGAAGCCCAAGGCTTTAAACCTGAAGTGAAACTTCTTGCAGAGCGCTTGAACGTCAAGGAAAGTGAAGTCATTGAGATGGGACAGCGCATGGACAACTGGGATGTTTCACTTGAAGCTCCTGTCCGAAGTGATTCCGAGGACGAACAAAAGAATTTTCTGCCCCATGAGGGACCAGGTGTTGAAGAGATGGTCGCCAGTCAGCAGATGCGCGATAAGCTGATGGAACTCCTTGCTGGCATGCATGATAAATTGAATGAAAAAGAGCAGATGATTTTAAGTACCAGACTGCTCAGCGATGAACCTAAAACGCTGCAGACCATTGCAGACGAGTTCCATATTTCACGGGAAAGAGTCCGGCAAATTGAGGCGAATTTACTGAAAAAACTTAGAAAGTTGCTAGAGAAAGAAATGCCAGACATTCAGGATTTTCTAAGTGGAGACAGTATGATTTTTGCGTCAAAACCCACCGAAGAGATCTCCTGATTTCCTTAACCAGACTGCTTTCCTTTCGATTAATTTCCCAAAGAGTTACACTATTTTTTTATGAATGTACCATTACTTGATTTAAAACCTCAGCTTGCCCCTATGCGTGAGGAGTTGGTGGATGCCATTACTTCAACTCTTGATTCTACAGGGTATATTCTTGGACCAACCGTAGAAAAGTTTGAAAAAGAGGTGGCTGCGTATTGCAGTACGTCCTTTGGTGTTGGTGTTTCCAGTGGAACCGACGCATTGCTTGTCTCTTTGATGTCACTTAACATTGGGCCTGGAGACAAAGTCGTTACCACCCCTTACACATTTTTCGCGACCATGGGTGTTATCCTTCGTGTCGGTGCTGAACCTGTTTTTGTTGATGTTGAACCTGACAGTCTTAACATCGATGCGGAGCAGTTAGCTGAAATTATCGATAAAGATTGTAAGGGAGAACGAAAAATTAAGGCTATAATACCTGTGCATCTTTACGGACAGTGTGCAGACATGGGTAAAATTATGGCATTAAGCGACAAGTACTCTATCCCTGTTATTGAAGATGCTGCTCAGGCGATAGGAGCAGAATATCCCTTCCGTAATGAAGACGGGAAAGTAACGTGGTGCAAAGCAGGCAGCATGGGAATTGCCGGGTGCTTTTCTTTTTTCCCAAGTAAAAATCTTGGTTGCATTGGTGATGGCGGGTTGGTGACCACTTCCGATGAGCCTTTTGCTGCCATTTTACGTTCCAATCGGAATCACGGTGCTGAACCAAAATATTTTCACAGCAGGATAGGTGGGAACTTCCGTCTTGCAGCAATCCAGGCAGCTGTTCTTTCTGTGAAATTACGATATCTTGATACATGGCATAAAGGACGTGTAAAAAATGCAGGCATCTATCGTGAGTTGTTTCAAGCCGCAGGTCTGATTGATAATCCTGTTCGTCTGCCAGCAACAGTATATGCAGATATGCAAGATGCAGAGGAGCATAATCATCATATTTATAACCAGTTTGTCATTCATGTGCCTGAACGGGACAAATTACGTGAATATCTCAATAAACAATCTATAGGTTGCGAAGTTTACTACCCGCTTTGCCTGCACCAGCAGGAGTGTGTCGAACAACTTGCAATTTTTAACCAAAGTTTTCCTGTAGCTGAAGAGGCTGCCAGAACAACACTGGCCCTTCCTGTTTTTCCGGAACTTACACCGGAACAGTTGGAGTATGTAGTGCAGAAAATCCGAGATTTTTATACCCATTAATTGGATTTTTTTCATAATCATGATACCCCTTACCCGTCTTGCAGGTTTCATTTTTTCGTTGACTATTTTGGTGGCAAGCAGCTTTGAATTGGGATGTGGAAGCAATGCCATCGCTGGCAAATTTGAAAACACTACCATAGTGCCCGAACGAGAAATTCGTACCTCTACGCCGGAGACTCCAATTTGGAAGCTTAAATGGGATAGTGCCAGGAGGTATTTACGTGCTAAACAGTACGAGCAGGCTGTTTGTGCTTTTGAAGAGTTGTTTCAGCTTAAACCTAACCTTTATGAGGCCAGGACAGAGTATACATCCCTGTTGATGGAAATGAGGCAGTGGAAAGAGGCGGAGAGAAGTAACAACATTCTCCTTACCCATGAACCTGAAAGAGGTGAGCATCAATTCTTTCAGGCGAAAATAGCGCTTCATACAGGTCAGCTTGGTTTAGCAGTGAATCTGTTCAGCGAGTTATATGTTCACAACCCCATTGGGCATAAAGGTGATGAAGCTTTGGCAGGTTTGGTTCAAAGTTTGAAATTACAGGGTAAATCTGATCTTGCCATTCCCTTGATGGAACAATTGCTTGTTCGTCGACCTGGGGATGCTTCTATCAGGCGCGAAGCAGGCATGCTTTTTCTTGGTGTTGATATTTTTGATCGAGCGTATCAATTGTTGATGGAGGCATACCCTGTCTATCAACAGGATGTGTTTTTTCTGGAGGCACTGGCACATACTCTTGATCAATTGGGGAGAGGAGATCAGGCTGGACGATATTGGCAAGAGGTTGTCGCGATTGATACTGCAAACATCCGTGCTAATCGGGCATTGGTTCAGTACTATGGCCTTCATAAGAATCTGGCTATGCAGTTGCGTCATCTCCAGGTTCTTGATACGCAGGAAGTTTTGACAGTACACGAAACGTTACGCTTGACACAAATTCTGCTGGCAACCGGACGCAGTGATCTTGCTTTGAAAAAATGTACTTCTTATCTGGTCCACGATCAGGACAATGTACATTTTTCTCAACTTAGAAAACAGGCTCTGCTTACCCTTGCCAATGATTTTCTTGTTCTGGTAGAGCATGATAATGCAAACCAGTTATGGGAAGATTTAAGTAAAGTTACTGACTCGCGGTTGGATGTTTTTGCTGTAATGGCTGGTTTATTACGGGAAAAGGAAAAATTTCCAGAACTTGCAGATGTACTGATGATTATGGCAGGAGAAATGCCTAATGATCAACAGATTAGGAATGAATTGGAGACACTGTTAAAAAGCCAGGGACGTATACAGGAACTGGCAGCGCTGTCTGATAATGGTAGAGAACAACGCGTAAATTGAACTCTTGTTCGTGCCTGTCCATAAATGGACTTTTTGTCTGCTTACTGTGCTATCTTCAAAATTTTATCCTCAGAGGTAATTGTAGATACCGGTATCAGCTATTGCTTATGGTTAAATTTTTAAAGATACCCTGTTTTTGGTCGATATTTCTCATTTTTAGACAAACACAGGATTAACAGGCAGTTAACTTATTGTAAAACGGTAACCCTGAATGAATAAGCGGTAAAAGGTAAAAAAATGGTTGAACGTATTCCCATGTCCACAAATGGACATCAAAAACTTCGTGATGAACTTAAAAATCTTGAACGTGTACAGCGGCCAGATGTTGTCAAGGCTATCGAGGTTGCACGAGCTCATGGTGATCTGAGTGAAAATGCAGAGTACCATGCGGCTAAAGAACGGCAGGGTATGATTGAAGGCCGAATCATGGAACTCAAAGATAAACTTGGCAGGGCAGAGGTGATTGACTGCTCCCAGGTATCCACTGGTAAAGCGGTCTTTGGTACGGTCGTCACTCTCATGGATATGGATACTGAGGAGGAAGTTACCTACCAGTTGCTCGGTCCTGAAGAAGCAGATGTCAAACAAGGTTCGATATCCGTACTTTCTCCATTGGGAAGATCCATTCTTGGTAAGGAAATAGGGGATGAGGTTAAAACCAAAACGCCTGGTGGATTACGCGAATTCGAAGTTGTTGATATCACTGCTGGTGAAGCCGAGTAGTACCCTGATTCATGGGCAGGCGCAATGGCAACACAGCATGAAATCACATGCTTAAACATATGTTTTCATCAACAGATTGAAAGCCTTTATATGCGGGGAAGAGCCAGATAATTTCTAGAATTGTCTGGCTCTGCGTTTCCAATACGCCGGAATAGCGAGCTAAGCTCTACAGCAAAAGACTATCGGATCACGGAAAAAACTAAATTATCCAATTTTGCTTGTCTCTCAACTCGGTAACGTCGTCGCGTCAATGGCTCAATAGACCAGTATGGAACCTTTGAGGCGAAAACGTTACCAAACCGATATCCTACGCAATTTTTGGATATTTATTATTTTCCGCAACCAATCCATGACAAATCAAGTAATCGGCCTTGAGATCAAAGGGGATTCAATTCCGGTTTTCTTGTGCGTGTATAAACGATGTATTTTTGTATGCTGTAAACTATGCCTAGTGTAACATGCCATGTTTAAAAATAGCAGTTATTTGCCTGCTGATGTCTTCTACAGTGACTTTTTCTTCGCTCCCTGGACCCCATAACCTTGATATTTCGTCCAGAGTACCAAAAAGCATCAGCTTGGCAATATCAGGATTAATATCCTGCCGGAACTTACCTTCGTTTTGCCCCTGGAGAATAATTTTCGCTATGATATCCAGATATTCGCTGAATTTATTCTTCCTGTAATCACGAATAAGCTTATTGGTTTGTCGTAACTCAATGTGAATGACTTCAGCCAGGTTGCGGTTTTTTTTCATTTCTTCCAAATGGCGTTGAATGAAAATTTCCAATTGGGCTGATGGGTCAGTCTCATTTTCAAGCAGCAGTAAGATGTTTTCAATAAGTTTACCTATCTCCTGTTCAAAAACGGATATAAGAATATCAAACTTATTCTTAAAATAGAGATATATAGTACCATCTGCTACTTTGGCCTCTTTGGCTATATCTGAAATTCGGGCGTTAAAAAAGCCTTTTTTTGCAAAGACCTTTGTCGCAGCACGAATTATTTTTCTATGCTTGTCAGCAGATTTCATTTAAATGTGCAGTTTCAGTAAGTTACATGGTGAAATGAATGAGCCCTCATTCTGATGGTTTACAGTAATCAGCCTTTTGTGTCAAGCAAAATGGATCAAAACAATTGATAAATAAGGCCTATCTTTCAAGGGAAAAATAGGCTGATGGCTTTTTTTTATACTATTTTTACTAGACGGTAACCCCTTTGATCTATTACTAATGCACACAAGTAAAATATTGCCTGAGATATTATTTTTTTTACATGAGGAATATAATGAAAGTTTTAGTCATTGGTAGTGGTGGCAGAGAACATGCAATTGTGTGGAAACTCAACCAGTCGAAAAAAGTTCAACACGTTTATTGCGCACCGGGCAATGCCGGTATTGCTGGACTTGCCACATGTGTTGACATCGCTGCCGGTGATGTAGAGGCGCTGGTTGAATATGCAGAAAAACAATCTATTGATCTTACTATAGTCGGACCTGAAGATCCGCTTACCCGTGGCATTGTTGACCTGTTTGAAGCCAAAGGCATGCGAATATTCGGCCCTTCTCAAGCAGGTGCTATACTTGAAGGAAGTAAAGCGTTTACAAAAGATTTTCTGCATAAGTATCATATACCATCTGCTGCGTATAAAGTGTTCTCAAAGGCTGCCCCTGCTAAAAAATTCATTGATACAATCGGTGCCCCATGTGTCGTGAAGGCCGACGGTCTGGCTGCCGGCAAGGGCGTAATTGTTGCGCAAACGAAAAAAGAAGCGAAGAGTGCTGTTGACCTGATCATGAAAGATAAGGCTTTTGGTGAAGCTGGTCAGCAGCTCGTAGTAGAGGCTTTCCTGCAAGGTGAAGAGGCATCTTTCATTGCTTTTACTGATGGTACTACTGTGTTGCCGCTACCTTCTTCCCAGGACCACAAAGCTGCAAATGAAGGTGATAAAGGACCAAATACCGGTGGGATGGGGGCATATAGTCCTGCTCCTATCGTTGATGAAGCCATGACAAAAAGAGTTATGGAAGAGGTCATGTTGCCCACAGTAGAAGGGATGGCGAAAGAAGGCAGACCCTATAAAGGCATGCTGTACGCAGGGTTGATGATCGATGGTGATGAAATCAATGTACTGGAGTTCAATTGCCGTTTTGGAGATCCCGAGTGTCAGCCCTTGCTTATGCGCATGCAAACAGATCTTATCGAAGTTATTGAACACTGTATTGATGGCACCCTTGACCAGATTGAGCTGGCCATAGATCCCAGACCGACTGTATGTGTAGTTATGGCATCTGAGGGGTATCCTGGCAGCTATGACAAGGGCCATGTAATTAACGGATTGGCCAAGGCGCAAAAGATTAATGATGTTGAGGTATTTCACGCCGGAACCAAAATGGACAGTGGCAAAATCGTTACAAACGGTGGGCGGGTTCTCGGTGTAACAGCCATAGGGGAGGACATAGCAGAGGCCATAGACAGAGCTTATCAGGCTGTTGATGAGATTTCCTGGACAGGCCACTTCTTCAGAAGAGACATCGGTCATAAAGCATTGAAGCGCCTAACCGCCACAGGTGAAATCCAAGTGTCTATTATTATGGGAAGTGATTCTGATTTGCCTATTATGCAGGCTGCTTCCGATATATTGGATCAATTTGGTATTACCAACGAGCTCCGTATAGCATCTGCCCATCGAACACCACATCAGGTTGCTGATTATGCCGCCAATGCCAGAGAAAATGGTATCCAGATTATAATCGCAGGGGCAGGGATGTCTGCACATCTTGCTGGAGTTATCGCCGCTCACACGACGGTGCCAGTCATAGGAGTGCCCATTGATGCTTCTTCACTTAACGGACTGGATGCGCTGCTCTCTACTGTTCAGATGCCTCCCGGGATTCCGGTTGCCACAATGGGAATCGGTAAGGCAGGTGCCAAAAATGCTGCTATTTTAGCCGCCCGTATTCTTAGTCTTTCCAATCCTGCTTTGAAGAATACACTTGATGACTATGTGAAAGAAATGGAAGAGCAGGTGATTGCAAAGAATAATGCGTTGCAAGCAAACAAGTGATTCCGTCACAACAACACCAGATACCTTTTGCCGTCAATGTACTGCGTAGGGGGGGCATCGTTGCTTTCCCTACAGAGACATTTTATGGACTTGCTGTTGATCCTTTTAATCCACTAGCACTGAATCGACTTTTTTCAGTAAAGGGAAGAGCTGAAAATAAACCTGTTTTAGTTCTTGTGCGTGATATTGAGCAGTGCAGTACACTGATGGAACAACCATTGCCTGTAACTTTTTCCAAGCTTGCAGAGATATTTTGGCCAGGTCCGCTCACGCTGATATGTCAGGCTCTCGAAACAGTTCCTGTCGAGCTGACAGGAAATACCGGTACGGTGGGTGTGCGTCATTCACCACATCCCGTTGCCCGGGACCTGGTGAATGCATTTGGCAAACCCATTACAGCCACCAGTGCTAATTTTTCAGGGCAAGCTGCAGCGATAACGGCGGCTCAGGTTGATGAAATATTTTCCGGGGCTATTGATTGTGTGCTTGATGGTGGGAAAACACCGGGAAAAAATGCTTCTACACTGGTCAAATGCAATCATAATACTGTAGAATGTTTACGAGAAGGAGTTTTGGGGTGCCAGTCTATATTTGACGCGCTAGCCCCTTGATAGGCTGTCTGAGAATACCCTTTTTCCAGTCCAGTTTTAACAAAAAGACCATTTATTGACAGGCACTACCCATAATTATTAACCGATGACGGAGCAACAGCAATGGCCGATTTACAGTGGAACAGAGAATTCGCCCTTGAACAGACCGCAGGAGACGAAGAGTTACTCGATGAATTGTTGACCCTATTCAAAGATTCTGCTGCAGGAGATTTAGCGCAGTTGGTTGAGGCTGTTGCCGAATGTAATGCTGAAGCTATTGTCGCTTCAGCACATAGTCTGAAGGGCGCTTCTTCCAGCCTTGGCATTGAGGGCATCAGAGAAATTGCTTTTCAGATTGAAACTGCTGCTCGAAACCAGTCACTGGAGGGGGTACCGGAATTGATTCCTTTAATGGAGGACCTGGTAAAACAAGTACAGGATATTTAACAGGTCTTTTTGACCCAATGCCATGCAAAGGAAAAGAGTGAGCAATTTCATTTAAGCAGAGTAAATGAAAGCCATTGGCTTACTGGGCATGACCAGTCAGTAAACACTGTTCATGCCCAGATTTGGTATTTATCGTTTATACTATCAGGTCCTTCAAGGGCGAATTATCTCACAATCACAAGTGGCATCGGCAATATTGAGGAGCAAAAATTTAACATTGAAACCATGCTTTACAAGCTCCTTGTAGGCCATGTCTGCCCGTGCACCCGTGGAACAGTGAATATATATTTTTTTATCTTTGGGTAATTCATCCATGCGCGCCGGTATTTCATCCAGCGGAATGTTAATGGTATTTTTGAAAATTCCGAGTTCGGCTACTTCATCTTTGGTTCTTGCGTCAACAATTATGGCAGTCTTGTCTTCACCGGAAGCTGCTTTGCGAAAATCATCAAGTGAGACTTCACCTTTGCCGAGTTTTCGAACCCATTTTATCTCAGTATTATAAATAGGGCCTGTTTCTATAGCCTCGCCACTTTTTATCCATCCTTTAAGGCCGCCTTTTACAAGAGAGACAAATTTAAATCCGTCATCTCTAAGGTCTTCAACTGCGTCCATAACCTCTTCGTTACCGTAGAGAATCACAGGAGCATTGCGTGGGATTTCATCTACCCGGTTTTCAAGCTGTTCATAAGGAATGGAGTATGCACCTTTTATCCGGCCTTCCACTGCTTCGTGGCTGGGACGAATATCGATAACGACGACATTGCCATTTTTCACAAAATTATTTGTTGCATAAGTGGGCAGATATGCCTGAGCCCATGCTGGTTCACCATCAAGATAGACACGAACATTTTGATATCCCATCTTTTTCGCCAGACCGGCGGAAGCAGTTGACATGCCTCATGTGGGCCCTCCGCAATAAAAAATGAGAAGTTTGTTTTTATCCTCTGGCAGCAACGCCTCTTTTTTATCTTTGAGCATTGGTACTGGAATGGAAACCGCATCCGGAAGATGAGATTGACCATATCTGCTTGTAGGCCTCGAATCAACAAGATATATATCTTCTCCAGCCTCGATATATTCTGCCAATTCCTCTGTCTTAATTTCAGTGACTCCATCAGGAAGCTTTGCCAGTTTGGGTTTTACACTCACTGCATAAAGGCCGATATCCTTTTTAACATAGGTAATGATAACTGCATGATCTTTTATCGCTTGGTCAATACCCTGGGTCTGCTCGTCGAATTTGAGCATAACAGTTTTTGCAGCGTCGCCTTTTCCAACCTCAATGGATATGGTTTTAGCCTTGTTGGATTTACCAACAACTTTTCCTTTATATGTGGCCTCCTGCTTGTTTTCTACCTGGCTAACTTTGGGTTCAGCTACCTGTTTTTTATCGTGATGACCAGCACAACCATAACTGATCATAGACACGAGTACACAGGCGAAAAGTGTGTTCAGCATTGCTCTTCTGGGCATGTGCTCCTCCTTGTCACATTGTTTTGAGATTGATTCTCTTTAACCATTATATATGAGGTGGTTTTTTGATACCAGATCAGTTTTGTGGTTTTTTTGATTTTGCGGTTTATGGAGAAATGCATTGAGAATTATGTTGCTGAAAAGTGACTTAAGGATACTGAAATTCAAATAGCATGCAGAGTATGGGCTGATTTTTGTAAATATTTTCATGGTCCCATACAGGCTGAGTGATTTATTCAAGATATCCAGGTGATGAGCTGAGAGTCCTGCAAGGTTGAGGTGATTTTTTTGCCATAGTGAATAATAGGTGCCGGAAGTAATTTCGATTGTTATCAGTCTGATAATACGCTACATTGTGAGACCAATATTTTGTGAGTTACAAGAGGAGGAAAACATGTTTCGTTTAGGAAGGTTATGTGGAATTGCCTGCGCGGTTGCATTTTTTACATGTAATGCTCTGGCTGCCACCACAATTAAATTAGGGCACGTGGATCCTGCAGAATGGCAAACATCAAAGAAAGGTGCTGCTGCAGTCATTTTTAAAAATATTGTTGAGGGAGAGACTGATATACAGGTCGAACTCTTCCCGGCTAAGGCGCTTGGAGATGAGAACAGTCTTGTTCAACAGGTTCAGGAAGGGATCACCCACATGGCAATTGTCTCTGCAGCCATGTCCACTGTCTGCAAAGCCTCTGATGTGTTGAATATTCCTTATACTTTTTCCTCAGCAACGGTTGCGTGGGACGTTCTTGATGGTCCTTTTGGTGAAGAACTGGCAGAATACTGCCTTCAGAAAACAGGGCTGCGGACACTTGCCTATGGTGAAACCGGATTTCGAAATTTCACAAATAATGCCAGAGAAATTAAGAGCCCTGCAGATATGAAAGGACTCAAGTTCCGGGTTATGCCGGTTCCCTTGTATATTGAGATGGTCAAAGCTCTGGGGGGAGAGCCTACGCCAATAGCCTGGTCAGAGTTGCCCAATGCTCTAGCCACAGGTGTAGTTGATGGACAGGAAAATCCTGTTGGTGTTATATACAACAATCAACTGCATAAACTGCAAAAATATCTGATACTTGATGGGCATGTCTATGGAGCGGATTTTATTCTCATCAATGATGAATTTTTTCAGTCTCTGGCTGACAAAGAACAAAATATCATCAAGCGTGCGGCGAGGGTTGCAGGTGTTATGGGAAGAGCCATTCAGCAATTTAACACAGCTGAAGGGGTAACCAAGGTCGCAGCTGAGGGCATGAATGTATATTCGCCAACGAATGAAGAACTCGATCAGTTCAGAGCATTGGCGCAACCTGCTGTGAAAAAATGGTTGGCCGGTGAGCTTGGAGATGATGCTGTCTGGATAGACAAACTTGATGCTGCGATTACATCGGTAACAAAATAAAACGTAGTTCGTGTCTGTCCATAACAGATTATTTTTGTTCAAGTTTAGGTACGCGCAACCTTCGAGGCCTGTGATGGATTTTACCACAGGAATATACTTTCCATTATAAGGATTACATTTTGAGTATAACCCCAAAACTTGACCAAAAGACTATTTATGGAAAGGCATTAATAACATTGTCATCTCGGCTGATACTTTTATGCATTAGTCGTGAACTCCACTGATCTGAATTTTTTTCGCCCCCCACAAGAGAGCGTTCAAACTTCCCGTGTGGCAAGTACTGAGAGTGAGTCACGGGATGCCACGATGTCGTATTCAGATGTTTATTACGCCAGTCCATTATAATTATGTCGTCTATAATTCAACGTTCGACAGGTATTTTTACCAGGTTATGTGCAGGAGCAGCCTCTCTCTGCATGTTTTTGCTTTTTTCCATTGTGTTCACCAATGCCATCCGTCGTTACACTATCGGAAAATCTTTTACCTGGGGCGATGAACTGTCAATTTTTATAGCTATCTATGGGGTCATGTTTGCAAGTGCAGTAGCCTACATCCAAGATCGCCATATCCGTTTTACCATGTTGGTAGGTTTTCTTTCCCGTAAATGGCTACACATGCTGTATTGCTTTGTTGATCTCATGATGGTTGCCATTGGGGGACTACTGGCTTATTCCGGCTGGATGTTCACTCTCAAGCGGGGCGGCATGGAGGTAAGTGGGCTCATTACATTGGCAAAAACATTACGATCACTTACTGGATGGGAAAACATGATAGTGTTTGGTCACTATTTTCCGTATCAGGCAGCAATATGTTTTGGTGGCATTTTACTGGCAATTGCAGCATGCCTGAAGTTGTGTTTACGCGTAACGGAGATCGGTAAACGGTCCTGGGGTAAACACGAAGATTTATAAGGAAAAACGGTATGGTATACATCATCCTGGTCTGTTGTCTCATTCTTGGTGTCCCCGTCGCCTTTTCCATTGTAGCAGCTTTGCTGTATTTTATGGCTGTAGGTGATTTTCCCTATCATATTCGAATTGTGGCCACCCAAATGTTTGGCGGGCTCAGTTCATTTCCGTTACTTGCGATTCCTTTATTTATTCTCGCTGGAGAGTTGATGAACGAATCAGGGATTACCAGGCGAATTATAGCTTTTACCACCGTATTAGTTGGCAGATTCAGTGCAGGACTTGCTTTGGTAAACATATGGGCATCTGTGATTTTCGCAGGATTATCCGGGTCAGCGGTTGCTGACACTTCTGCGCTGGGCAGGGTATTTATCCCGGAAATGGAAAAACGTGGGTATCCTCGTGATTTTTCGGCCGCATTGACCGCAGCATCTTCAGTTATCGGGCCGATTATTCCCCCGAGCATTCCAGTAATCATCTATGCTTTGATTGTTACAGGAGTATCTGTTCCTGCGCTTTTTCTTGGTGGCGTCGTACCGGGGATTCTGCTTGCCGTATTTCTTTCCGTTTATGTATGGTGTGTTGCAAGCCAATTCGAAAATTTTCCATCTTCAACCGAATGTACTTCAAAAGGCAGTACTCTGCTTCAAGGGATAATTCCTTTGCTTATGCCTGTATTCGTTGTTGGTTCCATTCTTATTGGTGTAGTTACGCCCACAGAGGCTGCCAGTTTTGCAGTGGCATATGCTCTGATCGTCGGGTTGTTTGTGTTTCGGGAATTACGCTGGCGTGATCTCCCGCGAATTTTTGGCAACGCCATGCGGGACAGTGCTGTAATCATGATTGTTATGGCGACTGTGGCAGCTGCAAACTGGCTGCTGACTTACAATCGGGTTCCCAATATGATAACTGATATAGCCCTTCAATATATGAGTGCTAAATGGATGTTTCTTCTTTCAACCATGGTTTTGTTTCTGGTTGTTGGTTTGTTTCTGGAAGGAATTGCTGCCATGCTGGTTCTCGTACCCATCCTTCACCCAATTGCTGTAAACATGGGGCTGGACCCGACCCATTTTGCTATTCTTGTTATTTTTAATCTGATGATAGGATTAATTACTCCACCCATGGGGTTATGCTTGTTCGTTGCCGGATCTATTGGTGATGTCAGTCTTGGTAGATTAACCAAACAGATTCTTCCTTTTTTTCTTGTTGAGCTCGCTGTGCTGATAATACTGGCTTTTTTCCCAATGACAGTCACCGGGCTCCCCAGTTTGTTTAATATGTAAGAGATGAGTATGCAGAAAGTGCAGTTAGGTTTACTCGGTAATAACCTTGGGCGAAGCAGAGCAAAGAATCTTCATGAATTGTTGGGGGAAATATATGGACTCAATGTCCATTACAGGCCCATCGACCTGCTTAATGAAAATCCATCTGGCTCCATTGCCGCAGCATTGGAACAATGTCGGCAGGAGGGGTTTCGTGGCGTAAATGTAACACACCCTTATAAGCAGCAGGCATTCCAACTCGTTCAGCCCATGGCAGATTTCCCTTCTGCGCTCAATGCTGTAAATACAGTGCTCTTTGAAAAAGAGGGGATGGTAGCCAATAATACTGACTATTCAGGTTGCTATCGTGCTTTTATTACAAAATTAGGCTCTGATTTCAAACCTGGCAGAGTGCTGATGCTTGGTGCTGGTGGAGTAGGGGTAGCCATTGCTCACGCCATGAATGCCCTGGGAGCAGATGAGTTGATTGTACACGATATCAACGCTGAAATGACAAAGGGATTACTCGCCCAGTTTTCTTCCGGTTCCATGCAAGTTCGTTCCGCTGGACAAGACTTGCTTTCTGAGATGGAAGCTGCCGATGGGCTGATAAATGCTACTCCCATCGGCATGTTTCAATATCCAGGTAACCCTTTTTATGAATCTGGGATTCATTCACAAAGATGGGCGTTTGACGCCGTCTATACTCCAGAAAACACAGAGTTTCTCCATAGTTGTCGGATGAAAAAAATACCAACGCTGTCAGGCTTTTATCTTTTCTGGTACCAGGGTTTGGATGCTTTTAAACATTTTACAGGAATAACACCAGGTGATGCGGAAATAGAGTCTCTCTTTTTGAAATGCTTTCCTTTGGAGTAACCTTTGCTCCAGTCATGTAACCGCTTGCCAGCTGTAAAAATGTTGTCATTTTTCCATAATTGCAAACGGTTTCTTGTACTTCATATGTGTACAGAGGTAAGTGACCGAAGAGGAGAATCTGCGGGTTGCCGGTGAGCGCTTGCAAGCGGTCGGCTGCATTCATTCCACCCTGCGGCAACTGTCCTCAAGGTCCTTCCAGTAGGCTGTCAGTTTTTTTTCTGAGACAGATATCCGGGTGCCGAGTTCAGGGGCAAAGACAGAAATACGGAACTCTTCTACCATTTGGCGGTATTGCAGAATATGATGTTTACAAACAGTTGATGGTACTGAAAACGTCTCCAGTTGCCGTAAGCGATTTTCATCTTTTGCCAAGCGTTCTGCCTTTTTTTGGTCTTTAGCAGGAGAAAATTCAGCGCGTTCAATACGGGTGATCAATCCTTGCAGATATCTAGGTACCTCTTTAAGCGGTAGGATATCACTTCGTTCCAGAAAACCTTCAGGAAGAATTAGTTCTAGGGTTTGCTGATATTCCTCCAATCGTTTCTGCTCAAACGATTTGTTTTTTCGCGCACGCTCTTTCCACTCATTGATGCTTTTGATAACGCTTTTACGTTTCTGAAGGGCTTGGATAATGTCTGAAAAATGCGACTGAGCAAGACGTCCAATCCCTTTTGCACGAATGTTTTCCAGAGTAGCTGTGAACTGTTCTGCTGATGGTATCTCATGAAGTTCCACAGGTACGACCTGCCTGAGTACATATCGGTAGACTTGTTGCTGCAGATGGGAGGCAGAGAGCCTGTTACCCAAGGCAAGCCAACTGGCTGAATTCGTGGCAACCAGATGTTTACTTTCCTTTTTAAGCTGTTTTGTCTCCTTTGCAAGGTGCTGTTCAATGAGGAACAAGAGAGCTTCGGCGGTTTGTTGACGACTTGCCTCGAGGTTGTTGAGATAGTGAAACCGTATTGTCTGTTTCACTGAATCAAATTGCAGGGTGGCATAGAATAACTCCTCCATACCCGAGCGTTTGCTTTTTTGTACAAGAACAGATGCAAAGTCCTGGAGTTCGGCCAAGCTGATATCATGTTTGTCTGGCAGTTTATCTGCTTTGGAGGGTAACCCCATTGGACGTGAAGATGTATGGGCTTTCTGCTGAACATCTTCAAATGAACGGCTGGTATGAATCGTCTCCCCCTGTTCATCCACAACGGCAAAACGCATTTTAAGATGTGGCGGTAAAGCTTCCGGCTGCCAGTCTGTCCGATGAACCTGGATCTGGTAAAATCGAAGCAATATTTTTTCTATTTCACTGTAAAGGGAGCCTTTGTAGAGATCCAGACCATCCAACAGACGATCCACAGCGTCGGGTAGAGGAACAAGTTTTTTACGTTGTTGTTTGGGAAGACGCTTTAATAAAAACAAGAGTTTTTCCGGCAAAAGACCGGGAACCAGCCACTCAAAAATCTGAGGATCGATCTGAGCTACACTCTGCGCAGGTAACAAGACTGTTACACCATCCTGTTCCTGTCCTGGCTCAAAATGGTAGTACAAAGGCACTGCCAAACTCCCCACGCTGAGTTTTTCAGGGAAACGATATAATTCATCCTCTCCCGGTGCGTTAAGACAGATATCCTTTTGTTGCAGATGCAGAAAAGAATCGTTCTTTTTGCGTCGCAGGAGACGGTTCAAGGTGAAACGGTCGTACACCAGGCCTAAACGTTTTTCATAAAAAGCATGGAGTAATTGTTCGTCCACCAGTATATCGCGCCTGCGAACACGCTCTTCCATTTTCTGAAAATGATCAAGGAGGTTACGGTTATGCTCCATAAAACCATAATTCCCCCCAAGGTTGTCACCTATTAAAGCTTCCTGAATAAATATATGTTTGGCTTCCTGTGCTCTCTGTTTGTTGATACGTCCGTAATTAACATTTCTTCCAGCAACAATTGGTAAGCCAAAGAGAGTAACCCGTTCAGTGGCAATAACTTGGCCTTTCTTTTTTTCCCAGTGAGGTCCGGTCCAGGAATATTTGCACAGATCTCCACCGAGTGATTCCAACCATGCTGGATCTATACGGGCAACAGTGCGGGCAAACAGTTGGGTTGTTTCAACAAAAGATGATGCAACCACCCATTGACTGCCTTTGTTGTAGAGGTTTGATCCTGGGAAGAGAACAACTTCTTTTTGACCGGCAGAAAGGTATGTGTTTTTTTCCTTTTTATGGCAGATATTCCGAAGAAAACCACTGGTCAGAGAAATATGTATGCCTGCATAGTCTGCAGGTTGCTTGTTGAATTCAAAATTGCCCCTATATTTCAATATGGTTTTCAGTTGATCGTGAACATCAAACCATTCGCGCATTCTTTGCCAGGAAAGAAAATGTTGTTTGCAGAATTTTGACAGACGCGACCAGCTAATTTTATCACCTTGTTGGTACAGGGTATCCCAGATGTTCAATAAGCTGAGGAAGTCTGACTGCTTATCCGCAAATTGACGGTGTGCTTCATCTGCTTTGAATTCCAGGTCAAGCGGCCTTACCCGTGGATCCTGTATGGAAAGGGCCGCGGCAATGACGGTTATTTCTCTTAAAGCGTTTCGGTTGGCACTTTCAAGGATAATGCGGCTGATACATGGATCTAAAGGGAGTGTTGCCATCAAGCGACCATTCTGGGTCAGGTTACCATCAGCATTGATGGCACCGAGTTCTTTCAAGGTCCGATATCCCTCATGAACACTACGAGGAGACGGAGGATCTACAAAAGGAAAATGTTCTGGTTCTCCAAGCTGGAGGCTGACCATCTGCAGGATGACTTCTGCAAGATTAGATCGTTGAATTTCCGGTAATGTAAATTCATCCCTTTGGTTGTAATCTTCTTCTGCGTACAGACGTATGCAGGTTCCAGGACCAGTTCGACCGCACCGCCCCTTTCGTTGGTCACAACTCGCCTTGGAAACTCTTGATATTTGCAGATTGGTTGTCCCGCTTCGAGGATTATAGCGAGCTATTCTGGCAAGGCCGGTGTCAACAACAAAGCTGATACCTGGGACAGTAATAGAGGTTTCAGCAACATTGGTGGCAACTATAACTTTTCTTTTATTCGATGGATAAAATACTTTTTTTTGGTCTGCAGTTTGCAATCGTCCAAAAAGAGGAAGAAACAGACAGTGCTTCAGAGATGGATTACCAGTCAGCTGATCTATGGTATCCAAAATATCTCTTTCTGTGGGCATGAAGACAAGAATATCTCCACCGTGTGGCTGGTTGCACAGCTGTTCCACTACCTGTACAGCGGCATCTACATACTTAGGGTCGTCTTCGTCTGAAAGAACTAGATTATCCTCATATACTGTCTGTATGGGGAATAATGTTCCAGAAACATTAATGATAGGTGCATTATGAAAGTGCTCACTGAATTTTTCAGTATCAATGGTTGCTGAAGAGATAACCAGTTTTAAATCCGGTCTCTTACTGAGAAGACTCTTGATGTATCCAAGGAGAAAATCGATGTTAAGGCTTCGCTCATGGGCTTCATCAATTATGAGTACCTGGTATTTTTTTAAGAGTGGATCGCTTTTTGTTTCTGCGAGTAAAACCCCATCAGTCATGAATTTGATAAGGGCTTTATTCGGCACACGATCCTGAAAGCGAATTTTGTAACCCACCTTATCGGGTGCAGCCATTTCTTCGGCAACCCTATCTGCCACGGATATGGTGGCAATGCGTCTAGGCTGGGTGCATCCGACAAGATTTTCTCCTTCTCCAAGGGCCTCCAGGCACATTTTTGGGAGTTGTGTCGTCTTGCCGGATCCTGTATCGCCGGCAACGACTAGAACCTGGTTTGTGTGTAACGCTTTGATTATTTCTTCTTTGTGAGAACAAATAGGAAGGTCTTCGGGATAAGAAAAACGCATAAAAAAATGTGAGTTTAGGGTAAAATGATGTGAAATGTATACTCTCGAGTGACAAAATAAACCAGTGTTTTATACTATAGCGATTTCATGCGGAGTATAGTCAGTCACCCCGTGAGGTTGTCTGAGAATGTTATTTCCGTCCATGCTCTTGTTTAACCTGGCAAAATATCTTTGCAGTATTAGATGTATGTTTACTGAGTTTTTATAGTTTTGCGCTGGTCTGAACGGAAATTTTTCTTCCTGGCAGGCTCATGGATGACGTTCAAATAGATCATGCCTGTTACGCATATTAGTCGCAATTCAGATACATGAGTCTTTTTTTGGACGGGTTAAGTAATCATTGGTCAGTTATCGGATAAACATTGTATCTCTGAAGATATTTCTGTATCTTTTCAGAGTGATGAGCCACTTTGAAGAAATGACGTGATTTCGAAATGTGGTTCATTGGTATTTCATACTGACAGCGTTCAAGGTCGCTGTCTCAACAGCAACTATAGTTATAATTTACGTTTGCTGTCAAAAAAAGTTACATCGACGCTGCCTGGGCTACTGAGTGTCCAGGCTCTCTGATTTTCAATTACACTATAAACATTGAGGCATAAATGCAGACAATAAAAAAAGCGGTTATTCCTGTTGCAGGGTTAGGTACCCGTTTTCTTCCGGCATCCAAAGCGATTCCAAAAGAAATGATGACCATTGTGGACCGTCCTACCATCCAATATATCGTTGAAGAAGTAGTAGCTTCAGGTATTGAGGAAGTCGTTCTTATTACCAGCGAGGGAAAATCCGCCATTGAAAATCATTTTGATTATGATTTTCAACTGGATACCGTACTTAAAGAAAAAAATAAATTTCAGCTAAGGGAAGAATTGACCAATATCAGTAATCTTATTGATATTGTCTCTGTTCGTCAAAAAGAACCTCTTGGGCTCGGACATGCTATCTGGATGGCACGTAATGTGGTTGGAGATGAGCCTTTTCTCGTGCTCCTTGGCGATGATCTGGTGATGAGTGATGTTCCTTGCTGCAAGCAGATGATCGATTTGTATAATCAGGTCGGAGAATCCATTGTTGCGGTACAGAGAGTCCCCCTTGACCAGACGTATCAATACGGTATTGTTGAAGGAGAAGCTATCGATATTGAGCGGGCACACAAGGTATCCAGAATGGTTGAAAAACCCGCTCCAGGAACTTCGACCTCTGATATGGCTATCATAGGCCGCTATCTTCTTATGCCCGAAATATTCGATGTCCTTGGCAGAACCACACCAGGGCATGGCGGTGAAATTCAATTGACCGATGCACTTCAAGCACTTGCTAATAAACGTGAAATGTATGCTTACGAATTTGATGGTGTTCGATATGATGCTGGTGATAAACTCGGATACCTGAAAGCGGTTGTGGATTTTGCTCTCCAACATCGCACGCTGGGCAAACCATTCCGGGACCATTTACGATCCGTGTGTTAACGGCAACGTAAAGTTATAACGTTAGTTACGTGTATTTCATTCAGGCTTACCTTTTCGCATCGGTAAGCCTGATCGTCATGCCAGCAAGTGTGTACCGAAAAGACGCCCATACCCCGTTGTAGTTGTAGCCTGATTTTTTATGCGAGAATATGATTTCTCCTGAAACTTCGAATTTTTACGCTATTTTTTATCTTCTGCTATCCGGTACGTTTTCAGGTTATGATATTTTATGAAGTTGCAGTAAACGCTCCCATTGCCAATACCTTAACATACAAATATTCCGGGCCTGCCATTGATATAGGGCATGCCGTGCTCGTTCCCCTTGGTCGGCGAAAGGTGACAGGCTATGTCCTTGATCGTATTGAAGAAGATGAGCAACAAGACAAAGGGTTTGTTGTAAAAGCTGTTGAAAGGGTGCTTTCTGGCGATCCTGTGTTTCCCCGTGAACTGATTCCGTTGTACCGCTGGCTTTCCTCTTACTACCATTACCCGATCGGGGAGGTTCTTTTTACGGCACTCCCTGCTGCGCCTTCCGCAAAAAGCGGTATTTATGCGAAATTAATACCAGGCTGTGAGGAAAAGCTTTCAACGTTTGCAGGTGTTGAAGAAACTTTTCCTGAAGTGGTTTTGCAGTTGCAACAGACACGGCACCTTTCCCATGGGATGATCACCCGATTACGGAAATCCTCCAATGGTCGTAAATTGCTCTCTCAACTCGAAAAAGAGCAGATTATCCAATTCGAGACGGAAATAATTACATCCAGGACCCAGGAAAAGTATCAAGTTGTTTATGGGCCAAGTGATTCCATTGCAGGACTCTTAAGCACTGACAGCTCCAATGAACATGGAGCACTGCAGAAATGGGTTGAACAGACAGGCCTTTCCCTGAAACCATCAGAGCTGAAAACGCTTGGTATTGTCAGTGAATTATACCGTTCATTGGGTACATGGGTGCCCAAAAGCGCTGTACAAAAACAATATAAACAAAGTGGTCGTTATTTAAAAAGCCTGGTGGAAAATAACTTGCTTGTCCAGGAAGAATCCCGTGTCTATCGAAACCCATTTGGAGAACCTGTTGATAGAAAAAATACGTGTACTCAACAGCATACTGAAGAACAACGGCGGGTTCTTGAGAAGATACTTCCTGCGATAGCTCAAGGTGAATTCGCACCTTTTCTTTTGCATGGTGTTACGGGCAGTGGCAAGACGGAGATTTATCTTCAGGCCGTTCAGGAAGCTCTCAAAGCAGGTAAAAGCGCTTTGGTACTAGTGCCGGAAATAGCTTTGGCTACTCAGATGGAGGAGCAGTTTTATACGACATTTGGGGATCAACTTTCACTCTTGCACAGCGGTTTGACTGCTGGGGAACGGTTGGATCAGTGGCATCATCTTCGCCAGGGAAGTGCCCGTGTCGCACTTGGAGCGCGCTCTGCTGTTTTTGCACCTCTTAGCGATGTAGGCATCATTGTGGTGGATGAGGAACATGAATCGGCCTACAAACAGGATGATGGATTACGATACCACGGCAGGGATGTCGCGGTGATGCGGGCAAAAATGGCGGGATGCCCTGTTATTCTGGGATCTGCAACGCCATCGATTAACAGTTATGCCAACACTACCAGTGGAAAATATACGTTGCTCTCCATGGAGAAAAGGGTGAGCAGTCGAGCCTTGCCAGAGGTGCAGATAGTCGATTTAAGCAAAGGAAAGAGAAACAGGCCAGACCTTTTCTTTTCAGATCAGCTTATTGAAGCTATGAATACAACGCTGGAAAGAAGAGAGCAGATACTGCTTTTTGTCAACAGGAGAGGATATTCCTCTTCTATGATTTGTCAGGATTGTGGAAGTATAGTGCAGTGTCGTCATTGCCAGGTTTCCATGACCAGGCATCGCGCAAAGCAGAAGCTATTATGCCATTATTGTGGATTTACCCTACCTGTGAATATACTTTGTCAATCCTGTCATTCCGAGCGGGTAATCGGGATAGGGCTTGGGTCAGAGCGAATAGAACAGGAAGCAGAGCAGCTTTTTCCCCATGCACGAATAGCACGGCTGGATAGTGATATCGCTTCCCATAGGAAAAAATATCTGGAAACGCTTTCTGCTGTCAGGCAGGGGCAGATCGATATTTTAGTAGGAACGCAGATGATAGCCAAAGGTTTACATTTCCCAGGCATTACTCTGGTGGGAGTCATTTGGGCAGATTCCGGTCTTGCCATGCCTGATTATAAGGCCTCTGAGCGAGTTTTTTCTCTTTTGTCGCAAGTTACAGGCAGGGCAGGGCGTGGCGACAAACCGGGGTCAGTAATTATTCAAACGCATCAGCCCCATCATTATGCAGTGACTTGCGCACAGGCTCACGATTATACAGGGTTGGTTGATAAAGAATTGCCGATACGCTCTCTCTTGAATTTTCCACCTTTTGGCAGACTTGTTAATATAAAATTCAGTGGCGAAAATGAGAAGCTGGTTGAAAAGGCAGCGAGAAAGGTGAATGTATTTTTTATGAAACATTTTACCGGGGGCCAGATAGAGCAACTTGGCCCGGCTCCTTCACCCTTGGCCAAGGTAAAAGATCAATATCGCTGGCAATTGCTGCTCAAAAGCAGTGATTATAGAATCCTGCATGCGATGGTGGACTCCTTGCAGGAACATCAAAGTTCTCTTAAGCTCGGAAATGTTAAGCTCTCCATTGACATCGACCCCGAAAATATGATGTAGAAAGGGCGTGTGCAAAACGCATGCTTTTGAAAAAAGAAGAGCGAAAGGACAGCGATATTTATTGTATTGGTACGGATGGCGCCTATGTCGGAGTAAGCTCATTTTTCCCATATTTGAGCTGTTTTCAGAAAATCAGAGCTCTCAATATCAATATATGACTGTGTCTGATTCCCTGAAAATACCTTAATTTAAGAAAAAATAACAATTCTCCGACAGGCTCCTAGAACTGGTAGGTAAAACCAGCACGAACTGAAATATTGTCCAATGGAAAACTGCCGTACCTTGTAAGGGTCCAGGTTCCATATTTGTATCTGTAAAAAGTTGCATCAGCTTCTACGGCAGTATATTGCAGGGAAAGATCCAGCGCCAAGTGGTCGGTAAACCGGTAGGCGCATCCTGCTCCCGTTGATACGCCCACCGCATTATCGACTTCCATGATCCTGGTTACTCCATTATCACCTACAGCCCAGTTGTCTGCCTCCTCAAAATCACCTGAGTAGAAACCTACACCCATAAAGATATAAGGTGTAAATTGGCTTGAATTGGGGTAGCGGCCTATGAGAGCTACCGTTGGACCAGCTAAGCTGACATCACCGTCTGTTTTGGTTACTGTTAAATCTGAAGGGGCGATGGTTTCAGCTTCAATGCTATCGTAGGCCAGCTCGATACCAAAGTAGTTGGTAAAATAATACCTGATAAAAAGCTTATCAGGAGTGTAGTCCTGTATTTCATCCAAAGCGTAAATCGTACCTAAAAAGGTATCATCATCTCCCGATTTCGAGTCTGTAAGCTTTGAGTATTTAACCCGAGTTCCTATTTCGAGTCTACCCTGGAGATAGCGGTCATACAAATCCGGTTCAGCAGGGGTAGTAGTGTTTCCAGTTTCCGTATCGGTGACTGCGCTTTTTTCAGTACACGATACCTCTTTAAGCAGGCTTATATCGCCTCTACTTGCCTCGTCGTGATTGCCGGCCATTGCTCCGGAAGCAAGTGTCATTACGATTGCGGAACAGTATAGTGCAATGGCTTCGAAGTTATTGTTATGTAACATTAAAGGAAAAAATGATTTTGATAAAAAAGGATATACAAGAAAAGGTCCCCCAGCAGGCAAAAAAGGAGGGAAAAACCTGCCAGGGGATTAAAGACATTAAGATGAAAAAAGGTTATATCACCAAGGACGTTACTCCTGGTTTTCAGGGGGTGTAGGTGGCATAGGTTTACCACCCTTTGCTTTGGGCATCATGCTACCCGGATCATGGTCAAACATCGGGAATGGAACACCATATTCCTGTGATTTAAGCCTTAATGTTTCGCGTAATTCAAAAAGCTCACCCGCGACTTTAGATGCCATTGCCGGGTCAGGAGTCTGGGCATGCATGATAGCCCTCATGGCTGCGCGTTTTTGCGCAAGAGCTTTTCGAGACTCTTTGGTCTCCTCCAGAAATTTAGCCATCTTTTCCTGCATCTCAGGCGCCATCTGCTGAGCCTGGCACGGCATCAGTGCGTTGCCAGGATAGCCTGGGGCAGCAATAGCCGCTTCAGAGATTGCAAATGCAAGGCCACTGGTGAGAATTGTTGTAAGCAGCAATTTTTTGGCCGTTGATTTTTTGTTCATAAACACATCTCCTGTTGTACTCTGTGTTGTGTTGCCTGTTGCGCTTATCGTAATGCGAAGAGTATGCCAAAATAGAAAAAAGTTCGCAATGTTATGAATTTTCATGGTTTTTTTTACATTCACTCTATTTTAGAGTGAATGCCCAAGCTGTAACTGTTTCTTTTTTCTACAGGCAACAACTATACTCTGTATAAAATCTACACACCAGTCTCTCTAGGTTAAGTTATCTTTATTTTGTTAGTGATATGCATAAGATATATATTGACTGTCTTTTATCATCGAAATATTAGGTGTATGTATGTGGTAGAATTTATCGCATGCTCGGAAGTCTACGCTTACCTAAGCTTGAGCAAAAATCCTCATTTATGGACAGGCACTATCAAAGAAAATGTATAGTTTTTAACTGGTAGCCAGGATATGGGGGCCTCTAGGATCGCGGAAAATAATAAATATTCAAGAATTACGTAGGATATCGCCTTGATAACGCCGTAGCTTCAAAGGCTTCATACTGGGCGTATTTGAGCCATTGACGCTACGACGTTACCGAGTTGAGGGACAAGCAAGATTGGATAATGTATTTTTTCCGTGACCCTTGACATGACTGTGGAGGCAAATCCGTTAGCTATGGGGTGAAAAGGAAAAGCTTTTGCTATGGATGTTGTATGAAAAATAAAATCAGTACCATTATTCGTTCACGTTTTCTTTATGCTTCTCCCTGGTTGCTTGCTGCAGCTGCCGGTCTGCTGATTATTATCGTTGTTACTTTCGCTTTTCATAATCTGAGACTTGAAAAAAGGCTGATGACCAACGCCATGTTGCAAAAAACCATCACCTTAATGCGCGTTGTTCATTCGGCATCCCGTGCTTCCCTTATAGCGGATTTGCGTAAAGGGTATTGGCAAAGTGAACCCTGGTCGAGTCATGTGCAACGTGTAATAGATCATCTCATAGAGGATAACGATGTATTGGAGTTGGCAATCATAGATGAACAAGGAAAAGTACTGGCCCATAGCGATACCGATAAAGTCGGCTCTGAAATACCGGTACGGCCATTTATCGAAAAGGAAAATGAAGTTACCCTTATCAATGAACTTTCCTATGCCATAGACGACACTCCGCAGGGGAATCGCATGTTTCGTGCTATACGGCCTTTTCCAGCCATTGTTCCCATGTTGCCAAAAGGAATGAACAGACCAAACCTTCCTCGCTTTAATCGCTTTTTTATGGGGGAGAGGGGGGCATCACCTCCTTTGATAACTCCATTGCCCGATCCCCTAGATATACATAAACGCTATTTTATTCTCGTTGGTCTCGATATGGCTGCTTTTGATCAGACCATAAGACGTCTACGTGTACAGTTAATCATGCTTTCCGCTGCCATGCTGCTCGTAGGCATTGCCGGCTGGCTTTCCATTTCAATTATCCATGGTTATCGAATATCTCAACGGACCCTGGATAAGATTCAGGCTTTTACCTCATTATTGGTTGCCAAACTACCCGTAGGTATTATTGCCACAGATCAACAGGGCAGAGTGGCTACTTGGAATCAGGTGGTCGCAGAGATAACAGGGCTGCAACCTTCTGAAGCAATAAACAGATATCCGAAAGATATCTTGCCCGAAGAAATAGCCTTATTTTTCAGGCATAGAGATGAAATACGTGAGAAAGAGCATAAGGAGCGGGAACTTGCAGTGCATTTTCAGGGGAATGATTTTGTCCTTTTTTGCCGTTCTATCAGTATCCTTGACAGCGAACAACGTTATATGGGAGAGGTATTACTTCTTTCTGATGTCTCTGAAATGAAACTTCTTGAGCAGAAAATGCGAGAAAATGAACGTTTGGCCGCAATAGGGAAAATGGCGGGAGGGGTGGCGCATGAAGTCCGTAATCCATTGAGTTCTATAAAGGGGTTGGCTCTCTTGCTCAAAAATAAATTTTCACCTGGTAGTAAAGAGCAGGATACAGCTGATCTGCTGATTCAGGAAACTGAGAGGATGAATCGCACCATAACTGAGATGCTCAGCCTGACTCGGCCAATGACCCTGCACAGAGAAGTGTTGTATATTGGCCCGTTATTGACAAAATCGCTTGATTTTCTACGGACGGAGTGCTTGAGCAGGGGGGTACACGTCAAGTTGGAAGTTGAAGAAAATCTGCCAGCGGTACTTGGAGACCGAGACAGGCTCAATCAGGTGTTTATGAATATCTTTTTAAATAGTTTGCAGGCAATGGAAGATGGCGGACAACTGAACGTTTCAGCCTTCTTTACTTTTCGCGCAGTTCCTAAACTTGTTATCTCCATCCAGGATACAGGTGAAGGTATGGACAAAGAAACCCTGGATCAGGTGTTTTATCCCTATTTCACCACGAAGAAGCATGGTACCGGAATAGGATTGGCAATTACGCAGAAAATTATGGCTGACCACAATGGTGATATTACAATTGAAAGTCAGCAGGGAAAGGGGACTCTTGTGAACCTTATACTCCCCGTTTCAGGAAGAAAAGGGGAGCTTGGTGATCAGTAGTGTTATATTGATAATGAAAAAGAGGATGGAGCTGGCGGAAAGAGTAGGTGCACTGTGAGCAACTACAGCAAATTAAGGGGTACCATCGCCACACCTGCAATCTGTAGTATGAGTCTTGCTAAAATTTTTTTCCAGAAAAACGCAATCAGCCGGACACAGGTCAAACTTTATTTCTGCCTGCTGTAAAAGGGCTACTCTGGTGATTTCAGGATGTAGCTCCTGCATTTCGCTGATCCAGCATAACACTTTTTTCATTTTTTCACCGTGTGAATAGAGTCCGCTGCCATCACCCATGTTATTACTCCTCAATGCTGTAACGGTCATAATAAGGGGCATAAAGAGAATATTTCTCTAGAAGTCTGTCGGAAAAGCTCTCTTTCCTCTTGTTTGTGCTATTTTTTGAAAATAAATGCTTGCAATATCGACTGTATGGCTGTGCTTTGTTTCCTGAAAATGCCTTAATCTGAGAAAATATAGCAATTCTTCAACAGACTCCTGGGATAATTTTTCTCGCTGCGCCCCGAGCTATATGTGATACCAGTCTCTTACCACAGGAAATTTGTGGGAACAATACTGTTGTCCGGGTATCATGAGTCTTTGTTTTTACAGTAAGAGGCACCTCCCATGCTTTAGTGGGGGAAACGGCTTCCACTTGACTCGAGCATTTTAATGGTGCTACAGTGAGTTAAAGGACAACTTCAACAGGATTCAAATGTATGGAAAGTCTTGCCGGTAACTTTTTGATTTCAACGCCGCAAATGCCCGATCCCAGGTTCAGTGAGCAGGTCATATACATGTGTGCCCATAATGAAGAAGGGGCTATGGGGGTAGTTGTTAATAATCCCAATTACGAGATCACCCTGTTTGATATTTTCCACGGGATAAATCTTCCGATACCGGAAGGACCACTTCCACCTGTATACATAGGTGGGCCTGTTGAACTTGATGCAGGGTTTATACTGTACCACGCTGCAGTCCATGAACGGTATTCATTAGAAATAACCCCTACTATTTCGCTCTCACGCGATACTCGGCTGCTTGAAGATATCAGTAGAGGGCAGGGGCCGGAAAATTATCTTTTTTTGCTGGGATATGCCGGCTGGGGACCTGGCCAGCTGGAATCAGAACTCATCGACAATAGCTGGTTGACAGTTCCGGCTGATTATGATGTATTGTTTCACACTCCAGATGATCAGAAGTGGAAGAAAGCTGCACAAACTTTTGGAATAGACATCTCCTCATTTGGTGATATGATAGGATATGCCTGACACTGTGGGGAAATAGTTCACGACGAGCGCTGATTCCGATCGAGTCAGCGCTTTTTTTTGTGTTCATTATCAAAGATATTAGATCATTTTCTTAATAAACACTTTGCGAGCGCCCGGCGTAAAAGGGTGGTCGCTTCTACCTTTATAACAGCAAGAATGGATACTCAAGAAGTGGATAGTTCATCTATTTTTACATGCACACGATGTGGGTTCTGTTGCCATGGCGAAACCACAGTTTCACTTTCCTCGTACGACCAAAAACGTATGGCGGCAGCCCTTGGGCTTTCTGAAGAAGAGGCCAGGGAGAGATATTGGCGGGTAACCGGCAATGTGGTTCAAATGAAAGTTGTGGAAGGGCATTGTATTTTCTACGATGATGTTCTGCAGGGTTGCAGCGTTCACGAAGGTCGTCCTGAACGCTGTCGCGAATGGCCGCTTCACCCCAGCATGCTTCATGATCACAATAATTATCTGACTATTACCGAGTCATGTCCAGGCCTTAACAAAGAAATCAGTTACGAAGAATTTTGTAAAAAACTGGAACTTATTCTGCAAAAGAAGGCCACTGCTGAAGGATGAAGATAATTATTCCTTTTCTGGGGAAAACCAAAGAGAAATTTCTTCAAACCGGTATTGACGAATACCTGAAACGGTTGCGTCATTACAGCCCGGTGACAGTGCCTGTAATACGGACAGTAAAAGATCGGCAAGCAAGTGAAGATAAGGTAAAGCAGATTGAAGCTGGTCTCCTTCTGGAAAGAATACCTGCCAGTGGAAGCACAGCTGTGGTTGCACTTGATCCTCTGGGTGCAACCATAGATTCTCCAGCCCTGGCTGCCTTGCTACAGCAATGGCAAAATCAGGGAACAGGAACGGTTACCTGGCTCATCGGAGGGCATTTAGGATTACATAGCTCGGTTCTACAACAGAGTGATAAGGTTATTTCTCTTTCTGCTTTAACATTTACCCATGAGATGACAAGATTGATACTGCTCGAGCAACTCTATCGTGCCTATACCATATTGGGTGGTCATAAATATCATAAATAACCTGAATATGAGCAGGACTTGTTGTGTTATTTGGTATGACAAATTCGCTGTATTGAAAAGGCCATTTAAGTTGTTGACAAGTTTTTTTTTGATGTATTAATAGCAGGCAGTAGCTGACTTCGGCAAACGGTCTGTTGCATTATACAACACGTTTGCGTCATGGAACCTTTTTAACACGTATAGTGTCAAAGGAAGAATGGGCCGCCCGTTGATAGCGATTTTGATCACTCTGTATTATTTCATTTAGTTACGTCGTAGCTCCTACTCATTGAGTATGCATGTTTTTTATGTACCAATGCTGAGAGCTTCAAAAAAGAATTTTGCCTGTGAAAACAGTGGATACTACACAACATTATCGATTTGAGACCCTCCCGCTACCTTTGCATCAGCTTTGTCGTTTTGGCGAAAAACTGGCTGTGTACATAAAATCAGGCGATGTTTTGCTTCTGCATGGTGAATTGGGCACAGGTAAGACCACTTTGGTGCAGTGCATGGCCCTTGGCCTCGGCATAAGCGATGATCAGTATGTTTCCAGCCCTTCATATGCGTTGATGCATGAATATGAAGGTGTAAATATGTCTATATACCATATGGACCTCTATCGTCTGAACGATGCAGATGATGTGGAGGCTGCTGGTTTGCTTGATTATTTCAATGAAAAAGGTGCTTGTATTATTGAGTGGCCCGACCGGCTTGGGAGGGCGTGTCCTGAGAATCACCTCAATGTGACCCTGGTCGAAGCTGAACCAGCAAACAGAAAAATATATTTGCAGCCCCACGGGCCTGACTGGATAGAAAGAATTCCGCAACTCAGAAAACTCTGCGCCGAGTTTCAAAATTTGTGATCTTTCTCCTGCTCAATGTGCAAAACACTTGCCCTCCTGGGACGGTAAGTGTATGAATTGCTCCACACGTAGGATCGAGACTGATTCCTAAAAACGTGAGGAGACTATTTTGCCTTGATAAGTTTGCTCTTGGACGCATATCCTTCTCTCTGTCTTAATCAAATCAAATAACCGTTAGTGTTTCATTACAGTTCTACAATGCAAAAGAAAAGTATTCGTCTGCAATCGTGCCGAAAGCAATATACCCATGATCAAGATAAGTTCTGCTCGCCAGAGCAGACAGTTACACGTTTCAAGGAACGTCTTAAAGAGACCGGACTTGATATTCTCAAAGAAGTAAAACGTATTGACACAGGCCGTCTTGATATTCCCGTATATTTCAGTGTTTGTGGGGAGGAAGCCTCTGCTGTAATTGGCAACAAAAAACAGATGGGTAAAGGATCAACTCCTGAACAATCCCAGGCCAGTGCCTGCATGGAACTTGCAGAACGCTATAGTTTTTTCAGCTTTATCAGGAATGATGATAATTTTCTAGTTGGAGACTATGCTGAGATGATCAGCATGGGATATCCAGTGCTTGATCAGAAAATACTCCTGGCATCGGTGCATGACCACAGTCTTACTCCTGAGGTTTTTGACCGGCTTCTCCATGGGCTGCCAATGCAATGGACCTGGGCTACAAGATTGTCTGATAATGCGTCTGTGCTGATCCCTTTCAGTTGGTTTTATGCCATCAATGAATTTAACGGGCCTTCTGCAGGCAATACTTTTGAAGAAGCTGTTCTTCAGGGAGTTTCTGAACTTATTGAGCGCCACGTTTGTGCTCTTGTGAGCCGGGATAAATTAGCAACTCCTGCCATTGATCAAAATAGTATCCAGGAACCTGTAGCCAGGGAACTGATTCAAAAATTCAGATCACAGGGCATTGAACTCTACCTTAATGATTTTACCCTGGATACAGGAATCCCAACCGTTGCCGCACTGGCATGGGATCCCAAGACGTTTCCAGATAAAAGCGAAATCGTCTATACTGCAGGAACCACCCCAGATCCCAATAAAGCACTTATTCGTGCCTTGACTGAGGTTGCGCAATTGGCCGGAGATTTTGAAACCGGTTCCAATTATGTGGCCAGTGGACTTCCAAAGCCACTTTCACTGGATGAAGTTGAACATGTGGTTCATCCGGATAAAACAACGACAGTGGAAGAAATGGTTTGTCTTGCAGATGATGACATGTTTGTTGAAATTCAGCAGTATCTACAGGCTGTACGTAAAATGGGATCGGATATATACCTGATCAATACCATGCATCCGCTGCTGCAGATCCCGGCGATTTATACCATTATTCCCGGAGCACATTTCAGGGAACGTGCAATGGGTGGAAGTGCATCGTTATTTGCCGCCAAGCTCGCCACTCAACTTCTTGAGGGAAGTATTCTTGAGGATAAACTCAAAGATATGCAAAACTACATTAAAGATAGCTACTATCTAGCTTTCTATAGGGGGAAATTTGCGTATGAACAGGGCGATTGCAGCCTGGCCCTTGATTTGTTCACCCAATCCCTTGCCCTGTCTCCGAATCAAGAAGATATTCCATACATCTATTCATATCTTGGCTGCTGCCAGCGAGATTTGGAACAATTTGATCTGGCCATAGAAAACATACAGCAGGGTCTTAGTTATGACGAAGAACGGCCTGATATGCATAATATTCTAGGCGTGTGCTATTTCAAAACCGATCAATATGAGAAAGCTGTGCAACATTTTCGCAGGGCCGTTGTTTTAAATCCTGTCTCAGCCATAGATCATGCCAATCTTGCATTGAACCTTGAAAAAACAGGGCAGTTGGAAGAAGCAATTGAAGAATATCAGGTAGCTCTCGGCCTGGACCCACACATTGCATTTGCACTTGAGCGCCTTGAGACATTACTCATGAACAGAGCTGAAAGAGGGGAGGCATGAAGGCGTTTCCTGCAAATCCCAAGCGGATACTCATTCGCTCCACCAATTGGATAGGTGATGCGGTAATGACCACTCCTGCCGTTCGTAGCATTCGTGAGAACTTCCCAGAGAGTGAAATAAGTATGCTTGTCCTTCCCTGGGTTGCGGATGTGTTTAAATATAGCCCCAGGATTGATAACCTGTTGTATTATGACCGGAATGGACGACACAATGGACTAAAGGGTAAATGGAAGCTTGGAAGGGAGTTAGCCAGGGAGCAGTTTGATTGCGCTATTCTTTTGCAAAATGCTTTTGAAGCAGCTTTGATAAGCTGTATTGCAGGAATCCCTGTTCGCGGAGGCTATACAACAGATGCCCGTGGACTTTTACTTTCCCATGGTGTAAAAAAGGCGCCTGATATCGGCTTGAAGCACCAGGTGCACTATTATCAGGAAATGGTGCAAGGGCTGGGGTTGAAGCCATCTGAAAATAAGCTGGAAATGTTTGTACCTGAAGAAATTCAGCAGAAAGCCAGGCAGCGTTTACTGCAGCTGACTACTGCACAAGCTCAGCGTCCCCTTATAGGGTTTAACCCGGGAGCCGCATACGGTCCCGCAAAACGGTGGCCCGCGAAACAGTTTGCCGACCTTGCCAGACGTATCTGTATGGAAATGGATGCGGATATTGCAGTTTTCGGAACTGAAGCAGATCAGGCTACAGCCTCTTTGATTGGAGACTCTGTACCTGAGCCAGATCGTATTCTGGATTTTACCGGAAAAACGCAATTGATAGAAGCCATTGCACTCATACAATGCTGTTCCGCTTTTGTGACCAATGATTCCGGTCTCATGCATGTAGCTGCAGCTCTGGATACGCCTCTGGTTGCTATATTTGGTTCTACAGACCATATTGCCACAGGTCCTTTTTCAGAACGTGCAAAGATTATTCGCAAAGATCTTCCCTGCAGTCCCTGTAAAAAAACAGACTGCCCCAAACAACACCTGAATTGCTTGAGATCCATTTCTTCAGAAGAGGTGCTGGTAGCTATACAAGAACTTCTTCATTGATCACAGGAGCAGAGGCCTTATGAAAAAGAGTGAGCAAAAACCGGCTGTTTTCCTTGATAGAGATGGAACCATCAATGAGCAAATGGGATATATTAACCATATCAGCCGTTTTATACTTTTACCTGACGTGGCCAAAGCCATCGCCTTATTGAATCAGGAAGAAATACCGGTCATCATCGTCACCAATCAGTCAGGCCTTGCAAGAGGATACTTTCCAGCTACACTGCTCGATGAGGTTCATGCAAAGATGGCTGTTGAACTGGCAGAACAGGGTGCTCATGTTGATGGTATTTATATCTGTCCGCACCACCCGGAGGCCAAGGAACGACAATACAGGGAAGACTGTAACTGCAGAAAGCCTAAACCCGGATTGCTGGAACAGGCTGCTGAAGATTTCAACATAGATTTGAAACGCTCTTTTGTAGTGGGAGATCGATGGTCAGATATTCGGTGCGGAGCAGCAGTGGGGGCAGCCCCAATATTAGTGCTCACAGGATACGGAAAGGGAGATGCCCAATATATCGGGCCGGGACAGAGCATACAGCCAGACTATATTGCTGAGAATCTTTTGGCAGCAGTACGATGGATTATAGCGTCACTGAAACAGAGCGTATAAAAGCTGAGTCCCTCGGGTAAAAAGGTATTTCTGGACAGGCACTAGCTTGAAATCTCTCCAGTAAACGGCCAGTAAAATGGAATAATCGCCATCAGCAGGACCAATATTCCCAGCGTCAGGGGAACGCCAATTTTTACGTAATCCATGAATTTATATCCCCCGGGGCCCATGACCAGTACATTGGCAGGATGAGAAATTGGTGATGTAAAACTGGAAGACGCGGCCATGGCGATTCCCATCATGAAGGGATAGGGAGACATTCCGAGGCTCACAGAAATTTTAAGCGCAATCGGGACCATAAGAACCACTAATGCTGCAGTGGGGATTATACTGGTTGCCAGGAATGTGATACTGAGTATTCCCAGGAGCACACCATACGGGCCAAATGATCCAAATACGGTAATTACCTTTTCCGCAGCCAAGGCGGCGGCTCCCGATTTATCAAGTGCCGTTCCAAGCGGCAGCATTCCCGCAATCAGAAACACAGCCTTCCACTCAATATAACGGTAGGCTTCTTCCATGGTCAGGCACTTCGTCAGGACCATGAATGCAGCTCCTACAACTACGGCAATATAGATTGGCACCCAACCAAATATAACCGGAAGCAGTACAAACGTCATAATAGCAAGTGCAGTTGACGCTTTTTCTTCCCGGGCTATTTCCTGCATTTTTTCGGTTAAAATGACAAAGTCAGGGTTTTGGGAAAGGGCGTGCAATTTTTTCCATTCTCCAAAAACTAACATGGCGTCGCCAAGCTGCAGTTGGAAATCTCGTAACCCTGAGCGGGTAATTTTTCCTTTTCTTAATACGGCCAGGACTGTCAGTCCGAATTTTTCACGGAAGCTGATTTGTTGTAATGACTGGCCTGCGAGAGTTGAATGGGGAGAAAGGATTACTTCCACAAAGCCTACCTTGTCACTCTGCAGAAGGGAAAAATCATCTATCGTTGACTGATTATGCTCGAAAACCGCTTCAAGTCCCTGCAGGAGAACAGCTCCAACCAGATCGCACATTCCAGAAACCAGCAGTCTGTCGCCTGGTTCAAACATTACATCTGAAGCCGGTATAACTGCGCTGTTGTCTTCTCTGACAATGGCGAGAATCTGTATATCCAGGGCGTCACCCAGACAACTATCGGAAATCGTCATACCAAGCAGGCGTGAAGTGTCCGGGACACTGAACAAACGAATGTTGTTATCGTGTTCGTATTTTTGCTCTACAATATCTTTTTCGAGAATAACGGGAGATGCCACACCTTCTCTGTTGTGCAGCTTGTTAATGTTGTCTATTGGTCCATGTAGGACCAGTATGTCTCCGGCAACAATTTCCTCTGCTTTGATACGGATGTTGACTTTACGGTCAAAACGCAAAATTTCCAGTACGTTTACTCCATACCGATTGCGAAAGTTCAGGGTGGAAATCGTTTTGCCAACCCATGGATTGTTTTCTGTAATCTGTACCTCTGCCACTTGCATGTCAAAACATTGCAGCATGTTTGTCTGCAGAGAAATATCCTCTGATAACAGTTGTCCCCAGTTGTTCATTTCCTGAATTCGATCCAGGCGTCCCTCAACAATCAGTTCATCATTACCTTTAATTTTCTCAAATGGATCAGGTGCAAGGAAAGTCTGGCGATCACGGCTGATGCCAATGACATTCAAACCAAATCCAGAACCGAGATGACTTGAAGCCAGTGTATGGCCAACCAGAGCTGATTTTTTTGGGATATAGATTTTGAATAGTCGCTCCTGAATCCGATATTGTTGTATGATGAGATTTTCCTCGTTTTTATCTGAATCGAGAAGTGTCTGCTGTGGTAAAAAATGTCTTCCTATGAAGGTGACAAACAACATGCCGAAAATCATTACAAGTATTCCCACCGGGGTGAAATCGAAAAGTCCGAATGGCACAAGACCATTGGCACGTAATGCTTCACTGACCAGAATGTTGGGAGGAGTACCTATCATGGTTGTGACGCCACCAAGCAGTGATCCATAGGCCAGCGGCATCAACAGGATGGAAGGAGACTTACCTGTTTTCCTGGATATATCCATAACAACCGGCAGCATAAGAGCAGCTACCGCAACATTATTCATAAAGGCGGACAGGATGCCGGAAAGTAGCATTATAGAAATGATAAGTCGTGAAATGCCTGTACCGACCACCTTCAAAAGATTTCGTCCGAGAATATTGGCAATACCGGTACGGGTGAGTCCTCCGCTGAGAATAAAGACAGCCCAGATAGTTACAACTGCTGGGTTACTGAATCCTGCCAAAGCCTCTGTGGGATTTACCAGGCCGGTAATAGCCAATGTTCCCAGAACCAGAAGGGCCAGCACTTCAAGGGGCATAACCTCGGTGATAAGTACAATGATTACTATCATCAATATGATGAGAACAAGTAGTATTTCCAGGCTCATTGAGATTTTTTGTCAGAATTTGACAGGGTGGGTTGCAGCATTGTCTGAATTTTCATGGCAAGTTCGCCCTTGCTGAAAGGCTTTTGAATGAAATGAATTCCTTCATGCAGAACCCCTTGATTGGCGATTATATCCGCAGTATATCCGGACATGTATAATGTTTTGATGTGCCTGTGGCTTTGGAGAATTTTTTCAGCAAGTTCCCTGCCGTTCATATGCGGCATTATAACATCTGTTATAAGGAGATCAAAGTCGTTGTAGACTGATGCAAGAGAGAGAGCCTGCTCTGGAGAATTTGCTATTATGGGTACGTAATTCAATTTCTTCAGCATGTTTTCCACCACACCGGTTATTGCCTGCTCATCTTCGACCAGTAGAATTTTTTCTCCCCTGCCCAAAGGTATGGCCAACTCAAGTGAAGCTTCTGATTCAGGCCAGTCATCCTGCCGTTCAAATCTTGGGATGTACACTTTGAACACGGTGCCTTTGCCAAGTTCACTGTATACATGAACGAACCCCTGGTTTTGTTTGACTATTCCGTATACTGTGGCAAGGCCAAGGCCTGTTCCCTGTTCTCCTTTTGTGGAAAAGAACGGTTCAAAAAGCTTGCTCTTCACTACTGAATCCATTCCGCAGCCCGTATCACTCACTGTCAGCATGATATAATGCCCTTTGTTAAGGGTAAAAGTGCCATATTTTATTATGCTGTCAATGCGGACATTTTTGGTCGCAATGGTAATCGTACCTATATCTTGAATAGCATCGCGGGCATTGATACAAAGATTGGCGAGGATCTGGTCAATCTGGGAAGGATCCATCTTGATGGACCAGACATCTTGCTCCGGTATCCATGCGAGAGTTATGTTTTCTCCAATGAGACGCTGAAGCATTTTGGTCATGCCTGAGATCACCTTATTAATGTCCAATATTTCCGGTGAAATAGTCTGTTTCCTGGCAAAGGCAAGGAGTTGTCGGGTAATTTCCATGGAACGTAGAGCTGCAGCGTGAATTTCTTTTATATTATCATGCACTTCATGATCCTCTGGGAGATCATCAAGGGATAACTCACTGTAACCGATGATTACACTCAGCATATTGTTGTAATCATGGGCGATTCCTCCGGCCAGTCTGCCAATGGATTCCAATTTTTGAGACTGCCGTAACTGCTGTTCCAGGAGATTTTTTTCAGTGATATTCATTCCCAGACCACGAAAACCAAGGAAATCTCCTTGGTGATATATGGCCCGGGCATCCACTTCTATGAGCACAGTGTTACCGCTCTTATGTTTAAAGGAAAACGTACCTTGAAAGGATTCAGCACGGGAGAAATACTCGTGAGCCCTCTGTGTATGAGGATCATCGGTGTGTATAATCAGATCTGTAATAGGGACATTTACAAGTTCTTCAGGACTGTAGCCAAGTATTGACTCTGCTGCTGCGTTGGTAAAAGTAATCCGGTGCTCTGTATCAGTTTCCCAGAGAAGATCGTTGAGATTTTCAACCAGGTTACGGTGGCGTTTCTCTGAAGATGTCAGCTGGCTCAGACTTTCTTCTAGGCGTGCGGCCATTGCAATCATGGTGCTGGACAGATCCCCGATTTCATCTTTGGGAAGAGGACCAAGTTCCAGCTGATAGTTGCCACTTTCAATGGACTGGATTGCTTTTTTCTGTATACCGAGAAAGGTGGCAATATAGCGGGAAGCAACCAACCAGCAAAATAGGTTGAGACAAATGGCTCCACCTACTGTAATCAGGATAAGAATCCGGGAATACCGCTTGGTCTGATCAAGACCGTCGAGGATTTCATCGGCTATTTCATTGGCTGTAGTAAACACATACTGGGTCGTTTCTGAAAGAAAGGCTTCTCTATCCTGTATCTCCAGATGTCTTACATAATCTTCCTCCAGAATATCAAAAAGTTGATAGGACAGGGTGGCAACCTGTGAATCGTTAATTTCTTCGAGTATGTCAGGAAGGAATTCCTTACCGTCCTTTATGGCGGTGATGTCATTTTCGTGGTGTACTCGAATCAGCAGATTGCGAAAAGTAAATATTAGATGAGATATGAGCAGTGGCAATTTATTATTCGTCGAATCAGTCGATGTATAGGCGGATTGCGCACTGATCTGTTGAATATTGCGTAGGTAAGATGCGCTTTTTTGGGGTATTGCCGCATCTTGCTGATACAGTTCAAAGAGCTCAATGTAAGAATTTGAAAAAACTTCAAACAATTCGGAGAAGCCATTCAGTTTGTTTGCCGTTTCCCTGTTCAGCTCAAGGGGCAGATCTACCAGTTTCTCCGCCATTTGCTTTGTTATGCTGATTTCCTGAAGGAATGTTTCTTTCTGTAGGCTGGCTTGGTGATTTATGAGTTTTTTTTGCCATGTCTCTAAAGACTTGAGTTGGATTTGAAAAGATTTGAACTCACGGATATGTCTGTTGTCTTTTTCAATTTGTGTAAGGCTGTTGAAGACAATAAAACCAAAGACAAGGGAAACTATGGTTAAGGGAAGGAATAAACAAAAAAGTTTAGAGTTCAGAGACCAGCGCATTATAGCATATCCCGGGCTTCAGTGTAGATATCCAGTCGGTAGACTACTTCCTGCAACCGTTTGTGCATTACTGCTTCTTTGACTTTGTTCTGCAGCTTGCCTTTGTCCATCATAGCATGTATCCAGAAATCCACTCCCTCATGCCATTGATTATCTAATTCAGATGTGAAGAGAATGGTCGGAAGTGATCGTTTTTCTACTTCTATGGGCAGGTTCAACCATTGGGCAATCTGTTCCTGGCTGAGAGCAGGGTCCCTGGTTATAAACTGGTTGGCCCGCATGAGCAAAGCCGTGAGAGCGGTTGAGACTGCGTGATTATCTTGAATAAATGCATTGCTTGCAGCAAGGGCGCAACAGGGGTGCCCGTGCCACCTTCCTTCGGGGGGAAGGTCCCGCAGTTGTGCCAGGATTTTTCCTACACCCGAGGTCTCTGCAAGCGCAGGATAGGGTTGATTAACAACAAAGCCGTCAATCAGGCGGTTTTCCAGGGCAGGTATAAGGTTTTGGGCTCCGTGAAGGTTGAGTATACGTATTTTCCCTTGTGCATGTTCTCTGTTTTTTTGAAAAGCAATATTTTCATCCTGCAGGGCAAATTCAAAAATCAGGTTATGTACGGAGACATCAATTTTGTAACCAATTCGTAATGTGGTCGGGTGGGCACGAACGAATGCAATAAATTCCTGCCAGTTGGAAACTGGGAGATCCTTGGCGACCACAAAGCCGGCACCTTCCGCCATTACCGGAGAAATTATGGAGATGTCAGCTCCTGCATCGATAAAATGGAGCACGGCAGGTACTCCACCAAAGGAGAAATCATACTGGCCTTCGATCAGTTTCCTGATAATTTCTTTACCACCGGTACTGCTTTTGATGATGATTTCGGCAATACGTTTTTCATGTGCAACAAGGAAATATTTCTCTTTCTTGACAACCTCTTCCAGAAAGATACCACCATTGTCCCTGAAGTATTGGGGATTAGAGGCTGCTATATAAAGAGGAGAATGGTGATCGTGGGGAGCGTAGCCAAGTCGAAGCACAGGAATATCATCTTGCCTGTTCCTGCATCCCTGTAAGGTAATGCATGTTGTAACAATATTGAGAACAAGCAAAACATATAGAGTTTTCCTAAGCACCGCAGGCCCTCCTCGTGCATTTTGAGAGGATTGGTAGAAGTAACTACCCTCAAATTAGCATATGCGAGGATTCATTGAAAATTAAAAAATCATTAGCAGGTATCAGGAAAATATAGATCCCATGATGGGGTAGTGCCTGTCCATACAAGGTATTTTCCATTTTTTGGATTATACCCTAAAATGGACCGGCACTGGCTACAACATTTTCATAAGATTTGCCAGGCCATCGGTGAATTCTGCTCCGGCTCTGTTTCCTGCAACGTTTCTTATTCGTGCTTTTCGATTTGTCTGACTGTCACCACTTCTGTATTTCAGGGTGATTTCAGAACCTATGGCGAGTGCCCGGAGCCCACCGGACCTGGCTGTAAAGCCTATGCCTGCGCTGGAAACATCATTGAGCAATACATTCATCTTACCTCCGTTTGGCATGAAAATTTCTGCAACGCCAGAGGTCGTTTCCCGCCTGAAACCGCGATGGTTGACCATATAGGTGGTGTTTTTTCCACATCTGCAGCGGACGGCTTTTCTGCGAGTATTACTGGATACAGGGACGTAACGTACACTTTTACACCGTGAACAGACTGTACGAATTCTGCCGCCTTTTACATCACAACTGTTTGGAGAGGCAAACATGTTATCCTCCTATGAAGCTGTTGGGATATTAGCAGGAATATAATAATTTCTTAATGAGAAACCTGGCGCCTGTCAAGCTGTACACTAGGAATCTGTCGGAGAAAGTTCTTTTTCCCCATATTTGTGTTATTTTCAGAAAATCAATGCTCGCAATATCAACTATATGGCTGTGCTTGATTTCCTGAAAATGCCTTAATCTGAGAAAAAATAGCAATTCTCCGACAAACTCCTAGAAATAATGAAAACGTATGTTCCAGCCATGTTTTCGTAACGTGCCGAGAACAGGAGATTTTATTTCCTGCGGAGTAAAAGAGAAATCAGGAGGAATACAGTCGATGTATTTCTCAATGGTCCATTTTTCTCCCGTGTAGAGGTTAAGCAATGGCCTGGGCCAACTAAACAGCCCTGTTTTTACCTCATCTGGACAGACAATAAAATACACGGATCTGATTTTATCGCTAATATTAACGGTATTTGTTGCAGGTTCAAAGTGCAGGCACAGTTCATATAGTGTTTTCATACCCGCGCAGCTCATGTAATCACACCATTTCCAGTCACTATGGTTCCAGGTAACAATGAGGGAACGTTTTTTCTTAATCACCTGCACAGGGCAGTCCATTGCATTGATAGAGAAAAGTTTCTGCCGCATTGCTTCCATTTCCAGTGTTTTACCCGTCCCTTTAAAAAACCAGATATGTCGAATTATAAGGCTCATTGCAGGCAGCAGACAGAGCAGGGCCACTACCGCCCATCCACTAAGGATCAGTATATATTGATCGTGCGAGAGAACCTTTCGTATAAAGAAAAAAGGTACCAGGCTGAAAATGTAGATAAGCAGCAGAAAAAAGAACGCCCCTGATGTATATAAATAGCGTTTGACCATACCTGTTAAAGCAAGGTAACAGATTCCTGCAGGAGCTGTAACTGGCCAGTGGAAGAGTTCATTTGCACCTCCATACCAATGGGCAGGCCTACATTGCTTTTTTGATGCCCTATGGGAAAATTGCCCCACACTGGGTATCCGTATGCCTGGGTAAGTTCCAGGACTCTTGTCCAAACCTGTTCCTGAAGCCTTAGCAATTCCAGGCTGTCCATTTCCTTCCCCTGATCAAATGTTCCCAGTATGATACCTGCGAGGTTTGCCAGCCGACCACTGCAGGCAAGCTGGGTCAGCATTCTGTCAAGTCGGTATGGAACTTCCCCGGTGTCTTCGAGAACAAGTACGGCTCCGTCCCATGGGCATTCCCAGGGCGTGCCCATGAGGTGAATAAGGGTGGTCAGGTTGCCTCCCACAAGTGGTCCCTGAGCATCTCCACTGCGGAGAATTTCAAGGTTTAACGGCATGATGGGTGTATTGATTTCGCCAGTGACAAGGGAGAAGAAGCTACGAGTGCTGTTTTCATCCTGGTCTGCCAATGATGTTACCACTGGTCCGTGTATGCCAACTATATTGCCATGAACCAGCAAGCCCTGAAGAAGGGCTGTGATATCACTGAAACCTATGAGTAGTTTTGGTTGTCCCTGCAGGCTGTCCAGTCCCAGGTAATCCATGAGGCGCATACATCCAAAACCACCACGAACCGCCATAAGCGCCTGCACTTCTTCGTCATGCCACAAGGAAAGGAACGCGTTTGCTCTGGCCTGGTCTGTATCTGCGAGATAAGGATGACCACATTGCATATTGCCATGAATGGTTACCTGAAACCCCATGGATGTGAGCACACGTATTCCGCGCTCCATTTCCATGGATTTATGTATGGGGCCAGCAGGGCAAAAAAGCCCGATGGTATCGCCTCTGCGCAGACGCCTGGGGAAAACTGGACGTGGCATGGCTTATTCCTTATTGAGTTCAAAGAGTATCTGCAAGCCGGTCAGGGTGAGATGCTTGTCTGTCACCTCAATACTGCGGGCATAAGGGTGAATCAGTTTTCCCATGCCACCGGTGGCAATAACATGTACATGCTTTCCGTCAGGTTCCATTTCTTTACTCAGCACCTCTACCATACGATCAATGAGTCCGCCAAAGCCATAGAGCATCCCAGAGTGGATAGCCTTGACAGTGGATGAACCTATGGGATTTTCAGGAGCAACACCAATATCCAGGCGCGGTAACTTGGCTGTACGGGATGCCAGTGCATCCAGGGAAATACCGATTCCGGGATGAATGGTTCCGCCAAGGTATTCCATGTTGGAACTGACACAATCAAAGGTAATGGCAGTACCAAAATCAACCACAATGAGAGAGGAGTGATATCGCTCCCAGGCAGCCACTGCATTGACAATACGGTCAGCGCCAACTTCAGCAGGATTTTCTATCCGTATTATAAGGCCCCCCAGGTTAAGTGAGTTGCTCACAGCAAGCGGCTTATAGGTGGTTGTAAGGTAATTTTCTGCAAAATCCATCCAGCTTGTTTCAAGAGGCGGGACAACAGAAGACACAATAAACCCATGGATAGCCTTGGGGTCTATCTGAGCCATTTGAAAAAGGGCATTATAGCGAATGGCAAGCTCATCCGCGGTTCGGTCCTGATTGGACTGCAGTCGCCAGTTGGCAATAAATTTGTTTTTATGAAGAACACCACTGACCGTATGTGAATTGCCTACATCGACAACAAAAAGCATGATTCCTCCTGATGAGGGCTGGTAATATGCAGAGCATTTGTATTTTTTTCCTGAGGCTGGTAAGATATTCCACTTTGCAAAATTATTCCAGTTGAGTCCGCCCTGTCGGGGCGTTCACAATCATTTTTTATGGAGAAAAAAGTGAGTCGACCATATATACAGGTACATACGACAGTTTCTACTTCGAAAGATGCCAAAAAAATAGCTGAGGCAGTTCTCTCCTCGCGACTGGCAGCCTGTGTACAGATCGTTCCTTGCCTTTCGCGCTATCATTGGCAGGGAACGATTGAAGAGACCCAGGAACATCTCTGTCTTATGAAAACACGTTCGGAACTCTTTGATCGTCTCAAAAACAGGCTCTGTGAAGTACATCCCTATGAGGTGCCTGAAATTATTGCCACAGAAATAACAGACGGCCATGAACCATATTTTCAATGGTTGAACCAGGAAGTGAACAGGCAGGATGATTGAAATATGTCTGATTCAACTACAAAAAACAGAAGAGGACGACGGAAAAAGAAAACGTTTCAGTGTCATTGCTGTAAAGAGACAAAACCGTTTTGCTGGAATTGTTCCTGCGGTTTTCAGATTTGTCCTGAATGTTTCCAGGAAAACACTTGGGGTATCAGTAACGGTCCCACATGGATATGTCCTGACTGTGGTCGGGTTCATATGATGGAATAAGTTTCTGGTCTGGTTTATCCCAGCGTTTTTTCAACCTACAACTTTATTTTACTTACTCATTTATGTCAGTACAGCAATATGACGAGTCCAAGATTAAAACCCTCAGTTCCCTTGAGCATATCCGGAAACGACCGGGTATGTATATCGGACGACTCGGTAATGGTTCCCACCCCGATGATGGTATTTATATTCTTTTAAAAGAGGTCATCGACAATGCCGTGGATGAATTCATTATGGGGTATGGAAAGAAGGTGGACATCACCGTCGATCATGAGGGAACCTGCAGTGTAAGGGACTATGGCAGGGGAATACCTTTGGGGAAAGTCGTTGAGTGTGTTTCAACTATTAACACCGGCGCGAAATACAATACCGATGTATTTCAATTCTCTGTTGGTCTTAATGGTGTAGGTACGAAAGCAGTCAACGCACTCTCCACTAATTTTACAGTTTGTGCGTACAGGGAAGGAAAGTATAAGCGTGCAGTATTTGATCGAGGCACGCTGATAGAGGAAGAAGAAGGAGAATGTACTGAAAAAAATGGTACGTTGGTCAGTTTTCATCCTGATGCTGAACTGTTCCCTGAGTACAAATTTGATTTTGAGTACGTTGAACAGCGGCTATGGCGTTATGCATATTTGAATGCCGGTCTCACCCTCCATTGTAATGGAAGCGCATATCATTCTAAAAACGGACTCCTGGATCTTCTGGACAGGGAAGTAAGCAACGATCGTATTTACCCGGCGTTTCATTTTGCGGACAAAACCGTTGAATTTGCCTTTACCCATACCAATGACTATGGAGAATCCTATTTTTCCTTTGTTAATGGAACGTTTACCAGTGAAGGTGGAACGCATCTTTCTGCATTTCGCGAAGGTATTCTCAAGGGTGTCAACGAATTCAGCGATAAAAAATTTAATGGCCAGGACGTTCGTGACGGTATAGTGGGAATTCTTGCCGTCAAAGTCCAGGAACCTGTTTTTGAGTCCCAGACAAAGAATAAATTGGGAAACACTGACGTCCGTTCCCCCATTGTCAATGCTGTTAAAGATGCTGTAGCCAATCATCTGTATAAACAGACAGATATAGCTGAATTGCTTCTTGAAAAAGTACAGCACAATGAAAAAATACGTAGAGAGCTACAGTCGGTAAGGAAGGAAGCGAAAGCAAAGGCCAAGAAAGTCGCCCTCAAAATTCCACAACTCAAAGACTGTAAATATCATCCTGCCAAAGGGAAACCCTCCCAATCAGGGCGGGAAAATATGCTTTTTATCACTGAGGGGCAATCTGCGGCAGGCTCCATAGTCAGTTCACGTGATCCGATGACCCAGGCAGTGTTTTCCATTAAGGGAAAACCTATGAATGTTCTCGGACAACGCCTAGATCTACTGTATAAAAACGACGAAATGTATTCCCTGATGCGGGCATTGAATATTGAGGAGTCCATTGCCAATTTGCGGTTTGATAAAATTATATTGGCCACAGATGCGGATGTGGACGGCTTGCATATTCGCAATCTTCTACTGACGTTTTTTTTACACTATTTTGAAGTACTCATTAAACAGGGCCATGTATATATTCTGGAAACTCCCATATTCAGAGTTCGTAATAAACAGAAAACAATCTACTGCTTCACCGATGAAGAAATGCAGCAGGCATTTACCATCCTCAAAGCAAAGGGGAAATCCGACCGTAGCGTGGAAATTACGCGGTTCAAAGGCCTTGGAGAAATTTCTCCTGCTGAATTCAAGCAATTCATTGGAGAGGACATGCGCTTAAAACCAGTGCGTATAGATTCATTGAGCGAGGTGAGCAGAGTACTGAAATTCTATATGGGAAAAAATACACCCGAGCGTCGTCAATATATTATGGAACATTTGACCTTGAGGCCTGAATGAGCGAAACATCAACAGAACGACAGCACGGTAAACTGCACCAGCTTTTTGATGGAAACTTTCTTGAATATACTTCATATGTTATCCGGGAAAGAGCTATTCCAGATGTAGATGATGGTCTTAAACCTGTACAACGACGAATCCTGCAAACTCTACATAATATGGATGACGGGCGATATCATAAAGTCGCCAACGTAGTAGGGGAGACCATGAAACTCCATCCCCATGGGGATCAATCCATTTTTGCAGCTTTAGTCAACCTGGCGAATAAAGGTTTTCTGATTGATCGCCAGGGAAACTTTGGAAATATTTACACCGGTGATCAGGCCTCGGCTGCCAGATATATAGAGTGTAGACTCTCTCCGCTTGCCAGGGAAACACTGTTCAATAAGGAACTGACAGAATTCATTGATTCCTATGATGGGCGTATGCAGGAACCTGTGACCTTACCGGTCAAGATTCCCCTACTGCTTCTCATGGGAGCTGAGGGGATTGCTGTGGGGATGGCAACGAAAATCATGCCCCATAACTTCAATGAATTACTGCAGGCTCAGATTGATTATCTACAGAATAAGGAATTTACCTTATACCCAGACTTCCCAAAAGGGGGGCTTCTCGATGTCAGTGACTATGACCATGGTAATGGGCGTATTCGTTGTCGGGCACGATTGGAAATGCCAGATGATAAGACTATCCTGATAACCGAAATTCCGTATAATATTACGACCCAAGGGTTGATTGATTCAGTGGAAAGGGCAGCCAAGGCCGGAAAACTGAAAATTGCCTCGATCAACGACTATACTGCAGAGAAAGTCGAGGTAGAGATTAAGCTTTCCAGAGGCGTGCATGCCGATGAAACCATTGATGCGTTGTATGCGTTTACAGATTGCGAGATCAGTATTTCTCCGTCTCTGGTTACCATTGTAAATAACATGCCGCAGCAGATGCAGGTGGAAGACGTGCTCAAACGTAATACTGACATGCTGCTGGAAAATCTGCGTAAGGAACTGGAACTTGAATTAGGCAAATTGCAGGAAAAATGGCATGCCAGGAAACTGGAGCAGATTTTTATTGAGGAACGTATCTATAAAAAGATTGAAGAGCAGACTAAATATCAGGATGTGGTCAAAGCTGTTGATGAGGGGCTCAAACCGTTTGCAGATGAACTTAAACGGGCGGTAAGCAAAGAAGATATTGAGCGTCTTCTGGAAATTAAGATTCGTCGAATCTCTCGTTACGATATCAACAAACAGCAGAAAGAGTTGCGGGAGATTGAAAAAAACATTCGGTCAGTAAAAAACAAACTCAAAGATATGGTTGGCTTCACCATTGGGTATATCTCTGATATCAAGGAAAAATACGGTGAGGCACACCCAAGAATCAGTGAGTTGAACACCCTTAACGAGGTGGATGCACGTTCAGCTGCTCTGGCGAACCTTCAACTGGTGTATCAGAGTGGAACAGGTTTCATCGGCCATAAGCTCAAAGTTGAGGATCCGCAGAACGATCTGGAAATTAGTTGTTCAGAATATGACCGTGTTCTGCTTATCTTCAAATCAGGGTTGTATAAAGTCATCAATGTACAGGAAAAAATATTTGTCGGCAGCGAGCTGTTGTATATGGATCTCGTAGATCCAGAGGTTACGTTTAATATTATTTATCGTAATGGTCTGGAGAATATGTGCTATGTCAAACGATTTGCAACCCCTAAGTTCATCCTGAACAGGGAGTATCATCTTTTTGAAGAGCACAATCGTTCCGCAATACTTTTTTTGAAAACCGGCAATGATGAAATTCGAGCCAGGATAAATTTAGTCCCTTCTTCACGGGCCAAATATAACAGCCTTGATATCGATTTCAGCGACTACATGATCAAAGGGGCTGCTGCAAAAGGTAAGCGTATATCCACCAGAGTAGTTCGCAGGGTAAGTGATGCTACTGGAAAACCAGTGCAACAGGAGCCCGTTATCCCTGAACTTCCTGGATTTCAAAATTATCCTTCAGAAAACGATAAAAAATGACAGGAGCAGCAGGCATTCTTTGACTGAATAAAACCTTTTTCATATCTCCCTTGGAGTACTTCCAAGGGAGTACTTCACCGCAGTCCTTACTCACTTTGTGCCCCCACTGTCGTAACTAACCACGGAGTTTGAATTTTCTTGGTTCCACTCAGCTCCGACCTGTAACTGATCACAGGCACCGCCTATCTGGACAAGCGTGATTATTTTGCAGGTAAGCGCAGACTCCGTTAGCCTGCCCATGCATGAAATAACGTTTGTTCAAAGAGATAAGGGGCCGGCGAGAGGCTTTGTGGAATGTCTGTGATCAATTGGTCATAGTTTTTTTTGATAATAACTGTCTATGGTATAAAATATACCTGAGGTATCAGGGGTTCAGGCTATATAGATTTTGACAGTTGATGGTAGCTTGCTACAATATTGTTAAAGTTATGTTTCACCTCTCCACATGATGCTGATTTCCGATCAGTATCTACAAAAGTACGCAGTAATGACCGACATGTTACATGTGATAATAAAAATTTTCTAACGGTCAAGGAGGAAACCCCTTGAAAAACCTCTGTAATGCATTGTTTTCTTGCAGTTTTCTTACTGTATCAATGTTTTGCGCAGGTGTGCCGATTTTGTTTCCTGCCAATGTATCTGGTTCTGAGCCTGCTGATACAGAGACTCTTTCCTATCTTAAAAGTTTGAGTATTGAACAACTCCTGCAAACTGAAATTGTTTCGGTTTCCAAAAGGTCCGAGCAATTATTTGATGCTGCCGCAGCTGTGACAGTTATCACCCAGGAAGATCTGCAAAGAGCAGGTATACGCACCTTGCCGGATGCCTTGCGTCTGGCACCTGGTATTCAGGTTTCCCACCTGGATGCCAACAGGTGGGCAATATCTTCTCGTGGATTTGCTGATTATTTTTCCAATAAGCTGCTTGTACTCATAGATGGCCGGAGCGTGTATACTCCCTTGTTTTCAGGTGTATACTGGAATGGCCAGGATACCATGATAGAAGATATTGAACGTATCGAAATAATACGGGGGCCGGGCGCGACTGTCTGGGGAGCCAACGCTGTTAATGGCGTTATCAATATAATTACTAAAAAACCTGAAGACACACAGGGCGCCTTGCTTGTGGCCGAAGTCGGAAACATAGATCAGCCAACTGCTGCTGCAAGATATGGAGGGCAGATTGGCGATAGAGGATATTACCGAGTATATGCCAAGACCTCCAATCGAAGCGAATATTCCACAGAGCAGGGGGATGATGCATATGATGGTTGGCAGCAGCTGCGTTCAGGGTTTACTGCTCAATGGAATGGCGGTGAGGAGAATACCTTCACCGTGACAGGTGATGTATATCGAGGTAAAGCCGACGCCATGCTGACCCTTTCCGGTTACCTGGAAGCACCCTATGAACAGACATCCCTGGTAACAGAAGAATATAGTGGCACCAATATTCTTGGACGCTGGAATCATGCTTTTTCCCATCGTTCTTCCGCAGAGTTGCAATTGTATTACGATCATACCGAGCGTGACCAGTACGTCATTGATGAAACGAGAGATACCCTTGATGTGGAATTCAAACATCACTGGAATCCGCATACGATGCATGAGGTGGTCTGGGGAGTTGGCTATCGCCTTACAAGTGATTCGCTTACTGAAACAGAGAACATGTCCTTTGAACCAGACAGTCAAACGGATAATCTGTTCAACACGTTTATTCAGGATGATATCATGCTCATTGATGATACCTTCTGGGTAACCCTTGGCTCTAAATTTGAACATAACGACTACTCGGGGTTTGAGTTTCAGCCTTCGATGAGAGCAAGATATAAATTTTCAGCTGAACGTTTGCTTTGGGCATCTGTTTCCAGAGCTGTACATACTCCGTCACGGGTTGATTATGGGGTCAGTAGCAATATTGGTAGCCTGGTTTTTGATCACGAAGCTCTGACAGCAAATTCAGGTGGCATGCCGTCGATCATACGTCTTCTCGGTAATGAGAATTTTGACTCAGAAGAACTCATAGCTTATGAGGCAGGATACAGATGGCAGCCACTGCATGACCTTTCCCTTGACATTGCAGCTTTTTACAATGATTACGACAAGTTAAGATCAACTGATTTAGGGGCGTATTTTGTCGAGACAAATCCCTATCCCCCTCATCTAGTGATTCCCCAAATCATTTCCAACTCCATAGAAGGACAAACATATGGCCTGGAATTTCAGGTTTCGTGGAAACCCGTTGAATGGCTGAAATTCATTGCGGCATATTCATGGTTGCAAATGGATCTCCAATTTACAGATCAAGTGTTGGAAGGTGAGCCATCTGACATGGATCTGAGTCCTAATCATCAATTCAGCGTACGAAGTTATATTGATTTGCCCCATAATGTTTCCCTGGATAGCGAGGTGTATTATGTAAGTGAACTTGACAACAACGTGTCAGAATATTTACGCGTCGACCTTCGTTGCGGATGGCAGCCCACTGAAGCATTGCAGGTTAGTATGAATATTGAAAACCTTTTTGATGAGGGGCACGTGGAATTTATAGAAAGATCAGGTATTGAAATATCTGAAATACCAAGAATTTTCTCATTGAAAATGCAGTATTTATTTTAAGATATGGTTATTGTCACGGCAATGCATTTCACTCTGCAGGATTCTTAAGGCATGGAGTATCCAATGCGAAGGCTGCTTCTCTTTTCTAGTTTTTTGGTTATGCTGTTGCATACGTCAGTTTCACTGAATGTGCATGGGGCAACTGAGGAGGAGCATGTAAAAGCCGTGTTTCTATATAATCTCATTCATTTTGTTTCCTGGCCCCAGGAAACCATGAACAACCGAAATACGTTTACCATTGGCGTTTTGGGAGATGTGTATTTCTCTGAAATCGTTGAAGAGGCTGTAAAAGGGGAGAAAAAGGGGGGACTTCCCATCCAAATGGTATATTTTGAAGATGTAGAAAGTGCTCTTCGCATGCAACCTCACCTTTTATTTATTTCCGAAAATTATGTTCTACAATGGTTTACCTCCAATCCTGGTGTCAACAGCCTGCCTATACTTACCGTTGGTGACAGTAAGCAATTCTGCCAACAGGGTGGTATGGTAAATCTCTTGAATATTCACAACCGCATTCAAATCGAAATTAATCCGGATGCCGTAGAACCTGCAGGAATTTCCATTAGCTCCAAACTGCTTAGCCTCGCCAAACTGGTTAAATAACGCAGTACTATGAAACATTTTCTCGACTGGTCGATTAGCCGTAAGCTTTCCGTTATCGTGATTATTACCTCTGGACTGCTTATCGGCATAATGGCTGTGGCTATTACTGTTGAAAAAGTACTTACGTTCCGTCATAGTGTGCAGGATAAAATGACAGTATTGCTACAAATAACAGGCACGAACAGTACAGCTGCTCTGATATTTCAAGATCAGGAAACAGCAGGTGAAATTCTTTCAGCGTTAGAAGCTGAAGATAGTGTACTTGCAGCCATTCTTTTTGATGCAGATAAGAAACGTTTCGCTACATACACTCGACAAAACTGGAAACCGGAAGAAGGAGAATCGAATACGTCCGGTACTGTTTTACCCCTTCCCTCGAAATATAATGATCAGCATATTCAGGCATTTACCAACGATAGGTTTTCCATATTCGGTCCTGTTTTGCTTAATGGCAAAACCATAGGTCATATAGGTATTCTTGCAGATCTGTCTCCAATACAGACCCAAATCGTGTATTTCACGGTCATGTTATTTGTTTTCAGCGTTCTCTTGTTCGTCCTCGGACTGGTTATTACTTTCAGGTTGAATCGTTCGCTTATCAAACCGATTTTCAACCTTGTTGAAGGGATGCAGATTGTCAGTGCAGAGCAGCACTATGGTATCAGAGTCACAAAAGAAAGAGAGGACGAACTCGGTGTATTGATTGATGGATTTAACAATATGCTGTCTCAGATACAAAAGCGGGACTATGAACTTGATCGCCATCGCAATCAATTGACAGAACTGGTTAATCAGCGAACTGAAGAACTCCGTCAAACCAATGCTCAACTTATTGAGGAAATTGAAGAGCGTAAAGCGGCGGAAGCACAACTCGCCCATGCACAGAAAATGGAAGCAATAGGCACGCTTGCTGGCGGTGTGGCCCATGATTTGAACAACATCCTCTCCGGAATAGTAACCTACCCGGATCTTCTCCTTGCCACCTTGCCAGAAGATTCACCCCTGTATAAGCCGCTTAATGCCATAAAGACATCGGGTTCAAAGGCTGCAGCTATAGTGCAGGATCTCCTGACTTTGGCAAGGCGGGGGGTAAAAGTAGAGGAGAGGGTTGAACTGGGGAATTTAATCAAGGATCATCTTCGGAGTCCTGAGAGTTTGGAGATGCTCGTCAATCATCCCAATGTTAAGATTATTTTTGAAAAACCGGAACAGGACCTTCCATTGATTGGTTCACCTGTACATCTCTCAAAAATGCTGATGAATTTGCTTGCCAATGCTGCCGAGGCCATGCCAGAAGGAGGTAACATTGTGATTTCCTGCCAGGTAATGCGGCTGAAAAAACAGCCTGTTGGTTTTAAGGATTGGCGTTCTGGCGATTACGTGCAAGTCACCATTCAGGATACGGGGGTAGGTATACCCGAACAGTTTATTGACCGTATTTTTGAACCATTTTATTCCAGTAAAGTTATGGGATTGAGCGGCTCAGGGTTGGGTATGGCGGTGGTGTGGGGTACGGTTGAGGATCATCACGGTCTTATCACGGTGAACAGTACCGAGGGAGAGGGCACGACTTTTTCGATACTTTTGCCTTTGGCAGTCAAGGAGACTGTCAGCAAAATAGATGTAGCAGGCAACAAGCCGATTATGGGCCAGGGGCAATCTGTTCTGGTGGTTGATGACTCTCAAAACCAGCGGATGATTGCCGAGGATATTTTTATCCATCTCGGGTATTTGGTGGAGACCGTAGAAAGTGGTGAAAAAGCTCTCGAATTTCTCATGCACAAACCTATGGATCTGGTTTTATTGGATATGTTGATGGATCCCGGGATGGATGGCCTGGAGACATATCAACATATATTGAGGCTGTATCCAGATCAGAAAGCTATTATTGCCAGTGGTTTTGCCTCATCTGAAAGGATCCAGGATGCCATAGATATGGGCGTAAAGTCGTATATTCTAAAACCCTATACCATTTCAGATATTGCAACGGCCGTTGATCTCGCTTTAAAGAAGTAACCCTTCACTAAGAGTTTTTCTATTTTAGCTCCCTGCAATTATTATACATTTTATTTGCGCACCTGTTTTGTGAGTAATTCTTAATACCAGTCTCTTGCCAGCTGAATGAGAATGGTCATAGTATAACATGTAAAGCTAAGCCCTTCTGGGAGGGCAATTACTCGTGGGGGAGACTGACAGGTTTGCAACTCTCCCGAACCTGTAACTGGTGACAGAGTACCTGATATTGTCCCAAACAGGCCAGTGGTGCAGCGTATTACATATCCACTAGCCAGGTCGGATGGTGGAAAGACCAGGTGTGCTGTGAGCAGTTATTTTGGAGGAATAGTAATGAGATCCCGATCTTCACTGATGGCAGGAACAGGTTGTATTCTCTTTCTACTGATTTGGTTCCTGGTACTCTCCAATGCGACAACAACAGAAGATGATAGGATGACCATGAAAAAGAGCAATCTCAGTAAAGCTATGTTTGCGGGTGGATGCTTCTGGTGTATGGAAGCCCCCTTTGAAAAACTGGATGGTGTGCATGCCGTAATTTCAGGATATGCTGGAGGGACTACCGCTCATCCGACGTACCAAACCTATCACGATGGTGATCACCTGGAAGTGGTTCAGATTTTGTTTGATCCCCAAAAAGTCCCTTATGAAAAGTTGCTGGATGTATATTGGCGGCAGGTAAACCCTACTGATGCAGGAGGACAGTTTGTAGATAGGGGGCATGGTTACAGTACAGCCATTTTTTATTATGACCAGGAGCAAAAGCATCAGGCAGAACAATCAAAACAAAATCTGGAAAAGTCACGGATTTTTAAGGAACCTGTTGTGACTCCGATTTTGGAAGCCAAAGAATTTTATCCAGCAGAAGAGTATCATCAGGATTATTACAAAAAAAATCCACTCCGTTATAAATTTTATCGTTCACGTTCCGGCAGAGACGATTTCCTTGAAAAAACCTGGAAGAATATTCCCAAAGAGATACGTGCTGAGAGTTCAACTTTGCGTGAGCGACTTACCCCTCTACAATGGGAAGTGACACAGAATGATGGTACAGAACCTCCTTTTAAAAACGAGTATTGGGATAACAAAAAACAAGGAATTTATGTGGATGTGGTTTCAGGAGAACCATTGTTCAGTTCACTTGAAAAATTTGATTCAGGCACTGGTTGGCCTAGTTTTTATCAGCCTCTCGAACAGCAGAATATAGTTGAAAAAAGTGACCGCAGCCTGTTTACGGTGCGAACAGAAGTGCGAAGCAAACAGGGCGATTCACACTTGGGGCACGTATTTTCAGACGGCCCTAAACCTACAGGACTCAGGTATTGTATCAATTCGGCTGCATTACGATTTATTCCAGTTGAAGACCTGGACCAGGAAGGCTATGGAGAATACCTGCGCTTGTTTGAAAAACAGATAGAAAAAAGCAGGTAAAGAAATATAAGGGTCACGAAAAAAGTACATTATCCAATCTTGCTTGTCTCTCAACTTGGTAACGTCGCCACGTCAATTGTTCAATACGGCCAGTACGCAACCATTGACGCAATGACGTTACCAAACCGATATCCTACGCAAACTTTAGATATTTATTATTTTCCGCGACCCTAATATCATGAGCCGGAGGTGTGAAACAGTCATCCGGCTCATGTGTTTCAGTAAAAAATACTTTTTTTATTCTGTCGCAGGTTCAAGAATTTCTCGACTACGTTTTACCGCGCAAAGATCACCGCACATGGTACAGACACTTTTATCTATTGGCTGTGATGTTTCTCTATAATTTCGAGCTTTTTCCGGATCGATAGCCAAGTCAAACATTGCTTCCCAATCCAGTTCTTTGCGGGCGTAGCTCATGCGATTATCCCAGTCTATGGCATGGGGAATTCCTTTGGCAACATCTGCTGCATGGGCAGCAATGCGAGAGGCAATTATCCCTTCCTTCATGTCATCCATGTCAGGAAGACGCAGGTGCTCGGCCGGGGTAACATAACAGAGGAAATCTGCTCCATAACTTGCAGCCAACGCGCCTCCAATGGCTGAAGTTATATGGTCGTATCCTGGTGCGACATCTGTAACCAGTGGTCCAAGAACATAGAACGGGGCACCGTGGCAGAGTTTTTTCTCAAGCTGCATATTGGAAACAATTTCGTTTAAAGGCACATGCCCCGGACCTTCAATCATCACCTGGACATCTGCAGCCCAGGCTCGTTTTGTCAATTCACCAAGGATGATCAACTCCTGGATTTGGGGCGCATCGGTGGCATCTTTCAGGCTACCTGGCCTGAGTCCATCTCCTAAACTTAGAGTTACGTCATACTTCCTGCAAATTTCCAGCAACCTGTCAAAGTGTTCAAAGAATGGGTTGTCTTTTTGATTTTTTTCCATCCAGTATAAAAGAAGGGAACCGCCCCGGCTGACCACATGGGTCAGACGCTGGTTGTTTTTTAATCTTTCCACTGCCGTCAGATTTAAGCCGGCATGAATCGTCATAAAGTCAACTCCATCTTCAGCATGCATGGCGACCACATCAAAAAAATCATCCACAGTGATCGACGCCACGTCTTTACCGTATCGCGCCACAGCATCGTATACAGGTACTGTACCAATCATTGCGGGACAAATATCCACAGTACGTCTACGGAATGTTCGGGTATCACCAAAAGTGCTGAGATCCATGATAGCGTCAGCTTTAAGTTCGACGCTACGGCGAACCTTATTCAACTCACTTTCAACATGGCAGCAATCTTCAGAAACTCCAAGGTTAACATTGATTTTTGTACGTAATCCCTGCCCGATACCTGTAGCTTTGAGGTTGTGATGATTCTTGTTGGCAGGAATAGCTATGGTACCTTCAGCAACTCTTTTCAGGAGCACGTCTGGCTCTATAGCCTCTTCTTGAAGGACATGTTGCATTTGTGGCGTTAGAATTCCTTTCCTGGCTGCTTGCATTTGTGTTGCATAAGGCATAGATATTTCTCCTGATAAATGGTGTTTGCTGCGCAAAATACTGGCGTTATGCGCGACTGGTCATCCCGTTAATTGCGTTTCGTATTTATATCTGCATGGTCTGCGTGAGTTCGCGTATTATGGCATTGATATCTTTGGCTCCAACTATTTCCGTAACCAGACAAATTGATTGTGCTCCATGCCTTGATACCTCTGCGATATTATGTTTTTTGATGCCTCCTATGGCAACAAAGGGAAGTGTACTATGCGCAGCTGCATAATCCAGATACTCAAAGCCAACCGCATTGCAAACATCTTCTTTGGTTTGGGTGGAGTATATAGGTCCTACACCGATATAATCTGCTCCAATCTTTGCAGCGTCTCTGCACTGTTCCGGTGAGTGAGTAGAGAGGCCAATGATCTTATCTGGTCCAAGAAGCTCACGAACCGCAGGAACAGGAAGGTCTTCCTGGCCGACGTGTACCCCATCTGCATCAACCAGCAGAGCAATGTCGACAAAGTCATTGATGAGAAAGGTCACTCCGCATTCTTTGGTTATCTTACGAATCTCCTGGCATTCTTTGAAAATTTCGCAGTAATCTTTTTTATGCCGTTTCTCGCGGTATTGAATAATACCGATGCCTCCCTTAATCATTTCCTGTACAACTTCGATGTTGGAACGACCAAGAGAAAATTGTTCTGCTGTAATTCCATACAGCCCTTTTGGCAGTTTGTAATCGTTCATTGATTTTCCTCGATATATTCAATGATTCGTCCACTCATCATTGCAGCAATAAGCATAACCTTATGGGTATAGAGTTTGGCTTGTGCGCAATCCGTAGTAAAATCACCAATTATGCAGCAACTACCCATAGTACGGGTTGTGATGCGGTTGGTTGCATGCCCGGAAATACCACACGCAGAAACCACCAGCTCTTTGTGTGGACCGAGATTTTCCAGCAGCATTTTCTTGTCTTGACGGTTATCAAGGCCTTCTACTATAATGCTGCAATCATTAAAAATTTTACCGATATTATCTTGAGTGATTTTGCTTGCAACTGTTTCCACGATGCAGGTGGGAGCAATACGATGTAGATTTTCCACAAGGGAATCGATTTTCATTTTTCCGATCTGGTCAGCAAAGTAAAATTGACGATTCAAGTTGCTCTGTTCTATTCTGTCAAAATCAACGATTTTGATTTGTCTGATTCCTGACCTGACCAGAGAGACAGCTACATTGGAACCTATGCCACCTGCTCCGGCTATGCCTATTTTCATATTGCACGATCCCAGTCTTTGTAGACAGGCTGGTAACCATTGGAGCTTATTGCAGAGACAACTTCCTCCACACTTCTTCCATCTGTAATTTCAAACTGTGGGGTGGATTGATCCTGATGTTGAGCATATCCTCCGACGCTGGTACTCACACCAGCAGAAAAGCGCGTGGCTCCCAGATGTATGAGATGATCTCTCATGTAGGCATTTTCTCGTGTTGAAACCGTAATGCCGGCACGGGGAAAAAAGAGTCTAAACGCCAGCAGAAATTGGACGAAAGTTTTATCATTTACGGGGAATTCAGGGTGAAAATCACATTCTGCAGGATTGAATCGCGGTAGGGAAACAGCAACTTCCGTATCCAGATACTTGTCGTCAAGGTATCTGGCATGTAACCCTGTAAAGAAAAATTCGCTGCGCATCTCACCCAACCCCAGCAATGCGCCGATGTTAACATTCCTGAAACCAGCCATGGCTCCTCGTTCGGGTGCATCGAGTCTGTAATGATAGTCCTTTTTTTTGCCAGCCAGATGCACCTTGTCGTAAATTACCTTGTCGTATACTTCCTGAAACAGAGTAAGCCCATCAACACCAGCCTGTTGGAGCAGCACATACTCGTGGCATTCCAGTGGAAAGATTTCAATGGAAACTGATGCAAAATAATGTTTCAAGCATTTAACCGCTTCCAGAAGGTATTCCATGGGCGTGGCCTGGCGAGACTCACCTGTCAGCAGAAGGATATGCTGTATTCCCCTTGATGAAATAGCCTTGGCTTCTTTTTCTATCTCTTCTATGGTAAGTTTTCGGCGATCAATGACATTGGCATGATTAAATCCACAGTATATGCATTTGTTGGTGCAATAATTAGATATGTATAAAGGTGCAAATAACTGGATGGTTTTGCCAAAATATTGAATGGTTTTTTTTTGTGCCACCTTGGCTATCATTTCCAGATGGTTGCCAGCTTTTGGGCTTAGCAGAGTAAGAAAGTCATATGCATTCAGATATTCTTTTGTAAGACAATCTCGCACCCGATCATCACTGACAGAGTTGAAAAAACTTGAAAAATCAAAGTGATCAAACTGTTCAAGTGTATTGTAAAAAGACATACATCCCCCCTGTACTCGAATTTAATCAAGAAACCCTGTAAGTGGTGACGAAGCTCTGGCCACGACACTCTGGCCGGCAGCTTCAGCCAGATAGGCAGCTCGTCCGGCTTGCACGGCGAGGCTGAAAGCATGGCCCATGGCAACCGGATCTTCAGCAGTGGCGATAGCCGTATTTACCAGTACCGCATCAGCCCCCATTTCCATGGCAGCAGCAGCCTGGGAGGGAAAACCGATTCCCGCGTCAACAATCACAGGCACAGCGCTGTTCTCGATCAACATGGCAATTAATGGTTTTGTTTCAAGCCCTCGATTGGTGCCAATGGGTGCTCCTAAAGGCATAATTGCAGCGGCACCGGCATTTTCCAGTCGTTTTGCAAGTGGGAGGTCTGGTAATACGTACGGAAGAACTACAAAACCATCTTTGGCCAGGGTCTCGGTTGCACGAAGGGTTTCATGGTTGTCTGGCATTAAATATTTGGCATCTGTTATAACTTCTATTTTTATAAATTTGCCGCATCCGGCTTCACGGGCAATGCGGGCTACGCGAATAGCCTGTTCTGCCGTTCTGGCTCCTGATGTATTGGGCAGCAACGTGACGCCGTCAGGTATATATTGCAGAATGTTATCTGTTACAGATTGCATATCTATGCGTCTTAAGGCCACAGTTATCATTTGAGAACCACTGGTCTCTAACATTTCTGGTATTATTTCATTGGATGCAAACTTACCTGTGCCTGTGAACAAACGGTTAGTAAATGTGGTATCCCCAAGACGTAACCCCTCATCATTCATAGTTCATCCTCCACCGACAAAACTCAGCAGTTCAACCTGATCCTGATCCTGCAATCTGGTTTTGGCCCAGAGCTCCTGACGGATTATATGTTCATTATGTTCTACCACCAGGGACTCTGTTTTCAGGCCAATTTCTTGGATCAGTTCTTCCAGAGTGGTGGCTGCAGTGGTTTGACTATCGCCATTTACGCGAAGTAGCATGGTGTAGACCCCCGTTTTAAAAAGCAAAAAAAAACCGCTTGTCCCCTGAAAAGGGATAAGCGGTTTCTCGGATATCTAACACAGGATTTTACCTGGTTGTATCTGTGACTATTCGCTTCCCTTCGCCGGTATTATCCGGATCAGGTTCTAAGGGTTGGACTAAATCCTCTCAGCAAGAGATTGCACCCCTAGCGTTTCAATAATCTATAGCGGGCCAATGATGGTTTGTCAACAGAATCTGTATAGCCTTGGGCAAACTCTTTGCTTGTTATTAATAAGAATGTAAAAACGGTCGATTATAAAATAGAGTTAATCCTTAAGTTTAACTTTAGGGCAGAAAAAAGTTAATAAATAGTACCATAGTAAATATTTGTATGTATCGTCGGAGCAATTGTTTTTATGCGTAATCCAAATGATATCGATGGTATCGGGATCATTTGGAAACTCTCTTGACAAAAAATTATTCAAGGTGTTAATAAAAAGACCGGTTGGTATATTTAGACTTGAAAGGGAGGTTGCTTGACAAACAAAGGCAAACAAACCCGGCGGAATATTATTGAAAAATCAATGCAGTTGTTTTCCGTCAAGGGATATTACAATACTTCCATTAATGATATCCTGGAAGTGACCGAGTTGACCAAAGGAGGGTTATATGGGCATTTCAAAAGCAAGGAAGAAATCTGGTACGCTGTGTATGACGAGGCAGTGACTATCTGGCGGGGGATTGTTTTTCATGGGTTGCGTACGGTGGAAAACCCATTGGAGCGTGTTGAGCTGGTTATTGACCGGATCATGCGAGACTATCTTGCTGCCAATATTTTTGATGGGGGTTGCTTTTTTCTGAACATGCTGGTGGAGATGTCAGGGCAGTCGGAATCCATGAGGCGTCATATACTGCGGGGGTATGTTCGTTTTTCCCGGTTAATGCGGAATTGGTTACGTGAAGCTGGTGAGCTGGGTATGCTTAAACCTGGGCTGAATTACCGGGACGTGGCTAGTTTTATAGTGATTGCGCTGAACGGAGCGTTTGCCATTTATACTGCTTCTAGAGATTCTGAAATCTGGCGACAGACAATCGAGCAGCTTAAATTGTATATCGGACAATTGAGAAATTGATTTCGTTCATTGGAATCATGCTGAGGGATTGCGATTCAACTTGATACAAGGATTATAGTCACTGATATTTTAATAAAAGGGACGGAAAAATGACTGCAAATGTCGCTATTCAGGAAACAGAGGTCTATAAACCACAAAATAATATCCGGATTGTTACAGCGACGGCATTATTTGATGGCCATGATGCAACCATCAATATCATGCGGCGCATTCTCATGGATACAGGTGTTGAGGTGATACACCTGGCGCATAACCGCTCGGTCAATGATGTTGTGGATGCTGCTATTGAGGAGGATGCACAAGGGATTGCTGTTTCCAGCTATCAGGGAGGACATGTAGAGTACTTTAAGTATATGGTGGATTTGTTGAAAGAACGCAATGCTCCTCATATCAAAGTTTTTTGCGGTGGCGGAGGTGTATTTGTACCAGCTGAGATAAAGGAGTTGGAAGCCTATGGTGTGACAAAAATATATTCGCCCGAGGATGGCGCAAAAATGGGCTTGCAGGGCATGATCAACCATATGACAAAGCTGTTGGATTTCCCGGTATCAGATATCAGTGGTTTAGATTCGGAAGACCTTGATTTGACTAATCATGCGGCTGTCGCGCGAATGATGACAATTTTTGAGCAGGTGACTGATTCCGGCAGAGGCACAGCATCAGACTTACGAAATAAGCTGAATACGAATATAAGTGAGAAGCAGATACCGATTATAGGTATAACGGGAACAGGTGGTGCAGGGAAGTCTTCTTTAACGGATGAGTTAATCTTTCGATTTTTGCATGATTTTAAAGATTTGAAGATTGCAGTCATCAGTTGTGATCCTTCACGTCGAAAGTCGGGTGGTGCCTTGTTGGGGGACCGGATTCGCATGAATTCCATTGCCAGCCCGAGGGTATATATGAGGAGCCTGGCGACCCGCAAATCTCACTCCGAAGTCCCGATCAGCCTGCAAGATGCCATTTTAGTAGCTAAAGCGGCCGAATTTGATGTCGTTATTGTTGAAACTGCCGGTATCGGACAGGGGGATTCCCGTGTTATTGACTTGGTGGACATTCCCATCTATGTGATGACCAGTGATTTCGGGGCAGCTTCACAGTTGGAAAAGATCGACATGCTGGATTACGCTGATCTGGTAGTGATCAATAAATATGAAAAGCAAGGCAGTGAAGATGCCCTTTTGGCTGTACAAAAGCAGATGCAGCGAAACATGAGAGCATTTGGTGTCGACGCCAAAGAGATGCCGGTGTATGGAACCATCGCCTCCAAGTTCGCCGATGACGGAGTAACTGCTTTTTATCATGGAGTACTGGATAAGATCAAAGAGAAAAAAGGCATAACGCTTGAATCGAGTTTTCCGCGCACCGGCCTTAAAATACCCTCCTCACAGACAGTGATCATACCTCCTGAACGGACTCGTTACCTGGCAGAAATCGCAGATTGTGTTCGAAATTATCATAAGGAAACCGACATTCAGAAAGAACTGGTTCGAAAGGTTACAAATTTAGCAGGAGCAGAAAAGGCACTTGCCGCTGATGAGGAAAGCGTAAAATTAACAGTTCGTTTGAAGCAGGAAGTTGAGAAGGTGCAGGGGCGATTAAGCGAAGAAACAAAGGAAATCCTGGCACAGTGGGAGGATATAAAGAGTCGCTATAATGATGATGAGCTTGTGTACCAGGTGCGTGGGCGAGAAATTCGCGTACCACTTTACACTGAGTCGCTGTCCCACAGCCGGATTCCAAAAATATCCTTGCCAGCATTTGACGATCCCGCAGAGGTGTATCGTTGGATGCGACGGGAAAATTTGCCCGGATATTTCCCGTATACGGCAGGTTTATTTCCCCTAAAGCGTGTCGGTGAGGATCCGACACGGATGTTTGCCGGAGAGGGGGATCCTGCTCGTACCAATCAACGTTTTAAACTGCTGTCTGCCAACTACGAGGCAAAGCGGCTTTCTACAGCCTTTGATGCCGTAACTCTATTCGGTTTTGACCCAGATGAGCGGCCGGATATCTACGGCAAAATCGGTAACTCAGGGGTGAGCATCTGCACCTTGGAAGACATGAAAACGCTCTATGACGGATTTGAGCTTTGCAATCCAATCACTTCGGTTTCTATGACTATCAATGGTCCTGCGCCAATCATTCTGGCCATGTTTTTGAATACCGCCATTGACCAGCAGTTGGACAAGTTCCGGAAGGAAAACCATCGCGAGCCAACAGTAGAAGAGGCAGAAGAACTCAGGAACTTCACTCTGAGTAATGTCCGCGGAACTGTGCAGGCCGATATTCTCAAGGAGGATCAGGGACAAAATTCTTGTATCTTTTCTGTTAATTTTGCACTCAAGATGATGGGAGATATTCAGCAGTACTTTATTGACCGGAACATTCGGAATTTCTACTCCGTTTCCATTTCCGGTTACCACATCGCAGAGGCGGGGGCCAATCCGATTACCCAGTTAGCCCTGACCCTGGCGAACGGGTTTACGTATGTGGAGTATTACTTGTCACGGGGCATGCCTATTGATACCTTTGCCCCTAATCTCTCCTTTTTCTTTTCCAACGGTATGGATCCGGAATATACAGTTATTGGACGTGTGGCACGAAGAATTTGGTCAGTAGCCATGCGGAATAAATACGGTGGATCAGCGCGTTCCCAGATGCTAAAGTATCATATTCAGACATCCGGGCGTTCCCTTCACAGTCGTGATATGCAGTTCAATGATATCCGTACGACCTTGCAAGCGCTCTGTGCGGTTTATGACAACTGCAACAGTCTGCATACCAACTCTTATGACGAGGCTGTGACGACCCCCAGCAAAAAATCGGTGCGCCGTGCCCTTGCAATTCAGCTGATAATGAATAAAGAATGGGGCCTGGCCAAAAACGAGAACATGAATCAGGGCAGTTTTATTGTCGAGGAATTAACCGACCTGGTTGAAGAGGCGGTTTTGATGGAGTTTGAGCGGTTAACCACTCGGGGCGGAGTATTGGGTGCCATGGAGACCGGATACCAGCGAAGTAAGATACAGGAAGAATCTCTCTATTACGAATCCATGAAACATATTGGTGAGTTTCCGATTGTTGGCGTGAACACCTTTATTGATCCCGATGCTGATTTTAATGCATTGGCCGGCAGTGTGGAGCTGGCCCGTGCAACAGAGGAAGAAAAAAGATCGCAATTGCAGCGTTTGTCCATGTTCAATTCCGATCATGCTGATAACATGGAAGACGCTCTAAAGAAACTGCAGCAGGTGGCTTTAAGAGGCGAAAATATTTTTGCAGAACTGATGAATACGGTACGGTACTGCAGTCTTGGCAAAATTGTAGGTGCTCTCAATGAGGTGGGAGGGAAATACCGTCGGAACATGTAGCTGGTGGAGGCTGTTGCAATGTTTTGAACACCAAATCCCTCGGCTCAAATGAGGGGAGGTACATTGGTCGTTTCCGTCCTGCTGCCGATACGAACAAATGAACAATCAGTATGCTGTTGACTAGTTTTTTACTGGTAGAGATTGTGGTCTTAGAGGGTAGGGGCAGATAGGGCATATTGTGAAAATGTGAAAAAATGGAATGCGAAAGCATTCTTCACATTCCATTTTTTTAGACGACAAGCTTCATACCATGTTGTCTTACAATATGTGAAGCTTACAATGCGTCACAGGGATAATTAGAAGATAAAGCCTAATCGCCCCATAAAGGTTGTGGTCTTTAATCCTGTGTCAACAGATACATCGGTATTGAAGTTTGTCATCACCTGGACATTGGGTGTCAGCATATATGCAAAGGTAACACCAAGATTATGGGTGCTCAGTTCATTATCCTGATCAATGTCATTGATTGAGGTCTCTCCACCACCGGTATATATATAATCTAAAGAACTGAAAAATTCAGGCGTGAAATTGTGGCTCAGGTGGGCTTCGGCACCGTATACCATTTCCTGAGAAAGTTCGACTTTAACATTGTCAGCACTTAAAACATCATCATTGTCGGTAAAAAATTGAGCGTATGCTGACAGTTCCAGCCAAGTGCTATCCCCGAATCCCTTAACAACACAAAATTCGTGTTTGTGTGCCCAGCGGTTCGCACCAAGATTAACAGAACTTTGCTCATCATAATCACCGGTTGGCATGGTAATGAACGGTGTGTATGCAAAGAGAAACTTGCTCTCTTTATTATTCACAAACCAAATGGTCGCTGCAACAATGGCATCACCAATACCGGACGATTGATCATTGGCCAGGCTGGCTTCACCAACGGGTAAAATAAGTTGTGGATCTAGGGTAATGGAGCCAATATTAGTGTAATACACAGGACGAAGGATAGAAACATTGCCCGTGTAGTCCATTGATGAGTTTACTTTATCGCCATCAAGGTAGTAATCATCTGCTCCTGTGTGATTGTAATAGAGGCCAAGGAAAAAACTGCCAGGGTCCAGAGGGATATAATCCCGTGCATTATTGGCAAACGCCTGACCCGAAAAAACCAAGGCACCTAATACAGCACAACTCAGGATACTTCTTTTCATCTTTTCCTCCTCGTTAATGTGAATAAGGTAATTGTCCCAGCCCCCCTTTTACCTATTCCACCGCATTGTAGGGCTATGTTGAAATGATGTTCAAACACAACCACATATGCAAACCACGAGGATGCATAGCGATCTTCTTAGTAAAATTGATGAGTTTTTGCTTTAAAAAAAATCTAATTTTATAAAAAAAATTTTAAGGAAATATTATTTTCAAAATAGGTAAACATTACGTTTTGCTTAGATGGCTATCGTGGCCAGGGAAGAATATCGCCTGAAGGTTCTTATCGATTTGAAAGTGACAATAAATGTCACTTGATGCAGCTACGCGGCAACATGTCTATGCACATCAACTGTTCAAATCACTGCACAAATATTTAGTGAATGTCATAACGCGCAGAAATAGTTGATATTATATTTTTTTGCCAGGTGGAGTATCGTTTGCGTTTACCGTAGTGGTTCTTCATCATACATGAGATTTTAAAATCAACAAGGTGAAAGAATATGCGTTATATCAAGATTTCCTCCCGACATTTTCAATGTGGTTTTACTTTGGTGGAACTTATGATTGTAATTGCAGTCATAGGAATTATTGCCGCTATCGCCATCCCTTCTTTTGCTCGATATAGAACTCGAGCATATGTTATAGAGGCGATGAATGATCTTAAAGTGGTTGAGAAAGCATTTATAACCGTCGCGTTAGAACATGGAAAATTCCCCGATGACAGCCATGTTATTCTCCCTCCTGGGTACGGTTTTGAATATCTCATTTCTCCTCAACACTTTCAGGGAACTACTCCTTTAGGAGGAAATTACAATTGGGAGGGTCCTGATTCTTATCCATATGCGGGAATTGCAATATTAGGCGCCACGTAACCGCCTGAAGTTATGCAGTTACTGGACGAAAAGATAGATAACGGTGATTTGATGACCGGTCGATTTCGAATAACGCCAAATGGCAGGCATACGTATATTATCGAAGAGTAATGTCAGTATTAATCCGTTCATTACACGTAGCCAATTCGTATCCTGCATACAACAATCTGTATATTGCCGGGGGATTCTGGCTTGCCCGCAGCTTTCGAGGATTACCGACCAGAACCTGGCCCTCAATTCTCTAAGCAGGCGGCTGATCCAGGGATAATGCCCTTGCCATTACGAACATAAATGACATTGTTTTTATGGCCGAGGTCCATTCCGATAGTGATACTATGTCGATTCTCTCTTTCTACGCCCTAAGATACGTCCATAATTTTTAAGAACGATTACCTGCGGCGAGAAAACATTCACCAACAAAAATGAGATAAAAGAACCAGCCTTCTCATCTTGCCTTAGTTGCCCATTTTGTGATGGTGTTCAAAATTTTTCCCTCGAAGATGAGCGTAGAATCCGATAGTAACTATCTGCCTGTCATACCAGACACAAGTTATGGCCCACCCTAATTGACATGTCACTCTATGTCAGCATAGGACAAAATTTTTCCTGACTTTCCAACATCAATTCAAGGGCAGATTCCATTCATAATAGACCGCTTGAGCAAGAAATGTTAAGGTACTCCACTACCTGGATAGTGCGTAAAAATAAAAAAAGTACTTGTGTTTTCAGGATTCATTTCGTCCTTACTGGAGGAGGACCTTGTATGCGTATTTTTTCATTCATGCTTATGGTTATGCTTGTGGTCCTGACTGGTTGCATTACTGACAAACCAGATCCCAACGCCTATATTGAAATACCTATCGATAAACCCCGGATCATTATGGCTGCTCATTATGCTGTAGAGCAGGAGCAGTATGCTCTTAATCATGGGATGGGGCGGCGAGCAAGTAAGCTTAAACTACTGGAAATTACCAAAGCAGAACAGCAGATGGGGGAAAACATAACATATCGCCTCCAACTTAGAGTCACCCTGGATAGCGAAGAGCTTGGCGCAGAAACAGTTGTGGGATGGGAAAAATGGGGTTCCCCAAGTCAGTTTAAGATGGTCTCGTGGGACTTCAAAAATTAGAAGGGGGGTGCAGGAAACAAGACTTTTCGTCCAAGAGTAGGCTGGCTCAGACTCTGACAAGGCCACTTACAGAGGACTCTAAAGAGTGCAAAGCATCTACGCGTAGCTAATAGTATTTACGCGTAGATGCTTTTTGAAATCAATACTACCCAAGGGTATTTCCTTGCCAAAGGCAAGGGAGATGCGGGCTAAAATGTGGCGTGAACAAAATCTCTATCTTTACGATAGAACAGGTGAGAACCATACTGTGCGATAAAGACCATATCTGATGCCCAGTTAGGGTGTACATCTGTACGATGGTAAAACGTGGCCCCATCAGTAAAATCAGGAGTGGTAAGCGCCTTGAGCGCAACCCCTGCACTCTGCTGCAATGCGTTAAATTCTGTAGGGAAGTATGATTTTTTCTGGAACGTCCAACTGAACTGGTAGGGAGCTGTGACAACCTCTCCGACACTGGTATGTTTTGATATAGCCCTGTTCAAGGTAACATGGGCAACTGCTAACTGGCCAATTTCCGGCTCACTTCGCGCCTCGTGATAGACGTTGAGAGTAAGCCACAACAATCCTTCTAAAAAACTCATGATGTGCTACATTAAGCGAGCGCCTGTACTGACTGCACTGCAGGAATCTCACTTTTGATAAATTTTTCGATTCCCTCTCGGAGGGTAACTTCAGACATAGGGCAGTTTTCACATGCGCCCGTAAGACGTATTGTAACAACATTCTGCTCATCAACAGAAATAAATTCGACATCCCCGCCATCTTTTTGCAGGGTTGGACGAACCTCTTCCAAGGCTCTGAGGATATCCGGTTGTAATGGATGCATGAATTCTCCTATTGCTTATTGCCAGTATCTCAAAAGCATTCTATCATAGCACGACTTGAGCTTCTCGACAATAGTAACTCTCCCTGTGGTGGGTAACTCTCTGATCTGTTATCATATATTTGTAAGCTGATCTTTCGTTATTACTTGCGAATTGGCGTGCCTGTGAACGCTTACAGGCAACATTCTTCTTGATTTGGTGGAAAATTGTTCAATAACAAAGTTGAAGAAAAAATCCGCGGTATTGTGGAGCGAATTACCTATTTTAACGAAAGCAATGGGTGGTCAGTCCTCAGAGTTTCCACGTTTGCCGGGTACAGCGACCTGGTTACGGTAACTGTTCATCAGACAAAGGTTTTTGCCGGAGCCACCATGGAATTCGTAGGAAACTGGACCCATCATTCAGTATATGGCAAACAGTTTAAAGCGTATTATGCCACTGAATTAAAACCTGCCACTGCCGGTGCCCTGGAAAAATATCTTGGCTCAGGGCTGATAAAAGGGGTTGGCCCCAAAACCGCTAAAAAAATAGTTGGCCATTTCGGTGAACATACTCTGGATATATTTGAAAAAGATATTGATAAATTAATTCATGTTCCTGGTATAGCTGAAAAAAAACTTGAGAATATCAAGCTCTCCTGGATTGAGCATAGGGCAGTTCGTGATGTGATGATGTTTTTGCAATCCCATGGTATTTCCACCCTGTTTGCCGTGAGGATTTATAAACAATACGGAGATAACGCCATTGCTCTGGTTCAGGAGAATCCATATCGACTAGCCTCTGATTTTTATGGCATAGGTTTCTTTACTGCTGATAAAGTGGCCTTGTCCATGGGATTTATTGAAGATAGTCCCTTGCGGATCACTGCCGCTATACGGCATGTTCTTTCCTCTGCAAGGGAGTCCGGTCACTGTTACTTAAGCCAAACACAGATTGCAAACCAGGTGAATGTACTTCTCAACCTTTCCGTAGAAAATGTGATTCCTCAACAGTTAGAGTTGATGGAGAAGGAATCGCAACTGTGTACTCGAGTGCTAGCCCTTGAAAAGGAACAGGAGCATGTGACCTGTTACTATTCAAAATCGTTGTATTACGATGAAGACTATGTCGCAAAGCGCCTTATGTTGCATGTCGAGTCCAAAAATAATGACCAGAAACGTATTATTAACTGGGTAAAAAAATATTGCCAGAAGATAGGCCTGGAATTGAGCAGTGAGCAACGTGCAGCTGTTTGTGCCATAGCAAATCAGCGTTTTTCCATACTGACAGGTGGGCCAGGCTGTGGAAAAACCACTACCACGAAAGTCATAGTTGCGTTACTGCTTGCCATGGATAATACCGTCTTGCTTGCCGCGCCAACTGGAAGGGCTGCCCAGCGCATGGCGGAAGTAATTGGAATGGAAGCAAAAACCATACACCGTCTGTTGGAATTCCAAGGGACAGGCTTTCAGCGTTGTGAAGAGAATCCACTACAGGCAGACTTTCTCATTGTTGATGAGTGTTCCATGCTTGATATTTCGCTCACAGCATCATTATTAAAGGCCGTAAGCCCTGAAACGTCGCTGCTGTTTATTGGTGATCCAGATCAGCTCCCATCTGTCGGCGCGGGAAACGTATTGAAAGACTGTATACATTCCGAAATAATTCCCTGTTATCACTTGACTACTATTTTCCGACAGGCTGCACAATCCATGATCATTCAAGCTGCTCATTCCATCAATGACGGAGTGACTCCTCAGTTGAAGTCACCATTTAAAGAGCCTGATATATGGAAACAAGTAGATTGTTTTTTCATTGATTCAGATGAAGCCACCAAAGCCCAAATGCAATTTGTTGCCAAGATAAAGCGACACTACAGAACCATTGAAGACAGAGAATGTCAATACACAGAACCACTATACACCGATCCCGATGAGGAAATGGCTGCAGCTACTCAAGTGCTGCCAACAGTCCCTGAACAATACGCCCACGTTGACCTTCCTGCCCTTGCGGCAGCTGAATCTTCAGCAGATCAACTCAAGGTGATGAGCAGAAAAATTCATCCCTGGTCCTCTCTGTATTACGGGATGACTGCCTTGGATGTGGTACACAATCTCTACACCAGGTGGATTCCCAAATACTTGGGCAGTGATGTGGAAACTCAGGTGCTTGCCCCTATGATTCGTGGCGGACTGGGTACAGCCAACCTGAATAAATCACTCCAGGAACAGGTAAACCCTGCCCATGACAGCAAAGCCGAATTGCACGTTGGTGAGCGTATTTTCCGGGTAGGTGATAGAGTTATTCATCGACGTAACAACTATGATCTGAATGTATTTAACGGTGATATTGGCAGAATTCTTTCCGTAAATCCCTATGAGCTGACTGTCGTGGTTTCATTTCTTCCAGATCACCGGGAGGTTGAATACAGCAAGGAACAGATCGGTGAACTGGAACTGGCTTATGCAATCACCATTCATAAATCCCAGGGCTCGGAATTTGATGCTGTGATTATTCCGGTGGTAACCCAGCATTTTAAAATGCTCTTTCGTAATTTACTATATACTGGTATTACCCGGGGCAAAAAGTTAGTGGTGTTGGTGGGTACGCGCAAAGCTTTTGCAATGGCTGTGCGGAATATGGATACATCATTACGACAGACAGCGCTGAAAAGTTTGCTGCGGGGAGAAATATGTTGAGTATTTGCCAGCCTGCAGGCTAATTTGCATATTTCATCTTTTGCAGCGAAAAAATGCTTATCCTGACAGGTACAAGTTACTTTATTCCTTTTACAACGAGTTATTATGAGTGCACAAATTATTAGTGGAACCGAAATTGCAAAAACAATCAGAGAAGAATTGACCAGAGAGGTAGCGGAACTCAAAGACTTACATGGAGTTGTCCCTGGTCTTGTGACCATACTGGTCGGGGAAGATCCTGCCTCCCAATCATACGTGGCTGCTAAAAATAAAACTGCTAAAAATTTAGGTATTCATTCCGAGCAGGTGACTTTACCAGCTGAAACCGCGGAACAGGACCTGCTTGATCTGATTCACAAGTACAATAGTGATCCAAAGATCAATGGGATTCTTGTACAGTTGCCTTTACCCAGACACATTGATGAGGCCAAAATACTCTTTGCCATAGATCCTGAAAAAGACGTAGATGGATTTCATCCAGTGAATGTCGGTAAAATGGTACTTGGTGAGCAGTGTTTTCTTCCCTGTACACCCCATGGTATCCTTGAACTGCTACAACGAACCGGTGTTGAAACATCCGGAGCGGAAGTGGTTATAGTTGGTCGTTCAAATATCGTAGGTAAACCGATTGCAAACTTGATGTTGCAAAAAAGAGACAGTGGTAATGCTACTGTAACCTTATGCCATACACGTACAAAGGATATGGCGTTTCACACCAGGCGCGCAGATATACTTATCGTTGCGGCAGGCGTGGCCAACATGATCACTGCTGACATGGTTAAGGCAGGCGTCGTGGTTATCGATGTTGGTGTCAATCGTATCGGCGTGACAGATGCTGGCAAAGCTAAACTGGCAGGTGACGTGGCCTTTGATGAGGTGAAGGAAATAGCTGCGGCCATCACTCCTGTGCCCGGAGGTGTGGGACCTATGACCATAACCATGTTGATGAAAAATACTGTCCAGGCTGCAAAGCAGCAGGCAAACATTGCTTAAGTTTCATGGCTGATTCACAAGAAAAGAAAAAGATTTGTGACACCTGCGGTGGATCTGGGGAGATTGGCTATTTTCAAGGAGAAAGTCGATTCTTTATTACCAGGGAGGAGTGCCCGGCTTGTTATGGTCTTGGATACATTCTTGAAGATGATGAAAAAGCCTCTGAAGAGAATAAAGAAGCTTAAAGCTCGGTCTTGGTAAACGTTGTATGAATAGAATGTGGCTGTTTTCTTTTTTTTGTATATGCGGTGTAGTTATCTTTCCCTTGTATGTTCAGGCAGACACGTTTAAACAGTGTCTTTATAAAGCCATGGAAACAGCTGCGGATGATGTTACCATGGGACAACTCAGGGAGCGTTGTCAGAATCGGCAACAAAAGGAAACTGCTGTCAAGGCGGTTCCAGAACAGGCCGGCATCAGCACGAAAAATAAGATCGAAGTGGGGGTAGTTGAGGAAAGAGTAAAGCTTGATAATGAGCATGTTCTTGAACCGTTTACACTCATGGCGCATAAACCCAATTATCTGCTTTTCTTTGCCCACAATTCAGATGGATATAACGAGGATCCGTTTAACGAGCAATATGGGGTCCAGGATGTCCGTTTCGACGATATGGAGGCTCAATTTCAGCTGTCTGTCAAGTTTCCCCTGATGACGGATTTATTTGGCAGTTCCATGGATATCTATGCCGCCTATACCAATCGATCATTCTGGCAGGTATTCAACGATGATATCTCCTCGCCATTTCGCGAGACCAACCATGAACCAGAAGTTTGGCTGCAATTTCATCCTGAATGGAATATGCTTGGCTTTAACAACACGTTGAGTAGGATTGGCTTTAGTCATCAGTCAAACGGGCAGGGGGGCACACTCTCAAGAAGTTGGAACAGGGTGTATGCCAATATTACCTTAGAGCATGGCAATCTGGCCCTTGGTTTTAAGCCGTGGGTTCGTATCCCGGAATCCGAAGCTGATGATGACAATCCCGATATCAGTGACTACATGGGGCATTGTGAGCTCCTTGCAGCCTATCGATACAAAGAGAACGTGTTCAGCCTGATGACCCGCAACAATATAGAATCCGAATTTTCAAAAGGTGCGGTGCAACTCAGTTGGAGCTTTCCTCTTTTATACTGGCCATATCTCCGGGGATATGTTCAATATTTCAATGGTTATGGTGAAAGTCTGATTGATTATAACCAGCACACTAACCGTATAGGTATTGGTGTCTCTCTGACCGATTGGCTTTAATCTGCATTTTCCATGACTTGTGTGAATATACACTGCTAAGCCCTCCGGGTAACCCGGAGGGCTTGCTTGAACATTCCTGATCACCAGAGTATTTTCAGAAATGTTCGACAATCGCCCTGGCACTCTGACCGGAGCTGCTGAAAAAATCCTAACACATCTTTAACTTTCATTCTCACCGCTTCCAGCTTATAATATGTAGTCAGTATCTATCCATAAATAAGGATTTTTGTTCGAGAAGTCTTCAAACCATTTTCATGGGAGAAGATTTATGATCTTTTTATCCCGATTTTTTGTATGTTGCGCATACCTGGTTTCTCTATGTCTCTGTAGCGGTTGCAATCCCATCAGCGTACATTATGATTTTGATCAGAATGCAGCGTTTCAAGGCATTCGCACATATGGTTGGACAGAGATTCAAATACCAGGTGATGCGTTGCAGGCAAACCCTTTACTGAAAAAACGCATTGTTGAAGGTGTTAACACCTACATGCAGGGCCGGGGATATATCCTGGCTGATACACCTGACGTGTACCTGGCAGTACAAGCTGGTTTTGAAAACAAAATGCAGGTTATTGACTGGGGCGGTCCCCATGGATTTTACATGTACCCCTGGCCGAGAAGCTATTATTACAGGGACAGGGTAGATATCCATTACTATACGGAAGGGACGCTGATTATAGATATTATAAGAGCTGCGGATTCCGAGTTGATATGGCGAGGTGAGGGCATTCGCATGAGCAGGAAATACGATGATCAGGAGAAAATGCAGCATTTTATTGATGAATACGTAGCTGAGATATTGAATCATTTCCCCCCTGGCCATGAAAAATAATACCTTACCAAACAAACCGTTATGGCAAATGTAAAAATGACAGACGATAAACAGAAAATTTTTTCGGTTGCAGAATCATCCGTTGCACTTTTAGAGATGCTGGAAGACGGAAAAGATCAATTTGATCTCTCAAGTTCGGAATGGTATTTGAATCGGGAGCTTACGTGGCTGGAGTTTAATCGTCGGGTACTCCATGAGGGACAGGATGATCGTACCCCTCTCTTGGAACGTGTGAAGTTCATGTCCATTATCAGTTCCAACCTGGATGAGTTTTTCATGAAACGTATAGGGGGGTTGAAGCAGCAGGTTGGGGCTGGCTTGAAAAAACTCTCTGTGGACGGACGAACGCCCCAGCAGCAGATCAAAGAGGCATATGAAGTTGTCCGGGATATTCTGTCTCAGCAGCAAGCCCTTGAGACACAACTTCTTGCATTGCTTGCAGATGAACAAGTGCATCTACTTGAATATAGCCAGCTTGAACAGGAGCACCAGAAGAGCATAGATATTTATTTTGACGAAAATATTTACATGCTGCTGACTCCACAGGGAATGGATCCTGCACACCCGTTTCCATTTATTTCCAATCTTTCCCTGAATCTTCTGGTGGCAACCCATCATAAAAACGACAATCATATCTTTTTAAACCGTATTAAAATGCCCATTGGAGTTGGAGGTATCCCCCGGTTTATACGTGTGGATGCACACAAGCATATTTATGTACGTTACGAAGATGTGGTTGCCAATAATCTGGATAAGATTTTTCCTGGCATGGTTATAGATAGTGCTGAACTGTTCAGGGTTACCAGAAACGCAGTAACCGAAAATACCGTTGATCAGGCTACCGATCTGCTATCCATGATTGAGTCTGCACTGCGTGACCGTAAATTTGCAGAGATTGTTCGTCTGGAGGTCAGTGACTACATGACCCCGCAACATAGGGGGATGTTGGCTGCCGAGCTTGGTATTGACTCCAGAATGGATGTATTTACAGTCAACGGTATCATGGATAAGCATGATCTGATGCAGATTGTGGGCATCAACAAGCCAGCGCTTATGTATCCAGCACACCAACCTTTGAATCATTATAAGCTGGACAGCGATGCTCCTAATATATTTCATCTGATTCGTAAAGAAGGTCCTTTCCTGTTGCAGCACCCATATGAATCTTTTAGTGCATCCATTGAGCGTTTTCTCAAGGAAGCCAGTACTGATCCTAAAGTGCTTGCCATTAAAATGACTTTGTACAGAACATCTTCAGACTCACGTATTATCCAATATTTACTTGATGCTGCACATAACGGCAAGCAGGTAGCCGTTGTGGTGGAGTTGATGGCGCGATTTGATGAGTCTGCAAATATTCACTGGGCGACCTATCTGGAAGAAGCCGGTATTCATGTTACCTATGGTGTTGTGGGGTTAAAGACCCATTCCAAGGTTATTTTTGTAGTAAGAAGAGACTACAATGGCCTGAAAAGATATGCCCATGTGGGAACTGGGAATTATCACGCTGGAACCGCAAGGCTATATAGTGATTTGGGCGTGTTAACCTGTGACCCTGAAATCGGACGAGATTTGACCGAGTTGTTTAATTTTCTTACCATGGGATATGCGCCGCAGCGTAAATATATCAAACTATTGCCTTCGCCGCGGGTTTTAAAAAACGCTCTTCTGGAGTATATCCAGGCCGAAATAGATAACCACACAACTGAAAATCCAGGATTGATTCAGCTCAAAACCAATGCCTTGACCGACTCTGATATCATTGCCGCACTGTATCAGGCCTCCCAGGCTGGCGTACAGATCAATCTGATTGTTCGAGACAGCTGTCTGCTCAGACCAGGAATACCAGGACTTTCAGAAAATATTTCTGTTATTTCCATAGTTGGACGATTTCTTGAACATGCCCGTGTTTATTACTTCAAAAATCGGGGTGATGAAAAATATTTCATTGGTTCGGCTGATTTGATGAAGCGCAATCTGGAACGAAGGGTAGAGGTCATCACGCCGATAGTCGATGAAACCTTAAGAGGACAGTTACGGGAAATTTTAGACCTGCAACTTGCAGATCAACGAAGCGCCTGGGATATGCAATCTGATGGAAGCTATATCCAGCGTCAACCTGCAGAGGTCGACCAAATTCGATCCAGTCAAGATCTCTTGATTGAAAGGAGTGCGGAGCGCCTGGCAGCGGCCAGAAAACAGTACAAGAAGAAGTTTGCTACTAAAAAAATAGCCAAACGAAAAAATAAATAAGGTCGTCGATTGCTAGATAGTGTCCCCAAAGGGGATGCTCAGTTCGAGGGCAGGCAACAATGCATGTGAAAAATAGCCACATGTTTCAAAAAAAAGACATTATTAAAACCTTTTAACATCACCACTGCTAGGCGGCTCCTGTGATTTTGAGACAACGGTTCCGCAACCAAAAATGAATGGAAACCTCACCGGGCACTGATTTCAGGTGGCATTCCTTTTGAACAGAATCTTCTTTTTGTTTTTCTTCGGCATATTGGTGAGCGATACTCCGGCCAGAACTAGCAAGCCACCGGAGAGCACACTCGGTTTGATTGCTTCTCCAAGCATAACCCATGAAAGCAGAATGGCAAACACCGGCACGAGATTGATAAATACGCTCGACCTGGTTGCGCCGATTTTTCGGATTGCCTGGTAATAGAGAGAAAAGCCGATGGCAGTACCGCAGAGACCAAGGTAAGCGATATTGACAACGTCCATAAATGAGTATTTGGCTAGCAATAGGTGGCCTTCCTGTAAGGCTGGAAAAAGGAGCATCAGGCAGCCGAGAATGGATGAATAGAGTACAGCTGACAACGGGGTAAGTGTCTTGACCACAGAGCGTCCCACCAGGGAATAGGTAGCCCAACTGATGACACAGCCGAGTATTGCCAGTTCACCTCGGCCAAAACTGCCGGTGAGAATGACAGCGGGGTGACCGTTGCTAATAACAAAAATGGCGCCAACGAGTGAGCAAATAACACCGCTTAATTGCCTGAGTGTTAGCGTCTCGTGAAAAAACAGAGAGGCAAAAAGTGTAATGGCCAGAGGGTTGAGTGAAATGATGAGTGAAGCACGCCCCGCCTCGATGTAGTGCAGTCCGTTAAAAAAACAGATATTGTAACTGAATACACCGGTAAATCCGAGCAACAGCAGGGAAAACCAGAGACTGGGGGGCGGGAAGGACAAGCGACCGTCAATGATGCGGCAGAGAGCCAGGAGCGCGACCGAGGCAATGGCAAAACGATAAAATGCGGCAGTGGCCGGAGGAACTGATCCCGCCAGGGCACGACCGGCAATAAATGTCCCGCCCCAGAAAAAAGTGGTCAGGATGAGGGAAAAATACGTGGGAATATTCATAAAAAAGGTGTTGAAAAGTATCCAGCAGGTGACTGATTCCAGTCTCCCTCCAATGCAAAAGTCGCATTTTTTCCGCTTACTCAATACTGCCTACGTCCAATGCGCGTTACTGCCGAGTTGTTTCGTGGGCATTTTGACCTATTTTTAAGGCAACCCTATGATCTTGCGACAGTTGCACATCTACAACAGCATGTTCGAGCAAGCGAATACGCTATTTAATAAAATTAGATGAGAGGTAAATATTTTGTAAATATTTCTCCCCTTTCTTGTAGATGCATTTTTACTGCTATGCAATATTTTTATCAGACCCAGAAGCTGTCTGTAGTTCCAACGCCTGAAGTGATGTGATTTTTTATGGATTTTCCTGAAAAGCGGGGAGCCATAAATTTTGACGGTTCCTTAAGATGCAGAAGCTTCCTGTTTTACGGCCCGTTTTCGATAAGCCTGCCATGAATTACTGAGGCGCCCCAGGTACAACTCGTTGCCATGTCACGCCATCTCTCTGCACAGTCATCAGCACTGCCAAGACGGTTCCCATAGATTCTGGGACGACCTTTACCTTTTTTACCTCTTACAACAGTAATCCCACAGCGTTATATTCGTGCGCATTCTAGACAGTATACCTCCTTATCTCCCGCAACTATGACAAGGATCCGAAAATATATCGAAATTCGAAGCCCAGGATAAATTTCTGGAAAAAAAAATAGGATGGTATACACTTTCTGTAGAGCTTGAGACAATAATCTATTGAGATGTTAATACGTTAATTCAAATTTTTTTAAGGTTACGTATGTTTAAGAAAAGTATCAGTAGAATTTTGACCATGTATGTCTCTTTTGTGATTCTCATTGCCGTGGCAGGCCTCGTGCTCTATATCAATTTTTCCTCAAGAAGCATGGTGCTGCACAATCAACAGGAAAGCATGCTGGGCATGGCCCGTTCTGTCAACCAATCCCTCAACCAATATCTCAACGGGGCAGGTAATCTGCTCTTTTCTCTAGCTCACCAGTCTGCCATTACCAATTCCTTGACCGGAGAGAGCCCGGTCGGGGAAAAACGCCTGGAAACATTCATCAAGAAATACAGCAATTACAATTATCTTTATGTGTTTGACCAGCAAGGAAAAATCACCCAGGGTTTTGATTCGGGATTAAAAAATATTAAGGGTGTCGATGTAAGCAGTAGAGATTATTGTAAGGCTGCTCTTTCCGGCAAGGCTGAATTTATTCAGAAAACCCTGCTTAAAAGCAAAGTTGATGGCTCCCTGTTTTTTGCCATCTCACAGCCTGTCTATGACAGGAACGGAGATATTGTGGGTGGAGCGGCGGTCGTCCCCAACTGGACCAGTTTTACCAGGGTTTTCATCGATCCCATTGCCTTTGGCAAAAGAGGGTATGCTTTCGTCATCGACCATGAGGGACGACTTATTGCCCATGCAGCTGATAAAAAGCTTCTTCTGGAGAATATATCGCAATATGCTTTTACCCAGACCATGCTGAAGAATAAAGAAGGCACAGTGAGCTATACGTGGAAAGGAGAAAAGAAGATACTGGCATTTACAACCAACGAAGCCACAGGTTGGGTAATAGCAATGAGTGCCTATGAAGATGAGCTTGCAGCAAGCGCGAGCAAGCAGAAAATTATTCTCTTGATCATGGGAATAGCCACTGTAGTTCTTGTTATTTTGCTGATCAACTTCCTGATGAGAAAATTGTTTGTCACTCCCCTCAAGCACATGGAAGTTTTTGCCAAAAATATTGCCAGCGGGAAACTGTCCCAGGAACTTTCAGGGAGATTCAGATATGAGTTTCAGGAGCTGGCTGCAAGTCTTAATACAATGCGCACCAATATTTCGGCTATCATCACCGATCTTTCCCTGGGCATCAATACCATCTCTTCTTCTTCAGATGAACTGAGTGTTATTTCTAGTGATTTGATTGGTGCGGCGAGTGATGCAGCACAGAAAACGAAAAATGTTGCCGCCTCAACGCAAGACATGAACGCCAATATCCATTCCGTTTCAGTGGCAATGGAGCAGTCAGCCACCAATACCAATATGGTGGCCTCCTCTACTGAAGAAATGTCTTCAACAATCAGCACAATAGCTCAAGAAACGGAACAGGCGAAGATTATTTCAGAGCAGGCAGTTGAAAAAACTCTTTTAGCCTCCGGTAAAATGAGTGAATTGGGAGGGAGCGCGGACAGAATAGGTAAAGTAACCGAAGCTATCACTGAAATATCCGAGCAGACCAATCTACTTGCTCTTAATGCTACCATTGAAGCGGCACGGGCAGGGGAAGCTGGGAAAGGATTTGCCGTTGTGGCTAATGAAATTAAGGAGCTGGCCAGACAAACAGCTGAGGCAACTGTGGATATTAAAAAGCAGATTGAAGAAATGCAGAGTTCCACCCAAACAACAATTATGGATATTGAAGGTATTTCCACGGTTATCAGTGAAATCAATGCCATAATAACCACTATCGCCACCTCTGTGGAGGAACAGTCTGCGGCTACGTCAGAAATAAGCCAAAATGTTGCCCAGATCTCCGAAGGTATTTCAGAGGTGAATGAACATGTTGCTCAGAGTACTGTGGCGGCAAATGGTATTGCAGACGAAATATCCATGGTCAATCAAGCATCCCAGGCCGTCGACAGCGGCAGCAATAAAGTGCAGGCCAGTGCCGAAGAACTCTCTAGGCTGGCAGAACAATTGAAAATAACCCTGGATACTTTTCGGCAATAGCAGGAAACCGTCAGCCAATAACGGACAAGGGGTGCACCTTCACCCCTATGATCCATAGCCGTCAGGTTAATAATCGCTGGCAAAACGAAAACCACTCTGCTTATCTGCTGCTTTGTGTACAGTTAATGTGTGGACACCAAACTCTTTATCAATAATCCCTTCAAGTAAGAGTGGACCTTTACTGTGTAGCAGATGGCAATACCGTTTGTAGACTTGTGGGAAAAAGGTGCATTCCACCTGTCCTGTCTCGTCTTCAAAGCTGAGAAATTCCATAAGGTCTCCGTGCTTGGTACCAACGATTTTTCCCGTAATGAGCCAGCCAAGAAAACGTATGGTCTGATTTTCGGAACACGAATTGCTGATTTGTTCCGCTTTTATAGTTTGAAATCGTTGTCGATAGTTGTCATATAAAGTAATGGGGTGGATGTGACACAAAAAGCCGAGTATACGATACTCGTTTCGTAGTCGTTCCAGGGGCGGCTGCTCTGGTAATTTTGGAGCAGAGCAGCCATGGCCAAACAAACGTGCGGGTGAAGCGTGTTTTTGTTGTAACCAAATGTTGAGTATCCAGAATAGTACTCCTCTGTTTTGTTGTTTGTCCGTATGTGGTTCCAAGCAGTCCAGGGCTCCACAGTGAATAAGGGCATGGGCTTCATTACGCTCAGGTTTCACTTTTTGTAAAAAATCCATAAGGCTTCCATAAGGCCCTCTATTTCGTTTTTGAATAATAGTATGCATGGTTGCATGGGAGAGTCCGTTAAGAGCCATGAGCCCTACACGAAGTTTTTTGTCATGCCCATGCCAGTGGATTCTGCTCCGATTGACATCGGGAGGCTGGATTGCAATTCCAAGACGGCGGGCTTCTGATACATACGCGAAAGTGGAATAGAATCCTCCCTGATTGGAAATAACTGCTGCCATGAACTCGGCCGGGTAGTGGGTTTTCAGATATGCAGCCTGAAATGATACTTTGGCGTAACTGGCAGAGTGGGGTTTGCAAAAGGAATAGCCGCTGAAGCTCATCATCATATCCCAGATACGTGCAATGTCTTCCTGCCCCACTCCTTTTTCCGCAGCGCTTTGAGAAAATTGGGATTGATAATCTACCAGAGTATGGTGGCGATCCTTTTTAGACATGATTTTACGCAACCGGTCAGCATCGGCATGGGAGAAACCAAACTGTACAGCAACCCGGGAGACATCTTCCTGGTAGACCATGATACCATAGGTTTCATTGAGTACATTCCCTACCAGTGGATGCAGGGGCTGCCATTGACCGCCGTGCAGTCGTCGCAGATACTCACGTATGTACTCATTGGCAGCAGGCCGGATAATGGAGGAATGCAGCACTAAATGTGCAAAATCACCGGTCCTGGCTTTTCGTTGCAGAAGACGTGTGGCTGGGCTCTCTATATAAAAACACCCCATGGTGTTGCCTTTGGCAATATTCTGCCTGGTTGAAATGTCATCCTCCGGTTCCCAGGAATGTTCATCAAAGATAATACCTTGTTCTCCGATGGCCTGAATTGTATCCCTGATAACTCCGAGACTGCGGTTGCCGAGCAGATCTATTTTGACCAGACCTGCCTCTTCAGCACCATCTTTTTCCCATTGAATAATAGGAATACCTTTTGGGGCAGTTTCCACTGGAACGTAGTGATCAACGGGTTTAGGGGTAATAATGACTCCGCCAGGGTGTACTGAAAGATTTCTCGGTGTACCTGCTATCTGAGCTGCCATACGGAAGATTCGCGGCCAGGGCTCTGCAAAGGTCTCGTTACGCAATTGAGGGAGGGAGGAAATATAGTCCATGTATCCCTCCTGATGATGATGGGCTCGCCACATCCAGGGAAGTCTTTTGGTAACCTGACTTACCTCAGCTCCCGGCAGGCCAAAAACCTTGGCTGTCTCTCGAATTGCCATTCGCGGCTGCATGAGAACATGATTACAAACCATGGCTGCCCTGCATCCGAACCGCTCCAATACTCCGGTGAGAACGGTATCACGTTCATCCCAGGAAAAATCTATGTCAATGTCAGGAGGATCAGTTCTTCCAGGATTAAGAAACCGTTCAAAATAGAGATTGTGTTTCACAGGGCAGACATTGGTGATAAACAGGCAATAAGCAACTAGCGAGGCGGCACCGGATCCTCTACCGCAGGTTCTGGCTACAGGGCCAATAATATCTCGCACAACCAGGAAATACGATGAGAATCTCATTTTTTCAATTACTTGCAACTCGTGATCCAGTCGACTTACTACTGGATGAGGCAAAGGCTTACCGTAACGTTTGAGAGCCCCCTCATAGGCTGCATAACGGAGTATTGATCTGGCATCATCCTCTGTATAAGGTGGCATCACCAGACCAAATACAGGTTTGCGATAGTTACATCTTTCCGCAACTGCATGGGTTGCCATGATTGTTTCCGGCCATTGATTGAACCGTTGCCGATATTCTGTTGGAGCAGCGAGATACCTGTTTTTTTCAACTTGTTCCTGCATATTGATACGGCTAAGTGAACTGTTCGTGTCAATGGCTCTAAGCAGTTGATGCAGCACATGATCAGAAGGCTGCAGAAAAAAAGCATCACTGAGAGCCACTGCGGGTATATGCAGCTGTTTTGCCATGCGGAACATTTCACTGTTTTTCCGATTGGGGCCACCTGGAAGGGCGGCAAAGGTATCAGCCTCTATTTCATGGCAATAACGCAGCAATGATGGGGTAGCCGCCAGGCAGACCATTCCCTGGTGCAGTTCTTGAAGTGATTGATACAGATCAAAATTCAACTGGCGATGTGCACGGGTAAGGAGTTGACAGAGATGACGATATCCCCTGAGGTTTTTTACCAGACAATAAATCTGCTGTCTGTTGCTGTGAATTTCAGCACCAATTATCGGTTTGATCTGCTCTCGTTCACAGGCGGCAAGAAAAGACCATAACCCATGCAGGCTTCCCAAATCTGTGAGCCCAACGGTGCTGTATCCCTGTTTTCGAGCGTACCGACACAATGCAGGCATGGATGCTGTACCACGCATAAAGGAAAAATGAGAATGTACACCAAGGGGAATCATGACTGCGTCACACCTGAAATTATAATGTTGTTTCTAGGTTTCATTTCCATTTAACTGTTTTTGTGTACTATTTTGTCATTATAAAAACGAACGTGTCCCCTCTATTGGATAGGTGGTAACGCAGCGCTTGGATGCAGGCATATTCCTCGCTGTACTGTTAACGAACCGTACTTCCCCTGAATGCTGTCCAAAGCTTTGCTTATGGCATGATTTCTTGTGTGTTGCTGAATCTTGCCCTTGTCAGAAAAAAGAGAGAGTTGCTGTACAGGTTGGCGTAACCGGGAACAGTACAGTTCTATCCGGCGTAAGCGTACTCGCCTTCGCCAGCATCTATACAACGCTGTAAGGGCTAATTGCTCCATAGCATAGTTGTCTGTGGCAGGAGAGTTAGCTGTTGCCTGTCTGGTTACCTGGATGCTGTCACTGTAAGTCAACTGAATTCCCACCTGTAGACATCCCAAGCCACGTTCCCGTAAGTCATGAGCCCCTTGGGCGCTCATATATGCAACTACCGAGCGAACCAGAGGTTCATGATTGGTATCTTGATTGAAGACATGCACATACCTTTGCCTTGTTGTTGCAGGTGAGTTGCTACTTACAGGAGACAGATCTATGCCACGCAACAGTTGGTACAGACTATGCGCCCGAGTGCCAAACAGAAGGCCAAGTTCATGTGCTGACAGGTGGAGTGCCTGATAGACTTTGTACATGTGTATACTGCGCAGTTGGAATAATTCATGGGGCATGATGCCGGGAAGTAAATGCAGGTCCAGGGGAGCCAGAAAGGTATCCTCTTCACCTGCAGCGACAATGTACTCCCCCACAGGCTTAACCAGACGACTGGCCACCTTGGCAGTGAGTTTGTTTGGAGCAACCGACCATATGGGATCAAGGCCCAGATCCTGGCGAAGAATGTTTCGCAATCGCCAACCAATATCCGGCGGTGGACCAAACAGCCGGTGCGTTCCGGTGACGTCAAGGTAAATATGTCCATTACCCTGTGACGGTTCTATACGTGGAGAAAATTGACGGGCATGCTCCAGGCAACGACCTAAAATTTTCTGATACTGTTCAGGCCTTGGCGGCAGGACGATCGCCTGACGACATCGTTTTCGTGCCTGATAGAGCATCATTCCCTTACGCACCCCGTCCTGATATGCCTCTTCGCTCATGTCATACACTGTGGATCGAGGGGTCGGTGCCGCAATGATAAGTGCTGAACTTTGCAACGAACTATCCAGTAAGCGTTCAACGGCTACACTGAAGTCAGCAATATTTAGGTGAATTATTTTTCGTTCCATGAAAAAATAATAGACAAATGTACAGTTAATGTAAAGTTAAACTGTACATTCGCAGGGCTGCTACCTGCCACTCGTGGCATGTTTCGTGAACAGAAACAGAATGCCTGCTCAGGGTCTTGTCATTTACACTTGAAAGAGGTATGCACTTATTGGCCGTGGAAAACTATATTATCCAACCCTGCTTGCGAAAACCTCAGGTACCATGTAACTACTTACACGCACAGGAAAGTTTCCAGATTTAGTCACCTGCCCTATGAGCAGTTACTGAACAAAAGATAATAGGCGAATTAAGATATAATGAGATCAAAACAATATATCTCTCGAGCGGGGATCGAAGGCGTTTTCCTGACGTTTTCATCTCTGCCCATAATTTTTTTCGGGGACGGAGCTGGGGCGGGGAGGACGGATAACTGGCAGGTTATTCTGATGGTTATTTCAGCGGTATTCTTTCTTTGTAGTGGTTTCACCCTGTTGAGGAGACCTTTACTGGGGAAATTTCTGGGAATAGGTGCAGTCCTTACTATGTATGGAATGATATTGCCCTGTCTGGTGACAGCCCCTGCGCTGGCGCTTGCAGCCTCTGTCACTGTTGTATTTATTGTTTCCCTTCTTGGTAAGGTGACTGATGCAAGTCTGAAAACCTTGGTCAATCATGCCGGCTACTCTCTGCAGCGATCATGGTGGGGTACCCTGGCTGCACCCATGGTAGTCATGATTTCCATCGTATTCTCGGTCTCCGGGAGCAAATTTGGAGTGGATGGTTTCGCAGCCGCATCATGTATTGGCCAAGCACTTTTTCTGCAATGGTCTGTGGCGATCAGATCATGGTGGCGCGTTGCATTATCCCTGTTATCGATGGTTACAGTAATATTTTCTGTATCCCAATTTTCCGAAACGTTTGTCATTTGCCTGGTTATCTTGCTTTGTCCGGTTTTTCTTCTGTTAATGCCTCATGCACCCCAAAAGCAGGGACGACTGGAAAAAGAAGAACAGTGGTGGAGCTTTCTACTGACCCATCCTGAAAGAATTCTTTTTACCACGTTTTTTTTGCTGAGCCTGGCTGGGTCATTATTTTTGAGCATTCCCGCATCAACATCATTGGGAAGCATTTCCTTTATCGATGCAGTGTTTACTTCGGTCAGTGCTGTCTGTGTAACAGGACTGAGTGTCCTTGACACCTCCACGGACTTTACTTTCTTCGGACAAGGGATCATTCTGGTTTTGATACAGCTCGGTGGCCTGGGAATTATGAGTATTACAACGGTTGCACTCCATGCCATGGGGCGACGCCTGAGTCTTCGACATGAGAAACTCCTGACATCCATGACAGATACGAGCCATCAGGATCTCCTGCAATCTCTAGGGGGTATACTGAAGTTTACGTTTATAACTGAAGGGATAGGGGCTCTTTTACTTGTGGCGGAATTTTACAGAATTGGCGACTCCTTTGTGCAGGCCCTCTGGCGAGGTGTATTTACAGCTGTATCTGCATTTTGTAATGCAGGATTTGCTCTGCAGACTAACAGTCTTGTTCCATACCAGAGTCAGCCCCTGGTTTTGCACACGATCGCGGTGTTGATCATTGCAGGTGGGTTAGCTCCGGCAACCAGTCTTATGATTCCGCGATGGATCAGAGGAAAAACAGTTCCCATTCCGGCAAAAATAGCCCTGGTCAGCACGGTTGTCCTTTTGTTTTGCGGAACTCTGTGTATGCTGGTTTTTGAATGGGACGGTGCTTTAGCGGGATTTTCATTTGCAGAAAAATGTCAAAACGCATGGTTCCAGTCAGTTACACTTCGTACAGCTGGTTTCAATTCCGTGAACCTGACAAACATCTCAAACCCGACTTTTCTCGTTTTTTTGTTTTTGATGTTTATCGGCGGCAGTCCAGGCGGTACGGCAGGAGGAGTAAAAACCACCACAGTGGGCGTTTTGGCCATGACTTTTTGGGCAAATATCACGAACCAGAGTCAACTGGTTATTCAACACCGACGTATTCATAATGATACTGTATATCGCGCGATAACGATAATGATTGCCGGAACAGCTGTATGTTTTTTGGTTGTCATTATGCTCGAGGTTACCCAGCCTATTTCTTCCCGTAGCCTGATTTTTGAGGCGACATCGGCTGTTGGTACGGTTGGATTGTCCATAGGAGCTACGGCTATGCTGGATGGAATAGGAAAGGTCATCGTCATTATAGCCATGTTTCTTGGGAGGGTTGGGCCGATATCCATGTTTATGCTCCTCAGGAATGAACAGGCTGTTTCTGACACCAGATATCCCGTAGAACGTATTTCTTTTACATGAGCAACGAGGTAGTAAGTCCATGGCACAACAAATACTCATTATCGGACTCGGACAGTTCGGCATGTCTCTTTCGAGAACACTTTCAGAGAAAGGTGCGGAAGTATTGGCGGTTGATATCAACACCGCACTGGTGGAAGAAGCCGCAACATTTGTCGCTGAAGCTATAGTTATAGATGCAACTGATGAAACCGATCTGGCTCGACTTGAGCCCAAAAAGCGGGATGCAGCTGTTTGCGCGATCGGCGATGATTCCAGGGAATCCTCCATTATTTGCACTGCTCTCTTACGGCAAATGGGGGCGCCTGTCGTAATTGCACGGGCAAATGACAAGGTGCATCAGCGAATATTGCACCTTGTCGGAGCCCACCAGGTAATCAACCCTGAGCATGAATTTGGCAAGCGTTTTGCCAATCGCCTGCTCTATAGAGACGTCATCGTTGATACGAACTTGGGTGACGATCTGCATCTTACTGAGATTTTGATCCAACCTGGTATGATAGGCAAAAGTTTGATGGAACTCGCACTCCCTAAGCGGTATGGAATCATGGTGGTTGGGATACGGCGGGGAACCAGCAAAAGGGTGCTGCAACCTTCACCGGATGATCCTTTACAGAAAGATGACAGCTTGATTATCGCCTCCAATGAGGCAGCAATCCCTCTGTTGACAAAAGGATTTGAGTCATGAAAATTGCACAACCTGTACAATTCGGTGCATGGCTGCTCATTGTTATGAATCTCTTCATGGCGTTTGCTTCTATTTGGATTTTTATGCGCATGGCTCCGGCCATTGAAGTGATCATTGCACGTAATGCTGCTTCCCTGGAATCCTGCGAAAACATGTTAACAGCCTTGCTGCAGGCGAATATTACAATAGATGACGGGAGTAGGCCAATCGAACGATTTCGCAACGCCCTGCAGAATGCTGAGGATAATATTACAGAAAAAAAAGAGCCCGTAGTCATACGCAGCATTATCACCTATTACCCAGCTGCCTTTACCGGAGATACACTAGCCCTTGCCCAGACGCTCAGTGCCATTGAAGCCCTGGCCGAAGTTAATCGAAAGGCGATGCATAGAGCCGATATTGGGGCCCAGCAACTGGGAAAAGCCGGAGCATGGGCTATTGTATTTATGGGCACCACTTCATTTATCATAGGGATGATTTTTCTTCGTTCTCTGCAGAAAAATCTTTCTGAGCCGATTGAGGAAATCGATGCAGTAATAACAGCATTCAGGCAGGGGGCAAGCATGCGTCGCTGTACCATGGAGAATCCTCCGCAAAATATACGCAAAGTTTTCAACAATATAAATGAACTCCTTGATGCAAATATCTCCTATAAAGAATACAGTGCTGGAAATGAAAGAGTATTTTGAAGTAGTGTCTGGTTATTGCTGAAGCATCCGTACCAGAGTCTTTGCATTATGGACAGCCTGGCCAGCTACATGGTTATTGAAAAAAATAACCCCCTGGCTGCAGCGATGTTGCAGGGAGAGTAAATATCTATTCTGAAAATGCAGTAATTCCTCATTGGAATAGAGATAGTTAAATTGCTGTTGCATGGTGCCGGAATACCATCCCTGACTATTTCTTCCATGCAGGCGTATGTAGAAAAGCTTCGGGTTTGTCACCACGTCAAGGCAGGGAAACAGACGGGGCAGGGGAGGCGTATCCACCGTCACAAGCGTAATATTTCTCTGCTGTAATCCAGCATATACCTGTTCATGGGCCCAGGAAGAGTTACGGAATTCTACCGCTAAGGGGAGGTCTGCCAGCGCATCGAACAAGTGCGACAGATAATATCTATTGGCTTGAGTTCGGTGAAACGCGGCTGGGAACTGAACCAGGACAGCAAGGAGGCTGTCTGCCTCGAGGAGCGGTTTAATACCTTCACAGTATAATGCAGCCTGATGTCGCCAGTGCCCATCAATTTCATGGGTCATGCTGCGGGTCAGCTTGGCGGTAAAATATAAAGGCTTTTCCAGGCGGCTCAACATACGCTCAACACTTTCCTTGCGTACCATCTGATACCAGGTGTAGTTGAGTTCGATAACTGGAAAAAGTACACTGTACAATTGTAACATGTCAGCGGATTTTGTGCCGGGAGGATATATGCCGTGCTCTACCCATTCCGGATAGGAAAAGCCTGATGTCCCGACAAATACAGAGCATGTCATGGAGTCATTATTCCTTTGTGTTTCCAGGAAAAATCAGTATCGGGTTATAGTTTTTTCATTTGTTCAGGCCCCCGATGAATACCGATGACTTTTCCCTGAATCAGCACGTCACCAAGCCCAAAACGCATGGACTGGTGTTCGCTGTTTTCTGGAAACAGTTCGATATGATCGCCCCGGTAAAAGAATCTCTTTACAGTTGCCTCCTCATGATCAATCAGGGCTACTACGATCTCGCCATTTTCGGCAAATTGTCTGGGTTCACAAATGGCCAGATCTCCATTGAGGATCCCGACGTCTTTCATGGAATCTCCCTCTATCGTGAGGGCAAAAAGGTTGTTACCTCGGTAGAGAGTGCTGTCCACATAGACAGTTCCAGCCCATTCTTCCTGGGCATATAGAGGCAATCCTGCGGCTACCCTGCCGATAATCGGAATCTGCTTTCCCTGCGGAACAACATCCTTTTCAACAGCCGACGAAAGCAGAGTGATATTTCGGCTGTAACGCCCTTCACGTTTTAACCACCCTTTTTCCTGAAGAGTGTGGAGGAGACTGGCCACGGCCGTATGGCTGATGCGCATATCATGGGCTGCCTGCCGTAAACTTGGAGAGTGGCCGTGCCTGGCTATCTGGTTCTCGAGATAGGCGTAAAATTCCCGCTGTCTCGGAGTCAGGGGAAGTTGGTGCATATTCTAACCTTAAATATAGTTTGCCCAGTGTCTGTCGATAATGGGATCTTTTAGGCGTTTCATCTATCACTTGCCTGGTCCTTTTCCGCGTTATGCTCAAAATTTCATACTCGAAGGCAAGTGGAGACTCCGATAGCAGATATATGCCTGTGGTAAAAATGCATCCCATGGCGAAGCTAAATTTTGGAATACACAGTTACCAGATGAAATGACCATCCATGGACAATCGTCATTTAATGTAATATTACTTTCTGATGCACGGAGAGTAAAGAGAAAATATGTATCAGGTCACAGTTACTCCATGGAATCTGTGCTACCACGTACTTCTCATATTTTTTTGAATAAACATTTATGCGAACAAAAAACTGTCAAAAAATCGTTTCCTCTCAGATATGAATACAATGGGTTCACTTTTTGTATTAATGTACAGATGTGAGAGTAATGGCTGACATTTGTAAAGTTCAGCGTATTATATAGTAGATTCTCACGTGTCTTCGAGTTTTTCAACAGCCTGCCAGGTCATCAGAGTTTGCCTTTGTTAACTATGCCAGATAAAAAAAACATCCCCCTTCTGCCTGCAGGACAGGAGGGGGATGGTTTTCAGAATCCAATACGTTTGGCGAGTTTCTGGGATAAATTTTCGTCCCGGTAGGAAACAATGGTAATAGGTGAACGACGAAAAAGTTTTTCCGCTACAGAACCACTCAGTGCATGCATGAAGTCTGATTTAGCTTTCAGGCCCATGACAATCATATCAACCTGTTCTTTCATGGCCAGCTTCAAGATAGTATCTGCTGGCCTGCCAACCTTAAAAATGAAGCGGATACGCTCTTCAGGATAGTCTATCTCCTTGAGCATTGTCTCCAACAACGCAATGCGTTGTTTTTCGATTTCCTCTACATAATGTTCTTCATCAACTTTGTAACCAAAGGCAGTAATGGTCTGCACGGTTTCAACGTCGCGTTCATTTATAACATTGATGATGATGAGATCTGCATCCAACGCTTTGGCAAGTCTAGCACTGTATACGAGAATTCCTTTTGAAAAGGGAGAAAATGCCAAAGGAACAAGTATTGTATTGACAGGTTTCATACGTTCTCCAATTTTGTTGTTCTGCAACCTGATCAGGCCGTCACCGTATCCTGTTCAGTTTTGGGTATGCGTGGACGTTGCATCAGGTAAATTGCAATAAACAGTCCCACACCTATGAGGTATGTCCAGTATCGTTGGTCTTGTGCAAGCCCAATCCACGATGCGATCTGGTCAGGTCTCATCAGAATAAACGTTACGCATAAAAACAGCGGAATCTCCCACACCTTATTACGCGCAATAAACCACCCCTGGGTGGCCGAAGCAAATGCAAAATTCCCAAGACAGGTCATCACAAAAATAAGGATACCCTGGGTCCAGGAATAGACATTATGCAGAATGAGATCTGTATTGAAAATGAACATAAAAGGCAGAATTGCGGTACGTATATCGTACATGAATCCCTGCAGGCCGGTGGAGATAGGAGGAGATTTCGCGATTGCTGCGGCGGCATATGCTGCCAGGCCAACGGGAGGAGTATCGTCAGCCAGAATCCCGAAGTAAAAGCAGAACAGATGGGCGGCCATCAAAGGAACAATAAACCCCTGCATCGCGCCCACGTTGACTATTGCAGGAGCTGTAAGGGACGCCATAACGATATATGTAGCCGTAGTTGGCAATCCCATACCTATAATCAGACTGGCAATGGCGGTGATGACCAGCATGAGTACGACGTTACCCATGGAAAGAACATCTATAATTTCAGAAATGAGGTTACCAAGTCCGAGGGCAACTACTCCAACAATGATACCTGCCGCAGCAGTTGCCAGTGCTACAGCAACCATGTTTCTGCCGCCGGAAGCCAGAGCTTCAAGAATGTTTATGATAGATTTTCCAAGGGCCGGCAGCATCGGTTGTTTGTTACGGTATGCGATTACCGGTTCCTGAAGAAGCATTATAACGAACATGACCATGATGGCGTTAAAAGCCGCAAGTTCTGGCGAATGGCGTACAACTATCAATTCATACAGAAGCATGGCAAGCGGTATCAGGTAATGAACACCACTCATAAGAGTTTTAAAAAACAGAGGTAGTTCACTTTTTGACATACCACGAATACCAAGCTTCGAGGCCTCGATATGCGATATGTAAAACAGAGCCGCATAGGAAGCAAATGCTGGTATAGCAGCAGCTTTTACAACTTCGATATATGGTACGTTCACATACTCTGCAATGATGAAAGCTGCAGCACCCATAATGGGCGGAGCAAGCTGACCATCGGTGGATGCTGCAACCTCAATCGCAGCAGCCTTCGTTGATGGGTAGCCAACTCTTTTCATCATGGGGATAGTAAAGGTTCCAGTGGTTACGATGTTTGCAATGGATGATCCTGAAACAAGTCCTGTAAGGCCGGATCCCATAATTGCAGCCTTGGCCGGTCCCCCTTTAAACCGCCCGAGAAGACTGAGGGATAATTGTATAAAATAATGACCGGCTCCGGCTTTATCCAGCATCGCTCCAAATAACACAAACAGAAAAACAATGGTTGCAGACACATCCAGAGGAATACCATAAATGCCTTCGGTTGACATGGTCATCTGACCGACAAAACGGTTCATGGATGTTCCTTTAAAAGCAATGAGGTCTGGCATATACGGACCAGCAAAGGCATAAATAATAAAACCGGTGGCAATAATCGGCAGGGCAGGGCCGATTGTGCGTCTTGCCGCTTCAAGTAAAACGCCCACAAGAGCAAGCCCAACTACCGTATCCATGACTGACGGGCTGCCGTAACGCACCACCAGTTCGTCATAGTTAATAACCAGATATAACGCACAATATGCTGCGAATGCAGCAAGAAGCATATCGAGAATTGGTATTCTTCTGTGCCTGGAAAAATACTTTACTCCAAAAACCGGTTTTTTAAGTAAAGGATAATTTAAATACACCAGGGCCAAGGCAAATGCCAGATGAATGGCTCGGATGTACGTTGAATCGATCAGCAGCCATTTAGGTAGGGAGAGCTGAAAAAGACTCCATGCGATGGCTATGGTAGGGATCAGGTATTTTTGCCACCCCTGGGGTTTACGACCAATACCTTCTTCCTCTTCAGCAAGACGTTTTGCCTGCTCAACACCATCTTCTATTTTATCGATGCGGATATTACTCATCAATGGCCTCCTGTTGAAATCACAACTACCATTTTATTCCTTATTTTTCATACTCACGGATACCCACGTGGTTTCAATCGCATGTGGAATAAAAACGTTCTAAGGGCCGCTGAAAAAATGACGTATCCAACCTTGCCGGTATTCCAGTTCAGCAATATCGATGATGTAAATGAAAGCAGGGAGATCTCCCCTATGATCAATTACTCCCAACGATATGGCTGAATCAATATCCTGCGTAATCTTTGAATAATCATTCCTTCCCACACCCCTGACCCGTATATCTCTTACTATTGTGTAGATATGATACTAAAAAGCCTGCGTCCTTTTTTAACGAAGTGCAGCATGTTTCCAGAAAGTCAATGCTCGCAATATCAACTATATGGCTGTGCCTGATTATCTGAAAATACCTTAATCTGAGAAAAAGTAGCAATTCTCCGACAGACTCCTAGTGAGAAAAACGGGTTAACAGAGATGTGAACAGTGGTAGCACAGCACCCTGCAGTACGAGATAAAACAAAAAAGGACAGCGGGGCATTGCCCCAGCTGTCCTTATATTGAAACACTTATTTACTTCAGTAATCCAGCTTCTTTGTAATACTTTTCAGCGCCAGGGTGAAAAGGTGCAGATAACCCTTCAAGCATGGATTCTTTGGTCAAAGTTGAATATGCAGGATGGAGCCCTTTGAACTCTTCAAAATTTTCAAAAACTTCTTTAGTAATGGCATACACGACTTCATCGGGAACTTTTGCTGAGGTCACCAGAGTCGCTTTAACACCAAAGGTGGAAACATCGGCTTCGTTTTCAGCTCCTGGGTATAATTCAATAGGGATTATTGATTTAGCATAATATGGATGGGTTTTAATGAGATCTGCTACATTGGAAATGGAAACAAAACGGACTTTACGGGCACCGGATGTTGCTTCCTTGATAGCTCCATTGGGGTGCCCTACAGTATAAAAGAAGGCATCAATTCGTCCATCCTGCAACAAACCTGGAGCTTCTGAAGCTTTTACGCCCTCAGCAGCAATATCTTTTTCTATATCAATTCCTACCGTACTGAAAGCATCCATGGAATTTTGCAGCTGGCCTGACCCTGGATTACCGATATTGACTTTTTTACCTTTAAGGTCCGCGATATCTTTAGCTCCGGAATCCACAGCAGCAATCAAGGTTACAGATTCAGGGTGAATGGAAAATACTGCACGCAGATCTTTTTGCGGTCCTTTTTCTTCCCATTCTGCTAATCCGTTAATGGCCTGATACTGACGGTCAGATTGTACAATACCAAATTCAAGATCACCGTTCATTACAGCATTTACATTAAAAACAGATCCGCCGGTGGATTCAACTGTAGCACGGATACCGTATTCTTTTTTCTTCTTGTTTACCATTTTCGCGATGGCCCCACCTGTAGGGTAGTAAACACCGGTTATGCCACCCGTACCAATGGTAACAAACTGTGTTTTGGCCTGCACGGCAGTTGCCGCCATACACATTCCCGCTGCAAGTGCGATCGAAAAAAATAGTCCTTTTTTCATTCATGCCTCCGTTGATGGTAGTGATTTGCCCGGAATTCCTGCACACCGGACAACTGAATTATGTCACTCTTGAGCAACAAATGGAAAATATAAAAATAATTGCACTCCATGACAAGGTTTACTTGCATTTTCTATTCAATCAGTTTGGTTGTTTCCCCATATTCTCGAAAGCGTAGACGGAACTCTTTTCTTGTGGGTTGTTGAGGTTTTAGGCAGATCCCCTTGATTTTTTATCTGAGAACCTGTATGCCAAAAAGGAGAGGAGCAGATGATCACTCTTTGAGGGTTCATCGCGGTTAATCAATTTTTCGCAGTACTTCATCTTGTTACTATGAAAGAAAAAAAAACGTCTCCTGACCAGCCAGCCACCACAGAAACGACACAAACACCCAAGAAAAAAAAACTCTACGATATTGAATTCTACCATGATTGGTGCAAAGCTTGCGGTATTTGTATAGCATTTTGTCCAAGACATATCATTATCGCAGATAAAAATGGCAAGCCCGGCATAGAAGATCCTGATAAATGCATCGGTTGCAGGTTTTGTGAAATGCATTGTCCTGATTTTGCCATTACCGTCTGTGACAGACAACCCAGGAGGAGAAAAGATGATATCTGATCTTGAGAACAAAAGGCTGCTTCTCCAGGGTAACGAGGCTGTTGCCTATGGTGCTCTTGCTGCCGGGTGTAGATTTTTTGCAGGGTATCCCATTACTCCAGCCACTGAAATATCAGAACTTCTCGCGGCGGAACTGCCAAAGGTTGGGGGTACATTTGCCCAGATGGAAGACGAAATTGCCAGTATGGGGGCAATAATTGGAGCATCTCTCGCCGGCGTCAAATCCATGACCGCTACTTCTGGCCCTGGATTTTCTTTGATGCAGGAAAATCTGGGCTATGCCTGCGTTGCCGAAGTCCCCTGTGTCATCGTGAATGTTATGCGAGGAGGTCCTTCCACAGGCCTGCCGACATGCCCTTCCCAGGGTGATGTTCAGATGGCCCGATGGGGAACCCATGGGGACCACCCGATTATAGTGCTGGCCACTTCATCGGTGGAAGATTCCTTTTCCATTACAGTAAAGGCTTTCAATCTCTCCGAACAGTTTCGTGTGCCGGTTATTATTCTTTCCGATGAGGTTGTTGCCCATACAAGGGAATGTGTTCAACTGCCCGAACTCAAAAGAATCAGAATAGTGGATCGTATACGTCCAAGTGTACCTCCTGATTGGTATAAGCCATATGAAGGAGACAACCGGGGCGTACCCCATATGGCTGCATTTGGGGATGGGTATCGTCATCATGTTACAGGGCTGATTCACGATGAGCATGGTTTTCCTACTCAGAAAGAAAATGAAGTCCTCCATTTTCAGAATCGCCTAACCCAAAAGATTACCAGGGGATTTCCTGAAATCATGATGACGAGGAATTTCATGTTGGAAGATGCTGAAGTAGCCGTCATTGCTTACGGATCAGTAGCCAGGTCAGCTTATAAGGCAGTGGAAGATGCTCGTAAGCAAGGAACAAAGGCCGGACTTCTGCAGCTTATTACCCTGTTCCCGTTCTGCAGAAGCCAAGTCACTCCTGTACTCGAGCAATGCAGGGCTGTTCTTGTTCCTGAAATGAACATGGGGCAGATCAGCCGGGAAGTTCAACGGGTGAACCAGGGAAAAAGCATTGTGGTCAAGCATAACCGCATAGACGGCAACTTTATCACTCCCCAGGAACTGTATACGCAACTGGTTAAGCTGTAGGAGGAACTCCATGACCATACCTGCTCAGGCAATACGCCATAAATATCTTCGTCATAATAAGAAATTCCCCCATGTCTGGTGCCCTGGATGCGGCAACGGAATAGTCATGGCCGCTCTCCTTAGAGCGATTTATCGCATGGAACTCAGTAAGGATGAAATTGTTCTCGCTTCGGGGATAGGCTGTTCCAGCAGGATGCCCACGTACACTGATTTCAACACATTGCATACGACCCATGGCCGAGCCTTGACTTTCGCCACAGGTTTAAAGTTGGCCAAACCTTCATTGAATGTGGTAACCATTATGGGAGACGGTGATGCCACTGCTATTGGCGGCAATCATTTTATCCACGCTGCGCGAAGAAATTTGAACTTAACGGCAATTATAGTCAACAACTCCATTTATGGGATGACCGGAGGACAGTATTCTCCCACAACTCCTTTCGGATCCAAATCGACAACTTCCTTGTACGGCCATATTGAACATGATTTCTCTATCGCCGAACTGGCGGTCACAGCTGGTGCCTCCTTTGTCGCACGGGCTACAGTGTATCATGCAGCGTTAATGGACAAACTTATTGAGCAGGCCATGCGTAAACGCGGGTTCGCTGTAGTGGAGGTTATTTCCAACTGTCACGTGCAATATGGCCGCAGAAATAAGCTTGGAGGAGCTGTAGAGATGCTGAAAACCTATCGGGACAATGCCGTTACAGTGAAAAAGGCTGAAAAGCTGAGTGCAGAGGAGCTGGCGGGCAAAATTACAATTGGTGTCCTCACTGATCGTGAAATGCCGATAAGTACGGAAGAGTATAAAAAGGTACGGCAGCGGGCAAATGAGGCTGAGGGTGAGCTATGAGACCGATGAAAGCCATCAGGCAACGATATGAGATACGTTTCAGTGGATCAGGAGGACAGGGTTTAATAACAGCCGCTGTTATTTTTGCAGAAGCTGCGGGTGTTTACGATGGTAAGTTTGTCTGTCAGACCCAGAGTTATGGCCCAGAAGCCAGGGGAGGGCGCTCAAAGGCTGAAGTTGTTCTCAGCGATAGTCCCATTGATTATCCCAAGGCATTGAATCTTGATTTACTCCTGGCTATGAATCAGGTCGCCTGCGATGCGTATTTTTTCGATCTCAACGCATCGGGGTTATTGATTGTTGATTCCACCCTGGTGGAACAGTATCCGACAAGCAGGATTATCCCCATACCTTTTACAGGTATTGCACGGGACGAGCTTGGCCGGGAAATGGTTGCAAATATGATTGCATTAGGGGCAGTGGGGCACTTGTGTCATAGAGTTACGTTAGAGAACCTGGAAAAGGCGTTACTCAATCGTGTTCCGAAGGGTACAGAGAAACTCAACCAGGAAGCGTTTCGGAGAGGGGTGGAAGAAGCTGAAAAGTGTAACCTGCAGGATCTTCCACGATCAATACTTACAGAAACTGACGAGGTATAAGCAAATGAAAGTTGCCGCGTTTAATGGAAGTGCCAGAAAAAACGGGAACACTTCCATGATGATTCAATATATTTTTGCAGAGTTGGAAAAAGCAGGCATTGACACAGAGGAGATACAACTTGCCGGTGAGCATCCACACGGATGTATTGCCTGTTATCAATGCTTTAAGAAAAAAAATGAAAAATGCATTGTGGATGTGGACTGCATCAATTCCTGTATAGAGAAGATGGTGGAGGCCGATGCTATTATACTCGCCTCTCCAACCTATTTTGCTGACATCAGTCCTGAGATGAAAGCACTTATAGACAGAGCCGGAATGGTTGCCCGGGCAAACAACGACATGTTCAAACGTAAGATCGGTGCAGCAGTGGTTGCCCGACGACGGGGTGGGGCTATACATGCTTTTGATTCCATGAACCATCTGTTTACCATCAGCCAGATGATTATAGTGGGGTCCAGTTATTGGAATATAGGAATCGGGAGAGAAAAAGGTGAGTTTGCAGATGATACGGAGGGTGTGGCAACCATGCAGGATTTGGGTAAAAACATGGCGTGGCTGCTAAATAAACTCAATATCCCAGCCGCTTAGGTTGGCAGGAACAATTAACGGGGGTACCGTATCATTTCTATTAGTGTGTATTATTTTCCGAGCCTTTAACCTTAAATATTGACGTCCCGTGTCTGGATGCCATATAACAGTACAACGATGAAGGGAATGTATATTTCTTTTCTGTACCATCCTGGAGCTAGAAATTTGGAGCCGGTGTGTACTCTCAACCAAGCAGCACACTTTGAGATACACGCCCCTGGCGTGAGCAAATTTCATATTGAGACTGGCACCTGTTAGGTGTATCTCCGATTTCGGATGAGTAAGGATTTGGCTGCTTTGGAGGTAATGGATCGAAAAAGCAGTGATTTTAAACGTGGAGTGTGAACATATGCTTGCAATCTGTGAAGAATGCGCAAAAAAATACAATATTGACGAATCTAAAATGAAAAGTGACCGCGCTCGTTTTTCCTGTCAGGAGTGTGGTCATATCATTATTGTAGAAAAGAAGAAAAAATTGGCCAAGGAAACAGATAGTTTTCCTTCCCTGGATGATTTTGATAACGAATAGTACACAATACGTAGTTACTTTATTGGGCCCAGGGTGACTACGTATCACTCTCTACCTGTATTTACAAACCAGCCCTTACGGAGGCGATGCTCCCTGATATGCACAGATTGCCGTAATTTTTTCATCACCAATGCATTATGAAAAACAAGGCCGGCAGTTTGAGGCTTCGATTTGTGTAGAGATTTGTTGGAAAAAAGTTTCCAACCTGCTAAAACAGGCAGTCTGAAACCATTCGAAAAAAGCAGGGCATGAGCTTGTCATTTACTCCAGGTTTGACTGCCCTCTATTAAACACTGAAAATACAAATATTTTGTACACAGCATGCTAACTCCCAAGGAAAAACCTTTTCTTGAAGGGCTCAATAGCTACTATCTCAACCTGGAAAGGCTGACAGAACATTTACAGGGAGAAATAGGTGCGGGCTGCATATACGGAAAAGCTGTCTCCCGTGAAATACTCATCTATTTTGATGAAAGTGATGTAATACGAAGCTTTATTCAGGAGAAAGGACAGGGAGCTGCTCATTCGGAAGATCTTTCTGTTGTTGAGCAACCTTTTAAACAATACAGTTTTGTTCTGAAAATTTTTTCCCTTGACCCTTATGCCATATTTTTTTGGGGGCATATGCCTGCCTATCAGCGTGCTAAATCTTCACTGAAATCTGCAGAGATTCCATTGCCAGACCTGATTTTCAGACTTAGACAAAAACAGTTTTCTGGTTTTATTGATGTCGATATTGCCAATAAACAGGAAGGCGGTCTTCTCTTTTTTCACGAAGGAAACCGCATCGGAGGTTCATATTCCTGGGGCCGGGGCGGGATGTCCAAATCGGACGAGGATTATAATCTGCTCCTGAGCAAGGTACAGGCTGGGGAAGGGATCTTTAGGTTTGGTTCGTATGTGAAAGAAATCTCTGAAAATGCGGCTCAGGAAGCCCTGGAAAAAAACTCTGCACCTCAGCAAACGGTGAAAGTAAAAAACCCGGTGTATAATGAACTTCGCCCTGCACTTGAAGAATTTCTCTTTTATTTTGTGCAAGCCATGCAGGAGAAGGGTAAAGAAAATCCGATTTTGGATCTTCAGCAATATATCGCCGAAAACCTTGAGAAATATTCTTCATTGAATCCAGGTTTGGGACATTTTGAATATATGAAAGGCATCATTAGATTTTCAGAAGATGCCCCAGCTGAAAAAATCGCCAAAGATTTTATAGCTTGCGCTTGGGAAGTCATTCATTCCAGCAAAGCTGATGAGACCTTCAGGAAAAAACTCAGCTCGATGCGAGCCAAAACGGCGCTGACACAGCGTAACGTTTCATTGGAGAGAATATAAAAACCGTTCTCCGCGTCCTTTAGGTCCCTTAGAGAGTTTGGGCCAGCTCTTCCTGCCACTCTCTACCTGCCAACTGGCCGCAGGCTGCTGATATATCACTACCTCGGCTCTGACGAATAAAAACCGTATAACCGTTTTCCCGGAGAAGCTGCTGAAAGCGCAATATCCTGTCCCTGGCAGAGGAAACAGCGCTAACCGTACTTCCACTGTTCATTGCTAACAGGTTGATTTTACAGGGAACGCCCCTGAGTAACGAAGCTAGCATACGAGCATCCTTGTCACTGTCATTAACACCTTTTTGCAACGTATATTCTATCATGATGCGTTGACGCTTCTTATGTTGATAATTCTTACAGGCATTGATGACCTCCTCAATGGGGTACCGCTTATTGATCGGCATGATCGCAGAGCGTCTTGAGTTGTCAACAGCATGCAGGCTGACAGCTAAATTTACCGATGTCTGTGCTCCAAGCTGGATCATCTGTGGAACTAGGCCGCAGGTAGATACGGTTATGCGCCTTGCAGAAAAATCGAGTCCCCTTTGCTCGGTGAGTAACTCGATGGATTTCAAGAGATTATCCATGTTCGCCAGTGGCTCTCCCATTCCCATAAAAACCAGATTAGATAAGTTTCCTTTTTCCCTGGAGAGAGCCCATTCTCTGACGGCACAAACCTGATTGATAATTTCTGCCGTTGTGAGATTCCGGGTAAAACCCATTTCCCCGGTCAGGCAAAAATGACACCCCATGGCGCAGCCAACCTGTGAAGACACACACAGGGTGTTTCTGTCTTCTTCTGGAATAAGCACCGATTCAATAACTGCACCATCATGCAGCTGAAAAGCAAATTTAACAGCACCGTCGACAGATTCTTCAATAATTGCCTTTTCAAACCGACTAATTATGGCCTTCTTTGAGAGAATTGCTCGAAAAGCTTTTGCCAGATCAGTCATCTGGTCGAAATCTCTGATACCCGGTTTGTATATCCAGGCAAGAAGCTGCCTGCCTCTGAAAGCCGGTTGTCCCAGTTGTTCAACAAAGGTGATTAATTCTGATTGGGTGAGATCTTTTATATCCTGCAGCACTGTTATAACCGTCTGAAGTGTTCTGGTTTAAGGTGTATCTTGCCTGCTAGAGCGTTGTCCAGCTGTGCAATCATGGTTTCTCGGTCGCGGGGTAATCGTCCTTGGATATTCAGATAATTGGATGCGTGATTGGCAAAAAACTGGCTGCGCACAGCTGGCATGCCAACCAGAATCATTCGGAGTTCCCTGAGCAGCCCATATTGATCCGGTAACTGAAAACGACCTGCGCGCCAGTCATTATGCAATGATGTCCCTGGTAGCAACATTAAGGTAAGCATGGCAATCTGGTTTGGCTGCATCTGTGTGAGAACTTTTGCCGTAGCGTCAGCATGTTCTGTGGATAATTCTGTACCACCCAACCCAAGCAGGCAGGTCACAGAAAGGAAAAAACCTGCACAGCGAATCTTTTGTGCCATCTCAATACAGTCCAGACTCGTAACGTCTTTGCGTACTCTTTTCAACACCTCGTCAAGTCCGCTTTCGAGCCCGAGATAGATGCGTTGCAATTTGTGATTTCGATACTCTGAGAGTTCGCCAGGAGTTTTACGGGCAATGTTTTGAACAGAAGCATAGCTGGATATTCTTCTGATCCAAGGGAGATAATACTGAATACGCTCCAATAGAACGAGCAAGTCTTCATGGGGAAGGGCGAGAGCATCTCCGTCTGCTAAAAAAAGTGTTTTTTGCCGTTTACACCTTGTTGACGCAAAAATCAGATCCTGCTCTATTGTTTCCCATTTTTTTCGTTTAAACTGTTTATCAGTGTAGGCTCCGCAAAAGGTGCATCTGTTGTGGGAACAGCCGGTTGTTACCTGCAGAATAATGGAATTGGCCTCGCTGGGCGGTCTAATAATTTCTCCCTGATAGTCCATGGCAAATAGGGGAATAGCTGTGGCCAGGTATTCCCCTCTGTCTATCAGCTGTTTTTCTTGGCGAATTCAGTCATGAATTCAACAAGTTTTGCAACACCTTCTATAGGGAAAGCATTGTATATGGACGCACGGCAACCACCTATTGAGCGATGGCCTTTTAACCCGTCCAGCCCCATAGTTGCAGCTTCAGCGATAAACTGTGCCTCAAGTTCAGGGGTAGGGAGGTTGAAAGAGACGTTCATCAATGAGCGAGAGGTCTTTTCCGCATGTCCTCGGTAAAAGTCATTACTGTCTATGGCTTCATAGAGCAGAGCCGCTTTTTCCTGATTAAGTTTTTCAATGGCAGGAATGCCACCAAGGTTTTTCAGCCATTTCATCACCTGCCCCACACAGTAAATCGCAAAGCATGGTGGAGTGTTGAACATAGAGCCCTTGTCAGCATGTGTCTTATACTTCAGCATGGTGGGAACAGACTCTCCAGCACGATCAAGCAAATCTTCCCTTATGATTACCAGGGTCACGCCAGCTGGTCCGATATTTTTCTGAGCACCGGCAAAAATAAGACCGAATTTACTGACGTCTACAGGCCTGGAGAATATATCCGAAGACATATCAGCAATCAGCATGCTATCTTTGTTAGGCATGCTTTGGAACTGGGTACCATAAATAGTATTGTTGCTGACAAAATACAGGTACTCGGAATCTGGTGCAACGGTGTATTCATCATCTCCAGGCACCCTGTTGAAGGATTGTTCTTCACTGGAATAGGCAACATCAATATTCCCGAACAGTTTTGCTTCCTTGATAGCCTTTTTGGACCAGGTTCCGGTATTAAGATACGTAGCTTTTTTACCGTTGCCGAGCAGGTTCATGGGGACCATGAAAAATTGAGAAGAGGCACCTCCCTGCAGAAACAATACCTTGTAATTGTCAGGAACACTGAAAATTTCCCGTATCAAGTTTTCAGCTTCATCTGTAACAGCCATGAACTCTTTGGAGCGGTGGCTGAGCTCTATCAAACCAATACCTTTGTTTTGAAAGTTCACTATATCTTTGGCTGCTTCCTGTAGAACTTCATAGGGAAGGGTAGCCGGACCAGGACTGAAATTGTAGATCCTCTCTGGCATGACGGTTTCCTCTTTTGTGATAGATAGCGTATTTAGAAATGACGAATCTGGCGTAGCGCCTCATATAAAACTATTCCTGAGGTCATGGCCAGGTTAAGACTCCTGATGGACGTATTACTCATGGGCACTGTATAGCAACGGTCCTTGTACAGTGCAAGAATTTCCTCAGGCAGACCTTTAGTCTCTTTTCCAAAAATCAGCCTGGCACCTGGGGGGTATTGGGCCTGGGTATACGCAGTACTCGTTTTGGTGGTAAAAAAATATAGGTTTGCCTCGTCCTGAGCCTGAAGAAATGTTTCCAGGTCTGGCCAGTGATTGATAGCAACATGGGGCCAGTAATCCAATCCTGCCCGTTTAAGATGCTTGTCGTCAACACTGAAACCAAGGGGATGCACCAGATCAAGTACAGTGTCCGTTGCTCCGCACAGTCTGGCAATGGAGCCTGTATTAGGCGGAATTTCAGGTTCTACCAGAACAATATGCAATGGTTTATGGGTCATTACGTCCTCTCCTATAGTACAAATAGGCCTTCGTATGTACCGGATATCGATTGATGTTGCAAATTTAAAAAATCGTCTTACATTCAGGGGTTCGCTTTTTTGGGTTGTGCTGGTATACTTTTAAGGAATTCTCCCTCCCACAGACCAATCATCTAAGGCATATCTGAGGAGTAAAAAGTCTAGAGGAATATTATGGCGCTCATCGTGCAGAAATTTGGAGGCACATCTGTTGGCTCCGTTGAGAAAATAAAAGCAGTTGCTGAGAGGGTAATAACCCAATATCAGAAAGGGCATAAGATGGTTATTGTCTTGTCTGCGATGTCCGGAGAAACAGACCGTTTGACAGGCCTTGCCAATGCAATGCAGAAAAGACCCGATACCAGAGAAATGGATGCTTTGCTTTCAACCGGAGAACAGGTTACTGTAGCTCTGTTTGCAATGGCCTGTATGGAGGCTGGATATAAAGCTGTTTCCTTGTTGGGAGATCAGGTATCCATACACACCGATAATGTCCACACAAAAGCTCGAATTAAAAATATTGATTCCGATGTCATTCATAATCACCTGAATGAAGGCAAAATTGTTACCATTGCCGGCTTTCAGGGCGTTGACGACGACGGTAATATCACCACACTGGGACGTGGTGGATCGGATACCACCGCTGTGGCATTAGCTGCAGCCTTGCAGGCCGACATGTGTGAAATTTTCACCGATGTTGAAGGCGTTTATACCACTGATCCCAACATCTGCGACAAAGCAAGAAAAATTGATCGTATCAGTTACGATGAGATGCTGGAACTCGCCAGCCTTGGAGCCAAAGTGTTAGACATTCGCTCGGTAGGCCTGGCAAAACGTTATAATGTTCCTGTGCATGTTCGCTCAACTTTTACAGAGAACATAGGCACATGGGTTGTTGAAGAGGATAAAATTATGGAATCCATTCTGGTGTCAGGCATTACCTATAACAAGAACGAAGCACGCATAACCATTAAAAAGGTTCCAGACCAGCCCGGAACAGCTGCCAAAATTTTCCTCCCTATTTCCGATGCAAATATCCTGGTTGATATGATTATCCAGAATACCAGGGATGGACATATGACTGACATGACCTTCACCGTTATGCGTAGTGACTATGACCGGACCCTTGAAATTGTAGAAAAACTAGCCGCTGAGATTGGTGCGGACAGTATAACCGGAGATAAACACATCGCCAAAGTTTCAGTGGTTGGAGTTGGAATGAGAAATCATTCAGGTATTGCTTCAACAATGTTTCATATCTTGTCGAAAGAAGGCATTAATGTTGAGATGGTTTCTACATCTGAAATTAAGGTGTCCTGTATTATTGACGAGAAGTATACAGAACTTGCTGTACGGGCTCTTCATGATGCTTTTGCTCTGGATAGAGATAATCTGCCCTCCGAAGAAAATAACTGAACAATGAGTAGACGCATAGAAATATATGACACTACCCTTCGGGATGGAACACAGGCTGAAAATTTTAATCTGTCTGTAAAAGACAAAATAAAAATCTGCCGCCAACTTGATAAGTTGGGTGTGGATTTCATAGAAGGTGGTTGGCCTGGAGCCAACCCGCATGCTGTTGAATTTTTTAAAAAAATGCAGCAGGTGGAGTTGAAAAATGCACACCTTACAGCTTTTGGTTCAACAAGACATTTTAATAACCGCCCTGAAAAAGATCCCAATCTCCAGGGATTGCTGGAGGCCAAAACCCCAGCAATAACTATTTTCGGGAAAAGCTGGGATATCCATGTCCAAGATGCTTTGCGCATTGCCCTGGAAGACAACCTGATACTTATTGAGGAGTCTCTCCAATATCTCCGTCCCCATGTTAAACATCTGCTTTATGATGCGGAACATTTTTTTGACGGCTTCAAGAATAACAAGGACTATTGTCTTGCAACCATTGAGCGTGCAGTAACAGGAGGAGCTGACACCATAGTCCTCTGTGATACCAATGGCGGCACCTTGCCCCATGAAATTCCTGCCATTATAGCAGAGGTCAAGAAAAAGCTGCAGCAAATGGAGCGCAAGGTCAAGCTGGGTATCCATGCCCATAATGATTCAGAAACCGCTGTTGCCAATGCACTTATCAGCGTTGATTTAGGTGTAGACCAGGTACAGGGAACCATCAACGGATATGGCGAGCGGTGTGGCAATAGCAATCTGACGTCCATTATACCGGCTTTGATTTTTAAAATGCAGATGGACTGTCAGGTCAAACCGAACATTGAGCAACTCTATTGCACGTCGAGACTGGTTGACGAACTCGCCAATTTACCCCATGATAGATATCAACCCTATGTCGGGGAATCTGCCTTTGCTCACAAAGGAGGCATTCATGTTAGTGCCGTTAAACGCAATCCGCTGACATATGAGCACATAGAACCTGAAAAAGTAGGAAATTATCGCAGAATTCTCATCTCGGATCAGGCGGGTAGGGCTAACGTCATGATGAAGGCTCAAAAGTACGGTATTCCCATTGAATCTGACGATCCACTCATGTCCTCCATCATCAATGAAATGAAGGAACTGGAAAAACAGGGATATCAGTACGAGGCAGCTGAGGCCAGTTTTGAGTTGCTCATGCGAAGAACTCTTGGTTTACAACGAAAATTCTTCAAGTTAGAAGCGTTCAGGGTCATGAATTTTAAATACAGTATGACCGAGAGACCGCTTACTGAGGCAACATTACGTTTGTATGTCGGCGGTAACGAGGTGCATACTGCTGCAATGGGAGACGGTCCTGTCAACGCACTGGACAAGGCTCTTCGTAAAGCGCTTATACGTTTCTATCCTAGTCTTGAAAACGTTGAACTTGTGGATTATAAAGTTCGCGTACTCACCGGAGAATCAGGAACCGGAGCCAAAGTCAGGGTACTGATAGAAAGCAGGGACCAACACTGCAGCTGGGGAACGGTAGGTGTTTCCGTAAATATCATTGAAGCGAGTTGGCAGGCTCTTGTTGACAGTATAAACTTCAAATTGCTCAAGGATGAAAAAGCAAAGCATAGGTGATACCTACACGAAATGTATCTCTAATCAAAAAAAGGACAAGCGTGTGCTTGTCCTTTTTCTTTTGGGAGTAGTGATCCTTTGCTGGGCATTTTGGACACCAGAAAATACTGCCAACAACCTGTTTGTATTCCAATTTATAGACAACCACCTCATCGCATGGCCCAAGGCTTCTGCTACTCGTAATTCATGCGCTGATAAAGGCACGGTTCAGACCGGAGGAACACACGCCTCAACTGGCACATGTGGAGAACCTCTACAGGTATCTTCGCCCAGAATACAATTTTTACTGCAGCAGCCAATGAATATAAACAATGCGGATACAGATGAATTCGCATTGTTGTCCGGTATAGGCCCTGCTCTTGCTAAACGCATAGTGGCCTACAGGGAACATCATGGTAACTTTGCTTCAGTCGATGATCTGATACACGTAGCAGGAATTGGCCCTAAAAAACTGAGACAAATCAAAACAAGTTGCCCGCTAACTGTACAATGAATATCAAGAAACATATCAACATTCCAGTTTTGGTCTTGGTAGGACCTACAGCGATAGGGAAAACCGATTTATCTTTGCACATAGCTGAACGTTATGGCTGCGAAATTATTTCCATGGATTCCATGCAGGTATATCGCTATATGGATATAGGAACGGCTAAGGTATCCAAAGGAGAGCAAGAACGTGTGCCGCATCATCTCATCGATATACGCAATCCGGATCAACAATATGATGCAGCTCAATTTGTTGACGACTGCATCAGGGTCATTGAAAAGCTGGAGGCCGGTGGAAAAATTCCCCTGATAACCGGCGGGACCGGAATGTACCTGGCTTCCCTCACTCAAGGTTTGTTTTCTTCTGTCGCCGTGCCTGAGGCCGTCCGCCAGGCTGTTCAACAAAAATTACAAGAGCAGGGCAGGGAGGCATTGTATACAGAACTACAAACTATCGACAGGGACACAGCAAATCGAATTCACATCAATGATACCCAGAGATTATTGCGAGCATGGGAAATCTATGAGGCTACCGGAATACCATGGAGTGAACATAAAAAACGTCAGCAGAAAGAGCAGGGAAGGGCAACAACGTTTGCCAAACTTAAAATTATAGGTTTAACCTGTGAACGATCTGTACTGTATGAGCGTATTGCGCTCCGCTCCTCAATTATGCTTGAACAGGGAATGATTGATGAAGTTGAGACATTGTTAGCCATGGGGTATGATGATCAACTCCCATCCATGCAGGCTATTGGGTATCGTCACATTTTAGGGTATATAAACGGACAGACCTCCTTGTCACAGACACAGGAAGAGTTGATTCGAGATACACGTCGTTATGCAAAGCGACAGATGACCTGGTTCAAAAAAACCGCTGGATTGAAATGGTTCGATCGAGAAAATCGCCAAGAGGTGACTGATGCTGTAGACCGATTTCTGGACACGCCATCAGAATAGCCCGCAAAATACACTGTAATGAATTTTTCACTCATTGAGCCGGTTTACGATCTTCAGGCTGTTAAAATCAGTCAATTTTTAGCCCAGGAATTTTCTATTCCGTACCAGCTTGCTCTCATTTTATCCCAAAGAGGATTCGTAACCGCTGAGCACGTAGAAGAATTTCTGTTTCCACGTTTCACCAGTTTACCAAAACCTTCACAGCTAAAGGGGATTAATGACGCGGTTCGCGTGATTTTGACCTGTTGTTTTCAAAAACTGCCCATCGTTATACACGGCGATTACGATGTCGATGGTATTTCGGCAACGGTGCTCCTCTATCAGTTTTTAAAATCCATTGGCGTGCGTCCGTTGTATCACATCCCTAATCGACTAACGGAAAAGTACGGATTATCAATAGAATCCATTGAACATATAATCCAAAAGCTTAATGGAAGAAGAGGGCTCATTATTAGCGTTGACTGTGGTATTTCGGCCAATGATGCCATTGCCTATGCTTACAAGCAGGGATTTAAAGTTGTTATAACAGATCACCATGAACCTCCAAGCGAGTTGCCGGTTGCTGAAGCCATTATAAACCCTAAACAGCCAGGTTGTAGTTTTCCCTTTAAGGAACTCTCCGGAGTAGGAGTCGCATTTTTTCTTGTTGCTGCTCTTCGTCGAGAATTAATTAACCGTAACTATTGGGATAACAATGGTACTTACCCTAACCTTAAGCAATACCTGGACTTGGTTGCCCTTGGTACGGTTGCCGATGTAATGCCACTTTTGGGTGCAAATCGCATTCTTGTGCGCGGCGGTTTGGAAGTTTTATGTAATAAGGACAGAACAGGCATCCTTGCCCTGTGTGAACAGTGCGGCCTGCATAGACGGGATGCTGTCTCCTCAGAGGATATTTCCTTTCGGCTGGCTCCTCGGATCAATGCCGCAGGAAGGATGGGGGAAGCGGACCTGGCAGTGGAATTGCTTCTTACCGACTCTCTGAGCGTGGCCCGTGAATACGCTATGCAACTCGATGAGCTAAATATCACCAGAAAAAATCTGGAGCATGATGTTTTGGGTGAAATCATGGAAGAATGCGAAAAACGTGTTGCTCAGGGTGCACATGCATTGACAATTTATCACGAAGATTGTCACCCAGGTATTCTCGGCATAGTGGCTTCCCGTATCGCAGAGCGTTTTCAGCGTCCGGCGATTGTGGTGACCAAAGATCTTAATAATGGATCTGATATACCATCTCTCAAAGGATCTGGAAGGTCAATTGAAGGGCTTAATTTATACGATAAATTAATGAATTGCTCAGAACATCTCGAGCAGTTTGGAGGGCATCCGATGGCAATAGGTTTGAGATTGCGGGCAGATGAACTCGCTGACTTCCAGCAGGATCTTGATAAAAACTGCGAAACTGAAAAACTGGTTACGTCACGTTCGCTACATGTGGATTACTGCTCAAAGCAAAAGAGGGTGCTTTCTGAGGAGTTTGTGCATAAACTTCAGTTGCTGCAACCTTTTGGCGAAGGTAATCCAGAACCGCTCTTCATGTTGCATAAGCAGCAATTGCATAATATGAAAAATAGCAAAGGGCATCTCAAGTTCCAACTCCGTTCTCATTCGCAAAAGCCCATTTCCGGCATTGGTTTTTTTCTTGCTGAACGGTTGGACGAAATACAGGACAATCCGGTTGACATCGTTTTTAAACTGAAACGTTCCTTTTTCAGGGGAATATGCCGTAACGAAATACAGGTTGTTGATATAGTCAACACTGGAGCATAAGGCAATTTAACATAATATATATTATGCGACATTGTGTAGGCAGTTTTTACAAAGCTCCCCGAAGTCATTACTATTTTCCCCATCTAAGCATATAACCATTTAACGCATAAATAATCGCGAGGCACATTCATGAACAGAGATATTTACCAGGAACCCTTGGTATCCAGATACACAAGTAAAGCCATGCAGGAGTTGTTCAGTGAACGATTCAAATTTACCCGCTGGCGAGAATGTTGGGTTGCACTTGCCGAGTCTCAACACGAACTGGGTCTTGAGGCAGTCACTGCAGAAATGGTTGCTGAAATGAAGGCCAATGTTTCAAATATTGATTTTGAAATTGCTGCTGCAAAGGAAAAGGAAATCCGCCATGACGTCATGGCGCATGTTTATGAATTCGGTTTGCGATGTCCTACAGCAGAACCTATCATACATCTCGGCGCGACTTCTCAATTTGTTGTCTGCAATACAGATCTGCATGTGCAGAAACAGGCCCTTGCGCTGGTAAAAAAATCTCTTCTCAAAGTTATTCATAACCTCGCTAATTTTTGCGATAAGCATAAGAGCCTTGCCACTCTGGGCTTTACGCACTATCAACCTGCTCAACCAACCACTGTTGGAAAGAGAAATACATTGTATATTCAAGATCTTATTATGGATTTTGAATATATTGAACATCTTGAACAACAACTTAAGGCACGTGGTGCAAAAGGTACCGTTGGAACCCAGGCTACCTTTTTGGAACTCTTTGATGGTAACCATGAAAAGGTCCGTGAGTTAGATCGCAGAGTATCGGAAAAATTAGGTTTTGACAGTGCCTTTGCAGTAACCGGCCAAACCTATCCACGTAAACTTGACATGAAGACCTGTGAAACTTTAGCCGGAATTGGCGCTTCTGCACATAAATTTGCCGTTGATCTCCGCCTGCTATCCAACTTAAAAGTACAGGAAGAGCCTTTCGCTTCCAAACAGGTTGGCAGTTCTGCAATGGCCTACAAACGAAATCCTATGCGCTCTGAGCGAATGACAGGACTGGCCAGAAAACTCATGGGGTTGCCAGCGAATTTTGCGGCCACTGCCGGAAACCAATGGTTCGAACGTACCTTAGACGACTCTGCTATCCGCCGCATGGACATGGCCCAGGCTTTTCTGCTCACCGATGCCATCTTAAAGTTATACATCAATATAACGAGTGATATGGTTGTTTATCCAAAACAAATTGAAAAACATTTGTCTGAAGAACTACCTTTTATGGCCACTGAAAAAATTCTCATGGCTTGTGTTGAGCGTGGTAAAAGTAGACAGGAAATGCATGAGGTAATTCGAGAACACTCCGTTGCTGCTGGAGCTGCTGTCAAAAACCAAGGACTCAGCAATGATCTTATCGACCGTCTAGCTGCTGATGAGCGTATTCCTTTTAATCAAAACGAATTGTCGCAACTGCTCGGAAATTATCAACAATTTACAGGAAGAGCTGAACGCCAGACAGAAGAGTATCTTCAGGAAATAGTGTTACCGCTTATTCAACAAAACGAAAATATTCTTGAAGATATTGACGCCACCCTTTCTGTATAGTGTTTGCTGAAGAAAACATGGAAACCTTAACACCTCCAAAAGCTGTAAGGATTTATCTGCGTATTCGGCCATCTCAAATCAGCTGGCTGAAATTTATTGTAGAAGCCTATGATGGCCTTGCTCTCCTCTCCACAGTGTCAGTATCCGAAGGACTTGTCACGTTATGGACTCTTGAGCATAGTATCCGGGAATTGTTTGCTCTTCTTGGCGAGCTTGCCGGCAATTTAACCCCCTACTCTACCGGTGCTCTTCAAACATCATGTCTGGAGTAAAGCATCACATTTGTGCTCAGCGAAACCGGAAAATTCAGACTCTGCCCTACCCTTTAACGTCTCACTGGCAGAGTCTGAACGCTTGTATCGTTTGGCATTGACTCGTTAGTTTTGTTGCGTAACCAAGTTATGGAAAACACACTTTATATAAAAACATTTGGCTGTCAGATGAATGAGCGGGATTCAGAAATTATTGAACAACTGCTTGCTCAAGATGGTTTTCGGTCAGTTGACACACCTGAATCCGCAAGTGTCGTAATATTAAATACATGTAGTATCAGGGCCAAGGCTGAGCAGAAGGTATATAGCCTGCTGGGTCAGCTTCGCGACAGTCGCAAAAAAGCTCCGGAGATGCTTGTTGGTGTTGCTGGATGTGTTGCTCAACAAGAGAGCAGACGGATTCTCGAACGTATGCCCCATGTTGACTTTGTCATAGGAACCCAGCAGATATACCAATTGCCTGACATTGTACAACGACTACGCTCCAGACAGACTGAAAAGGAAATTTCCACTGATTTGGAAAGTCAATTTACCATTCCGCCGTTTCAAAAATTGCATGAAACAGTGCCAAAGGCTGGGAGCGGGGATTTCAGGCGCTTTGTAACGATAATGCAGGGTTGTAATAATTATTGCAGCTATTGTGTGGTACCCCATACTCGAGGTAGAGAAGTCAGTCGGCCTGTGAAAGATATTCTCGAGGAAGTAAGAATTCTCGTACGTCAGGGAATAAAAGAAATTACTCTTCTCGGGCAAAATGTCAATTCCTATGGGATGACCAACCCGGTTGCTGACGGCAAGGTTTCTTTTTCTCAACTGCTTCGGCAGGTTGCAGAAATAAAAGGTGTTGAACGTCTTCGTTTCACCACATCCAACCCCAAGGACCTGTCTAAAGAACTCATGCGCTGTTTTGCTGAGCTTGATAACCTGTGCCCTCATTTTCACCTTCCTGTTCAGGCTGGATCCAATAGAGTTCTTGCTGCGATGAACAGAAAATATACCGTTGAAGAATACTTATACAAAGTAAAATCTTTGAGAGAATATCGACCAGATATAGCCATAGCCACAGATATTATTGTAGGCTTTCCCGGCGAATCTGAAATAGATTTCCAGGGCACTATGGATTTACTTGAACAGGTTCGTTTTCATGGATCATTTTCATTTAAATATTCAGATCGTCCAAACACCAGGTCCGCTGATTTTTCAGATAAGGTACCTGAAGATGTGAAGAGTGAGCGATTGAGTCGATTTCAAAGGCGTCAGGACCAGATCAGCCTTGAACGCAACCGGGAATACATTGGCACAACACAGCATGTAATGATCGAGAGTATCGACGGCAGCACCTGTAAAGGACGAACCCCAACAAACCATATCGTTCATTTTTCCAGACCTGAAAACCTTTTCACGTTTACAACAGGACAGACCGTTTTGGTTTCTGTTCAACAGGCGGGCAAGCACTCGCTTAAAGGAACAGTCATAAATTCCTGATACGGTTTCAGTATGTTGGCAAAGGTATGATAATCATGAAATGGTCCATAATAAACAACACACAAGTATGCCAGCACGATTTAGAGTTGCTTGTTTATCGAGACCCTCTGGATAAAATACCAGGGGTGACTTTTTTTTATGATTAACTTCGTTGCCAACTCACTCCTTATTTGTCAAAGCAATTTCTGCGATCATCAAGCGTTATGGCGAAATTGTGCAACCTCAACCTATTGGGCGTGATCTGTTTCAGAGGGAGTGAAAAAAGTAATAATTCCAATAAATCACCGGGGTGTCTTACTCGCATATAGTTTGACAATATCGTGAATTCCAGGTAAAAAAAGCGTTGCAAAATCAAAAGGGGCTGTTCTAGTTTAGGGTTTTTCTTCCCTGTTTACGTCTGAAAAGGAGGTTCCACTTGACCGGGTTAGAAGCAATTTCACATCATAATGGATGGGCCATGGCTGCGGTAGGTGCATCCATAGTCCTGTCGGGTTTGGCTATTCTTGCCACAATTATTTCCCAACTACATAAAATCGTTGCTTTATTGGAAAAAAAAGATTCCCCTGAGATTGATGTTCCTCAGGTTGAGCATAACATTATCCCAGATACGGTTGTTGATCCACTTCACCTTGAAAAACTGGTAGAAGTGTATCAACCATTGGTCGCTGAATTGGAAGTGGAGTTTGAACTTGCCGAACTCTATGTCCTGGCTCAAAAATATCACCTTCCCCACCCTCACCTATCCATCAAACGTCTGCGTGAAGCAGGTAAATTACTACCTGCAAATGAAGGAAAATTCTGCTTGATGCAGTAGTTGTTATAATTACACCGGAGTACTTATTACACTGGAGTACTTTTTGATATTTGAGGAGGTGACATGGATTTACTCTTACAGTTTTTAACAAATACCGGATACTGTCTTGCCGACTATAGAAATATTCTTATGATTGGCGTGGGGATTGTTTTTGTTTATTTAGCCATAGCCAAAGAATACGAGCCCTTACTGCTATTACCCATCGGCTTTGGAGTAATTCTGGGAAACATCCCTTTCTTCAAAGGGTTTGGTATTGGTATTTATGAGGCGAACAGCGTATTACATTACCTTTATTTTGGTGTAACCACTGGAATTTATCCGTCAATAGTCTTTCTTGGCCTTGGAGCTATGACGGATTTTTCTTTTCTTTTGAGTAATCCTAAATTGATGCTACTTGGTGCTGCTGCTCAAATGGGTATCTTTTTTACCCTGCTCAGTGCCCTAGCCTTGGGTTTTATGCCCAATGAAGCATCCTCCATTGCCATTATTGGTGGTGCTGACGGCCCTACTTCTATTTTCTTGACAGCTAAACTCGCTCCTGAGCTTATTGGCCCCATTGCAATTGCGGCGTATTCGTACATGGCACTGATCCCGATTATTCAGCCACCTATAATGAAATTGTTGACTACAGAGAATGAACGCAAAATCAGGATGCCGGATTTGAGGGAGGTGTCAAAAAAAGAACGATTGATATTCCCCATTGTGGGCATGCTTCTTTGTTGTTTTCTTGCTCCTGCCTCCATTCCTCTTCTTGGACCATTCTTTTTCGGCAACATAATGAAAGAAAGCGGTGTGGTAGAAAGACTGGCTCAAACTGCACGTACTTCCATTATCGATACAGCTACCATTTTTCTTGGCCTTACCGTGGGCGCATCCACACAAGGTGATGTTTTCCTTAACCCTCGTTCTGTCGGCATTTTTCTTTTAGGAGCAGTCGCCTTCAGCATTGCAACAGCTTCAGGTCTGCTCTTTGCCAAATTCATGAACCTGTTTCTTAAATCTAAAATCAACCCACTATTGGGTGCAGCAGGGGTGTCGGCCGTTCCTGGTTCGGCACGTGAAGTACATATGATGGGCTTAAAGACAGACCCGACCAATTATCTCCTGATGCATGCAATGGCCTGTAACTCTTCCGGCGTTATTGGATCTGCAATATGTGCAGGTATTCTCTGGAGTTTTAATATTGGAGGATAATTCGACGCAAAGGGGCTAAAGTCATGAAAAGGCGCTGTGTGAAATTTTTAAATCACACAGCGCTTTTTCTTTCAAAAAGACATACTCCAATCATTTCGTTTCATTCAAATATTCTTTTCGAATTCCCCGAATCAGCACATCATTTCCTAATTGACGTACTTCTGTGGTGACAAAGTGGTCTTTTGTCTCAGTAATTGGCAAAGAAAATTCGGTTATGACACTTTGGCCCTGATCTCCTATGAAAAAAGGAGCGTATAACAGACAAAATTCATCAACCATACCCATGCTGAGAAAATTTCCATGGATATGAGAACCGCCTTCAACTAAAACAGAGGTAATATCATGTTGACCAAGCCAAGAAAGGACATCGTGTAAGTTGAGACATCCCGATGATGGTATTGTCTCTATTGGTACGAGCTTACAACCTACATCAAGCAGATGATCGGCTTTTTTTTGTGGCGCGTCGTGTGAGTGAAAAATAATAGTTTTAGCCGAAGAACCCTGATGCAGCATTTTAGCTTGTGGTGGGAGACGTAATTGACTATCAAGGATTACACGTAGAGGGTCTTTACCCTTTGCATCAGGTAAACGTGTCGTTAAGCTTGGATTATCTATAAGAGCCGTGTTAATGCCAACAAGAATGGCATCTGTCTGATCACGCAACTGATGAACAAAATGGTGAGATTCAGAGCCGGTAATTCCCCCCCCCTTCCCTTTTGTATAGGTTATCCTACTATCCAAACTCATTCCAGCTTTGAGAATAACCCATGGTATTTTGGTTGTACTATGCTTGAGAAATGGATAAACGAGCTTTCGACATTCATATTGAAGAATGCCGGTTATGACATCAATACCCTGATCTTTTAAGAAAAGCTCTCCACCTCCTTGTACACCTGGGTTGGGATCAGGCAATCCAATGACTACCCTGGTAATGCCTGCCTTCAGTATTGCCAGCGTACATGGCGGTGTTCTTCCAGTATGGTTACACGGTTCCAAAGTGACATAAATTGTAGCTCCAGCCGTGTCTCCCTTAGCGTCTGCTATGGCGTTGACTTCTGCATGAGGTTCACCGGCTTTACGGTGGTATCCTGTGCCGAGTATAATGTTATCACGGACTATAATAGCTCCAACAGGAGGATTTGGAGAAGTACGTCCAAGCCCTTTTTTTGCTTCTATTATTGCCAACTGCATATAATGAATATCTGTCTCTGCTGTCATAAAAATCTACAGTTGTTTGAGTTAAGAGTTGTATTGGTATAGATGGTTAGGAAAGTTGAGATATGGCGCATTCTTAAACAGGCAGACACCGGAGAGCCTGTTATCAGGTGTCTAGTATATGCGAGCGCTCCTTTAAAGGGGCAGAATAATATCGATATTACAGTTTCCCTGAAGGTTTATCTAAGAAGTTCTTGAGTTCATCCATAAATTCGTTAACATCTTTAAACTGCCTGTAAACCGAGGCAAAACGTACATAAGCGACCTCATCCAAAGACGGTAGATCTTCCATGATCCATTCCCCGATCTGGCTCGTGGGCACTTCTTTGCCACCAACATCCTGGAGACGAAGTTCAATGCGATCGACAAATGCATCGATATCAGTCATACTTACAGGCAATTTTTCACAGGCTTTTTCAAGACCAGCAATAATTTTTCCACGATCCCAAGCTTCTCGTCTCCCATCTTTTTTTATCAGCATGGGGAGCATTAACTCAATTCGTTCATATGTCGTAAAACGTTGTTCACAGGAACTACACTCTCTCCTACGACGAATAATGGTCTTATCCTTATTGATGCGAGAATCAATAACGCGATTTTCAAGATGTGTGCAATATGGACACTTCATGATAATTCCTCAACGCTGATTAACTGGAGCTGAAAAAAAAAGCCGGTACCCTTTTCGAAGGCACCGGCTAGCAGTAAACATGTTAGAAAAATGATTCAATCCATTTTTTGTAATCTGCTTATATGTCGCCCTCCTGCAAATGCAGTGTTCAGCCAGGTGTCAATCATGTCCAAAACAACAGATATACCTAGCACCCGGGCACCAAGGCAAAGAATATTAGCATCATTGTGCTCTCTACTCATTTTCGCTGTAAAGGCATCATGGCATAAAGCGGCACGAATACCTTTAAAACGATTAGCAGCGATTGACATACCTATTCCTGTCCCACATATAAGAATTCCCAGAGCATCCTTTTGATCAAGCACACTCTGGCATACTTTATGGGCAAAATCTGGATAATCAACTGAATCAGAGGAGTTGCATCCACAATCAACAACCTCTATTTCTTTTTCTTTTAAAAAGATGATAACCTCTTTTTTAAGAGCAAAACCACCGTGATCACTGCCTATGAATATACGCATGGGATAAGTATGTATTAGAGTTACTCAGAAAAATGCTTCATAACAACAACGCCATTCGTTCCACCAAAGCCAAAAGAGTTGGAAAGAGCGATCTGGGGATTTGCTTCACGAGCTGTCAATGGGACGTAATCGAGATCACATTCTTTTGATGGCTCATGCAAATTTGCAGTGGGAGGAATAATTCCAGTATGCATGGTGAGAGCGGTAAATGCAGCTTCAATTCCTCCTGCCGCTCCAAGCATATGTCCTGTCATGGACTTGGTTGAACTGATGGCTAGTTTGTACGCGTGATCCTGAAACACAGTTTTGATAGCAGTAGTTTCACACTTATCATTCAGCGGTGTTGAGGTTCCGTGGGCATTAATATAATCTACCTGGTCAGGGCGAATACCAGCGTCACGAAGTGCCATCTTCATGCAATGTGCGGCACCTTCTCCGTTTTCAGGAGGGGCTGCAATATGATACGCATCACTACTTTGCCCGTAGCCAATAATCTCAGCATAAATTTTTGCACCACGCTGTTGAGCGTGTTCCAGTTCTTCAAGAATTAAAATTCCAGAACCTTCAGCAATGATAAATCCATCACGACCTTGATCAAAAGGACGCGAAGCCGTAGCAGGATCATCATTACGAGTTGAAAGTGCTTTCATTGCACTAAAACCACCGACAGCCAACGGACAAATGACGGATTCGGTTCCGCCCGTGAAGGCAATATCACAATCACCGTAAACAATATGTCTGTACGCTTCACCAACGGCATGGGTACCTGCAGCACATGCAGTAGTTTGTGTTAAATTAGGTCCTTTACTTCCTATTCTCATGGAAATATGACCTGAAGGCATATTGGGAATAACTCGTGGAATGAAAAACGGGGTAATTTTACGCGGCCCCCTGTTCCTCATAACCTCATGATATTCCTCAATTGTAGGAAGACCACCCATGCCACAACCGGTTATTACTCCAACACGCTCGCAATTACTTTCATTGATAGACAGGCCGCTGTCCGCCAAAGCCAAATCAGCAGCAGCAATCGCATACTGTACAAACAGATCCAGATTTTTTGCCTGTTTCTTTTCAAACCACTTTTCAGGTTCGAAATCTTTAACTTCAGCAGCTATTTGTGATGCAAATTCGCTTGCATCAAATCGAGTGATTGGTCCAATGCCACCCTGCCCTCGAATGAGGCTGTCCCATGTTTTTTCGGTTCCAGTTCCCAGTGGGGTAACCAATCCTATACCTGTAACAACGACCCGTCTCTTCACTTGCTTACAACCCTCGAATTACTGAAGTTTTGCTACATAATCAATGGCATTCTGTACCGTAGCAATTTTTTCTGCCTCTTCATCTGGAATTTCTACATCGAATTCCTCTTCCATTGCCATGATAAGCTCAACAAGGTCAAGGGAGTCTGCACCTAAATCGTCAACAAAAGATGCACCAGGTACTACTTTATCTTTATCAACACTAAGTTGCTCAACAATGATATCAATCATTTTATCTTCAACAGCCATTGTATTCTCCTAAAGTATTCGTTTATTGTTTTGTTTTTATGGATAAAAATATATTGGTATTATATATTTTTATCAGTTGCCCATGTACATGCCACCATTAACATGAATGGTCTGACCAGTGATATATTTTGCATCATCTGAAGTCAAAAAAGCTACGGAAGCAGCAACATCCTCAGGTTCGCCTAAAGAACCAAGAGGAATCTGCGCCAATATAGCCTGTTGAATATCAGAGTCCAGTCCATCCGTCATATCAGTAACAATGTACCCTGGGGCGACGCAATTTACTGTGATATTGCGTCCTGCCAGTTCCCTTGCCATAGATTTTGTCAAGCCAACCAGCCCAGCTTTTGCTGCAGCATAGTTAACCTGGCCACCGTTGCCAAGAAAACCAATCACCGATGTGATATTAACAATTCGCCCCCATTTACTTTTCATCATTCCACGCATTGCAGCTTTACTGCAGGAGAATGCACCTTTCAGGTTGGTATCCATGACAGCCTGCCAGTCAGAATCTTTCATCCTGGCCATTAGACCATCGCGTGTGATACCAGCATTGTTGATAAGAATATCAACTGGGGCGATATCTTGAGTAATTTTTTTAAAAGCTTCGTTTACCGCATCAGTATCAGCAACATTAAAGGGACAGAGAAAGCCTTTTCCTCCTTGCTGCTCTACCAATGCAAGGGTTTCTTCAGCCGCTGTCGGATTTGAAACGTAGTTAATGCCGACATTGAAACCAGAGCCAGCTAATTTTTTGCAGATGGCCCTTCCTATACCACGGCTTCCACCTGTTATAACTGCGGTTTTACCTTCAAGAGTCACTTTTCACCTCTCGTATTCGATTAATGAGAGCAGGAATGACCTCATAAAGATCACCGACAATGCCATAGGTAGCAAGATCAAATATTGGTGCACTGCCGTCCCGATTGATAGCCACTATTACTTCTGAGGACTGCATGCCGGCGGCGTGTTGAACCGCACCGGAAATACCGCAGGCAATATAAAGTTTAGGGCATACGGTCTTCCCCGTTTGCCCGACTTGATGGGGATAAGGAATCCAACCACTATCTACAGCAGCTCTGCTAGCGGCAACGGCGCCGTTCAGTTCACCGGCAAGTTCTTTAATAAGAGTAAATCCTTTTTCAGATTCAAGCCCTCTCCCACCGGCGACCAAGGTTTCGACTTCTTGAATATTCACGCTTTCTTCTCCGCCCTGCACCGTTTCCAGAACCTCTACACGTGATTCAAGCAATGCTGAATCTATGTCGATACGTTCTATAACACCTGTTCTGGCAGTGTCTGGAGGCAGGCAAGCCATAACGTTTGGACGTACGGTCGCCATTTGGGGGCGGGTGCGCGGGCACTCAATTGTAGCCATAATGTTTCCGCCAAAAGCAGGACGAGTCTGCAACAACATGCCGTCGCTCTCTCTAATGGCGAGTTGGGTACAATCTGCAGTAAGACCTGCACCGACCAATGTAGCAACAAAAGGTATCACAGATCTACCGATGGCAGTTGCTCCAGCAAGCGCAATTTCCGGTTTTGTATCTCTGATAACCTTTTCAAGGATATACCCGTAAGTATCTTCTTTGAATTGAGCAAGGTCAGGATGCTCGACTAAATATACTTTATCTGCCCCTGAATGGATGAGAGACTCAGAATATTCTGTGATATCGTTACCTAACAAAACAACAGACAACTCAACTTCTCTGGCATCAGCAAGCTTTCGTCCGATGCCAAGTAGTTCGTACGTAACAGGGGCAATGACACCGTGGCGAAATTCCCCACAAACCATGATGCCTGACCAGTCATCGATATCTTTTTGAACTTTCTTTTCAGCTACCTCGATGGAGAGTGCTTCTACATCGCAAGCTTCAACGCATGCGCCGCATAAAGTACAGGTATCATTAACGACAGGGCAGTCATCTTGAATGGTTATGGCACCGAACGGACAGGTGGATTCACAGATCCCACATACGATGCACTTGTCACAATCAATTTTCAGCATAGCAGATGGTATAAATTGAGATGATTGATCAGCGGCAGTAACAGATTAAAGGTATCCCTTGATACTCTCTACCAGTTGTGTTACCTGCTCCTCGACAGTTCCAGTAAAAATTCGGCGATCGCCTCTCGGCTCCGGCGAGAAGACCTTAACCACTTGAGTTGGAGATCCGGCAAGCCCAATCTGATCTGCCTCTGCACCTATATCTGCAGCTGACAAAACTTTGACAGTGGCCTTTTTTGCCTTCATCTTTCCCTTGAGAGATGCTACCCGAGGCTCGTTAATATCCTTGACTACTGTCAGGAGTGCGGGCAGGGGAACTTTGATAACATCGAAGCCATCATCCATCATACGTTCAACAATGATTGCTTCATCGGAAGATTCTCTTGTTTTCTGAACACAGGTGACAAAAGGAATTTTCAGACGACAAGCAATTCCTGGGCCGACTTGAGCTGTATCACCATCAATAGCCTGTTTTCCACAAAGGGTCAGATCTACATCTCCTATGGTTTCGATGGCCTTAGTTAAAGTATAACTGGTAGCCCATGTATCTGCACCGGCAAATGCTCTGTCGGAAACCAGTATTGCCTCATCAGCACCACAGGCAATAGCCTCACGAAGCATGGCTTCAGCTTGGGGGGGGCCCATACTGAGCACGGTGACAGTCCCTCCATGCTGTTCGCGAAGACATACGGCCTCTTCAAGTGCATGACGGTCATAAGGATTCATTATCGATTCCACACCATCACGAGCCAACGTATTGGTTTCAGGATCAAGCCTGACATCCTTGGCATCTGGTACCTGCTTAATGCACACTACAATATTCATGGTTTAAGCATATTCCTTGTTAAGTTCCTGACCAACAACGTTACGCTGAATTTGATTGGTTCCTTCATATATCTGAAGGATTTTTGCGTCACGCATCATTTTTTCAACAGGGTATTCTTTCATATAACCATATCCGCCCAATACTTGAACAGCATCGGTGGTAACCTTCATGGCCATATCTGTCGCAAAAACTTTACACATGGAGGACACTTTAGACATATTTTTGGGATGTTGATCGATATGTCGCGCAGCACCATACACCAAGGCTCTGGCAGCTTCCAGTTGAATAGCCATGTCAGCAAGTATATGCTGAACGGCCTGAAAAGAAATTATGGGCTTGTTGAACTGGTTACGTTGTTTCGCATAGCTTACAGCTTCATCGAGGGCAGCCTGCGCAAGCCCTACACCTAACGAGGCTATACCGGGCCTGGACATATCCAGGGTTTTCATTACTGTGATAAAACCGGTTCCCCTTCGCCCCACAAGCCTGTCCTTCGGTATTCTACAATTATTGAGAACAAGTTCTCTTGTGGCACTTGAACGGATACCCATTTTGTCTTCTTTTTTACCGTATGAAAAGCCGGGGTCTCCGTCTTCCACTACGAAAATAGAAGCGCCACGAGCACCTTTTTCAGGATCGGTCATGGCAATAATAGTGTAAATTTGGGCTTCTCCACCATTGGTAATCCATTGTTTGGTGCCATTGAGAACCCATTCATCGCCATCGAGTACGGCTGTGGTTTGAATTCCCGAAGCGTCACTTCCTGCATTGGCTTCTGTCAAGCCAAATGCGGCATATTTTTTCCCTTCCGCAATCTGGGTACAATATTTTTGTTTAATTTCTTCACTACCAGCAATGAGTACAGGGAAAATGCCCAAAGCACTGGCCGCATAACTGGTCGCCACACCGACACAACCTCGTGCCAACTCTTCCATGGCTAGAACAATATCAAAACATCCCCCACCAAAACCTCCGTACTCTTCCGGAATAAAAATGCCAAAAAGATCCGCCTTGGCGATATCCTTCAGAATCTCTGTGGGAAATTGATTTTTTTCGTCAAGTTCAGCACGTACAGGTATAATTTTTTCATTGGTAATTTCCCGGGCTGTATCGACGATCATTTGCTGTTCTTCAGTCAAAAAATAGTCCACGAGTCTCTCCTTATATGCTTACCAGCGTAACAATAATGATCCCCAAGTAAGGCCGCCACCAAAGGTGCATAGTGCAACTAAATCACCCTTGTGCAACATGCCCTGACGGTTAGCCTCATCCAATGCAATGGGAATACTGGCTGCTGAGGTGTTGCCATACTTATGCAGATTAACAAAAACTTTTTCGTCCGGAAGTTTGAGACGCTCTTGAAGTTTGCGAAGAATACGGATATTCGCCTGATGAGGGATGAGTAAATCAAGATCGTCTATGGAAAATCTGTGACGATCCAAAAGCGCCTTCACTGCTTCGTCCATATTCCTGACAGCATGCTTAAAAATATCTCCGCCATTCATGCGAATAAGAGAGCCCTGCCAGTCTTCTTTCACCAAATCTGCATTTTGACTTTCGGGGCTGTCCATATACAGTAAATCCCAATGGTTCCCGTCAGAATGCAGCTTACTTCCTATTATGCCTCTATCTTCCTCTGTGCCTGTAACAACAGCGGCGCCTGCACCGTCGCCAAATAGAACACAAGTATTTCGATCCTGCCAGTCGACACGGGTTGATAGCGTTTCTGAGCCGATGACCAAAACCTTCATACCAGGTTGGCTCTGTACATAGTGACGTGCTAAATCCAGTGCATAGGTAAAGCCAGCACAGGCAGCATTCAGGTCATAGGCAAAGGCGTTGTCAGCACCTATCTCAGCCTGAACAAAACAGGCTGTAGAGGGCATGATCATGTGTGGCGACAATGTGGCTACGACAATGAGTCCAATATCTGCTGGATCAACCTCGGCCATTTCAAGGGCACGCTTGGCAGCCTTGCTGGCAAGTTGATAATTCTGTTCATCCGGTCCGGAAATATGTCGTGTTTTAATCCCGGTCCTGGTTGTTATCCATTTATCGGAAGTTTCGACCATTTTTTCCAGATCTTCATTAGAGAGAGATCTGGAGGGTACACATGATCCTGTACCAATAATTACTGCTTTACTCATGAGTATTCCTGTATCAGGTGTCGGCGGCACTGTCCAAGGCTGAGACTATCGACTCATTGACCTTGTTTGAGACCATGTCGGAGGCCACTCCAATGGCATTACGAATAGCTGTGGCATCAGAACTACCATGACAGATAATTCCTGTACCAGCTATACCAAGTAAAGGAGCACCGCCATATTCGGCATAGTCCACCTGTTTTTTAAACCCTGCGAAAGCTTTGCGTATCAGAAGATAGCCGATTTTAGCTCGCCAGGTTTTCATAATTTCTTTTCTCAGCATCTGCATGGCTGCATCGGCTAGCCCCTCACTGATTTTCAGCGAGATATTACCGACAAAACCATCACAGACAATTACGTCGACATCACCTTTGTAGACATCTCGGCCTTCAACGTTACCGATAAAGTTTACCGGACTCCGTTGAAGAAGTGAATATGTCCCTTTAACCAGAGCATTTCCTTTGCCTGTTTCTTCTCCAATACTGAGTAATCCTACCCGTGGATTGTCAGTACCAAGAAGCAAACGAGAACATGAAGATGCCATGATGGCAAACTGACAAAGGTGTTTAGGTCTGCAATCAACGTTTGCACCTATGTCCATCAACATTACGGGGCGTTTAAGGGTGGGGAAAAAACTGGCAATGCCAGGTCGGGATACCCCGGGCAAACGGCCTAGTTTTCGTATACCGGCCGCTAGAGTTGCACCAGAGTTGCCAGCGGACACAACAGCATCCGCACCTCCGTTTTTAACAAGGTCAAAAGCGACCATAACCGAAGCATCTTTCTTCTTGCGAACCCCATCAACAGGTGATTCGTCCATGCCAATACATTCTGGGGCGTGAACTATACGCAATCGATCAGTAACTTTACTTGAAGAATCTGCACATTTTTGAAGTGTATCCTGAAGAATTTGCTCATCTCCAACGAGAATCACTTCAAGGCTCTGATTTTCAGCAACAGAAGCAAGAGCTCCATGAATAAGAATTTCAGAGCCTGAATCGCCACCCATGGCGTCTAAGGCTATACGCACAGTACGTTCCTAGTTGAGTTCATCCTCGAGTTGGATGATTTTTTTCCCTTTATATACGCCACACCCGCTGCAGAGTTGGTGCAGTTGTTTGGGTTCACCGCATTCCGGGCACACTCCAATACTGGGTTTGTTTAATGAGTCATGAGCTCTTCTCTGTCTGGTTCTGGAACGTGAGTGTCTGCGTTTTGGTAAAGCCATAATACAATCTCCTCTAATATTGCCGATCCTGATGCCCAGTTGGGGCTGCCCGGCAACAAGTTACTTCTGTTTTTTCTTATATTCTGCCAAGATAGCAAACGGCGAGTTGTTAGCCTGCTGGGAACATCTGCAGGATTCCGTATTCAAATTTACGCCACAATAACTGCAAATTCCTTTGCATTCTGTAGAACAGATTTTTTTTACAGGCAAGGATAGAAGAATCTGCTGCCTTATAATTTCAATGAGATCTATGCTCGGCTCGTCAAGCTCAATCGTATCAAGCTCTTCGGAAGCGCATTCAACTTCCCGCATTCTCCACTTGTTTTTTCCGCTCACTTCAAACAGTAAGTGAAATGAAGTTTCGAGAACATATCCAAAAGGTTCCAAGCATCTATCACAGATGATTTCCGGAACAGCCTTGATGGTTCCACTCAGCTCAACTTGCGTATCACTTTTTTTGACAAGCACAACTTCAGCTTTGGAGTTATGTCCTAGGGAAAGAATCTCTTGATCCCTAATCCCGCCTAGTTCGTTGAATTCATAGCGATTTCCGTTAGGAGAAATTTCGCTGAAACGAATACGCATACGTCCCTACCCTGTACTATTGGCGGCGGAATTTCATCAAAGCCAGAGATAATACACAAAAAAACTCAAGAGTGCCATCTAAAAAAGACTTTGACTCGAATTCTATCGCCAATTCATTTATATATAGTTCGGAGAATATCATTGCCCTGATAGCAATCGGGCAAAAATAAAGATACAAACGCTTTCAAGTGCACCTGGATCCAATACGGACGGAAAAAAATTAAAGTGCTGTCTTTTCACATTTTCACTCCAGCACTCACCTGCTTTTCCTTTCTGCTGATCAGGCAACCGATCGGTATAACTGTCTTTCATTTATGGATAAGCGATGAGATATCCTGCCTTTTACCGTTTGAAAAAAAACAAATGGATACACCAGCCTTCTGCAAGAAGTCACTTTACAAGAAAATTACTCTTTGAGGCGCTGTCCAATACACTACTCACATAGGATTATTCAATTTTTCGACTATATCCAGAATGATCCCGTAAGCGTTCACGATACTGAAAATACCCGTTGCGCAAGGCTATGTATGGATCAAAACTCATCTTTTTCAGCTCATCATACTCGTTCAGATGAAAAGAAAGTTTATTTACCTCCTTGCCGACATATATTCCTGCCATGACACTATAGTCGTCCGTCCATGAATAGTAAGGCGTAGCGAAAAAGGCATCAACCATTGTTCCGCTGAAATCGCGTAAAGTTGTTGAGCCAAAAAGCGGCATTACCAAATAAAAACCATCATGAACCCCCCAGACAGCCAAAGTCTCTCCTAAAGAGGCATTGGTCGGCTGTAGGTCGAATTCAGTCCGTGCAGGATCCCCGAGGCCGAAAACCCCAAAAACAGTATTGACGGCAAATCTGCCTAAGACTGTCCCTGAGTCCCTTACTCTTCCCTGGAGCAGGCAGTTTACAAAGCGAACCGGCTCTTCAAGATTATTAAAAAAATTACCGATGATAGTGCGAAAATCCTGTGCAACGATTTCGCTGTAAGCTGACGCCACAGGATCAAGCACGTACGTGTAGGTGACATCATTGAACTCAAACATAGCTCGATTGAAAGGTTCCAAAGGATCTGGAACCGTATCACCGGGGATATCATCAGCGTAGAAATCATCATCAAGAAAATCAACCTTTTCGGCAGCACAACAGCAGAATGGTGTCATCAGCGTGATGATAATTAAAAGTATGTTTCGATATCTTGCACGAGGTATCATAGGATTTATTTCACCTGGCCAAATGCAAATTTGGAAATAAGGGATTCAATATCAATGGCCGATTCGGTATCAAGGATAATTTCACCGGGCTTATACATTTCCTCATCACCACCAAGTGTTATCTGGATATATTTGTCACCGATAATTCCCTGGGATTTCACCGAGGCAATGGAATCCACTGGTACGTTAACATCCTTGTCGAGTTGCATAGTCACAACAGCCAGACCGTCTTTATTCAGCGTCAGTTCTTTAACCGAACCGATATTCACACCTGAAATTTGCACCTCCGCACCAGCTTTCACTCCTGATATATTGCTGAATTCAGCCCTGATTTCATATGTTTTAACGCCGGTAAGAAAAGGAACTTCTCCCAGTCTAAAAGCCAGCCAGCCAAAAGCGATGAAACCGCATACCAAAAAAAGGCCTACAAAAATATCTAATCGAGAATGTCTCATTTGCTTCGATCCCTCATCTGAAAATTACAGCCCCAGTGTTTTTTGTGCAAATTCACGAATTGCGTTTTTTTGCGAGTGCACGATATCACCAGGATCCTGAAATATATCTATTTCTCCCTTGTTCAGTAGAATTATTTGATCTGCTAGATCAAACACCTTTGGGATGTCGTGACTGACAATAACGGCAGTATACCCGAGACGCTTATGTGTAGAACTGAAAAGTTCATAGATCTCCTGCGTCATGACAGGGTCAAGGCCTGTGGTTGGCTCGTCAAATAAAACTATATCAGGGTCTAATTGTAATGCTCTGGCCAAACCGACTCTTTTCTTCATCCCGCCACTGAGTTGCGCTGGAAACTTGTCTTCATGTCCGTTGAGTTCAAGTTGATCCAGGGTTGCCAAGACTTTTTCCTTTATTTGAACTGTTGACAATTTCGTTCGTTCTTTCAATGGGAGGGCAATATTTTCAAAAACAGTTAGAGAGTCAAAGAGTGCAGCTCCCTGAAACAGCACCCCAAATGACATGCGAACTTGTTGCAGTTCCTGATAACTGAGTTGTGTGATGTCTTTGTTTCCGACATGAATGCTGCCACTGTCCGGTTGCAGCAAGCCCAGAATAAGTTTGAGAATTACACTCTTTCCCTGTCCGCTTCCACCTGCTATTACCGTTGTTTTGCCGGTGGGAATGCCAAATGTCGCGTGATCGAGTACGGTATGTTGTTTTTCCCACTGGCCAAACGTTTTCACCACTTGGGAAAATTCTATAACAGTTTCAGATTGGGTATCCATGGTATTGGCTCTTTGGATTTACAGTAGGACTGCCGTTAGGAGATAGTCAAAAATGAGGACTGAAATAGAAGAGATAACAACAGCCTGTGTTGTTACCTTACTGACGCTTTCTGCACCAAAGCCTGCTCCTCGAATCTGTTGGACGAAATAGCCTCTCCCACAGCAAACCCAGGCCACCAGTAAAGCGAAAACAAAAGATTTCGTCATTCCAAGATTAATATCATGGTCAGTTACGCTTCTTACCATTCCGGAAAAATAAGCGCCGCCGTTTACCCCCATGAGCTTTACCCCTGCAAGATATCCACCCCATATGCCAACGACATCGAATATAGCTGTTAACAGAGGAAGGGCAATGATAGTTGCAAGAACTTTAGGAGAAATAAGAAAGCGAAAGGGATCTATTGCCATACATTCAAGCGCATCCACTTGTTCTGAAATGCGCATGATACCAAGTTCGGCACACATCGCCGAGCCCGCTCTTCCTGTTACCATAAGGGCAGTAAGCACAGGGCCAAGTTCCATGATCAGTGTCAGGGAAACTGCTGAACCCAGCATACCTTCTGCACCAAATTTACTCAGGGAATAGTAACCCTGGAGCCCTAAAACCATACCTGAAGACAGTGCAGTAAAAAAGATTACTGTCAGCGAACCTGCGCCGATAAATCGAAGCTGTTTCAACAACTCCTGACCACGAAAGGGTCGTTTGAATATTCCGGTAAGGGAGTAAAAAAGAAAAATGCCCATCCGGCCCAGGTCGCATAATACGTATATACATCTGTTGCCAAGTGATCCAAAAAAATTACACATAATAGAAGGCAGTTAAATAGGAATGTTGGTCAGGTTATACTAAAGATAACTTATTAGTATACAACAAATTTCCAGACAAAGGATAGACGAAAATTCAATCAAGCCTGTTTTTATTAGCGGGCGATCAAGTTTTTCACAGTCTTCACTTGGATTTGCCAATATTGTTTTGCGGGAGATCTTTCGAGTTTTCTTGCGTAACCTGAGCAAAATCTTCAAGAAAGTCCTCGGCAACACCTATGGGATCATCTGAAGCATAGAGGACCATTGTCTGGAGAAACATGAAACTATCGTCTTCCATCTCTACAAATTCCATGCCAACACCGGTTTTACCACGCCGAGTAGCACGCCCATAAAAATTCAGTATAAGACTGGATGAGTGACCTGTTTCGTGGAGTTCTATTCGTAAAGTCTGACCCAGTTGTACAGTGGAGGCACCTTCGAGATAGAGACCGCCGATGCTGAGATTACGGACAGCATACTCGCCAAGTTTGACGTCTCCGTCAAAAAGACGGACGGTCCTGGTAAATACTACTCTGGAATAGCGGCGCTTTTCAGGGTGAAGTCTGGGTGGAAAAAATGATGTCATAATACATTGCCCAAGCGTTGGAACTGACGATACGTTTATAACAATATATCATAACAGCAATAGATGAAAAAAGAGAGCACAACAATTTTTTTTTTGAGGAGCTCTCTTTTGTGTAGTATAAATAGTATTTTACAAAAGATTACTATCTGTTGCGGAACCACTCCTGTACGAAAACAATGTGTTGCCGCATTGCGCGTTCTGCATCATCTGGTTTCTTTTGCGCAATAGCCTGATAAATATCCATGTGTGTTGTCTGTACGGTGTTTATGGTTTCAGGATGGTCGTACAAATGACTGAGATTTTTTTTGATTCCTAAAAAAAGTAAATCATAAAAATTTCTCATAAGATGAATTTGTACTGGGTTTTTAGTGGCAAAAGCTACAGACATATGAAAAGCAGCGTCAGCCGCATTACCTAAATCTCCGGTACTTATACCTTCATCCATCTCGTGGAGGCTCTTTTCCATACTGATGATATCCTGGGGAGTAGCGCGGAGCGCAGCCATCCTGGCAGCATTACATTCCAGCCCCAACCTGACTTCAAGGAGGTCGCTGAAAGTAATATCGTCCACAGCGAGCATTGTGGCAAGTGGATTACTTTTACCTGCATCAGGGGTGGTTACAAAAGTCCCCTGCCCTTGCTTTTGCTCAAGGAGTCCCAGAATAACAAGCTTGTTAATCGCATTTCGGACAGTGGTTCGGCTGACTTCTAGATGTTCAGCAAGGTCACGTTCGGGCAGAAGCTGTTGTCCCGGACGAATCTCACCACGAAAGATGAGTTCGCGCAATTGCTCATAAACCTGATCCGATATTCGCTTTGGTTTTATTGGTTTCAAACTAACAGAATTGTCTATCACGATACTTCCTATGCTCCAAATACGCGTATGGCGTTGTATCAGAAATGATGGCTGGCCACCATTCTGTATTTATGTCACTCGCCGGAAGTCCCCTGCAGTAACAGTCAGCGACACAAAACATAACATGCAAAAAGTATATTTCGAGTCATCGTTGCAGAATAAACATCCTTTGGGACAATTGGCTTGTCAATCATTATACCAATTTTGTATTGGTAATACCACTTTTTTTATTCCACGCGTTTTCAGATAGATATCAAAATGCGAGCTGGAATAACGTCGGCTGACGCCTCCTTTGTTACCCTTTAATCCGCATAAAATAGGTGTGTTGAATAATTGGACAGACCAATAGTCACTTATTAACAGGGGCTAGGAGTCTGTCGGAGAATTGCAATTTTTTCTCAGATAAGGCTTTTTCAGGAAATCAAGCGCAGTTATATGGCTAATATTGCGAGTATTTATCATTTAAAGATACCGAATATATAGAAAAGATGAGGTTTGGAGACGCCCCCATGGTATCCCATGGCGTTGGAAGCATCTGCACTATCAGATCAGATGCAAAACAATGAACTGAGATATTCTTAATTTTTCAAAAATTTATGTAATGATGGTGTGAGAATGAAAAAAATGCAGCTGAAAAGAGACTTGGTTGACCTGCTTTCGAACGGGAATTTTATGTATAAAATGCACAAGGTAGACTACAGCTCAAAAGATGACGGGAAGATGCCTTTTCTCCCTGGTTCGATTCCTTAAAAAAATGAACAAATGTTACCCGGATGTGAAAAAAATCAACGAAGCATATACCTTACTCATCTCTGAAGTGATCAAATCCCTGATAACTGAGTATTTCGAAGTGTTGTGATCCATCTACATTCAGATCATGTAATACAACGTTTTCACCTTCTATAATTTCACCAACCACGGACAGGTGAATATTAAGCCTGTGACCAATATCTCGTATATTTTGTTCAGCTGCAGTTGATGCTGTAAATAATAGCTCAAAATCTTCACCTCCTCTAACAGCCAGAGACACCGGAGATAGGCTCAATTCTTCACAAGCAAGTAAAGTCGCAGTGCTAATAGGCAGACGTTGTCGTTCAAGCCTTGCCCCTACTGTCGAACGTTTGCAGAGATGAGCCAGGTCTGTTGCGATACCGTCGGAGAGGTCCATCATACTATGGACCTGCTTCAGGCCGGCCATTGCTTTTCCTAACTCCACCCTGGCAACAGGGTCTAGGTGGGCTGCATACAGCTCTGAATAGTGCTCCATAGATACCCTGTTTTGCTGATATAGCTCAAGGCCTGCGGCGGCCTCTCCAAGGTATCCGCTCACCCATATCTGGTCGCCTGGCTTCGCACCATGCCGATAACGTACTTTTGTTGCAGGGGCTTCCCCTATTAATGAGAGGGAAATTGAATATCCATACGGACTGTATACTGTGTCCCCCCCAATAACAAAGCATCCATAGTCTCTGCTGGCCGTCTCAATACCTCTACTGAAGGCGTGTATCCATTCGTCATCTACGGGCTTAGGTGCTCCCAAACTCAAAAGCGCAAACCGTGGCGTACCACCCATTGATGCAATATCACTGGCATTTACGGAAATAGTTTTTCGGCCGAGTAATTCGGGAGGATGCCATGCGAGATTAAAATGAACGCTTTCAACCAAGGTATCCATGGTTAAAAGCCAGACATTTTCTTCGTCCTTTTTTACCACTGCACAGTCATCACCTATTGACTGGATAAGATCGGAACATTCGGTGGAACTATGCTTTGTTATACATTCAATAATTTCACGTTCGTTCAAGATGACCTAATCTCCCGAGGGTAATATTGACTAAAGTAAGATGCTAGAAATTCACGGGCTTGTCGTCCATCCACGCAGAGCAGTACATCTTGAGCGAGTTCATGGAGCTGGTCGTATCTGGAATGTCGTAGGAGACGTTTTACATGGGGAAGAACTGGAGGCCGCATAGACAATTCATCAACCCCTAATCCAAGAAGAACCGGCGCGCAGAGAAGATCACCTGCCATTTCACCACAAACGGAGACTGGGATTCCCTGTGCATGTCCGGCATCAACTGTATGTTTAATCATGCGAAGGACAGCTGGATGGAATGGGTCGTACATGTGGGCGACAAATTGGTTGTTACGGTCAATAGCCAGAGAATATTGAATGAGGTCGTTTGTACCTATTCCAAAAAAATCAACTTCCTTGGCAAATACATCTGCCAGAATGACTGCGCTGGGAACTTCTACCATGATTCCGAGCTCAACCTTTGGGGTAAACGACGCGCCTTCCTGCTCCAGATCGCTCATGATATTGCGTAAAATAGCCTTTGTCTGATAGAGTTCATTCAACGAAGAAACAAGTGGCAGCAATATTCGCAATCGTCCATGGACAGAGGCACGTAGCAATGATCGTAATTGGGTGGCAAACAGCTGGGATTCATAGAGGGAGAAACGGATTGATCGCAGCCCTAACGCCGGATTACGTTCATCGTCCATGTGTGAATAATTTTGGGATAGATAATGCATTAATTTATCGCCACCGACATCCAGTGTCCTGACTGTGACTGGATGGGGAGCCATGGTTGCCAGAAGCTCCTTGTAGGTTGCATATAACTGTTCTTCACAAGGGTGACTCACCCCATGGAAGTAGTCAAATTCACTTCGAAAAAGACCTATCCCTTCAGCTCCGTTCTGGAGGACATTCGGTAATTCCTCGGTAACTTCTATATTGGCAGAAAGTCGAACGGTATACCCGTCAATGGTTTCTGAATTCAGGTGTGTGTAATAGGCCAGTTCTTCATCCCGCACCCGGTTATGCAGACTATATTCTTGATATTGTTCTTTTTGTTCAGCTGTTGGCCGAACAACCACTTCTCCGGTAGTTCCGTTAAGAATGACCTCGTCACCCGTCTGAAGTACTCCGGTTATGTATTCCAGACCAACAACAGCAGGGAGGTTAAGGGAGCGTGCAATAATAGCGGTATGGGAAGTTTGTCCTCCTTTTTCCGCCAAGAATGCCAGAATATTTTCTTTATGCAGGCGAATAGTGTCTTCAGGAGAGACATCATTGGCAACAACAACGACGGGTTCATCTCCCTGTATAAGCTGATAGGGATCCTGGCCAAAAAGCAATCCGTATATACGATCAGCTACGTGTTTGACATCAGAGTACCGATCTTTGATGTAAGGATCTGGTATTTTATCAAATTTTGCCTGGATTTGACTCAGGGACTGCGCCAGGGCCCACTCGGCATTGACATTATTTTGTTCAATTATTTGAATGGTCTGTTCAACAATCATCCTGTCTTTTAAAATCAGCACATGGGAATCAATAATCGATAACGCATCAGCCAGATCGTCGGTAAAATATTTGCGCAGTGAAAGGAGTTCCTGCTCCGCGCCCCCAACAGCATCTTTAAAGCGTTGTACTTCCTGCTGAATTTGTTCAGGCGGTAATTGATACCACCCTGGACGACATGTTTGACGTTTAATGACCACCACTTTCCCGATGATGATCCCAGGAGAAACCCCGATTCCTTGAATGATTTTTGAAGGTTGAGTATGCACGAATAAACAGATTAGTTGTCTGGTTGTGGGTCAGTTGCACTGGTCAGAATTTGACTGATTTTGTCCAGTGTTTCCTCGGCTTTTTCTCCGTGGGCGGTAACCTTAATCTCACTTCCCTGTGTAAGTCCGAGACTGAGGACATCTAGAATAGAGCAGCAGGAAACGATTTCATTTTTATATTGCAGTAAAACTTCGCCGTCATAGGCTACTGCAATTTTGGCAAGCATGGTGGCAACACGACCATGCACACCCTGCTGATTGGCTACCAGAATCGTTCTATGAGTCTCCATTATTATAGTGTTACTTAACTATGCGAAGTGCAACGGGAGATTTTTTACTTTCTCCCTGGGGAATTTCAGGCTTTGGACCTTCAGGGGGTATATCAAAATCAAACTGCAAAGCCTGGATAAAGCGTGCCTTACCGCCCATGGTGAAAGTTTCCTCCCCTGTGAATTGAGGCGTTCGTAATGTCCAGGTAACTTTCTGCAAAGGAATACCCAATAATTGCATTGTAACATGCCACCATTCATTTTTACGCGTCGTATCACGCTCAATGGCCAAAATCATCGCATAGGTGATAAATTCGGGATCTTTGCCAGCGACAACAACTACATCACCTACAGTAGTCACAGGTTTCAATGGCAGAACTTTTTGTAACTCTTCAACAATATTATCCATATTTTTTACGTGTAATGCATAAAGGTAAAAATCAGCAAAGAAAAAATAAAACCGTTCACCTACCATTCAAATACAATTTAAGCAAGTCTGTATATGGTCAAACAGTATCAGTAACTGGCATGTCATTATTTTATCATTCTTTTCTCAGCAGGTGCCTTTTCACAAATAGAAATTTTGCACCAGACTAGAGTTCTATTATTTTGTATTTCGTATGGTCTGCGGTGAGTATAAATTGAGTTCACCAAGTAAAACATCATCTTTCATTACCACTCGAATACCCTGGCTACGTACGGCCTGCAGGCTTTCAAAGAGTGTTTTTACAACTTCATCCTGAATAAAAGCAGCTTGTTGCAAGGTAATCCATTCTGCCTGATTCAGGCTGTACAATGTCCATTGCAACATTTTTTCCAGTCCATTGTTTACCTTGTCAATTCGTGCATAGGAAAGAAAATTGTTAGTAGAGAGAAGACCGTTTTCAACCATCTTGAACTCTGTACTCGCCACCATCTTTTTCTTCTGTGTACCTACCCAATGCCGAATAAGTTCAGCACTATCGGCAATAACCAGGTAATCTTCGTAGAAAAGATACGTCGGTTCAATCAATCCATTAGCCAGTACAAGAGACGTACCGGGGACTCCTTCAACGACAACAGAACGCGAGGGGACATTTACAAGCATCTTTCTGAGAAGTCGGCGAACTGCATGAGAGTCCTTTATTTTGATCTGCAGGCAAATCATGGGAACGGTTGCAAAGTCAGTTGACGGAAAATCAGTTATTAACAATCCCAATTCATCACCAAACATTCCTGTTAACGTTTCCATGTCTAAACCAGTATGGTCCTGGACTATATTGTTAACATAAAACAGGATGGCTGCCGTCTGCATTTCAGATGTCTCAGACAACCCTTGCCAGAGACTTTGCAGATCAAACCAGTTTGTCCATAAATAAGCAGACGCATTTGCATCTATCATGCTAAGATGCTGATGAACTTTCGGGGTTGCCGCAAAATATTTCTTGAATAGTGTGTCAGCTTCTTGAGGAATGCCTGCAGCAACAAACGAAAAATGGTCCCGGTCTTTATTTTTTTGGTGCAAGAATAAAAACCTTGTATCTGGGCCTAAAAAGCCAGCCCCCTGTCTAGGCAAAAAATGCGCCAACTGCCAGCCATTTTTTTCAAATCCAGGATTGATATACATGAAACACACCTCCTGCTCTGGAGTGTATTGTTTGAGCCGGGTATACGTGTGGTCCTGGATAAGACTTACCCTTGGCCTTATCAATCGATCCTTATAGACCTGCAGGCAGCGTTGTATCACTTTTTTACTGCCTGCAGCTACCAGCATTCGGTCAATCAGGGCAAAATAGGCATGCTGACCATCTCGCATGGTGATCTGATTCACCTCAATACCTTGAAATAACTCTGGATTGGAAGTGATATAACTGGTAAGGCGCTGTCTTATGGCATACTCAGCAAAAGGTCCTTTCACTTCTGCCATGAAGACAAGGTTCTGCTCTAGAAACTCAGAAATATCCAAATTGTCATGTGCAGGAGGAAGGAGCGCCACAGAGGCTCGTTTTCCGAGTAACATGGGGAAGAGCGAATGATTGCTGATTTTTTCTATAGTATCAGCAAGCCTCTGTATTTGCAGCTGCGATGTCAGACATATTCCACATAATTCAAGGTCATCTGCAAGATCCCTGTCAAGTAGCTTTTTGCCGACAGGAGATGTTTTGAACCGTTCAAAAGATTTAGCAAAATTGTTCCACTTGAGTAAAGCAACCGTTGAAGGTGGAAGGAGTTCTGCGGGATCAGGCACCGGACGTAAATTAGTAGTTAAAAAGTAGCAAATCGCACCGATGCTAATAAAAAGAACACAAACGCTTATCCCACGCTTCAAATCCGGAGCATCCCTAAATGTTTTCATATTACTAAGGTTTTTTTATACACTGTTGAATGAGATCCAAAACTTCCTGACCATCTATTGGTTTTGGCAGATAGTAATCCATTCCAGCTTGCAGACACGCTTTACGATCCGCCTCTGTTGCGTTAGCTGTCATAGCGATGATGGGGGTATGTCCACCGTCCGTCTCCATATTTCGAATGCGCCTTGCTGCCTCAAATCCGTCCATTCCTGGCATCTGAATATCCATTATTATACAGTTGAATTTCTTTTTTTTCCATTTTCTCACTGCTTCAAACCCATTTGCGGCGACAGACACCTGATACCCTGCATCCTCAAGTAATGTGCAAATCAAGACGGTATTTATATATTCATCTTCACATACCAGTATCTGCTTGCCTGCTTTTTCCTGCTGAACGTCATCCTGTTCGCGTTCTTTGTTTGTGACAAACTCCCCTTCTATTTTTTCGTCAGGTTCTGAAATGGGTAATGTGAAATAGAAACGTGAGCCTCGTCCTTGTTCACTATCGAACCAAAGATCCCCACCGAGCATATGAACCAGCCCTTTGGTTATTGAAAGTCCAAGTCCGCTTCCCCCTGTTCCCCTTGAAAATGAAGAATCTACCTGTGAAAAAGCTTGAAAAATAGAGTCATAATGCTCTCTTGGTATCCCAATGCCGGTATCTCCTACTTCAATAAAAAGGTACCTACTGGATGGAGGGTAACGCTTCCGAAAGCTAACCGCTATGCGAACTTCTCCTTCATTGGTGAATTTGATAGCATTATCCACCAGATTGGTAATGATTTGCATCATTTTGTTTTGGTCTGTATATATGGTGCCGGGCACGGCAGTGTCCACACTCCAGACAAGATCAATATTTTTCACATCAGCAAGTACCTGAAAGGGAGTCAGTATTTCCGTCATCGTTTCCCTGGGATCGAATGAAGAACACTGCACTTCATAGCGTCCGGCTTCCAGTTTGGAAAAGTCAAGAATATCATTAATGATTGAAAGAAGGCGGTGAGCGGCACGAAGAATAAGATCCAAATGGTTCTGAAGATCTTCTTTTTGCACTCCTTGCCGTACCAGTTTTGTCAGCCCGATTATCCCATTCATGGGAGTACGGATCTCATGACTCATGTTAGCCAAAAAAGCACTTTTAGCAACATTAGCACTTTCAGCCTGTTCTCTGGCAGCATCAAGGGCTTTTTCTATTTCCTTACGTTTACTCAGATCTTCAATCACCCAGACAGACCCCCGGGATGGATCTGTTGGCTGTAGTGTTTTACCACTGATCATGCAGGGGATAAATGTACCATCTTTCTTTTGAAGATAACACTCTACCTGTTCTACAACGGAGTGAGGCAATGTTTGATAGTGATTACGGATAAATTGCCTGAATGCTTCCTTGCTGATAAAAAAATTACGAACATTGCTCTTTGCAATTTCATGCATGCTGTAACCAAGCATGTCGCATAACCTCTGGTTGACCTGAACAAGACGGTTATCCCTGACAAGGGCGATTCCAACGAGAATGGTACTGAAGATAATTTCCAGTTCCTGCTGTGTTTTTCGCCGTTCTGCTTCAACTTCTGTATTGTGAATCATTCCAAGGCGTATTCTTTCTTGTAAAGTTTGCTCCCGGTGTGCATGCACCACATTGCTTACTGCTAATCCCAGCAGAATAACTATCAAGGAAGAGATCGTCAGGGCAATAACGAGAGGAAAAGAAGTGTGACCAATGGTAACCACCCTCCACCCGGTTATTTGTAAACTATCGCTGGCAGTAACTGCCCGGATATCATCATAATGGATAATTGTCTTGGAGATGTCGAATGGCAACACAGGTAATTCCTGTCCCATAAACTGACGGCTTTGTTTCAGCCTGATGGCCTGTTCATCGGTTATGGGCGTGGCGAGCGAAAAAATCCAGTCAGGTCGCGATGCACTGAAGACAACACCATCTGGAGAGAGAAGCAGAGTTTCAATGGTCCCTTGGATTTTATGGAAAAAATTATCTGTGCTGTGTGGTTTGGTTTTTATTACCAGTGCACCGCAAGGAAGTTTTGAAGAATCAGCATATATCGGTGCACTGAAATACACCCCTTTAGTCATTGTTGTGATACCAATGGCAGGAAATTGTGACGCAGCGCCCGCCATAGAGCGGGTAAAATATGGTCTGAAAGCGTAATTGTGCCCTGCGAGACTGAAACCTTTTTCATCGACTGAACTTCCAATCACGTTGCCGTTACTATCCATGACATAAACAAACGACACTCCAAGTACTGTACGGGAAGCATTCAAAACGCTTAACAACTGTTCATTTTCAGGTAGTGTTCTATTGGTACATGCATCAATGACCACTTGGGATTTTGCAAGTTCCGTAGCCGAATCGGTAAAATAGTCCAACAAAAAAGTATCAATTTTATTGGCCAGGTCATGGGTAAGATGTTTAAGCTGCCGTTGCTCGATGGAAATTGCGGCAATATCACAGGTATAAAAAATCAGCGCGATCAACATCAAGGAAAGAACGATGATGGTGACCAGCTTAAAAAGTGGAAAGGGAGAAATCGCCGTTTGCCGGTTCATCGTTGAGCCAGCCATAAAAACCACCTCTTCAGCTATCCCGGATTTCTCGCGGGTATATTTCACAGTAGATGCAAGCCACCGAATATTTGGCTGCGGTGAACCAGTGAAGTCTGCACTTGCCTGCTAATGAGTAAATGCTGCAAAAATTGCTCTTAGAAAATGCCAGTAGCTCAAGCAGCATCTTTTGCCGGTTTCTACTTTTCGTATCGCATCCTTCTATATTGTATAGCTTCTCCCAGTGAAGTGGAGTCAATATTTTTTTTGCCTGCTAGATCAGCTACGGTTCTGGCAATTTTCAGGATTCTGTTGTGAGCCCGTGCCGAAAGGCCAAGCTGTTTTACAGCCCCTTCAAGAAGACGAGTGCCAACGCTGTCGAGTTTACAGAATTTCGTCACTTCTCTGGGCCGCATCTGGGCATTGCAGTTTACACCGGAAATTTCAGCAAACCGTTGTTTTTGCAAACACCTTGCACTATTAACCCGTGAACGGATTGCAGCTGAATTCTCCCCTGGTTGTAATGCCGCCAACTCGGTCACCTGCACTGCTGGAACTTCAATGTGCATATCAATACGGTCCATGAGGGGACCGGAAAGTCGACTTCTGTATCGTTGAATCTGCACGGGGGAACAACTACATTCATGAAACGGATCGCCCATATATCCACAGGGGCATGGATTCATGGCCGCTGCAAGCATAAAACGGGCAGGAAAAACGAGACTCATGGAGGCCCTGGAAATAGAGACGATGCCATCTTCCAGGGGCTGGCGCAATACTTCCAGTACATGTTTTTTGAATTCAAGGAGTTCGTCGAGAAATAATACTCCGTTGTGCGCAAGAGAAACTTCGCCGGGACGTGGAACCTGGCCACCTCCGATTAATCCTGCATCTGAAATGGTATGGTGTGGAGCTCGAAAGGGGCGCTCAGTAACCAGAGGATAGTCGGCAGGTAAATTCCCTATAGTGGAAAACACCTTGGATGTTTCCAAAGCCTCATCCAGCGTAAAATCTGGAAGTATTGACGGTAACCGTCTTGCCATCATGGTTTTTCCGCTGCCTGGAGGACCACTCATCAAAATATTGTGCCCCCCGCTCGCAGCTATTTCCAGGGCTCGTTTCACATGTTCCTGTCCCTTTACATCTTCGAAATCTGCTTCATGAACAATCTGATATTGAAAAAGCTCGTGCACATCAACCGCGGTTGGCTGTATGTTGTTCAGGCCGCAAAGGTATTCCACAGCCTGGGACAGATGTTCAACTCCCATAACTTTTACGTTCGGAATAACTGCTGCTTCACTGGCATTTTCAAGAGGTACAAGTACACGTCTAATACCCTTTTTTGCCGCTGCCATTGTCATGGACAGGATTCCGCGGACGGGCTTTACCGTACCATCAAGAGAGAGTTCTCCTATTACCAAAATTGATCCGGAGGAAAGCTTCTCACCATCAACGAGACCTGCAGCAGCAAGGATTCCAAGTGCAATGGGGAGGTCATAACCCGCCCCCTCTTTACGGACAGAGGCAGGTGCGAGGTTTACAGTGATTTTTCCTACAGGAAAGGCATACCCACCGTTTTTAATTGCTGCCTTAACCCGGTCTTTTGCCTCACGTACGGCTCCCTCTGCAAGACCGACAGTGGAAAATGCAGGTAATCCTTTTGCAAGATCAACTTCTACCTCGACCATCAGGCCGTCAACTCCTATAACGGCGCCACTTAGTACCTTCGCCAACATGGGTTATCCCCTCTTCTCTGATTGTATGTACATTGCCGCCACCTCTGGGGAATAAGGCCCATTTTTACAGCAATATATATAGAGAGGAGGTAAAAGTGCACATTGTTCACCACCATTTTTTACACAATCAACAATAACAAGTTTAGCCTCAGAGGCTTCAGGATAGCTGTATATCGGCTGAATTTGCTTAGGCACTAATTTTTTTGAATAAAGAACTTGAATCAGAAAGGGTAATTGGGACGATGGGTATATAAACATTACTCTGCCACGATTTTGAACGGCAAATGATGCAGCCTGCACGCAATCCTCCAATGTGGCAGATATTTCATGGCGTGCTATGGCGGCTTCCGAAGAATAATTGATTCTTCCAGCCTGCTGTTTTCCATAAGGAGGATTGCAAACCACTGCCTGTATGCTTTCCGGATCCAGGTAACCGGAGATATTCTTTAAATCTCCCTGAATAATTGTAACACGGTCATTCAGCCCATTATCTACGCTGTTTTTTAGCGCGAGTCCTGCCAATTTCACCTGAAGTTCCATGCCTGTTATGGAAACATCTGTACATCGATAGGCAAGAATCAATCCTATAATGCCGCATCCACAGCAGAGATCAAGTATTCTCCCCTTGCAGTATGTCGTAGTGACGTAGTGTCCAAGAAGGACGGCATCGATGGAAAATCGATATCCATCTGTATGTTGGTGACACAGCAGGTCGCCGTTAAATAAGCTATCGCAGGTGGTTTTTGACACAGACTTTTCGTTGCAGGATGGTTAATATTGTATGTATTTCCTGTAAAATGATGGACATCCGGCGTTGATGGCTTACAGAAAAAGCGGATATACAGTATCTCTTGGCAAGTTTACACCAACCCGCATCCAGTTTAAGCCGTGTTCACGCGAACACCGGAACTTGGACATCCTGGTTCCGCAAGGATGTCAATTCGTATCGTGGTACATTTTAAATGTGAAAATACATGTACGATGATAGATATTCCAGGTAGAATGTACCATTATTGCGAACTATTATTCAAGGCTGCTGTCAAGTCTTCAGGGTATATCTTACAGGGAATTTTCCCTGCAAAGTATGTCTGCTTAAGGGGCTGAGTGCCTCCACGTTGTACCACGACATACGATTTTGGATAAATTTTGTCAAACGCAACTCTTGGTCGAGGATTAATTGCACCTACGAAGCAGATTTTTTATAAAAATTATTATTTCAGGAGTATATTCAGTTGTTTGATATATTCATTCGAACCCATTTTTCGGGTGGGCACCATCTCCGTGACTACCCCGGTAATTGTGAAAAGCCACATGGCCATAATTGGAAAGTCAAAGTAACAGTCAGGGCATACAAGCTTGATGAACTTGGTATGGGCATTGATTTTAAAGTGCTGAAGAGAAAAGTCAACGCCGTGGTTGATGCGCTTGATCATTGTGATCTTAACAATCATCAAGCCTTTACAGAACAGAATCCCTCCTCTGAGCATATTGCCGAATACATATTTACCCAACTTCGTCCTGCGCTTGATACCGACAGATATATTCTCCGCAGTGTAGAAGTACGGGAAACTGATACCAGCGGTGTCATTTTTTATGGATATGGCAACGATCACGAGCGTTAATTCGTACAATTCTCGTTACACAACTATTAATACAAAACAACACAATAACTTCATGACAACTACTCGGTTAACACTGGAATCAGTGAAAATAGCGATACTTGGTCTTGGCTATGTCGGATTACCCCTGGCTGTGGAATTCAGTAAAAAATTCCCCACCATAGGGTTTGACCTCAAGCGATCAAGAATACAGGAACTGGAAAATCATCATGATTCAACCAGAGAAGTAACTACTGAAGAATTACGACAGGCCCCTGACCTCCGTTTTACATGTTCCATTGAGGAGCTTCAGGATGCCAATGTCTATATTGTGGCTGTGCCGACACCCATTGACAATAACAAACGGCCAGATCTAACCCCGTTGGAAAAAGCATCTCAAACCGTGGGAAAGGTACTTGGTAAGGGAGATATTGTTATCTTTGAATCCACAGTGTACCCAGGTGCCACGGAAGAAGTTTGTGTTCCCATAATCGAACAGATAACCGGCCTGATATATAATCAAGACTTTTATGCAGGCTACAGCCCGGAACGAATTAATCCCGGTGACCATGAGCATCGACTTCCAACAATTAAAAAAGTTACCTCAGGATCAACTCCTGAGGTGGCTGAGTTCATAGACCAGCTTTACCGTGCAATAATCACTGCCGGAACATTTAAAGCAAGTACCATACGTGTTGCAGAAGCTGCCAAAGTTATCGAAAACACTCAACGTGATGTAAATATCGCACTCATCAATGAACTTGCACTCATATTTAATCGCCTGGATATCGATACCATCGAAGTACTGGAAGCAGCCGGAACAAAATGGAACTTTCTGCCATTTCGGCCCGGTTTAGTTGGAGGGCACTGTATAGGCGTTGATCCATATTACCTGACGCACAAGGCGCAGGAAGTCAATTATCATCCGGAAATGATCCTTGCCGGACGTCGATTGAACGATAATATGGGACGGTATATCGCATCTGAAATTATAAAGCTCATGTTGAAAAAGAAAATTCAGGTAGCTGATTCGCATATTTTGATGCTTGGACTCACCTTTAAAGAAAATTGTCCTGATTTGCGAAATACACGGGTGATTGATATCATAGAGGAACTCGGCAGTTACGGTGCAAATGTTGAAGTATATGATCCATGGTGCGACCAAACTGAAGCAATAAGTCTGTACCAAACCAATATGGTCTCAGATTTGGGTGAAAAACACTATGATGCTGTGGTTCTGGCCGTAGCTCATAATGAATTCTGCAGCTTGACTCCGTCGCAAATCAAGGAACTGACAGCAGAACGGGCTATAATTTACGACGTCAAACACGCATTTCCTAAAGAGTGTGTGGATGGTTCACTGTGATGTTGCTTCCTCGGATACTATAGTATTATTGTCCAAGTGTAACTGCTTACCACAATTTTTGCAGAAATTGGCATGGGGATCGTGAAAACGATCCCCGCAACCTGCACATATCACCTTGCTGCGCATTTTCTCGCTAGTGCGGGCCATTTCCGTAGTAACAATACCTGTAGGAACGGCAATGATGGCATAACCGCATATCATAATCAGTGATGCAAGCATCTGCCCGATATTGGTCTGTGGGGAAATATCTCCATAGCCAACGGTTGTTAGAGTAACTATTGCCCAATATACAGAACGGGGAATAGATGTGAAACCGTTTTCCTCTCCTTCTATGACGTACATAAGAGACCCGAATATAATGACCAGGGTCAGTATTGCATACAGGAAAACTTCAATTTTCTTTCTGCTGGCAACCAACGATTGCACAAGTATTTCAGCTTCTCCAACGTAAGCCCCAAGCTTCAGGATACGGAAGACTCGTAAGATGCGTACAAGGCGAATAACCACCATATAGGCAGAGCCTGGCAAAAAAATGGCAAAATAGGTTGGTAAGATAGCCAACAAGTCAACAATTCCAAAAAAGGAACTGGCGTATCTCCCTGGCTTATCAACACAAACGAGGCGAAGAAAATACTCCATGGTGAAAAGCAGCGTAAAAAACCATTCCAGTATTTTCAATTGTACCAACCATTGCTCCCTGACTACACGAATACTGTCCAACATGACCACGAGCACACTGAGTATAATTGCGAGAATAAGCAGGACGTCAAAAAGCTTGCCGATTCTGCTTTCAGAACCAAAGATAATATCAAAGACTTGCTCTCTCCACCTATCTCGTGTATTCGCTTTCAAGTCAGAGCTCATAAATAATCATGTCATATCTGTTGTGTATCAGATGCCCCATGTAATACTCGAACCAACAGAGGCATGGCTGCCGGGTAGGATTCCATTTTACCTGCAAACGATGAAATCACCTTCTTTGCAACCCGAGCATAACTGCCATCCTGTGTTAATGTCGTTAATTGCATAAGATTATCTGCCGCGACACTGTTAGCTGCAGGTTCAGCCCCATCCTGTTCAGCATAGGTACGCATAAGTAGGGTGGTATCTGGCGCACTGTCATAAAAGCATTGCTGCCCATCATCCCAAAATACCGCAAGTTGTTCCTGCGTAAGGTTAACCGCCTGTTCAAGATACTGTTTTTTCTTTGTTATAGTATACAGTGCAATACTTGCAGATGTCATGTGGACATAATCATCAAGTTGACCCTTTCCCTGTTTTTTTCCTTTTCTGACATCATAGAGTCGAAAGAGTTGGTATGCACCATCATTCCTCAGATTATTCCAGAGAAAAGTAAGCATTGCATCAGCCTGAAGAACATATTCTTCATTGTCAAGAGCTCTCCCGGCCTTGGCGAGTGCCCTGACAAGCATGCAATTCCAGGACGTTATAATCTTGGTGTCACAGTGGGGTCTAATTCTCATCTTGCGTGTTGCCAGCAAACGTTGCTTTGCCTCGGTCAACATGTGTATGGTTTCTGTTTCCGAAAGATTATGACGCCTGGCCGTATCAGCAAGAGGATGTTTGCAATAAAGAATGTTACGGCCAGTAAATTCTTTCCTGGGATCAACAGTGAGGTTGCCGTCAAATTCTATACCATAATGGTACGTGAAAAGAGTGGCGACATCCCTACCTAGGATCTGTATAATCTCTTCCTCGGTCCAGAGATAATACAATCCTTCACCATGTCCATCTTCTTGGTATGGGTCAGGACTATCTGCATCTTCTGCACTATAGAACAGTGGACATGAAGATTTCAGGGTGGTGAAGAGATAGCCAATGGTCTCACGAATTACATTGCTGTATAGAGGTTCACCGGTTCTCTCGTAAACCATGGAATATGTTTCAATAAGTTGTGCCTGATCATAGAGCATTTTTTCAAAGTGCGGGGTGCGCCATTCAGCATCCACCGAATACCTGTGAAAACCACCTGCAAGTTGATCGTAAATGCCACCTTCTGCCATTGCCGTCAGCGTTTTAGTGACCATGGATTGTGCGGTTGAATCACCCGAAACTGCAGCATAATTCATTAAGAAATCAAAAACAGAGGGGCGTGGAAATTTCGGTGCAGGACCAAAACCTCCCCTCTTCCTGTCATACGCTTTCTGCAAAATATGAAAACATTTACCGGCGAGTTCTTCAGGAGACAAGGCAGAGGGTAATTGCCTGACCCGTCGAATAATACGCACAGTTTTTTTTGCAGTGTCAGTTAACTCGTCTCTATTTTTAAGCCATGACTCGTGAATAGCTTCCAGAACATCCAGAAAACCAATACTATGCAAATTTGAGTTAAGGGGAATATAGGTAGCACAAAAAAAAGGCTGGCCGTCAGGGAAGAGAAAGAGAGACAGTGGCCAGCCCCCAGAACCAGTCATGGCCATTGTTGCTGACATATATAACTGATCAATATCAGGTCGTTCTTCACGGTCAACCTTGACGCTGACAAACCATTGGTTAAGCTTGTCTGCGGCTTCTTTATTGGTGAACACTTCCCTAGCCATCACATGGCACCAATGACATGTAGAGTAACCAATGGAAAGAAATATTGGTTTATCTTCCGCCCTGGCCTTTTCCAAAGCTTCCTCACACCAGGGAAACCAATGCACAGGATTACCTGAATGTTGCTGTAAATATGGACTTAACTCATCACGCAGACGATTTTGTAATTCGGTCACATTCATTCTCCAATGATTTTTACCAGTACCCTTTTTTTCCTGCGACCATCAAATTCTCCATAAAAAATCTGTTCCCAGGTCCCAAAGTCCAACCTACCTTCTGTAACTGCAACAATCACTTCCCTCCCCATAATTTGCCTTTTCATATGAGCGTCGGCGTTATCTTCATAGCCATTGTGACGGTATTGGTTAACCGGTTCATGGGGAGCGAGTTTTTCCAACCATACTTCGTAGTCATGATGCAGACCTGACTCATCGTCATTGATAAAAACAGAGGCCGTTATATGCATTGCGTTGCAAAGGACTAATCCTTCTTGAATCCCGCTTTCCTGCAAACATTCCTCCACCTTTGGGGTGATATTGATAAACCCGCGCCGAGAAGGCACTTCAAACCAGAGTTCTTTACGAAAGCTTTTCATTTTTCATTTTCCTTATCAGTTATCGAGTAAACGTTATTTATTCACCTGCCTGATGTCATTGTATAGATAAAAAGGTGTCAGACTTGGCAGCAAAAAATAAATAGCCTAAATTCGGCCGACAATAACAACAAGAGTGAGGCAGCCTAAGATAGAGGCAACTTCCCTCTCTTAACTGTCGTCCTATCTCTTTCATGGATAACCGTAACTGCACACAGTGTACTGTAAGCAGTTACCTACCTGTTACACTTACGAAAAGTGATAGTATGTTTGCTCATCTATATATCTCCTAGGAGTCAGTCCGTGAATCAAACCTTCATTACTTTTCTAGGACAGGCTGAAGCTCCGTAGCGCAACGGCTGACAAATTTGTTATACTGACCTTTGGTAAGAAACAAACGGTGTGTCTCAAGGTTGTTTTGGTGACCTCTGTCTAAATTTTGTTTTTGATCGAAGCCGCATGTAATTATTTTTAGTGATTTCAAATCTATTTCAATGAAATATCGAGTATCATCATTTTGAATCCGAGTCATGGTGAATCAAACCTCACTGTTATAGTTAAAATTTGAATTCCAATAAATCTGTCAAGCTTGGTCAACAATATGATCAAGTTTAAGTAGTTTTTCATCAGGAAAGACCACGTCAGGAATTTGAACAACTGTCATGCCTGTTGCAATTGCAGATTTAACCCCATTTGCTGAATTTTCGAGTGCAAGACACTTTGAAAGATCAGATGATAGCGATGACGCCGCTTTTAAATAAATTTCTGGATCTGGCTTGCCTCGCACAAGCTGATCTCCTCCAATTATATGGCTGAAAAAATGTAATATACCGGCATTCTGCAAATTTTCTTTTGCACGTTTATAATTGCTTGAAGTGTATCTTCTTCATCTCACTCACCACCGAATACTCTTCGGTATTTGTCAAAACCCTATATCAATCACGTTGTTTTTACTACTACTTTTGCCCTTACAAATGTTCATACTTTGCAAGTTTTCTGGAAGTGGGATTTTTACCAACAGGCTGGCGCAGCATATTGGACATACGTAGCCCAGGATATCGTGGTAATATCCATGCCCTGTGAACAATTATGTGAGGTGAGAAAAAAAAGAATAACGACTAAGCTTGGAGAAATATTAGTCGATGTGTAGGAGGGAGACGATTTTGGAAAGCAGAAAAAACATCACCTGTAACAAAAAAGTTACAGGTGATGGGTGTACTTCTATTTACTGAGCAACAACATTCGCTGCAGCAGGCCCTTTGGGACCGTCTACAATATCAAAAGTAACACGTTGTCCCTCCTGCAAGCTTTTAAAGCCTTGCGCTTGAATCGCTGAATGATGTACAAAAACATCTTTTCCAGCGTCTTGTTCAATAAATCCGAATCCCTTGGAATCATTAAACCATTTTACTGTTCCTTCGGCCATTTGCAATACTCCTGTGTGCATGGTTTCATTACTGAAACCGTTATAAAATGTGGATTTTTTTTCCACGGTGTAGACCTGTATATGGTCTACGGTTAATCTATGTATGACGCTAATGCTGAAATAGAAATATTATTTAGTATTCTTATTTGAGCGTCTATGTAGGTATTGTAGTTAAAAACTAGCGTAAAAATAACAGGGAATATAATATCATTATTCTACGTCTTAAAACTGATATGTTTCAAGTATATTTTTACCAGCTGCGAGTTTTTTTCTTTTTCACAGGCTTCGCTTCATTACAGATAAGGCTTTTATACTTGTATTTCATTCCATTGAGATTTTCCATAGCCTTATGCCCTTCTCCTCTTGTTGACATTTCCACAAAAGCGAACCCTTTGCTTCGACCTGTGAAATGGTCTGTGACAAGATTTGTATTGATAACATTTCCATATTGCTCAAACAACTCTGTCAATTCGCTTTCTGTTATATCGTAAGGAAGCTTGCCTATAAAAAGTTTCATGCCGTTTCTCCTGGATAAAAAATAATCAGCAGAAACTTTAAAGGCACCGAGAAGAGACTGGATTTGCCAATGATAGCGGCGCGAAAAAGAAAATTACTGACCCAAACCTATAGATCCTTATACTCTTTTTTTTTTAGCCACGCAACGAAATTAAACCTAAATCCATAAAAAAAAAATGGCTTTGTATAATGCCCATTCTTCTATACTCATTTATTGCCCTTATTACAGAACCATGTAACTATACGTAATCATTTCTCATAAAAAGCGTAGCTTTTGTCAGGTATGAAATCTGTAATTATTGTTTACTATTCTCCATGGACAACTTCATCTAAACTGTATCCAAGATTTCGTCATCCAGGTTAACGAACTTTATACTCACTACACGTAATGAATCCAAGGCTTCTTCGGTTATACATCCCCATGTATGGAAAGACACTAAACTAACACACTAAGCTTCACCTGCTACGCCTGATAGTGTTTACAGTCTATATGGAAACATTTTCCACCATCTCTTCCAACCCCAAGCCCTTTTCCTAAATACGAGAAAGACACTGATAAATACCAGAACGCCTGGAGATGCTGTTTTGCTGGAACCTATGACAGCCTGTTACACTTTATGATCAAGTGGAAAGTGATATCTTGTTCCGGTTCAGAGCAAAAGTGTGCGGGCATCCGAATTTCTGTTCATAAGTGAATACTATCCTGCTCACCTGATAGTCGTAGATGGATGCCCACGTTTTTTCCTTTATATGCTGATTTTTACCGCATGATATAGTCGATGGATTCAGCGAGAATTTGCGCACCGTTGCTCGTGAGAAGAGATTCTGGATGGAATTGAAATCCTGCATAATGGGAACCACGAAGTGCTGCAATACGGTTTGAGCCATCAAGAAAACTGATTGCATCAGATGTGGCTTCACCGGAATGTGTTGCAACAAAGGTATTATAGAAACCCACAAGTTCAGAACGGCCAAAAAAATCTATAGCAACCTGTATCCCCTGCATGGGTGACGGCATTCTTTTAATAGTATATCCCAGATTCTGGCAGAGAATTTGATGCCCGAGGCAAACAAATAAAGCAGGTTTGCCTGTGTTCAGAATTTGTGAGCATATACTTGTATTTATATGCATCTTTTTTACATCGCTGGCTGTAGGGTTGCCAGGGCCAGGACCGAGCAAAACTATGTCTGCTGTATCTTCAGAAAAAACATAATCCTCCCAGGAAGTTACCCGGGTTATATGTCCAAGCGCCTGCAAAATATGGCTTAGCATATATATAAAGTCATCATTATTCTGAATAAGGCTAATCGTATATTTTGATGCAGAAGCATTGATGGAGAAAGCGCTCTGCTGGTAGAACCAGAATTTAGAAAGTTTTTGATTACGTAGCACCAACTCTTCTGCTATGGAATCATCATTGGCAAGCCGTGACATTAATCTTGGTTGTGGCGTGACATTTCCTTTTTCCAGACATGATAGCACAGCTGCACCTTTGGCACGGGTCTCATCAACCTCGTCAGTAGGATTGGAATCTCGAACAAGGGTAGCACCAACACTGATATGAAAAGTCCCATTATGCGAAAAATCAAGGGTGCGTATGGTGATTGGAGAATCCAAAAAATCCATCCCTTGCTCATCTCTTCCCATGAGGAGCAAAGCACTGCCATAGTATCTTCTGGAATGCTGAGAATATTTTTTAATAATACGGCAGGCATTCTCCACGGGACTGCCTACAACTGTTGCAGCGTACATGGAATCAATAAACAGTTCTATGAGATCTTTATCGCTTTGTCCGCTGAGTAAATATTCAGTATGAATAAGCCGTGACATCTCTTTGATGAGTGGACCAATGATGGCACCCCCTTTGTCGCACATACGTGCCATCATTTTCAACTCTTCATCGACAACCATAAACAATTCATTAATTTCCTTTTGATCCCGCAGGAAATGCATCAGCTCATCTTTAAAATGCTGCCGACATTCGTACTCTACATTTTTTCGGAATGTGCCACTTATCGGATTCATTTTTACGTTTCCTTTGCGTACCTCCAGGTGACGCTCAGGAGTAGACCCAACAAAACAGCCTTGTTCATCCCACACCAGAAATTTCCAGTAGGTACCGTAATCATTAGCTACCAATTTCCTGAAAATGGAAAGTGCTGTAGCTCTGTCAAAATTTTTGACACACCCCATTCCGTCACGAGGAATGACGAAGTTAGCTCCTTCTCCCTGCCCTATTTCATCTTCGATAATTGCCCGGATGATATCTGCATATTCCTTCTCAGTAGTGGTAAAATGGAGAGGAGTGGAAAGGGAAATCTCATTATCAGGTAATAATGCTAACAATGTGTCAGTTCGTACCCGTAATTCTGTATCAATTAACAGTGTCCGTATCCGTTCATCGCCTTGGTGAGTCTGGTAACCCTTCTCAGATACCTGATGAAAGGGTACGACACTCAACGTATGGTGTTGAAGTTGCCCGTTGCTGTCATGTTGGGAATTTCTGGGGATCTCATGCACACTGTTAAATTGAGCTGTCCGTCCTGTAAAAATGTAGATTTCGTCGCTGTCCTGCCTTTGAATCAGGGCAAAAGCAGGCGATGCAGAGGAAAGTAGAAAGTCGATGTTGTCCATGGCTGGGGCTCCTTTGTTTTTCTTTCTACAGGAGCTCGCACAGGTTGCCTGAAAAAAAAATCCTTACCTGCCCGAGTGGCCTGTAAGGATAAATTAGTGTATTTTTAGATTTTTCCTGATTTAGTGCCAAGCTCGCAATTCACCGTTCCAGCGGCTACGCCACATGCGCCAGGAAGAGAGTATGCGAGTGGATAAATCAATAATCATAAAAATTCAGGGTGATGAGGTTAGCTAGTATCTGTGCATAAATAGGCTTTTCACCCAATTTTTGTGTTATGCTCAAAATTTTATCCTCGAAATATTAAGTATATGTCTGCGGTAAAATTTATCGCATGCCTCGGAGTCTACGCTTAGCTAAACTTGAGCAAAACTCCTCATTTCTGGACAGACACTAGATAATTATATATTGAAAAAGAGCATAAAGAGTGATGAAAAAACTGTCAAGTATAATGTGGAATCCTTGGTAAAAGTCAACAGCCTGTCATTGCTTTTTTTGTCTGTTCCATGGTATCTGTGCATCGTTTTTACCTACATCCTTTTGCGGCCTTTATACAACATACAGGAGAAAAAAATTGGATAATATAGATGGCGCACTCTCAAAATTTGAAAGGCAGTATGCATGCTCACAGGCCATTCTCACGCAATATGCTCCCATATACGGGCTTGATGAAAACCTGGCTCTATGTCTGGCTGCAGGTTTTGCAGGAGGTATGCGCAAAGCGGATACATGCGGTGTCGTTACCGGTTCAATCATGGTATTGGGGCTTCATTTTGGAACCCCTGAATCGTCCACAGGTAAGGGGCGCAGGAACGTGTATCAGGCAGTAGAAACATTTCAGCAGGCTTTCGTTGCACGCTGCGGTTCGTTATATTGCAGGGCACTGCTTGGATGTAATATACGAACGTCAGAAGGTATGAAAAAAGCACAGGAAGAAAAGCTGTTTCAGACCGTCTGTCCCCATTTTATTCGTACAGCCGCAGAACTGCTGGAACAGTTGACTTCAGGTCATACACAGCCATCATAACCTGAAATAGCAATCATGAAGGGCCATGCCACAACTAAAAATATTACTCCGCTGAAGCAAAGCAACCTTACACTCTTGTTCCTCCATCTTTGAGCAACGTAAAAAAATCTTCTGCCTTTAATGGCTTGGAGTAGAAGAATCCTTGAATTTCATGACAACCTCGAGAACGGAGAAAATCAAGTTGTTCCTCTGTTTCAACTCCTTCAGCAACCATTCGAAGGCCCAGTGCCTGTCCCAGATTCAACATAGCCGTAATAATGGCTTCAGCCTCTCTATTTCTACCGACATCATCGACAAATGACTTGTCAATTTTAATCATGTCAAAGGGAAAGCGTCGCAGATACGCAAGACTGGAATAACCTGTGCCAAAATCATCCATAGCGAGAGAAAATCCTTTTTCCTTTAAAACAGCCAAAATTTTCACTGCCCGTGCCGGATTTTCCATGACAAGGCTTTCGGTAAGTTCCAACTCAAGAAAAAATGGGTGGAAATGACTTCTTTCCACTATCTGTAACAACATTTTTACCAGTTCATCGTAACGAAATTGTCTGGCTGAAATATTTACAGACAAACGTATATCAGTCCCTATTTCATTGCGCCAGCGACAAGCCTCAGAAACAGCAGTTTCGACCACCCAGGCACCTATGGGCAAGATTAAACCTGTTTCCTCTGCAATGGGAACAAACGTACCTGGATGAAGCATACCCTGAGTGGGGTGATTCCAACGAATCAGCGCCTCTGCACCAATTATTCGTTGATCCTGTAATGAGTACTGAGGTTGATAATAAAGTTCAAATTCGTTGCGTAGCTCAGCCTGGTGGAGATCTTGTTTTAAATTAAGCCACAACCGTGCCTGTTCGGTCATTTCAGACTGAAAGTAACAAAACCCGCCCTTGTGTTTTTCTTTGGCCTTGTACATGGCCACATCAGCATACATCATCAATGCAGAGGCAGTTTCGCCATCTTTGGGATAGACGGCCACACCTATAGAACAACCAATATGCAGCGGCTGATTATTTATGCTGAATTTTTCTTGCACCGCTCCAAGTATCCTGTGTACGGCCCTGGTAATAAAGAGCTGTGATTCTGGCTCATGCAAGAGTACCACATACTCATCCCCGCCTATCCGGGCGACAGTATCCACATCACGAACGCTCCCTGCTATACGCTGTCCTATGAGACGGATAACACGATCTCCGATCGAATGCCCCAGGGTATCGTTGATCTGTTTGAAATTATCCAGGTCTATGAAAAGTACAGCAAGAATGGTTTCACTTCGCTGTGCCTGGACGACTTCTTTTTTTAGCAGGGTATCAAGTAAACTACGATTAGCAAGTCCGGTCAGAGAGTCATGATTGGCCTGATGAGCAAGTTCCTGTTCATACAATTTCTGTGCAGTGACATCCTGGAGCGTTTCCACAGCGCCGATACACTGTTCATCTTTATCACGCAAGGGTGCGGCCGTAAAATAGAGCCACTTGGGTCCTGAAGGAAAATGGGGGAAGTAAGCTGTAGACTCCCATGCATCCTTGATTACGTCAGAGCGCTGACAGCCGCCTTGATAATATTCCGGGATTTCATAGGTATTCCCCTGCATGACAAGGTCAGCGAGAACGGGCCTTTTTTCTTCATAAAATGCTTTCCACTGTTTACCTGTACCTACCACCTTTTCAGACATGACCCCGGTTATGGCTTCGCAGGCTCTGTTCCAATGAGATATACGGTGCTTTCTGTCAAGAACAAACATGGGAACAGGCGAGCCATCTATCACTTCCTGCAACATTCGCTGGCTGGCTTCCATATCAAGAAAAGCCTGTTTTTCGGTAGTGATATCCCGCAATGTTTCAATGGCACCTATGAGTTGGCCATTGCTGTCTCGTAGAGGTTTGGCTGAAAAGGCAAGCCACCGCCCTCCTCCGGGAAAATGGTCAAAGAAATTCTCTGCTTCCCACGTATCTTCCTGAATCGGAGAACGTTTTATCTTGCCCAAATAATAGGTAGGTATGTCTTCCGTTTTTCCATCAACGATAAGATCTGCCATAACCGGTCTAGGCTGAGAATAGAACGCTTTCCACGCTTCGTTGGTACCTGTCATATCTGTAGCAGAGTGACCGGTAATCACCTCACAGGCATGATTCCAGTAAACAATTTCATGTTGCATATTCAAAACAAAAAGTGCAACAGGACTACTGTCCATAACCTGGTTAATAACATTTTCATGCAAAGCCATTTCTGAAAGTGTCCTTATTGGTGACATCTCAAATATTTTCCGGATGAATTAACAATATACAATCTGGTAAAAGGTGAACGAGATGAAAATTGGTATAAGGCTATAATCATGGTATCACATGTGCGGCAAATGTACAGATCATGAGATATCAGCTGATGGCTGTTTTTGTCCTCCTCCAGGCAAACTGTTACGGGATGTCAGCGCACAAATTCATATTTAATGTCTCCGCCGCTCTGACTGGTTCCGGTTTCTGTTTTGATATAAAATCCTTTCCCAAGGGTATATCGAGTATTGAAACTTCCTGATTCTTTAAGCAGATTTCTGCCATAGCTCACATAAAATCGTGGAGTTAGCCATGTCCCGATAATTAAGGATACTTCATCAAATGAATCACCTGTATCGACCTTGATGTCGTCTATATGCAATAACTCTTTGGAATCACGCATCAAGTCAGCAAGTTCTCCGAATCCGGCCTTGGTGGCCAGCTCGCCTATTATTCCAGTATCTTCTCTGGATTCACCACCTGCTGAGGTACCGGTGAGCAACTTGGCAAGGATTTCATATTGTTCCATATATGGCGTTGAATACAGACGTATTTCAGGACTCTGAAGAAAACCACCGACATTTACGCCCACAGTGGTTCCGTTGTCACGTTTTTCCGAGTGAACCTCAAGGCCTGGATTATCAAGGGGATTTCCTGTGAAAATAAGGCGGCCTACGTCGATATCCAGTCGTTTACCGTATAGGGTAAATGTACCGTTTTCTACTCGCACAACGCCATTTCCAATGGGCAGCGAATTAGGCCGATCAGCAATTTCCAACTGCCCCCGTATTTTTCCCCGAAGCCCATAGGCATCAATGGAAACATCATCACCGGCTATTATCTTGATATTGGCATACAATGGCCAGCTATCATTTGCGGTTGGTGCAGATTCATCGACAATGACAACATCCTTGGAAGGCCGAATGGGAGTATTCTCTTCATTTTGTGAAATTTCAGCAAAAGGAATATGTATATCTCCATGAACCTGCAATTCTTCAGGAGAGAGTAAAAATATGAGCGTAGGTGAAATTTCAGCTTTTACATAGGAATGGCGAACAGCTTCAAAATCTTTTCCCTGTACACGAATTGTAATGGGTTGCTGCCAACCATTTACAGGAGAGAACGAGCCTGTAACGGTTATATCACCTTTACCTGAATGGGCCTGAGCTGACAGCTCGACCTCCTTCATATCCCCTGTCACAGAGGCAACAACAGGATCAAGAGTGATACCCAAAGGAACAATGTCCGCAACTCCATTTTCAAGACCGAGCTGCCCGGATACTAAAGGGTCAGCCAGGGTCCCTTCCAGGTGAAGCTCCCCCTGCAGAGTGCCTTGTAAAATCGCGTACCCTTCAGTGATCGGATTAATCACTGAAATATCGTGCAAAGACACAATAATCTGTCCATTAAGCAGAGTATCCGCCGGCTTGAAATTACCGGGGTCAAAATTGTTTAAGAGCAGTTTGCCTTTGAGGGAATCATCGTTCTGAAAATGAATATCAAGGTCCGCAATCAACTGTTTTTCAATAAATTCCAACCTGCTAATCGCGCCAACCTCTCTGAAAATTTCAATTTCATCGGCCATAAAGCCTGTAAGGTTCGCCTTTTCTGAAAACAGTTCCATTTGTGCTTGCTCTAAGACAGAACCTTTACCCTTGAAAGAACCCTTCCCAACAAGAGCGCCTTCAAGTGGGATAGGTCTGTCAAGTACCTCTTCTACGTTACGTAAAGAAAGGTGAAGTTGTTGCAATTCAACCTGCCATGCAGCAAGGGTGCTGTCTGCTGTCAGACAAATTCTGTCCTGCTCTTCACTTGCAAGACAGAAGGGGGCAACATGACTTGCTTCGGTAGAGAGCATAAATTCTGTTTCTCTCGAGAGTTGCCATGCACCAAAGTTTTTATCAGTGATATGAAAGGAGCGGATATTTCCTTTCACAGCTGTATCTTTATACTGTCCCTGAAGTACAATTTCTCCATTAGACACATCGTTATTGAAAGAAAGATCCAAAACTGAATTCCCATGCACCCCCTGCAGTTTACATTGAACGATATCCAGGTGATAATCGTTCATATTCATATCTCTAATATGTAAAGTTCCTGAAAAATCCTCTTGGGAAAAAGGGGTACCCTTGGCAGCCAACTGTAATGATTGTATTTGTAATTCAGAATAGGCTATTTCGTTACCTGATGCCTGCACATCAATGAGTGGCTGATGCATGCTGCCCTGCATGTTGCCCTTTATGTGCAGTCTACCGTGTATACCGGGCCAAAGTTCATTCAGGTTTTGAGATTGCAGTGTAACATCCAGATTTGTTTGCCCATTTAGACTTCCCTGCACCGTAACATGGGTATCACCACTGTACAGATGTGCCTGATGAACGTCAATTTGATTACCTTTGATACTCACAGCAGCAGAAGCATCAACAGGAAAATTTCGCAAAACACCCCTGAGCTCACTCAGAGATATCTCTGAAGTCAACAGTTGTTTGGCATACGAACCAGACAGAGCAAGTTTTCCATGGAGGTTACCTGGCCACTGAGCAAACCATATACCGGGGTCGATGGATTCACCATTTACAACAATATCCCAGCGAAGTCCTTTCTCCCATTGCAGACTTCCTGTTCCGGAAAACTCTGTATTTTCCTGACGGGCACGACAGGAGGAAACGTGTAACCCCGTTGCATCCAACTCAAAAGTGCCGGTTATATCCGTAGCATTGAGGACATCCCCATAGGTAACAGATGTGTCGAAGTCTGCCTGGAAAGCCTTAAAGGTTCCATAGCCGTTCCAGTCCAGTTCATGCAGTTCTACAGCCGGCCAGTCAGCGTTTATATTCTGTAAAGAAATATCTTTGCCAATGGCCTGGAGCTTCCACGTATTCTCCTGAAGTTCACTGAATACGATTTCACCTTCCATATCCATTTTAACTGGCAGTTCCAGGCTGGTTTGCGCCTTCAGCAAGGCAAAGTCTCCTGTTACAGAGCCGGTTCCCTGGAGATACCCAATTCCAGGCACATCAGTTGAGTATGCCCCCGTGACTTCCAGAGGAAATTTTTTCCATAATTCTATCTGACCGGTTAAGGTAACTGAAACGTCAGCATACACCCCTTCCAGGTGGGTAAAGGTGATTTTCTCATTGTGCCATTCAGCTTGGCTGAAGGCCGCTTTACGCAAAATAAAATATGGTTCTGTTTCGTCGGTGTTATACAGTACCAGGGAGTTCATGGACGCCTTATCCACTTGTAATACAAAAGGCAGCGCAAGGTGAGTGTCGGAAGGTTCTTCTGTTTCTTCAGAAACAATAACCATGTCTCCGATATGTACTGCTGTGACTTTGGGAGAAAGAGAAAATAAGCTGGAAAGTACAGGTTCCAGACTCACCGTTGAAATGGTAACATCCACATCTTTCCAGTGATAATGCACATTTTCAAAAACACTTTTATTCAGTAGAGTTCCATGGATGGCAGAGGCTTCCAGAGTCCCCGGTGCAATACAAGAGGCGACTGTATACAGAATGCGCAAACCTGGGGTCGTGGTACTGCCGAGTACCAGTAGCACCCCGATCAACAGCAGAATATAGAGACATGTTCTCAGTACAATTCTTCTCAAAAGTCTGCACCTAATGTAAAATGCACTCTCCAATTATTACCATCATCCAGGGTCCTGGCCACATCAAAGCGCAGTTGCCCGAACGAGGCGTACCAGCGAAGACCTGCTCCAGCGCCATGTTTCATTTCCAGGTGGTCCCATTCGTTGGTGGCTGTACCGCTGTCAAGAAACATGGCAACGCCCCAGGTGTCTGACAATTGTCGCTCAATTTCAGCAGAATAGGTCAACAGGTATTTACCACCTATGATATTGCCTTCACTGTCTTCAGGACCTATACGCTTGTAGCCGTATCCACGAACGCTTTGGTCTCCACCTGCATAAAATCGAAGTGTAGGGGGAAGATCGTAAAACGTATCAGCAATGGTAGCTCCAGCTTTACCAAAACCAATGAAACGGTATCGATCTAAAAAACGTAAAATAATTTTAGAACTGACTGATCCCTGAATAAAAGTGGTATCAGATAAAAAATTTTTGTTGCCACCACAGAATTCTGCTGTGACACTTAATCCCTGATTGGCTTTAATACGATTATCAACCCATCTCCACGAAATTTTAGCCCCAGGCGCAAGAACAGCACTTTGTCCATCTTCACCGCCTATTGTATAATCTTCATCGATATAACGGAGATATATACTATATTCACCGTTTTTACGAAGGTGATCATAGCTTACTGCCGTTGACAGGCTTTCTGTATCAGTATTGTCATAGTTTTCATTTTCCCATTTACCCAATACTGTAACCCGCTCTTTATTGGGATCGCTTATGGGAATAGTGTAGATACCTCCAAAATAACTTTTCCGCTCCGAAGGCTGCCATTGCAGATCAAGTTGATGGCCGTACTTGTTCAAACGATGGTTATACCATTCTAGAGAACCACGAATACCGGTGTCTGTACCGTACCCCATACCGATACCGTAGCGATTTCTTTTGCCGCGTGTCAATGTGATTGTGACCGGTACATTGCCGTCCTGGTCAGCTTTGCTCAGGTCATATTCAACCTCAGCTGTATCAAAGTACTCTGTAGCCAGCAAAGCCTGCCGCATTGTTGTCAGTGCCCTGGGTGAAAAAGGATCTCCCTGCCTGTATCCAGTGATTCTTTTCAGAATACGTTCCTTGATAAAGCCGCATTTATAGGTGATAGCACCAAAATAGTATTGTAACCCGACATCAAGATGTAATGTGATATCAGCAGTTTTATTTCCCTCATTGACAGCTACTTGCTTCTTCTCAAAAAAAGCCTTCTGGAACCCAAGGTCAAGCGTCTTGGTGATGAGCTGCTGTTTGCCCCGGGAATAGACCTGATGATTAAAAATATCACCTGATCTCAATGGAAATTGACTGACAACTTTTTGTATACGTTGATTTTCGCATCCTTTACCAATGCAGTCTATGACAACTGATTGCACAAGAATCGGCTCCCCCTTGTCTATATGAATAAGCACTGTCGTGTGACCATTCTGCTGAGATTGGGAAATCGAAATTTTGGGAGAGTAATAACCGAAAGGCTGAAGCGCATTTCGAATTTTATCAGGCGCATTGCTGAGCAGATTGTCAAGAAGTTCCGGGGTATAATGCTCAGTATATTGAAATTCCTGCAATGACAGTGAGGCAGAAACATTTTGTTGTAATGAATCTTCAAGGCCCTGGATATTAAAGCTGAAATTTTTGATATCCTCAGCTCCATAACCTGTCACACTGAAAATACACACAACCCCTAGGAGTGCCAACGCCAATATACGCATCCCACGGGAGATGATGGATCGCTTTTTCTGTTTAGCTGTCACGAGAAACATAATAGGGTGTGAATAATCGCAACAAAATGATCGGTTCATTTGCATACTGCAGGTGTGCGTTTTGCTGGTACAGCTAAATACTGAATCACAAGCATTTCAGATTCAACCAGGGAAGTCCTTATATCCAACGGAAAAGACACGGTGCAATATACCGTAAAAAAAACTTCATTACTACGCTCTTGACATATCTGAACAAATCAAATCGCAAACTCCACTGTAACCAGGAAGGAATATAGCAGCTTGAGAAGATAAGAAATGGAGATGGTATATAACAAGAGAAAAAAATTGCGCGTATCATCCGGCTGGCATATAGTCCGCTCTTTTTTTTCTGAAACGGGAATATGAGGCCTGCAAGCCGGCCACCTGAACAAGAGCCCTTTCTTATACGTAAGGGTCACGGAAAAATAAATTATCGGATCTTGCTTATATCTCAACTCGGTAACGTCGTCGCCTCAATAGGTCAATACGGCCAATATGTAACCATTGAGGCGACGACGTCACCAAACCGATATACTACGCAATTTTTGGATATTTATTATTTTCCGCGCCCCTAATAGCAAATAGAATGAAAGCCTGAGAGATACTAAAATATGCCAGATACTACTCGAATAGTAAAGCCCGGCCATAAAGAGGGTACTGTACTTACTGAAGATAATCAGCTCCTTATCCCACCAGATAACTGGGCTTTTTTACCTGCTGGCGATGGACCGCTGACTAGAAATGTGAAAAAAAGAGGTCCGCACTGGCAGGTTCAGGTTAAGAAGAGAAAAAGGGACATCTCTATGGGAATATGGATACAAAAAGAGCACATTACAGCAGGACAGAAAGAAATTGAAGAGAAACGTAATGCTCCTGAATACAGCAAACGCAGAGAAGCTGAGCAAAAACGCAGGCAGAAAAAGCATGAAGCATATGTTGAAGAATTTTATCAGGCCACCCTTGACTACCTTCGGTTTCCTGCCCAACATGCACCAATCGCAGAAAAATTAGCCCTGGCCGTAACTAAACATGCCACGCCTGTGGGATCTGGAACAGTCGCCAGGACTTCCAGGCTACCCATTGAGCGCAAGGTTGCGGCTGCTGTTATTGCCTGGATGCGACATCAAACAACCCTGTATGACAGTATGCGCATAGCTCGCATCAAAGGGAAGAGAAGAGAGGTTCGTAGGGAACTTGCTGAAAAATCACAGCAAGTGCTCAACAGATATCGTAAAGGTGAGTCTGTGAGTATTGATTGTCCACTTCTGGTGGCCTTGACCAAACAGGACTAATCCGTCATTCTCAAAACTTTTCGAGTTGTTGTTCATCAACTTGATATGAGGCATAAAAAATCAAGCGGCCACGTTGGGTACGTGGCCGCTTGATATACAATTTATTCTGTAAATTTAATCAGTTCATCACAGTATGAATCAAGGGCTTTGACCATATTTTCCTTATCTTCCTCTGTGGGTGCTCCCTGCCATTCGTAAAAACTGAGCAGGTCCCAACCTGATTTTTCAATTTTGGATTGAAAGTCACGTTGTGCTCCACCTACCCAGCCATAAGAGCCATAACGAAAAACCTTCTTATTGGTGACTTTTTTCACCAGCAATTCTTCTATAACGTGGGACATAGGCGGAAAGACCTTGTACTCATAGGTAGGCATTCCGAAAATCAGGCCGGCGGACTTCCAGGCACTTGCAAGAATATAGCCGATATCGTCACCGGGTACCTGGTAGACATGTACCGGTATCTGCCGTTTTTTCAGCGTTTCAACAACCAGGTTCATCATGGACTTGGTATTACCGTACATACTTGAGCAGACCAGAGTGACTTCTCTCTCTGCCGGTCCTTTGCTGTACTCAGCGTAGCGTTTGTAATGATCAATAATGACACCGGGATTGTCTCTCCAGATGATACCATGGGAGGGGCAGATTACCTTTATGTCCAACCCTGAAAGTTTGGTAAGTCCCTTGAGGACAAAAGGAGAAAATGTCGCCACGATATTTGCATAATAGCGCAACGCTTCCTTTTCAAAAAACTGATGTTTTTCCTGAGATAGCTGGTCGTCGAAGATGGTATCATCTTCAACCTTTCCATATGACCCAAACGCATCACAGGCAAAAAGAATCCCGCGTTTCTTTTCATAGGTCATCATAGTCTCTGGCCAGTGAATATTTGGGGTATCAAAAAACTGGAGTTCATAATCACCAATTTCCAAAGTCATGCCATCTGTAATGGCAATGGCCCTTTCTGGCGGAACATCGCCAAAAGCTTGGAGTAAAGGAATTGCCTTTTTGGTGCAATAAATAACACCTTTGCTGTTTTTCTTACAAAACTCACGCAACCAGCCGGAATGATCAGGCTCCATGTGGTTAACGACTATGATGTCAATATCTTCGACTGTCAGGGATGCGTCTTCCATCTGTTCAGCAATTGCTTTAGGGAAGTCCATAATATCCTGGGTCAAATCGATGAGCACATTCTTTTCCCCTTTGATCAGGTAGCTGTTAATGCTGATTCCATTTGGAATAGGCCAAATTCCTTCAAAGAGGTAGTTCTCATCTTCAATATTGACTGCAAGACGATAGATATCGTCAACCACTTTTTGTACTTTCATTCTGCCAACACTCCTTAATAAATTCCCTTTTCATGGTAAGTATCCATCCAGTCAAAGGGTTTTGGTGAAAAACTGATTTACACAACATTGCGGTGGTGCAAAAACGTAACCACATAGATTTCGGATTTCTCAACGACACATTATATACGCCAGAAAGAGAGGACTGCACTGTGACATAGTGAGATTTGATTACAGGTGATCATTCTCGGAGCAATCCCCTTGCACAGTCTTGAATCCGAACGAACTCATGTAGAGAATAAAAATAGAACAGAATAGCTATTTGTATAGTGCAAAATACACACACAAGATCGATTTTTGTTCAACTCGATATGAGTTCTGCAACATCACTGAATGCTTTTTTACCTGAATAAAGACACGGGATAGGGGAGATAACATAATCAGGAAAAGATTTAACAACAGTGTCTTTTTCTGGCATTCAATTTATACCCCAAACAGTTTTGTGTCATTTTTGCTCCACCTTTGCTTTGCAGGGGCCATAATGGGACACGGCATCGCTGGTAATACTTCTTGTTTCTCCTTAATTTTATCGGTACATTGATGAGGTACAGGACACGTTCCACAATCATTTAAGTTGCACACTGTATTAATTATGCATATCCGATGTATCATTGTTGATGATGAAGCCCCAGCCCGCGATGAATTACGCTTCTTGCTTTCCGCCTATGAGGGAATAGACATCATTGATGAAGCTGATTCTGCTACAGCAGCCATAGCTAAAATTGAAGAGCTGAAACCGGATCTTGTTTTTCTGGATATTCAAATGCCGGGCCGCAATGGTTTCGAGGTCATCAAAGCACTCGCATCTGAGACAGCCCCAAAGCCACATTATGTATTTGCTACAGCCTTTGATAATTACGCCATACAGGCATTTGAAGCCAGTGCGGTAGATTATATTCTGAAACCGTTGTCTTCCCGCCGCCTTGCGCAAACCCTGGAAAAAGTCAGAACTCTTATTGCCCAGAAAAATAACAGCTTTATTGAACAACAGTTGCAAGTTCTGCTGGACAAAGTATCTCCACCGGTCAGAGAACTGATTAAAATTTCCGTTGAAAAGAAAGGCAAAATGCGACTGCTTTCGCCCGAAGAGATAGTCTTCTGCAGCTATGCGGACAATCATATCCTTGTCCACACCTCCAACGAAGCACTGCCAATTCATGGCATCACTACCATGGATAAGCTGGAAGAGCATCTTGCCGGCTCGTCTTTTTTCCGCGTCCACCGTGCAATTCTCGTGAATCTCAACGCTATCAAAGAATTCAGCCCCTGGTTTCATGGTAAATATAATCTCATCATGGATGATCGTTTTGCGACAGAACTGGCAGTCAGCCGTTCCCGGGTCAGAGAGTTCAAAATGAAACTTGGGCTCTGATGTTCATCCTGATTTTTCAGTTTTTTCATGCATGTATTTCACGCAAGTTTGATTCAATGACTATTACAGCCCTCATCACCCTGTTGCTCAAACACGTTGGTCTGCTGATTGCCGGTGCCTTTGTCGTACTGACACTCTCCCCTGTCCAGGAGCTGAATTTTCGTCGTGACTCCGCATATAACCGAGTTTTTCTGATTATTTTTTTCGGTTTTATCGGAATACTCGGCACATATAGTGGGAATGCCATATTTAATTCCATTGCCAACCTACGGGCCATGGCCGTTATAACAGCCGGTCTTTTTGGCGGCCCGGTTGTTGGTTTTGGCGCGGGCTTCATAGCAGGTGCCCATCGATTTCTCATTGACCCATGGGGATTCAGCACCCTCGCCTGTTCCCTGGCCACTGTTCTCGAAGGGATTCTCGCAGGGCTCGTCCATGCTTATCTTAAAGACAGGTCCATGGATTGGAGAATTGCCTTTATTCTGACTTTTGCTGCGGAAATAATGCACATGGGGTTAGTGCTGTTGTTCTCCCGGCCCATAGATGATGCCAGAGAACTGGTTCATGTCATTGCCTGGCCCATGATTATTGGCAACAGTCTGGGGGCGACTTTATTTGTACATGTCCTGAACACCCTTAAAGGATATCGGGAACGTCGAGACTCAGACCAGACCCAGAAAATTTTTGACATTGCAAATACTACTGTGGGTTACCTGCGTGCAGGATTAAATGTTGAAAGTGCCAAGGCCATGGCACAGGTCATTTATGATAAACTGCCGGTGGTCGCGGTCTCTGTAACCGACGCAACCCATGTTCTTGCCCATGTAGGAGAGGGAAACGACCATCACCTGCCGGAAAATCCCATTTCCACGCGGGCTACAGGGCGGGTGATTGACTCAGGTTCAGCTATATTCCTTAAACAGAAAGAACTCATTGGATGTCAGCATGAAGACTGCCCTTTCCATTCTGCGATTATTGTTCCCCTTAAAAAAAGTGGGAAAATTGTAGGGACAGTAAAATTTTACGGTTCAGCAACAGTTGCGTTGAATACCATTCTTTTTGAGGTTGCCCGAGGCCTGGCAGATCTGTTTTCCATTCAACTTGAACTTGAAGACATTCAGATTAAAGATAAGTTACTTGCCCATGCCGAAATACGACATCTCCAGGCACAGATCAATCCACATTTTCTTTTTAATTCACTGAATACCATCGCTTCATTCTGTCGCACAGCCCCAGACAAAGCCAGAGAACTTATCCTCGACTTGTCTTTTTACATGCGCCAGAACCTTGATTCCAGTCGTGGTTTTATTTCCCTTGCCGATGAACTGGAGCAGATACACGCCTACCTCGCCATAGAGAAGGCGCGTTTTGGTGAACTCATAAAGGTCGATATACAGGTTGAACCAGGTTGTGAACAGTGGCCGATCCCTTCACTTATCATTCAGCCATTGATTGAAAATGCCATCAAACATGGCTTGAAAGTCCGTGAAAGTGGAGGGACCGTAGGCATGAATATTCAAAATCTTCACAATGAATTACACGTCACTGTCCAGGATAATGGAGCAGGAATATCAGAAAAAGTCCTGGAAACACTGCTCGATCGCCGGGAAATGGATTCCAGCACATGTGGTATTGGTTTACGCAACTCCCATTTCAGACTCGAACACATCTATGGACCACAATACGGTATACATATAGAAAGTTTCCCGAACAAGGGAACAACCATTTCTTTTTGTATTCCTCATAGACAAGATTTGCTTACCGCCACCTGAAACGTTAGAGAGAAATCCTTAGCGATAAAGAGTGTTAGCCTGTAACTCTTTACTATTTTTCAATATTTTTTATTACTGCAGAGAAATCTTCCTCACCATACCCGTTTTGCTTAGCCCTGATGTAAGCGTTGTTTGCCGCACTACTTGTGTGGAGAGGCTGATTGTGTGCATCTCCTAATAACAAGGCCAGGCGCATATCTTTCTGCATATGCTTCAAAGGAAATGCGGTGGCAAACATCCCCTCGGTCATACGAGGGCCTTTAAGCTGGAACATCGGATTATTGATCGCCCCCTGTGCAATAACATCAATAATATCGTTTGGCTGAAGTCCAACTTTTTGCCCAAGCGAAAGCCCCTCGGCAAATGCGGTCATCATAGTCCCCATGACCATATTAATGATTAATTTCATCTGGGCACCCTGCCCGATTAAGGGAAAATAAAAGGATTTTTTTCCCATTACATCCAAGGCTTCCTGAGCATCGCTATACAGGGATTCATCACCTGAGCAGAGAAAAACCAATGTTCCATCTTCTGCCGGTTGCTTGCTACCCGAAACCGGAGCTTCAAGGTATCTGCCACCTTTATTCTGTATTGCTTTGTAAACTGTGGAAGCAGTGTCAGGGTCGACAGTTGAAACATCAATATACGATTTTCCTTCAGTAATTCCTTCAAGAACCCCACCCTTCTCAAAACATAGAGAAAGGGCAGCCTCAGGATCTGAGACCATCCCAAAAGTTATGTCGCATCCTGCAACAACAGCTGCAGCAGATTCTCCCTGTTTGGCCCCCAGTTCAACCAAAGGGGCACATTTTGTGTTTGTTCTGTTCCATACTGTCACATCAAAACCAGCTTGAATCAGGTTGGTGGCCATAGCTGTACCCATAATACCAAGGCCAAGAAATCCATATGTACTCATAGGTTTATCCTCTACAATTATGGTTAAGAAGCCGCCCGCTTTTAAAAAGAAATACACTCCTCTGCATTGACATGATTGAATACCCCCATGTTAATATCCAAGAGATAAAAGACAAACATATCAATAGGGTTAATCACCTATGCTACACAGTCAACAGCAAGTAATCATAGATCCACCAAGATTGGATAATTTATTTTTTCAGTGACCCTTACCCAAGCAGGGACAGGCAACTAACATTGACAGTGTCTGGGATAACGGCCTATTATTAGGAGAGAAACAAAATTCTTATCCTGAAATAAAGGAGGAAGAAATATGTCGCTAACTATTAAGAGGGTTCAATATTTTTATGTAACACTGCCAGATCAACCCGGAGAGGCCTATACGTTGCTGAATATGCTCGCTGACAGGGGAATAAATCAACTGGCGTTTTCCGCAGTCCCTATTGGTCCCAATTCTACACAGTTGGCCCTTTTCCCAGAGGAACCAGCGAAATTGATCCGTGAGGCAGAACTGTCAGGAATGAATATGGACGGTCCACATCATGCTTTACTTATTCAGGGGGACGATGAGTTAGGGGCTCTGGCAAAGTTGCATCAGCAATTGTATGAAGCAAATATTAATGTTTATGCTACCAGTGGGGTAACCGATGGAAGAGGAAGTTATGGTTACCTTATTTATGTTAAAGCAGATGATTACGATAGAGCTGCTGAAGCCCTAGGAGTGTAATCACACTGGTTCATATTATTGATTATACGCAAAGAAAAACAAGTTACCCTGTATGTTTTTTGAGCACGGGTAGCATTGAAAATTTATATAGAGCAGCGTTGCTGCTCTTTTAAAGGTCCAATTGTAAAATATAACATCCAATTTTGCCTGTTCTTCGGGCAGCCAAATTGTTGCGTCAACAGCCTGTATGTTGCCATTGAACGTTATTCACATTCTTATCTTCGCTTCGGTTTTTTCAGGCTTTTTCTCGAGATGATCATAGCGATGGTTCGCCATCTTTGCAAAACGCAGTAAAATTTCTGCCAGATCTGAATGGTCCCAAATGGCAGTATATTTCTCAAGCTGACATATCGCATCACTTAAAAGATACGGGGGACTGTGACCTGGCTGCAATTGAATATCATCATAGGTTGGCATAAAATCATCAGAAAACACTCTACCAAGCAACTCCTGCATAGCATAGCTGAAAAATTTTTTTACATCTTCAGTGGATTCAGCAAGGTTCATGTTTTTTCTGAATTTTGGAAGGATGTCATTCTCAATTTTTGTATACGACATTTGCTTCGTCATACGCCTACCCTCCTGTATATATTTCACCTGTATCAGCAACCCGTAAACTTGTTTTTATAACCAGTTACGTATATTGTAAGAGATCAGGAGAAATTGGCAATGACAGACACCATCTTTTCAACAAAGAACATCTCCGCCTGATGCATTTCAACGCTATCTGTGCGCATTTTAACCCTGCGTTTATACCTCTCAGCTACAAATAATGGTTGTCTCAACCTGCTTGCTTTATTTTCAGTGGTCATATTGATAAGCAATGCCACGTTTCTCTGCAGGCAACTCGAAGGTGTATTCTGGCAGATAACAGACACTATATCTCTGATATGTACACCATTCTCCTACATGAAGGACACAGCAAATCGAGTTACCGCAGGTTAAGCCATTACACAAAAGGAGGTTGTCCCATGGCGTTTTTTTTTACCTGTGTCGGGTTACTTATACTCGGCTATTTTACCTACGGCGTTTTTGTCGAAAAAATTTTTGGAATTGATGCCAATAGAAAAACACCATGTATGGTGCAGGAAGATGGTGTGGATTATATATCCATGCCGACGTGGAAGGTATTTTTTATCCAGCTTCTTGATATTGCTGGTCTGGGACCGATATTTGGTCCAATTCTCGGAGCATTGTATGGTCCTTCGGCTCTGATCTGGATTGTGGTGGGCAGTATCTTTGCCGGAGGTGTGCACGATTATTTCAGTGGCATGCTTTCCATTCGCAGCGGGGGGAAATCCATACCAGAAGTTGTTGGAGATAACATGGGTATGACAGCTCGGCAGGTGCTACGTATATTTTCTATTATTCTCCTCATGCTTGTAGGCGTTGTCTTTATTCTTGGCCCAGCAAAACTGCTGAGTAATCTGACCGGATTCAATGTACAGTTGTTGATAGGTTGTATTTTTTTCTATTACTTCATTGCAACTGTGCTTCCCATCGATAAGATTATAGGTCGGTTATATCCTGTTTTTGGCGCATTGCTACTCTTTATGACCATCGGTATCATGGGAGGGCTGATTTATCACGGCTATGATATTCTTCCAAATCTGGATTTCGCCACCAATACTCATCCTGGTAATAAAGCTATCTGGCCACTTCTTTTTATCACCCTGTCCTGCGGTGCTATCAGTGGATTTCATTCAACCCAATCCCCACTTATGGCACGATGCATTCGTAACGAGAACCATGGGCGTCAGGTCTTTTATGGTTCAATGATCATTGAAGGCATCATTGCTCTTATCTGGGCCACCGTAGGTATGAGCTTTTACAGTGGCCCTGAAGCCATGAATGCTGTTATTGCATCAGGAACACCGTCTGCAGTTGTTAATGAAGCATGTAACACATTACTTGGCCCACTTGGCGGATTCCTTGCAATAATGGGCGTGGTTATCCTGCCTATCTCCAGCGGTGATACAGCCTTCCGTTCCACTCGTCTCATTATTGCTGAAACTTTTAAAATGGATCAGTCTAAAATTGCAAAACGTCTGCTGATTGCCATTCCCCTTTTTATCATTGCCTTTCTCATCACCCAGGTTGATTTCAAAATCATCTGGCGCTATTTTGGCTGGTCCAACCAGATGCTTTCCATGCTGGTTCTGTGGAGTGCAGCTATCTACCTGGCCAAGAAGAACAAACTGCACTGGATATGCTCCATTCCTGCCACCTTTATGACCGCGGTTGATGCTGCGTTTATCCTCCAGGCAAAAATCGGATTTGGTCTGCCTGCCATGCCTTCCAATATTGCCAGCGTAGTAATCGCCTTTGCAGTATTCGTTATATTTTTGATCTATGCTCGTCCTGAAGAAACTCTAGCAGATGATCCGCAACCTGAAAGTATATAACGAGGTTATACTGCTCGTTGTTATATTGCTGTAAAAAAGGCAGAATATCCCCTTTGCAGACAGGCAGAAAGGGGATATAAAAACAGCCCTGTTTCCCATGTCGTTCCATGGAAAACAGGGCTGTTTTATAAGGTGATGATAACAGTTACTTGGAGAGATAACTGTGGATGGCGCCTGCAGCGATTTTTCCCTGCCCCATTGCGCTGATAACTGTAGCAGCACCGGAAACGATATCGCCTGCTGCAAAAACTCCTGGTTTTGAAGTCATCATAGTCTCTTCATTGGCAAGAATGGTGCCCCATTTACTTGTTTGAATTTCAGGAGATGTCTGCGGCACCAGGGGATTTGGCTTGTTACCTATGGCAATGATAACCGTGTCAGCAGGTACAATAAATTCACTCCCCTCCACAGGTACAGGGCGTCTTCTTCCGGAGGAATCCGGCTCACCAAGCTCCATTTGCAAACATTCAACACCTGTAACCTGATTGTTTTCATCGGTGACAATGCGAACCGGATTGGTCAGTAGATGAAAGTTAACGCCTTCCTCTTCAGCATGATGTATTTCTTCTCCCCTGGCTGGCATCTCCTCCCTGCTTCGACGATACACAATGGTAGATTCTGCCCCCATACGTAAAGCAGTTCGTGCGGCATCCATGGCCACATTTCCCCCTCCAACAGTTACAGCCCGATGAGCCTGCACCGGAGAGGTGGCAAATCGAGGGAAATCAATGGCTCGCATCAGATTTGCCCTGGTAAGAAATTCATTGGCTGAAAATACGCCTGTGGCATTCTCACCTTCAATTCCGAGAAAGGAAGGCAGGCCAGCACCGGTTCCAATAAATACAGCGTCAAAGCCCATTGCAAGTAGCTGATCAACCGTTTCACTTTTGCCGATTACATAGTCTGTATGGATGGTGACCCCTTGATTTTTTAGACTATTGATCTCATACTGCACAATTTCTTTTGGGAGTCTGAATTGGGGAATGCCGTACATCAAGACACCTCCAGCCAGATGCAGGGCCTCATACATGACAACCTCATGCCCTCGGCTTACCAGTTCACCTGCTACGGTTATACCTGCTGGTCCGGCACCCACCACCGCTATTTTTTTACCGGTTGGAGATGCATGCCTGTTCTCAGGAACACCATTATTCTGGCGGGCATAATCAGCAGCAAAACGTTCCAAGCGGCCAATGGCTACGGGTTCGCCTTTTTTACCGAGAATACAACGCGATTCACATTGACTTTCCTGGGGACAGACCCGTCCGCAAACAGCAGGTAGTGCTGTATACTCTTTGAGCTTTCCAAGAGCCTGAACAAAACGCCCTTCTGCAATCTCTTTGATAAATGCTGGTATGTTAATATTGACCGGACATCCCTGCACACAACCAGGTTTCTTGCATTGAATACATCTGGAAGCCTCAAGCATGGCAACTTCCTCACTATATCCCCGTGGTACTTCTTCAAAATTCGTTCGGCGACGACGGGGATCCTGTTCCGGCATGGGCTGACGGGGTATTTTCACCCTGCCTTTTGCTTTTTGAGGTACTTCAGATACGGATTCGTTGGTTGATTTCATCAAAAACTCCGCAAGTTAGTATCTTTAAAAAAATGGCCAGTCTGTTCAGGACTGACATGCAACGTATCGTTTTATACAGCCTGCATAACGATACGTTGCATGAACCTCTCCTGGAATCAGACAGGGAAACCATTTTTTAGAGCATACATTAATCGTTTTTTCGGCCACACCCGCACCCACCGGAATGGGAATGCATGAGGGCATTTAAATCCACAGTCTGGGGAAGCGCCTGAACTTCCTGACGTCGATAAGCAGAACGACGTAAGGCCAGTTCATCCCAATCTACGCTGTGGCCATCAAATATCGGGCCATCAACGCATGCGAATTGGGTCTGATTATCAATGGACACACGACAGGCGCCACACATGCCAGTACCATCGACCATAATGGGGTTTAAAGCGACCTGGGTGGGAATGTTCAGGGATTTGGTAAGCTTCGTGACCATGCGCATCATAAACGTACAGCCAATAATGACACATTGATCAATCTGTTCCTGTTTAGAAATAGCTGACACAATTTCCGCTATTCCTCCGTGAATCCCGAGGCTACCGTCTTTAGTGCCGACAAGGAGATGGTCACACACCTCAGCCAGTTCATCCTGGCGATACAGCAGATAGGACGATGCTGCCTCAATTGCACAGATCACTCTATTGCCGGCCTCCTTGAAGGCCCTGGCCAGAGGATATATGGCGCCTATGCCATAACAGCCTCCGCCAAGAAAGACAGTACCTGTATTTTCTATGGTCATGGGTAACCCGAGAGGACCGCTCACATGGGCGATGTGTTCGCCTGCGCGAAGCGATGCGAGTTCTCGGCTGGAGCGACCGACCTCCTCAATGACCAGGGAAATGGTTCCTTGTTCCTTATCCCAGTCGACCAGTGTAAAAGGAGAGCGTTCAGAAGTTTCCCGTGCCATGAGAATTGCAAATTGACCGGGCTGGGCAAACCTGGCAACCTGCGGGGCCTCTATGGTAAGAAAATGCATATTGGGTACAATCTCCTGTTTTTCAAGGAGGGCAAATCCTTTCTTACGTCCGTCGCCTGCATCGTTGGCAAGTGTTACCGGTACATCGAAAGCAGCAAGGCTTGGAACAATATCAGCTACGTAATGCCCTCTGAAACGAGTAACTATTTCGCGGCTGTTTTCACGCGGATCTTTTTCCAATGCAGCTGGTGGCGCATCATTGTCTACTAACCGTGTAACAGCATCAAGTACATCAAATTCAAAACCCTCTTTGCCAAGGCTTTGAGCAAGTGAACAGACAATCTGCCATTCCGGCCGGGCATCCCCAGGAGCTTGTGAACATTGACGCAATTGTTTCACTGTTCCATCGGCAGAGCGATAAGAGCCCTGGGTTTCGCAAAGAACTGCAGCAGGAAGTACGGCCTGTGCCGTTTCCAGTAATTCTGACTCCATGCAGTCAATGACCAGTGAAAAAGCAGTCTTGTTCAGAATTTCCTTGCTGATGAAAAAGCCGTTGGTAACCACGGCCTTGACTTTACCCTGTTCAATGGATGCCGCCAGCTCTTGAATTTTGGGATCATCAGGGCCAGCTTCTGTAGTACAGGAAAGTAGCAGACCTTGAACACTGGAAGCAAGTCGAGCATACAGGTACCTCTCTTCCCTGGAAGTGGTTTCACTGATCAGGAACACGGTTGTGCCATTGGCGTCGAGCAGTCCTTGAGAGATTGTTTGATATGCATAATCCCAGTCAACAGGAATGAGATCATCTCCTTCACGTACCAGCGGCCGAGTAATCCGTTTACTGGAGCTGAGAATCTGAGCAGCACCAAAACGGCCTAACAGACACAAACGATCTTCCTTATCAAACCCTGGCATGGTATAGGCCTGCAACTGTCCGTCTTTACTTTGTGCCTGCACTGAACACCCCTGGGGACATAACTGACAGGTTGTTGCCACACTCTGATCAGGTTTACCCTGCCAGCGGGCAAAACGGTCTGTCAGGGTACCGGTGGGGCAAATATCGACACAGGCACCGCAGAAGACGCATCCAGAATCCAGATGACTTTTGTCAAATGCCGTACCAATTCTTGCCCATTTCCCTCGATGTATAATGTTTATTGCAGGTTTGCCGTGAATTTTCTCACAAATCCTCCAGCACCTGCCGCAAAGCACACAGAGGTTATAATCTCTGTCCATAAACGGATCGTCACGCTCCAGCTTATGCGCAGAATATATGGTTGGAAGATCTAATTCATTCAGACCTGAGTCAAGAGCCATTTCACGCAGTTCACACTCATCCCTGTTTGCACAAAAACCACACCTGGTGGTGCGGGCGGCTTTAGTTGCCTGAGGACGTTCCTCCTCGCATAATTCACGATGGGGACATTTCAGACAGCTGTTAGGATGCCCTGAAAACATCAATTCAAGAGTACAGTTCCGTAAGGTGCTTAACTGCTCGGACTGTGTTGTAACCTGCATGCCAGGCGTAACCGGAGTCGTACAGGAAGTTGGAAAGCCACGCACCCCTTCTATTTCCACCACACACATACGACAGGCTCCGTAAGGACTCAAATCTTTGTGGTCGCATATGGTGGGTATGGAAAGACCTGCTTTACGGGCAGCCTGGAGAACTGTAGTGCCTTCCTGAACCTCGATATCGAGGCCATCTATGGTCAAACTGATTATACTCATTTCATCTCCTTGATACACACGAGCGCTTCATCACTGTCAGCTGACGAGCACTGCCTCAAATTTACAGGCATCTCTACAGGAACCGCAACAGATACAGGTCTGCTGATCAATAGCATGCGGTTCTTTCCTTGTTCCGCTGATGGCATCTACAGGACACGCACGGGAACATGCCCCGCAACCGGTACACTGTGCTGCATCAATGGAAAAATGAATCAATGATCTGCAGGCTCCAGCCGGGCATTTTAAATTGTCAATGTGTTCTAGGTATTCATCCTCATAATGGGTCAGAGTGGTCAGTACTGGATTTGCCGCTGTCTGACCGAGTCCGCACAGCGAACCGTTTTTCATGGTTGCGCCAATCTTTCGTAACGTATCCAGATGTTCAGGTTTACCTTTTCCCTGGGTTATATCAGTAAGGATGTTAAGCAGATGTTGGGTCCCCATACGGCAAGGCACACACTTCCCACAGGATTCATTTTCCGTAAATGTCAGAAAATAGCGGGCCATATCGACCATACAGGATGCTTCATCAATAACAATCATACCGCCGGACCCCATAATAGATCCGACCTCTGCAAGATGCTCATAGTCCACGGGAAGATCAATGTACTGTGCGGGGATACATCCACCGGACGGGCCCCCTGTCTGCACAGCCTTGAACGTCTTTCCATCCAATACTCCACCGCCAATATCTTCGATAATTGTTCGCAAAGATATGCCCATGGGTACTTCTATAAGTCCGGTACGCGTAATTTTGCCTGCCAGGGCGAATGTTTTTGTACCCCGGCTCTTTTCAGTACCATATCCTGCATACCAGGCTGCGCCTTTTTCCATGATGGCAGATACCGCAGCCAGTGTTTCCACATTATTAATATTTGTAGGCTTTTCAAATAAACCGGAAACAGCAGGAAACGGTGGTTTTGATCTGGGCATCCCACGTTTCCCTTCAATGGACTGCATAAGGGACGTTTCTTCACCACAGACAAAAGCTCCTGCGCCCTTTTTGATTTTGATGCTGAATGAAAAGTTTGAGCCAAGAATATTTGCACCAAGCAAACCTTTTTCATGCATCTGGACTATGGCCTGCTGCAGCCGTTCAATGGCAAGAGGGTACTCAGCCCGACAGTAGACGTAGCCAGTATCAGCTCCGATGGCATATCCGGCAACGAGCAAGCCTTCAAGGACAGCATGGGGATCACCCTCAAGTACGGAACGATCCATAAAAGCACCCGGGTCGCCCTCATCTGCGTTACAGATTACATATTTCCGATCACTTTCAGTACGCCGGGCAAAACTCCATTTCATGCCAGTGGGAAATCCTGCACCTCCTCGACCACGTAAACCGGACTGCTGAATTTCTTCAATCACCTGATCTGCTGACATCTGCAAGGCTCTGGCTAAACCACTATAACCGCCACGTGCGATGTAATGTTCAACATTGGTCGGGTCGATAATACCACAGTTTCGTAACACAATACGAACCTGCGATTGCATGATTTCCAGATCTGAAAATGCTGGAATGCTCGTATCTGTTTCGCTCTGAGTACATGCCATGGCAAGGGGTTCATATATTCCGCCCTGAACAAGCTGTGCATCTATCAGATCAGCCACGCGCCTGGGTTCCACGCTTTGATATAGAATACGCCTGCCATCTTTTCCCTGTATTTCGACAAGCACTTCAGCGTAACAAAGGCCAAGACAGCCCACTTCATAAATGTCTGTTTCCGCCAGAAGATGTCGATTGGCAAGCTCTTCTCTGAACTTCTCAATAACTTCCTGGGAGCCGGCTGCCCTGCCACAGGTTGCAGAGCCAACAAGGATACGAAACCGGTCGGGACGATCAAATAATTCCCACTCTGTTTTTGCCTGCTGTTGTATGGTCTGGAAACTCATTCTTCTTCCTCAATGAGCTTTTGTGTTTTGTTGCCTGTCATGCGTCCATGAACCTTATCGTCAACCACAACAACAGGAGCCAAGGCACATGAACCAAAACAGGCAACCCTCTCCAGACTGTAAGACCCGTCTTCGCTTGTCTGGCCTGGTTTAATACCGATACTGCGCTCCACAGCTTCCAAAATGTGATCGCTTCCACGGACATGGCAAGCTGTTCCTTCGCACACTTTAATATGATGCAAACCTGGAGGAACAAAACGAAACTGGGCATAAAATGTAGCTACGCCATATACATCGTTTTCAGAAAGATCCAGGTGATCTGCAACAGCACGTACGGCTTCAGGAGAAAGAAATTGAAAACGTTCCTGCACTTCCTGCAGTAACGGAATCAGATTTTCCCTTTCCTTGCCATACTCTGCCAGTAAAGAAATAAGAGATGAATCTGTTGATTGTCCCGGCATAGGTCACTCCTCTATATTCTCAAAATAATACAGATCTTACGTAAAATAAAAAACATCTGCATTATCAGCACGTTGAACCATAACACTTAAACGGCGCAATTCTTCCCGATAATTTCGGTAGATCTTTGAAACCATTACAACGTTACATCGCTGAAATGCAGTGAAGAGAGCTTCTACAGGTCAAACGATACGGCATTGATGGTGGTCTGGATGGATGTCTGAAATCTAGCCAGTATTTCTCACATTGGCATATTTGCTGTAATACATAAGCCACCGGGTATGAAAACCGTAATAGCTATGTGTGCACATTAACTATGCTGATACAGCAAAATGCACTCACCCTAAAAGCTGACTTTTTTGAATATGAAAAAACGACCCTTCACGTAGACAACATGCCATGGACACGCAATCTGTTTGCATAATTTTCAAAAAAGCATGAGAGATGCGGGCTAAAAGGGGAAAAATCTGGGACAAACTACCAAGGAATCCAAAATTCAACAAGAAGCAAAATACCTGTATATAAAAAATGATTCGGTTTTGAATCGTACAAGGCTGCCTGAATAGCTTTCTGATAAGTTGAAATCCGATGGAGTTATAGGATTGAAATTTTTAAGGATAATTAAGTATAAGCTAAAAAAATAGCGAAAATATCTGCTTAGTCGTGAAATAGGTGGATATCAGCAGAACAGCCCTTTCATTACTCAAAAACACCTGTAGCTGTTTCCAAAAATTTTTGCACCTGATCCAACTCAGCATGACTTACCTCCAAAACCTTCGCTTCAGGCTGGTGAAGCAAAAGGAGCGAAGGGTTATGCACCAGCCCGATTCCCATAGCATGGCAGATATGGTTTGCCATACGTACTAGAACAAGGGTGTAGTTTTGAGCATCGAACTCTTCATGATGATGATCTCGAGCTATTACAGCAAAGACTTCTGGAAGTTGTATGTTCTGCAGCAGGTTAGCTCCATATTTCATATGCAGTTTCTGCATGGCTTCAATAACAAGATCTTGCGGAACGACAAGTGCCTTATTTTTTCGTTTCTTTTCATCAATTACCCTCAAAATGATTAATTTGCCTATATCATGAAATAATCCGGCTGAAAAAGCCTGATTCTGCATTACCCCGAAATCAAGGCTCTGGGAAAGCATTCCGGCTGCAAAGGCGCACCCAAGGGAATGCTGCCATAATTTTTTCATAAGTATATTTAGTTTAGGATCCCTGGAGCGAAACATTTTTTGATTGATATCAGTAAAAACAATCCTGCCAACCTCTGACAGTCCCAACCGAACAACTGCGGCCTTTGTATTGGTTACAGGAGAAAATCCTCTGTACATTGCTGAATTGGCGATTTTGATAACATTTCCAGAAAGCGCCTGATCACCACTTATAAGCTTGGAAACTTTCTGGAGATCCGGATCCTTTTTTACGAGTTCCTGCTGAACCCGTAATAAGACGGGACTGAATGCAGGCAAACTGAGCTGTTCGGAGGAGATCAATCGATCTAATGTAGATAAAAAGGTGTTCTGGTTCCCCATGCAGTACTTCCTGAAGAGATAATTGATGGTCCCTGGTAAATTCGATCTGAAAAGCGTATATCCCTCCCAGCTCTATCCAATGATTAATATAACGCCTATCAACACATGATGATTTTCGTCTGAAAGCAGATAAGCGAAGATTCCGAGGTGTCTTCAAGATTTTCCCATAGGCATATGCCTGATATTGGAGTCTTCGCTACCTCCGAGGATAAAATTTTAAAAGACAACAAAGCTATCGGGGAAAAAGAGCTTTCTCCGACAGATTCCTAGCATAATTTTTTCCAGCTCTCACAACCTTCACACCCGGTTTCTGTATTCAGAATAGCGCAAAACACAAAGAAATTCGAGAATTCTGAGAGTAGAGAAAAAACTCTGTGGCAGAGAGGCTTCTTTGCCAGAGGAAAATTCTAAATCCAAACAGTTCCTTTTACAGTCAAAATGGATACAACAATTTCACTGATCTAACTACTCAACGGCTAGACGGATAACCTTGAAGGTCTTCAGAATGTATAACTGATTACAGATTGCCTGTGGCGTTCGTAGAAGATCAAATCATACGTAAACCAGCATACTCGTGGCAAAATTAAGTGCGCTACATGCAGTTACCCTTGTATTTGTTATACGTTTTTCATTTTGCCCACGAGAAGCCCAAAGGCCTCAACCTGTTTCCAATCAGTAAAATCAATCACTGCCTGAGGGGTGGTAGGCCCTTTTGTCATCCACATTATTAACCTTATCATCTGCCTGTCCCAAAAACGATATCTAGGATAATCTAACTTTCCAGCGAAGACTGCTAACTCCTGCGGTACCCACTGAATTTGCTTTAGAAACTTTTGTACATATGGATTTGTTTCAGGTTGGCTTTTCTCTGGCTTGCGGGCAACTAGATTTACCGAAAAGAAGGCGCTCTGTTTGTTTTCCAGAATGCCCTGATATTTTTTCACAAATCTATAAACCTGAACACCATGTTTTCCGTAGCGGATACTTGCCCCAACAACTATTTTATCAAATAAATTCAGGTTAATATTGGCCTCATCTCTAATAGAAGCCATTGTTACTCGATGACCTTGCTGTTCGCTCAACTGCCGAATTCGAAGAGCAATATCAAATGTATGTCCGTCTGTTGTTGCATAAACAATCAAGATTTCAGACATTCGCCTCCTTTCGTTTCGTTCTGTTAATTTCCAATTTACTCAATATGTCAGGGACTATGGAATAGCAATCTGTGACGATTCTCTCCACTCCCGTCATGTTTTTCACAATATTTCTGATGATAGCCTTGTCATTTCCTGATTATATTTAAACACTTTGGTGGTCTTAAAACCCAAATTTTCATATAATCTACGCGCAGGACTATTTTTTAATACCATGAGTTTTATCGGTAAGTTGCAATTATCTGAAGATGTAATCACACTTTGAATCAACGCCTTCCCTATGCCATTGTTCTGATGTTCTGGAAGAATTTGAATTTGATGCAACTCGATATAATCATTATGTTTCAGCACTTTCATCACACCGATCATTTTCTTTTCATAGCAAATAATGCTTGCTTCAGCTAAATAATCAGAAGCAAATTTATATTGATCCCCAGCTTTCCAACCAATTGTTCCCTCAAAATATGATTTCATTGTTTTGATTCTCAAATCATATATAAAATCAATATCTTGCTCTGTGGCAGGTCTTAAGTACCAGTACGCCATTTTTACTTGTTAGATTTCCTCATAAGGTGATGCTGCATAGTATGATGCACTTGTTCTCATCGCTCTAAACCAAGGTGTGTTTTACCTCCAGGCTAACCTTTCATTTGGCCTTGAAAAATTTAACCGCAACCCAGTCTGCATTCTGAAACTCCAAGTGACTCCAAAATGCATTACCGATCTCGTTGTTCTCACGAACCATAATCAGGACATGCCTACGTTGTAAAAAATGAATGCACTCCTCACAACTAAAGCTCTGCCAATCTCCTTCTTTCTGAGAGTTTTAGATACTGCGAGATAATGAAATAGCCATACCTTCCGTCACTGCCGCATAAAACAGCCCTTACGATCTAAGATATTGTTTGGCTGATATTACCCATGCGATTCCCTGATTCCCACCCCATTACTCAGAAGCCATTACCCCATGATCGATGAGATCGAAATCCCTTTTAATGGCTTTCTGTATCAGGTCTCCCTCGGTAGTTTTCATGATTCCCTCTTCTTTTATTTGCTGCATGCCTGATTCAGTGGCATTAAGATGATATCAGAAGTAATATCAGGTTACGGGCTTCAATGATTTTCTGCAAATTCTACTTCTGCTTGATTGTCTCTTCCAACACAATCCTGAAGATATTTTCCATTGGTCTGTAACTCAACACGATTCTAGCTTTTACAGAATCATTTCGTCTCTTAGGAATAGTTTTTTCATCCAACAATTCACAATCGCCAGGATACCCAAATAGGTCCAATGAACATATTTACCATAAACCACCTGATTATTTTCACAGCATTTCTCTCTTTATTATCGGCTTGTGCTCCAAAAATTGATTGCAAAGACAATACCCAAATGCTGTCATCAGACCGAGAGGTGAGGAAGGCTTGGCTTAGAGAGTGTAAAGAGGTTAATCGCGAAATAAAGATAAACGGAGTAGCACAATAAGCGATACACCAGGAACCAATTCCCAATAAGAACAATGAATTCAGCAATAGCAGAGGTGCGGAGTAATCTAAGGCTGGGGGAAGCAAACCAATAATTGAGATTAAAAGTGGCAACCTTAGCCTTTGTCCGCAGACAAAGCAACATGCTCTTGGTGCCACCAGTAACCTTGCCGATAAGCTTCCGGATCGATCACGCCCATTGACTTTGCCAAGCGCTTATCATGAGTAAGTCTCTCCGATGTGTATGCACAAATCGACCTGAACAGAGAGACCGCGTCCCGATTCATGTATTTGAGAGGGTTATCGTAATCATGGTTGATATATACCACGTTGCCGTTTGCTTTCACCACTGCGATCCTGTCGCCATAATTGTTAAACCCGATATAGATGTATTCAGGATCTGACTCCTCTGGTAATAAATTTATGTTATCCCCTGACCAATTGACACCCCATGTCGCCACGTCTGGATAAGTAACGAACTCTGCTATCTCGTTCTTCAGTTCCGGTAGATCATCAGGGATTTTACTCACCATGCTCTTGATGTAATCTGCTTTAAGAGAAGTCAATTCAGTGTACATTTTGTACCTCGATATGCAAAAACAAGGGGCTCGGTCTTTGCGTCCACTAAATTTTGGGTCTTTATCATAGTTGCAGAAAGGGCACCTACTCGTATTGATGTTTATAAACGATAAGCCAACAAGTTAGGTCGCGATTTCTTCATGATGTATTTCTTGAGAATACCTGGTGCTATATCTTGGTATATGATTTCATTTCACCCAAATCCCTTTTGCCCATAACGAGAAGGGTTTGGGCGAAATGAAATCATTTTTCCGCCAAGGCTTGGGAAGATGCATTGTTCCGCAACTATGACAAAGACCCTGTTTTTTCATCGAACGATGCGCAAACCGATGCTACGCTTCATCAGTGTTCAGCTGATTTCGCGATTTTACTTTTTATGTATCTGATATTATTGTATTATCAAACTTTTTAATAACCTCTATGACTTTACTTGCTGCATGCTCTGCATCAAAGCCAGAAATATCAACCTGAAGGTTGGCACGATGGTAGCTTTTACCGAAGTAAGTAATGTCTTTCTTAATCTCTTTCAAATACAATTTTTTCTCTTTGGGCGTCAGTTTTTTCTCAATAAGGCGGGAGTCCAAGTCATAGAAGCTAATTCTATCCAATATATTCTCCGGCTTGTCAGTTAGCACCACTGTGGTACACCCGACTTTCTTTACCACCCTCAAGTATCCCCCCATTAATCCGCTTGGCGGCAATGCCACTACACATCTTTTACTCTCAGGTCTGTTCAATAAATCCAACAAAGCTTTTGCAGCCTCATTGCGAAAAGAACAAATCGTAAGGAATTTATGCTGAAGTCGTTCAATGCTTGTATTGAAAAAATTCTCTATCTCTTCATCCAAATCGAAGAAGTTAACGCCCAAGAGTTTCGCCATTTTATTGCCAATTGTCGTCTTCCCAACGCAACTGACACCCGTCAGAAATATTCGCATTTGTATTCTCTTTTTTTTACTCAATAGTATTTAGACAGTTGAACTGAGCGGTTCTTACTTAGTTCAATTTACCTCCTAAAAGATAGTCTGTCATTTGTCACTAGGAAAATCCTGAGTAGTTGCCGATGCCTGACTCGCTTGATATTGTTCCCGGCAATCTTGATGCTTTTCAAATCATAAACGTTCTTTCAGGATTGGTAACCCATATCTGAATAGGGGATACCTTAAAAAAAGAATTACGAAGAGTACAATTGCTGATGACTTAACCTTATTCCTAGCAGTCATAATCATGCTTACCAAGCCCGGCCTTAACATGTTTCCTATTTATAGGAACTATATTAAAGTCCGTTGCATCGGTATTCGGTAATCCCCTCCTTTACTCTTTCGGGCTGGCCTGGATTGATGAGAATTAGATTAAAAATGGGAGAATAATGCCTTTTAAATACATATCCCCTCCCTAAAGAAGCGAACCAACTGCGCCCTGAGCACCCAGATCGTAAATGGTTTGCAGACAATTGTGAATGGTATCTTGAAAGGCAGCGTCACTGGCCAGATCAGGGCCAAAGATATCTGCCATCTTCACTATCTCCTGCACATAGTTTTGAAGATTATCTTTGTTTTGTTCAGCGATGCGGCACAGTTGTTCAGCCATTGGGTCGCTGACCTCAATGGAGTTTCCGTGTTCATCAATTGCTGTCACATAGCGAAGCCAACCGGCAACCGACATAGCCAGGCAGGTGTATGGCTTTCCTGCAGCCTTTAACGCCCTGATGGTGCTCAATATCCTTTGGGGAATTTTCTGGGAACCATCCATGGCTATCTGCCAGGTCCGATGTTTCAGGCTTGGATTACGGAACCGCTCAATCAAAGCTGCACAATATTCTTGAAGATCAACGCCTTCAGGCATATCCAATGTCGGTAACACTTCCTGCATTAACTGCACTACAAAATTTTTAAATACAGGAGTGATGATAACTTGGTCTATGGTTTCTATACCACTTAAATATCCCAAGTAAGCCATGGCGGAATGGGAACAGTTCAGCAGGCGCAGTTTCATGTCTTCATATGGCGCCACATCCTGCACCAGGGTTGCTCCAAACGCTTCCCAGACAGGTCTGGGTGAAGAAAAATTGTTCTCTATTACCCATTGGCAGAATGGTTCACAGATAACAGGTGCGGCATCATACCTGCCAAGCGCAAGCGATGTCTGCTCAATGTCGGATGCTGTGGTTGCAGGAACAATGCGATCTACCATGGTGCAGGGAAAAGCAATGGAAGCTTCGATCCAGTCTGCCAGCTTCTGATCACGTAACCGTGCAAAGCCACATACAGCCTTCCGTAATGATACCCCATTTTCCGGAAGATTATCACAGCACAGCAAAGTTACAGGTGCAAAACCTGCCTGTTTGCGCCTGGCCAGGGCTTCGGTGATAAATCCATGCATGGTGCGTGGCTGTTCCGGGTGGACGAGATCATGTTGGATATCAGGATGCCCACGGAGCAGCTCTCCGGTTGCAGCATCCCGCAAATACCCTTTTTCCGTAATGGTAAATGAAATAATATGCACCTTGGGATCACAGAGCTGCTGCAATACGGCCTCAGGATTTTCAGGGGCAACAAGCACGTTTTTCACACTCCCTATAATACGATGCTTTTCACCCTCTACACCACGTTCGACCAGTGTATAGAGACAGTGTTGCGGCAAGAGACGATCGCGTGCACCAGGGCTACGCAGACTGACACCGACAATACTCCAATCACCACCTTTATCGGCTAAAACATCGTCGGTATACACGGCCATGTGTCCTCGATGAAAGGCACCCAAACCAAAGTGAACAATACCTATACCATGCTGTTCCCTCTGGTAACCTGGAACCTGCACATTAGCAGGAATATCAATAGTATCTTTTAGACGATCCATGGAACACACCTCACCTGTTACCTTTGTCTTCCAGGGATGAAAGCGCAGTTATCAAACCACGCAACTCAGCCAGCCCTTTCAGCCTTCCAATGGAGGGATATCCTGGCTGACCACTTCGTTTAAGATCGTCGAGAATGTCCATGCCATGATCGGGGCGAATGGGAATACTCCAATCTTTTCGACCCATTTCCCTGCGACGTTTTTCCTCCTGTAACACGGCTTTGGTTAATGCTACCATATCCGTGTCACCAGCCAAATGCTCCGCCTCGTGAAAGGAAGCAGGAATACCCTGGGTTTCTCTTTTCACATTGCGCAGGTGAACAAAATGCAGCCGGTCTCCCAATCTATCGACCATACCAGGGAGATCATTGTCAGGACGCGCTCCGAGAGAACCGGCACAAAGGGTAATGCCGTTAGCAGGCATATCAACGGCTTGGATAATGGTTTTGTAATCCTCTTCCGTTGACATGATGCGCGGTAATCCCAATAAGGGAAATGGAGGATCATCTGGATGACAACACAAACGCATGCCTAACTCTTCTGCCACCGGAGCCACCTCTGACAGAAAATCAATGAAATGGCGGCGCAACTGATCTGAACTGATGTTGTTGTATTCAGCGAGATGCTGTCGAATATCTTCCAAGGTCAAAGATTCTGTTGAGCCTGGCAGGCCGCAAGCAACATTATTGCTGATCTCATGTTTTTTTTGTTCACTCATGAGGTTAAAACGGCGGCCTGCATGTTCTGCTATTTCACTGGAAAAAGCTTCAACCGCACCATCCCGTTGCAGCAGATGGATATCAAACGCCGCAAAATCTATCAGATCAAAACGCATGGTAGTCCCACCATGGGACATACGATACTTCAGATCGGTACGTGTCCAGTCAAGCACAGGCATGAAATTATAACATATTACCTCGATATTGCGTTGAGCAAGATTTCTGAGGCTGATTTTGTAATTTTCAATGTGCTCACGCCAGTCACCAGCCTGCTTCTTGATATCTTCTGAAACAGGCAGGCTTTCGACCACATCCCAGTGTAAACCTGATGGCTCGCCATCATCCATGTGCCCTATTTCTTCAATACGTTTGTCAATTTCCTCAACGGTCCAGACAACGCCTGGTGCAATGTGATGCAAAGCTGAAACTATGCCCTCGGCACCGGCCTGCAAAATGTCATTTATCGATGTCCTGTCAGGGGGACCAAACCATCTCCATGTTTGTTTCATTGGATAACCTCATTAGAGCTCTTTTGCATTACGGGCGAGCGCCCGAATTAATCTTCCAGCTCTAAGCTGGAGCCAGTCAACACGAACATTAGCAAGTATCGGTTTGGTATGTACACAAAGCTGGTCGTAAATCCCTGAACGTCTCAGAAGCGAAATGAAATACCTCAGGAAGAAAGCAAGACAACCGATTTTCTGTTGACTAGTATGGTAGTATGTTATAAAACGCAACAAGGAGGTCGTCAAGTGATATTAACAGACAATACACAGTGGTTCTTAACTGAAGGGAAAAGCGTTGGCCTGCAGACATATGAATTGATCAGAAATCAGATTATCCACGGTTATTTCGCACCTGGTATGAGGATTTCTGAAGCAGAGGTATCTCGCACCCTTAAAATAAGTCGTCAGCCGGTTCGAGAGGCGTTCATAAAACTACGCGATGAGGGGTTGGTTGAAGTCCGCCCGCAGCGTGGCACATATGTGACAAAAATTTCCATAGAGGCAGTGAACGATGCCAGATTCATCAGGGAAGCTGTTGAAGCGGATATCATTAAGCTGCTTGTGAAAAACAGGTCTCATGAAATGGTGGACATTCTTCGGGCGCAAATTAAGCAGCAACGCCTTTTACAGGAAAAGCAACTTGAAGAATTTCTACAACTCGATGAACTGTTTCATCGCACCCTTTCAGAATTAGCCGGAAAAGGAAATGTCTGGAAATTTATTGCCGGCACCAAAGCCCATTTTGACCGTGTCCGCTACCTGGCATCCAACCATAAACCAATTCAGCCCCTGGTTGATCAACATGAATCCATTGTTGAGGCCATTGCTGAGAGAGACACTACCCTTGCGAGGAAAGCAATACGTTCACACTTGCAGGTGGTTTTACAGGATTTACCGGTATTGATTTCACAACAACCTGAAATCTTTATCGATAAAGGAGGGCGTTAACCGCAGACTAAAAAGCGACAGCCGCTGTACAACGTACCCCTGCCGGTTCGTCCTTCTGTCTGCATTGAAAGGTAAAGGGCGAGGGAAATTATACCCTCCAAAACAGAATTGGATACTATTTTTCTACGATCCTAAAAGCCTTATCCCATCAACTGTACTTTTCACGAGGAGGAATTATGAAGTTATTGCAAAGTTCTGGTAAAATGCTGCTGACCCTGTGCGCTGTAGTACTTATTTCCACGCCTGCTTCAGCTGCGGAGATGACTCTGAAGCTCGGACATCTGGCCAATGAGGACAATATCTGGCACAAAGCATCTCTCAAATTCGGTGAAGAACTTTCCGCATTAACTAACGGGCGCATCACAGTTGAGGTATACCCCAACGAATCCCTTGGTAAGGAAATGGACCTCATTAACGGCATGCAGTTGGGTACCGCTGACATGACCATCACAGGAGAAAGCCTGCAAAACTGGGCTCCCATGGCTGCTCTTTTGGCAGTTCCCTATGCATACAAATCCATTGAGCACATGGACTCTGTTGCCGGCGGTGAAATTGGAAAACAGATAGAAGCCCAGATCATCACAAATGCTCGTATCCGTCCGGTTGCCTACTTTGCCCGCGGACCGCGGAATCTTACTTCCAACCGTCCTGTAAAATCCCCTGCAGACCTGAATGGCCTGAAAATGCGTGTTCCCAATGTCCCCCTGTTCGTCGATGTATGGAAAGCGCTTGGTGCACAGCCGACTCCCATGGCATTTTCCGAAGTGTTTACTTCGCTGCAGAACGGCACCATCGGCGCACAGGAAAATCCTCTGGCCCTGATTAAATCTGCAAGTTTCTTTGAAGTACAGAAATATATCAACAAAACCGAGCATGTACGTTCCTGGATTTATCTGACCATTTCAGAACTCACCTGGTCCAAGCTTTCAGAGGCTGACCAGAAGGCTGTTCTGGAGGCAGGAAAACGTGCGCAGGCCTACGAACGTGAACTGTTTAACGCCGACGAGCAAAAACTGGTCGCTGAACTTGAAGCAAAAGGCATGACCTTTGTTGACGTTGACAATGATGCTTTTGCCGCCAAAGCAAAAGATGCTGTTCTTGCCAATGTAAAAGCTGAAATCCGCCCAATCGTTGAAAAACTGTTCAACGAGTAAACACTGAATACAGGCTGCACAAAGCAGGTTGTGCAGCTTCAATATTTTTTCAAACTAAGCCGTACAAGGGTTCTTTATTTTGTAGAATCAAATAAGTACATCTCTATGCTTTCACAGGTATATCAGTTTATACACAGTATTTTGGCCTCGTCATGGAAACGGGTCAGGGTAAAAAGGACCTGCCTGTGAGAGCGTATATTGAAAAGGTAGTAACATGGTGAAAAATTTCGTTCGCTCAATAAATACGCTGCTGACGCGCATGGCAGAGGTTCTGGTAGGTACATCGTTCCTGGTTCTTATCGTCGCGGTAACCATTCAGGTTTTAGGACGTTCCTCCTTGTTTGACAGCCCTGTGTGGACTGAGGAACTTACCCGCTTTGCCTTGCTTTATCTCACCGCCTTTGGTGTGGGACTTTCCTTTATTCGTGGAGATCTGGTTAATGTAGATATCATTTGCGAAGCACTGCCCCGTCCCCTGCCCTGGATTTTACGGCTTATCTCGGCGATTATAGTTGCAGGACTGAGCAGCGTATTGATATCACCGGCATATACCTTTACAAGCATAGGTAAGTTCCAGACCTCCCCTGCCCTGGGATGGCGCATGGATTTTATTCATGCAAGTGTTCTTGTGTTACTGGCCTTTCTGCTTGTTTTTGCCCTTATCCGGATAACGACACTGTTTATGGAACTTACCGGCAACGATGTGCAAGACAAGGAGGCACACACATGAACCTGGCTATACTCATAGGTACCTTTATAGGCGGACTTGTCATCGGTCTCCCCGTTGCCGTTACCCTTGGTTTTTCCTCATTCTGCTACCTGCTTGCGGCGGGCATCCCCCTGGTGGTAATGCCACAGAAAATGTATGCCGGTATAGATGTCTTTGTATTGCTCTGCATTCCCGGTTTCATACTTGCTGGTAATCTAATGAACAATGGAGGCATTACAGAGCGTATTATACGGTTTGCCAACGCCCTGGTAGGCTGGGTGCGCGGTGGACTAGGATTGACCAACGTAGCCGCATCCATGCTTTTTGGCGGGATTTCCGGAACGGCTGTAGCCGATTCAGCTTCCATTGGTGGGGTAATGATCCCCGGCATGAAAAAAGCCGGATACCCTGCTGGATTTTCAGCCGCAGTGACAGCCGCCTCATCAACCGTTGGGCCTATTATTCCGCCTTCAGTGCCCATGATTATTGTCGGCGCCCTGTCTGGCATTTCTGTTGGCCAGATGTTCATTGCCGGAGCAATACCAGGTTTTCTCCTTGGCGGAGCCATGCTCGTAACGACCTACCTGATAGCTTCCCGCAACAATTTTCCCCGTCAACGCTGGCAGGGGTTCGGTGAGGTTCTGAAAGCTTTTCTGGGAGCTTTCTGGGCCCTTGCCATGTCAACCTTAATTATTGTCGGCATGATCAGCGGCCTGATGACGCCAACAGAGACAGCAGTAATCGCCTGTATATACGCCATAATTGTAGGTGTATTCTTTTACAGAGAACTACCTGTCAAGGCTATCCCAAGAATTGTTGTCGACAGTGCGATTTCTTCTGCTGCCATCCTGGCGCTGGTTGGTTTTGCCAATGTTTTTGGTTGGATTCTGGTCTCAGAACGTATCCCCCAGATGATAGCCTCTGCAGTGCTCTCTGTTACAGAGAATACATATCTGGTTATTCTGCTTATTAACCTGTTGCTGCTCTTTGTGGGCATGTTCATGGAAACCATTGCAGCTCTGATCATTCTGTTTGTACCCCTTTTGACATTGGCCCAAAGCGTCGGAGTTGATCCATTGCATTTTGCCACTTTTGCCGTCCTGAACCTGATGATCGGGCTGACCACCCCGCCTGTCGGTGTGTGTCTGTTTGTATGCGCCAATATTGCAGAGCTACCGCTTTCAGCAGTAATTCGGGCAATCACTCCTTATTTACTTACTAATATCATTGTCTTGTTGCTGGTATCCTATATCCCCCAGATATCTACCTGGCTGCCAAGACTTCTCATGCAATAAAGAGGTTCCCATGGAAACACGTGTTTGTCGTCTGTATGGTCAAGGCGATGTCCGAATTGAAACAGATTCCGTTTCCCCCCCAGGTCCGGGAGAGGTACTGGTCCGCGTTATGCGTGGCGGAATATGCGGTTCAGACCTGCACTACTTTTTACACGGTGGCTTTGGTCCGATTCGAGTTCGTGAACCCATCATTATGGGGCACGAATTTGCAGGCTATATAGAACAGGTTGGCCCTGATGTCTCAGACCTTGCCGTCGGCGACCGAGTTGGGATCAATCCCAGTCAACCATGTGGCAGCTGCAAATATTGTGAACAAGACACCCCACAGCATTGCCTGAATATGCGTTTTATCGGGTCAGCCTTTGCCCTCCCCCACGAACAGGGGGGATTCAGAGAACGATTAACCATCAAAGCCGAGCAATGCGTTCAAGGTGGTCAGGATACTGATTTTGCAAAACTGGCAAGTGCAGAACCGCTGGCTGTTTGTCTCCATGCAGCCAGAAAGGCAGGTGATCTGCGAGGGCAAAAAATCCTGGTCAATGGTGCCGGCCCCATCGGAGCTTTGTGCGTGGCTGTTGCCAGACACTTCCATGCGCAGGAAATCGTAGTTGCCGACTTGTTTACCAAAACCCTGGATGTGGCAATGCAGATGGGCGCAGATAAAGCCATAAATCTCAGCCAAGGACCGGAGCAGCTTAACAACTATGCAGCAGATAAAGGGTATTTTGATCTGGTGTTTGAATGTTCGGCAGCCCAGGCAGCCATGGCCAACATATTTAAAGTAATTCGCCCTCAGGGTATGATTATTCAGGTTGGGGTAACCGGTGAACTCAACATTCCCTTGAGCAGCCTGGTAGGCAAAGAGATAAAATGGATGGGCAGTCACAGGTTCCACTATGAATACAAAGAAGCGATTAAACTGATCAGCCGTGGAAATATAGACGTTACGCCTATGATCTCAGAAGTATTTCCCATGGATGCTGTGCAGCAAGCACTGGACACTGCCACTGATCGCTCCAAGGCTGTAAAGGTGCAACTGGCTTTCGAATGATGGTTACCATTGAGAAATACTGGAGTAACTGCCAACCTCTGCCCTTTCTCTGTTAGCAGTTACAAGGAGTACATAATGCATCCTGCAACCGATAGTCACCGCAGACAACCGGTTGCAGGCAGTATGCTGTGCATCAGACAGCAAGCCTGTAAAAGGGTTTGTCAGTTTCTTTCAACCACTCTGTTGCAGTTCGGTTGAGATTCCGCAGCAGAAAGGCAGGAACCTGCGTAGTTTTTTTGAAACAGAACCTTGCAGGCAATTGCGTATAGATGGAACGCGGCGGCTGATATTTCTCACCGATACGTTTCAACCTACACCCAAAATCAAAGGTATGGTAATAGATGTTTTTTATGCCGATCTCCTGTTTGAGGAACTGAACAGCAGCCATCAGCATAGCCTCATCCCATAAAGGAATATGAGGCTTCAGCACCTCTTCCAGATACCTGTTCAGGGCATCTCCAGTACACCCAAGCCATCTGACATAGCTTGGCATCCATTGCTTCTCTTCCCGGAGCCTGAAAGGATCACCGTATTGAGCAATATATTGCCTACTCCACATAGCCATGCGTATCCAGTCATTCTGTATTTCTTCGATCAAAGCTTCATCGCGTTCCATGTCCAGATCAATACGAGCCCAGGCAAGGGTATTTTCCCCTTTTTTCCTGGAAATCGGATGACTTAAACATTGGAACGGCTGCAGCCGTTGAGGTTGAATGACATTTCTATACGCCGTATCATGCTCTGCTGAAAAATTCAGGCGTAATACCAGATTCCAGCCTGTTCTGGATGTCTGGTTATAAAATCTTGCACCTTGTTTTTTATTTCCCCAGGCACCAAGACTTAGTCTGTAGCAGTGATATTTCCGGGGCCAATATGAAGCAAGCTGTTCCGGCTTGAGCTGCCTGGACCCTGTTTTTTGTAGAACCTCTCTTACAGCCGGCCTCTCTAACAGTCTGCTGGAAGGGCTCTTACGTATTGCCTGTATATCCATACCTTTCCCGATGCTATAGGTAAGCAGCATCAGGGCATAGCGATCTTTAAAATAATAAAATTTATCCCGCTCCTGTGAGAGGCAGGCGATTATTTCTTCTACTTCTTTCCGTTCCATAACGGGTAAACTCCACGTAGTTTTTCTGTGTGTGCATTCCTTGTTGTGTCGTATGTAGAAGTATTGTGGTATTAATCATATTGCCTCCTGGAATATGTGAATTTCTGTTGTTGCAGATACTTGAAATTTTGGGCGATAGCTATCCGCTGCAAATCTATGCAGCCTGATTCACCCTTTCAGTTTGAACCGCTTACCTGTAAAAACATGTTTGGCATTTCCCCGTTCAAGCGTATTGTGATTATTCCAACGCTCATGATTCATCACCTCCCTGTTTTGGTTTGCTCGTGCCTCTAACGCTGTCTGAAGTCGTATCAAGGCAATTTTTTTGTTCTGCCGCTGCGAACGTCCTTCCCTGGCAATAACCTGCATGCCGGTTGGTACATGTGTTATCCTCACAGCTGAATCTGTCTTGTTCACATGCTGTCCACCTGGTCCGGATGAGCGCATGGTTTCTATACGAATATCACTGGCAAGCAACGATTCACTCTCCGCAGGGTCATGAACTGTTACCTGAACAAACCAGTTTTTTCTTTTATGATTGGGTCGAAACATACTGGTACCTATCCATTGCACAGTCCCTTCCCATTTTTTGACAAAGGCTGTCACTCGCATGCTCCCGGAAAAACTCAATAGCATAGAATGCAGAGTTCCTTTAAATTTGCCGGGAACAGTTTCCAAAACATCAGCTTGGATGTGTAAATATTCTGCCTCTTCAATAAGATACTCTGCAAGTTGACGTACCACCCATCGACATTCTTCAGGTCCCCTTCCGGAGCTAATTTGGACTATTTTCATTAGTGTTATAGTGACTGTTTCAAGGTAATATATGGTTTCAGCACGGCAATAATTTGGATAAGACCTTGCTTTTCCAGCGTTTTAATAACTGCCTCAATGTCCTTGTATGCCTGTGGTGCCTCCTCGTACAACAAGGCACGATCATCACAGATCACTATGCTTCCCATGGCTGTGCGACGAAGACTATCAGCTGAATATCTTTTGTAGAGACGCTCTTTGCAGCTTTTCCGATTCCATTTTCGGCCGGCACCATGGGCCAGAGAAAACAGGTTCCTGCGTTGTTCTCCAATTGGTTCAACAAGGTAACTGTACGTCCCTCGAGTACCAGGAATAACGATTGGCCCATTACTTGAAGTAGCTGCGCCTTTTCTATGCAACCAACCAGTATAGGATCCCATATCAAGCTGTTCCACGCAGTTATGGACAATGTCGATTACCGGGTAACTTTTGACATGCAACCGCTCAGCGATTCGCTCAGCTAAAACAGAACGGTTACGCTTTGCCCATTGCACGCAGGCATCATGCAGAGAGAGATAATCAGTACAATCTGTAGTACCTTCCTGTACTCCATGTATACCATAAACCTGTTGATGTTTTCTCAGCAAGACATCACCCATCCCCCTGGATCCACTATGTACGAGCAACAAGGCCTGCTCTCTCTGGAGGCCCAATGCTCGAAACCGTTCAGGACAATGGACAGACTCAACACGTTGAATCTCTGCAAAATGGTTCCCTGAACCAATAGTACCAAGAAGAACATCAGTATTGTTATGTTGTTCATCTCTGCCCTCATGCGATAAAGACGAATTATCATGGCAATGGTGATGCATGGATTGCAAACGTTTAACCCATTTACTTTGTTTAACGTTTGCAGCAATACATTCCAAGCCCCACAAACCTATACCACAGCCAATGTCACTGCCTATTATCTGAGGATAGATGAATCCCCTGCTCAGGCAGGCAACACCAACAGGATACCCTCTGCCTGGATGCAAATCTGGTAATCCCACAACGACTTGCATACCTGGTAACGAAGAGGTTTTCCGCAACTGTGCCATGGCTTCTCCATCAACGGCAGAAGATTCATCAGCAATTAGCTGAATTTTACAATTATTTTCTCTAGTTGTTGTCATACTGTATACATACGATCTGCACATCATCACCTAAGACAGACCTGTAATATACACGTACAGATATATGGCGAGTCATATGCAGTTTTAATCATAAATAACGGGTAACTGCTTACATGTGCACCTGATCATTTATCGATCAGCCTGGCTTACATACAATCCAATACGCTGCACCAGCCTGCTTGCAGAAATATCAGGCTCCTTACAACCAGTTACACATACAGGAGTTACTCGAAGTTAACGGCCTTCTCCTGTGAGAAGTTACAACAATGAAATACAAATAAACCAAGCACACAAAGCCACAGCTATGCTCATGTAGAAATAATGAATCTCTTTGACCTGTAGGAAAAGAGCCCGGGGCCGGGCCGAGTAATACGGTTAACCGAATATACGGAGGCTCTGTGCGCACTGAAAAATATCTAAAATCATGGCTACCTCCTTATCAGTTAAGATTGAAAAAACGTTGGGTTGATGAGGCCGGGTTTATAAACGCGAACCTAAAAAAGTGCAAGTTTTTTTTTCAGCGGCGTGACAAAATATCTTTAGAATATGGGTCTTTGAGAAAAGACGACCTCGCATTTTCAAACCGTCTGTCCAGCGACAATTTCAGATTGCCCTTGACTATGTATTTCTACTGAACCAATACAATTGCCTATAGAAGAAGAAAGCAGCTCATCAATAAAAAATTTACTGAAAATTATTTTTTATAAAAAATTATTCTTAAAAATTCCGGGAAAGCCATTGCTACACAATAGCTTTTTATAACACTTGAATCTCAAGAATAAAATTCACCTTTCTTTTCATTTGACATCACAAACATTTTCCCTTAGTTTTCTGTCGCTCAAAGTCTACAGTTCTCTTGCGAGAAATTTGTAGAACGGCCTATGTCTATTTTCTTTTTTCATACAGTTTTACGTAAAGTCACATAGTCCAAATTAAGTTAACGGTTGAATGCGTGTTGTTTTTCACTCCTGGAAATATCCTGTTGTGAATCATTACAGATGAACGAGAGTACAATATGATCAATACCCAGACAAAATCCTTCTGGCTACTGCAAACACTATATTTTTTAACATGTGGTGCTATCCTGTTCATCTTGCCGTCAATAAGCGTCGCAGGGACAATACAGTATTCATACGATGCCATGCAGCGGGTTGTAAATGTTGCCCGCCCAGATGGTACGCAAACCATACGTAGTTATGATACGTTGGGCAACAAACTGATTACCACCGTACAGGGTGGGTCAGGAATTGCTGATCCTCCAGTAACACCTCACACACCAATTCCTGTCAATGCAGCCACGAATGTGCCCACTACCACCCTCATTTCATGGCAACCAGAAACAGCTGACCCCTCTCAACATCTTACGTATATTCTTTTCATCGGAACGTCTGAAACGCCCGAACTTTATACCAGCGGTATACCATCATCTTCTTTCCAATTGCCTGATCTCAATCCTCTAACTACCTATTATTGGAAAGTCGTTGCAAAAGATAATTTTAACCAGGAAACAGAAAGCCCGACATGGTCTTTCACCACCGGCAATGAAACTCCAGAAGCAAGTGCACCGATTTTTCCTGCCCTTGAATCAACAGTGGTTTACTCAAATGCATACCTTCAATGGCAGGAAGCAATTGATCCAAACAGCGTTGATACTGTAACCTACGATGTCTATTTTGGTAAATCCGGCTCTGTTGCACTGGTGTCAGAAAATCAACTTACCACTAACTATGAATTAGGTTAGCTTGATCCTGCAACTCGTTACGTATGGAAAATCATTGCCAAGGATAACCATGGCGCTTCCTGGGAAAGTGAAACCTGGACATTCACAACTACTGCCAGCCTGCCGACTGCCTTAACAACGACAAGAATTTCAGAAGATACCACTCTTACAGCAGCAGCAGGCCCATACCTGGTTTCTTCGAGCATAACAGTTGCAGAAGGCGTAACACTTACCATTGAGCCTGGGACCATTTTCAAAATGGCTCCAAACACTGCTATCACTGTGAATGGAACCCTTTTAGCGCAGGGAACCTCAGATAATCCAATAACGTTCACCTCCTCAAAAGATGACCAGGTATATGGCGATACCAATGGTGACGGAACGGCAACCACACCTCAGCCAGGTGATTGGTACGGCTTTTATATTTACAGTACCTCAGGGAGCTCAACAGTCCTCAGCCATTGCAAAATTAACTATGCCGGTGGTTCAGCTGGGGCCATTTACATTCGAGACAGTTCTCCAACCATTGAATATTCAACCATTATCAATTCCGGAACGGCCAGCATTTACATCCAGGGTGCTTCAGCCCCAGTAATTGCTGGAAATACACTATCAGAAGGTATCACTACCAGTGCGATGACCGGTCAACCTGATGTGTCCGGAAATACTTTTACTGGTGCTGAAACAGAAGTACTTCTTCCTGCTGACAGTGTTGGTGACTTCTCCTCGAACAATAGCTTTTCAGAGGAGAGCGCTATCATCAAAGTTTCTGGTGGGATACTATCAAAAGATGCAACATGGAAACCTATTGCACCCTACCTTGTTACAGGGTCTATCACCATCAAAGGAACAGATGGAGATGACGGCGTAACCACCCTCACCATCCAGCCTGGAACACAACTCAGGTTTGCCAGAAACACTTTCCTTTCAGTAGGAGAAGCCTCAAACCTCCCTGGTGGCCTCATTGCAGAAGGAACAGAAAATCTGCCCATCGTATTTACCACAGCAGAGAGTTTTGCAGCTCCCGGCGATTGGTATGGTATCAGTTTTTACCCCACTGCAGTTGAAACAAGCTCCCTGAAGTGGTGCAACATCGAATATGCAGGCTACTCTACGGGTGCAGCCGGTCTATATTAAAAAAACACTTTTCTATCTGACTATAATTGCGAAATTTTGAAAAAAGGCATTTTCAACAATTTGTCAAAAATGGCGATTTTTGGCATTAAAACACAGTTATTGACAAATTATAGGAAAACGATGTTGTGTATCGTGCTAATTTTTCTTATTTTCTTTTCTCCCTGTTTTTTTAGGAAGACCGGCTACACCCCTACTCTACAGGTGCAATTTACACTCAAAATGCAAGCCCCAAGCTTGAGCATGTAGCTGTCTCCAGGTCAGGTAATCACGGTGTATATATCAAGGGTGGAATCCCGACCGTCAAAAATAGCAACATCTCCTCTGATTCCGGCTACGGAATGTACATCGTTTCCGGTTCGCCAATTCTCACTGAAAATACAATCCATAATGGCCTTTATGCTCCAGGTGTAAGCACTTTTACAGCATTAACCGCTAATACCTTTGTACAGGATGATACACATTCTCTTTACCTGCATCCCGATGTTGTTGGCATATTTTCGGCAAATTCAGAGGTGAAAGGCTGGGGTACTCAATCTTTCATACAAATTGCCGGGGGTACGCTATCAAAAGACGCGTCATGGAAACACATCATCCCATATCACTTGATGGGTAGTATTACCATTATGGGTGAGGATGGTGAGGATGGCCATACCACGCTGACCTTGCAGCCGGAAGTTGAACTGAAATTTGCCAAAAACAGTCAACTCACCGTGGGCTCTACCAATATCCCAGGCGCAATCATTGCTGACGGTACCGAACAACATCAGATTCGTTTGACCTCTGCCATGGATGAGCCAGCCCCTGGTGACTGGGCGGGAATTTATTTTTATTCTGGTGCTGCTGATTTCAGCTCCCTTAAATGGACAACCATTGAAAATGGTGGATATTCTTCTCAAGGATCTGTTTATGTTTTAAATGCGTCACCTGCCTTTGACAACATAAGGGTAAGAGATTCAAAGTATGCAGCTGTGTATATTAATGGGGGTACTCCAATATTTACCAATACCTCTCTCGCATCAACAACTGCCTATGGGATGTATATCCAATCTGGAACCCCTTCTCTTCATGGAAACACAATACACAATGGACTGTATGCTCCATCAACGATATTCACAGGATTTGAGTCCAATAGCTTTACCCAGGATAACGCACACCCTATTTATATACATCCTGAATCAGTCGGTATAGTTAGCAATAACAGCGTAATAACCAACCTTGACGATGCCAGTAATATCCAAATAGCAGGTGGTACAATTTCCAAGGATGCGTCCTGGGCCCCTATCGCAACCTATTATATACGCGGGACACTCTATATTAGAGGGACCGATGGTGACGACGGTGTAACAACTCTTTCTATCGATCCTGCAGTTGAATTGCAATTTGCTACCAATACAACGATGTACGTCGGTTACAGCACGACTCCGGGAGCGCTCATAGCTGTAGGTACAGAAATGCAACCCATCCTGTTTACCTCCGCAAAGGCTGAACCCGCAGCCGGAGACTGGGGTGGACTATACTTCTACCCTGGAGCGGCTGACTTCAGCTCTATTAAATGGGCTACCATTGAATATGCAGGAAATTCAAATGCCGGCTCCATATATATTCAAAATGCCTCTCCAGCTTTTGATCATATCACTGTGACTGACTCAAAATACTCTGCTATTAACGCCAATGGAGGTGCACCTTCCATTACCAACAGTAGCTTTTCTTCAACGATAGGTTATGGCCTTTATATAAGTGCTGGAACACCTACACTCAGCGGGAATACCATTTACAATGGAATCTACTCTCCAACCATAAATTTTGCAGGATACACAGGTAACACAATTGTGCAAGACGATGCCCATCCAATTTACCTGAATGCTGAAACTGTTGGAGAGTTTTCTGCAAACAGCTCGATTACCGGTCTTACCTCTACCAGTGTTATTCAAGTATCTGGAGGCACTATTTCAAAAGACACAACCTGGCGTCCTGTTGCTCCATATCAGATACTGGGTACTGTAACCGTCCAGGGGAACGATGGAGATGATGCTGTCACCACACTTACTTTGCAACCAGATACTGAACTCCGTTTTGCAAAGAATACAGCCATGTACATTGGCTACTCCACTACGCCCGGAGCACTGAAGGCTGAAGGTACTGAAAATAAACGGATCCGCTTTACTTCAGCACAGGATACCCCCACCTCTGGTGACTGGACAGGGTTGTCTTTCTATCCCAGTGCTGCTGATTTCAGCACTATACAATGGGCAACCATCTCCTACGCAGGAATGTCTCCCTCCTACGGGTCGGTATACATTCAGGGTGCCTCACCTGCCTTTAATCATGTGACCATTACAGACTCAAAATATGCTGCAACGTATATCCATAGTGGGTTGCCTGTATTCAGCAACTGTGATTTTGAATCAAGCCTCGGATATGGTGTCAATATCACGGGTGGTTCGCCAACTCTTATAAGCAACACCATCAATAACGGTTTGTATGCTCCAGCAATAAACTTTACCGCACTTAGCTCGAATAGCTTTGTTCAGGATGATGCCCATCCCATCTATCTGCATCCGAATGCTGTAGGAATGTTCTGTGACAGCAATACTCTCACCGGACTCACAGACACAAGCATTATCCAAGTGGCTGGTGGAAGCATCTCTCAGGACGCCTCTTGGAAAGCGATTACCCCATACCATATGCTCGGTTCTATTACTATTCAGGGCACTGACGGTGAAGATGGAGTAACTAGCTTGACCATTGATCCTGCAGCTGAGCTTCAATTTGCCAGAAATACCCAGATGATAATTGGATATTCAACCACTCCTGGTGCAGTGATAATCAACGGTACCGAGGAAGAAAAGGTTGTGTTTACCTCGGATCAGGCAGAACCATCTCCTGGTGATTGGCTTGGTTTATATTTTTACCCCGGTGCAGGTGACTACAGTTCTCTGAGATGGACTGATATTCAATATGCAGGGACATCACCATCCTACGGTGCAGCTTATATCAATGGCGCCTCACCAAGCTTTAACCATGTGACCATAGCAAACTCTAAATATGCAGCTGTAAGTATCATCAGTGGTTTGCCAGTGTTAAGAAAGAGTTACTTTGAATCAAGCCTTGGATACGGTGTAAATCTCACTGGTGGTACGCCAACACTTATTGAAAATACCATCAATAACGGTTTATACGCTCCAGCAACAACCTTTGTGGCACTCAACTCGAATACCTTTGTTCAGGATGATGCCCATCCCATCTACCTGCACCCGAATGCTGTAGGAATGTTCTGTGACAGCAGTACTATTACCGGACTTACTGATACAAGCGTTATCCAAGTGGCAGGTGGAATCATCTCCCAGGATGCTACTTGGAAAGCGGTTGCCCCATACCATATGCTCGCTTCTATAGCTATTCGGGGTACTGACGGTGAAGACGGGGTTACAAGCTTGACCATTGATTCTGGAGCCGAGTTGCGATTTGCAAGGAATACCCAAATTGCTATTGGATATTCATCTACCCCTGGTGCACTTATAGCCAATGGTACAGAACAATCTCAAATTCTATTTACCTCGGCTCAAGCTACCCCATCCTCTGGTGACTGGTCTGGGCTGTATTTCTATTCTGGTGCTGCTGATTTCAGCACACTTGCATGGACAAACATCCAATATGCCGGATATTCAAGCTACGGTTCTTTATATATCCAAGGAGCATCGCCAACCCTGGACCATGTAACCGTCTTAGATTCAAAGTATGCTGCAGTAAACATCTCCGGAGGTACACCTGTTATCACCGATGGTGCCTTTGCTTCTGCGAACGGTTACGGAATTTATATCAGCTCAGGTAATCCTTCACTTACCGGCAACACCATTTATAATGGCATTTATTCAGCCTCTGTAAGTTTCAGCAACTACAGCGGAAACACCCTCATTCAGGATGACAATCATCCAGTTTATCTGAGTGCAAACGCTGTAGGCCCATTCAGTACGGGCTCCACCATCACGGGACTGACTGAAAACAGTGAGATTTTTATTAATGGTGGCACTCTGTCTCAAGATGCAACCTGGAAGCCTGTGGCGCCGTATAGAGTACGAGGAAGTTTAACTGTTCAGGGTACCGATGGTGATGATCAGGTAACCACGCTCCGCATCGAGCCTGGTGTTACTGTACGTTTCAACCAAAACACCCAAATAAGCGTCGCTTACAGCGCACCTGGGGCCGTAATAGCTGAAGGAACAGAAGAAAAACCAATTCTCTTCACCTCGGGCCAAGCTGAACCTGCTCCGGGAGATTGGTATGGTTTGAATGTAAATTCTAGAAGCAGCGATTTGAGTGCATTCAAATGGACTACTGTTGAATACGCCGGAGGATCAGGCAACGGCACATTTTACAGTAACCAGGCTTCTCCACTCCTGGATCATGTAACACTTCAGTATTCCAAAAATTATGCACTTAGAGTAAATGGCGGAGCTCCATCTGTTACCAACAGTACCATTACTAACGGTATCTACATGTCCTCTGGCACATTTACTCAGTTTGTTGCAAACACACTGGTTCAGGATGATGCACACCCATTCTATATAGCCACAGATGCAGTCGGGCTCTTCAGTGAAAGCAGCACGATAACTGATACGAACGAAAACACCGTAGTCCAAATCCCAGGGGGTATTTTGATAAAAGACGCTACCTGGAACCCCATTGCCCCGTTCCAGATGATGGGCAGTATGACCATCCGCGGTACTGATGGCGATGATGGCGTTACAACGCTCACCATCAACCCAGATGTTGAAGTACGTTTCGCAAGGAACACGCAAATAGCAATGGGATACAGCACAATCCCAGGGGCACTTATTACCCAGGGAACTGAAGAGCACCAGGTTCTCTTCACCTCTGCACAGGCAGAGAAGGCCGCTGGTGACTGGTATGGTCTCTATTTTTATCCTGTAAGTAGCGATATGAGTTCCATCGCCTGGACAACCATTCAATATGCAGGTGGCTCTGGCAGCGGGACTGTATATGTGAATAACGCATCTCCAACCCTTGACCATGTTACACTACAGAACTCCAAATATTATGGAATAAACATCAGTAACGGTTCGCCAACCATAACCAACAGTACCATTCAGAACGGTCTATATATTTCGTCTGGTAATTTTGCTGAGTTTACAGCAAACACAATGATTCAGGATGATGCCCACCCAATCTACCTGATTCCTGATGTGGTCGGCACATTCAGCGCTACCAGCTCAGTTACTGGACTCAATGACACCAGTGCAGTGCAGATTGCGGGAGGTATTCTCAGTAAAGATACCACCTGGAAACCTGTTGCACCCTATCAAATGATGGGCAGTATGACTATCCGCGGGACTGATGGCGATGATGGGGTCACAACGCTCACCATTGACCCCGATGTTGAAGTACGTTTCGCAAGAAACACGCAAATAGCTGTGGGATACAGCACAACCCCAGGGGCACTTATTACCCAGGGAACTGAAGAAAGCCAGGTTCTCTTCACCTCTGCCCAGGCAGAGAAGGCCGCTGGTGACTGGTATGGAGTGACTTTCAATCCAGTAAGTTCTGATATGAGTTCCCTCAACTGGACCACCATCCGCTATGCAGGAGGTTCAGGCAGTGGGGCTGTATATGCGTACAATGCTTCGCCAATCATCGATCACCTCACCATAGCTCACACCAAATACACAGGTATTCGAGTTCAAGGTGGTGAGCCTACAATTACAGCCAGCAATTTCGTCAATCTTGGCGGTTGTGCAATCACCAACAGCAGTTCCACCATGATACAGGCTGAAAACAACTGGTTTGGCGACGCCAGCGGTCCATTGGATAACTCTGACGACACAGCCAATGGCGGTTTATATAATCCTGATGGATCAGGTGCCTGTGTCAGCGACCATGTTGATTATGAGCCATGGTTAACCATCAGTCAGGTGGATACCGACCTGGACGGACTTACTGATTATGATGAAGTGAACATCTATGGCACAGATCCGAATCTGGTCGATACTGACAATGATGGAATTCCTGATAATCAGGAAGAAGCAGTATTGGCGTTGAAAATGGCCATGTCCAGCAAGGGCACTGCTACAAAAAACGTGACTGCTACTGCATCCACCAGCTCCTCATTGCCTCCTGTGATGCTGTACGAAAATGCTGAGGATGGCCTGCTGGAAGGTTGGGATATCTTTGATAATGATCCTGTCGGTGCCAGCATTGATAACTTCTATGATGCTGAGAAAAAGAGCCAGATTATCAAACTTTTTGGTGCGGAAACAGCCAACGGTTATCGATTCCGCAATGCTGACGGCACCTGGTGGGAGAATAATGATCATTCCATCCTGCAATGGTCCATCAACGCTGCAGACACATTCATCGTTACAGCTGTTGTCCAAACATCTTCAGGTATACGGTACCTGCAGTATCAACCAGTTGATGAGGACTCCTTGGGCAGTGGTGAAGTTATCGACCATGGACTGGGTATTGATGCAAAAGGCGGTCAATGGCGTTCCTTTACCAGAGATCTTGCCTTTGACCTCAAGGAAGCCCAACCAGGCAATGAGTTGGAAGCCGTTCTAGGGTTCCTTGTACGCGGCAATTGCTCAGTGGATGACATACAAACCATGAGTGTTCTTCCTGGAGACCTGGATTCCGATAACGATGGCATTTCAGACGTTACGGAAATTGAACAACTCCATACCCATCCATATTTTGCCGACTCCGATGGAGACGGTATAGGCGATGGTGATGAGTTGGAATACTGGCAGGAGCAATGGAACAGTGATGCCGATAATGACAGTCTCATAAACATCCTTGATCCTGACAGTGATAGTGATGGTGTGCTCGATGGTGTGGAAATCCAATCAGGTACCAACCCAGCCAGTGCAGCATCCCATCCATAGCAGGCCGATTACCCATGAATTGTTGGAAACCATGTATCTTTTGCCTGCCTGGCCTGTTGCTGGCGTCCCTTCTCACCAGTGAAGGGCTCGCCGGTACCTGGGCAACCGGGAAAGCTGTGGAAGTCGACCGCTGTGCCGCTGCCTGGCTCATTGCCAGGAAGGTGGATACCACAGCAGAATTCATATTCCTGGAAGATAATCAATTACCGCCAAAGCAGGCAACCCCTTTTGATCTGCCGGTTGCTGAACTACGACGGGACCACAAACGTTCGACCTATGAATCTATTCTTGCGAAATACAATATACAAGACCAGAAATCCATAGAGATAGGCAAATTGGTTCGGTTGATTGAACTCAATTTTTTTGGCCAAAATACACAGGATGCCAGAACACTGGAAACAGACTTGCGAAAGCTATTCCACGAAAGCGCTGACAATGAAGAAAGCTACCAACGCTGCTTCCAATATTTGGATACTTTTACAACACAAACAACTACAAAATAATGCAATGAAAACGATCCAATACACCTTATGCATACTGGCCTTGTTCCTGGCCACCGTTGCCCATGCAAAAGATAAGCAAGTGGTAGTCTACACTGCCATGGACCAGATCTTTGCAGAACCCATACTGAAAGAATTTGAGCAACAGACCGGTATTACCGTAAAAGCTGTCTATGACATTGAAGCTGTAAAAACCACAGGCCTGGTTAATCGCCTGCTTGCTGAAAAAAAACACCCTCAATGCGACGTGTTCTGGAATAACGAGATCATGCGAACCATCAAACTGCAGCGTGAAGGAGTTCTGGCACCCTATGCGTCCCCTTCTGCAGATGATATTCCCGCTCAATTTCAAGATCCTGATCACTATTGGGCAGGCTTTGCAGCCCGCGCCAGGGTTCTGGTAGTGAACACGAATATCCTGCAGCCAGACCAGTACCCGACATCCATTCATGATCTGGTGGATACCAAGTGGAAAGGCAAACCAGTCATGGCCAACCCCATGTTTGGAACCACCTCCACCCATGTGGCAACACTGTTCGATATGTGGGGCGCTGCACCTGCTGAGCAGTTTCTCCAGGATCTCATCGCCAATGAAGTGCGTATCGTTGACGGTAACTCCGTGGTCCGCGATATGGTGGCCGAGGGGACTGCGCCATGGGGTATCACAGATACCGATGATGTGAATGTTGGTGTTCTGAATGGAAAACCAATCAAACCTATCCTTCCTGACCAGGACGGTTCTGGGACACTGCTTATCCCCAATACCATTGCCATGATCAAGGGAGCACCCCACGCTGTTGAAGCTAAACAGCTCATCGACTATATGCTCAGTAGAGAGGTTGAAAGCAAACTCTGCAGTTCCGAGTCTGCCCAGATTCCCCTGCGTCCTGGCATAACCGTGCCCAAAGGACAATTCCGACAGGAAGACATCAAGGCTGCGCAGGTGGATTTTGGCAGAACCACAGACATGATGGAAGAATCTGTACAGGCAGTGCAGAAACTTTTTATGCGCTGAAACGATGGCATTTGCGAGTCACAGACAGGGCAGAATACCAGGCCTGCCAACGCCCCTGACCATTGCAGGTATACTCCTGTTTTCGGTTGTAGCCTTGCTGCCGCCGGGGATTATGCTGGTCAAGAGCCTGATCCAGGAAGGCCAGTTGTCGTTTGGCCATTACCAGGCAGTCTTCGGCGATCTGCGTACCTGGATTCTCCTGGCACGTAGTGGTGGCATAGCCTGCGGTGCGACCCTGGTCGCATGTGTGTTGGGGATTCCTTTTGCTCTGGCTGTCTCCCGCATATCCTTTCCAGGCAATACGTTGTGCCGAATGCTCTATCTTGTGCCCCTGTTTATTCCACCCCATGTGCATGGCCTTGCCTGGATTGCACTCTGGGGGGAAAAGGGATTTTTTGCAACCCACCTGCCCTGCTGCATGCTCCCTTTTGAGTTGTACACAGTACCATGCGTTGCCCTGGTGCTGGGGTTATGTTACCTGCCGCTGGTTATCCTGCCTGTGATAACCGGCCTGCAGACAATGCAACACTCCATGGAAGAAGCTGCAGTTTTGTCGCGACATCCCCTGGCCGCTCTCTTAAAGATTACCCTGCCGCTGCTCAAACCCTATTGCATCAGTGGTGGAGTGTTTGTTTTCATCTTCAGTTTTTTTAATTATGGCGTCAGCTCCATGTTTCGGATATCAACCTTTCCGGTTGAAATCATGGCACGATTTTCCGCCTTCTACGACGAAGCCGGAGCAGCAGCCCTTTGTGCTCCAACCATCCTGCTTGCAGTCCTCCTGCTTGGTTGGCAGCAATGGATGCTTGCAGGGAAAGAATTCGTTGCCATCAGCCATGCCAGACAGCACAGTGAATATCACTCCCGGCTGATTGTCAAAACAGCAGCAGCAATCTTCTGCCTGTTGATACTTTGCCTTACAGTATTGCTGCCCGTTGCTGCCCTCGTGCAACAGGCTGGTAGCTGGTCAAATTATCTCATGGCCTTGAAAACTTCTTATAAGGAAATCGGAGCCAGCCTCCTCACAGCGTCCCTGGCAGCAACTGCTACTACTATCCTGGCCTATCTGGTTGCCAGGCATGTTGAGTCGTCGCGAAACACTTCTGTACAGGGCTTTGTAACCTATCTGCCCTTTGCCTTTCCAGCCACGCTGTTTGGTATCGGCTTGATTTATACCTGGAATACATCGGCAACACAGATGATATACACCACAACAGCCATACTTCTGTTAGCCTGTATGGGTCGTTTTATACCATTTGCCGTTCGCATTCTGTCTGCAGGGCTGAAGCAGGTGCATCCCCATCAGCTTGAGGCTGCTCTGCTCTGTGAATCTTCCCTGTGGAGACGATTAACCAGGATTGAACTCCCCCTGTTGCTGAAACCGCTCTGCACCTGCTGGTGCATTGTTTTTATTTTTTCCATGGGAGAACTGGGGGCGACCCTGCTGGTCATTCCACCTGGGCTATCTACTGCTTCTTTAAAAATATATACGCTTATGCATTACGGAGCCGGCTCCTTGGTGGCCGCCCTCTCCCTGATACTCATGTTCACCACACTCTGTATTTCCACCATGCTTTTTCTTACCACTGCCAGAGGTGCCGCATGACCTCGCTTATCCATTTAAAAAGACCTGTGCCTGCAATCTGCTTGAGTAATATCTGCTTCGGGATTGTGGAAAAACTTTCGTTGAGCCTGGCTCCAAAAGAGAAATTGGCACTCATCGGCCCTTCAGGTTGCGGCAAGACTACCACCCTTCGCCTCATCGCCGGATTTGAGCAACCTGAGTCAGGCACCATCCAAATGGGTGGTGCCACTGTCAGTGCAGCAAACAAATTGGTTCCTCCATATAAACGAAAGATCGCCATGGTTTTTCAGGACCTAGCGCTCTGGCCCCACATGACCGCCAGGCAACACCTTGCTTTTGTCCTGCCCAAATCCGTGAAACGCAGACAACGGCAAGAAAAAATCATGCACCTGCTCAACCTGGTACATCTCCCGTACCCGGACAAATATCCAGGCCAACTCTCCGGAGGGGAGCAACAACGCCTGGCCCTGGCACGCGCCCTGGCTCAGGCCCCGGATATATTGTTAATGGATGAGCCATTTTCTTCACTGGATACTGATCTGCGAAATACCCTCCTACAGGAAGTACGTACCCTGCTTGATCAACTGGGCATAACAACGATCTATGTCACCCACGATATGCGGGAAGCCGCCTACATGGCAGATCGGGTTGCAGTGCTGAATCAGGGACGACTGAAAACACTGGCCCCTGCCAGGGAGTTTTTTTCCACACAAAAGCACACGCTGTCACATAATCGGGCAATATCACCAGAACAGCCATATAAGGTACAACTATGAAACAGTTCTTCTTTCTCGTACTCGCCATTACCATAGGCGTCTCTCCGACAGCATTTGCCGGGCAAGAGGTCGTCTCCCGGGTCAGTCTTGATAATCAGGTTATAGCCAGTAAGCAAAAGAAGCTGCGAACTGCTCAAGCTGCTAAATCTGATGATGCTGCAGATGCTGCCACTGTCTCCTTTGAGTTACTCGATGCTGCAGAGACAACTGTACTTATCTGCGATCTCAGGGGAAATATCGTTCGAACTCTGGTTGCCAATACGCAGATGGATAGAGGCGAATACAGCCAGACCTGGGATGGCCTGGATGATGATGGCGAGCCTTGCCCTGGCGGGGTGTATGTTCCTGTGATCGAGGCAAATACGGCCCGTAAGGGGAGCAATACCTATAGCGCCACCGATGACAATTGGGGGAAAGAAGTCTTTGCCCAGGACATGCAGTACAATCAAAAAACGCTTGATTTCACCCTGCATACCAAGGCGTATGGCCGTGTACGTGTCGGAATCCTTGATGGGGGACCTATTTATATCACGTTGGCACCCTGGCAGATCTTTGAACCTGGCAGCCATTCACTTTCCTGGGATGGGAAGGATACCACAGGAAGGATCGATTTAACCAATCGAGATGACTTGTACCTGGTATTTGACGGGTTTTCCTTACCCGCCAATGCCATTGTTATCGACGGACCTATGGAGATCAGCCAGAAGCACTACCCCCAGTACCCGCTGCAAGCCGCTAACAGCAACCAGCCCAGTTACTATGCGCTCTACAGTGAGCCATTGCTGCCAGAACCTGCTTTTGAGGTGAGCTTCAAGAATGCTACAGATAAAGCCGCGCTCGGCAAGAAGGTCAAATTCACTGTTAGCCTCAAACAAGGTATTCCCGACACCAATCTTTCGGAAACCATGGTCTTTATCGATCATACGTTTGCTGCGGAATACCAGACCACCAAAACCCCGGCAACTATTACCTTTGATGCCTCGGAAATCCCGGCCGGAAAACATATCTTCACCGTTAACCTGATCACCTCGGACGACCGCGCTGCCTCCTGGTCGCTTCCTGTTACCTTTCGCTAAGGGGCCGCCGTCATGATGCATATGAAAACACCATCACAACGAACCATGCTGCACACTATTCTTCGCCTTACCCTGCTGCTTCTCTTTACCTGTTCCCATGCCCTGGCCTCTGTCAATGACTGCGGCCTGCAATCCCTTGCCCATCTACTCAAGCTGCAGGGAAGTGAAAAACAGGCGCAAGCTGTCCTGGAAATGCGTGGGCAACTCAGCAAGGGACAGTCAGTCAGTGATTTGCTCCGAATTGCAGAGACAGTATCCCTGCCCCTGCAAGCCTACCAGGTGACCTCCGAGCAACTTGCAGAACTTGACCTGCCGGTAATCGTGCACCTGAAAGGCAAACCAGTTGGTCACTTTACTGTGCTCCAGAAAATAGAGCAGGATACAGTGCAACTGTATGATGGCAGCACAGAGCACATAACTGCCATGGCCCTGGCAAATTTCAGAGGAGAGTACAATAATATTGCACTCAGCACTGATATCACAGCAGGATTGCCAATACTTTCTCGACAATCAGCTGCGACAATTATGGGCGGGCATGCTTCTGCTACTCCTGTCGGTGATTCCAATAGCCCCAAGCCAGATGATGACAAATGTCCAAAGGGAAATACTGCATGTTGTAACTGTGGTAATGGTTCCCCGGTATGGGCGGTAAACCCTGTGGACCTTAACCTCTACGTCAGGGATCTTCCTCTGCGTTACGATCCAGCTCTTGGACCCTCAGTCAACCTGACCCTTAACTACAGCAACAAACGCGTCGTGCGTACGGATTCCATATTAGGGAACAAGTGGAACCTGGGCTATCGCTCTTATGTTACTGTAGATGACACCGGCAATGTCACCATCATTATGCCGGGAGGAAGAAAAGACACCTACACGAAAAATGATGATGGGACTTTTCAATACGCGTACCAACGTTTTGACACTCTCACCCAACAGGCGAAAAACCAATACAAACTCACCCTTCAATCAGGAATAATCTATCATTATCAGTCTGTCACTGCCAACAGCAACATCTTTCTCTCTGCTATAACAGATCAATACGGTCACCATTTAACCCTTGATTATACCGGTGACCTGCTCACCAGCCTGACCGATGAGGATGGCAATACCACTACCCTGCAATACAATGAGGAAAACCTGCTGGAGCAAGTGAACGACCCTTTTGGCCGTAACGTCAGGTTCACCTATAACAGCGATCAGTATATGACCTCCATCACTGACATGGGCGGGTTCAAAACCCAGATGGAGTATGACAGTAACGGCTATCTCAGCGCCCTGGTTAATGCTGGGAGCCGTACAGAATTCAATCTGGAGCGAAATACAAATAGCAGCTACCCGCAGACCAACTACCCAGCTCCAGGGGCTGAAATGAGTTTTAATAAGAGGCTCACCATCACCCATCCGGATGGAGGAAAAGAGGAATTCCATTATGTAGCCATAGGTGCCTATGCCTGGAGGGTTTTACCCGAGCATTACCAGGAGTACACGCCAAGCCTGAACAACAGCTCAACCTCAGTGCCCAAAACTCTCTATTATTTCACCAATACCAATCAAGGTCGTGAAATTAGCAGTATCACCTACCCTAACGGGGAACGAAGACAGTTTACCTATGATTCCACCACAGGCCAAAAACTTTCTGAATCCGACGCCTCAGGCAGTCGCTATACCTTCACCTATACAGACAAAGGCCGTATGGCTACCATCAAGGAACCAGACAACCAAGTCACCACCCTTACCTATGCAGATAATGGGGTTGATGTGGTGAATGTTTCCAACGGCCTTGGTGAAATCATCCTGGAGTATAACACTACCCACGATGTCACCAAATATACCGACCTGGCAGGTAACAGAACCACCGCCAGCTATAATGGCAATGGCCAGATCCGCTCCATTACTAATGCGCTCAACCAGGTCACCAGCTTTATTTATGGTTCTGATAACCGCCTGGCCCGTGTTGAACGGGATAGTCAAGTACTGGCAGAATACAGCTATGATGCAAAAGGCAGACTGACTTCCAGTGAGATCGATGGAATGGCCCTAAGCTATACCTACGATAACCTGGATCACCTGACTTCTGTCACCTACCCGGATGGCAAAAAGGCGGAGTATGAATACAATTCTCTTATCTATCCGCACCTGCTGACCAAATCTACAGAACGTTCAGGTATCACTACAGACTACATCTATAACGGCCAGAAACTGGTGGAACGTGCTGTTAATAATGAAGGCGGAATTGAAAGATTCCTGTACGGCAAATCCTGCTCAACCCTGGCAGCCTTTATTGACCCCAACAGCAATCAGACCAGTTTTGAGTATGATACTACCGGGAATCTGGTCAGCAAAACCTATGCTGATGGCCACTCCCAGCAATACACCTACAATAACCGTGGGCTGGTGGAGACATCCACCAATGCACGGGGGATTAATACCCGCTATTATTATAACAGGATGGGTAATCTGCTCACCATTGATCATCAGGACCAGACCCCTGATGTGAGTTTTACCTATGACACCTATAATCGGCTCACCACTATTGTGGACGGTTCCGGTACCACTACCCTCACCTATAATGATGCTTCCCAGCTTGCCACCGTGGATGGCCCTTGGGAAGACGACACCATCACCTATACCTATGACGAGCTTGGTCGTCTGCAAAGCCTTACTCCCCAGGGAGGGCAGACACAGCAGGTTGGCTACGATACACTTGGTCGTTTAGAACAGATTCAGACCGATAGCCAAGTGTTCAGCTATGGGTACAAAGGTAATACTTCCCTGATTGAATCGCTGACCAGACCAGGCGATGCAACTACCACCTACAGCTACGATGCCATGCATCGTTTGACAGGTGTGGAAAACACCGGCACTGCAGGCGTATTCAACGCAACCACCTTTACCTACAACAACCAGGATCAACGAGATTCAGAAACCCTGACCGGTGGCCTCCCCTTACCTTCCCAGCAGGATCTGGTAACAGAAGGTTCCTTTAACATGGTCAACCAGCTGCTTGCCACCACCAATCCTGACCAGGACTTTGTCTATGATTACGACGGCAACCTGGTTGAAGGCTATACCAGGGAAGGATACCGCTTCCAGGCAGAATATGATGCCTTTAACCGGCTCCATGAAATCAGCTATACTGATGCGGACAATATCCGGCACCGAACCGTCTACACCTATCGCTTTGATTCCTTTCTGGCCAAAATCCAGAAGTTTGAGGGCCATAACCTGGTTGATGAAACCCACATTGTTCGCCATGGCAGGCTTGCCCTACAGGATAGAGATACCAACAACACAGTGCTCCGTGAATATACCTGGGGTAAAAACTTTGGCGGTGGTATCGGTGGATTGATCAATATTGCCAGCGGTGGGGAGAATTATCACCCATTGTATGATGGCAAAGGCAATATTATTGCTGTGCTGGATGCAAATCAGCAACAGGTTGCTCAGTATCGGTATAATACCTTCGGCCAACTGGTCAGTCAGAGCGGAGACTTTGAACAACCCTTTACCTTTTCTACTAAACGATATGACAGTGGGCTGGGACTGGTGTATTATGGATATAGGTTTTATTATCCTGCTCAGGAACGGTGGCTGAATCGGGACCCGCTTGGGGAAGAAGGTGGGATTAATCTGTATGGGTTTGTTGGGGGGAATCCTGTTAATTGGATCGATCCATGGGGGCTCAAGACCTACGATGGATTTTGGGATAATCTTTTTGGAGTGGAAGACCGAATGGAACATTATAGACACTATGACTATACCCCTGTTTCCAATGTACCTGTAAATCCTGATTATATAAATTCACTTAACCAAGGATGCTCCACAGGCTGTAGTTATGCTGGTGGCGCTGCCTGCATAGCAGCGGGTTACGCAGTAGCAGCAACTGGGATAGGGATAGGGTATACAGTTCCCTTTGATATTGGTTGCATGATTTTATCAAATGAAGGGTGTAATAACAAATGCTCTAAGTAAAGCGGGATATGAGTTTACCCTCTAAAAAGGGTAAACTTACTTATCGCATCCAGAAGCGGAAAGGCTAATCAAAATAAACCTCAATTTCAAAATAATTAGCCCAATGAGCGGTTTCTTTTGCTTCAACTTGCGATTCCGACTTGATCGTTTTTTTCAATATATGGAATGGATAAGGGCAAAGCAATGAAAATCAAATTTATCGTTTCCCCAAAAGCTATTCCAGAATTGGCTGACTTGCCTGATCATGAAAAAATAAGAATCTGGAAAAAATTTAACGGAAAAGGTTTTCAACGATTGGCAACATGGGCTGCGCTTATAATTTCTATCCTTTGGACTATCTTAATATTACACATTCGCATATCAGTCCAATATGCACATCCAAATTGGAACTCTTATTTGCTTATTATATTGCAGTCGATTATAGGTCTTGGAGGGGGGTACTCATTTTTCTTTACAGTATGGATCTATAATGTTCGCCCATATATTCGAGACTATATCACAAGAACGAAAAAGGAGTCGACCTAAACAACGAAAAGGGAAAAAGGGGACAGAACTATTTCCTCGCACTGATAACGAAGAAGGCGATAGATTATTTTTTGAGGAAATAACGCCCAGCCCACTTTCATCACAGATTTCCGCAAACTGGTAGAACGGGTGGCAACTTTGCTTGCAACACGGGCGACAGATTAATTTTTCTAAGCTTGCCAAGACACCATGATCTCTTTTTGATACCTGTTTGGGGCAAAACAAGCTTGTGAAAAAAAGGGGACAGATTTATTGTGCGGCCGGGCCAGGTCGTGTATTTCAGCGGGTGTGACCCCCGCCCCGGAAGGTTGGCCAGCCACCGGGTAGCAAGTCTTTGGAGGCACCGTGGTAACATAGTGTTTTAAGCGTAAGACATCGAGCAGATAGGCCGTAAGCCGTAAGGTTGAAGGGATTGAGCCCCGAAATTGTCGCGTCAGGAAGGATCACACTGTAATAAAAGTGGAAATCAACACAGGTGCCAGCGCTATGGCAAGTTGCCATCTGCTTCCTCGGGGTCAGAGACCATGGCATGTCTGACATAGTGAATACACGGCAACCCGGGAGGCCCTGTGCTTCTTTTGAAGTCAAAGAGTATGCCGGACAACTGAAGAGGTAGGAAGGCAAATGTGGCACAGGGAGTCGGATAGCCTCATAGTACCAATGAAGGCAGGTAATGCTGCTGGAGGAAAGGAGACTACACATGGTAGCGCATCGTAAGGAAACATCGTCCGTCCTCAGAGTCGGAGAGCCG
>NZ_AUCV01000001.1 GCF_000429945.1 Desulfogranum japonicum DSM 18378 | reverse complement strand
GAACAATTGCTCTGATCATGATCATCATGGCTACTATCTCCTTAATACTCGTAAATTACTCTATCTCGTTAACAAATTACGCTTCTTCCAAGAGACCAAAATCGAGCAACAGCTGTTCCAACTGCTCAATCTCAAGCGGGGTAGGAATAACGAACATCTCGTTCTCATCAATGGCCTTGGCCAGTCCACGGTATTCGTCGGCCTGCTGACATGCACCGTTCCACTCAATAACTGTTTTTCTGTTAATCTCTGCACGCTGTACATCGTTGTCGCGAGGTACAAAGTAAATCATCTGGGTACCCAGCTTCCTAGCCAGCTCTTCGATCATCTCCTTCTCGTTATCAACATTTCGGGAGTTACAGATCAGCCCTCCCAGACGTACGGAACCGGACTGAGCATACTTCATGATACCTTTACAGATATTGTTGGCTGCGTACATAGCCATCATTTCACCGGAACAGACAATGTAGATTTCCTCTGCCTTACCATCGCGAATCGGCATGGCAAAACCACCGCACACAACATCACCAAGTACGTCATAGAATGCATAATCAAGGCCTTCGCTCTCCTCATATGCGCCCAGTGCCTCAAGCATGTTAATGGAGGTAATGATACCGCGACCGGCACAACCGACTCCCGGCTCAGGTCCGCCGGACTCAACACACCATGTTTCGCCGTAACCAGCTTTACGGATATCCTCAAGCTCCACGTCCTCACCCTCTTCACGCAGGGTATCAAGAACTGATTTCTGTGCCAGACCTCCGAGCAGCAGACGGGTGGAGTCAGCTTTAGGGTCACAGCCAACAACCATTACCTTACGACCCATTTCCGCCAATCCGGCCACTGTGTTCTGCGTTGTTGTGGATTTACCAATACCGCCTTTTCCGTAGATAGCTACTTTTCTCATAATCATTTCCTACTGTGTTATGTTTAATACAACGTAAGTGAACTATTCAGCCAAACCGCTCCTGCCTGTTACCGCTCTCTTTGTCATTAACAGTGAAGCAAGGGAGGTTGTTATCTCATGCCCTTTTAATGGCAAAGCCTGTGCCACGTTGTACTATCTTTTGCCTGTTGCAGTATATCAGCACGCTTGCGAGAAGTTTGATAATAATTCTCAAACTTTCAAGTCCTACAAAGTAACAAAATATATATCGTACCGTGTGCGCTAATAGTCATTTTTGTATATAATTATACGTTTTTGAAGATTACACATTTCCTCCTGCAGCAAAGCTGTTTTTTTACAATTATGCTAAAATTGACGTTCACAGAGAACATAATTGTAAACATCTAGACACAGTTTTGTACCATCCATACAAAGAAGTGGCATTAAACCATCGAGTTACCGCCTATCCTGCGCTAAAAACAAAATTGGTACGGTGCTTGCTTTTCCATATCATGGAACTGCGATCAGTCGACCTCAGAACCAACAAATCAACTACCATTAGCATTGACCACCAGATCGGAACATCCACATCCGGCACGCTCTGCTTCACATAGGAGACATGTAACCAATGGCGCTCAACCAGCGAAAACCCACATCAGAAGCCTCGACAACTCAGGGCATGGAGCTTCTGGCCCTCCACAGAATCACTGAACTGATCGGTAATGCAGCTGACCTCGACACTACTCTGGGAAATATTCTCGCAGTACTCCACGATACTGTTCAAATGGAGAGAGCTACCCTTCTCCTCTATGATGAAAAAAAACAGAAACTGACCATCCAGGCTTCATACGGCCTTTCCGAAGAAGAGGAAATGCGGGGGGTCTACAGCCCTGACGAAGGCGTTTGTGGCCAGATTTTCAAAACCAGGTCGCCGTTTGTAGTTCCTGATATCAACAGCGAACCGCTTTTTCTCAATCGAACAGGGGCCAGATCAAAATTCAGCCGGGAAACCGTTTCTTTTCTTGGCGTTCCTGTAATGGTTCAGGGAAAGCCAGCAGGAGTGCTTACGGTGGATCGTATATTTGACGACGATGTCTCCTTTGAAGAGGACATCCGCTTCCTGACCGTACTGGCCACACTCATTGCCCAGTTCCTGACCCTTCACAAGGAAATTGAACGTAAAGAAGCAAAACTGCTTGAGGAAAACGAGAATCTGAAGGCCAAACTACACCAGGTGCACAACGGTCATTATATTATTGGCAATTCCAAACCCATGCAGGAAGTCTTCAGTATCATAGACAAACTCAGTAGAAGCGACGCAACAGCACTGCTTCTTGGTGAGTCCGGCACAGGAAAAGAACTGGTTGCCAGGGCTATCCATGAAAGCGGTGTTCGCCAGAAAAAATCATTTATCAAGGTTAACTGCGCAGCTCTGCCAGAAACCCTGCTTGAAAGCGAACTGTTCGGTCATGAACGCGGTGCCTTTACAGGTGCGCACAGTAATCGTCCCGGTAGATTCGAATTGGCAGACGGAGGCACACTCTTTTTAGATGAAATTGGTGAAATGCCATTATCCCTGCAGGCAAAAATGCTCCGAGCGTTACAGGAAAAGCAGTTTGAAAGACTGGGCGGCACCAAGACCTTTACCGTTGATGTACGCATCATTGCCGCAACCAATGTGAGTCTTGAAGAAGCAGTAACCGAAGGTTCTTTTCGGGCAGACCTGTATTATCGCCTCAATGTGGTGCCGATCATGCTTCCCCCGCTCAGGGACAGACAGGACGATATACCTCTCCTGCTCAACCACTTCCTCGTATCCAGCAACCGGCGCAACAACAGAGAGCTGAAAATCACCTCCGACTTGCTTGATTTCCTCATGGCATATCCATGGCCTGGCAATGTGAGGGAAATGCAGAACCTGGTTGAGCGCATGGTTATATTGGCCGAGCACGACCGTCTCACAATAAACGATCTTCCTGCAAATATTTTGGCCTACCAGTCCTGTCTGCCGACACAGGCGCCAACACAGTCTTTCAGGCAGTACCCTGCTCACTCTAATTATCTGGAAGAACAGCAGGCCAATACCCATTATATGGAGTTGGACGATTCGCCAAAATCACTCAAAGATATGGAGCGCGAAGAAATTGTAGCCGCCCTCAAACGAAATGGCTGGATACAGGCCAGGGCCGCAAAAGAACTGGGATTAACCCAGCGCCAGATAGGTTACCGTATAAAAAAATACGGCCTGGATAAACAAAACCCATACAAACAGATCAACAATCAGTTCTCAGCCTGAAATCCGATTGAACGTATACAAAACAAACAGCCTGCGCACAGCAGGCTGTTTGTGTGTTATGGATTTACAGCCCATCAAAAAAACTCATCCGCGGATCAGTGAACACGGCATAAAGCGATCAACTCAGCATCACTGAGAGCGCCACCTTTTGCTCTGGCAGCGTCGCGCACAGCGGCAACACATCTATCCATGGCATCGTCATTTCCAACATCTACACCTAAACGATCCATTTGAAAACGAATGGCACTGCGCCCACTCTTTGCCCCGATCATCAACCTGCGCTCTGCGCCTACCAGTTCAGGTGAAAAGGGTTCATACGTTTGCGGATCCTTAAACAGCCCCTGGAGATGCAATCCGGTTTCACAGGCAAAAATCGCATCTCCCAAGACAGGATGACGTGCCTGAACCGGTTCGTTTGCGGCTTCCGCCACATACCTGGCAAAGCTTTTCAGCACCCCTACCTCAAAACCAGGTTGCTCGCAAACCAGGGAGAGATAAGCAACAAGTTCTTCCAGGCGGGCACATCCTGTACGCTCCCCAAGCCCAAGCATAGCACCGTCTGCCCACAGCGCCCCATGCTCATAAGCTGCAATGGCATTACCAGTGGCCATCCCAAAATCGTTATGGGTATGCACACCGACTTCCGCCCTCTGCAGTGAGCCGGCTACCAAGGAAACCATGTCTCCCGCCTTACCTGGAGAGAGAATTCCCACAGTGTCTGCGAGTCGAATTCTCCAGGCTCCGGCTCGCTCAGCCTGACGCGCCATATGTTGCAAAAACCCGGTTCCGGCCCTTGAACTGTCTTCAAAACCTACTGCCACTTCCAGCCCCAGGGACATACATAGAGAAATACCTGCCAACATATGCTGCTCAGCCCACTCTCTGTTTTTTCCGAGCTTGGTGACAATATGTCGATCAGAAACAGGTATAGACAGGGAAACACGACGTATTCCAAGGGTGGCGGCACATCTTATATCTTCCTCTCGACAACGGGACCAGAGAGAACAGGGCAGATCTGGATACAGAGCATGTGTATAGGTAATCAGCTCAGGTAAACAGGAGAAAAGAGGCGAAGCAATGCCCAGCTCAACCTCATGCACTCCTATTTGAGCCAGATAGCTCACTATCTGCTTTTTCTGCTCCAGGCTGAACTGAACACCTGGAGTCTGCTCTCCTTCTCGTAACGTGGTATCGACAATTTTGTACATATTTCTTATTTTTTCCTGTCGTTTTTCAGCAATTCTTCGTTTATTTTTAATTATTATGCAAAAATAAAGCCAGAATCTCCAGACCTGCTCTTTTTCCCAACTTGATTAAAAATCATCCCAGAATCATCACAACTTCAACTGCCATTGGCAATTGCCAAGGAGCGTTCTGTTTAACCGTATACGATGAGCTTGTTATGTACCCACAGGATCAATTGCCGGCTTTCCACCAGAAAAGGGCACGGTTTTCAAAAAAGTACAAATCGTTATCAGCACTTTCCTGCATGAGCAAATAGACACCTGCAATCAGTTGCAACAAAGATTTCCACCTGTCAGCCCGTGAATATTTTCATCACCGCTTCCACCTTTGGCCTGGATATGCTACAGTCTTCCGGGCTATGGCAGTGTCTGGCCGTAAACGAGATCTTCGTTCAAGAGCAGATAAGCGAGGAGCGACACTGTAAAACGGCCATGTATGACCAGGCCCAGCTCTGCGATACGCAAAGTTAAACACCTGGTGACCAATTACCAAATCAGTCACATTCAATCAGCATTGGACCACATGAAAGTTATTAAAATTGGTGGAGGGTGCCTGAAAGGAATTCCCACCATCCGTCACATCACTGAACTTACAAGCACCCATGCCAAAGGGCATGTTATAGTTGTTTCAGCCCTCTACGGCGTCACGGACATCCTGATAGACGGCATACAGAAAGCGCTGCAAGACGAAGAAAAAATCATGCCTCACATTGAGGTACTCCTTCGCCTGCACCTGTCTGTCGCCAGGTTCATCATGAAGTCGGAATCGTGCATCCAGGGTTTTCACCAAGATTTGTCTGGAGCTATGAAACAGCTTGAGCGCTATTATTACGGCCTCAACTTCACAGGTGAACTCACTCCGAAAATGAAAGATGCCATAAGCTGCATGGGTGAACGCTTTTCAGCTCTTCTCCTCTCCTGGACATTACAGTCTCTTGGAGTCGCTGCGGCTTCCATGACACCTCAGACTATGGGATTATACACGGATGGCAAATTCGGGGATGCCACCATTGACCTGCCAGCTGCCACGGAATCTCTCAACTCTACCCTGAAACCCGCACTGCAGACATATGACATGATATTTATCCCTGGGTTTTACGGGATAAGCCTCAAAGGGGAAATCACTACTTTTGGTCGCGGGGGCAGTGATTATGCGGCAGCAGCAGTTGCAGCGGCGCTGTCAGCAGATTTGCTTGAAATTTGGAAGGATGTGGACGGCTTCATGACAGCAAATCCAAAATTTGTTCCCCAGGCCGCCTTTATCAATCGTCTTTCCTATGAAGAATGTGCTGAACTTTCCTATTTCGGAGCATCCATTCTCCATCCACGGACCGTGGAACCCGTTCGCCAGCGTAACATTGAGATTGTAATAAAAAACACGCTGAACCCCGATGCCCAGGGGACGATAATCAGTGAGAAATCCGAACAATCTGACCTTGTCATAAAAAGTATCACCTATACCGATGACGTCAGTATTCTCAAGGTGCACGCTTCTGGAGTTGGCTATAGACCGGGCATTCTCTCCATTGTTGCCAGCGCACTCACCGATGCAGGTCTGAATATCAGGTCAGTGGTGGCTACACAGACCTGCATCAGCTTTCTTTTTTCCAAAAAAGATATTGACGAGGCCTATGCAACCCTGGAAAAAATCCGGCCTGTACCTTACAGGGCACTGGAAAAGGAACGGGAGCTTGTTCTCCTTGCCATTGTCGGCGAAGGACTGTCTTCCAGCAAAGGAGTGGCGGCACGTTGCTTCTCGGCAATTGCCGAACAGGGAATTAACGTGGAAATGATATCTTTTGGACCTTCCAAGGCAGCGCTCTACTTTTTGCTCAAACAGGAAGATCTGCACAAAGGTATCCATGCCCTGCACGCCACCTTTTTTACAGCGGGAAAAGCAGACAAACAAACAATTGCACCTGTTTCATGAACAGACTATGCTGTTGTATTATCGGTACCGGCAGTTATCCATGCAATCCCCTTGTGAGTAGAAGCCTGTACACAGTGTATACAGATTATTCTCTGACAAGCATAACAATAGAAACCCCATGACCAAGGAAACAATTATACGCTTTGAAAATGTCAGTAAATGGTTCGGCGATTTTCAAGTGCTCACAGACCTCAACCTGACCATTGATAAAGGTGAGGTGGTCGTTATTTGCGGTCCATCAGGATCGGGAAAAAGTACACTCATCCGTTGTATTAATCGCCTTGAACCCATTCAGGCTGGAACTATTATCGTTGACGGTATGGATGTAAATGATCCTCGAACCAACATGACACATCTTCGTGCAGAGGTAGGGTTTGTTTTTCAGCAATTCAACCTGTACCCTCACATGACGGTTCTGGAAAACATCACATTGGCGCCCACGCTTGTGCGACGTATGGCTAAAAAGGAAGCCACCCGAATCGCCATGGACCTGCTTAATAAAGTCAACATTCCGGACAAAGCCCATTTCTATCCCTCACAACTCTCAGGGGGACAGCAACAGCGTGTAGCCATAGCAAGGGGCCTGGCCATGCAACCCCAGATAATGCTATTTGACGAACCAACCAGTGCACTGGACCCGGAAATGATCAATGAAGTTCTTGACGTCATGAAATCACTTGCCCAGGAGGGTATCACCATGGTCTGTGTTACCCATGAAATGGGATTTGCCCGTGAAGTGGCTGACCGGGTAATTTTTATGGACGGAGGACTTCTGGTGGAAGAAAACACACCGGAATTATTTTTCACTCAGCCTACCAACCAGAGAACCAAGGATTTTTTAAGTAAGATTCTCAGCCATTGATGGCCTGAGTCATGCCCGGCCCGAAATCCGGATTGCCCGCATCAGCCCTTGCTGCCCAATACGGGGTTACAGTGTGCCAATTTTGGCTATGGATGCTCTTTTCGGGCAGGCTATCCATCACGGCCTTGGCGTACCCGGTAAGTACGCCAAGTCCTCAACCTGCATGTACCACCAAGGAGAAAAACAATGAAATACTTGAAAGTTGCTCTCTTCTCAACGCTGCTGGTCGTTGTTGCCGCAAATTTTTCAATGGCAGGCCCAACCTATGACAGGGTAATGAAGGACAAGACTGTCAAAGCAGGTATCAGTAATAAAGGTAAACCCTTTGGTTTTATCGATGCCAACAATGAATGGGTTGGCTTTGACATGGATATGGCCAGGGAGATTGCCAAGCGTCTTGGCGTGGATTTCGAACCAGTTGTTGTAAACAATAAAACAAGAGTCTCTTTTGTGCAGACCAACCCACCAAAGGTGGATATGGTTCTCGCCAATATGACTCACAAAAGAGTTCGCGATGAAAAAATTGATTTTTCCATCACGTATTTTTTTGATGGCCAAAAATTCCTCGCACCTGCAGGCACCATCAAAGAAGCCAAAGATCTGGCAGGAAAAAAAGTCGGCTCAATGCAGGGAACGACTTCCATTGTAAATGCCAAGGCTTACCTGAAAAAATTAGGTGACAGCAATCCACAGGTCACTGGATACCAGAACGAAGTTGAAATGTTTGAGGCCCTACGTTCGGGGCGGGTTCAGGCAATCAGTACCGACTCCACCCTGCTCATAGCACTGGCTAGCAAGGAACCGGGGAAGTATGAACTGGTTGGTGAATTCATTTCCGATGAGCCTTACGGCGTTGGCCTGCCAGCGGATGACAGTGCCTGGCGCGATGCGATAAATTTCGCCATTCAGGATATATGGAAAGACGGAACCTACATGGAGATTTACAATAAATGGTTTGGCCCGGACACCGAGACTCCATTTCCTATGACCGAAAAAATAGAGATGTGGCCTTAACAGGTATTTTTTCAGGCTCAACCCACAAAGGAACAGCAGGCTTTTCAGTTGCGTACACAAATAATGCATTCAGAAACTGCTGTCCCGACATATAAACAACTCCAACAGACCTTCCAGGAATTCCTGGAAGGTTCTTTTTTTCGCCATGTTTCGACATACCTTTGACAAACTTTGGTTTCAGTACCTTGTCTTATTTCTTCTACTCTTCCTGACAGGGCTGTATTTTACCTTTTGGTTTCACTTTGATTATGACTTTAACTGGTCCGTACTGGTCAGTGAAACAGAATATGGACATATGGGAGAACTCCTGCTCCATGGCCTCAAACTGACAGTTACCATTTCACTCTACTCAGCAGTCATTGCCCTGAGCCTCGGTACATTGTTTGGACTGGCCAGGCTTTCCCGTTTCAAGCCGGTATACCTGTTTGCCACAGCCTATATAGAGCTGTTTCGCAACACCCCATTACTGGTGCAACTGTTCTTCTGGAATTTTGCACTGCCTGCGGCTCTTCCCCAGGAAGTCAAACAATTCCTCTTCAGTCTGCAATACGAATTCTGGGTGGCTACCATCGGATTGGGCATGTATACCAGTGCGTTTATGGCGGAAATCATTCGTGCAGGTATACAGTCTGTGCCAACAGGATTGCTTGAGGCATCCTATTCCTCAGGCATGACCTACGGACAATCACTGAGAAAAATCATTCTCCCCCTTGCATTCAGAGAGATCATTCCTCCACTGGGCAGCGAATTTCTCAACAACATGAAAAACTCATCGCTGGCTATGACAGTAGGGGTTGCAGAAGTCTGCTGGTCTGCCCAGGAGGTTGAAGCCCTGACCTACAGTGGTTTCGAAGCAACTGCAGCCGCAACTGGCATTTACCTTGCCCTGTCTCTGTGTATTGCCGGGTTACTCAACCTGGTCAATGCCAGACTCAAAATAGCCAGCAAACGTAACAAAACGATAATACAGCGTTTTGCAGAGTTGTTTTTTGCGCCTCTGGAGCTGATTTTTCACACATTATCCCTGCTGCTTGATCGGTTTGCCTCAGGTTCATCACGCCAACGCACACTGACCCGCAGTCAATACCTGCTTCATCTCGCAGCCTCTAAGATCTGGCTGGTGATACGAGTCTGCGCCAAGGTGCTGTTCCTTCTTTTTCTCCTCGCCCTGGTCGTTCAGGCTGTACGGGGTTTACTTGGCTTCAACTTTGCCATTATCAAGGACAATATTCAGGCTCTTTTGATCTGGCGTTTTCCCAACGGAGGCAGTACGGAAACATTTGCCGGACTCGGTGGTCTTTCCATGTCTCTGCTCATGGCCATTTTCTGTATCACGGTCAGCTTTTTCATAGGCCTGATAGTCGGTGTGGGACGAACGGCAAAAAATCGGATTTTTCGTTTTCCCGCCCTCCTCTACATCGAACTGATACGTGGCAACCCTCTCATCATGGTCATTTTCTGGGTGTATTTTTTTGTTCCACCCATGTTTAAACTCCAGTTAGATGTATTCTGGAGTGCCGTGGTGGCCATGACGGTCTTTTTTGGAGCGTATATTGCGGAAATCGTACGCAGTGGCATAGAAAATCTTCCTCCAGGCCAGCTGGAGGCAGCCAAGTCAACTGGTTTGAATTACATGCAAACCATGCGCAGGATTATTTTACCCCAAGCATTGAAGCAGATGCTGCCAGCCCTTGTCGGCATGTTTATAGCAGCTTTTAAGGATACCTCCCTGGCCTATATTATAGGTGTCATGGAGCTCACCACAGCAGCCTATTCCATCAATAATCGTCTGATGCTCTACCCTTTTGAAATTTATACGACTATTGCTGTACTTTACTTTATCTGCTGCTATTCAATAAGTCTGTATGCTGGCAGACTGGAACGTAGAATAAGCCCGGAAACTGTAAGACTCTCCATGTAAAATAAACTTTTCAATCGTCGCGGAATCAAGGAGCCTCATCATGAAAGTCATCAGGAATTTTATGGACAAGATAATAGGTAATTCCTGTGGCCAAAAGAACCATTCCGCTGGCAAAAATATATAACGGCTCCAGTTGATCATAATCGAGTATGATCACTTTCCTGGCAATTGCCATAAGGGCAGTTGCCAGGACAATTTTCACATGTATTACATTATCGCGCAGATAAAGAATGATGTTTTGAAAAATCTCTATGGCTATCAGTACCACCATAAAAGCTCCAAAGGTTGCCAAGACATCACCGATACTGAGAACAAAACGTGGCGGTGCCGATAACCGCTGGTAAATCATAAAAGCCACGTCAAGCACACCAAAAAAAATAACCAGTACCATCAGCAGGCTCAGCAATTTCAGGCAGCTATGGATACAAAGTTTGAGCCCCCATAGAAATACATCCTGTTTTCTATTCAAATTCTTCATGTTGTAAGAGAAATTGGAGAAATAAATCCATCAGGCTTCACGGCCAATATACTGCACCGTACCTCAGACAAAATTGTTTCCGCGCTATTGCCGATCAACAATCCCGGTAAACCGGTGCGTGCCACAGATCCCATAATCAACAAATCTGCTCCCACCTGCTGTAAAATATGATGCACCACGGGCTTCACGTCTCCTTCAACAAGATGGACACGTTCTGAGGGTACATGAAATTCCAGGCCGGCAGTCAGGGCATCAAAATTCTTCACAAGAGTTTTCTGTAAAGATTTCTTCATATCCGCAAGCTTGTCTTCTCCATAATTAAAGCGAGGCCCCCTCAGCATAACTTCATGCTCAAGCTCCCAGGCATGAACAAAATATGCATTCCCTTTCATTCGCTCGGCCATGGAACACGTCAACTCTACGATTTTTCGATTTAAGTCTATGGTTTCTTCTCGAGTAGATCCCAAATCAAGAGCACCCAGACAAACACGAAAGCCATCGAACTGTTCACCATTGATGATCCACACAGGACAGGGACACTTACGAAAAAGATGCATGGCTACCGCATCATGGTTATCGAAAGGATCCCGCACTTTCACAACAAGCTGTTGCTGATTTCGCAAAACTTCACGAATAACTTCAACAAACATGGTACCTTGAAATAATTCTCCCCGTACCTGAACACCAGCATCAGATAGAACAGAAACAGCATGATCGAGACGTTGCTGTTTCTTTTCTCTTATGAAACCCAACAACTCATTTGAATGAGGATACAACGCTCTTCCGACATGTTCGATAAAAGAATCTTCGAACACATTAACTACAGTTACTTCAGCTATGTTTGCTTTTGCCAAAGAGATCAGCTTATCCAGAACCTGTTCTTCAAACCTGGTATCATCTGTACTTTGAAGATAGAGTATCCTTTTAAATCGTTGCATAAATTTCCTTCCAGTGGGTGAACATATATCAGGTCTATATCTTAAGATTTTGAGTACAGAATACAACCTCCTCCCTGCCATAGTATCGCCTAAAAATCCATATACATTAGTATATGTAAGTTCGTTTCATGTCTCCGTCTATCATTTCCAAGCAAATCACTCTTTTTTTCAGGCCCGTATCAATACAGATTCATTTCGGAAGCAGCAAGGGGGGCTCTTGCTCAAAGGGTTCGCAAGGTGCATGACGAAAAGAGTATATGAACTGTCGCAACCATTCACCGGCGTTCCATGATGCCTTCTCGCAATTGTTCCCTCTACACATGATTTTTTTTATTGACAGCTTCCTCTTTTTTTCGTAAATACTCCGGCTCCAGCAAAATGGGTCGATAGACAGCTGGCAGAACTTCAGTCTCTTAACCAGGAAGTTTCGAACGACCTTTCAAAATTTGACGTTCCAGTCCCCATCGTCTAGCCAGGTCCAGGACACCGGCCTTTCACGCCGGCAACAGGGGTTCGAATCCCCTTGGGGACGCCAGATATATCAAGGAGCTAGCCTTTTGGGCCAGCTCCTTTTTTTATTTGACAGCTCCATAGATAGCTTTGCATTTTCAGTGGACCTCAACACGCCCTACAGTTCTCATGTTTCCTCTCTTTGGCTGATCCTATTCCTTCACTCCCGTATTTCTCATGACTTTTATACAGATCAGGACTAAAAAGAATTTGTTTTCATGGATGTAACTGCTCATAAATAATACCATGGAGGCAATCTAGCAGTCCAAATCAGCCCACATGCAATACCATCACCTTACCAGAGGCGATCTCCTTGATACTGCAAATAATAAAAGGCGAAACATCATGAACAGCAAAAATCTTGATACATATTGGCGACTTCGATTAAATACCTGCTATAATGCACTGAAGAAAAATAATTTTTCCCCATTCATCGTCCAAAGTTCTACAAAAGCAAAAAACATCATACTGCAGCAGCCCTGATCGTATCTGCAACAGCTGGACGATCACAGAAAAACCGTATCCCAAACATCGAATCAAGGTTATTGTTATAAACAAAGACCTTGGCTAGTAATTTAAATTATTCATACATCTTTACAAACACTTATATAACCATGCAACGCATTACAGAAACAGATCACGTCTCTCTTGGCCAACAACTGGAATTTCTTCTTGAGCTGGAAAAACTTAAATCCATATTTCGACGCAGTTATATTCTAGATACCGACAGGTGGGAAAACGACGCTGAGCATAGCTGGCAGCTTGCCGTAATGGCGATAATTTTATCAGAACATGCCAATGAAGAAATACAACCGAGCCATGTTATGAAAATGGTTCTCCTCCATGATATTGTGGAAATTGATGCCGGCGACACCTTTTGCTATGATGAAAAAGGGCACACAGACAAAGCAGATCGTGAATTACGTGCAGCAAAGAGAATTTTTGGTATTCTGCCGCCTGAACAGCAAAAGGAATGCTTTCAACTGTGGCAGGAATTTGAACGGGGTGAGACCAGAGAAGCCAAGTTTGCCAATGCGCTTGATCGCCTTATGCCACTTATGCTGAACTACTATTCTCAAGGTAAGTCTTGGAAAAAACATGGCATTCGCAAACAGCAGGTCATAGACCGCAATAAGCATATAGCAAAAGGCTCCACAATACTATGGGACTTTGCATCCACCCTTATCGACAAGGCAGTTGAAAAAGGATATCTAGCTGCCTGATGTTGTTCTCCGGCTGCACAACACGTCTCACCTTGACAACACTTATCCTGTTGGCAAACACAAGCGTGTCCTCTCTAACCAGGAGCCGGCCTGCGAACGAGTACCTGTTGATATATGCGTTTGTTCGCTCAGTTCAGGGTCACGGAAAAAATAATCCGATCTTGCTTGTCTCTCTACTCGGTAAGGTCGTCGCGTCAATGGCTCAATACGGCCAGTATGGGACCATTGACGCGACGACCTTACCACACCGATAGCCTTCCCTCCGGGAATATTTTTTCAGGGTAAATAAAAAGTATGGGCGAAAAGCACATTTGCGAACAGTCTTCCGGAGAGGAGACTGTCCATAAATGGTCTTTTCTCCCAATTTTTGCGTTATGCTCAAAACTTTACCCTCGAAATTTCAATTATATGTCTACGGTAAAATGTCTCGAAAGCCTTAAACTTGGGCAAAAATCTTCATTTCTGGACAGGCACAGAAAAAGAGCACCATGTAACGAGTGCATAATATCTGAAAACAGCAAGCTTCACAGCTGCTCCAGCACATTTATATTTTCTCACTCTGTCAGTTTGTTGAAATTCCTATTCTTTTCCGGCAAAGAATCACATACAATTCATATAGAAATACCATACATAAGTGGCTCGCTATTTGCTTTTTCAACCAAGGTTCATCACTCGCCCAACATATGCATAAATGCGTATGTAATTTGTTCTGTACAACAGAAACGACAAAGCGGCGGCAAGAAAGCATCCACAATGGGGTATCAGATACGTGATAAAAACATTTGCCCTCAACACTCTGGTTTTTCTCTTTATTATTTTCACACAACTACCGGCCATGGGTTCCACATCTGTGGTTATCTCACAAGGCCTGGACTGGTCTTTTCCCTCTAGCACAGAGCCTTCTCCCAAAATAGGCTATTTCCAAATGACCGACACGGTCTCAGCAACTGCCATTCCGGATGACTTGAGCGACCTGATAAATTGTTACGGTGTGACCTTTACCTGGGCATCCCTGAATCCAGCAGAAGATATCTACGACTTCAACAATGTCAATGTTGCCCTTGCCGCCGCACAGGCTGATGACAAGTGCCTTGTGGCACGCCTTAAATCCCATGTGGTCGACCGTAAGACACCATGGGGAACAGGTGATGTGCCATTTATCCCGCAATGGGTATTGGACAAGTATCGCCCCCCGATATTTTATACCTATGGCAAGGCAGAATCCGATGAATATATCACCGTTGCAGCACCATGGGACACAGGGGTTGCAGCAAAATACCTCCAGTTTGTAAACGAATTTGGTGCCCAGGACTTTCTCTCTCATCCTAACTTTGCAGGCCTCTATATTCATGGTATTTCCAGTTCAGCCGGAGAAGAAATGTGGTTGAACGCCCAGGCAGTTGTCAATGCAGAAGATGTGGGAATGACACCTCTAACCATTGCATTTACATACCAGCAACGGCTGGAGGCATGGGCTGTCGCAGCGGGAGACAATACAAACAAACTTGCCTGGGTAGGCATGAATTACTTTAAGCCATCCGAAGAGTATGACTATGAGTACCAGAACGTAAGAACGTTTTTAAATAGTCGTGCAGCGGCCTTGGGCATGGGAATACGTAGTGGAGGCAACGAGCAGTTCAACAACGCATTTTCTGAACAGTGGGGCCTGATCTATGACCCAGCGACGTCTTCACTCATCATTGACCCAGACTGGCCATACCGTGATTACAACCGCTTCATTGGGGGCGAAGATGAACAGTTTATAGACAGTGCGGTGTATGATCCGCTATTCATCTCAACAATATGGGTGGAAGCCATGATCGGCGCCACCCACATATGGCTTCCTAATCCAAGCCTCAACAATTTCATCAGAAGAAACCGTGCCATACTCGACTGGTACAGCTATAGAGCAGGGCTTCCCCTTGAAGAGGCACCGGATGCGGCAATCTGGTTACGGGAGAGTTATTACAGTGACGGTGTCAACTGCAATACCGTCTTCAACTTTAAACTTGGCCTTTTTCAGGTATATGGCGCCGGAAAAACTACCGTATCAACAGGTTATTACGACCGCTCAGCCTTAACAGGGGGGGATTTTTCCCATGACTGTGAAAAAAAGCACTATGACTACTTGTCAGCAACAACTGATGTGGCAAGCGGCAATACACAAATAGCCATATCCATTGACAATGATTTCAAAAACTCTCTAGGTGAACTGGCGAAGATCAAGGTGATGTTCAGGGATTCTTCAACTGCAACCTGGCAGCTCCGTACCCCTTCTTACACTTCTGCTGAAGTACAAAACAAGAATGATCACAGCATAAAAACAGCAACTTTTACCCTGGATGCCAGAGATCTCAGCACCACATTTACTGACGGGGCACATTTTAAACTGGTTGTAACCAACGACTCTGATCTCTCTGTTTACGTTATCCGCCTGATTAAAGCTGATGCCCAGGCAGGAGATATTGATCATGATGGTGTGGTGGATATACAGGATTCCATCCAGGCTCTCCAGATACTGACAGGGATGTCGCCAACTGAAAAAGTATACGCTTCATCAACCGTCAATCAACAAAAAATATCTATGGCCGATGCCATCTATGGTCTCCAGCGAACAGCAACCAATCAATGATTTGCTTTCTCGACGAATCAGGCGTCAGCTTCCCCTGGCATGGTAACAATCTGAGATTCTCAGTATCTCCTGGCTCTTACTCTGCCACCTGTTGTAGTATATACAACACGTCGGGCATGCCAAGATATCCATTACCATCCACATCCGCGTTCAACTCAACAGTTGTTCCGGATGTCTGACCAGTTAGCATGCGCAGTACAATCATGGCATCGGTCAGGTCAACGACTTCATCACTATTAATATTTCCAGGCAGAGGAGGCAGCTTGTAATCAACCAGTACACTCTCCGCAAGAACTTCTACCGTTATGGAGTGGGATGCCTCAAGCATCCCCCCGGAGAAAACAAGATCATAGGTGCCAGTCTCAACAGGGAAGGCATACCCGCCACTGTCTGCCGTTACAGCATAATAACTGCCTCCATCAGGCATAACCTGAACTCCGGCGAGCCCTTCACCTGGATCATATTGATCATTATTATTCGCGTCCTGCCACACAGTGCCCACAATAAAGCGATTGGAATGATCAGGGAAATAGGCCAATGCGGTACAAAAATTCTGGGTGACGACCAGAGGCCCGACGCTGGTACCAGCATTATTTTCCGGAGTAACCGCAATACCCACGTTTGAGTAGTTATGATCTATGGACATGATTCCCATTCTGTGCCCTCTGGGATCCTGCATTCCATCATCAGTGCCACTCCCCCAGTCTATATTAAAACCAACATGGCCATAAACGGCTGACTTGGAATACGAATAAACATTTCCCCGCCAGTATTGGAAATGAAAATCCTGAGCTTGCACCAATTCGACCTGACCATCATGACTTTGTGTATCTTCAGTAATCAAATACAGATTGTGCAGTCGTGCAGCCTCATACAGGCGCGAATCAAAAGCTGCCGGAGGTTTTGCTGTATAACTGTCAAACTCATCCTGCAACACTGTAAGATTCACATTGAAATAACTTCGTGCAGATACCACATCAGACTCATCCATGATTGCCAGCCAGTAACCTTCCTGGGAAGGATTGACACGGGCACGGTTAAGCAGCCACAGCATTTGCTGCTCGTTGCCATTGGGATGAGCACTGTCACCAGTTTTATGATACGCCCATTCGCTCATTCCTGCTTTAACTGCATCTTTTTGTGGCTGCTGTTCAAGGGGAAGAGGTTCTTGTTCAACCGTTGGAGGAGATGGCGGAGGAGCCTGATGCTCACTGTCTGCCAATGGCTCAGCCATGGCTGCCCCCCCGATCAGGTGCATGACAATCGTCCAATATCCAATCTTTTGAGATGCATTTATGAAACGTCGCATAGAACACGTTTTTGTTAGGGCCTGATCTGAAGTGGCGACTTCACATCAATGGCTTCTTTCAAAATGATATTTCCAGAAGAGCACAGCAGGGACAACACACCGGAACACGAGCTTTCAAAATAACTGACACCTTCGAAATCACGTACCGTTTTAGACTCTATATCAAGATTATACAGCTACAATGTCCTCATACCACTTCTCATCGCATCCTGCACTCCGAAATGGTTTACCGCGATGCCTTTGGCAGCGTTTCCCGTTGGTTACAGGAACACAACAGCCAAAAACAAAAGGGTTGCTTATTATAAGCATTGCTTACAATACAACTTTCTGGTACAAACAACCCCCATGAAAAATTATAATCCAAAAGAAAGCATCGCTTTTCTTATCTATGATATCTCCCGACTGCTGCGTAAAGATTTTGACAGCAGGGTTCAGCCCCTTGGCCTCACCCAGGCACAATGGCGAGCCATTGCCCACATTGCACGCATGGAAGGATGCAGCCAGGCCACCCTTGCCGATGTTTTGGAAATCAAACCCATTACGCTGTGTCGTCTGCTTGATAAACTTGAGAATGCAAACCTGGTGGAACGGCGTCCAAACCCACAAGACCGCAGGGCTGTACAAATCTATATAAGTGAGCAAGCCAGACCCAGGCTGGACCAGATGAAAGAACTTGCCTTGCAGACAAGAAATCGGGCCATCCATGGTCTTTCCGAAGAGGAGCAGAAACAACTCACCACGACCCTGCTCAAAGTCAAAAAGAATCTCAGCCAGGATAACCATTGAGAGTATATGCAGGAAAATAAAGCAGAAACAGCCTCTCCCAAAGCATCCCTGTCCCCGAAAACAAAGCGTAGACGCATTCTGTTTTTAGCAGGACCATGCATTGTACTTGCTGCGACAGTATTTTTCTATTGGACCGGAGGCCGCTACGTAGAAACCGACAATGCGTATATTCAAGCTGACAAGGTCATTATCAGCGCAGAGGTTTCCGGAACCATTGAGTCTATACATATCAAGGAAAATGCCCAGGTGAAAAAAGGAGATCCTCTTTTCACCATTGATAATAGAAGTTACCTGCTTCGCCTGGACCAGGCTCAAGCACACCTCAAGGCAGAAATTGCCGATATCCATAAACTCAAAGCCGAATACGGACAAAAGCAAAACGAACTGAAACTGGCCCAGGTTAATCTGGATTTTGCCGTTAAAGAACTGAAACGACAATCAGCCCTTGCAGGCAATAGAGTCATCTCTGAGGCCAAACTGGATCAGGCTCGCCATGAAGTGGATATCTGCAAACAGAAAATGGGCATTATCAATGATGAAATCGCACAAATCCTGGCAAACCTTGAAGGCGCCCCCAACACCCCAAAAGAAAAACTACCGGCTTACCTTTTGGCAAAAAGTGAAGTGGAACAGGCTGCTCTGGACCTTGAACGTACAGTGGTACGCGCTCCCTTTTCAGGGCTGGTAACCAAACTCCCAAAACCAGGAAAACATGTATCTCCCGGCTCAGCAGTTCTCAGTCTGATCTCAGACAGCAACTACTGGATAGAAGCTAATTTTAAAGAGACCGATCTTACCCGGGTCCGATCCGGCCAACCTGCTGATATACACGTCGACACCTACCCGGATGCCACATGGGAGGGTACCGTGGCCAGTATCAGCCCAGGTACGGGAAGTGAATTCTCTGTCATTCCAGCACAGAACGCCACAGGCAACTGGGTAAAGGTTGTTCAACGCATTCCTGTCCGTATTGCACTACATGAAACTTCAAACGACATGCAACTCCGTGCCGGAATGAGCACAGTCGTAACCATAGACACAGGATATCATCGCCCTCTTCCCGGCTTTATTACAGCCTTAGTAAACGGTTTTGCTGCAACTCAAGCCGCTAACGCCGGCGAATAATGGCATTTTCCCACAGCTGAGAGTTTCTTTTGACACTGCATCCAGAGAGTGAGCCAGCCATAAACCGTGGGCTGATAACCGTTTCCATCATGCTGGCAACGGTTATGCAGGCATTGGATACCACCATTGCCAATGTGGCCCTGCCAAGTATGCAGGGTGGCATGTCTGCTACCCAGGATCAGATCTCCTGGGTATTGACCTCGTACATTGTTGCCGCTGCCATCTTTACGCCGCTTACAGGGGTACTCTCCTCCAGATTTGGCCGAAAAAGACTTTTCCTTCTCTCCGTGGTAGGGTTTACCCTGGCTTCCATGCTCTGCGGAGCCTCAGGCAGCCTGACCGAGATTGTTCTCTTCCGTCTCCTGCAGGGAATCTTCGGTGCTGGTCTGGTTCCGCTCTCTCAAGCTGTTCTTTTAGATACCTATCCAACTGAAAAACATGGCACAGCCATGGCGATATGGGGATTGGGGGTAATGGTTGGACCCATCCTGGGTCCCTCCCTTGGTGGCTATCTGACTGAATACTACAATTGGCGCTGGGTCTTTTATATTAATCTGCCCATAGGCCTCCTCGCGTTTATGGGAATCTTTGCTGCGGTCCCTGAAAGTTCACGCAATTCAGCACACAAGTTCGACACCCTGGGTTTTCTGCTGCTTGGGATTTCCATCGGAGCCCTCCAACTCCTGCTCGACAGGGGGCAATCACTGGATTGGTGGCAGAGCCGTGAAATTATCACAGAATCAGTTATCACAGGCCTCTTTTTCTATCTTTTTCTGGTTCATACTTTTACTGCTGACAAGCCATTCTTTGAGCCAGCACTGTTTAAGGATCGAAACCTTGTCGTTGGCCTGGTCCTTATTTTTCTGGTGGGAATGACCCTCTATGCCACCCTGGCCCTGTTGCCGCCATTCATGCAGCAAATCATGGGATTTCCGGTGTTGACTACAGGCTACATTCTCGCTCCCAGGGGAATGGGAACCATGGTAGCCATGGTGATTGTGGGACGCCTGATCCGAAAAGTGGATATCCGTCTGCTTTTATTGACAGGTTTTGGTCTGACAGCCGCTGCACTGGGTGTCATGAGCACTTTCAACCAGGAGGTAAGCATTGCTGCCCTGCTCTGGACAGGCATTGTACAGGGATTTGGTTTTGGTTTCGTTTTCGTCCCCTTAAGTACTGTCACCTTTTCAACCCTCCAGCAGCACCTACGGACAGAGGGAACAGCCATGTACAGCCTGGTTCGTAATATAGGCAGTTCCATAGGTATTTCCGTGGTGGTTACCCTGCTGGCAAGAAACACCCAGATAAACCATGCAAGCATGAGCGAACTTCTCCACCCTTTTCGCGACACCATGCAGCCGGAAGCACTACCCCAGCTGTGGAACTGGACCACACTGACAGGTAAAATAGCCTTGAACAGCGAAGTTACTGTTCAAGCTGCTACCATCTCTTACCTGAACGATTTTGCTTTCATAATGTGGCTTACCCTTGCGTCCATTCCCTTTCTCATGCTGTTACAGACAAAACCGCAAAGGGCATAACTCTTTTCAATTCCCTCTGTGATTTGTGAGATTCCTCCAACACCTCCCCTTCAGAGAACATGTACATCTCACGATGTACCCTTTGGTATAATTTCGAGGCGTGCTCATAAACGCAGCAAGAGATTACCTCTTAAAATATTTGCACATTTTTTCCTTATTTCATGAAAATTAGAAGAGTACAGTAAAGGGCAATGAATCTGGAATGCGTGTCGTCATTGCGCTGAAAATAATCTCAAGGTTAGAGCAAGTAATGATGACAGCCATTAAGAAAAGAATGAAAAAATCCGGGCTCGCTTTGAACCTGTGAATAGTATTATTCATCCCAAGTGGCCTGCACTATGCATAGAACACGTCAGCATCCAGACTAAACAATACATACAATGCTACAGCCGCTACCTGCTGCCACTCACACCCTTCAACCAGATATGGAGATTTCGAATGATAAACCCTTCCCACAAACAATGGCTCAGCCCTTTCACGGCAACAACCTTTGCTGCCACCTCCATCACAGGAGTTCTTTTACTCTTACACCTGAAGACTCCAGGAATGAACCAAATTCACCAATGGGGCGGGTTATTGTTCGTTACTGCAGGAGTTGTGCATCTCACGCTCAACTGGCGTCCCTTCACAGCCTATATGAAAAACAGTAAAGCGGCAGCAGGGATCATTGCTGCGGTATTAGCCACCGTCGTGCTCAGTTCGCTGATCCCTTTGAACAGTCATGGGCAGAGATATGGGAGACAAGGTAATAGTTCAATGGACTATGGGTATCGATATCATCGATAGGATAATTGGCAATAATGAGCCAGATACTCGCCTGGTGACGTTCACATTTTCAGGAATATCAGACTGACAGCGACATACCACTACCCGCTCGCGGACATACCCGGTTGGGTAGTGAGATTGCCCATTCAAGGGTAACTTCATGCACAAGAAACATCTCAAAACACAGTATGCTCGCAAAAAAGGCTCCTTTATAAAAATTTGGGCCAGCAGCCTGTTGAAAAAGACATTTTTGACACAACTTGCCGCATGCTACACGCCTTAAGATCAGCACTACATGTGGCAGGCCGTATCGATCATTTTTAGTTTTTTAACAACCCTGCCAGGAGATTATCTGATACGCCTTCGGGAATATGACCAGATCTCTCTTGCCAATAACTTTCTTTGCTTACCAACCAGGTGCCTACCATAATGCCGTAGAAATTGGTGTACCCAGATTATACATAACCAGGCGTCCTCGCAGTTCCAACAATTGCTTGAGCAAATGTGGCTCCGCCTTGGCATATGCATCTTCGTCGGCTATTCGTTTCACCACAATACCCAACAGTTCCGTAATAGCGTTCCCCACAGAATTTTGACTAATAGTCACAATGAGCCGGCCAGTATCATCACGATACAACAACTGCTTATATGCAGGTTGCCAACGAATTTCATTGGCAAACATTGGATCCTCCATCACTCGTAAACGCAGCATCCGAGCTGCCTGATGAAACTGATCACTATACAGCAAAATATCCTCAATTTGATCAGGATACGCTGCGTCCTTTGGAATTCTTGCATCTTCTGCTGCCACGAGTGCAAAAAAGGCCCTGTAGAAATCAAGGAAACCGGCAAGAACCAGATCATACTCTTTCCAGAACTGTCCTTTATCCAGCGTTTTCTCCCCTCCCACCACTTCCCAGCTTGGCAAGCCCTGGGGATACCCGGTTATTCGCAAACACCCATCGTCGGGAGGCAGCGGTTTAAGCACCTGTAAACGCAGCACATCAAAAAATCGCAGATAAACATCCCGCAGATACTGCAGGAAAAGACCGTTCTGGCCACTATCTGTCAGGTTTGGATTGTCTGCATCAGCCTCGGGCGCTGCCTCCAGCATTGCCTTTTCAAATACCATGAAATGATTGTGCATCATGCGAATACTTGGAACGCCTGGTTTATTGAGCGGCCAGGTGGCATCCAGGCTGGCTTCACCACAAAACACGAGATGTTCACCGGGATCCGGGTATTTTTCCAGCATATAGTGGGTGACAACCTTTGTCATGCGGCTGAAAACGATACTTTCCTCCCTGGTCAGCTGGTCTCGGCGAACAGGACGCCCCATTGGATCCAATACTTTATGTGAAGTGTCAAAAATAATGGATGTATCAAAAAGGTTGGAATGACCAATAGCCTTACGATACAGCAAAAAACCTTCCTTGGTGCGCAGCAGACCATTTTCACGGGTTAGATGGCGCAGATTACAGGGACTGTTAAAAAATTCAGTGGGAGCTATTCCCTCTGGAATATCCATGGGGATTTTCCGATGGGGAGTTGTAACCATACGTGGAGCACCGGCCATATCTACCTCCATAGTGGATTGATTAGACCGTAATCGTTCACCGGCAAATCTGTGCACACATGACGCACTGATAGCCGCTTGCAACAAGGGGAGCAGCCAACATTATTTTAAGTTGGTGAACGGTTACCTCATAGAAGGGGTATTTCTCTCCATTGTATCAGAAGTGGAGATATTTATAAAAGCAGTGCAGATAAAAAGGAGGAAACAAGATACGGGGTGAATGGTGGTGTTATTGGAAAAACTGCTGCAAGTCAAAGTCCAGGCGCTCACCTGCGCGGACCTGCTCCCTGAGTCTGTTCAAGCGATGGTCCAATTCAGCCAGCTGCAACAGGCCCTGGCGTTCTTCTTCGCTGGTTTCAATAATGCTGGCGACGCCGCCGTTACGAATAACCAGCCGACGATCTCCGGAGAGGGCAAGCAGAGGATCATGGGTAGCGATAAGAACGATTTTTTCCTCCTGCACCAGTATCTGTAAAGCCTGTCTGCGATCAACCCCGGCATTTTCAATTTCATCAATCAGAACAATGGGTGAACGACTGAGACAAGCTACATCTGCAATCATAAGCGCCCGTGACTGCCCCCCTGACAAAGCGGTTACAGGGGTCTGCCTTGAAAAAGACTCACCTGCAAGGCTCACAGCAGTGGTATACACCTGCTCCACTGTATGTTCAATGTCAACGACCAGACGACTTTCTGCGTGCATGGTGATAAACTCTTCCACAGAAAGATCCATAACAAAATTCATGTTTTGGGAGAGTTGTGCCACAAGCTGTTGTTCTCCGGACAATCGCTGGCGTTGATCAGGAGCCTGGCCATCGAGCAGAACACTACGTCCAGATGGAGTGTCGGCCTGGGCAAGGCATTCAATATCAGCCAGTAGACGACTCTTCCCCGAACCGGTTGGACCGACGACACACACGACCTCCCCGGTACGTAAAATCAGATCCTGTTTCTCAGCCTGCCCGTTCTTATCATATCCGGCTTTAACGGTAATCTCCCGGATTCTCTGGTCCCCCTGAACTTTGAACAGTTCCATCTGGTTTATGAATTCTGCACACTGCTTGCGTAATTCTTCCTGCCCCAGTGAGAATTCCTCTAATTTTGCGGTATCCTGCCCTGCCAAAAATTCACCGAAACCAATTGTACTGTTCGGTAGTGAAATAGCCAGCGCTGCAAAAAAATCGCGCAGGTAGGGATATGTTTGCAGGACCTCTCTCAAAGGACGCTGAAGCAGTTCTTCAAAATTCATGAAAAATCCATGGTTTTCACATTGCCGATCTGGCAATCTTCTCCAATTTGGGTTTCTCCAAGGCAGTAAGAGCACAGTGCTGCCGGCATGGTGAACCGCAATTTCCGCCCTTCAAGACTATCAACTTGGGGCGCCTGCTGAAAATGCTGCTGCAGAAGCAGATTTCCCTGACCGGTAAGCCCGTTAACCGGAAGTACTGCAGCCCTGGAATTTACCTGTCGGACACGAAAAGCAAAAACTTCACGCTCTGCCTGGGAAACAATATCTCCTTTGGTCAGTACCACCACATCTGCAGTTTTCAACATCGGCCCGATCTTTCTGGGGGTGTGTACTCCACTCAAATGGTCTATGACACAGACAGCCATCACATTTCTGATGTGGGGAGAACAACGATTGCAAAGCCCGGCACTTTCACTTATCAACAGATCAAACCCCTTTTTTTTCCCCCATTGCACAGCCTGCTCAATATTGGCGATAAAAAAATGATCTGGGCAGAGGCTGCCGGCAAGACCTTTTTTCACAGTGACTCCTGCCTGCTGATAGCGCACATGATCCTCGCTGGTGAGACAGTCAAACTTGACTACCCCAACCTTGTAGCCCTGGGCAATCAAAGGCTCAATGGTGCGTAAAATAACCGAAGTCTTGCCGCATGAAGGCGGGCCCGCAACCGTAATAAAACGAAACAGCCCTTTACTCATACGATTTGTACACCCGGCATAAAGACACGATCAATCTCCTCATTTAAGGCAAGAAGATCATGGTTGCGCAGATAGTCCCACCCAAGCCAGTACAGAGGTTTATTCTGTACTTCAGCCTGAACGCTTTTATGGGGAACGGGAAAACGGGCTCCGACAAGGGATTGTGCCAATTCAGGACCGGTAAGATAATCAAGCACCGGACGAAGCTCATCAATACGGTCTGCCTTTGTCTGTAGAGTTACCGGACTTGCCAGGGCCCCGTCCTCAGGCCAGATAATTTTAACACGCTCTTGGTGCTTGACCCTGTGTGCAAAAAATTCAGGCATTACATATATCGCTCCAGGCCCATTGGCGTCGATCTGCTTTACCATTTGGGAAGGGTGCAGGCCCTGAAACACATTGGCAGACAATGCGCGAAGCCCGTCATCACCATACTGTTGATAGGTCGGCAACAAAACGGCATGGCAAAAAAATCCATTGCCACCTCTCAACGTGACACTTCGTTTCCACTGAGAGCTGAGTAGATCCTGCCATGTCTGTGGCAATTGCCTCTCACCAATCTGGTCAAGATTTGCCACCATCACCAGTGGATTTATGCCCATGACATGATAATGCCCCAAGGGGTCTATGATCCCGGCATTAGTATACGCCTCGGTAGGATCCACCGAACCGTAGCCGGTAAACAGGCCGGTTTCGACAAATCGCTTGTAAAACCTGTTGCCAAAAAATGAATTAAAGTCGGCTGAAACGATGATGTCGGGTAATTCACTCACCTCATTAATGGTGTTGACAAAGGAATAATATGAAAGCTCCTGATTCACATTACCTTCCACGGCATAGGAAACAGCCATTCCCTGATTCTGCTCCAACTCTTCCAGGAATCCTGTTAAAGCACGACCAAACCCCATTTTCAAACCACAGGGCATCAATGCCAGCAAACTCAACTCTCCCTGCTTATCGTAACTCTCCAAACCTGGGGATTCCACATGTTCTTCAGGAACAATAGCCTGGTGAAGAAGATCTATAAATGTATCTTGACTGATCAGTCGACTGCGCAGTGCTGTAGACAAGGGAAGAAATGGTGACAAAACACGCATACCGTCTTCACTGACCAGAGCACCGAGGCCATGGCTTATAAAAACAGAACGGGTTTCCGGATAACGCTGCACAATTTCGGCAACTTTTATTTCAGGATGAATAACAGACGGCATGGTAACTCCTCATTATTGCGTTGCCAGGATATGCACAAGATACCTGACTCTTCTGGGCGCAGGGCATTACAGCTGATTCAATAATCACCTAATATATGTACTAGTCCCATTAGTCATAACCATTATTCTGTTAATAGCCAAGCGGTATTGCTGCCTTTGCAGAGCTGTCACGATTCGTTTGGACCTGTTCTGAAATAACCTTTTCGCAGTTTCGTCGTCTCCCTGCAAATATTTGCGTTATGCTCAACATTGTATTCTCGGAAGAAGTGCAGGTTCCGCTATCAGGTATATGTCTGTGATAAGACGTGTAGCAGGTCTCGGCAACCCAGCATAGCCCAATTTGAAAAAGCGAAATTGTAGTATGTGCAATCATAACCACAGGTAAAAAATCAGAAAAACATAACCGGGACACATCCACTTTTCTCCCAGTGCAGAAAGGAGAGGAAAGCCAGATAAAGCCCCAGCCATTTTTTATACCAATAGAAAAATTAACCCAACCAAAGACCATACCAATATAACAGCTCCTGCCACCAACTGTACCTTTGCCATTCCATAACCGGACAATTGATAACAAAATATATAAATACAAAAGATTAGCCTCTCTTTGTGCTACAGTCCCCCAACCCCAAGCGCACCCTTTCACCACCTCGCACTGCCGATCCACACGACATACAGGGAAGGCTGACGTCCACCCAGAAAAAAACACACCAGCTATTACAGACTCCAGAACAGAAGCAGCCGAAAGACCCTGTCTCACAGCAACGGGAAATCGGCAATTCATAACATCCTTGTTATTACATAATTTTCCCAGCAACCTGCCGCCACCATACTGCCAACCCACAACACCCATACCACACAATCCACAGGGTGGACTATTACATAGACCTGTTAGCTAAATTAGTCCCATGGAGGATCAAAGCCGTGTCAATTAGACCCATACCCATTTTATCACGCTACAAGAGGGATTCAGAGCACGAGCCTGCGTAATCCCGGTGGCTATGTTCCTGAAATAGTTATGCCATTAGGTCAGTTTGACTTCAAAGCCAACGGAGCACTTCTTTTAACTGACTGTATTTGCACAATTTACAAACATGGCACGGCCATTGCTATATAAGGGTGTTTTTGGATCCAAAGAAGTAAGGGAAAACCACTTATTAAATCTAATAATAGAGAGGATGGTTTAATTATGGCAGTACGTGAAGAAGTATACGGTTACTTTATTCCCAGCGTTACCCTGATCGGCATTGGAGCAGCAAAAGAAATCCCAGGCAAAATCAAAGCTCTTGGTGGAAGCAAGCCTTTGGTTGTAACCGACAAAGGTATCACCGGTGCTGGAATTACCAAACAGATCACTGATCTGCTTGAAGCAGCAGGCATGCCTTGTGTCGTCTATGACGAGACAATTCCTAACCCAACCGACAAAAACGTGCATGACGGCGTTGATATCTATAAAGCTGAAGGTTGTGACAGCTTGATCACCCTCGGTGGTGGTAGCTCCCATGACTGTGGTAAAGGTATCGGACTGGTTGTTGCCAATGGTGGCAAAATTCATGACTTTGAAGGCGTTGATCAATCCACCAAGCCAATGCCTCCTTATGTTGCAGTAAACACCACTGCTGGTACAGCTTCAGAGATGACACGCTTCTGCATCATCACCGACACCAGCCGTAAAGTTAAAATGGCTATCGTTGACTGGCGCGTTACTCCTGGCGTTGCCCTGGACGATCCACTGCTGATGATGGGAATGCCTCCTGCACTGACAGCTGCAACCGGTATGGACGCACTGACCCACGCTGTAGAAGCGTATGTTTCCACAATTGCTACCCCAATGACCGACTCTGCTGCAGAGAAAGCCATCGAACTCATCGCAACACACCTGCGCCCAGCAGTTGCCAATGGACAAGATATCGTTGCCCGTGAAGGCATGTGCTACGCTCAGTACCTTGCTGGTATGGCATTCAACAATGCAAGCCTTGGCCACGTACACGCAATGGCGCATCAGCTTGGCGGCTTTTACGACCTGCCACACGGAGAGTGTAATGCCATCCTGTTGCCACACGTAGAGCGTTTCAACCTGATCGCAAAAATGGATCGTTTCGCGAAAATCGCTCAGCTCATGGGCGAGAACACAGAGGGACTTTCCACCCGTGACGCTGCTGAACTGGCCTTGACCGCTATTCAGAACCTGTCTAAAGACATCGGTATCCCTGCTGGTCTGATCGAGCTTGGAAAACGTTATGGTAAAGAAGTCAAAGCAGAAGACATCGACACCATGACCGCCAATGCTCAGAAAGACGCTTGTGGTCTGACCAATCCTCGTACACCTAAAGATATGGACGTAGCTGCAATTTACAAAGCAGCACTGTAATCGTTCAGTTTTCAGCTGTACAAAAGGAATAGATGAAGCCTATCCTTCCACCGCTTCCACCCCACCCCCCCTTGGATGGGCTTCATCTTGTTTTTTTTCGACATACAGAAGGATTATTGAGTCGTCAGTATCGCAAATGAAGACAGTATTCCACTATGCATGATCCGGGAAAACAAGTTCCTGAAGAAGATGATTGAAAAATAACACTGTTTAATTCTTGTTGTAAATGAACCGGCCCCAAGGCCGGTTCACGATGTACTACTCCTTGGATTGGTAATGCGGGGGCATTTTCTCCTTACACTTCCGCATTACCCCCTTTTGCATAAGTACCTCGCTGTTTACAATTCACTGCATCCCATACGTCAGCCACCAGAAACTCTGCCGCAGACTTGTCGTATATACACTAACCTTAAAAAAACAGCGCGCCACACAGAAGACCTTTACCCTCCTCCGATCAGCTGATTAATTATTAAAAAGTAACATTCAACCGACCGCACAGACCACCCAAAGATCACTCATAAAAAGTCAACAGCTTAATTTCACACCATATTTTTTCCGCAACCTTATCACGTGAAATATTGCCCCACGCACCCGCTTTAACGTGTCACAATGCCCCAGTCTATCAATTAGACCAATATCACAAAGAGTTACCAGTTGCTTTTGCTTCACCGGTTACGCTTTTAATTCTATTTCAACAGCCTGGATAGAGACAAAAAGACAACCCCATATTTCCCCCATTGAAATAACCTCTTGCAATCACTTGATTTATCAAGAATTCTTTTTTGGAACAGATATTGCTAGGACAAACACGTATGTTGGATCTCTAAGAGAGGAGTTGTAAAAGATTAAAGATTTTACACAAGAGGGTGATTCACTATGGCAATTCGAGAACAAGTATTCGGTTACTTCATCCCCAGCGTTACTCTGATCGGCATTGGAGCAGCTAAGGAAATTCCTGCAAAAATTAAAGCACTTGGCGGCAACAAGCCTCTGGTTGTAACGGACAAGGGTATCACTGGGGCAGGCATTACCAAACAGATCACAGATCTGCTTGAGGCAGCCGGAATGGATTGCGTTGTCTACGATGAGACAATCCCTAACCCTACCGATAAAAATGTCCACGATGGAGTTGACATTTACAAATCAAATAATTGCGACAGCCTGATCACACTTGGTGGTGGTAGTTCCCATGACTGTGGCAAGGGTGTCGGCCTCGTTATTGCTAATGGCGGAAAAATTCATGATTTCGAAGGAGTTGACAAATCCTCCAACCCCATGCCTCCCTACGTTGCAGTCAACACCACTGCAGGTACTGCTTCAGAAATGACTCGTTTCTGCATCATTACCGACACTAGCCGTAAAGTAAAAATGGCCATTGTTGACTGGCGAGTTACCCCAGGTATTGCTGTTGATGATCCAGTCCTGATGATGGGAATGCCGCCTGCACTCACGGCAGCCACAGGCATGGACGCTTTGACACACGCTGTAGAGGCCTATGTTTCCACAGCTGCCACCCCGATGACCGATTCTGCTGCTGAAAAAGCCATTGAACTCATTGCAACCCATCTCCGCCCTGCTGTTGCCAACGGAGGAGACATTGTTGCCCGTGAAGGTATGTGCTACGCACAGTACCTGGCCGGCATGGCATTCAACAATGCAAGCCTTGGTCATGTTCATGCCATGGCCCACCAATTAGGTGGTTTCTATGATCTGCCACATGGTGAATGCAACGCTATTCTGTTGCCCCATGTAAGCCGTTTTAACCTGATCGCGAAAATGGATCGTTTCGCAAAAATTGCCCAGCTTATGGGTGAAAATATTGACGGCCTTTCCACACGTGATGCTGCCGAACTGGCACTTATGGCAATCCAGAATCTTTCAACGGATATCGGTATTCCTGCCGGCCTGGTTGAGCTTGGAAAACGTTATGGCAAAGATGTAAAAGCTGAAGACATAGATACCATGACGGTGAATGCTCAGAAAGACGCCTGCGGTCTAACCAACCCACGCGTTCCTAAAGATGATGACGTCAAGGCTATTTACAAAGCAGCTCTGTAAAAAAGCTGCCATGTAGTTTGCTTGTACACAGGCCTACAATACCCTTGCCCATGGCCACTGAATCATGGGCAAGGTTTCTTTGCCTTACATATCAAGAGCTTCCGCTGCACCAGGTAACACTGAATACGTTCAAACCAAGAATACTCACAGACATCACTTTCAACAAGAATTACAACTAGAACAAGAGAGAAGAGAACAATTATAAAATAAAGCCTAAGGGAACAATGGCCTTTTTTTTTATTTTCCCTCAGTGCCCAAGGGGTAAGTTTGCGTTACGCTTGGAAAAACCGCTATTCCGACAAAAAATGACCGATACTTACTTTAAAAGGTCCATTCCTTTGACCAAATGGGTCTGATGGTTTACAATAAACCAGGTAAAAATTATGTATTTTTTACATAAGCCGCATTTTACCTGGCCCGGCAGCGGGTCTGTGTAACACAGAGCCGCAGATTTAACATTATTGAGGAGTTTTCGAATGGCAGACAAAATTTTTCGCGTAAACATGACGGATCTTACCGCCAAGGTTGAAGACGTTCCCGAGGCATGGATGGGCCTTGGTGGACGTGGCCTGACCTCCACAGTTGTAGCTGCTGAGGTTGATCCGACTTGTAACCCACTGGGCAGCAAGAATAAACTCGTTTTTGCTCCGGGCCTACTTTCAGGAACCACTGCCGCCAATTCCGGTCGCCTCTCCTGTGGCGGTAAAAGTCCTTTGACCGGTACCATTAAAGAGGCAAATGCTGGCGGCACATCAGCTCAACTGCTTGCTCGCCTTGGTATCAAAGCTCTCATCATTGAAGGGCAGCCCAAAGGAGATAAGTGGTACAACCTGCATGTAACCGAAGATGGTGTAACCATCAATGAAGAAACAGAAACCCTTGGCATGGGCAACTTTAAAGTTGTTGAAACCATCAATGAGAGATTGGGAGCAAAAACCGGTGTCATCACCATCGGGCCTGCCGGTGAAATGAAAATGCTGGCTGCCAACATCTCTGTCAAGGATCCAGACAACCACATTCGTTCCAACGGACGTGGTGGACTCGGCGCGGTCATGGGCTCTAAAAAAATTAAGTTCATTTCCGTTGAGCCAACCATGAACAAAGTAGAGATTGCAGACCCAGAAGCATTTAAAACTGCCAATCGCACTTTTGCCAAAGCTCTTGTCGACAACCCCATCACCCAGGCCCTTGCCCAGTACGGTACCAATGTTCTCGTAAACATCATCAACGAAGCTGGCGGTTTACCAACCAAAAACTTCACCCAGGGACAATTTGCCGGACACGAAGCCATTTCCGGTGAGACCATGCATGATACCATTGTGGCTCGTGGTGGTAAACCCAAGCATAACTGTCATCCAGGTTGTGTCATCAACTGTTCACAGGTTTACGCTGACATGCAGGGTGGATACAGAACATCCGGGTTTGAATATGAAACAATCTGGGCCTTTGGCGCCGATTGCTGTATAGATAATCTTGATCAGGTCGCTGAAGCAGACAATATTCTTGACGATCTGGGACTTGATTCCATTGAAATTCCTGTCGCTTTTGCAGTGGCCATGGAAGCCGGTGTACTGGAATTTGGAGACGGTGCAGAAGTTATCCGTATCCTTCGCGAAGAGATAGGCAAAGGAACCCCGCTGGGAAGAATCATCGGTTGTGGAGCCGGATCTGTTGGCCGGACCTATGGCATTACCCGTGTGCCGGTAGTGAAAAACCAGGCTATTCCTGCATATGACCCAAGGGCTATCAAAGGTATTGGTATCACCTATGCCACCTCCACCATGGGCGCAGATCATACCATGGGATACACCATTGCCACCAACGTTCTTGGTGTCGGCGGATCCCTTGATCCTTTGAGCAAAGAAGGTCAGGTAGAGCTTTCCCGTAACTTGCAGATTGCCACCGCAGCCATTGACTCTACAGGTATGTGTCTTTTCATAGCTTTTGCCGCGTTGGATGATGCCACCTGTCTGCCTGCATTGATTGATTTGATCAACGCCCGTTTTGGTATTGGCCTGGTAGCAGACGATGTTACCAACCTTGGTAAGACCATCCTTAAGACAGAACACGAGTTTAACCTTAAGGCTGGGTTCACCAATCTGGATGACCGTCTGCCAGAATTCTTCAAAGAAGAGCCCATTGCACCACACAATGTTGTTTGGGACATCAGTGATGAAGCCATCGATTCATTTTGGGATTTCTAATCCGGAGATACGATGCAATTTAATGTAAAACTGTTCGCCTATTTCCGGGATAATCGATTTAAAGAAAGATTGAGCGAATATCCTGAAGGAACAACTGTTGAGGATGTCATTCGCTCCCTGGATATTGACCTTGAAGAGGTTGGCGTGCTCATGATTAATTCACGCCATTGCACCCTCCAGCAGGAGCCTCAAGAGGGTGATCAGTTAGCAATCTTTCCAGTAGTTGGTGGGGGCTGAGCCCCCACCAACTACTGTCCCAGCTGGAATCACTGCAGTTTTTCTTCCACATACCGAGCTGTTTTTGCTACAATTCCTATAAACATACCGGCACCCATTCTTCTGAAAGAATGGGTAGTCACAGGCCCATCTGCGGATTAAGGTCAGACTATGAAAGATTTCTTTACCCTCACCAGTCCATCTGACGTGCTAAAACTCTACCAACACTTTACCACTTTTACAGAAGAAAACGTTCCCCTCAGCAAGGGACTCGGCAGAATTCTGAGTAAAAACATTTCCGCTCCGGAAAACCTTCCTCCCTTTGCTCGTTCGACCATGGATGGTTTTGCTGTTCGGGCAAAAAACACCTTTGGATGCTCAGAATCTGAGCCGGCACTGCTGAACATCACAGGCGAGATAGCCATGGGTGATTCAGGTCAGCAGCATATGCTGGCTAGCGGTGATACCATGCAAATCTGGACAGGTGGCGAATTGCCCAGAAAAGCAGACAGTGTCTGTATGATTGAATATTCACGAAAACTGGATGACCAAACCGTTGAGCTTTATCGTCCGGTCGCCCCGGGAGAAAACGTCATTCAGGCAGGCGACGACTTCGCCCAAGGTTCACCTGTACTTAGCCAGGGAAAGCAACTGCGTCCTCAAGACCTCGGCATACTGGCAGGATTGGGAATTACCAACATTCCTGTATACCGGAAGCCCGTTGTAGCCATATTGTCCACAGGTGATGAACTTATCCCTCCGGATGCAGAGCCATCACCCGGAAAAATCCGTGACATTAACTCCACCACCCTTGCTGCACTGGTTGAGGAAGCAGGCGCAACTGCCATAAACCTGGGTATCCAGGGAGATGACTTTGACGGCATACGAGACTGCTGTGCAGATGCGTTGGAACAGGTAGATCTTGTACTGCTTTCCGGAGGTAGTTCCGTCGGAAGACGAGACTTTACCCTGGACGTATTTAAATCTCTTCCCAGAGCAGAAATCCTTGTTCACGGCATTTCTGTACGCCCCGGCAAGCCTACCATTGTTGCCAGAATGGATAACAAAGCACTCATTGGTCTTCCTGGTCATGTGGGCTCTGCCATGGTTATTTTTTACCTTTTTGTCCGCCCATTGCTTCATCACTTTACCGGACAGGGAATCAACCACGGTTTACGTGCCATAACGGCCCTTACAGGTGAACAAATACCTTCAGCCATTGGCCGTGAAGAGTATGTTAGGGTCAGGATTGAACCAGCAAAGGAACCTGGCCATCCTCCTGTAATTTTTCCAGTATATGGCAAGTCAGGGTTACTTAAGCCACTTGTTCTTGCCGACGGCCTGTTGCCCATTGGCCGTGATGTGGAAGGCCTGGACAAAGGGATTGAAACCTGTGTTCTACTTTTCCCTTAAATCCCCTAAATTTTGAGCTTGCAATGAAACGTAAAATCTATCTGCAAATGCGCAGCAGGGAAGAGGCCCAGTCCCTGTACCCTTCTCTTCTCGGACAACGTCGAACCCCTCAGGAAACCATCTCTACCCGTTCAGCCATCGGCCGCGTCACAGCTGCTCCGGTGATAGCCCGATTTTCCGCGCCCAGTTTTCATGCCGCTGCAATGGATGGCATTGCGGTGGTTGCCGCAGACACTTTTGGAGCAAGCGACGAAACGCCATGTACCCTGCGTCTTGATACCGGCCAGGCAGAAATGATTAATACCGGCTATCCCATGCCTGAAGGCAAGGATGCTGTTATCATGATTGAAAATGTTGTATTGAGTGAAGATGGATCCACAGGGACGATACGTGAATCTTCATATCCCTGGCAATATGTACGAAAAGTTGGTGAAGATATAGTTGCAACGGAACTTCTGTACCCAACGGGTCACCGTATCACCCCAGCAGATATGGCTGCCATGCTCACTGCAGGTTGTGCATCGGTTACAGTTTATGCAAAACCAAAAGTCACCATCATGCCAACAGGCTCCGAACTTATCGACCTTGATCCATCCATGGATGCGCCACCTCCTGGAAAAACCATTGAATCCAATTCCGCGGCACTGTCCGGTCTGGCAGAACAGGCAGGGGCAGAGGTCACTATTACACCCATTCTCAGCGACCAGTTCGAAACTATACAACAGCAACTTCTCGCGGCAGTTGAGAGTGATGCTGATGTGGTTATAATCAATGCAGGTTCTTCCGCAGGCAGCGCCGATTACACAGCGAAAATTATTGAAGAACTTGGCACTGTACATGTTCACGGCGTAACCATCATGCCAGGTAAACCTTCTATTCTGGGGATGATTCATGACAAACCTGTTATTGGCCTTCCCGGCTACCCGGTATCAGCCATCATTTCCATGGAACAGTTTGTTGTCCCCCTGCTGTCGAGACTCCAGGGAATACATCAGCAGCAACCTGAAACCATTGATGCGGTGTTGGCTAAAAGCCTGCCTTCACGGGCCGGCATAGAAGAATTCCGCCGAATGATTACCGGCAAAATTGGTCCGCATTTTATTACAGTTCCTCTAAAAAAAGGGTCAGGTACTATTACCACCCTTACCCGTGCCAACAGCATGCTGCGTATCGCTTCAGCTTCTGAAGGTGAACAGCAGGGAAAAACTGTACAGGTGGAATTACTCACCCCCAGATCCCGTATAGAGCAAACCTTGATCTGTACAGGAAGTCATGACCTGAGCCTGGATATTCTCCACGATTTTCTGCAAAAACGTGATCCTGCATATCCGCTGGCCTCAACCCATGTCGGTTCCCTGGGCGGTATTATGGCTCTTAAACAGGGCTTGTGTCACATGGCCGGTTCCCATCTACTGAACCCGGATGACGGTTCGTACAACCTAAGTTACATCAAACGCTATTTATCAGACCGCAATATTCGAGTCATCACCCTTGTGCACAGAGAACAGGGGTTTATCGTTCCCAAGGGAAACCCTAAAAACATTGGCTCCATACACGATCTTTTTTCTGAGCATATCACATTCATCAACCGACAGGCAGGATCAGGCACCAGAGTACTCTTTGATTATGCTTTGAAGAAAAATAATTTGGATGGTGATGATATTTTGGGATACGATAGTGAAGAGTACACGCACATGGCGGTAAGTGTCTCGGTTCTTTCCGGAAAAGCAGATGTTGGTCTTGGTATCAAAAGTGCCGCCAGAGCGCTGGGATTGGATTTTGTCCCCCTGGCTGAGGAACGTTATGATCTGCTTATACCTGAAGAATGTATTGAATTACCCATGATCCAGGCTGTTCTGGAAACTATCAGCACTGATGCATTTACAACAGCGGTTGAAAACATGGGCGGATATTCAACCAGGGATACGGGAAAACAGGTTTCTCAAGAGTAAACCGACAACGCTTTGTGGGGAGTTGGCCTCTGTAATTGCGGTAATCCGGGGATGATTGAAGACTTTATAGTACAAGACATCCTGTCATATTTTGATGCCTGCGTAACACAGGCATCAAAATGCTCAGGTTGTATTCATGACTTGATTCTACACACTTCGTGCTTGCGTTGATACATTGACGAAGAAATGCAATGCCAGTGATGACTGCTTAAAAAAGTATCCACTCATTGTCTTTTAAATCAACAGTGCAGTATCGATTGTGGAGTTGTGAGGGAACACGGAGAAGAAGCTTGACTGTTTCAGCTGCCTGAAGACTTGCGATAAGCGCCACTGTAAACGAAAGGACTGACGGCGGGTTAAGAGTTTTTCTGCAGTCCCCCCTTTGCGGGTAGATAAGGGCAAATAAGTCATAGGTTGGCATCTGTACACCAACCTGCCCAAACCAGCCATTGACAGCACCGTGAACCAACGGCACCTGCAATTGGTTGGCCAGGACTGATAAATCTCTTCGTACCTGAATGTCGTCCAGGCAGTCAACAAGTACATCTGCGCCACGAAGGCGCTCCACCGGGACAGCTCTGAAATCAACAGGAAATGGCTGCACCACGGTATGGTTATGTATAGCCTGCACTCGCTCTGCAGCAACAAGAGCTTTATTGCGATTCAATGTTGAGGAACAGGCATTGACCTGGCGATTGAGATTACTGACCGAAAAATGATCAGGGTCAGCAACCAGGAGTTTTCCCACACCTACGCGGGCCAACTCTTCAATCACATATCCGCCCAGGCCCCCACAACCAATGACTGCAACCGTTGCCTTTTGAAGGGCCTGTTGCTCATCCGGAGTAAGAGTACCTAAGTTACGTTCAAAGGTCTTGAAAAGTGTATCCACAAAATCACTCAAACAAAATAACTATTGAATATTACTCAAAACAAAAACATTACCCCCACAGACAAAAAATGTCAATACAATCGATAAATCAAGTTGTTAATCAACTCTAAACATGGCCGCGATATTATTGCAAGCTACTGTTTGAATGAGTAAGAATCAGTAACTCGTAGTTTGTTTTATCAAAGAATAAGCTAAAAACTTGACCAGGACTTACCATTTCTGCCATTATGCCTCATTATATTGAACCCCATAGACAATTCAAATAGAGGTATCTGCAGTATGGATAAATTACTCACGACAAAAGAAGTTGCCGAGTTTCTCAATATTCACGAGAAAATGGTTTATTCCCTGGTTTCGGAAAAAGCCATGCCGGCAACCAAAATAGCTGGGAAGTGGCTTTTCCCCCAGTACCTGATTGAACAGTGGGTGGAAAACAATACCATCAATTTTCCAGAACATATCCAACCGCTGACATCAAATCAACGTCTCATTGTCCTGGCTGGCAGCAATGACCTTATGCTGGACAAGGCCATTGCTCTATTTAATAGATCCTTCAATGGACACCTGGCTGTTTTTGGTAATGTCGGCAGCGCCGGCGGAGTACAGGCCCTGCGAAACAACCTGTGTCATATTGCGGCCAGCCATTTAATCCAGGACAATGAACAGGATTACAATTTTGAATTCGCTGCCCAGGAATTCACCACCATGCCCGTGATTGTCAATTTCTGTAAAAGGCTCCAGGGCTTACTGGTAAGAAAACACAATCCCATGGAAATAATGTCTGTGGCTGATCTCAATAAGCAGGGAATCCGACTGGTCAACCGATCACTTGGTACAGGCACAAGGCTCTTACTGGACAAGGAATTGAAAAAAGCAGGCATCAAAGGAGAAAAAATTCAGGGGTATCATCACGAAGTTGCAAGACATATGGATGTGGGGCAAGAAATTCTTGCAGGTCGCGCTGACGTGGGGCCTGGAATTGAGGCGGTCGCCAAGGCCCTCGACCTGGATTTCATTCCACTGCGCTGGGAACGCTTTGACCTTCTGGTTGCAAAGGATATTTTCTTTGAGCAGACCATCCAAAACTTCTTTGGACTGTTACTCACTGATGAGTTTCGAAAACTGGGACAAACTGTTCCAGGATATGACCTGAGTATGGCAGGCAAAATAGTCTACCAGAAAAGCGATAAGCACTGAATGGACAGAAAAGAGCCTGTCTCCCCCCAAAAAAAGAAGGAGAAAATATGAAACTATGTAAATTGTTCTTCATTACCCTGGCAGCCATATCCCTAAGTACAGGGTTGGCCACGGCTGAAGATAAGGTACTGAAGATGTCCACTACCACCAGTACCCAGGCTTCAGGCTTGCTGGATGTATTGTTGCCCGCACTGGAGAAAGATACAGGTATACAGATAAAGGTTATCGCCAAAGGTACAGGTGCAGCTATCCGCGACGGTATGGATGGTAACGTGGATGTTATTTTTGTTCATGACACTGCCCGTGAAGAAAAATTTGTTGCTGAAGGCTATGGCACAAAACGCTATGCCGTTATGCACAACGATTTTGTAATCGTTGGCCCGGCAGCGGATACAGCCGGCATAAAAGGACTTCACGATGGTCCGGCAGCCATGAAGAAAATTGCGGCAGCCAAGGCAACCTTCATCTCCCGCGGTGATGACTCCGGGACCCACTCCAAGGAACAAAAACTCTGGAAAGCTTCCGGAGTGGAAACACAAACAACAGATTTTACCATTACCAAAAAAGGCAAAACCGTTACGATCAGTGCCCTTCGACCTGCAGACAGTGCAGAATGGTACCTTTCCATTGGCCAGGGTATGGGTAAGACCTTAACCATGGCTGATGAGAAACAGGCATATACCATGGCTGATCGCGGCACCTATATCAAGTATAAATATGGCCGTGATATACCCATTGAGCTTGAAGTCCTCTGTGAAGGCGGCGATGACCTGGCCAATCCCTATGGGGTCATCCCGGTCAACCCGGAAAAACACAGTCACGTTAAGGCAGACCTGGCAAAGGAATTTGCAGAATGGATTACCTCTGAAAAAGGCCAGACTGTAATCAATAATTACAAACTCCATGGCCAGCAGCTCTTTTACCCCGATGCCATGTAAGATGTACTGAACTCTGTAAATAGCTCACGCGAGCCATCAGCCCTTCCAATAGCGTTGATGGCTCGCTTCACTTTAGCACCGAGCGCTGCCATGTCGTATTTTTTGGATAGCTTTGTAGCTGCCATAGCTCTAGTCACTTCCCTGAACCCTGAACTGCTGACCATTGTCACGGTCTCACTGACAGTGAGTTCCACCTCAGCATTTTTTGCAACCCTGTTCGGCGTGCCCCTTGGCTTCACCATCGCCTATGCGCAGATCCCAGGTAAACGAGTCATCATAACTCTGTTAAATACGCTCCTTGCCTTACCCACGGTTGTCATAGGACTTTTTGTCTACGCCTTTATTTCCAGGCGCGGCATTCTGGGGCCGCTTGAGCTGCTTTACACCAAAAACGCCATTATTTTTGGCCAGTTCATTCTCATCCTGCCTCTCATCACCGCCCTGACCATTGCAGCGGTAAGCAGGGTTGACGAACGGTACCGCAAAACAGCCAGGACCCTGGGGGCAACCTCTCTACAGACAGCACTTATCATTTTACGAGAAGGCCGCTTTGCCATAGCAGCAGCCATTATATCTGCCTTTGGACGGGTACTCTCCGAGATAGGTATATCAATGATGCTGGGCGGCAATATCAAGGGTTTCACCAGAACCATGACAACCGCCATGGCCCTGGAATATGATAAAGGAGCGTTCACCCTGGCCGTTGCCCTGGGACTGGTTCTCATGACACTCAGTCTGCTGATCAACGTGTGTTTCAATCTTATTCAAGGCAAGGGAACCAAATGAACATTTATCATCTGGAGCACATTCGACAACAATTTCGCGGCCGCGTTGTGCTTGACATCGAGCAACTGGATATAGAACAAGGCAAGATATACGCATTACTTGGACCAAATGGGGCTGGTAAAACTACGCTCCTCGACATTCTTGGATTCCTCAATCACCCTTCCCACGGCCGCCTGTATTATCAAGGAAGGATGGTTGACAGGCGCTCCAAAAACGAAATTCTGACCTTGCGCAGACAGGTGGTCTGTGTGGATCAACATCCTATAATGTTTTCCACTTCGGTCTACAAAAACATAGAATTTGGTCTGAAAATACGCAAGTACCCCTCACCGGAAAGAAAACGCATAATCGATGAAGTTCTGGCCCTGGTTTCACTGGAGAGATACCGTCAGGCACCTGCTCACCGACTCAGCGGGGGAGAGACCCAAAGACTTGCCCTGGCCAGGGCACTGGCATTGAAACCACAGGTGTTACTCTGCGACGAACCTACTGCCAGTGTTGATTCTGAAAATAAAACTGTGATTACCGGGCTGCTGAAACACATTAATGAAGAACTGGGCACAACCATACTCGCAACCACCCATGACCGGCTCCAGGCAGCATCGCTGGCTGATCACACCATTGTGCTTGAAAACGGCAAACTGGCTGCCACCATTTACGAAAATTGCTTTTCGTGCAAAGTGGTTGCGTCCCAGGATCAAAGCATTTCAGCAATAATGCAGGCCAACCTATCTTTGCCATTGGTAGCGACCCATGCAGCCTTAACGGGAAAACGGGGCAGGCTCTGTATTGATCCTTTTGCCGTGCGTATCAATCAACAAGGTCATAGCGGCCAAAAAGCGCTGATCCTTGATTCCACGGTTGTCCTTCTCATGCAGGATGATGAATTCATCCGTGTAATTGTAGATATAGGCGTTCAGATAGTCGTACTTGTTCCTGTAGAAGAGTACGCTGCCATAAACCTGCAAATCGGTGAAAGGGTACAAGTAACCATTCCCCCCAGAGCCATTACCATTTTCCCAATTGATTAAAACAGACCGCATACCCTCCGTATCATTTATCTTTAGCCGAGTCTGTAAACGCTATTTGGATGACCAGGTTTGGAAGAGTTTTCACCTTTTCCAATAAGGTATCAACACTCAGTGCGTCACCATCCAAAACCAGCATATTTGATCGTTCAATAAGATCTTTTCTCCTGGATGCAAAGGCATGGAAGTGCTCACCATGCATGCACACCCCTGATTGCAATAACGGTTCTACAAGATCAGATGCAACTGAATTGAATAATTTCAAGGTGACGTATCCGTCTGTTTCTACCTGGTGTTTTTTCTCCTTTACAGGGCGTGAACGCAACGAGCCATGCATCCCTTCACGTCTGAAAATGGCTCCGGCTAACCCTGGCATGGCAGCTGAAAGTGCCAACGTCTGTCCGGTAGACAGATCCTGTTGCAAGTCATCTGCTGCCACTCCATCCACAAATATTGTCTGCACTTCATCCTGCAGATACTTTTCATTTATGCCAGGCAGATCGAGCAGCAGGCGCATGACCGGAACAGGTTTTTCAACTGAAAGCAGTATCCCATATTGCAACAGAGATGGAAAACCGGCCAAGGTCATGTGATCCAACGAAATCAGCAAATGGGGTGTATTTGATTCTGGCATAGTATATTTTCCTTTTTTTACAGGTAAAATTTTTCTTCATGGCAACGCGTCTAAACAATTCAATGAGGCCACACCAATCTCTGCAAAAGGCGAACCAACTGCAAATATTGGAAAACCCGACCATTGGGCCAATAAAAAACCCTCAGCCGGAGCGTACGTGTCAGTATGACACTTCGCGTTTTTTTGACGTGTCATTACGCCACAAAGCGTCTTTGTGCCCTGTTTTACATATAAAGTAGAAAGAGTTGCTCTACATTTTTGTTTCATCAAAGGCTCACAAAATATATTTGGCGTGACACAAGGCCACATTTTCTTCTTTTGCCTGCCAGTAATCATTCATGCAAAGCTCCGGGCAACAAGCATCCTTTTCTGGTCCACAATAACCCATTTTCAATTTCAAGAGTAAGTTTTTGTCGGTATCCGTCAGTCTTTATCCAAAATATACCCGTCTAAACTATTGATAATACGATAATTTTTTAATGGCACACACATTGCTCTACACTTAATGTAGCATACAGTAAAAAACGCTGTGTGTATGGATATACAGAGATGACGTGCAGCAAATAAACCAATGCCTGCAAACACTCTGAATATAAGGGGTGATGCATCCTTTCCCGGGAAGCTTGGGGGACACCGACAAAGGCAGATAGAGCTACGTGCTTTAGCCATGAGCATTCAATCCACCGTTCGTGTCTCATTATATCGGGTACACATGAAAGGACGCTCCAACCAAAATGGGTATTTTGCAGCTCTCGCTGCATCCATCAATAATTAGGAATTTGGAGAACGTAAATGCTTGAGAAAAAACTGTACGTGAACGGCATAGAGCGGTCCGTCATAGTGAACGATTCAGACCTGCTCTCTGACGTTATTCGAAAATCTCTGCACCTTCCAGGGACCAAGGTTGGTTGTGGAAAAGGACAGTGTGGTGCTTGTAACGTGATTATGGACGGTAAATTGATCCGCTCCTGTATTACTAAAATGAATCGAGTTCCAAATAATGCCGTGATCACGACAGTTGAGGGAATTGGAACCCCAACAAACCTGCACGCAATTCAGATGGCATGGGCTGTTCATGGTGGTGCACAGTGCGGTTTCTGTACCCCTGGTTTCATTGTTTCCACCAAAGCTCTGTTGGAAAGCAACGCTTCTCCAAGCAGAGAAGATGTTCGTGACTGGTTTCAGAAACATAAAAACGCCTGCCGATGCACAGGGTACAAGCCACTTGTTGATGCTGTCATGGATGCAGCCAAGGTGCTCAGAGGTGAAATGAGTATCAAGGACCTGAGCTACAAGCTTCCTGAAGATGGCAAAGTTCTCGGCACCAACATGCCTCGACCAAGCGCTACAGCCAAGGTCACAGGTACATGGGAATTTGGTGCGGACAAAGCGCTTGGAATGCCAGAGGGAACCCTGCAGCTCGCCCTGGTTCAGGCTGAAGTACCACATGCCAACATCATCTCCATCGACACCAGTGAAGCTGAAAAAATGCCAGGTGTTGTCAAAGTTGTTACCCATAAAGACGTTAAGGGTAAAAACCGCATAACCGGCCTGATCACTTTCCCAACCAATAAAGGTGACGGTTGGGATCGACCGATTCTCTGTGATGAAAAAGTATTCCAGATGGGTGACGCCATAGCCATCGTCTGTGCAGATACAGAGGCCAATGCAAAAGCTGCTGCAGCAAAAGTTAAAGTTGAACTGGAAGAATTGCCAGCATACCTGAGCGCTCCTGCAGCCATGGAACCGGATGCCATAGAGATTCATCCTGGTACCCCGAACATCTACTACATCCAGAAGATTGCCAAAGGAGAGGAAACGGCTCCTATTTTCGAAAAAGCAGCAGTTACCCACGAAGGCGACTATTATACCCAGCGTCAGCCTCATCTGCCAATCGAGCCGGATGTAGGATTCGCCTACATTGCCGATGACGGCAAGCTGATGATCCATTCCAAGTCCATCGGTCTGCACCTGCACTTGTACATGATTGCTCCCGGTCTTGGTCTTGAGCCTGATCAACTGGCACTTATCCAGAACCCAACAGGCGGTACCTTTGGCTACAAATTCAGCCCAACCATGGAAGCACTGGTTGGTGTTGCGGCCCTGGCAACAGGACGCCCAGTCTATCTCTGCTACGATTATGCACAACAACAGATCTACACAGGTAAACGTTCACCCCAGTTTACCACTGTTAAGCTTGCAGCGGACAAAGAAGGTAAGCTGCTTGCAATGGAGACAGACTGGTCAGTTGACCACGGACCTTACTCAGAGTTCGGCGACTTGCTAACCCTCCGCGGTGCCCAGTATATTGGTGCTGGTTATGACATCGCAAACATTCGGGGTGAAGGACGCACAGTCTGCACCAACCACGCCTGGGGTGCTGCGTTCCGTGGATACGGCGGACCTGAAGCTGAGTTCCCGTCAGAAGTGGCAATGGACGAATTGGCAGAAAAACTGGGTATGGACCCATGGGATCTGCGTTTCAAAAATGCCTATCGCGAAGGTTCCACTACACCGACAGGGCAGGATCCGGAAGTATACTCCCTGCCAGAAATGCTTGAGAAAGCAAAACCTGCATACGAAGAAGCCAAGAAAGCATCTGCTGCAAATTCAACCGCCGAAATCAAACGCGGTGTTGGTCTCGCAGTTGGTGTATACGGTGCTGGACTTGACGGCCCTGATACTGCAGAGAGTGATATCGAGCTCAACGCAGATGGAACCGTTACCATCTACAACTGCTGGGAAGACCACGGACAGGGAGCCGACATGGGTACCCTGGCAACAGCTCATGAGGCATTGCGTCCTCTTGGACTGACCCCGGATCAGATCAAACTCGTCATGAACGACACTTCCAAGTGCCCGAACTCAGGACCTGCCGGTGGTAGCCGTAGTCAGGTAATGGTTGGTCAGGCAATTCGCGTAAGCTGCGAAGAATTGATCAAATCCATGACCAAATCCGATGGTTCATACCGCACCTATGATGAGATGGTTGCTGAAAACATCCCGACAAAGGTTAACGGAAAATGGACAGCTCCAGCCAATGACTGCGATGAAAACGGACAGGGTAACCCCTTCTGCTGTTACATGTACGGTGTTTTCGTTGCCGAAGTTGCCGTTGAAGTTGCCACAGGAAAAACAACGGTTGAAGGTATGACCTGTGTGGCTGATGTCGGAACCGTAATGAATAAACTGGTTGTTGACGGCCAGATTTATGGCGGCTTGGCACAGGGAATAGGCCTTGCGCTGACTGAAGATTTCGAAGACTTCAAGAAGCATTCGACCTTGGCTGGAGCCGGTTTTCCAATGATTAATCAAATTCCAGACAAGATGGATATCATCTATGTTGAGTCTCCACGTCCTGACGGACCATTCGGAGCCTCCGGTGTTGGAGAGATGCCACTGACAGCGCCACATGCGGCGATTATCAACGGTATCTACAACGCATGCGGAGCACGCGTTCGTGACCTGCCTGCACGTCCGGAGAAAGTACTTGCGGCAATGAAGTAAGAGAGGTAAGCCTCTTTTTCTTCGCCACAGGGGTAGAGCCATTCCTACCCCTGTGGTTTTTTCATTTCAACAGGTCTCGTTGCCCAATGGATCAGAAACAACTTAGAGAATTTGAATCCCACTGTATTCAGGAAGAACATCCCTACTGCACCGCAGCCTGCCCGATTCATGTTGATGTGCGTGGCTTTATGGCATTCATGGCAAAGGGTAAACTCAAGGATGCCCGCAAGATTCTTGATCGTTCCATGCCTTTTCCTGAGATTCTTGGCCGCATTTGTGATCATCCCTGCGAACAGGCTTGCATCAGGAACCAGCTTGATGAGAGTTTGAATATTCATGGCTTGGAGTTCCACTGCGTCAGCAACACCAGCCAGGTCCTCAAACTTCCAAAGCTTCCAGGCAAAGGTGGAAAAGTCCTTGTTTTTGGCTCTGGCCTGACCGCCATGACCGCAGCACTTGATCTGGCACGCAAAGGCCGTCAATCCACCATTATCAGCTCAGCTTCGGAACTTGGTGGAAGTATTCTGGAGATTGATGACACCATACTGCCCTTGGAAAGTCGGGAAACAGCCGTGCAAATGCTGGAAAGATATGATGTCACAATTACACTCAACCAGAAGATAACGCCAGAACGTATTACAGAGCTCACAAATGATTGTGATGCTGTTCTCTTTGATCTGGATACGATTTCCCTTGATATACTACCAGCTGATCGCATTGAGGCAGATCCAATTTCTCTACATATCGGTGGAAAAAATTTTGCTGGCGGAGGTTCTCTGACCGGTGAAAACTTTTCTCCTATAAAACAAGTTGCAGATGGAAGGCGTGCTGCACTTTCCATTGAGCGTTTTTTGCAGAATGCCTCACTCACAGCACAACGGACAGGGGAAGGTGCAACCACGACCAGACTCTACACCTCATTGGAAGGTGTTGCGGTACTACCACAAAAAACTCAGAAAGAACAACATCTCTCTCCAGAAGAAGCAACAGAGGAAGCCGGACGCTGTATTCAATGTGAATGCATGGAATGTGTTAAACAATGCCAGTTCCTCCAGGCGTATAAGGAGTACCCCAAGACACTTGTCCGTAAAATTTTCAACAACGAATCCATTGTCCAGGGTACGCGGCAAGCCAATACCATGATCAATTCCTGCAGTCTCTGTAACCAGTGTACTGTTATCTGCCCGAATGATTTTCCCGTTGCCGAAGTTTGCAGAACAGCCAGAGAGCAACTGGTCCAGGCCAAGCACATGCCTCCCTCTGCCCATGAATTCGCCCTGGAAGATATGGCCTTCAGCCTGAGTGATACCTGCAGCCTTCTCAAACACCAACCCGGAACAGACAGCAGCCAGTACCTGTACTTTCCAGGTTGCCAGTTGTCCGGCTCATCACCGGAAACAGTGATTCGTAGTTATCAATTTCTCTGCGATCATCTGGACGGAAACGTTGGCATTATGCTCAGTTGCTGTGGAATTCCAGCCCACTGGGCAGGTCAACCCACTCAATTCGAGCAGGTTCTGACGGCGTTCACCGATGCGGTGAATTCCATGGGAATGCCTACAGTGATCACTGCCTGTTCAAGCTGTCTGTCTATTTTCAAGGAGTTCACTGACGATATATCTGTCACCTCTTTATGGGAAGTCCTTGACAGCCTTGAGAACCTACCCGCATCCACGGCTGAATTGCCTTCCACCATGGCTGTATTTGATCCCTGTACGGCAAGAGAACAAAAACTGGTTCGGCAAAGCGTACGCAACCTGTGCAGTAAAATTGGAATAGAAATTGATGAATTTCCTTTCAATGCAGAACTCGCTGATTGTTGCGGATATGGTGGCTTGATGCAGTTTGCAAACCAAAATCTTGGAGAAAGAACTGCCAAGGCAAAAGGAGAACGTAGTCCGCATCCAGGTCTTGCTTACTGCGCCATGTGCAGAGATAACCTGGTATCAACAGGAAAGCCCATTGCGCACCTACTGGATTTTCTTTTTCCCGATCCTGATGTGAATTCTCTACTGGAAAGACCAAATCCTGGGTTCTCAGGCCGTCATGAAAACAGGGCACGTCTCAAGCAAAAAATTTCGGAATCTCTGTTTCAGGAAACTGACTTTACAACGGCCCCTCATTCTGCCATTGAACTGCTCATTGAGCCTCAGGTAATAGAGTTGATGAATCGACGCCACATTCTTGAAGAGGATGTACGCAAGGTTATCCATCACGTCAATCAGAACAGATCGTATTTTATCAACCCGGAAAACAATCGACGCCTGGCTAAATACCGGCCTATTCGTGTTACCTATTGGGTTGAATATTCAGAGGAAGATTCAGGGTATCGAATTCATAACTGTTACAGTCACCGGATGGTGTTGCCGGAGGATCAACCATGACAACCTTTTCCTTTGCCCAGGATACTCCATGGAAATGCGCGGCATGTGACCAGCCGTTGATTCCCAGAAAGATGAGTATTACCTACCTGAAATCAGAATTTCACGTCGAATTAATGGCATGCCCACAATGCAACATGACCCTTGTAGAAGAAGACCTGGCAGTGGGCAAAATGTTTGAAGTGGAGCAACTTCTGGAAGATAAATAAACCCTATGGCAGTCCCGCAACATCTCTCCCATCAGGATGGCACACCCTATACGCATCGGGCCTTGCTTGATCTGACCGATGGAGTACTTCGTCCTGGAGGGCTTGACACGACCAGACTGGGCCTTGACAAATGCCAGGTAATGCCAGGCGCTCACGTCCTTGACCTTGGTTGTGGTACAGGGAAGACCGCGGCATTACTCAAACGGGAATATAGCTGTACCGTGACAGCCTTTGACCAGTTACGGCAAATGCTCTCTGCAACAAAACTCACAGAGCCTGATACTTCTCCTGTGCAAGGTGATGCAGGCTCCCTTCCTTTTCGTGACAAGAGTTTTGACCTCATAGTATGTGAGTGTGTTCTCTCCCTCACTTCCAATCCGCAAGAATCATTAGGAGAGATGCAACGGGTTCTGAAACACAACGGTTCTCTTCTGCTCAGTGATATTTACTTGCGGAATGGATATTTACCGCACGCACTCTCTTCCATCCACAGTTGCGCAACCCGTGCATTACCCATGAATCACATTCTTACACTGATTCAAAATACGCACTTTAACCTGCAATCCTGCTCAAACCTTACTCAGCAGTTACAACAGCTGGCAGGTGAAATTATTTTCAGCTGTGGTAGTCTCAAAGAATTCTGGGAAATCTTTTTAGGTACTGCTGGTGCATTGAAAACCTGCTCACACCTCAGTAAGGTCAAACTTGGGTATTATCAACTTATCGCAACAAAAGGTCCTGAGGTTAGCAATGCTCCATTTCCTGTCCGATCGTCAACTGCTCCTCAGGTACTGATATGAACAAACTGAAAACAAAGAAAAAGAACATACATCATGGATGATACTGCTTTTCAACTCATGCAGTGGGACGCCCAAGGGTTCTGCTGCTCACAAATGATGATGATGCTTGCCCTTGAAGATATGGGTGAAGACAATCCTTCACTGGTCAGAGCCATGTCAGGTCTCTGCGAAGGTGTTGCCGACAACAACGGTCTTTGTGGCGTTGCCTCAAGTGCAGCTTGCGTTCTCGCATTGTATTCAGGCAAGGGAAGCGCCCAGGAACAGGCTCTGGAGAGCTTTCCTCTACTCCTTTCCGGATTCATGGAGTGGTTTACCTCAAACGCTCAATCCTGGGGTGGAATACGGTGTGAAGAAATTGTTGCCTATCATGGAGGACAGAACAAAGAAGTATGCGGCAACATTATGCTCAAGGCCAGAACAAAAATTCTGGAATTGCTAGCCGAATATGATATTGACCCCACCATGCCGAGGGAATAATACATGAATCAACAGGTGCAATCAGTACTCTCCACCACCAAAAGCCTCTGTCCGGTGTGTTTCGCTCAACTCCCTGCCACACGCCACAGGGAGGGGGATGCAATATACCTTGTCAAAAGTTGTCCGGAACACGGCACCTTTCGAACCGTCATATGGAGAGATGCCCCTGTGTTTGAAAATTGGCAGCGACCAAAAATTCCATCAACCCCGCAAAAGGCCTTTACACAACGTGATAAAGGGTGCCCTCTGGATTGCGGCCTTTGCTCCAATCACAAACAACACACCTGTACAGCCCTGCTGGAGATAACCAAGAGGTGCAATCTCCACTGCCCGGTCTGCTTTGCAGATACATCTCAAACCGATGGTCCCCTTGATCCCGACCTGGAAACAATAGAATTCTGGTATGACCGTGTGCTCGAAGCATCAGGGCCCTGCAACATTCAGATATCGGGTGGTGAACCAACTGTTCGTAAAGACCTGCCAGACATTATTGCCCTGGGAAAACGCAAAGGGTTTCCATTCTTGCAGCTCAATACCAACGGTCTTCAACTCGCCGCTGATCCAAGCTATGCAATGGAATTAAAACAAGCCGGCTTATCCTCGGTTTTTCTTCAGTTTGACGGGACAAACGAGGAAGTGCACAGGGTTCTTCGAGGTAGGAATTTATGCGATATCAAAGAGAAGGCTGTGCACCACTGTGCGCAGGCTGAACTTGGCATAGTCCTGGTCCCTACGCTGGTACCTGGGGTTAATATCCATGAAATTAATGCTATTGTCGACTTTGGTGTGCGTAATGCACCTGCTGTCCGCGGAGTACATTTTCAACCAGTCAGTTATTTTGGCCGGTATCCTACCCCACCGGCAGACAGGGATCGATTGACTCTCCCTGAAGTCCTTGCACAGCTGGAGCGGCAAAGTAATGGCCGCATTCAGGCTTCCTGGTTTGCACCACCTGCCTGTGAACATGCACTCTGTTCTTTTCATGCATCTTTTCTCATTGATGAAGAAAATCGTCTCCGCCCGCTGAGTTCAGGACAGTCCGCCTGTTGCTCAACCAGTGAACAAAGCCCCATATCAGCACGTGAAGGGAGACAGAAAAGCATTTCCTTTACAGCAAGACAGTGGTCTCACCCACTACCTATGGCTAAGCCTCCCGGAGCAGCGACTCCCCTTGATGACCTTGATCGTTTTCTTCTGCGCGCTAAAACACACACCTTTTCCATTTCGGCAATGGCTTTTCAGGATATCTGGAATCTGGACCTTGAAAGAGTACAGGGCTGCTGCATCCATATTGTCTCTCCTGAAGGCAATCTCGTACCCTTCTGCGCCTATAACATCACCTCAAGCCAGGGAATTGCTTTATACCGATGAGTATCGATCACCTACGCACACCATTGGATGCATTAGTCAGCAGACAGCTTAATCAGCCCATTCACACGTGCCTGGATCGTTCCCTCATCGAACAATTCCAGCTTGACCAATTGCGAAAAACCATTAGCCACGCAGCTGAAAACTCTCCCTATTACCGCAGAACGCTGGGACAGAAACAAGTTACCAGACTTCACCAACTGCCAGATATTGCTCATCTCCCGCTACTGACAGAACAGGATATCCGTGACTGCGGCCAGCAGATGATCTGTGTAAGCCAGGACGAAATAGCCCGCATAATCACCATGCAGAGCTCAGGTACCACCGGAGCTCCCAAACGCCTCTTTTTCACCCGAGAGGATCTCGAACATACCTTACAGTTTTTTTATTGGGGCATGCAGGCCATGGTTCGGCCCGGACAACAAGTTGCCATACTACTCCCGGGACAAACCCCTGATTCAACCGGAGAATTACTGTCCCGCGCCCTGAGAGGACTGGATGTTGAAAGCAATATTATTGGTCTGATCAGCGACCCTGCACAAGGCGCCAGACGATTGGCCGAGATCGATCCCGATGTTCTTGTCGGTTTTCCTGTGCAGTTACTGGCTATCGCCAGATGTGCTGCCTACCACAACTTGAATCTTTCCGGGATTTCTTCAATCCTGCTCTGTTCTGACTACATTGCTGACAGTATTTGTCTAGAACTGAAAAATCAGTGGGAATGTGGTATTTTCTCCCATTATGGTACAGTGGAAACCGGACTGGGAGGAGCCGTGGATTGCCAATCCCATCAGGGTTGTCATATTCGTGAAGCGGATCTTCTTCTGGAAATCATTCATCCAAAGACCCTTGAACCGGTCGAGCAGGGTCAATACGGAGAAATCGTGATCACGACCCTCTCCCGTGTCGGCATGCCTCTTATCAGATACCGTACAGGAGATTCAGGGCGCTTGATTCCAGGTCAATGTCCATGTGGCAGTCATATCCAACGCCTGGACAGAGTACAGGGACGAATTGACAGCGATTTGAGTTTGGATGACGGCAACATCATCAATATGCAGCAACTTGACGAATTACTGTTCCCCCTTCAGGGACTGTTGGATATCAGCGCCGAATTACACAGAAACAATACCAAGGAAACCCTGGATCTGCACCTGGTGACTCTACCTGGCAGTGAACGTGAGACAGTATATCAGGCAGAACAATGCCTGCAAAACAGTCTGCCGTTTCGCAGCCTCCATACCAGCATACATATTTCCCGGGACCTTCATATTCACCCCGCTAAGCGGATTATTTACGATAGACGTCAGGATTCAGTATGAAACAGCTTGTACAACAGTTGTGTGCTCAACTTAAAAAAGGCGAAGACGTAGTTCTTGTCACAATTTGCAACCAGTCGGGCTCGACGCCAAGGGTAGCTGGGGCCAAAATGATGGTTTGCAAAGATGGTAGTATCGCTGGCACCATAGGTGGAGGAATGGTGGAAGCGCTGGCTATGAAACATGCCGGACACTGCTTTGAACAAGGTTGCTCCATGCAGAAAAGCTTTGACCTTACCAACAGTGAGGCAGCCAATACCGACATGATATGTGGAGGAAAACTGGATATTTATCTGGATTATATCAAAGCGGGAGAAAGTAACCTGGAAGTGTTCAACTCTCTACTCACTGCAGTAGCCGGAGGTCGGCGGGTCACACTTGTCTGCCCGGTAGGTACAGCTGACAGGGAAAACCGTTTTGTGATTGACAGCAATGGTCTTACCACTCGGGAAGATATTGCCCCAGATCTGCTAACCGAAATCAAAAGGGTTCGTACTTCCACTTCTTCCGCAACCATGATTGAACATGACGGCAATCAGTACCTGCTTTCTTATTTTACTGTGGGAGGGCATCTGTTTCTTTTGGGAGCGGGTCATGTTTCAGCCTGCACAGCAGAAGTCGCGGCCCGAGTCGGTTTTCGAATCACAGTCATGGATGATCGCGCCGAGTTTGCCAATGAAGCCAGGTTTCCCATGGCTGAAAATATCGTTGTTCTCTCCAACTTTGATGACTGCTTCGCTGACCAGGAAATCAATGAGGATAGTTATCTGGTCATTGTCACACGAGGGCACATGCATGACCTTGAAGTGCTCGAACAGGCTCTGCAAACGAATGCCGGATACATTGGGATGATAGGCAGTCGTAAAAAACGGGACGCTCTCTATAAACGTCTGTTGGAAAAAGGCATCTCCCACGAACAGCTGGAGCAGGTCCATAGCCCCATCGGTTTATCGATAGAAGCAGACACGCCCGAAGAAATCGCCATCAGCATTATGGGTGAACTGATCTATAAAAGAGCTACAGGACACAAAACATGGCAGACAGCCTGAGTGTACTGATCCTGGCAGCAGGATATTCCTCCCGAATGGGAAAACTGAAGGGGCTACTTCCTTTACCCTGTGAACGTTCATGCTCCGTACTAAAGCGTTGCGTGGATATTTTCCGTGACAGCGGACTGGAAAATATCACGGTGGTAAGCGGACATGCTCGGGAACATATAGAGACCGCCGCCCGCGAGTATGGTTGCAAGACTGTCTATAATGCGAATTTTGCCGCAGGTATGTTCAGTTCCATTCAGGCGGGCGTTGCCAGTCTCCCAGCAAATACCGAAGCCTTTTTTCTGTTGCCGGTCGACATTCCTCTCATACGAACAGGTACCATTCAACGCCTTCTGCTTACCCACAAAACATCTGCAACACAAATTCTCTACCCGGTCTTTAACGGCCACCGGGGACATCCGCCTCTTATTCATAAGTCCCTGTTTGACATGATCAAGAGAGGTGATCATTGCGAACAGGGATTGCGCTCTCTTCTTACTTACGTTGAAGACAATGATCCCCTGGCAGTGCAGGAGGTTGCTACCTGTGACGCAAATATCCTTTTTGATGTGGATACGCCTGATGATTACCATCTGGCATATTCGCGTGCCCTTGTGCTGGGATATCCGACTGAGGAGGAATGCCAGAGCCTGATCAACGAAATTTATCCCATGGAGGAAAGAGGTATTGCCCATGGGGAGCAGGTTGCCTGGGTTGCGGTCTGCCTGTGCAAAGAGGTTAACCGGTACCTGGACACGCCCCTGGATCCCTCTCTCTGCTACGCAGGAGGTTTACTGCACGATATAGCCAAAGGCTATCCACAGCATGAGGCAACCGGAGCCACCTGGCTCTGGCAACTTGGTTTTCATCAGGTAGCCACCCTTGTTGCGGCACACAAAGATATAGTTTATTCGCCTGATATGGACTTGACGGAAAAAGAACTGGTCCACCTGGCAGACAAGGTTGTTCGCGGCAGTCAGCTGGTTAAAGTTGCAGAGAGGTTCGGGGAAAAAATGGAAATATTCAAGGATGACCCTCTGGCTGTACAGGCAATACAGAAAAGAATGGAGCAGGCGCTGACCATTAAGAAGGCCGTGGAAGCGCTCACTGAAAAATCCCTGACAGATATTGTACAAAACAGGGGCTAGACGTTTTGTCAGATTGCATCTACCTCCTACGCCATGGTCATGTATCTGGTGGAAAGCCTCGTCGTTTCCTGGGACAGGCCGATGTTGAACTCTCGGAGCAGGGAAAACAACAGGCCATTGCATTGAAATCAATATTGGAACCTGTCCATTTCAGTCAAATTTTCAGCTCTCCCCTTATGCGTGCCAGGCAAACCGCGGAACTGGCAACGGGCCTGTCTTGTGCCGACATACAGATTGTTGAGCAATTTAGAGAAATTGACCTGGGTAGATGGGAAGGCCTGACCGTGGCTGAAATACAACACAGATACCCTGGTCAGTATGAGGCTAGAGGGAAACATTTTGATTCTTTCTGCCCAGAAGATGGAGAAAGTTTTCAGGATCTACAAAAACGAGTGTTGAAAGCGTTTGAACCTCTTGCAACCCACAGCATGGGCAACATTTTGATTGTTGCCCATGCTGGCGTAAATCGTGTTATTCTTTCTCACCTGCAAAAATCACCCTTGCAGGATCTACTTACAATCCCTCAGGAATACTGCGCCATCAACATTCTCAGAAAAGCTTCTCCACACCCCGTTATACTATCAGTCAATGGGCATTCCATTGTAATGGAATGAAAGGGAAAAGCCCTCTCCCGGTATTCCGCGTCCATACAATTTACCTGCCAGATCTTCAAATCCATACTTACCAGAAGCAATATTTCAAAACATTGCAACCAAACGTCTCTGATGGAGATACGTTTATATATGAGCTGAAAGAACAACACCCCGAATATCCAGGATATTCGGGGTTTAAAGCAGGTTATTCAGCTGTGCAGAAATCTATCAGGGATTAATCCCCATTTCTTTCTCTTTTTCGGCAATGGCCATTCTGGTTTTTACCACAGTGTCAGACACCAGGCTGATTGAATCTATGCCCTGTTCCACCAGAAAAGTTGCAAAATCAGGGAAATCAGATGGCCCCTGGCCACAGATTCCAATTTTACGTCCTCTGGCTTTGGCGGTCTTGATAACCATGGAGATCATTGTTTTCACAGCCTCATTACGCTCATCATAAATATGTGAAACCAGATCTGAATCGCGATCAAGGCCCAGGGTAAGCTGGGTGAGGTCGTTGGACCCGATGGAAAATCCATCAAAAATATCGGCAAAGGCATCTGCAGAAATAACATTGGACGGAATCTCGCACATAACGTAGAGCTCCAGCCCATTTTCTCCCTGCACCAAACCGTTTTCCTTCAACACTTCAACTACTTTCCTGCCTTCCTGAGGAGTTCTGCAAAATGGCACCATGAGTTTAATGTTGGTCATCCCCATGTCGTTGCGTGCCTTGAGCAAAGCCTTGCATTCCAATTCAAAGGCTGGCTTATAACGATCGTCATAGTATCGGGAAGCGCCACGCCAACCAATCATGGGGTTGGATTCTTCAGGCTCAAACAGAAAACCGCCAATGAGATTAGCGTATTCATTGGATTTGAAATCAGAAAGACGAACAATCACGTCCCTGGGATAAAATCCCGCTGCAATACGTCCCACACCTTCAGCCAGTTTATCGATAAAATACTGCTTTTTATCTTCGGGATAAGCTGAGGTTTTGTAATTGATATCTTCAATTACTTCAGCTATTTCCTGATCATCTTTTGCATCTTCACACAGTTGCTTGTAGTGATAAAGCGCCAGAGGATGAATTCCGATGTGTGAATTAATGATAAATTCTTCCCGAGCGAGTCCAACGCCTTCGTTAGGAATCTGTCCCTCGGTAAAAGCCTTCTCAGGCAAACCCACATTCATCATGACCCTTGTACGGGTTTCAGGCAATTGCTCCAGATCCAGGGTAACCACTTCATAGTCAAGAAGGCCCTGGTAAATATTCCCGGTTTCACCTTCTGCACAGGAAACTGTGACTTCCTGGCCGGGTTGAATCAATTCTGTTCCGTCTTCTGTCCCGATGACGCAGGGAATACCGAGTTCACGGGATATGATCGCAGCATGACAGGTACGACCGCCGCGATTGGTTACAATGGCTCCGGCAATTTTCATGATTGGTTCCCAATCAGGATCAGTCATATCCGTGACCAGGACCTCTCCCTTTTGAAAATCATGCATCTGACTGACATCGTTCAGGATACGCGTTATACCCTGACCGATTTTGGAGCCAACAGCCTGACCCGTAGTAATGAGCTTCCCTTTATCTTTGAGCACGTAAGTCTTCATGGTCTTTGAGCTGGCCTGGGAATGCACGGTCTCTGGACGGGCCTGGACGACAAACAGTTCTCCTGTTCCGACCTCCTTACCATCACCATCTTTTGCCCACTCAATATCCATGGGCCGACCATAATGCTCCTCAATAATGCAGGCCCATTTGGCTAATTGAAGAATTTCATCGTCACTCAGTACATACAGGCCACGCTCTTCCCTGGTCGTGTCCACATTCATGACTGGCTCGTCAGCGTCAGCAGCAGTGTTGTAGACCATTTTGATATCTTTGGAACCAACGCGTTTACCGACGATGGGCCTCTTCCCCTGTTTCAGGGTTGGTTTGAATACATAGTATTCATCAGGATTTACTGCCCCCTGAACTACATTTTCTCCAAGCCCCCAGGCACCGGTGATAAAGACAGCATCTTCAAAACCAGATTCTGTATCAATGGAAAACATAACCCCTGAGCTGGCAGAGTCAGAGCGAACCATCTTCTGTACAACAATGGACAAATAGACATCAAACTGACTGAATCCTTTATCATGCCGGTATGAAATCGCCCTGTTGGTAAACAGGGAGGCAAAACAGCGCTTGCACGCATCAATAAGCGCCTCCGGACCACGAATGTTCAAATAGGTATCCTGCTGTCCTGCAAAAGAGGCATCGGGCAGGTCCTCTGCTGTGGCAGAAGAGCGTACCGCAACATCAACACCTTCGCCATATTCAGCTTCCATTTTTTTATAGGCATCCAGGATGGCCTGACGAAGGGTGTCCGGGAATGATGCAGTGCGAATAATTTCTCGTACCTTGGCTCCCCTTTCCTGCAAGTTATGCAAATCATGGGTATCCAGATCTGCTAGCACCTCCTGAATGGCTTTTTCTATGCCTGCCTCCTGAAGCAGATACTGATAAGCATAAGCAGTAATTGCGTATCCGTTGGGAACCGCAACCCCATGGGAGTGCAAATGCTGATACATTTCGCCCAATGAAGCATTTTTTCCTCCAACCAGAGGGACATCATCGATACCTATCTGGTCAAACCAGAGTATCAGTTCGCGATCGTGTGCATTCCCCATTTATTCCTCCTTCAATAAAAATTGCCTGCGTTGGTTTTCTGAACAGCAAAGGCTCAACAGCTCACCTACCCCCTCCTACAGATATTGCGAAGCCATTTGCTGATAAGGACTCACAGGCACTCATTTATGGCACACACCTTGTAGCCTGCAGGATAGATTTTCAACATCTCCCTTCCTCACCCACCTGCAGACAATTGCGCACACACACAGGAGTACCTGTAATCACGTACGGTATTAAGGCCCTGTACAGGGTAAAGCCACATCACCTTTGACCGGTTATATTTGCTGAAAAAATAACCCAATGTAACAAAACTGCCAGAGAATGGTGTCCGAAGGGACATCGTAATATTGCCATTCAATTACCGAAGCGCTATATTCTGCCATTGATAGCACAATTGAATGAAAATTACATGGCTTATCTTTCTCCCTTTCACCTACAATGAGGAACAGAAATGTCCAATAATGGTACTACCCAGGGAATTATAGAACAGCACATCACATCGGGAAATCACGCGGCCAGCGACTATTTCGCCGCCTTAAAAACATGCGTCAGCGCCAGAAACAACTCTGCCAACGATACGGAACAAGACACATGGCAACGGGCAATTGATACTATTTACACCTATATAGAGGATGAAATCCTCACCAATACAGCCCAGCCCGTGCAAACCGTCAAGTTTGGAACATCAGGTTGGCGTGGCATTCTGGGCAAAGACATCTTTGTTCAGTCTGTGGCCTATGTGACCTGTGCCATTCTGCAGCTCTATAAACTGGGTGAAGGGGATCAGGACATCCATAATGCACTAGGAAAACTGACCTACAGAGACATGCAGAAACAGGGTTGTGTCGTAGGTTTTGATAACCGCTTTGGTGGCGAATTGCTGGCCCGTGCTGTGGTCAATATCCTCTGCGCCAACGAAATTAAGGTCTACTATGCAGGTGAATCAACAACAGGCGCCCTCTCTGCTTCAGTGCTCCGCAACAAAGCCGCCTTTTCCATAAACCTGACCCCGAGTCACAACCCCATGGAGTACGGCGGATTCAAATACAATGCTGCGGATGCCGGCCCTGCAGCTCCGATTCTAACCGATACCATCACGGCTACGGCAAGAGATTTTCTCACAGGCACACCCTGCCCATTCATGGTAAGCCAAGAGCAACTCAAACGCCCCCTTGATTCTCTCACAGGTATCATCGAGGAAGATGCCCTAGCAAGCTGGCAGGATCTTGTCACAGCCAACAGTTCTTTCCATGGTATCAACTACGCTGAACTCAAAACAGCCATAGCATCCAGAGATGATCTGATCATCTGCGTTGATGCTGTCCACGGTGCATCACGTAACTATCTACATCGACTTCTCGGCGATCCGGAAGCATCCAGGTTGACTGTATTGCGTGATAATGCGGATCCCACATTTGGCGGAATAGCACCGGAACCCTCTTCAGCTAACATGCAGCCAACCATTGCCTTTCTCAACAAACAGAGTTCTGCCCTGAAAATTGGGGCGATAATTGATCCGGACGGCGATCGAATCCGCTTTACAGACGGCAAGGTTGAGATATCCATGAATCAGTTTGGTGCCATGGCGTACCATTTTCTCCATGAAGTGAAGCAAAAAAAAGGTATGGTCGCCAAAACCGTCGCTTCCAGCAATCTCGCCAATGCTGTTGCCGAAAAACTGGGGGAAAAAGTTTTTGAACCTAGAGTTGGCTTTAAAGAATTTAAACCTGTCCTGAATAAAGCCTTGGTTTGTTTTGAAGAATCCGATGGAATCTCCATTACTGGCCATACACCTGAGAAAGATGCCTTTATTGGACTGATTCTGGCTATTGATATGGTGCTGACCCAGAATATTTCTCTGGGTGAATATCTCCACGAGATTGAGCAGACCTTTGGTCATTATTATCCAGGCCGGGGTGGCATAACGGTCAGTCAACAGGGCAAGGAGTTGCTGCAAACGTTGGAGCAACTGGAAGTCTATGCCCGGGGAACCAATGTACAAGTAGGTGAAAACAACAAAAAAATTCGTGAAGTCATTGATATTGACGGCAGAAAGATGATTTTTGATGATGGTTCGTGGATCATGATACGTCCATCCGGCACAGAACCCAAGGTTCGCTTTTATGTGGAAGCGCGTGACCCTGAAGAAACAGAACTTCTGGTGAAAAGTGCGCATTCAATGCTTGCCCAAATCGGACTCCTGCCATAGTGTTATCATATTTCAAAGGAAATTGATGTTACAACAAGGCGTATATTGGGGCATGCACTCCTTTTTATCTCAAGCCACAAGACCCAGGCCAGAAGTTGTCCTGTATCGGCGACTAAAATCAGGGAGAGCATACAAAATTTTTCCGCTTATCTTTTGCTTTTCGGACAATTATCTTCCCCGAACCTCAAAGCGGCGCTCGCCATAACACGATTTACCCTATTATTACAACAACCAAAAAGGTACTACCATGTGGGACTATACAGATAAAGTTCAGGAGCATTTTATCAACCCCAAAAACGTTGGTGAAATCAAGAATGCCAGTGGTGTTGGCAATGTGGGCTCTCTAGCCTGTGGCGATGCTCTAAAGCTGACTATCCAGGTGGATGAGAACGACATCATCACTGATGCGAAATTCAAGACGTTTGGCTGTGCCTCAGCCATTGCCTCGTCCTCGGTGCTGACAGAAATGCTTATCGGCAAACATATAGATGAGGCCAAGCATATTACCAATGATGATATAGCCAGCGCTTTGGGAGGATTGCCCAAAGAAAAAATGCATTGCTCGGTAATGGGACGTGAAGCCCTGGAAGCTGCCATTGCCGATTTTACGGGAACCATACTTCCCATGGCCCAGGGAGAAGTTATCTGTGAATGTTTTGGGGTAACCGATCTGGAAATCATCAGGGCCATTGAAGAAAATAATCTGCGTTCAGTGGAGGAAATCACCAATTTCACCAAGGCTGGAGGGGGCTGTGGAAAATGTGAAGACCGCCTTCGTAACCTACTTGATGATACTGTTGCCAAAAGTTCTGATGTTCCCAAGGCACAGGAAAAGAAAAAACGCATGACCACACTGCAGAAAATTAAGAAAATAGAAGAAGTTCTTGAAAGAGAAATCAGACCGACCTTGAAAAAAGACGGGGGCAGTATTGAGTTGATCGATGTGGATGGTGATTTTGTCATTGTTTCCCTTCGCGGTTCCTGCTCCGGCTGTCATTCCTCTCAGACAACCCTCAAAGAATACGTGGAAAAAAAATTACGTGAGCAGGTTCTTGATACTCTGATTGTTGAGGAGGAAAAATAATGCCATTGGATCACGAAAACGTCATTTATCTTGATAATAATGCAACAACCCGGGTTGCCCCTGAAGTTGTAGAAACAATGCTGCCGTATCTAAGTAATTACTACGGCAATCCTTCTTCAATGCATAATTTTGGTGGCCAGGTCGGTGCAGCTCTGAAAGATGCGCGCGCTTCAGTTGCCGAACTCATCGGTGCAGCTCCCGAAGAGATTGTCTTCACCAGCTGTGGCACGGAAAGTGACAGTACAGCGATCTTATCCGCCTTGTGCACCTTCCCTGAAAAACGCCACATCGTGACGACCAGAGTTGAACATCCCGCGGTAAAAAGCCTGTGTGAAAATCTGGATACCCTGACCGGCCGCAAACATCGCATTACCTGGTTACCGGTGGAGTCTGACGGTACTCTGGACCTGGAACAGTTCAGGCAAAGCCTTACCGAGGATACAGCCATTGTCAGTGTCATGTGGGCCAACAATGAAACCGGAGTTATTTTCCCGGTAGAAGAAATGGCACAAATCGCCCATGACCATGGAGTTCTCTTCCATACCGACGCAGTACAGGCGGTGGGTAAAGTACCGATTAATCTGAAAGAAACAGCCATAGACTTTCTTTCATTATCCGGGCATAAACTGCATGCCCCAAAGGGTATTGGAGTTCTCTATGTAAAAAAAGGTACACCCTATGTTCCTTTTCTCAACGGTGGCCACCAGGAAAACGGCCGCAGGGGTGGCACTGAAAATGTAGCTTCAATCATTGGCCTTGGTAAGGCGTGTCAAATGGCCGCGGCAAACATGGAAGAGGAAAACACCAGGGTCAAAGCACTGCGCGACAAACTGGAAAAAGGGCTTTTGGAAAATATTCCCAAAGCCCTGCTCAATGGCCACAAGGATAAACGCCTGCCCAATACCGCCAATATCAGTTTTGAGTACGTTGAGGGTGAAGCCATCCTGTTGCATATGAATCAACTCAACATCTGTGCTTCTTCCGGCTCAGCGTGTACTTCCGGTTCACTGGAACCATCTCACGTGTTACGGGCCATGGGGGTTCCTTTCACAGCAGCCCATGGTTCCATTCGTTTCAGCCTTTCTGTCTACAATACTGAACAGGAAGTAGACTTTGTTATTGAAAAAATGCCGTCCATCATTGCCAATTTACGTGCTCTCTCTCCTTTCTGGGAAGAGGAATAAAAAACAACCCGCGGAGAGCATATAAGTTAGTGTCTGTCCAGAAACAAGGATTTTTGTTCAAGAGCAGGTCAGCGAAGACCCCGAGGCATCTTCAAAATTTTGCCACAGGCATGAAGGTGTATCAGCGTCTACGCTGACCTCTGAGTATACAGATACCGCAGATATCGGGCAAAAAGACCATATATGGACAGACACGAACCCGTTTCAGGCTTTCCCATCACCATAACTGTGCCTGGTACCCAGGGCCAATCCCAATCAGCTCAAATACATGAATGTACTTGCTCCCTCCACTCAAATACTCGATGATCTTGACCAGAAAAGCCTTCCTGTTCGAATCGAATACTGCGGTCGAATATGCTACAAAAGTGAAGATCGCATCGATGAACAATCCGCGATCCCCTTTGTCCAGAAAATGGCTGAACATGGTCACAATTCCGTACTGGAAATGGGAGCAGTGAGCTTTCTGGTCTCAGGCGCGACATCTCAACAGGTTGAAGCCTTCTTTCTCTGCCAACCCAAATACCTCCAGGTTGACAGGCTTGAGGAGGATACATTACTGATATCGGGGACCGTCCGCGGCCTGAAGGAAATGTTTGTATTTTACCCCGAAAACCCTCTTGTCCAGGCCCTTACCCGCCAACTTGCCGATGCTCATCCGTATTTTTACCTGAAACCAGGCTTGGTACCACTAACCATAGAGCACCCCGCAAATATACGTATTCAGCGAATGAGCCTGGAAAAAGTGGAACAACTTCCCCCAAAGCTCATGGCAAAGCACAGGTATCTTGCAGTAAAATTCATCGTCAACAGAGCGGTTACCCATGAACTGGTCAGGCACCGCCCCTGCTCATTTCTCCAGGAAAGTCAGCGCTACTGCCGTTATTCTGCCGATAAATTCGGCAATGAAGTAACCTTTATCAAACCTCTTTTCTACGATGAAAACAGTGAGGAATACGCCCTGTGGGTACGCGCCATGGAGGAAACCGAAAAAATTTACCTTGAGCTGCTCAAAACCTCTACTCCGCAGGCTGCGCGTACAGTACTACCCAACTCCTGTAAAACAGAAATCATCGTCTACACCACACTGGAACACTGGCAGCACATTTGTGCCCTACGAACACCAGCCAATGCTGATCCTTCCATGCGGGAAGTCATGATCCCTCTCCAGGAAGAGTTGGCACTCCGTTATCCGAATCTTTTCACCACGCTTCAGGCATAGATTGCATACCGATCTCCCATAGTATTCCTGACGGCAGGTTAAGCTGGATACCGGAATACTATGGAATACCTCCGTCAACAAATTCCTGCCATCTCCACGCCAATGAATGCCCGAAGCGCACAAAGAAAGACTGACACATAAAATGACAATAATTTAACATTTGTTTACATGCTACAAGCCTTTCATTGTCCTATGATAGGAAGACGCTTTATAAGTTTCCTTATGGATAATGATTCCTTTCTTTGACCCCCTATCTCAGATATAGTATTATTGTCTATATGATCCGTTACTCAGAATAACTTTATACTTTGTTTCAGTTTTATGGCTATTAAACCACGACAGACGGCCCAGGCTTCCGGCAGAGCAAAAATGAAAAAAACCGTCAAAGATCAGTCCGGAGCCGGTAGAATCAAAATTGGTGAACTGCTGAGTAAGGCAGGGTACATCACAGCCGCCCAGTTTGAAGGGGCTAAGGCAGTAATGCGTAAGAGCGGAAAACGCCTTAGTCAAATCCTGCTTGAAGACGGTGCCATTGAACGAGATACTGTTGCCAACTTTCTCAACCGTAACTTCAATTACACCATGGTGACCATTGAGAGGGAGCCTCCGAGCAAAGAAGCTCTGGAACTTCTTCCCTATGATATCGCCAAAAAATACATGGCATTTCCCCTGCGGGTGGTAGGAAGTACCCTGCAACTCACCATGGCCGAGCCGACGGATGCCATTGAAGTTGAGGAACTGCAGGATTACACGCAAAAAGAACTGGATGTCTGTGTGTCCATTGCCATTGACATCATCGAGGGCTATAAAAAATATTACAATATTTCCGAAGAAGAATATCAGTCGTTCTTTTCTTCAGGCGGACAGGAAGAAGAGGAACAGGTCACCCAGGTAGACGACTTTGGAGCCCTGGTATCCGATGCTGCCGAAGATTTTGAGATTGAAAGCGGAGAAGAGGATGAAAGCGTCTTTGAACAGTTCTCAGCCTCGGACGCCCCCATTATCAAACTTGTTAACGGTATTTTGGTTAAAGCTGTTCAGGAGGGGGTCAGCGATATTCACATCGAGCCTTTTGAAAAGACCATGCAGGTGCGTTATCGAAAGGACGGTGCTCTGTTCAAATCAATGAACTTGCCACTGACCATTAAAAATGCAATGGTGGCCCGAATAAAAATTCTTTCAGATCTGAATATTACAGAACGCAGAGTACCCCAGGATGGCAGGATTAAAATGCGTCTGGGAAGAAACAGGGCTGTGGATTTTCGTGTCTCAACACTGCCCCTGCTCTTTGGCGAAGGTATAGTTCTCCGTATTCTCGATAAAAGCTCACTCAACGTCGATCTCACGAAACTGGGTTTTACAGTGGATACGTTTGAATCTCTGAAGAGATGTCTCAAACGTCCCCAGGGGTTGCTGCTGGTTACGGGGCCGACAGGTTCCGGTAAAACAGTTACCCTTTATTCTGCCCTGAACTCTCTGAACACGGAAGATATAAAAATTCTGACTGCAGAAGACCCTGTTGAGTTCAACTTTAAGGGCATCAGCCAGGTAAACGTGAATACCGAAGTGGGTATGACCTTTGCCGCAGCTCTGAAGGCTTTTCTCCGTCAGGATCCCGACATCATCATGGTTGGTGAGATTCGAGACTATGAAACTGCTGAAATCGCAATAAAAGCAGCTATGACAGGCCATCTGGTCTTTTCAACGCTGCATACCAATGACTCACCTGCCACTGTTGGCCGTTTGGTTGATATCGGTGTTCCATCCTATATTCTTGCATCTTCCCTGACCATGATTCTCTCTCAACGTCTTGGAAGACGATTGTGCGTACACTGTAAAGAACGCACCAGCTACTCCCAAGAGGAACTTATCAGCGCAGGCTTCAAAGAAGATGAACTGGATTCTTTGGAATTGTATGCTGCAAAAGGATGTGCTGAATGTAATGGTTTGGGGTATAAAGGACGCGTTGGTTTCTTTGAACTCATGGAAGTGACAGATGAAGTTGCCAAAGCCATTCAAGCAGAGGTCAGCGAAGAACAACTCCGTAAAGTAGCTGTTCAGGAGGGGATGTTTACCCTGCGTGAAGCAGCTTTGCAAAAGGCCAGAGAAGGCGTCACCAGTCTTGAGGAAGTTCTCCGGCGCACAGTCATCCATGAGGACAGCCTCCCTTCTTACCTGGTAAATCCTGACGTTGAGGAATACCAGGATGGCGATATCATAATCCAGGAATCCAACAAAGACAGGGACTTTTTCAAGCTGGTTCGCGGGAAGGTGTCTGTTCTTCGAGGCGGTAAAAAAATAGCTGAAATTACTGAGCCTGGTGAATATTTTGGAGAAATGGCAGCCATTCTCGACGAGGCGCGTTCAGCAAGTATTGTCTCATCCGGACGTTGTGTCATCAAACGGTATCCCGGCGATAAACTCGGTGAACTTATCGAAAAATATCCGGAGGTATCCAAACATCTTTTCAAAACAGTGGTCGAACGACTGCAGAAAACCGATCGTATTGTGGTTCAACTTGCCGGAGCAGGCAGAGGCAGGCCGCAACAAATGGTCCGACGTGCATAAAGCATGAATAAACTTTCCGTATATATTATAGCGTACAACGAAGCAGATAAAATTGAAGCAGCCATTAACTCTGTTCTCTGGGCAGATGAGATTATTCTAGCCGATTCTCATAGCCAGGACGAAACGGCTGCTATTGCAGAACGCCTTGGTGCGCGAGTTGTTCAGATTCCTTTTCAGGGCTTTGGAGAACTGCGTAACCAGGCCATGGCGGCCTGCACGCATGAATGGATATTTTCCCTGGACTCCGATGAGCGGTGTACTCCGGAAGCGAAACAGGAAATACTGTCAATCCTTGAAAATCCTCAGGCTGACGCCTACTATGTTCCCAGAAAAAACTTCTTCATGGGGCAGTGGATAAAACATTCGGGATTTTATCCCGATTACCGACAGCCACAACTTTTTACTAAGGGAACCTTGCACTTCAAGAACGATCCTGTGCACGAGGAATACACCATACAATCTGACAAGCCTGTAGGCTACCTCAGGAATGCGATCTGGCAGATACCGTATAAAAATCTTGAGGAGGTTGTGCACAAGGCCAACAAATACTCCACACTGGGAGCAGAGAAACTTGCACAGCGAGGGAAAACAGGGGGAATGTTCAAAGCTTTTGGCCGTGGCCTCTGGTCTTTTTTTCACATGTATTTTCTTAAAAAAGGCATATTAGACGGATGGCCGGGTTTTATTATTGCTCTGGGAAATTTTGAGGGCACTTTTTACAAATATGCAAAATTACATGAACGACAGGCTGCCTGGCAACCCCCGCCGTCACCCCCACTACGCTAACCCCGCATTACTCACTACCTTTTTAACGCATTGATTCATTGGCTAAAATGTAACTGCTTACAGAATGTCTGATGTTTTCGTCAGCAGGCTGACACAGCGTATTGGCTCATACGTAAGCCTGTCTTTCGCGAAAATATCAGATGCACTGTGAGCAGTTACTGCTACAGGTATTGACTTATACCTTTGTCACACCAGACCAGCTTGCGGGCTATGGTTTCTTGAAGTATGGCATCGTTGAAAGTGAGCCGGTCCCTGGTATTCATCTTATGGTGCAGATGATAGCCAATTGCTCTGAAACGAACGTTCTGTCGTTCAATACCGATGTTCAAGAGACGGGCAGTAAATTCAGAATCCTCTCTGCCCCAACCGACAAATGCTTCATTAAAACCGTTAATTCGCAGGCAATCATCCTTCCAGAATGAAAAATTACAGGTTTTTACCCCTTTTATCCGGGCACTGCGAAAGGAAAGATGACGGGAAAGAAATGGGGAACGAATACAATTCTTTTTGTTCTCCACTCCCCTGGAAAAAAGGCATACTTTCAGCTCTCCCTGTTCCAGGGTTTGAGCTGAACACTCTTCATTAAGCAGCACCCTGGTGCCCTGTACAAAACACCCACTGGTTGCAAAATTACAGTGATCTTCAATGAAGTGTTTTTCAAGAATGATGTCGCCATCAATCAAGATAATATAATCTCCCCTGGCTTTAGCGATAGCCTTATTTCGGCTCATAGCCAGGCGAAACCCATTATCTTCCTGCCAGGAATGAATGAGGCGCACAGGTGACCGTTTGGTTAGTTCTTGTACGACCTGAACAGTGTCATAACCGGAACCGTCATCCGCAACGATAATTTCAACAGGCAAAACACTCTGGCGAAAAACACTGTCAACTGAAAGCTGTAGAGCCCTTGGCCAGTTGTATGTTGTTATTATAAGACTAACCTGCATTTTTTACTTTCCGCACCTGAACGTGCAACCTCTCCAGAGCATCAAAAACTCTTTCCACTGTAATTCCTTTCATGCAGGAGTGATGTGTGCAACTTCTCATACGACAACAAAGACAATCCACATCCAGGGCTTGAAGAACTTCACTGGCTACCCCGTAGGGAGCAACCCGCTCAGGATGCGTTGGCCCAAACAGCGCGACAACAGGAGTGTTGACCATTGCGGCTATGTGCATGGGACCGGTATCCAGCCCAATGTAAAAATCAGCATATTGCAGAAGTGCAACGGATTGGGCAAGGGATAACTTTCCTGCAGCAATTAGAGCCTGCCTGTGCATTGTACTGGTTACCGCTTCAATGTATGGTACATCAGCAGCACTTCCACCAAAAACCACCTGATACCCGGTAACGAGCAGCTTATCTGCAAGTGCAGCCCAACGTTCCTGCAACCAGAATTTGCTTTGCCAACGTGCGGTAGGATTAATATAAACCAGCGGTTGTGTATGACTGTATCCGGATTCGGTTAAAAAAGCAGTGACCCGATCACGTGCGCCATCTCCAGTCTCCATAAAAAAATCTTGCTTTTCCACAGCACATTGCAGCTGTTCACAAAACAGCAGGTTTTTTTCAACTGCATGTTCTCTGCCGTGCTCATTGTGAACCAACACATGCTGGAAAAATGTATTTCCTTCTTTTGCATCGGCAAATCCGTATCGTTTGCCTCCCGGATTAGTGAGACTGAGCATCCCGCTTCGAAACGATGCATGAAGATCCAGGACAATATCGTATGCTCTGGAGGTAAACTGTTTACGTAAAGAAGCCAGGACCTGAACAGTTGCTTTTAAAGCAGCCCAATATACCCCTTTTCCGGCACCGGGTTCACTGGTGGAAGGAATATGAATAGGAAACACGTTATCAATGGTGCTGTCATATTGTATCAAATCCTGCAATCCAGCCTCAATAACCCAGCCTAATTCGCAGGAGGGGTAAGTTCGTTTCAATGCATGTGCCAGCGGAAGAGTGTGGACTACGTCGCCAAGCGAACTTTGTTTAATAATAAGAATACGTTGTCCATTAAGATTCATATATCGAGCTTCTCACCTCGCGACCGATCTGCTTCAGCCTCTCTATATGCTGGCATGTTTCAAGACTGTGCCTGGCGGCAAAACCAGGACGAACATCAACTTTATCTAAGGTTATCAAGGCTTCTACAATTGTTTCAGGTTGATTGTCTTTTAAAATTATACCATCATCCTCAGTCAGTAGTTCTGCCGCACCTACCTTTGCAGTTGTAATGACCGGAGTCCCGCAGGCAAGTGACTCGGCAATAACCAATCCAAAAGGTTCATAATTAGACGGGAGAATAACATAATCAACGGCCCTGTATAACGTTGCCATATCATCAACATAGCCTATGCACCGAATATTAGTGCCAAGAGAGGTATTCCGATGCACGCCGTCCCCCACAATGATCAGCTCAAAGAGTTCAGGATCAAGGCTGGCATACGCGGTAAGCAAGGAAGTAAGCCCTTTTCTTTTGTGGCTTAAAGAAGGAAACAGCAACGTCATTTTTTCCTGCTGTATTCCGTATTTATCTTTTGCTACCTGGCGATCCATGCCTAGAGCCAAGGAAAAGCGCTGTTCATTTATCGGAGGATATAAGACTGTAATTTTTTCCTCAGGAATACTGTAATGACAAAGGATTTCATCACGAATGGATGCTGAATGAGCAACGATGGCAGGAGTTTGAGACATCAGCTGTTTCTCAAAACTATTTTCTACCGCATCATGCATCGACCTGTAGATATTACGTGTTTCCCTGGTCAAAACTGATTGGGGATGCACTCCACCCACAATGGCAATGTCCTGGCAGGCAGTCCGGGTTAAACTTATGCATAAATCATAGGCCTGTTTGGCAAACCTGTGATTACACCGCTGCAAAAAATAATATTTCTTTAAGCGTCTTGGCAGGAAATACACTGGAGTTTTATGGATAATACACCCATGTTTTTGTGCCAGAGCTCTATCCACTTTGTAGGCATGGATATGTACCTCGTCACCTGCCGCCTGAAACCCCTGTACAAGTGTGAGGAGATAGGACTCCATCCCACCGGATTTGTTGAACTGATTATGAATTATGGCAACTTTCATCAGGCTGCCCTTTCTATTGTGCATGTTGTCTGTTCAACCTGGTCCTTCTTGTACAGAACAGCTGAAAACAATGAAAACAAGAATCCTGTCTCATACACTACCAGATAGGATTCAGTAAGCATAATCACCATATAGAATACAGGAAAAGCTATCAATACATGACGCAGGGGATATGCCGTCTGTAACGCAGCTCGAAATTGAACGTATAACAGCCAAAATAGAGCTACGATACCTAATAATCCAAGACGAGTGGCCATCAGCACATATTGGTTATGTGGATTGTCGGTGGGACGAATATGGGGCGATCTTCGTTCATTCACTTTACGGTATTCACTCTCAAAGTCGCCGGTGCCGACACCTAACAGTGGATAATTTTTAATAATGTCCCACGAATTTTCCCAGAAAAGCAGCCTCAGGCCTATGGAAGTGTTGGCATTATCCTTGAACTGCGCAATTTCACTATGTGCCGTATCCACCCGTTGGCGGAATACAGGACTCGTTGTATAGGCTGCACCGAACAGCAGGCACATGGAGAGCATAGCCCCAGCAAATGCCAGCCCAATATGCCGACGAAACAACTGAAGGAAAAATACACCAACCAGTACCAGAAAAACCAACTGCCCGGCTCTGCCTTCTGTGATAAACATATTAAAAATCATAACAGCGAGGAGCACAGTTCCACTCAATCGTGCCCAGAGAGGACGCACCCTGAAATACAACTCATAGGCCAGACAATAAATCGCAAAAGCCAGCATCGGGTTATAGACCACATGGAACGTCTTTTTTGTCAAATGCTGCGGTGTCACATCTGCATATTGAATAAGACCGAACCACGCCAGATAGGTGAGGCTCATCGCCACAATAATTCCGATAATGAAAGCCCAGATATGCACATGCCGACGCTGTGTACAAACCACGGTAAGAAAAACGGGCATAAGCATAACTTTCCACATTTTTTCTATAAAAGCTAATCCGGCAAGAGTGTCAGCGCTCCAAAGTAAACCAAGAATAATACAGAAAATAAAGAAAAAGACAGCAAGACAGACAGGGTTGTCCATCATTTCCTGAAATTTTGCACGATACTCACCTTCCATCAGCCATAACAGGAAAATAAGACAGGCAAATATTGAAATGGCAGAAGTGGACAACGGCAGCGAAAAAACTAACCCCACTGTACACCAGAAATTGATTTTCTTTACGCGTTTCCTGAAATTACTCATAGAATCCACACTCTTTAATCCGCATATTGCAGGTTGTACAGGGACTCATACTCACCACCCTTGGCAAGGAGTTCTTCATGGGTTCCGCTTTCAACCAAATGGCCTTCTTTAAGCACCACAATACGATCTGCATTCTTGATGGTCGATAACCGATGGGCAATAACGATGGTGGTTCTGTTTTTCATCAGATTTTCCAGAGCGCTCTGTACTTTTTGTTCTGATTCAGTATCCAGAGAAGAGGTTGCTTCATCCAGAATAAGGATAGGTGCATCCTTGAGCAGAGCCCGGGCTATGGAAACACGTTGCTGCTGACCACCGGATAACCTGGCTCCAGATTCGCCAACTATGGTGTTGAAGCCGTCAGGCAGGCTTTCAATAAAGCCCAGTGCGTGTGCTGAGCGTGCAGCCTCGCGTATCATTTCTTCTGTGCAATGTTCAACACCATAACCGATATTGTTGGCAATGGTATCGTTAAAAAGAATAGTCTGCTGAGTAACAAGAGCTATCTGCTTTCGCAACGACTCCATGGTCACATCGCGTATATCGTGGCCGTCTATGAACACACCGCCTTGTCTGACCTCGTAAAAGCGAGGAATAAGGTTGGCAAGAGTACTCTTTCCCCCACCACTGGGCCCGACAACAGCAAGGACTTCTCCCCGTTGTATATTGAGTTCAAGATTATGCAACACCGGCTCGTTCTCATTGTACCAGAAGGTCACATCACGGAATTCAATACCCTGAGAGAAGCTTGGCAGAGTAATGGCGTCCTGTTTTTCAGTGATAGAAGGCTGAACATCCAATATATTGAAAATACGTGCCGCAGAGGCCATGCCCGATTGTATGGTGGAATTAATCTTACTGACCCCCTTGACAGGTTCATAGAGCATGATCAGGGCAGTAAGAAATGCCATAAACGTACCTGGTGTAGAAACACCATCCAACACCTGCGTTCCACCGTACCAGATGATCAGAGCCATACCGATTCCTCCCATGAATTCAACCATAGGATGGGAAAGACTTTTAAAACGAGTTTCATTCATCAGGATATCAAAAAGAAATTGCATTTGTTTTGCAAACCTGGCGGTTTCTGCACGTTCCATACAAAATGCTTTTACTATCCTGGCTCCGGCAATGGTTTCATGGAGTATATTGGTGGAAACACCAATCTCGGTTTGATAATCTGTACTTATCCGTCTGAATTTTTTACCAAAAACAACAATGGGAATTGCGGCAGCGGGTATAAATAGAAAGGAGATCAGGGCCAGCTTCCAATCCATATAGAAAATAACCACCAAGAGACCAAGAACAGTGAAAAAATCTCTGAGAAGATAAATAAAGGCATGGGAAATACATCCCTGAAGCATACTGACATCATTCATAATCCTCGAGATCAGCTCCCCTGTGGGATTTTTATGAAAAAAACTGAGACTGAGGCTGTTCAGGTGAGTATAAATGGCATTACGCAGATCCCTGATCACACTTTGTCCTATCCATTGCAACAGATAGGTATAGGTAAAATAGAAGAGCCCTTTAATCAAAAAAACAAGCAAAAGCGCGATAGGAAGGATATTAAGCAGGCTGGTATCCTTATTAAAAAATATTTCATCAAGCAATGGTTTTATAATATATGCCTGCAACGCGTTGAATGCTGCCACGACCACCATGGCAATCATGGCAACAAACAATTTTCTTTTATATGGACTCAGCACATGGCTAAGCCTGGCTATAATTTCTTTATTTGTCATTAGTTGTATACCTGCAACAGCTATATATTAGGCTGATATTCTATTGTAACAAAACACGGAAGACTTACAGTAGACCAGCAGCATAGTTACCGTTCATGGTGTTCTGACCACTGTCAACGCCTTTCAGCAAACGACTGATTCTGTGAAATTCTTTATTGATCAGAGTGCCTTCCAAATCAATCAGCACATAGTCAACGCCGTCATCGCTGATATCACGTATAGCGTGCAGAAGGCTGAATGGCTGTTGGGAACGAACCTGGGTCAGTTCCCGATTTCGTTCAACCAGAAACTGCTCACCCTTGGGACTCCGTATTCGCTGTCTTTCCTTATCTTCTGCAACAGGAAGCCGAGCAGTAAAAAGAGGTGGATACCCATAGGCATACATCCCTACCTGAAGCCTGCTACACGTCTTTTCACCCCCCTGAAGATTGTCAGGATTATAGGATTGAAGACTATGCTGCAGGGATTCCCTATCTGTTTCAATGGAAAATATCATTCCTTTCAGTCCCATTGACTGACCAAAACGCAGAGCAGCACTGTTTAACACATTCCAGGTATAATCTGCAAACAGAGAACATGGCTGCGTTCTCGGTCCAATCTGGTGGAAGAGAGCAACCTGGCTGACCATCCCCAGTTGAAAAGAGAAAAAACCAAAATCTAAAAGTTGCTGCAGCCAGCGAGAATACAGGGACATATCCTTTTCTAGGATAATGGGTGGAAGAGCCCATACCAGGGAAGGATATAACTGGATCGCTCGTTTACCCAACTGCTGCACCTGCTCCATATTTCTTGTATTGAGCGGCAGAATAATGCGAGCAACAGAGGTTGGAAATCGCTGTTTGACAGGGGGCAAAGAGCTGAGACGATACCACCAGTCCAAAGTGGAAACAGAGCGATTCCTGGCACTGCTTTTACTTGCCTCCATTCTCTGATTACACGAGATAGACCTAAGCACATGCTCAATGTTATTTGGGTCAATATTTATCCGTGGAAGCTTTCTCTCTATGTCGTCAGTGAATCCTGAGTGCTTTTTCCCTCTTCCCTTTACATCGACCTTAAACAATGGGCCAGTTAAAGGCCGTCCTCTCTGGGAGGTCAACTGGTCTTGCAGCTGCAGGGTCACTGTCTGTCCTTTAATGGCCGTGTTAACAGCTTTATTCTGTTTCCACAGACGTTTTAAAGTGAAACTTTGTCGAATATCCTGCTTTTCATCGTGGAAACGCAATCGATCGCCGACCTGGATGTTTTGTTTTAACACCAGAGTAAGCAGAGTATCTTTTCCCTTGCCTTGAGTCTGTTTACAAAATCCCAAAAAGGTGCCTGCACCACCTGTCTTCTGTGGCATTATCACCTGGTGCAGATCTTTTCCCAGGTATCCTTCACAACGATATCTTCCCATGGCCTGGTCGAGCAGCTGCCTGGCCTGTTGTTCAACAGCCTCCTGTTCTTTTCCCTTTGTATGAAGATTATCAAGACATAGCCTATACGCCCTTACGGTGTTGCGTACATACTCGACGGGTCGTAAACGTCCTTCGATTTTCAAACTGACAACGTTGGTCTGCTGCAATTGCCTGAGAAAACGTAACGCACCTAAATCATTCATGGAAAAATAGTAGCCACTCTTCCCCTGTCCCTTTGTACCACGTCCGCCTTTGGAAGATTGCAGGGTATATTTCCTTCTACAGGGTTGAACACATTGGCCCCGCAGGCTGGATTTTCCACCATGGAGACTTGAAAAGAGACACAATCCCGAGTAGCTGTAACACATGGCTCCATGGATAAAGACTTCCAGTTCCGCAGTCGTTTCATTACTGATTTTTCTGATTTCAGGCATTGAGAGTTCTCTGGCAAGAACGACACGTTCAATACCCAGTGACTCCATGGTACGCACCCCTGTTGAATTATGCACAGAAAGAAGCGTGGATGCATGCAGAGGTAGCCCGGGAAAGTACGTGCGGGCAAGAAACCAGAGCCCTATGTCTTGTATAATCAACGCATCGGGATGAATTTCCTCTGCGCAGGCAGATAGAAATTCCACAACAGGCCTTAACTCGCTTTCCTTGAGCAGGGAATTCATGGCCACATAGAGTTTTTTCTTTCTCTCATGGGCGTAGCTGGACATCCAGGCAATTTCCGACATGGAAAAATCACGACTCAGAGCCCTGGCATTAGCTCCGGGAGCCCCTACATAAACGGCATCAGCCCCTTCTTCCAGGGCAACGGCAAAAGCTTCCAGACTCCCTGCAGGTGCGAGAAGTTCCAGGGGAGCATGCTGACTAATTTCTGTCATAAATACTGGGATTGATAGTAAAGAAGAGAAAGATATTCAGGCTTAGGCGCTAAACACTTTCAAAGGATAGTCCATTGATGGCAGTGGCAGAATAAAATAAAAATTATTACCCAAAGGGGTCGGTTCATATCCAGCAATACCACCATGCAACTCTATGACCTGACGAATAAACGAAAGTCCATGGCCCGTTCCTGGAATAGAACTGCTCCCCTGACCACGAATTCCTTCCTGAAAAAGGCCTTCCCCCTCTGAGGAAGTCATATGAGGACCAGTGGTAAAGACATTAAATTTAACTCCTTTTTGGCCGGGACCCGGAAAATTCTCAACCAACTCACGACCATATGCCATTGTTTTCCGCTTTGTTCCATTTTCATCCACCACCTCTTGGGTATATTTGGCGGCATTGGAGAACAGATTGGCATATACCTGTGCAAGCAGACCGATATCCACCACAATATGAAAGTCTTCTTCTTTCATGTCTTCAGGCCGTTCTATGGTTATGTTGGCTGCCTGTAAGCGACTGGCATAATGTTCCAGCTGGGGAAGAATGACATCTTTTTCCACATAACATTGTTTGGGCCGCAATACCAGATACCCTCGCTCAAAATGCTCTCGACGGAACAGGCTTTCAAGAAAAAGGCTGGTATTGGAATGGTGCTTGACCATTTCCTGGTGGTAGGTCAACAGGTCGTCCTGTACTTCCTGAAGTTGACTGTGACATTTTTTGCAGTCATCTTTTGTAACAGTTTCATTCTGTTCCAGCGCATGCATTGAATCCAGCAGTTGATCTATCCGATCAATTTTCTTTTTCAGCTGATTGAACAGATGTTTAAAGTACATATTGGGCACAATGATATTATGCTCAATATCGACAACCAGGCTATTTATGAATTTCAGGTGCTCAATATTCTGTAAAGCGATAAGTCTGTTATCAAGATTATACCCTATACGGTTCGCATATTTTGCAAAGAAGAACTTATCCTCTTCGCAAATACCCTCTGGTACGAGAATTTCATACATACCAAGAATTCTTCCGCTCTCACAATTCCCCTGGATATCATTCCAGAGGGAAGTCTGTCTATGGCTGCTTTCATGTTTATGCCGATTTTCATGAATGGATGTGGGAGCAAAAGCATATTTACTGAAGATCGGTATAATATAGGAACCGCTCATTTCATACGGAGTTTCATGTATTTGAACCGGATATCGAGCAGGACAGGGCTGAGTAATAACACCATTCTTCGAAGAGCATACCAGCTTCAACATCTCATCTTTACAGAGATACAGGTTGCTGTAAATGCCAAGCATAATGCACGGGACAGATACACAGATTCTGTAAAAATCATCCAGCGTATCATATTCCTGGGCAAGGTCGAAAAATGCCTTGAGAAAGTCGTTATGCCGCCTGGAAAAATTGTATTTTTCGTAACTCTCCGACTTTGCCTGTACTCTTTGACAGATGCTTTGCAGATCGTCAGGAGTTGGTATATTATTCTGATTATGCTCCATAGCCTGTTGCCAGTATATGGTTCACCAGACAGCGGCTCCCCGTCTTGAATATGTTCATAACCGTTTTCACCAGGATAAAAAAATTGGCTGTCTTCCCTAACTCTAAGCGGTTCAGGTGCGTAACTTATGCACACATTGACTGGCGGGCGTGGGCCTGTCCATGCACAGCAGCCAATTCGTAAACGGCTGAAGAAAGACTCCGTGGGACCGCTGGTGAGCGATTACATATGTTCAGACCGTTGTTAATACAACGCCATCCTCTTCATTACACTCATGTAACAAAACATCTACACGCTCATTGGATGTTACACACATGGCCATTCCGACATAATCGGGTTGAATGGGAAGTTCCCTTCCACCTCGATCTATAAGAACTGCCAGTTGAATTGAACGGGGCCGTCCGTAATCCATCAGTGCGTCCATGGCTGCTCTGATGGTCCGTCCGGTAAAAACGACATCATCTACAAGTATTACTTTTCTGTCTTCAAGCACAAAACCTATATCAGACCTGCGCACAATGGGATTCTGTGAAATCAGGCTCCAATCGTCCCTGTACAGAGTGATATCCAGCTCGCCGATGGGCAGTCTCATCCCTTCGTGCTCAAAAATTTTTTCTTGCAATCGTCTGGCCAGGAATACTCCTCCTGTATGTATGCCCACAAGAGACAACTCTTCAACACCGTGGTGCCTCTCGATGATTTCCAAGCTGATTCGGTCAAGGCTCCGCTCAATGTCCTGGCCATTCATAATTGCCTGCTTTTCCATTATCGTCCTCCCCGATTCCAAAAAAAGTCAATCCCCAGGGTATCTACCAGGTTGATTGCTTCCGGGAAGGTTTCACACTCCACAGCAAACACTTTATCGGCAATATCATCAGGAGAATCATCATAGTCTATGGCAACACAACGCTGAAGAACTATTGGTCCCTCATCATAACGTTCATTGGCAAAATGGACAGTACACCCACTGACCGTACACCCTTTCGACTTTACGGCTTCGTGGACATGATGGCCATAATAGCCTTTACCGCAAAACGAAGGGATTAAAGAGGGGTGAATATTTAACACAGCACGGCCAAACTCTTCCGGAGGCTGATACAATTTCAGATACCCGGCAAGCACTATCAAATCAATGGAGTATTCTCTGAGCAGGGAATTGATCGCATCACTGTCCTCAGCATAGAAAGCAGGATACCCATACTGTTTTGCCTTGGTCAGCCCCAACGCGGTTTCGACATTGGATACGACAACTTCTATCTGAGCCTTGAGTTTTCCAGTAGTTATACACTCATGAAAATTATCAAGTGTTCTTCCACTTCCGGAGAGTAAAACGGCTAGACGCAGCATCTTTATTCTCCGCAGAAATAGGATTCTTTACTCACATCTACGGTTTCCATCCATCTGATAATGGCATTGTCATAGGATGATGTCAGTGAAAAAACTTTTTTAGCCAGGTAAAATCGTGTGGTCAAAGTGGTATTACCGTGCTCCTTAATTTCCTGTAGAACCAATGGATAATCATCCGGGTCAACGATAACGGTAACATCTTGAAAATTCTTGGCAGAAGCCCTCAACAATGTTGGCCCGCCAATATCTATATTTTCAATGGCATCAGCAAATTTACAATCAGGCTGGGCTACAGTCTCACTGAACGCATAAAGGTTGACTGCAACCAAATCTATGGAGCCGATACAATGCTCCTGGCATTGTTGCAGGTGCTGTTCATTATCCCTTTGATGGAGAATTGCGCCATGAACCTTAGGATGCAATGTCTTTACCCGGCCATCCAACATTTCAGGGAAACCCGTAAACGTCGAGACATCGGTAACCACCAATCCACTGTCACGCAGTTTTTTTGCCGTACCACCGGTTGAAAGTAATTCAATCCCCAAATCCGCCAGTTCTCTGGCAAATTCTTCGATACCGCTTTTATCGGTTAAGCTAATCAAGGCACGCTTAACAGTCTGCATATTTTTTTCTCCACCAATAGCCCTTCCTCATGGTCGGGGTAATCATCCGATATTGATTGCAAAAACCGGATATAGTTAATCTTTTTTCAAAAAAGCTCTAATTTTTCGACGTTCACGTTTATCCGGTCGTCTGTCTGGTTTTGCAGCCGGCGCTCGTATCAGTTTTCTATCTTCCCTGATTCGCTCCCGTCTGACTTTCGACTCCTCACTTTCGACATAAAGAGTCTGTGCTACTTGAGCAGGTCCTCTACGTTCACTCAGTTCGAGTATAGTTACATCAAATGCCAGGCTCCCTTTGGTAATAACGAGCTGATCCCCTTCACGTACCGTCCTGGCCGGTTTTACCCTGCTTCCGTTAACATGTACATGCCCACCGTTGACAGCCTTGGCCGCGAGTGATCGGGTTTTAAAAAAGCGTGCTGCCCACAGCCATTTATCTATCCTGACAGTATCCACCATAAAATTAACTGATTGAAGATGTTCTTACTGCAAATTGCTTTTCTATCAGCAATCGACATGAATGAAATGAAATATAAAACCTTAACACAGTTTATTATGTGCATCAAACAAAGTTGGTGCAACCAGCTACCTTTTTCGCTCGCTGGCCTTGCAAATCATCTTCCATTAACCCGCCGGTTCATGGTAGAAAGAAGCAATACTTTTTTTTATTACAGAGAGGAAGAGATCGTAAATGACCCTACAGGCAGTCGGCATCCATCAACTCAGCCGCCCCATTTCCATTAGAACCAAAGAAGGAACAATCCAACAAAGCATCGCCACAGTCGACCTCCATGTGCATATGGTACATGGTGACAAAGACTCCTGCATCGAACAGATAATCCCCTTGCTGGGGACGTATACAGAAGATCTTCACGTTGGTATACTGCCAACGCTGCTAAGGGAAGTGAAGCAACAACTCCAGGCAGAAGAAGCTCGAATGAGCTTCACGTTCCCCTATTTTATTCAAAAGGTTGCTCCGGTCTCAGGAACAACCAGCATCATGGAGTATCAATGCCGTATTACCGGTTCTTCAGAGCCCAACCCTTCTCCACGACTTAGTGTAACAGTTCCCCTCACCACGTTATGTCCATGCTCCAAAGAAATCAGTGAATTCGGTGCACATAACCAGCGGGCGCAAGTAACCTTAACAGTGCAGCCAAGCGGTTTTATATGGCTCGAAGACCTGATCAGGCTCATTGAACAATGTGGATCTTGTGAAGTATATGCTCTCTTAAAGCGACCTGACGAAAAATTTGTCACGGAAAAAGCATATAATACCCCCATGTTTGTTGAAGACGTAGCCCGCAAAGTGACCATGGAATTACGCAAACGTAAAGAAATCGACTGGTTTTCTGTAGAGGTTGAAAGTTTCGAATCAATACACAAACACAGCGCTTATGCGTATATTGACAGCAAGGACCTGGACTCCTCCTGTTGCTGATTGGTAACTACTCACAGGAGAAGACCTAGACCTTCGATTAACTTCAGTATTTGTAACTGGTTACAAATATTGGAGACTTTCAAGCTTATACGTCTCTTCTGCGAGTAGTTACACGTTATTTTAATTTTCCCTGGAGTTGTTGTGTGATATCATACGAAAAACACTTACTTCTCCATGATAACATGACAATTGACAAACGCAGATCAAAACGGGAGCCGGATTACCTTCCCATTGCTATTCATGCCATAAACAATGACACTGGCGAAATCCTGGCTGGTCCATTTTCTACCCGTATTATTGACATCTCTGAACATGGTTCATGCCTGCTCATTACCCAGGTAATGCAGGGTAATTTCCATATCTTTCACTCTACGATGGAGCACACGGCATACCTTCTGCAGTTGACGATTGATCTTCCTCCGAACCTCAACAACGTCACCATTAAAGCAAAACCGATTTGGATGAATTTATTCAGGCATAAAAATGTGTGTGCATACAAGCTTGGCGTTGAGTTTACTGACAACCCACGGGGAGCACACATGAACAACATAAAAACAATATTACAAAAAGGGAGTACTACACGAAAAGCCTGGTGGGAAGAAGTAAGCGGCCTGTTCAGCCCCTCTGACAATCGATAAAAATCCTCCATCCGCACCTTGATCTCAGAGCCGCGGGAAAAATTAATTATCCAATCTTGTTTGTCCCTCAACTCATTCCCATAACTCTACCAAGGGATCAATACGGGCAGTATGAAAGCATTGGAACAATTATGAAAATGAGCCGATATCCTGCGCAATTTTGGGATAGTTAGTATTTGCCACAGCCCTTATCTTTCATACCTTTGAGAGAAAAAACTTCAAGTGGATGTTCAATGCCCCTGAGCTGAGTAGGGCCCCTGCTCTCCAGAACAAACGCGTCTTTTACATTCTCCTTTACCCGGCTCGTCACATAAATACTGCAGGATGAAGAGAGTGCTGCCAGACGCTGGGCCAAGTTGACATCGTGACCAATCACCGTATAGTCAAAACGCTGCACCGAGCCGACATTCCCCAAAAACACATCGCCGCAGGTTACTCCTATTCCCAAATCAACGGAAGCTAGAACATCGCATTTTACAGTCCATTTTTCACGCAGTTCATGAAACCTCTGTCTAATTATAAGCGCGGTTCTCATTGCAGCGTGGTTGGGTTTTTCCATGGATACAGGAGCCCCGAATACGGCAAGTACAGCGTCTCCCATAAATTTGTCTATGGTGCCCTGTTCCTGAAAAATAGCATCAATAAATATTTTAAAAAAATCATTCAGGAAAAGACGAAGCTGGTCCAGTGCAAGATGCTGTACTAAACCTGTAAAATTTCTGATATCTGCAAACAGCACCGTAGCCCTGAGAACTTCTCCCAAATCCACGGGGTCTGCCTGTTTATTGATAAGCAGTTCTGCAACCTGGGGGGCTACAAATTGTTCCAGCAAAGTCCTGGTACGCACGGCAGACTCCACTTGAACGAGAGCACGTACATTTTCAAGGGCGAGGGCTGCCTGGCTGGTAACAATACTGAGCATCTCTTTGTCTGCTTCGCTAAACCGCCGGTCACTGGAGGTCAGGCTGATATTCAACACGCCGAGAATATGACTACGAACTGACAACGGATAAGAAATGGCAGAGACAATATCATTCCGCTTGAGAAAAGGAGCAAAAATGGAATGGTACTGGTCTTCCTTATTGAGAATTACAGGTTTCCCCTCTGCAAAAACCCATCCGGCTATCTGCTCACCGGGTTGCATTCTGATGGATTTGATTACTCCCTGGTCCAGTCCTTTGGCTCTGGCTATGCGCAGACAGGCCGACGACTCATCATAAAGCATTATGGATATATTTTTCGCGTCCGTCAGTTGCTCTATGGTGGCAAGAAGACAGTCCAGCACTCCTTGTTCGTCTGTTGATGCTAAAAACTGCTCTGCCAATTTATATAGAGGAAGCAGAGTCCTTAACTGTATATTTTCCGCCTGCAGGGTTATTCGATCAAAGGCCTGACGAACTACTTTTTGCAGATGTACCGGCTTCAGAGGTTTTATGGCAACACCGGAAAAACCAGCTTCAAAAGAAGCTCGAAGTTGCTCATTCTCTGGTGTGTGGATTAACAAGATTCCAGCTATTGCAGGATGTTGAAGATTGAGGCTGGCAAATAGCTCTCTACCGTCATAACCTGATATTGCGTCATCAATGAGTGCCAACGCAACCTCGTTATCGGCAAGGAGATCCAACGCCTCCTCTTCACTCTTACTCAATAAGAGTGTATACTGAGACAAAGCGGCCGCAACACATGCGGCTACATCGTCATCTTGTGTTACAAGCAGGATACTATGTCTCATATGGTGACGTGAATAAGCTTAAGAAGTATTTGTAAAACAGTACCATGTCATTGCGGTCAAGTAAAGCTCAGCTATATATTTTATCGTTCTGAACAGCCTAATTTTTCAGGACTATTTTACCGCCTTCCAATAGTGAGGCATCTGCTTGCACGGAACCGAAGTATTTCCATGGTCAAGGCTGGATACCAGAAAGATTTTGCTCAAGCAGATGAGAGTCTGAGTACAACACGGGCCCTACAAAAATCAATTACTTTAGTATTACAGACGAGTGTGACACCATGCAATTTTTACATAGAATATGTTTCTTCTTCTTTTCTGTATGTCTCGTAACCCAGCTGCAAATGGCATCAGCAGCCGCTGTTCCGACAGTAGTGCAGATCCTCTATGGCAATGATCTCCAGGGTGAACTCGATTCCTGTGGCTGAGGCCACAACTCATTGGGCGGTCTGTCCAAAAGAATCGAACTGATACAAACGCTGCAGTCAAAGGAACAGCATACGTTGCTGCTGGAAGGAGGAAACTGTTTTTTCAGCCCATCAATCAGGGTAAAACAGCAGATTTCCTCAAGGTTGCCAGAACTCAATGTCATCGCAAAAGACTACCTGCATGGACAAAGTGCTGTGTATGGGATTGGATCCGGTGATCTTGCGCCAGGAATTGAATACCTGAAAACGCTGTTGAACATACACGCGTTCACTGCACTTTCAGCCAATATTTTTGACAGCAAAAACCAACTGCTTTTTACACCTGCAACAACCGTACAGGCAGGGCCACATACCCTGGGGATTATCGCGCTCACAGATCACAGTCTGCTTGATAATGCACAGGATATCCAGGCTCTTCCCTGGGAAAAGGCGATTAGCAGCGAACTTGAGCAGCTCAGTCAGCAAAGCGATTTCATTATGCTGCTGTCTAACTATGCCTACAAGGAAAATGTTCGTATTGCTGAACAATTCAGCAACATACGAATCATTCTCCAATCCGGATATCGCGCCAGCAATCTTGCTCCGCAGCAGGTGAATAACGCTATTATCTGCCAAACGGAAAAACGGGGGAAATATCTTGGAGTACTCAAAATTTCCCTTGAAGGAAACGGATTCTGGGAAAAGAAGCACACAGGGGAATATAGACAGATGGAACGGGAGATTACCCAGGTTACCAGGTTACTATCGCCCTATGCCCAAAAAGACCAGCTTTCTGAAAATGAAAAGTTCAAACAGGAAAAGCTGCAGGCCATGCTGGAACAGTTGCAGCAGAAAAAAGCCCTTTACCTGCAAGGTACCCAGCAAACCAAAGGCAAGGGAGATCTTTACACAAACAGGTTTATGCCTCTGCACGACTCTTTACCTGAAGATGAACAGGTCAGTCGTCATGTCAAGGAAGCACTGGAAAAACGGAAAGCACTTTTGAAAAAATAATCAGCAAAAAAAAAGAGAAGCAGCGTGACACTGCTTCTCTTTTACCTACAACAACCGTGCTGTTTTAGCAGCCAAAAGCTTTTTGCAGATTTGGAACAGTCTGTTTTTTACGGCTCATCATACCGTCAATCCACATGGTGTTGTCGGTCAATTTACCATCAAAAGCCTTCTCGATAACTTCAGGCTCATCTGAAAGAACGACCAAGTCTGTTCCTTCCTTAACAACATCGGTGAGCATCAGCAGGATGGAATGACGACCATCAGCTTTCATTTCCTCCATTGCCTTCATCAGATCTCCGCGCATATCAGCTACCTGATCAAGGGTTGCAAGCTCAAGCTGTCCAACGCCAACTTTTTTACCCTTCATATCAAAATCTTTGTAGTCACGGTTCAGAAGATCCATGGCAGGTACACCAGCTACAGCACTTTTTGCTTTCAGCATGTCCATGAACAGTGCATCAGTATCGGTAACGCCAGCGATAGGAGCTAATTCTGCGACAGCTTTTTTATCTGCATCGGTGCAGGTTGGTGATTTGAAGTTAACAGTATCGCTCAAAATCGCAGCCAGCATAAGCCCTGCAACCTTAGGGTCAACGGCAATGCCTTCCAAATCGTAAAGAATTTTCAGAACAGTACCTGTACAGCCTACAGGCATGTTGCAGAAAAAGATTGGGCTGTTTGTGGTTACATCACCAATTTTATGATGATCAACTACTGCAACAACTTCTCCTTCACTCAGGTTATCTGGAGCCTGGGAGAGATCACTGTGATCTACGAGTGCAACCTGCTTGCCAGCGGCATCTGTCATAATTTCAGGAGCAGCAACACCAAAACGTTCCAGGACAGTTACTGTCTCTGGATTAGCCTCTCCCTGCATGACGGGAATAAAATCCTCGCCTTTCGCTTTCATCAATTCAGCATAAGCAATAGCCGCAGTTACAGAATCGGTATCAGGACTCTTGTGACCAAAAACATAAACAGACATAGCGTATTTCCTCCCAGAAACTTGATAAATGACACTGTTATGTGTAGCTTTTCCAGACCTCGTCATTGACGGGGTCTCAAGAACAATAAAATTGAACGACTTTATAACGGATACTTATATCGGTCAAGCAGAAAAACAGAATCCTCAGGATTCACTTCTATTTACCTGATGTCACCTGATAATTAGAACATTAGAAATTCAGTCCTGTTTTTTTTGAGGCAGATCTTGCCAGGTTCGGTAAAGTGACTCACTATAACCATTTACCTGCAGCTTGAATAAAGCGAAGTAAAGACAGATGCACTGTGTATTACGGAGAATAAAATATACGAAGGCACTTCAATCTATCGGGCCGAAAGGCCATTTATGGACAGGCACTAACAAGTCAACCAAGAGACGTCTATGACAGCACACAACTCTTCATCACACGACGATCCTTCATCACAAGGAAAAAAGAGAATCTTACCGAAACTCATTCTCACTTTTTTCATCCTTCTTGCAGGCGCCACTCTTTTTTTAGGACCAATCTGGAAAGAAAAAAAAGACGCTGCTGACCAGCAGGATGAGGGGATACGGCACACTACCCAACCTGTCTCTCCACAAGATACTGCCCAGCCGGAATCATCCTCCACCGGGCAGAACCTGCTTGCCGACAACAAAGAACATGCAGATAAAGCCGGGACAGATCACGTAGACTCCAATCTACTGGAGGAGATAGCAGAACCTCTGGAAACGCCCTCATCGGGACAAATATTCGCCCCGGAACATTCCACTGGCAATTTTCAATCCCCCCCAACATGCAATGGACTCGCCAATGATTTGCATGCTTTTTTTCTTGATTTGGACAGCAAGCCATATATCCAATCTTACGGCCTGAAAACGTCGACCCAGGAACATTTCATCATGCTGTTGAAAAAATTGCTTGAAACTCCTCCTGTGGTCACAAGAGAGACTGATGATCTATACACCATTCTCACCAACATGGCCCATTTCTTCCGCATTATGGGCAAGGATAACATTTCGTTAAGCAAAGCCGTGCTGGGCCATGAGAGAGAAAAGATCGAGGATGTCTTTAAAAATCTTTACACCTGGGCTATTTACGGAAATTGTAGTCAGAAAACTTTTGAACTCACAGCCCCTCTGGAAGAGCTTTATGAATACGCAGGCTTCTTTCTTAATACCATGGGAGGCCGTTCGTATCTTTTCAGACGAGACAGTCGGTCCCGTATTCTTATCAACTACTATGCTGTTCTGATCACTGACCAGATGCAGAAAAGGGGACGCAACAGACATGGAATCAATATTGCGCAGAGCATACCTCTGTTAATCAATGAAATTGAATCATCCAACCAACTCATTTACAAAGAACAATACCTGGACACCCTGTACGAATTGCTTGAAACAAGCCAACAGGAGTAACTGATAGCCTCACTCAAGTACTGCCAAACGAAAAAAGGCAGCCTTTTATGGCTGCCTTTTTTCAATATTCCGTTCTCTCTCTGCAATCACCACTCGACAGATACCATCTCAGCCTATCCTCAAGTTGTTGTGTCACCTCACAAGAGTTTCCTTATGGTGTAGTACCTTGCTTGTTACCCAACATTTGCAGGCAGTGCAAACTTCTCCAGTACGCTACAGCTGTACGTCCGGGACCTCGCTACTACCACAGAATATACTGGTGGGAAATCCTGGTTAATCGCGACTTCCGCCAAAAAAACGCAGCAGAAGCAGGAACAGATTAATAAAATCCAGATACAGGGTTAAAGCCCCTAGAATTGCTCCGCGCTGAACAGCAGCTTCTCCCTGCTCCATAATCCCCTGTTCACCCATGGTTTTTATTTTCTGTACATCATAGGCGGTCAAGCCAACAAAAATAAGTACTCCTATAAGGGAAATCGTCCAGTAAAGACTGGAACTTTGCAAAAACATATTAACCACCGACGCTAAAATAATACCAATCAGCCCCATAAACAAAAAGGAACCCATGCCGGATAAATCCCTTTTAGTCACCATTCCATATATGGCCATGCCTGCAAACATGCCTGCTGTGATTAAAAATGTTCCACCTATGGATGTTCTCGTATATGCCAGAAAAATGACGGAAAGAGTAAGACCGTTCAGGGCAGAGTAAAACAAAAACAGTCCTGTAGCCGTACCCGGCTGAATTTTGTCAATTCGGGCTGAGAGAAAAAAAACCAGTCCGAGCTCCGCGAGCAGCAGTACTATTAGCAATGGGCTGCTGGCAATACGTAATGCCAGGTCTGTCTGAGCTACAAGATAGGCCAACCCGCCGGTGACAGCCAATCCTATAGCCATCCAGTTAAAAACCTTTGCCAGAAATACGGTCGAAGCCTCAAGTCTGGCCTGGGCAAGAGTAACCTGCCCTGTTCCTGTCTGCGTTTGCATCACATACTCCTTATCGCTTAAATATTCGGGGAAAAAAATAGGCTCACACAGTATACATAACTGACACTATAAACATATTTTTGAGGAATACCAATATTTGAGAACTTAATACGCCCCCTTTCCGCTGAACATGCAGACAATGGTTTTAAGAATAATTTTTATATCAGTTTTCAACGAATAATTAAGAACATACCAATCATCAAGTTCAACTCTTTCTTTATAATCAACCACATCACTGCGCTTCATGACCTGCCAGGGACCGGTAATGCCAGGTTTCATTGAACAATAGCGGCCTGCGCTCTGCTCGCCGTTTCCCTTGTAAAAGTTTTCCAACTCTTTTCCAACAATAGGCCTGGCGCCAACCACACTCATTTCGCCTTTCAGCACGTTAAAAAACTGTGGAATTTCGTCCAAGCTAGTTCTTCGCAAAAATTTTCCAACCCTTGTAATACGAGGATCATTCTTGAGTTTATAGTGGGTTTCCCACTCCTGGCGGAGCTCAGGATCATTTTTTAAAATTTCGTTGAGCTGTTTATCAGCATTCTGCACCATGGTCCTGAATTTCAGACAGGGAAATTCTCTGCCTGTTGCCATGATTCGCCTATGCTTGTAGAAAACCGGCCCTCTGCTCTCGAGTTTTATTGCGAGAGCGATACATAAGAAAATTGGAGCCCCAAACAAAAGTACCATGCTTGAAAAAATAACATCAAACCCTCTTTTCCATTGTGTATCAGGGTTGAAATTAAGCACAAGCATATCACCCAGCGATTGAATTTCGGCATGATGAAGGCCGAAAATATAGATGTCAGGAACGAGAAGAATCTGTGCGCCCAGGTCACGACACTCCTGGAGAATTCGGAATATTTTCCGTTCGGCCCGCATGGGCAGAGCAATATATACATAATCGATATCATTGTTTTTCAGGTAGGACTGTATACCATCAATGGCTCCCAATAACGGCCTGTTAAACTGATTAAAAAGCTCCTTTTTTTCAAGCTTGTCATCAAAAAAACCAACAACCTCGATACCGGCCCACGGAATGGTTTCCAACTGCCGTGCCATACGAATTCCAAGCTCACCTGCCCCCACAATCACAGCATGCCTGATATTTTTGCCCTGGCTTCGATAAAACCGTAACAATCTCCGCACGAGAAAATGACCGGCAAAAAGCACTAACGGCGTTGTCGTAGTCAAAAGGGTAAACACTGCACGTGAATACGCCTCTGATATTTTAAAGATAAAAAAGTATAAGAGCAACACTCCTACAACCACCGACCACGCCTGGATGATTACCATAAATTCACGGTAGTACTTCCAGCCACGCCAGGAACGATAAAGTTGAAAAGAATGAAAGCTTATAAAGGAAGAAAAAAAGACTATCAACTCCAGGCGCGTATAATAAAAATTCCATGGTACCTCATAGATCCAGACGTAGAACCACAGAAGAAAACAAACCAACAGACAATCAACGATATGGAGAATTCGGTAAATAACCGAACTCCGTTCACGTAAATTCCAGGATAGAATAGGAGACATGAATTACACTATGTGGTCTTTTTACCACCAACGAGAATGCATACTCATCGCGCGAGTCACTACACGCGGTAAATATTCGTATTTTTTACCAATAATATAGCCAATGTATTTTGCCATATTACGCAACACACTTTGGGCTGCAAGTATATATGCTTTCTTCCTTAAAAGAAAGCGTATCTCAGAGAGAACATATTTTTTTCCAGTGCCGGCAGGAGTACCAAAGGGAGCAAAAATATCCTTTCGATACGTATGCAGTACCCCAATGTCAAAATACCGTTTAAAATCCTGGGCCACAGTATAGTCATGGGAGTGATACACACAGGCATCATGTACATACTGCACACAATACCCATCTCGCAACATCCGAGCCAAAGCACAGGTGTCTTCACCAAAAATCTGCCGTTGCGGGAAATACCCTGCATCGGTTAAAGGTTTTCTTTTATACGCTGCAAACGAATTGGAGATGAAAACAGTTTTAAAACCGAATGTATGCCGGTCATGGAAGCATCTTTTTTCAGAAATGCCCGGATAATTGAAGAGGCGTAGATGTTCACTGATCAACGAAGCTCCAGGATGAGCCAATTGCCGACCATATGACGCAGCGATCTCTTTATGCTCAAGCAATGGACGCAGCAACTTTTCCAGCGCTGTATCATCCATAGGCAAAGCATCCTGGGTAAAGTAAACAAGTAGATCGCCAATCGCCTTTTGTGCTGCGAGAGTTCGAGTATTGCCATGATCGAACGTTTCACGGGAAATAATTCTAAGATTGACTTGGTATTTCCGACAAATGGCATGAGTGCTGTCCGACGAACTGGAATCAATAACGAGAATTTCGTCAGGGAGAACTGTCTGCCGTGAAAGGCTCTCAAGGAGGCCTTCAAGACAGGACTCAGCGTTCAGCGTCGGTATAATAACGGAAACTGCAGGTATTGGTTGTTGCACAACGGATATCTCTTTGGGGAATACAGTGAAATGGTGTTCACCGTGAACTATGTATTAAATGCGAAAATATTTTACCAGCAGCCATTTCAACATTGCCCAGAAGAAGTATGGCGAAGGATGTTTCCTGTACAATATCATTTCATTTCGGGCAGCCTGCATTCGCAATCCGTACTCCATTTTTTTTCGATCTGCCTGCCAGCCACGGCCGTGATAAGCGATCACACTCGGGCTGTATAGGATACGCCACCCTTTTCTGCGTAGCCGAAGACTTAATTCAATATCCTCTTTATACAGAAAAAACTCCGGCTCAAACAAGGTGTCAGGAGCCAATAAGACATCTTGCAGCGCCTCTTTTCTCATGAAAAAAAAAGCACCGCATGCAGCAGGAACAAACTCTCGCGATGAATACTGCCCATGCTCCACTTCCCCCTGACCACGATCATACCACCTGCCATACGCTTTGCGGAAAATGCCCGTTGAATCCAGTCTGCCGCTTGGAGCCTGCCCTTGCAAGTCATATCCTAGCAGCCGTGGGGTGAGGCATCCGGCTTCAGGGCAACTTTTCAATTCTGCACATGCAGTTTCCAGACATTTTGAAGGCAACACGGTATCGGGATTAAGAAATATAAAAAAATCGCTCTCCATGTCACAACATGATAACCCTGCATTATTTGCTCTGGAAAAACCGATATTATCTTCTTGAACAGTTATAAAAGGATACGCGTTTCCAAGTTTCTCAAGATAATCAACGGATCGGGAGCCAGAATCCACAACCAGAACTTGTCGAGGCGCCAGGGACTGCCCATAGAGCGAATCAAGACAGGCTGCAAAATATGCATCAGCATTATGGGTAACAATAATGATGGTTACAGAAGACGATTCCGCCATTACTACTTCGTATTCCTCATATTTTTTTTACACAATGAAATAACAACCTGTTGTAACATAAAACTGTCTTCAGGTACTCTTTAAGAAAGTTTGCCGCATTGTCCCCATTGAACAACCAATGGGATTGAATTGAGAGCCTGAAAAGATCGGATTATTTATTGTCATCCGTTCCCCTATAATTCGGTTTTCCTTTTTCTCTGTTGCGATAGCCCGCCACACAAGGATATCGCCAATACATTAACAAGCTGAAGGCAAGTGCCAGAACTGACACGACAATGGCAAGCCCCATGAATGGTGGTTGGTAGTGCAGTACGACTTCCTTTGGGCCCCTGTCTTGCAGGGCAATACCCATAAAACCATAATCAAGAGGATAGAGATCTGCCGGAATCCCATTCACCATAACCTGCCAGCCCCGATCATAGGGGATTGGGAAAAACAGTATACCGGGCCGGGTTACCTGTATGTTACCCTTGAAGTAATCCTGCTGCCACTGTTCCAAAATAAACTGGTCTTGGTTCCTTGCCTCCCCTTCAATATCACCTGCCCCTCTGCAATCCAGCTGGACATCTGGAAGTTTTTGCTCCGTAATCACAGCTGTTTTGGTCAGTCTATCTTTTTGAACAGAAGAATAGGATTGAAAATCTATAGCAGGACATTGGGCATAGTACATCCGTGCAAACCCATTAACATTTTGATTTTGATATATTTTTACCCCATCAATCTCATCACGTAAGGTGAAATTTTGCAGCCCGCCACACTCTTCATCAGTTCGACACAAAAAATACTTAACTGCAAGCAATGTCTGCAGGTCGGCCCGTTTTTCCATACCGTATCGATACGAAGACAATCTCGGTGAGTTCAGAGAAAGTCCAAAATGTCGATAAAACTGGACAACGCCTGAACTGACAAACCCAAAATAGGCAGAAGTACCATTATACCCCTGGATCATGGCATCATTAAGGTGGCCGTCATTATACCCCTTCTCTATACGATAAAAGGAAGTGTCTGTGGACTGTATCTGATGTAAAGCAGATTGTGTTGAGGGGGAAAAATAAAACCGGCCCTGTTGCACAAAAGTAGGGGGAAGAGCGCCACGGTTTCGACTAACGGTTTGTCTGGAAAAAAGAACTATCTCAATAATTATCACTGCCACCAACAGATATCTCGACCAAGAACACCGGGGAAATTTCCAGGATACAACAAGAAGAGATACATACGTGACAACCAGAAAAAGTGCCTGCTGAACAACTTTTGAATCTGCGCGTAAGCTTAAAAAAGATCCGAACAACAGGTCAATCAGACAAACAACAATGAGACCGGCCCAACAGAGTAAAACAATCAACCAGTTGATTCGCCCGCTGCCAGTAGTAACGATATTACTCCGGGAGTTCTTATCTACCCAATTTTGAAGCAGAAATACACAGCAGATAATGGAAAACGTACTGACATAGAGAGATATGTACTTAAACGTGCCGCTTGCAAAGCCATTCAATGCCCAACGCATTTGAGGAAAGAGGAAAATAATGCTGCATACGAAAGGAAAACTCCATAAAAGTCTTGTCCCTGCAGTTCTTACAAAACACAGAGGCAAGAGTAGTAAGGTAAGAATCCCTGAATAGAGCGTGGAATCTTCAAAATAATTATACATGCCATGATAGCCAGTCCAGGAACCAAGCAAATCATTGGCTGTCATTCGGGCAAAGATAATCTTAATGACTTCCCAATTTTCCACACGCAGAATGTAGGCGATTTTTTCTCCAAGAGAAATGTGATCGACAGCAGCAGCCGCACGGGAAGAAGAGAGAATAGTAAGAATATTTGGCAGTAATAGATACGACTGAATGCATACCCCAAGGGAAAAAAACACACCTAACCAAAAAAAAGTTCGTACTACGTGCCATGACCAACCAAAAACATTTACAGCACGAAAAAATACGTACACACTGCCAAAAGCAACCATTTGCAGCAACTGCAATTCCCCCTTGAGAGGAATAAGGCCGAGTACAAGTACCAGGGGCAGCCAGCGACCATCTTGAAACCAGACCTCAAAGAAGAGAAGAAACAAAGCGATGAAAACCGCATAATTGGAATAATGGTACCAGTGACTGTTGACTAACAGATATCCGTTGAAGGTAAATAGAAGAGCACCTGTCAAAGCCCAGGGAGTGGCTATGTTCAACCGGCGTAAAAAGGCATGAAAAAAAACACAGCACCCAAAAAGCTTTAAAAAAACAGCAAGATGTATTGCAGTGTGAAAATGATCTGGACCAAATGGCACCAGCAGTATGTCAAAAGGGCTGATGTTGGTCATTATACCATAAATATTCGTTCCCAGATCCAATTGAAACGACCAGAAAGGTATTTGGCCAGCAAGATAATTCTTAATGCGAAAATAATCGACCGGATAAAACTGGCTCACCGAGTCAATGGCCAACTGACTGAAAATAAATACTTTATCAAGAACAAGGTATTTATAGAAGACGATGCTCCAAATAAGTGTAAAGGCTATTACCAACCAGGTTCGGCCGGACATCAGCGAAAAGACATTATTCCGTGAAGGCGTCTCAGTAACTGTATCGCATCTGCTTGTCATCACCACCCAATCTCTTTGAAATTATAAACCTTTATCTACAACCCCGGATTTATCAGATTTGTATCTTGCTGCTTCACCTAAACCAATGGAGAAGTCTTCTCTCAATAAAGTCAGGTGGCAATTATAATATGGATCACCTGCCTGAAACATATGCCCCCATCTGTTATCACAAAAAGCCCATTCCTGATGAAAACGGTCTTTTTTTTCAGGGGTTGTCTCATACCCACGGCTTATTGATTCGTGATGATACAATTCTGCGAATGGAGTATACACAATCAGGTATCCCCTGCTTCTGACTTTCAGACAGAGGTCCACATCATTAAAGGCATGACTGAGGAACTCCTCGAATCCCCCGACCTCCTCGAACACCGAGCGTCTCATCATAAGACAGGCAGCCGTAACCCCGCTTAAATTCTGGACGATTTTCAACCTGCCGAAATACCCGTATTCCCGCCGATGAAAATATTTATGACTGTGTCCTGCGACCCCGCCAATGCCCATAATTATCCCCCCATGTTGTACGGTATTGTTGGGGTAATAGAGCAACGAGCCAACAGCTCCGACATCTTGCCGCTGGGCATATCCAAGCATTTCTTCAAGCCACTCCGGAGAAAGGATCTCGGTGTCGTTATTGAGAAACACAAGAAACTCCTCTTTTGTTTCTCGAACGGCAAAATTATTGATTTTGGAAAAATTAAACGGCTCGTCAAAATGAAAGAGAGAAACCCTTTTCTGCTCATCCAGAGATGCGTAATATTCAAAAGTTGCCTGTTCGCTACTCCCATTATCCACAATATAGACGTGGTAGTTCCCGTAGGTGGAGCAGGATAGAATGGAGTCCACGCATCGTTTGAGCACAGAAACCTTGTCTTTGGTCGGAATAATTATTGCTACGCGATGCTGACCGGCAAGCTGGTAGCGAATTCTATAGGATCCCAGAAAAAGACCATCTTCGACTTTTGCTGGCAGGTGCAGGCGGTCAAGATGATCGTTCAGAGCTTTTTTTGCGCTGTCGTAAGCATACATTTTCGCATCTCCCCGTTTTCCTACCGACCCCTCAATTGCTCTCCAGTGATAGAGGATATGCGGGATATGTTCGATTTCACGAGCCTGTTCGCTTACACGAAGAAATAGATCATAATCCTGGGATCCATCATACCCAGGGCGAAAGCCGCCCAGAGAAAGGAACAAATCTCTCTTGATGACCGTGAAATGACACAAGTAATTATAGCTTCGCAGGGTATCTGGGGACCAATCAGGCTTAAAAAATGGTTCGTAGCGTCTGCCTTGCTCAGATATCTTATCCTCGTCACTATAAAAACATTCTGCTTCCGGCTTTTCATCAATAGCTTCTGCCACCAGTTGTAAAGCGTGGGGAGCCAGGGTGTCATCATTATCCAGCAGACCGATATAATCACCCGTCGCCATTTCAAGAGCAGCGTTTGAGGCACCAACTATGCCAAGATTTTCCGCTAAAAATGAAATGGTAATACGTTCATCTTTCCGAGCAAACGCCTCAAGCATCGGCCTTATGCCTGGCTTGGTAGAACAGTCATCTGCAATGCACAACTGCCAACGGCCATATGACTGGTCAAGCACCGAGCAAATCGCAGCCTCAAGCCAGACGGGCTCGACGTTATAGACAGGCATCAGGAGACTTATGGTTGGCAGTTTAGCAGAACTCTCCATCTTCTTACTTCTTGCAACGGTTTGCTTTACGAACTGTTCTTCCAGGCGCATCCACTTGGTATAGGAATCAGCGACGAAGCCACCACGTATTAAAGGTTGTAACACATAACGCCGGAAGGTCCTTTTGAAAAGGGGCAAATAATATATCTGAATGGACGGAAACCAGTTCAAGAAATGTACCCGGATAAGCCTGCGAAAAAATTCCGCAATACGCCAAACCTTGGATTGCTCCATTTCCTGTATTTGCTTATTCAGACGTTCGATGGTTCGAGCCTGTTCACGAATTAAACGTTCCTGCTCCGACGAATGATTATCCTGCATAGACCAGCCTGTGTCCCTCATGACTATTTAAATCAATCAACGAAACCTCCCTGTTACGGGTGCCATCGAATAATGATTGTATTTTCAGTATTATGTCAAGCATATCCACACCTGTGTCAACATCCCTTCACGGATATGGACTATTGATCAGAAATTCTCACTCCAAGTTGTGTAAGAATCGCCTTTCGCTCTTCATCAGAGGTATACCAGCTCACATAGGTATCACGAGCAAAATCTTCTCGATACGTACAAAGGTTGAGGTTGTAATAGGGGTCGCCATGCTCCAAAATTTCAGCCCATCGCTCTTTAAAATACGCCACCTCTTTATTGAATCGTTTCTTTTTGGCAGCAGTATCCTCATAACCGCGTGACGCAGATTCGTGATGATATGCCTCTGCATATGGAGTAAACACATTAAGAAACCCTGCTTCACGAAGTTTCAAGCAAAAATCAACATCGTTCAGCGCTATCCCCAAGTGCTCTTCATCAAGTCCTCCGACATGATCATACAAACGCCTTTTTACCATGAGCAAGGCTGCAGTTACAGCACTGAAATCCTGTATACAGTTTAATCTGTTGAAGTAGCCGGGATCCTTTCGGTCAGCGTGTCTGTGCGCGTGTCCGGCAAATCCGCCAATGCCAAGAATAACCCCGGCATGCTGAATGGTGTCGTCGGGATAATACAGTTTAGCCCCAACAGCGCCGACATCCTCACGTTGTGAATGCTCAAGCATACAAGCAAGCCAGTCATGATTTAGAACCTCTATGTCGTTATTCATCAAAACGACATGTTCCCCCTTGCTCAAATTCACTGCATAATTATTGATTTCCGAATAGTTGAACGGATGGTTGAATTCGAAAAAACGAACCTGTTCATACTTGTGACTCAATGCATTCATCAGCTCAAACACTGCCGGATCATCGCTGTTATTACTCACCCCAAGAATCTCGATATTATCGTAGGAGGTAACAGTTACAACCGATTCAATGCACTGCTGGAGCAATTGGGGCTGATTATGGAAGGGAATAATTATTGAAACCAATGGCTGATGCGTAAGTTGCCTTCTTACTCTATAATAGAAAGGAAGATTGGCATCAAGAACATCAGCAGCAACGTTTTGCCTTTGCAGTGAGGCCTGCAACGCCTTTTTGCCGGCATCATGGGCATACGATTTCGCATCAGGATTGGCACTTGTTGAAGTTTCTATGGTTCGCCAACGATATAAGACCTGAGGTATGTGCCGAATCGCATTGGTTTTATCTGTTACTTTAAGGAGAAGATCGTAGTCCTGAGCACCATTATACTCTGTTCCCACCCCTCCAACCTGTTGGAAAAGTTCTCTCCGAATAACCAGAAAATGGGTAATATAATTGTGAGTGCGGAGCAAATCCGGAGAATAATCCGGTTTATAATGGCACTCAAGTAATTCTCCGGCGCTGTTAACAATACATTCATCGGAATATATAATATCCGCTTTTTGCTCGTTGAGTAGACGAACCACCTCCAGCAATGCGTCACGGGTCAGTTCATCGTCATTATCCAAAAATCCTATATACTCACCTGTAGCAAGAGATGCTGCGGCATTTGTGGCACCAGCTATACCTTTATTTTCGTCTAAACAGACAACTTTTATACGGGTATCCTTCCTGCTTAACTCTTCCAATACCGGACGAATATGCGCTGCTGAACTCCCGTCATCCGCTAGACAAAGCTCCCAATGGGGATAACTTTGCAGAAGTACAGATTGCACACAATCGCGCAAAAATGATTCAGGTACGTTATAAACCGGAGTCAATAAGCTTATGGTAGGAGCATAATCAAACTCGATCTCCCGCTCCATGGTTGACCGGCCTTCCCATTTACCGCGCCTCATATAATGGGCTAGAGGATTCTCTTTAGTTTCAAAGAGTTCAGGACTTAAACTCAGATAAAATGCGGAGTCAAACCGTGGGTTTGGCCAACTGCCATTCCATGCTCCATACTGTAGGTAGTGAAATAAAGGATTAATGCCTTTATTCGCTATCTCAGGGTGAGACTGCAGATAGTACCGTGTCTCAAAGAGTGCACAAGGATTCTTTCCTTCCTTCCACCCTTTGCAAATATAATGGTAGAGAGGATTTGTACCCTTGATCAATACCTTCCGATATTTCCCAGGATACCAGGCAGTTTCGAAAAGACAATTGGGTTTACGCCCCTCAGCATGACCATATTGCAGATAATGAATAAGGGGATCAATTTCGTCTCGAGATAAATCTTCGTTCGTTCGAAAATAATATTCTTCATCAAACAGGCCAGACTGAAGAATTTTTTGATAAGGCCTATAAAGACTAAAACGTAATTTTAGTATTTTTCTTCTCAGATGCCGTAATTTTTGTCTAAGCGCAACATTCATATTTTCTACTGGTCTCTGTTTCCTCGATCTACATAATATCTCATAGTTACAAAAAACGGTTTTGTATACATAGCTATTTTTCCATCTAAGAACAACATCTTCCCTCTTTTTTACCATATAAAATATAGTGTACAAACGGATTCATATTACTGGCCTGAACATCCTTATGGAAATGCAAATAGAAATACGTATCAAAAGATTTAGAAGGATTTTTCTTTTGAGAAACACCATTTTTTATATAATGCATGATTGGATCCACAGAAGCGTTTAACACTTCACTATTACTTTCCAAATAATAGCTAACATCAAACATACCGCTTTCACTAATTATTTTATACCAATACAATTCTTCTTCATTTTGTATATATTGACCATGATTAACAAATCGATCTTGTTGTTTTCCATATAAAATATAATGTACAAATGCATTCAGTTCACTTGCATCAACGTCTGGATATGTATCTCTATAATATTTTGGATCAAAATTTCTATTAGGAAAACGTCCTTCCTTTTCACCATACTTTATATAATGTGAAACAGGATCAATATCACCCAACCTAATATCTGAATACGTAAAGAAATAATATCTAAAATCAAACAATTTACTTTTTGTTATTATTTTTTTCCACTTATAAAAAGTCAGGATATTATTCATTTTTCCAATTTCCTCATAACCTTTCTCAAAGGACGAGTCAATCTCCAGCTTAGGCTACAATAAATATTTGAGAGTTCACGTTGTAGACTATCAATATTTGACTGTTTTTTTATAATATCCCTATGACATTCATCCAACATGTCCTCTTTATGTTTCATTCTGTGTTTCAATTCTTGATATTTTTCTTCCAAAGAGGATATTATATCTGATTGTTCCAGTAAGAATTTTTTAACATATGCTGTTTCAATATACTCATCATTGAATTTTTCACACTGACCAATCTGCTCATCATAGCCTGCAATCTTGACGTAGGCCGAACACATGTTATGTATTTCTTTATTAAGAAATAATTTTTTATACTCTACAAATTCGGACATTAACAGGTCAAATTCAGCCTGAACGTTTTCAACATTAAAACCCTCCAACCTTTGAACAATTTTCCTCACTACACCTGGAACAGATACTACATTCTCAGTCACAGTTGTATCGTGATGTCTTAATTGAGGATCAAGAAAATCTTCGACCTGACCACGTCTTTCATTGTATTTGGTAATAAAGTCAACCCCAATTTCCCTGGAAATATATCGGAGAGTCTCTTCTGTATGCGAAAGTAATTTTTCATATTCAAGAACAACCCTACAGCAATTTCGAGAATATTTTTCTGCATACAAAAGGTGATAACACCAAAGAAGAAATCCTTTTTCAAAGGAAAAGTTATTTCGCTTATGCAATGACATAGCAACTTCCACAGGATTTCTATACGGAATAATAATTTTTATTTCTATATCCAGTTCATTCAACACCTTTTGATACAAAGGAAACAGTAAAATTATTCTAGGATCCTTAATCGCAAAAATTTCTTTATTGCGAAATTCTTTTTCAAGCGTAAACTTGAGTTTATCTTTGTCAACGCTTGCCTCAAGTTTATCAGCAGAATAAAATAAATCTTGCCACGAACTTCCAATTTGAGACAACAGCATCTCGTTTATATTATATAGTACATTGTTCTCAAAGTAGCCTTTTCTATTACCTGAATCACCACCCATCAAATCACTGCCAACATAAACATCTAATATATTCAATGTTCCTGTTAAAGCAGATGTTCCACTTCTATGCATACCCAATATCAACAGACAGGTTTGTTTCATTTTACCATAACCTTTATATAACTGATCATGGGGTATATACCCCTCTTGCTTTCATCTCTATCATAATTGTAAATGATTTCAGGCGTTCCAGATTTATGCACGCGTGATTGTTCCCAGGTAAGCCCAGATTCCGTTCGCCTATCTATGCGTGAATTTGAGATCACCCAAAGAGATAAGCGACCAGCGGGAGAGTTCGCGGAGCGCCTGTTATCACTTACACCTGTATTTTTCGTTCAACCACATTCATACAAGTGACCTACCCAGAGTTCTATCCATTCGGTGAGCAGCAAGCGTTCACCGATACCTCACAAAGTCTCCATCAAGCGCCAGATCAAAACACGCAACACTCGCGCCATTATGATAGTTTGGCAAATACAGGACAATTACAATCACAGCCCTGATGTACATGAAAGCGGAAGCGGTACTCCCAGTGACTAATTACTGACATGGAGCAAAAAAAGAAACGGGCTGGCTACAATGACTACATATCAGATGCGTGCTTTTTCATTTGATTAACAGCAAAGCAAGTATCCTACAAATTCTTCATTGAGAAAGGGTCAGGGTAAACAAGAAAAGCAGGGCACACTGCGCTCATTTCCCCACCAATCATACGGCCTCTACAGAATACTCATCTATAAGATCAAGAAACCCTGTACCCATATTTTTTCCCCCCTCAACACGAAACATATATGCATCCAGTACTCTGTGGGCGTAATCAATTTTATCATCAAGCAGAGCAACAACACCCGCGTTAAAATAATAATACCCAGGATTTAAATCACATTTAAAGGCTATCTCGACATGCTTCCTGCCATCCTGAAAATCAAACCATTCATTTATAGATGGCAAAACTCCACCAGCTATATTCACACCATCTTTATCTTTTATTAAAAAACTATACTGAACTTTATATAACCCTTTTTCAAAAGTTACGTCGTAATGATATCTATACAGCTTACCGCTGCTCAAAATATTCACAGAGTCACGATGTTCATTAAGGATTCCGAAATTTGATAGAACTGCCCCATTTTCAGGGTAGCTAATAATTGATTTTGTTTTTAGATTGATATCGTACGCTTCAGTGAGGACGGCCTGAGAAGATGACTTCTTTTTCTCTCTTTCCCGAGGATCTTGTCCGCCAAGGATTTCATGATACTGTTCTCTCACCTTATTGATATCGATGCTGGCATCTCCAGAATTCCTCAGATAGAGTCCAGTAACCAACTTAGGATCACCATCAAGTACAACCTGTCCCTTATCCAACCAGATGACACGTTCACACAGACTGACAATACTAGAAATACCGTGAGATACAAAAAGTATTGTTGCATTGTTTTTCTTTATCTGCTCCATCCGAGCAATACATTTCCTTGAAAAAGCAGCATCACCAACACTTAACGCCTCATCCACAATAAAAACATCAGGATCAATACAGACTGCAACGGAAAAAGCCAGCCTCGCATTCATACCACTACTGTAAGTTTTTATAGGTTGATATATAAAATCTCCCAACTCTGCAAAGTCAATAATTTGGCCAAGCTTTTTTTTCGTCTCCTCTCTTGACAAACCATTAAGAGAGGCATTGAGAAATATATTATCTATACCATTCAGATCCTGATTAAAGCCAGAGGCTAATTCGAGGATAGCGGATATCTTTCCATTCACATATATCTGCCCCTGTGAAGGACTTACTACCCCTGTAATTATTTTTAGCAATGTGGATTTTCCACTTCCATTATTACCAATAATACCGATAGACTCGCCTTTATGAATCTTCAGTTGTATATTTTTTAATGCGTGATGATCTTTGCTGAATCGACGACGAAAAGGATCAAGAGCCTCTTTCATACGATCAGATATAGAACCGTACAGTTTATATGTTTTAACTACATCATCAACAATAATAGCAATTTCTTTTTCGGTCACAGCACATCTCCAAAATGGGGCCTCAATCTTTTGAAAAAGAGCGAGCCAATTATAATAAAAAAGAAACTAATACAGAAAAAGAAAACTGCTAATTTATAATGATGCCAAAACCAAACTTCCCCGGTGAACGTTTCTCTATAACCATTTATTATATAGTACAGAGGATTAATTTTAATAAAAATTTGATGCTTCGGCGATAGCATCTCTGAATTCCAAAAAATAGGTGTGCACCAAAAACCTATCTGGAGCATTACTGAAATAATATTGCTCATGTCTTTTATAAAGACACGTAAAGCTGAAAACAACAGCGTAAGCCCAATCAACAACAAAAACTGACACCCCAAATAGTAAATAAATTGTAGCCAATAGAGAGTTGGATACAAACCATATAGCATTAAAATTACCATCACACAGAGTATGAGTCCCAAGTGTATTATCATTTCAGAACAGATTACCACTACAGGCAGAATACCCACTCGAAAAGAGACTTTTTTGACTAAAAACGAATTGGAGGTAATGGCATCAACGCCCATAGCAAGGCTGTTTGAGAAAAAAAACCATGGTACCATCCCGCAGACAAGCCAGACAAAAAAGGGTAATTCATCTGAAACCGGCTTTACCTTAAATCCATGTTCAAAAACAGTCCATATTACCAGGATAAAAACCAATGGCTGCAGAAATGCCCAGGATAATCCCAGGTAAGAGCCTAGATATTGTTTTCGAAAGTCGTTGATAATGAGCGTAACAAGAAGTTCTTTTTCCTTGCTCATATGAACGATAACACTTGCGATGGTACGTAATAGATCAATCATATAATGTATCACAAGACAATTTTTTCTTATTTCTTAATGTTATAAAAACAGAGCAGAGGCGCCTATCAACGTACATTCAACATGCTCGTGATAATATATATAGTTTCTTGAGTAATACATTGTTACAATCAGTGAACTCTTACGTGCAGACCTATCCATCAAAAAAGCATCATCACCTTGATTGCAACTGATCACAGGCATTCCATCTTTGGATGCCCATGCTTCCCCGCATAGTCAGGCTATAGCGAGAAATCACACTTATCCAAATCTAAAACACCTGTCACCAGATACGATTCAAAGGGAAATGAAACCAAGCCGTTATATAACCTGGGCTCATTTTCCCCTGTTTGTTCTATCGGTAACTACGCCTTTGAGAATAGACGATGAAGATCCTTATGAAAAGCTATCAATGTTTAACATACTGACAACATATACGGCGCCTGTGATCACTTACGACTCAGAATTAATTGAAATATCTGTGTTGTTAACCCCGTGATCAGTTACCTTACAACTCAATTACCTGACCTCTTTCCAACTTCCGCCCTGGAGTATTTCATGAGCACGGAAATGTCTTTTATAATCCATTTCAGAAAGGTTTTCTATCCAATAGCCTAGATACAGATGTGCTATCTTTTGGTTTGCACAAAAGTTAATAAGATACTGGATGTTAAATACCCCCGGACTTCGCCAGCTTTCCTCAGGGTCAAAATAAAAATAGACAGCATTCAGCCAATCCATGCTGCCATCCACAACAGCCACGCCAATAAGTTTTTCCCCAACTCTATACCTGATTTCAAAGCATCGTGTAATGCTGGTGATAAAAAAACCTGTATAGTAGCCCTCTGCATGACTGTTACTTCCAGGGAACCTCGTACAGAGAAATTTCTCCAGCAGATACAAATTTTCGCGTGACATGGAAAGGGGAGCAACGCCGGCTACTACATCTCTGTTTTTTTTGAGCACCCGTTTCTGATTTCTGTTCGGCACAAATCTCTCTGGCCGTATGCGAATAGGGACGCACAACGAACAATTTGGGCACCGCATGTTATACATACTGTTTCCGTTTCGTCGATACCCCTTTTCCAAAAAGCGCTCCATAGTATAATCGTCCAACCAACCAAATACGGCCTGATGATACATAGCTTTCTGGTCCAGGCCATATGGACATCGAGAGGATACATCAACGAAATATTTTTCGATATTATCCCACAATGGTTCTATTTCTCTATGGCCTTCATATCTACGATTATTCACGGTACGGTCCACCTTCACCAGCCGATTACTACACAAGCCCTTGATCCAGCATTGCATTTACCACGTTGACAAAACCTGCAATATTGGCGCCAGCCACATAATTCCCTTTCAGCCCATATTCCTCTGCTGCATCCACACACGTAGTGTGGATAGATTTCATAATCTGTTTCAATCGTGCGTCCACCTCCTCGCGGGGCCACTTCAATCGCATGGAATTTTGGGCCATTTCCAGCCCGGATACGGCTACCCCGCCAGCATTGGCAGCCTTTCCCGGACCGTACAAAATAGCATTTTCGAGAAAAATATCAACTGCACTGGGAGAACATGGCATATTTGCCCCTTCGCTCACCAGAAATACTCCATTATTAATTAAAGTTATGGCGTCATTTTCATTGATCTCATTCTGGGTAGCGCACGGCATGGCACAATCGGCCTTATGATCCCACAATGGATTATGATCTAACGATGAATCAGCATCTCTGTATACAGTATGTGGATATCGTTCACAGTATTCCCTGATTCTACCCCGGCGGATGTTTTTCAGCTCTTTTACAAAAGAAAGTTTTTCCGCATCAATGCCTTCTTCATCATAAATATAGCCCGATGAGTCAGACAGGGTCACGACCTTACCACCAAGCTCCAAAATCTTTTCAGTGGTAAATTGTGCGACATTACCAGAGCCGGAAACCAGGCAGGTTTTCCCTTCAAAAACCTCTTTTCTCGTTGCAAGCATTTCCGCAGCAAAGTAAACAACTCCGTACCCTGTCGCTTCAGGACGAACCAGGCTACCTCCCCATGCAAGGCTTTTCCCTGTCAGTACTCCGGTGAACTCGTTACATAATTTTTTATACATGCCAAAAAGGTATCCGATTTCCCGGGAGCCAACCCCTATATCACCGGCAGGCACATCGGTATTCGGACCTATATGGCGAAACAGTTCTGCCATGAATGCCTGGCAAAATCGCATTACTTCGGCATCAGAGCGCCCCTTGGGATCAAAATCCGAGCCACCCTTACCACCTCCCATATGCAATGTAGTAAGGCTATTCTTAAAAACCTGTTCAAACGCCAGGAATTTAATTATTGACAAATTCACAGACGGATGAAATCTCAGCCCCCCTTTATACGGTCCTATGGCGGAGTTCATTTCCACCCGGAACCCCCGGTTTACGTGAACCTGCCCCTGGTCGTCCATCCAAGGAACACGAAACATAATGACTCTTTCAGGCTCTACGATACGTTGCAGTACCGCCTGTTTTCGATACTCCGGATTACGCTCGAGTACAGGACGAACTGTTTCCAAAACTTCCTGTACAGCCTGTTGAAATTCTTTTTGTTCAGGATCTCGATGAATAATTTTTGTTACTGCTTTTTCCATATATTTTCTCCCCAACCGATCACACAGGGCTTCATCAATTGATTTTAACCAAGTACCAGCTGCCCTCTCATCTTGTCCGGCATCGCTCTGGCAACAGCTTCAGAGGTAGTGCCGTCAACCTTTAAAACCACAGCACTGGTCAGGCGAACGTGGCGTATATAACGCCCCTCATATACAGCAGACACACGCTCGACCACTTCCCAGGATATTCGCTCTTCTCCTATATCATCTTCTCTGCTGCTATGCTCGCTATTGATCAATAAATACGGTATATCCAGAGAAGTTATGTTCTGAAAAAAATGTGACCCCTGTGATGGTTCCGCATGCACCCCACTATTCTGTAACTCGACAATGGCTGTCACGCCTGATATATCATTCCACTGTACCGGGATGCCAAGCCATGGATCAGCAGTACCCCACCTTCCTGGCCCTATAAGAATGTAAGATCTCTCTGCTTTTTCAAGAATAGCATTTACCCGACCGATTTCAGTTGCTATCTGCCGGGTTGCGGCACGGTCAAAACATTTGGGTTTAACGTAAACAATATCCCATATGTTTTCATAGATGCCATGCCCAAGGGAACGACTGGAATGCAAGAAGGCCTTTTTCCTGTCCTCCTCTGTAATTGCAGTATGTGTTTTTTCACCACCGGTCACGATGGGCCGAATTTGCAAAAAATACAGCTCACTTTTACCAGCATCCTTATTCAGATCAAGGGCGAACTCCACTTCCACCTCACACCCCATACCTGCTTTACCCATGTCAGCCAGAACAGAAAGCAGCTCAGGTAGAGGATAAACATCATATTTTAAGATAGGCGCAAACGTAACGATTTTATACCCAGGGAGATCGGCATCGCGAATCCTGTCTTCCTGGCTATTATATGTTGAGCATAAAAATCGTACGGGAAACTCATCCGCCGCATCGCAGACTTCTCGGGAAACAAGATTACTATTTGCGGTTGCCAGCGTGGTGTTTTCCGAACAATCCAGGGCATAGAAAGAGCGCTGAGATGTTTTTAAAATGTCAGGAACAGTTGAAAATTGTGGTAAATATTGTGGATAACGGGGAGAAAAACGCAGACTTTTTTCACCTTCCACCACAGTTTTTCCAAAACCAAGGGCAATATGAGCAATCCCTTCGTCTGCCTGCATTTTCCCTACAGGATAATAATTATAGGATTGCACAACGCCAGAAAGGGCCGGATAATAAAACTGCCCCTGAAAACTGCCTATCAGTTGCTGTATAATAACGCCCATGGAATCTTCCTGGGTCTGCCCGGTTGAACGTGAAAACGCTCGTGGTGCCTCAAACCAGGTTGACGCGTAAACCAATTTTATTGCCTGAAGCAACTGCTCAAGCCTGACCTCAAAACGGGAATGATTATTTGCCAGCATAAATGTCTTATACAAACCTGCATATGGACGAAACTGTGCGTCTTCCAACATACTTGACGAACGTACCGATATGGGAAAGGTAATTGAAGAAAGGTACGCTGTTAAATCTTTTTCCAGCCATTCGGGAAAACGCGCGTCAAGAAAACGCTCTGCTATCTGTTCATCGCTTTCCTCTTCGCAACAGCGAAGATTATTGAGAGCAATAAAATCATCAAATCCCACATCCGAAACAACACAAGTTTGCGGTATTCTGATACAGTACTGGTTCAGTAGAGGATAGTCACGCCCTGCTCGATACAACTCTGCTGCCATAAAGGCGATCCCTCTCGCCTTTCCCCCTAAGGATCCCTTGCCTATACGAATAAAGTCTGAAATCTTTGGGTCAAATCGACGGCGATTAAACTGCGTAATAACGCCTTGCTGGCGTAATTTCCTCAGTGCATGAACCTTTGCAACTATATCTTCTTTCAATTGTTGATCATCCTTTATGGAGGCAAAATGATGCTTATGAAGCCGTGCCGCCAACGCCACCTCTGCACGGGCCATCACCCAATTAAAAAAATGATTATTTTCAGCATGATACCGAATAGACTCCAGGGGAATACTGTTCAATTGCTGCTCGAATTCATAAAAACTTGTTGCCCTGCCTACCTGGGTCATATCCGGCAAACGAAATACAAAATCGCCGAACCCAAGATATCGAAGGAAAAAATCATGCACTCTTTCTTCAATATCATGATCACTTTTATCTATAAAGACCGCGGGAATTTTCTCTGCCACCTTTTTGTTGTCCGAATCGGTGCTGAGCATAAGAAGAGGCAGATCCTGTTTTTCATCGCGGATCATAGTCAATAAATGAAAACCAGAATCGTCCCTTACCACCCCGTTCCTAGGAAACCTGGCATCAGACATAACAGCGAAAATATAAGGCTTGTACTTTCTAAAAAGACTTTCCGCCTGCTCATAGTTGGAAGCTGTCAATATTTTCGGACGTGCTCTCATCTTGAGCAACCGATGCTGTTCATTCAAACCTTCTCCCAACACAGACTGAGTTTGCTTGACCAACTCGCCATAGAGCATGGGTAAAAGCCGTGATCGATGTAAAGCGGTATCTTCAACCAGCAAAATCACCCTGACCATGGCCCTTTGGGTGTCAAAATCCACATTTTGCTGATCTTCTACATTTTTAACAATCGCCAGCAATAAATCGGAATCACAACACCAGACAAAACTATTATCAATACACTTGGAACCCATACTATGAGTGTCCTCTACGAGATCCCTCTTGGTATGGGAAAGGAGAACAACAGGAATTTTTGAATTCTTCTCTTTTACTTTTGCACTAAATGTACAGGCATCCATACCACCCACATGGGGCATGGTAACAATGAGATCGAATTTTTTTCGCTCCAGGGCGGCGAGGGCATCTTCGCCTGCGGCAACTCTTGTAATGCGCGGAGGCTGACTGAGATTAAGCCCAAAGTATTCATTAATAATCCGGGAAGTCAGGCTTCCGTCTTCCTCCATGATATAGGCATCATAAGGACTTGATACCAATAAGATTTCCCGAACCTTATATCGCATAAGCTCATGAAAAATCTTAAAATGAGGATCATAGCCTAACATGTGAACATCAGGTCGAGTTCTTTTCATGAATCACACCACGTCCAACGCTGTACGATGATTGATCGGTTCGTGTGTACACCTGCTGATGGACTGCAATAAACCAAACAAATGCTGCCTTTTGACACAGACCTCTCAAAAATATCAAAGATGCGAATATTACACCTTACGCATCACCTGGCAATGGGGTGGGAAGCAAGTTGCCCAGAAGAATCTTTCAGGAAAGGAACAGAAGGCACCCGCATATTTTGCCCACCTTATAACGTATGGTATCCATAAACACATTCGAAAACAACTTTTCCACCAGACAACGCATCATTTTAATATACATGCTGACGGCTTAAAAAGTGAACACCCAAGCGTCCCACACATACAAGGCGTTACGCTTAGGATAGACACAAGACATACTCTCTCAATTCCTCACAGCATCCCTTTACAGTTCTCCTACATTGAGGGATAATATTCATATCGATCACAACACAACTTTAAGCAAATACGTATCTCCAGTGTAAAGGCAGTTATTTCGAAAAGATAATTCTATACAGTTTCATCAAGGAGGATCAACACAACACCCCCATCATCATTTTCCAAAGGAGGTATCATGAGGAAATACAAAAACACATGGCTTTTACTTTGCTCTTCCCTATTCTGGGTCGTTTCATACCCTATTGCCGGGCAATGTACCCCTGAAGCAACCACCATCGATGAACTTGTTGAAAAATATGACTCTCAAAAATGCGGAGGATGCCACGAGGAAATTTACCAGGAATGGCAAAATTCCTGGCACGCAAAAGCAGTCAACTCGTCGTTAGGCGGGATCAGGAATTTTATCGAAGTGGGTCTGAAAAAGGAATGGAATACCCCCTTAACCAAGAATGAAGTGCTGAAATGCCTGGATTGTCACGCACCGATTGTCAATTTCGCCTCAGAAGAACTTGCCAGAGACATTGGTCGACTTATCGTTACAGCTAAAGATTTCCCTACGACTCCTACAGGCACGGAAGCCCTAAAGGAACTTGCGAAGCTTAACGTGGGCTGTTACGCGTGCCACAACATCAAGGCAACCGGAGTGGCTCCAGGTCTCAGGGGACGTCCGCAAGAAGGGGTTATGTATGGGCCAACCGGTGAAGACGGCGACGATTTTCACACGTCTGTAGAAACAGTTGACCTCAAGACCTCTGCGTTCTGTATGCAATGTCATGGCGTATATCATGCACCTGACGGAGAAACTATCCAATGCAACACCCTCTCAGGGAGTTACAGGCATGGATACCTGGCAGCTGGAGGCAGCAAAACCTGTCAGGAATGTCATTCTGCTAAAGGGCACATGTTTCCAGGTGGCCATGATCTCGATACAGTAAAACAGGGATTGGGATTTAATGTCCAGATTGCCAAATACAAACATCTGCCCGGTCAAATCACATCTGTGAAAGATGCCAATAAATGGGTGCCGAGCGCCATCGTTACTGCCTTTATCGAAAACAGGGCTGGTCATCGTATTCCAGACGGCTGACTCTGGTCTGGAAAAGTGGTCCTGGAAGTGACCGCAAAAGACGCTGAAGGTAACGAACTCTTTAAAAACGAAAAAAAATGGTTTGAAATCGGTATAGATCCAGACAAAGACATGCGCTACGGAGCATGGCAGATCAAAGAAATAATAGACCTCACCCTCCCTCCACTTGCCACTCAAAAAGAACAGTACCTTATCCACTTTGACACTGACACGGATGAAGTTCGTATAGATGCGAAACTGTACTACTATATCAACGGATCCAAAAGAGAACTGGTGCATGATGTATCAAAAACACTCAGCTTCTTCTAGCCGGGATTTCTTACGAGCTGACAATCCTGAAAAATGCGGATTGCAGTAGTACTCCTGGCAAGACAGACACTAAATATCAACGCCTGATCAATCCCATCAGGTGTTGTCTAGTAATTCCCTGGGAGTATTGATATTACGCCAGCATCGAAATAACCGGGACGGCGGGCGTGGCGCCAATACTCCCTCAACTTCTTTGAGCCTGCTTATTCGCCAGGAACCACTGTCCACAATATTCTGCACAGCATCCAGCACTCGAAAATCGTAATATGCCAGCAACGGTTCAACCCTTCCCTGACCGGATAAATCAGGAAAAATGCCACGGACACCTGGTCTACGACACGAAAGAAGCCAGTCCAATGCTTCAACCCGCATTTCTGGCATATCGCAGGCAGTAACAACCCAGGAAATTCCTGGATAGTGTTTTAAAACCGACAAGATACCTGCAATGGGTCCGGCGACTCCAGGTTCGTCTGGCACCCTTGGCAGATGCGAAATAGCATCTGGCAATTCACCGGCCCCGGAAATGACAAGCCGATTGAGACGTAGCTGCAAGGTTTGTACAGTTTTTTCCGCCCATGTAATTCCATCCAGATCCTGAATGAGATGTTTGGCTCGCCCCATTCGACTGCTCTTTCCCCCTACAAGCAAACAGGCGCCCACTTCAGCGGCTGTCCATCGGCTTACAAACCAATGAATAAATTTGAGAGCAACAGGTTCTGATATTTCTGCATTAGAGCCCATGGAGAGACTTTGCTCCAGTCCTGCAGAAGAGGGATCTTTTTCTGTGCTTGCCGAGACTCCAGCAATAAGCGTATCAAGAGGCAGCCACTTTTCACTGACGAGAACAAAAACGTCACAACTACGTACTATCAGGTCCAGTTGAGATACAATGCGGGCTCCATCTGTATTTTTCTGTACATACAGACACTCTACGATGCTCTCAGTTGTTTCCAAAACAACTGAACATCTCGATGCAAGATTTTTGCGCTGCTCAGCACTGCCATCATAAATCAAAACGACAGGTGTGGCCCCATCCCACAGCTGCACCATGGGATGCGTCATCACAGCCTAATCAACTCCTGTTTCATACCTGTATAGCCATGAAAAAGACCGGCCATACTGGCACGCTGAAAAAGCTCTTCGACGGCCGCGATGCCGTCTTCGCCCAAGTCTTCTGAAAATGCATTCACATAGAGATTAATGTGACTGGTAACAACGTCACTTTCCATTTCCTGAGCGTATTCTTTGATATATGAGTTGCATTTTTCAGGATGTCTCCATGCCCATTGCAGACTGGCGGCAATAGCCTGTTCGATCTCATGAACATCCTGTAAGGGTAAACTTCTTTTTGCAGCTATACAGCCAAGCGGTATGGGCAAACCAGTCGTTTCTTCCCACCATTGCCCCAGATCCTGGACGCATTCAAGACCGTACTGCTGATACGTAAAACGACTTTCGTGAATAATTACCCCTCCATCCACGGCCCCTTCTGCAACAGCGGAAAGTATAGTCTCAAAAGGCATAATGTGCAGTTCACGTACCTGAGGACAGTATAATTTGAGCAGCAATGCCGCAGTAGTCATCTCGCCGGGCAAAGCGATGGACCATGTCTTCACATCGCTTCTTTTGGACTGAGATGAGGTAATCAGCAGTGGCCCGCACCCTCTTCCCAGTGCAGCCCCTGATCTGAGGAGAGAATAGTCATTGAGAGTATGCCCCAGTGCATGGAAAGAAAGTTTGGTCACGTCAAGGGTTGCTGACATGGCCATTCGATTCAAAGTCTCCACATCCTCCAACCGTGGCTCCTTCAATTGGATGTAACGCAATGGTATCAATCCATGAACAAGCGCATAGAAGATAAATGTATCATTGGGACAGGGAGAATATCCTAATGTAAGCTGTTTACAATGCATTCACAAACCCCTCGACGAGAATGGCTGCGATTTCCCCACATCGGGTACAAGCCTCTTGTAATTTCCATTTTTTTGTATCACGATCTTCCACCAGATTAGAAATACAGCGAATTTCCAGCATAGGCAGAGCAAAAGTCTCACAGACCCTTGCCACGGCAGCGCCTTCCATATTTTCGCAAATAGCACAGTGTTGCCTGCCGAGTAAATCACCACGCCGACGAGTGGCTGACACACAATTTACCGTTACAAAAGGACCTGTGCTTACCTTTTCTCCATTTGCGTAAAGGATCTCCAGGGCCCTGGAACGTAGATCTTTGTCCAGGATAAAATCATCGCGAATATGCAAAGCGGATGAAGAAAATTTTTTAACCTGTTCATGATTGCAGATCCCTAAATCACCAAGAATTTCACGCTCTGCCAAACAGAGGTCAAGGATTTCGGGATGAGGTTGTGAATAAACAAAGGCACCGGCAACACCAATATTTAGAACCATTGCAGGCAGACTATCAGTAGAAGCAAGGAACAAGGCTACACGAGTAGCAGCTTCCACTGGCCCAATCCCTGTCAGGCAGGTCTCGATTTGAGTTCGCCTTGTACATTTGCTTGTAAAAGCATCCAGTTCCATCTCTGTTGCTGCAGTTACCAATATCATCGGAGCCACCTCTCAGCCCGCACTTCTCACGAGGTTATCGCAAACACATGCGTTAAATTCTCTTTGAAAAATCGTGAAAGAGCCTCGCAATTTTTCGTTACTTTTGTTATTTTAGCCGACTTTTTACCATAGGACACAAAAGCGCTGGAAGAACACAGAAAGTGTGTAACCATTTCCGTCTTTTTTGGCAAGAGCCTACACTCATCCAAAGGTCTCATGGTTGTATTTCCCGGCCTGTGTAACAAAGGCCATGGGACAAATTCAAGACCTCAACACCTGTGATTCACTACCCTTTACTATCCACAACCCAACCGATTTTTTATGTCTGAAGACCTGTTTCAACTCACGGATTACGATTTTCACCTGCCTGAACAGCAAATCGCCCAGCATCCCGCTGATAAAAGAGATGCCAGCAGACTGATGATTTTGCAGCCAAAACAACAAGTTGCCCACGGAATATTTTCTGATATCATCAACTATATTTCTCCAAAAGATCTCCTGGTTGTTAATAATACAAAGGTTTTTCCTGCAAGACTGTATGGTAAGAAAGCATCAGGGGGAAAAGTTGAGCTTTTTTTACTGCACTTTCCCATAGTTCTTCCTCCCCTGACAACATCCCTGAAAATAGGCAGGGCCAAAGCAACAGCTTTGCTTAAAAGTTCGAAAAGGCCTCGCCCTGGCAGTGAGCTTCTGTTTGAACATGACCTGGTTGCTGAAGTTGCAGGGTATCATGATGACGGCAAAGTAGATGTCATACTGCATTTTCCCTGCTCATCCCATGCGGAACAGGAACATGCACTAGAACACCTCCTCTATCGTATGGGACAAATTCCTCTTCCGCCTTACATTCATCGTGAAAGCGGAACCACGGCAACCGACAGGGAACGCTATCAAACCCTCTATGCACGGCATACAGGATCTGTGGCCGCTCCCACGGCAGGCCTTCATTTCAGCACTGAACTCCTTCACCAGCTCAGTAATCAGGGCATCTCCACCGCAGAGGTCACACTGCATGTTGGTTACGGCACCTTTGCTCCGGTACGAACCCAGGACATTCGAGACCACCAGATCCACAGCGAACATTTCACCGTCTCTCAAGACACAGCAGATGCAATAAACAACACAAAAGAAAAGGGAGGGAAAATATGGGCTGTTGGAACAACCACGGTCCGCACTCTGGAATACGTGGCAGCTCAACATGGTAAAGTAACAGCCTGCTCGGGAAATTGTGACCTTTTTATCTATCCTGGCCACACCTTTGCCGTGGTGGATAATCTGATCACGAATTTCCATCTCCCAAAATCATCTTTATTATTTCTGGTTTCAGCGCTTGCAGGAAGGCAAAACATCCTTGACGCATACAGAGAAGCAGTCCGGTCTGGCTATCGCTTCTTTTCTTACGGCGATGCCATGGCTATTATAATGAGATGAGGAATAACAGCGAAATACTTTGAGAGGGCTCGAATAATGGAAGAGTATGCAGCAAGACGAAATTGTTCAAAACCAGACAGCACGCCGGTATGGACTCAGGCTTGAAAAAAGAAGGAACTAATCACAGAGTCTGTATCTTTTTGATGTCACTTACCTCCGAACAGCAACTGACCACAGGCGCTTTATATTTGAACAATCGCAATTTTGAGCAGGTAAGCACAGAGTCCGCTAGCCAATCTATGCGTGAAACCGCAACCGTTCAAACATAACGTGCCTGTGATCAGTTACCGATGATAGCGTAACACATCCCAGTGGTAACAGCCTTACCCCTGTTGTAAGTGCGATATGAACTCATCAGCCTCTTGAATGGAAGCCTCCATCTCACGTAACAAACGCTCTACATCCTTTTCAAGACTCATCATTTCCCCCTGCAGAGCAGCTATTGCCCGTGCATTCAGATTGTGCTTCAGATAAAGCACCTGATCATGAAACACCGTCAATACCGGATCAATCTTCTCTTCCGCTTTTTTCATGGCGGTTATCAGTTGTTCATACTGTCGACGGGTATCTTGTAATTTTCTTTCACTATCTCGACGCAAAGCCTTGCTGGAATAATCATCGAGCTCATCTTCCCATTCATCAAACAAGGCCTCGCTCACCGATTCCACTGCATCAATTCGATCGTGTACGGCTTCAGCTTTCTGCACACTATGCTCGTAAGCCCTGTTAAGAATGGTATACTGTTTCTCAAGATCTCCACCATCAACCTCAACTACAGTTGCGAATTGTTCATATGCTGTCTGGAACTGATCTTTAGCCTGTTCCTGCGCATCTCTTGCTTCTCCGACACGGTCGACCAGAACATCTCGCTTATGAACCCCGAATTTTTCCAATGTTCCGTAATACGCCGAGGAACATCCGACCATCAGCAAGGTGATAACCGTGACAACAAAGTATCTTTGTAGAAAACGCATACATTCTCCTCGAGACTGTAACAGGGGAACTGGCCCAACCAGAAAAAATATGAAAGAAAACAGAGTGACATTAGTTGTTTCAGTTTTATATGGTCACCGCAGAAAAGTATAACAATATGCAGGACAGGCCAAACAACATAAAAAACTGGATGGAATACGTCTTAAACCGCTAAAAACAGTCATCCGGAAACGACTCACGATGCGGCTGCACAGCCCTTACATGCACTTCCGCCGGCAGGACAGGCCGGGGCTGGCGAAGAACTTCCCTTTCCATTGGAAGATCCACTGTACCCGTCAGAATACCAACCGCCACCTTTCAATTGAAAAGAACTCATTGAAACGATTTTTTTCACAGCATCTCCGCACTCCGGGCAGTTTTCCAAAGGAGCTTCTGAAATTTTTTGTTGAACTTCAAAAACCTTTTTGCACCCAGAGCACTCATACTCATATACAGGCATAGTAATACCTCGAAACAATCTTAAAAATTAGTAGTAACGTTAAAATGTTTTACACTGTGCCTGGCCATAAATGGGAATTTTCGACCGAGAGCAGGGTCTATTCAAAACTTTACCCCTGGCATATCACTGATATTCCAAGGATAAAATTTTGCATACAACACGTTTATCGGACCAGCAAGCGAAGAACGGGACTCCGACAAGGCCATGTATGTACAGGCACTTCCAGATGGGCCAAATAGTAATATCTCCACCCAAACCTGTCAACCTTCAGCCATGTATTTCCAGTACCCGCAGAGTCACAACACAAAAACGAAAAATTCCTCTCCTCTGGATTCCGCACGAGGACACATCATTTGTAATAAATTGGCGATCTGAGTGGTAGATGAAGAACGCTGCTCCGGGAAGACCAAACATGAACTGGCTCGATACGGGTTGTGCAAATATTGCCATCCCCTATGATTCGTTACCAACATTGAGGCACTTATGACAAAAAAAATCAGGAAAAGAGACAATTTACAAACATGTTATATTTTAATTGCGTTATTTATCAACGTGTTCTAATGTAATAGTGATAATACCAGTTACTTTTATCTTTATTTTTTTCATAGGAGTAGACAATGAGCAAAACTCTTGTTGAAATGACCGCTGAAATTATCCAGTCGCAGATCGGCAGCAAAGAAATGACCACTGACGAAATAAAGACTGCATTAAACGATACATTCCAAACACTTAAAACTCTTCAGGATGCTGAAGTAACAGGATTGGAAGCCACGGAGGAAGAGGCTGGTCCTGTCATGGACCCCAAAAAGTCAATCCAAAAAAATAAAGTTGTTTGTCTGGAATGTGGTCAAGAGTTTAAGATGCTTTCTCCAAAGCACCTTAAATCTCATGGTCTCACCTCTAAAGAATATCGTAAAAAATATGGATTCTCTGCTCGCCAGCCCCTCTGTGCGCGTTCTCTTTCAGAACGACGTTCACAATCTGGAAAGGAAAGGGGGTTACCGGAGAATCTGCGGAAAGCTATTGAAGCACGTACAAAAAACAAAAAGAAATAAAAACCTCCGTCACCCTCAGTCCTCTTGGTAAATGCTTTGGCCCAGAGGACTGAGTCCTGTAAGTGTTCCATACATTCTGACCGCTTACCGTAAAATAACAGATCAATTTCTTAAGCTACAGTCGTCTTCTCTCGGACTGCCTGATTCTTATAAGAACACACATATATATCTTTACTGTCATGATCGGTATTTTTGACTCCGGACTCGGTGGCATGACCGTTGCTCGAGCCATCGAAAGCCTCTGCCCAGGATTCCCTCTTCTGTATTTTGGAGACCTTGCCCGCACTCCTTACGGGTCCAAAAGTACAGAGCGGCTTATTGAATATTCTCAAAAAAACATCGAATTTCTTGCCGAGCATGGTGCAACGCTTATAGTCATAGCGTGCAACTCCGCAGCCAGTGCTGCTGGAGAAATCATGCGGCAGCGATTTTCATATCCTATCATCGATGTAATCGCCCCGGCTGTGGAAAATGCCGTTACCCGGAGCCATACCGGACGAGTTGGGATTATTGGCACCCGGGCGACCATCGCCTCAGAAATCTATCAGCGCTGCATCAAAGAACGTAACCCTGCTGCCGCCACCTACACCCAGGCCTGCCCTTTGCTGGTTCCCCTGGTTGAGGAAGGATGGATTAACAGACGGGAAACAAAAATGATAGTAAAAAAATACATCCAACCACTACGCAGGCAACAGGTGGATACTCTCATACTCGGCTGCACCCACTACCCATTACTCAAATCAATCATTGCGCCAAGAATAGGAAACAGGGTACATATTGTAGACTCGTCAATTGAAGCAGCCAAAGCTCTGCACACTTACCTGGAAGCAAATACAGACATCAGGGAAAAACTATATAATCCAAAGAAAGCAAGCAGATATTTTGTTTCTGATCTCCCTGCCCCGGTTAGCCCCATGGCAAACGCTATTTTTGGCCGAACAATCCAACTGGAGAAAGTACATGTTTAACCTCCTCTTACCTTTTCACCGCAACCGAGCACATTGTCCCTCAGCGAACACTGCCTGCCTGCACGGCAAGGCACTCGGATTTAAGATATGTACACACTCTTTCAGATCATCTATGCGGAAATTCCCGCTCACTTTACAAGCATGTATCCTTCTGCTATCGTTACTGCTTCCTGCTATCTCCTTTGCCTCAAACGCCGAGCTTGTGAGTAAGGTGAAAAAACTGCAGCAGTATTACCAGTCACTTGAATCCATTACCTTTGACTTTGAACAGCAGACATACAGTAATGGCCGAAACAGAAAAGGCAGCGGAAACGCAACATTCGTACGGACAGGGCCCGCACCTTCCTCGACCCCACTCATGCGCTGGAATTACCTCACCCCTTATGAGCAAATCATTCTCAGTACAGGCGCAGAAATGCAGATTTATACGAAACAGGATAACCAGTTGATCATTACGCCTGCCGAATCAATGGACAATGATATTACATTTTCTCTGTTCTCAGGACATCTTTCGCTGGATGAAGCCTTCAATATTGACCCCGCTGATGACAATGCACACACTCCTGGGATATCAACAGCCATACTCACACCCAAAAAAGCACAACAACAGGTACAAGCCATTCAAATATGGTTTGATGACAATCACACTCTGGAAAGAATACGCATAGATGATCATTTTGGCACCCAAACCATGCTCACTCTTTCAGATTTTGCGGTGAATTCTATCAAAACATCCTCTGCAGAGGTTTTAATGGAGCTCGGTCATCTTGATATTCCCCCTGAAACAGAGATCATTCGTCAATAGAGACCAAAAAAGAATGGTTGCTTCACGGAGATAACCCGTGTAAAAAATCCTTGTCAAAGAGCACACAGTTCTTTCTATTGTCTCACATTACAAAATATTTGTTTCATGATTATTGCCATACTTTCAGACAGCCACGATGCCATAGTTCATGTACACAGGGCTGTCTCCCATGCCAACAGGGCTGGAGCCGAAATACTTATCCATTGCGGAGATCTGGTTTCTCCCTTCATGCTGAACCAACTCGACAAGTTTACAGGCCATGTTCACCTGATTTACGGAAACAATGTAGGTGATCAACATTTGATTTCCACACGTTGTGAAAAGCAGAAAGATCAATTCACACATCACGGAATACTCGGTTCAGTGGAGGTGGATGGCAAACGCGTTGGCTTTCACCATTACCCTGAGCTGGCATTACCTTTGGCGCAATCAGGAAGATTTGACTATGTATGCTGTGGACACAACCACATATGCCGAGTCCAGAAAATAGGAAAATGCCTGCTTATCAACCCAGGGGATCTTCTTGGTAAGGAAGTGGCACCAGGATTCATCCTCCTTGATACAAAAACTTCAACCATTCAACATATTCGCGTTGGAGACTCGATGGATTTTCAGAAGGAATTTGAAAACACTATCTCTGTAATTACCCCTCAATAAACATCCAATAACCTTTAATATTATAAACCTAAACCAATTGCCCATTGTTATGAGTGACGACAAATTTGCCGACCTGTTCCAAGAAACCCCTATTGATGGCCCAAAACTGAAGCCTGGTGATAAGGTCAAAGCAGTTATAGCTGAGATCTCCGGAGAAAATGTGTTTCTCGACATTGGAGCAAAAAGTGAAGGAGTGATAAACAAAGCTGAACTTGTTGATGAAGAAGGCAATATGCAATATGCGCCTGGTGAAAGCATCCAGGTTTTTCTTCTGTCCAATCGAGGAGGTGAATTGCTCTTCACTACTCGGATTGGCTCTGGCCAAGCTTCCCTACAGGAAGTGGAAGATGCTTTTCAATCAGGAATCCCTGTCCAAGGCAAGGTCACTGGTGAAATCAAGGGTGGTTTTTCCGTTGATGTTGCCGGTTCCAGAGCATTCTGCCCGTACTCTCAGATGGATATACGTCGTATCGAACGCCCAGAAGATTACCTGGAGCAAACCCTGGCTTTTCGAGTTATAGAGTTTGGTAATCGGGGCCGCAATATCATATTATCCGCCAGGGTACTCCTTGAGGAGCAGCGCGCAGAGGAGCGAGAGAAACTTCGCGAGTCCCTGGAAGAAGGCATGCAGGCCAGCGGTACAGTAACCGCTATCCGCAATTTTGGTGCCTTTGTCGATATCGGAGGGATTGATGGTCTTATTCCCATTTCAGAACTTGCATGGGGACAGACAGACAAGGTGGAAGATGTGCTCCAACTCGGTCAGCAGGTTGAAGTTATTATTAAACGTCTGGACTGGGAAAATGATAAAATATCCCTGAGCCTGAAAGAAACGCTACCAAATCCCTGGGATAAGGTTGAGGAAAACTACCCTGTCGGCAGTACACATATCGCCACAGTTTCCAGGCTTGTTCCTTTCGGGGCTTTTGTCACTTTGGAATCAGGCATTGACGGCCTTCTTCATATTTCCAAACTTGGAAGCGGGCGTAAAATAAATCATCCGCGCGAGGTATTGGAAGCTGGTCAGGAGATAACGGTCCGCATTGATTCTATTGACACGGACCAACAGAGGATTTCCCTGGTGCCTGATGATTATCAGGAAAAGTCTGAAGAAAAAAGCTACACACCTCCACCGGCAGCGGAAAAAGAAACCCGCTCCATGGGAACGTTGGGTGACCTGCTGAAAGCTCAGCTTAACAGAAATAAATAGACTGGTTCCGGAATCCGTAGCGAATTCGACACCAGAATCCGAACAACTCCGTAATTACTGGAAACGAAGCCATCGCTAGTTAGTGTCTGTTCATAAATGAGTTTTTTTGCTCAAGCTTAAAAAATGCGATACATTTTTCCATAGATATACAATTGATATTTCGAGGAAAAATTTAAAGCATAACGCTAAAATTGGCATAAAAAGCCATTTATGGGCAGGCACTTAGTTACGGGAGCTGAAACTGATCGAGTTAACAGCACGCAAAGCCGGGTCTGGCCCACTGTTCATGGATTCAGATACGTTAGGGTTGCGGAAAATAATAGATATCCAAAAATTGCGTAGAATATCGGCCTGGTAACGTCGTCGCGTCAATGGTTCTATAGTGGTCGTATTGAACCACTGACGCAACGACGTTACCGAGTTGAGAGACAAACAAGATTGGATAATTTATTTTTTCCGTGCCCCTTACACCAATACTCTACGAAAGCCTGCGGCGGTTCACCTCAAACATGACAACCGCTGCAGCTACCGACGCATTAAGTGAATCAAAATCTCCATACATAGGTATGGTTACCAGTTGATCACATTGCTTTTGTACCAACGGACGAATACCCTTGCCTTCGCTGCCAATGACCAGGCACACCTGCTGCGCAAAATCCACCTGATAAATGGATTGGCTTTTTTCCCTGTCAACCACCGCCCCATATACCCAATAACCAAATTCTTTTATTCTGGTTAACGCATCAGCCATATTGACAGCTTGAAAAATGTGAAGGTGCGCAGTGGCACCAGCCGAGGTGCGTACCACCGTCGGTGTTATGGAAACACTCCGCTCACGGGTCATACAAATGTGGGTGAAACCGGCTGCAAGTGCAGACCGAAGAATTGAGCCTAGATTTCGAGGATCCTGAATGGAATCAAGAGCCAGAATTCTAGGTGCAGCGTCCGCTTCTGTTCTGCTAAGAAACTCTCTAAGGTCCTCAAATGATTGCACAGGCAATTCAGAAAGTTGGGCAACAACCCCCTGATGGTTACATTGCCTCCCCACACCAAATCTTGCCGGATCAAGAAAACGCAACCTTACACTGTGTTCCCGGGCAAGGTCTATGATATGCTGTAACCTGGCATTGGATTTCCCTTTCTGCACTTTAATTTCATTAATGCCATTGGGATTACTATTCAACGCCTCAGTAACAGAGTGAATGCCCCAGATTACTTCACTTTGCTCTACCTGCTCATGGCCGGGTTTGCTTTCTTTATACTGTGTTTTTTTACTGTTATTCTTCATCGATGTGTATAACGTGCAGGTTCGCCATGCAGAGTTCTCCGAGTCCTGCAACGCTCAGAGATGATAATGGATTCCAGACTTTGTACGGCTTCATCCAAGTTGTCGTTTACTATGAGGTATTGATATTTGGTAGCCTGCCGTATTTCTCCTCTGGCATTTCGCAAACGCACCTCGATGGTATGTTCATCATCGGTCATACGGCCACGCAACCTTCTTTCAAGTTCATCGAGAGAAGGGGGAGCAATGAAAATAGTTACAGGATGATACGTTGAGTGCATCACCTGTAGAGCCCCCTGCACATCAATATCAAGAAGGACATCACTTCCCGTCGCCAATAGCCTGTCCACTTCCTGACAACTGGTTCCATAATAATTGCCATGTACCTCTGCCCATTCGATAAACCCTCGATTTTCTTCATCCCGTATGCGAATGAACTCTTCATGGTTTACAAAATAGTAGTCTTTTCCATGAACTTCCTTATCCCTTGCGGACCTGGTGGTATGGGAGATGGAAAAAGAAATCCCGTTGAGTCTCTGCATAACCAGAGAGACCATTGTGGTCTTCCCACAGCCTGAAGGTGCTGAAAGTACGAAAAGAGAACCGTTACTCATCCCTACTCTCCATACAGTTTAGAGGATAGCGCTCCTGCCGGATCAACATGCTCCATATCCAAGGCAGCCAGTCTTTGATTGATTGTTTCAGGTTGAACAGATGATAAAACCAGATGACCGGTATCAAGGATTATGATAGCCCGAGTACGCCTGCCTTCTGTAACATCAATCAACTTTTTTTCTGTGCGTGCATCATCTTTCAGTTTTCGAATGGGAGAAGATCCAGGATTCACTACTGCAAGAATTCTGTTAACCTTGACAGCATTACCAAACCCTATATTTACCAAGCGACTGTTTATCATATGATATTCCCTGAAAGATGAAAACCCAAGCTCTTGTACAAAATGGTATGCTTTAAGAGTGACAGCCTGTTGGACAGGCTAATCAATACGACAACGCCATGGACGACATTAATACTATTCAATATTCTGTACCTGCTCACGCAGTTTTTCAATCTCATTTTTCATTTCAACACCAAGGTGAGCGATGCTGGCGTTTGTAATTTTTGAAGCCAGTGTATTCACTTCTCGCAGAAATTCCTGTAAAAGAAAATCGAGCCGTCTGCCAACCGCTTCATCACTCTCCAAATATTGGCGAAACTGTTCAATATGACTATGTAGACGCACTATCTCCTCAGTGATATCACTCTTGTCAGCCATGATAGCAGATTCCTGGGCCAGCCGAGCAGGATCAATATCAACATTGCTGAGAAGTTTAGCTAATCTCACCTGCAATTCCTGCTGCCGCTGTTCCAAAATTTTCGGGCTGTTCGTTTCAATGGTTGATACAATCTTTTCAAAGCCAGCCAGCCGCTCTAACAATTCGCGTTTCAAAGACTGTCCTTCCTGCTCCCTCATCTGATCGCAGGCCAGAAGAGCTCGTTGTACCGATGTAATAATGATTTTAAGCTCTGCATCCATATCAGGGTCAACCTCTTCCTGACTGATGATATCCCTGATGGTCAACATGTCGGAAACAGTAATTCCACCTGATAATTCATAGGTGTCCTGCAGTTGACTGAGGCAGCGGTGGTACTGCTCGGCAATGCCATGATCCACTGAAAAACTCCCACGATCTGCCAGATCACCTTTGGCTGTCAATGAAATGTCAACCCGGCCACGATCCATTGCCTGTGCGACAGTCTTTTTAACCTGCTCTTCACAGGCTGCAAATCTTCTAGGTAACACGACACGCTGGTCCAAAAAACGATGATTAACCGTTCGAACCTCTGCAATCCAGGTGCGACCCTGGGCTTCAGCTTCTCCTCGCCCAAAACCGGTCATACTTCTGGGACGTCCCATAGACGATTCTCCTCTGGGGTAACAATATTTAGGTAACTGGTGTCTGTCCGGAAATAGGCTTTCTTGCTACATTTAAGGCATGCGACAAGTTTCACCACAAACATCTACCCGATATTTCATTGATAAAGCTTTAAGCATAATACAAATAATTGGGCAAAAAGACTATTTACGGACAGGCACTAACTGATCACAGGTATATAACGCCTTACTCGCTTTCACATCATCACAGTAAGACCACCAAGACTTCGCCTGTGCACAAATCGGCTGGCAGGCCATGATTTCTCTATGCCAGGTCAGTCAGCTCATACAGACGGAGTGCTGGCAGTTGCCTAGCGCGACGTGCTCCTGGGCAGGGCTTCAAGTAATTCTTCTGTGCTCACAGAAGCTGTTCCTACCTTACCGACAACAACACTTGCGGCGTGGTTGGCAAGAACGGCAGCATCTGCAAGCGAACACCCTGCAGCCATCCCCAAAGCCATGGTCGCTGCAACGGTATCACCCGCGCCTGTGACGTCATAGACTTCTTTCGCCATTGTAGGAATGGTAACAAGATCATGATTTCCCTCAAGAAGGGCCATTCCAGCTTCTCCACGGGTAATAAGAACCCCTTCGCAACCGATGTCCTCCCGAATCTGACGTGCAGCAGCAAGTAACGTCTGCTCATCATGAATGCGGATACCACTCATCTGTGATGCTTCATGGTGATTCGGGGTTATAACCGAACACCCAACAAAACAGTGCATATTTGACGGTTTGGGGTCAACAATTACAGGTAAACGCCTGCCCGTTTTATCGGCATGCTGCTGAAGAAGACGACGAAGCTCTATCATCAACTGTTCATGAACAACACCTTTGGCATAATCAGATATCATGACAGCGTCAAATTGATGCACATGTTCTTGTAAATAACCGATGAGATATGAAAAAGTTTCCGGGGATGGGTCACCTGTCTGTTCACGATCAAAACGGACTACCTGCTGCCCCTGGGCAATAATTCGAGTCTTAACCGTCGTTGGCCGTTGGCCTTGTATTATCCCCTGCCCTCCGGCGCCAAGTTCTTCTACTAATGTAACTACTTGCTCTCCCATGGCATCACTGCCAATGAGGCCACAGAGCGCTCCTCTGCCTCCAAGGGATATGATGTTGCGCAAGACATTTGCACTTCCACCCAGCAATAATTCTTCTTTCTTGACGTTGACAACCGGAACAGGAGCTTCCGGAGAAATTCTGGTTACCGATCCCCAGATAAAATGATCTATGATGATATCACCAATTACAAGTACATTGCAGCCCTTGAATTGGTTGACCATGTCTATATATGCGTGCTGCATCATTGCAGATAATATACCTTAATGATTTATATTGATCTCCATATGCCCATTACGGGCAGTGTGATTCAATATGTATTATACCACATACTCTGTAACTACCAAGAGATGCTCTAATCTGTGCAGGCGTGATCGCTCGTAAAAATGGCCGGATTGGCAAGACAACATCATATTAATACGGGCAATCGCGCCCATGCAAGGAAGGACGCGACCAACAGATTCCCCAGGAAGGGGGGAGAGGCCGATGATCGCTTATCAACTCATTTACTGGCTTCGTTCAATGCTTTGATGACTTTGTCAGTCAGATCAATTTCTTTATCTACGTGAATAGCCGCCTGGCGTGGCAAAATCAACGTATATCCCTCTTTCTCGCCCAGCTGGGATACGACCTTCTGCAGTTCCTGGAGAATTGGCCCTAAATTTTCTTCACGCAGCTGTTTGATTTCCACATTGGCATCTTCCTGCTTTGCCATGAGGTCTCTGCGCATTTTTCGAAATTCATTGGCCTTTTCCTGCTTCATTTCATCGCTCCAGGCAGAGCTCTTCTTTTCAATTTCTTTCTGAAGGCCCAGCAGAGCGTCTTCATCCTTTTTGAAGTCTCCCTGGAGTTCCTTCATTCTTTTATTTACAATTTCCTGAGCCTTCTTCCCGCCTGTTGAAGTAACAACCACGCGCTGCATGTCTATTATCCCGATTTTGAGATCTGCAGCCTGCGCCTGGGATAACGGAAATTGTACCCCCAATGCCAGAATAGTACACAGCAACGCACCAATCATTTTATTGTATATCACAGTATTCCCCTCATAAATGTTTATGAATCGAATTGTCAGCCTCTGGATACCTTCAGAAGCGGTCTGCTCCGAATAACGCGTATTCAGCTACAATTCAACCTAAAAAAGAAAACCGGGCATGGGACCCGTCCCAGCCCGGTTTCGCGAACATTTACTCTGTTCCTATTTTACAATAACAAAGTCTGCCCGACGATTTTGGGCCCAGGAAAGCTCATCATGTCCAAACAACAGCAACTTCTCTTCTCCCCAGCTTACCGTGCTGAGGCGTTCAGAGTCAATGCCCAGATTGATTAAATATGCTTTTGCGCTCTGTGCCCTTCTTTCACCAAGTGCCAGATTGTATTCTTTGGTCCCGCGAGGATCACAATTGCCCTCGATACGAATAGTAACATCTGCACTCTCGGACAAGAAGGCAGCATTCCCTTCTATCCGCTGTACCTGATCGCCAGTAATATTCGAATCATCAAAGGCAAAGTACACTGGCAGCATTGGCCCAGATGTGCGGCCTTCCATAATGCCCGTATCCTGGCTTTCCAAAGGCTCTTCCGGCCCTAACCCCTCTGCCGGTGGTTCCGGATTGGTCTCAGGTGCTTTTTTGCTGCAACCGGCGGTAAGACCCAAGGTGATAAACACCAACATGGCTATGACTAAATACAACGGTTTATTGATGCGCATCACATCCTCCCAAAAGTAATAATTATTTGACAACATGTATAAAATAAGCGTCGATTCTACCTAACCCACGAAGGAATACAACATTTTTTTCCATTCAAGAAATTTCCTTGCAAAACTATTAGTGTGAATCTACACTTTGCCTACTTGGCTTTTCGAGAAACATTCCTTATTATCTTTTGACTATTGAGACAATTACTTTTTAATTCAATCCATCGGATTTTTTTAACATGAAACCAGACTTAGCCTCAAAGCTCTTGTCCTGTAATGATTTTGGGACATACTTCGGTATTTCTCAGGCCACTTTTGATCGTGTCTGGAAACGTCTCTGCTCACCTACAGGTAACTCAGTTGTCTATATTTCCATGGAGATTGGTGCAGATCCCGATGTTTTTTCTCCTGTGAAAAATTATTTACAACAGGAAGGCATTCTGGAAAGTTCTCATCGTATTCTGAGTCATTTTCTCAAACAATACCTGGACGGCCCGCGTAAAATCCCAAATTATAGCGGTGGCCTTGGCGTCCTTGCCGGCGACACGCTGAAAAGCTTTGCTGACCTGCATATGCCGGTTCTTGCAGTCAGCCTTTTATACAGGGGTGGATATTTCTCTCAATTTGTTGATTCCAAAATCGGCCAAATTGATCAAGCCACCACCTGGACCCCGGAAACCACACCAACACTCTACCAGCTCAAAGACCCTGAAAAACCGGAACTGCCCCTGGAGATTGAAGTCCCGTTTTTCAGTGAACATGAAGATCCCGTTTACTGCACAGCTCAAGTCTGGATGAAACTGGAATGCTCCGACAATCTTGACTACTTTACCCCCGAATTCCTTCTGGATTACGACTTGCCAGGCGCACCCAAATGGTTGAGCGAAGCTTCACAGCAACTTTACAATGCCAAGTCCAATCTTGTAAAGGCCAATCAACGAAGAATGCTCGGAAGTGCAGTACTTCCTATAATGGAAGCATTCGGCTTTACGGCAAACACCATACATCTCAACGAACAACACGGTGTTACCGTCACTCTTCACCTCATTGTAAAAGAACTGGAGAAAGCACTTGGGCCTGATTACATACAGCGCATGTCAAAAGAAGACATTATACATGCAGCTGAAAAAGTTGGTCAACAGATTATATACACCATTCACACCCCCGTAAAGGCGGGACATGACCGTTTCAGCAGAGATCTCTATTCTTCCTTCAGTCATGGTACGGTTGAACGTATTCTTGATCTGGTGGCCCATGATGAGGACAATCAGCATGAATACAATTTCACAGCAATGGCCATGCGTATTAATCGAGGGATCAACAGTGTAAGCCGTCTGCATCGTGATGTCACGCGTAAACAATTTCCATCCTTTGCATCAAAAATTAAAGCAATAACCAACGGAGTGCACCATTTGACCTGGACCAGTAACAGTCGGGCAGCTCTCTTTGACAGTATTGCCTCCACACGTGACTGGCGTACAGCCCCAGGTTGTTTTTCCTCACTTTCCCGTTCTGACTATCCAGAGCTTGTATCAGGCCTCCGTAAGGCATGGCTGATTGATAACCAGCGCCTGATAGCCTACACCAACCACATGTTGGATAATCATCGTCGGCAGATGACAGAAACCTGGATAGATCCGCCAAATTATCTTTCCCATCTTTCGGTCCCGGACTGGCTGGAACCTAATGTGTTCACAGTGGGCTTTGCCCGCCGGTTTTCCACCTATAAACGAGCGGATCTCATTTTCGACGATATTTCAAGGCTGGCTGAAATTCTGGTAAAAAACAACTGGAAAATCAATTTTCTTTTTGCCGGAAAAGCCCACCCGGAAGACGAACCTGGAAAAATGGTTCTCAAACTCATCCTTGATAATCAGGAACGACTTTATAAACTCAGCAATGGTCTCGGTAAACTTGTATTTATTCCCGGCTATGACATGTGTATCGCCAAACTTCTCGTCTCAGGCGTTCACTCATGGCTGAATTGTCCCAAACGTCCACTTGAGGCCAGCGGAACAAGTGGAATGAAAGCCGCGATGAACGGTGTACCAAACATCAGTGTCATGGATGGATGGTGGGTGGAAGGGTATCATAACGGTGCTACAGGATGGAAATTTGGTTATGAAGGGCCGATTGAAGATTCGGACCTGAGTGAAGATCGGGAAAGCCTCCTGTACGCAGAAGATGCCGATTCATTTTACAATCTCCTGCCATCGGTGCTCGAAACATTTTACAGTAAACATGACGAATTTCTTGATATAGCTGTCAATAACCTGAAGCTGAATGTCCCAATATTCAATACACACAGAATGGCAGCTGAATACATTCAAACGTACAACTTACATTTGGAGCCTGATGCAGCTGCAAAAATTAACAGCTTCAAGGAACTGTATCAAAGCGATCTTCCCAGCGATTTTTGACGATATATGCATCTATTCAGCCCTTACATACATCCACGCATCCTTGATCGGCTGATACCATCATGGTATTAGCCTGTAGAGCGAAGTCATTGAGGGGAAATAACAACTTCATGCAAATAGAGGATGCAAAGAATGGCTTGTTTGCGTAATATGGCGAAGCTTGTGTTGTCTACGAGCCCTGTAAAACCTGACATACCAGTTATTTCAGGAGGATGAGGAAAACAGCAAAGGTTTTAAGATTCAACGATGATCGCATGAAGCTTGAATGCAAGCCAATTCTTCGTATGTATCACCACTGAACTACCGCAGCTGTTACCAGGTAACGGATCACAGGCACTCCATCTTTGATGGATCGCAATTTCACGCATAGCTAATCCTACGGAATCTATGCTTGCCTGCGTAAAATCGCACTAATCCAAAATGAAGCACTTGTGGCCCGTTTGCAGTTTAGAGGTTAGTGAAACCAAGAAGATACCCGTGACCAGTTACCTCACGTGGAATGCTTCCTGTTGAAATACGATACGGTTATTCGCGCCATTTATGCATATAAGGAGCAAAACCCATGGCCCGTCATATTAATCCCAGTAACTCGACCAACAAGACTATCGATGCCATCGATCGAAAACGCGAACGTGAACGAATGTTCATGTTGAAAAAAGCGCGAGATAATTCCAAGGATCTGGCTATTACGTTAGTACAAAGATTGCTCGACACCCATATTATCGAAACTGATTCTGTGGGTAAAATTCAAGAAGTAATCGAAAAGCAATTACGAACAATGATAGACCTGGAAGAGTTTGAAATGCGCTATAAAATAGCTCCCATTCGAAACTTAACCCAGGACCCTAACCTTATCAGCCTCTATCTCACCCAATACATTGTTGAGGACCTTATTGATCACTCCAATATACAGGATGTGTTTGGAGATGATCTTGACGTCTATCGAGCTGTCGACAGCGTGATGCGCGTATTGCGTCCCTGAAGCCAGGTACGCTCAACACTATGGATATGCTACACCCACGGACAACTCCCTTTTTGGTGTTTGCCAATGCGGAAGGAGAAATTCTGGAATATGACGGATTGAAAATGTCCGGAAGCAGTGCCGGCAACTTTTATGAACCTGAACTTGAGGATCTCATAGAACTGCCCGAAGGAAGTGAGCTTTTCATACTTCCAGGAAGACAACCGGTTGGTATAGAGCTTGATAGCAATGAAGCGGCACTGCTTGCAGAAAACCCTTATGAAGCAGGTGAGCAGGTTCAAGCTGTGGCAGCTTTCATGGCTCCAGCGCATACGGCCCTCTATACAGCAGGATATTTGACAACTGATTCACAGAGTCCAATGCTGCCGCTTTTTTCCTATGCTGCCGTGGGTTGGCTGGACGGTAAATTCTGGGTAACAGGATTTCGTTCCGATGCTGATGTTCGTCAGGATGTGGCCCATTTCAATCAGTCCCTTCTTGAGAAACAGACCAGGGCAAAATTACAGCGCCATCCTCACAACCGTCTTATTCAGCACCTGGGAAAATGCTGCCTGACATACTGTTGTCCTGCAGCAAAAAATTACTTTCTCAATCGATGGGAAGCGCCTCTTCCATGCTCTCCCCAATGCAATGCATCCTGCATCGGATGCATTTCCCTGCAACCTTCAGGATGCTGTGCATCTACACAAGACAGAATCACCTTTGTTCCTACACCGCTGGAAATTGCCGAAATAGCAGTTGAGCATCTGGAAACAGCAGAAAAGCCAATTGTGAGTTTCGGACAAGGGTGTGAAGGTGAGCCTCTTCTTCAGGCAGAGGTGATGGAGAAAGCCATACAGCGTATTCGCAAGGCAACCCATCAGGGAACAATCAATTTGAATACCAATGGCAGCCTGCCTCATGCGGTAAGACGGCTGGCGCAGGCAGGACTGGATTCGATACGAATATCGCTCAATAGTGCCAGGGAAAAGCAACATACTCTTTACTATCGTCCAAAAGGCTTTGCCTTTGCCGACGTCATGCAATCCATTGATGTCATGAAAGAGTATAACCGCCATGTCTCCCTCAATTACTTTATCCTTCCCGGTTTTACAGATCATCCCTCTGAATTTGAGGCTCTCTGTCAACTCATTACAGCCCACCGACCAGACTTTATCCAATTGCGAAACTTGAATATTGACCCTGAGGTATATCTCAAAGCCACCTTACACCAGGCTGATGCAGCAATGGGGATGCGGAAATGGTTCCAAGAACTTCGCAGTACCTTTCCAAACTTGCGTTACGGGTACTATAACCCCCCTGTTCACGTTGAATAAAAGTTTACATGGTTGTAATACATTGCCGGACATGCCCGCTACCTTCAATGAATGACCGGCTGCACTAATCAGCCGGCTGGCTCCACACCCGTGCAAAACCTTCCGGGTCATGCACGGAAAAAAAATGTTGGGCCCTTTCAACTGCCTGCTCCATAGTATTACTGGCCTGTACTTTGCTGGCAAGATGATGCCCATACGCATAATTCGTTGCAAAATAATGGGTGAATTCCTTGAGCCTGCCCAATCTTCTCTCAATTCGAAAACGTTCATTGAGAGCCTTGCAGAATTGGTTGTACAGTTCCACTTTGCTATAGTTTGTATCCAGGCCTTTTTCATTATAAAGATCTCTTGCGATCTCTGCAAAGAGCCAGGGCTTTGCTGCGGCTGCTCTTCCAATCATGAGACCGTCTGCCCCACTCTGGTCAAGACATGCCCTGGCGGTATTAACAGAATCAATGCCCCCGTTTGCAATAACTGGAACATTCACCCATTTCTTAATTTCAGCTATCATCGACCAATGCGGCTTCCTTGCAAAGGATTCGCCCTGCAACCGGGCATGAATACTCAACATATCAACGCCCTGATCCACCAACATCTGACAAAATGGCTTCAGGACTGCTTCGTTGCCATCGCCGAGTCGTATTTTTGCAGTCAATGGACCTTCGGTTATGTTTCGGGCACGGGAAAGTATATCTCTTAACAGCTGAGGTTTTTCAACTAGAGCACTCCCACCACCCGCCTTACGCACCCTGGGTGCAGGGCACCCTATATTGATATCAATGGCATCAGCTTGTAACCGATGCAAAGCCTGTACAGCTGGCTCCAATTGCGAAACATCATTGATAAGAATCTGATAGGAAAGAGGTTTTTCACTTTTTGTTCGAAATAGAAAAGGTGAAACAGTTGCATTTTCGTTAGGCAGACGCCATGCAGCAAGCATCTCGGTACTGAGCAAACCTATCCCGCCACAGGATTGAATTGTTGTTCGCAGAGCAGAGTGGGTAAGCCCTGCCATGGGTGCCAGGAGTAATGGAGGGCTGATCTCCAAGCCTCTCACTTGTATATTGGCTTTCTGTAGATTTTCTTTCTCTGAATAATGATTCATTTCATACTTGAAAATTTCATCATGGATCAGTATTATACTGATAATGATTCCTTATTAATAATTTGTAAATTGAGTTATACACATGAATGCTCCAGCACCCATGCTGCGGTTGACAACCCAGCGCCAAGTCATATTAGAAGAGCTCTCCAAAGTTAAAACCCATCCTACGGCAAGTGAAATCTACGATATGGTCCGAAAACGGCTTCCACGTATAGGATTGGGTACCGTATACCGAAACCTTGAGTTAATGGCAGAAAACGGCATGATACTCAAACTGGAAGTAGGGGGAACACAAAAAAGATTTGATGCAACAACAGACAACCACTATCATATTCGTTGCGCACGATGCGGCAAGGTTGATGATCTGGAAATCCCTGTTTTCAACACGCTGACCGAAGAAGCATCTACGGCAAGCTCCTATCAAATTCTTGGTCACCATATAGAATTTACGGGTATTTGTCCAGAATGCCAGAAAATTCAAGAAGATGAATACGAGGAATAACGACAGAAATTCTGCTCTTTCAGTTACTGTAGAAAGACACACCTTTATACTGTCCAAAGCTTGTTGTATCTCCAGATTACGGATTGCCTTGAGCCTGAGTTCAATTGCCCATGTGTTATGACGTTTTGTAGCAGGTGAACAAACCCAGGCTCTGCACAGTGACGTACGGAAGCAACCTAGCATACTTCCTCATCTTTTAACAGCGAAGATCCCAGGCCTCGCACTGCCCATGAACAAAAAAACGGCAGCACCAAACCAGTGGGGCTACCGTAAAGTATGGTGTCTGTCAATACGTGAGAATCTTCGTGCGAAAATAAGCATTTTTCCCCAATCAAGGCATTTTGCTTTGTCTCATCCTACCGCCTATTTTGCATATTCTACAGCTCGAGTTTCACGGATGACAGTCACCCGGATCTGACCAGGATATGTAAGTTGTTCTTCCACAGCCTTTGCAATATCTCTACTCATCAGAAATGCGGCTTCGTCAGCTATTTTATGGCTGTCAACTATGATTCGCAATTCTCTACCAGCCTGAATGGCGTACGATTTTTCAACACCTGTAAATGAATTGGCTATATTTTCGAGATCTTCCAGCCTTTTAACATAGCTCTGCAGCATTTCCTTTCTGGCACCAGGTCTGGCACCTGACAGGGCATCTGCAGATTGCACCAAAACATCAAGAACGCTTTTAGGAGGTTGATCTTCATGATGGGCCCCGATAGCGTAGACGATGTCCTCTGCCTCACCATATTTTCTTGCCAGATCCCGGCCAATGATCGCATGACTCCCTTCAACCTCATGATCAACAGCCTTGCCGATGTCGTGCAACAGACCAGCCCGCTTTGCTTTTTTCACATCCAAACCGAGTTCAGAGGCCATTATGCCACAGAGAAAGGCTACTTCCAGGGAGTGCTGCAGAATATTTTGTCCATAACTGGTACGATACTTAAGTCTGCCTATAAGATTAACAAGTTCGACGTGAATACCGTGGGCACCTACATCAAAGGTGGCCTGCTCGCCGGATTCGCGAATGCTTACTTCAAGCTCTTCTGTTACTTTCTGTACCACTTCCTCAATCCGAGCCGGATGAATCCTACCATCGGAGATAAGCTGTTCCAGGGCAAGGCGGGCAACTTCACGGCGAATGGGATTAAACCCAGAAAGAATTACGGCTTCAGGCGTATCATCTATAATTATGTCAATGCCGGTTGCAGCTTCAATGGCTCTGATATTTCGTCCTTCACGACCGATGATCCGCCCTTTCATCTCGTCATTTGGCAAAGGCACCATGGATACGGTTTTATCAGCAACATAATCGCCGGCATACCTTGCGATGGCCAGGGCCAGGATATTTTTCCCTTTCCTGTCTGCCTCTATTTTCATTTCATTTTCAATTCTGGAAAGCCGTTTTGCACACTCCATCCTGGCCTCGCTCTCAATGGACTGCATGAGTTGCACTTTGGCTTCTTCACGATCTATACCTGCGATCTGCTCCAATTTGTAACGCTGCTCATTAACGAGCGTCTCGAGTTTATCTTTCTGTTCTTCGGCCACCTTTTCAGCTGCGGTGACTATCTCTTCGCGTTCACGGAGAATAGACTGGCGTTCTTCAAGGAGTTGAAAATCTTTCTGTACTTCGTCAAATTTGCGATTCAGCCGACGTTGATCGTCTTTGAGTTCCTGCCTGCTTACCTTTATTTCCCTGTCGGCTTCCTGTTTTATATGGTAGGCATCCTCTTTAGCCTGGATGATTGCTTCTTTCTTGATCTGTTCAGCTTCACTGATGGCATTTTCAATTATCTGGCGTCCCTGAGACTCCAGGTTACGCTGATTTCCTTCAATAAGTCTTTTCCTGAAATACACCCCCAGTACGACACCAATGACAAAATTGACCACTGCCAGAACCATGGTCATAACATTGAGTTCCATGTATATTTCCTAAATGTGTAGTGCAGTAAAGTTTGAAATCACTGCGAAAATACTACAGGCGGGAGACAAAGAAGTCTTTTCAGCATACATTTCAGCATGCAGGAAAGCTGCTACAGGAGGGGGGAGACGGCCTGCGGTGGAAACTCAGTGTATACGCGTTTTCATCATGTATGAAGACCCTCAAGAGAAAATCCACCTTGACATAGCAATAATTTTCTCTGAAAAACAGCCCAGTTGAAGGGGGTTCTATATAAACCTGATCTCATCAGAGTTGTCTTTTTTTACTGGACCTACCGGTGCCCATTATGCTTCCTGTAACCATCCCGACCTCACCACCCAAGACGGTTTTGTATATATATACAGTAAGTCTACGTGCTCACTGATTCATCAAAAAGAACCCCCGCGCTGCCGTGTTAACGAAATGATTAAACCTAATAAAATTAGGTGGGCAATGCATCTTACACAAATCAGGTAATCAATAAAGATTTCCATCCTTATGCAATGAAGCTACCCTTGTCATGAGAGTTGGCTCAATACTCCGATAATCACCAACAGAGCAGGGGTGTTCCTTATTATCAATATAGCAGAATACGGACTGAAACTAAACGATAATATTTCTTACTGAATCAAATTACTCAATGCTCACAGTCATTTTACGAATCAAATTGGCAATAGAGCGAGATTGTTCCTGATATAACACAGCGTGTTCCCGCTCCATCTGCACATATTTTGCAGCAAGCCGAAGACAACCCAATACTAACATTTTGCTGGAAGGTAGATGACTTCTACCATAATGTTCGTCTCCTTCCAGCTCATCACGGAGCAACTTGATCGCCTTCTCCACCTCGTCATCGGGAGCATCACTGTAAAAGGCGAATTCCTGCCCGAAAAGTTCAAATTGAACAAGGCGATCTTTCATAACCGCTCAACAACTTAACCGAAGTTTCCTTCAGATTCTCCCTGAACAGCAAACCCCTGGGGGTTTTCTTCCTCTTGCCCGGCAGATACAGTCTCACCATTCTGTTCAGATTCCCACTGGGTAATTCTGTCGAGCAGGCTCGCCACCCTGTTGCTGACAGTTGCCTGTTCATCACTGAGGTTTTCGATATTACGCTTCAGCTCAGCACACTCCATATCCCTTTCCTGAAGCATCTCCTCTATAGCCTGATAATCGGCCTGAAGTTGAGTATACTTTGAAAGCAGTTTGTCAACAAGTTCTTCCAGCCGAACCATTTCAGCGTTTTGATCCATATCATCCCCTTGTACAAATTTATCCGGCAATGCCGAAGGTATTTTAAACTGGTGCTACGTACTCTCTAAACAAATGTCCCGTTACAGGACGTTTCTCCTATATGTAAGAAAAAAACTCTCTCTGCAAAGCCTTCTCCGGAAATAGTATTTTAGCCTCAGGCTAAAGCACGCGATGCATTTTACCGCAGTATACACAAAGCTGCATTCTGTGTATAAGATATAAAGTCTGGTTCAGCTATCGGAGTAAAAATCTCTTTCCTGACGGGCTATAGGCCTTTTTGTACAGGCTCCGGCAAGAGACTTTCACTATACCGACCGTACAATGCTTACGCAAGATTTTTAGGGCAGGTTAGTGACTCTCGTTCAGAGAGTTTATTTACATTCCTGCTTGCGTGTTCCTATTTTTCACCTGTCCATTAACACGCGTTTCAAGCAACCATTGTTTTTCACGCAAATCCTCATCCTCAAAGATTCGCGGAGGGTCCTATATTCACGATATTACTTGGCACCTGCCCATCAATACGGATGTTTACTCACGTTGAGCAAAAAGATACCCACCTGGGGGCGGGATTAGGCCATTCTGTTTTTCAGTCTTCATATAAATCACGCTGCAGGCTTATAACGAAGTCGCCTTTCCACAGAGTAACATTCAAACACGAAGCTCAGCATCTTCTATATTGCCATGAAACAGGTCGTCCCTGAGAATAGGGCATATGACCATGAAAAACCCTTGGGTCTTTATCAAAAACAAGGGGAAGAAAATACCTGTCCCCCTCCCACATGGGGAGTTTGTGCAGCATTTCGATTTTATGCCAGGCCAATTCACCTTCTTCATTATGTGTTCGTGGTGTACCTCTGAAGGAATGGATGAGAAAAATAAACCCCAGCCAATTTTCTCCATTGGGGCCAAAGCCAGGCCAATGAACCGTTCCCCGTAACTCCATACGCTCACAATAGATCCCGGCTTCTTCCATAATCTCCCTGCGCATACAGGTTACCACGTCCTCTCCTTCTTCCAATTTCCCGCCAAGTCCATTATATTTACCCAAATGCTGGTCATCTTTCCTGGCATTTCTGTACACAAGAAGTGTTTCCTGCCCATCGGCAGATAAAATAAATCCCAGTGTGCCTATAATACTTTGATAGGTCTGTTTTTCCATGTGCTACTCTATGTAATATATATTATCATTTTCAAAAGAAAAAATTTCCATCTGGTATTTCTATTCTGTGATAAACTATCAACAAGTTCTCAGCCAGACAATCAGTACTATTCGTTCTTTACAAACAGTAGCTAAAGCCTCACCTAACCAACTGGGCCTGACTGCAGACATATAACCATGTTTTCAACATCTTATACACGCATAATAAAGATTGGGCCGATGCAATTCGCACTTCCCGTTATTCTTTTATTCTTTCTGGCCGGTGCTCTGTCTCCCAGAAGTTGTCTTTGCGCAACCTTTCCCGAGTACCAAATCATACGGCCCAATGTATCCTTCTGGGAAGATATATACGGAAAATATTCCACCAGGGAAGCGGTATTACACGACCGGGAAGAAATCAACAGAATCTATGCTGTTGTCCAACTCGTCCCATGGGGAACACCCGGCTCATCAAAGATTAACAGCAACCTGATCAAGCTTGCAAAAATTCAGCTCAAGGATACCCTGGATAAGCTTGGTCACGGCCGATCCCCATCTACTGAAGAGGAAAAACGTATTGCCGCGCTCTTTCCAAAAGCCAGGCGGACATCGTATCTCAAGGCAAAGGATAACATCAGGCTCCAACTCGGGCAAAAAAACCGTTTTATAGAGGGAGTCATACGTTCAGGTAAGTATATGCCTGCTATAAAGAAGATTTTCAAAGAGCATGGTCTTCCAGAAGCTCTGGCCTATCTTCCCCACGTTGAGTCATCTTTTAATCCCACGGCAAGCAGCAAAGCAGGTGCGGTTGGCTTATGGCAATTTACAAAAAGTACAGGCCTCATGTATACGACCATAAACGAACATGTTGATGAGCGTTACGACCCATGGCTATCAACTCATGCTGCCGCAGAACTCCTCAAGGAAAATTACAAACACCTGCAAAGCTGGCCCCTAGCCTTGACGGCATACAATTACGGACGGCCCGGTATGGTCCGTGCTGTGGCAAGTCACAAAGATTACGAAACCATTTTCAGCAAACATGAAACAGGGCTCTTTAAATTTGCCTCCCGAAACTTCTATTCGGAATTCCTTGCCGCCGTAAAGGTTGCCAAGCGCATTGAGGCAGATAGTACTATTATTCTGGAGAGACCGGAAGCCACCCTTCTGGTACCGATGACAGGCTTCGCTTCAGTATCTGATATATGTACGTTCTTTCGAATCTCTCAAGAAGATATAACGCGACTTAACCCGGCACTCCTTTCACCGGTTGTCAAAGGTATATCGTATATACCTAAGGGATACGAAGTCAGACTTCCCAAAAATAAACGGATACGACTGCGTTGCATGCAAATGCGTCAATTTCCCTATCATAAGCGTCAACATAACCACACTATTTATATTGTAAAAAAGGGAGACACACTCAGTCAGATCGCAAAACGAAATAAAATTTCCATAAATGTGCTTAAAAAACTGAACAAATTAGACAAAACCGCTACAATCATAGCAGGACAGCAATTATTCCTTCCCCTCCAGTCAACGAGGCCCACCCTTGTTATTGGGAAAGGAAAAACAAAACCCAATTAATCGAGTTAGTTAGTTATGGATATATCTAAAACCATCGCAGAACTTAAACAACGCCCCGACTTTACCGATAATGTTGGAATGATCCTCGTTCATAACGGCACGGTTCGCAACTGGTCGAGAAAAGATAAACAGCAGGTAAGCGAGTTACAGACAACGGTTGACTTTGATAAAATCGAACAACTTCGTCAGGAATATCTGAAATCCGAAGGGATCTACGAAATACTTGTTGAAGCCCATTCAGGGACATTCAAGCCAGGAGATGACCTACTCTTTATTCTTGTCGCCGGAGACATCAGGGAAAACATCAAACCAGTCCTTTCTGACCTGCTTGACAGAATCAAAGCTGAAGCTGTTTCCAAAACAGAAATAGAATAAATATACGTTATCAGTTACGGATACACTGTTTCCTTACGCAACCGAGCTACAGGATGCGATGCCAATCAGCCCCCGGCCTGTTCATATATGTAGTTCGGTTGGACAGGCAACGCATCCTGAGACCTTGAACCTCAAACCTTCAGGGAAATTGTCATGACCTCGGCCAAATCTCTTATCAAAAAATTCAAAAAAACAAAAACTCTGCCACACATTGTGACCAGATTGGCTGAGCTTATCAATGATGAGGATTCCACACTGCAAGATTTTGAGGAAGTTATCAAACTTGATCCTACCCTTGTGGCACGCCTCCTCACCCTGGTCAACAGTTCCTATTTCGGCATGGCAAGAAAGGTGGACTCCATATCCAGAGCTGTCGCCTTGCTTGGTATGAAAAATTTGCACAACATAGCCATCACAGATGCTATCAAAGGCATGATCGACACGAACATCAAGCCTGCAGGTTTTTCTCCTGATAGACTATGGTCCCACAGTGCGGCTGTCGGTATCTGCTGCAAGATGATTGCTGAACGTATTTTCAGTATCAATGGAGATGATGCGTATCTCTGCGGAATTCTTCATGACATCGGCCTTATTGTTGAATATGAAGCTGCATCTGAAGGCTTTTTGGAAATTATTCAGCGCCTGGAACCCGGTGGCCCTGATATTATGGTTATAGAACGAGAAATTCTCGGTACCGATCACTGTGAGATCGGCTATATCCTAGCGCAGGAATGGCAGGTTGCCGATCAGCTGTCCGAGGCTATCAGAGACCATCACGGCGTCAATGTTGACCAGCAGGCTCAATCCGCAACAGGAATACTGCAAATGGCTGAATATATTGTCAATCAGCTTGGCATTGCTGTCAAGGAAGGCGTACCAGGAAGCCTTGCACCGGAATTAACCATGCACATTCAGAGCAATATGGAAGAATATAAAGTGCTGGCTGAAGATCTGCCGGAAGAGTTGGAAAATACAAAAGCAATGTACGGTCAATAGAGGGTATCTACATGGTTCTGAATCAACTTTTTCCAGACCTGGTTGATCCGGTTCAAGAATTAACAACTCTGTGTGATCGCCTTGAGCAGGAAACCGATGCACTGCTCTTTTTTTGTGCCGACACCAACGGAAATTTTTCTGCAACAAAATCTTTTCCCCTGTCTTCTGAAGAAGCCCTGGATATTATAAACAAATCCATGGACCAGTCTTCTGAAATACTCCTTGAACACGGCGGCAGACATTACGCACTCCAGGCAGTGCCGGACCTGATGAGTTTTGTACTGGCAACGCCTTCGTCGTCGGTGCCAGAACTCCCGCAATCAGATTTGCTAACCACCTCGCTACGTTCCGTAGTTCGCCTCTTCCTTGCACACAGAGAAACAGAGGAAACCATAAACCGTCTCCGTATACAGAAAAAACAGTACGACCGGAAGACAGCGGTTCTGGAAAAAAAATTCCAGGACATCATGGCTGAAAACGAACAGAACTACAGAAAAATACAAGAACAACAGCTCAGTTATTCCAAACGATTGCAAGAGGAGATAAAACAACAGACAGCCGAACTCCGGAAAGCAAAAAAAGCAGCCGAATCAGCCAATGTGGCCAAAAGCGAATTCCTTGCCGCGATGAGTCACGAGATTCGTACACCTATGAACGGAGTTATCGGCTTCACAGATATGCTGCTGGACACTGATCTTGATGAAGCACAGGATGAATTTGCCCAAACCATAAAACGAAGCGCAGAAGCACTGCTGTCACTCATCAACGACATCCTGGACTTTTCCAAAGTCGAAGCTGGCAAACTGGACTTGGAAGTCATTGACTTTGATCCGGAAATCACGGCCCAGGATGTTTGCGACCTTATCCGGCCAAAGGTGAGTTTTCGTCCGATAGAAGTACTCTGCCGTATTGACGATAACCTTCCGGCCAATGTTATGGGAGATCCCGGACGTTTTCGCCAGGTTCTTGTCAATCTTATGGGAAATTCGGCTAAATTCACCAAAAAGGGAGAGGTTGAGTTGGCCATTATGGTTGACGATGAAACAGAGGATACCATCACACTGCACTCTTATATTCGCGATACCGGTATTGGTATCCCCGAAGATAAGCTTGATTCCATTTTCGAGGCATTCCAACAGGCTGATGGTTCAACCACCAGAGAATACGGTGGTACAGGTTTGGGGTTATCCATCTGTCGAAAAATTGCAGGACTGATGCATGGCTCGGTTTGGGCAGAATCCGGTGGAGAAAAAGGGGGAAGTGTATTTCATTTTACGGCAACCCTGAAGAAATCCAAACAACAGCACATTAAAAAATTTCGTAAAATTTCACTGATAGGTAAACGTGTACTCATTGTTGATGATAACAAAAGCAATTTAAGTATTCTTAATCACATCCTTTCTTCCGCCGGCCTTGTGGTGACAGCTGAATGTGACAGTGAAAAGGTGGAGCAGATTATTGAAAAGGCAAAAATCGAAAATCAACTTTTCGACCTCATTATCCTTGATATTCAAATGCCACAGCCTGACGGATACGCCCTGGCAAACCTTTTACGACATGAATTAGCCGAAACTCGCAATATCCCTCTGCTTGCTTACACCTCTACCACCGAAAGAAATGCCCAACGCTGCAACGAAGCGGGGTTTGACGCATTTTTAACCAAACCTACCCGTCGAGAAATACTTTTTAAGACCATAGAAAAACTTCTCGGTGAGGAGGAGCAGATGTCAGATAAAATCTCAAAGGAGAAACTCATCACCCAGTACAGCGTTCGTGAAGAGATTAAGCAATCCATTCGTATACTCCTGGCAGAAGACAATCTGGTAAATCAGAAATTAGCCACCCTGATTCTAAGCAAAGCTGGCTACAATGTACAGGTTGCAGACAATGGGAAAATAGCTGTAGATCTGTATATGGAAGATTCTGAAAATATTGATCTCATTCTCATGGATATTCAAATGCCAGAGATGGATGGCCTTGAGGCGACCAGAACATTGAGGGAAAAAGGTTATACCGGTGTTCCAATTATCGCCATGACGGCAAATGCCATGAAAGGGGACAGAGAAATCTGCCTGGAAGCAGGCATGAATGATTACATCAGCAAACCGATAAAAAGAGAAATTGTCTTTGAAATAATTGAAAAATGGTTATTCCGAGAGCTCGGGAGATAAGGCTTGCTCATGTCTTCTGAAGCTGGTGAAACAACCAACCACAATGATATCAACGGCCAAAACCGACTGAATCGGATTCACAACTGGGCATTTCGTTCAACATTACACGACAATGCCTACATCCGCCTTTGCCGCATAGTTGTCAGAGTACTCACCATTATGACACTTGAAGCCATGCGTGCAAAGGTTACCATCCGCGCTTCTGCGCTGACCTACTCAATTATTCTGGCCATGGTCCCCATGCTCGCACTATCCACTGCGATTTTGAAAGGCATTGGCAGCGGAGGCCAGCTCAGGCTGGCTGCAGAACGAGTGATTGACCAGGTAGTACCTGCCAACACATATACTTCCCCTACCGATGAAAATGATAGTATCGAAGGAAAAACCCTGTCAGATCATCTACATGAGGCAGTGGACACCATCTTCAATTATGTGGACAACACGAATTTTGCAGCATTGGGAGTTTTCGGGGTCATCGGCTTTCTTGTGGTAGCCATTGGCGTATTCAGTGCTGTGGAAGATGCCATGAATTCTATATGGAGAGCACATCGAGGCCGCTCACTTTTTCGCAAGATAATGGATTATGTTGCCCTGCTTATTCTTTTGCCATTATCTATAAATACAGCTTTTGCAGGGGAAGCGATTTTGGCCAGCGACAAAATTTTAAAGCACCTGCACACTGTAATCCCCATTCCCTGGCTGTTAAAAATGCTCTTAAGCCTCCTTCCTTTCCTGTTTATTGTCCTCAGCTTAATGGCAATGTACCTCTTTTTTTCCAGAGCCAGGGTGACCACAGCCGCAGCATTGTCAGGTGCTCTTTTTGCAGCTATTTTCTGGTTTATAGTACAAAAAATATACATTTTCCTGCAAGTCGGGGTTGCCAACTACAACGCCATATATGGTTCATTTGCCACGGTTCCCCTGTTTTTAATCTGGATGCATCTAGGATGGATCATTATTTTACTTGGTGCGACCTTAGCCTATGCCGTACAGAATCAGAAGCACTATATGACACATGAAGAGAAACTGTCCCCACAGCGTCAGCTTCAACTGGCTTATGATGTACTGAACGCAACCTTCCACAGGCATGTTAAACGTCTTCCTGCAACAGCAGAGCATCTTGCCTCGGATATCCCATGGGCTTTCTTAACAGAAGTTGAGTGGATTGCCCAACACCTGGTTGAAGGAAACCTGCTTCGGGTTGCCTCTGTCAACGACGAAGACAACTTCCTCCCGGTTACAGTGGCAAAGCAACTGAATCCAGGCGAAGTCATAGACATTGTTCTTGGGGCAGAACAAAACACATCTCCAGGTGCACACCTCAGCGAACTCGCTCTCCAAGGTGCCAAGAAAGCAGTTAATCAACATTCATTTCCGCTAACCAGTTTATAGAGATCAACATGGACAGATCTGCCGTTCCGACTATCCACACCACTCTGGGAAATAACAATATTCTCATTCTTCTTCCCCATGGACATGTCGACCGACAAGGCGCTCCAAATCATCTCATAGACCTGGGAACGGAACTTACCAGGCACCTTCGCTGTTATGCAGTTCTTAATGCAAAATATAAGAAAGCCATCGCAGACCTGAACAACCTGGACTCAGTCAAGTCACGAAGGAAGCTAACAGAGTCGTTTTTGTTGCAGATACGTAGATTTAAAGATGAGATTTCTGGCAATGGCCTCCTGCCTTTGGTTTTGATCCTGCAACAAGGGCATGCAACCCAAGATGCACAGATACTTTTTGGCTATGGCCAGGGAGAAAGGGGTAACACACAGCGGCGACACAGTCCGACTCTCCCGCCATCCCTGCTTACCAAAATCCGTTTAGCTGTGGAGGACCAGAATATACGCACTGATACAGCACCGCTGGAGTCAGAATTCTGCGGCAGGGAAGCATCCAGTCTTAATCAACTCTTCAAACAGAAAAACTATCTGGAAGGATTTTACGATCCCGAAGTGCACTCCCTCCTCGTTACACTGTCACCTGAACTTACAAAAGATCAGCAAACCGCCAAATCAACAGCATTAAGACTTTCCAGAGCGTTTAAACCGTTTGCTCAAAAGATGTCACTGGTTCGTCAGATTAAAATCAGTGACATAGATACGCTCAGTGACTCTGACCTGCAATATATTTTCCGTATTCACAACGATAATCGTTATACCGAACTGGCCAGGGAATCATATATTGATGAACTGGCGCTGTCCATTAAACGTAACGGTCTGTTACACCCTCTGGTTCTTCTGCAGAAGGAGGATGGTCGTTACAAAATACTCTGTGGATTTCGGAGATTTCAGGCAATTTCCAGGTTACACCAGGAGTGGGTTGAAGCAAAAATATATCAGGAATCAGATTTCAACACAGAGGATTTTTTTAACATTTCACTAGCTGAGAATACCAGACGTCGCAACCTGAACCCCGTTGAAATAGGTAATTTCCTGGATGCAGCCAGCCGAACGATGGGTCTCAATAACACTTTACTTGCCGAACAATTCGGGCAGACTCTGGGGATAGGTACACCTGGCCAAAAGGTCTCTCATTCGACCATTCACAAGTATAGAAAAATAAATCAGATACGTGAGAGAGGCGAATCTTCGGAGATGATAAATGATATCATCAACGAAAAACTGCAGTTTTCCGTAGCAGCAGAAATTCTGGCTCCTATTAAAAATACAGAGGACAGAGATTTACTTTACACTGAAATCATTAAACCCCTAACACCAACACGCCCCCAGATTAAAAAAATTATCAGCTTGCTGGAGCACAGTGGGCCATCTCTCAGCCAGGTTATCAAAAACGCAAAAACCCAGGAGAGTCTTCAGAAAGCCCTTGAATCCCCTCAACCCGTTCAAACATTCATGCGCCTCTTCAGGCATGGCACCTCTCCAGCGAAGGAGAAAATGGTCTCATTGCCGACAAAGGTAGAACATCTCCGCAAGGAATATTTTGGCGACAAAGCCAAAAAGACAGACTTCAACCTGACCAGAGACAAGCGGGCAAAACACCCCTGCTATTCTCTGAAACTCCGTATCACAGCAGAAAACTACAAAGACGTTCTTCAAAAAGTAAATGAATTGTTAACCCAGGAAAACCTTCTTGAAGAGGACACCTGAAGTTCCACCACCGATAAACGTGGGGAGAGAATTCCAGTAAATGGTTTTTCGCACGCGAAAACCTGCGGCGCGTCCGTCCGAGCTCAAGAACCTGGGCACCCTTTCCCCTGACCTAAAAGACCGTGAGCGAGAAATAGTTTCTCCATCAGATCACCTTCTTCCATCCCAGACCGTTGAGCTACTTTTTTCAGCGAATGTTGGGAGACGTTGGCAGCGTTATTGCCCTGCACCCATTCCATTCCATTGCCTAGCATGGCATACCTTGCCCGGGCATACTCCATAAGATCCCATCCAATAGCCAGATTATACAGCCAAAGAATAAAGGAAATATTCATGAACCCAGGAATTTCTTCAAATGGAGGGAATCTGTCCCAATGGCTATCGGGCCTTGGGACTCCGCATTTATTTTCCATGCGTTCGCTCCATTTGGAATAGATGGAGCGTATACGTTCATAATCATGAATATATTCTAGAGCGTCCAGATGAGCATCATAATCTGTTGCAGCAGCTGCCCCTACGCTGATGGTGTGTACTCCCTCACGCTGGAGACAATACATGTCATTGAACTGCATCGGACTGAGAGGATAACAAAATTGTTCAATGATAGGGGGAGGCGAATACAAACGCCCCCCTTTATCCGAAGGACTGATGATAAATATCCCAAGATCCCTTTCCGTTGCCGCAGCTAACACGGGATTATTATGCTGAAAAATAGTATACCAGTGAAGATTGATATAATCAAAACCACCATCCTCTGCATGGGATACAGCCTGTAGCAAAACGTCAACAGGCCCATGACCTGAAAAGCCGACATACCCGACCTTACCTTCCAGCTGCAGCTTTCTCGCCTGAAAAAGACATCCTCCAGGCCTACAGGAATACCATAATTTCCGATAATTATTTACGCCATGCAGGGCTAAAAGGTCAACCCGTTCTACGCCTAATCGCAACAGAGAATCCAACACATTTTCTCTGAATCTTTCAGGATCAGCTTCCGGGGCGACTTTGGTTTGCAGAATATACTGCCCCCTGGAAAAACACGGGAGCACCTGCCCCAGTTGTCGTTCAGAACTACCATACGCTCTGGCAGTTTCGATATGGTTAATACCTTTGTCCAGAGCGGTTCCAATGATGTCCTTGAGCCGTCTCTGCTCGCCTTTCTCTACTTTTCCTAATTCCAGATCACTCCAGGACTGCATGGAACGCATGGCCCCGGCGGAAAGAACCGGCATGGGGAGATCGGTTTTGCCAAATCTTCTATAAATCATAGCACCAACACGTTTTGTTTATCTCTGCTCACCCTGAATCATACTCTAAAGCAATAAACACTATGTCTTCCGAGGCATTAAAGCAACAGGATAGATGAAGGCGCTACGTTATCACAATGATTATCCCAAGGTATTTATCAACCTCCTACCCACTCATACGTCTCCACAGTTGCAGGATCACAAGCACAACACCCCTTGGCACAACCAATGTTCCCCTTGTGTTTAACTATTTTTTTCTTCTCCACCCAAACTCCCAGCAAGGGTCGGACAGCCTCGACATTAACTCTAAAATGGCAAGCTATATCATACAAAGGGACCAATTTTCGCCCTTGAACATAATCACGTACCTCTATGAGATTCATAAGTCCTCCACTTCCCTATATCGTATATCCTTCTGTGGTACCGTAGCTTGGCCGGGTTGATTGAGAATGGTGCCCAAAGTGATTTCCGCCCAAATATTTCAAGAGCATGAATACTATTATAAAAGCTAAGATGTCTCCAATGATAAACATGGTAGATACTGCTGGTGCCTTGCTAAACATTGCGACCTGATAAAATAACGTAGAAGCCAGGTAGGCAAGAAAAGTCGTCCAGAAGCCTGCAAAAGCTGTCCAGGCTAAATTGGTTTCACGATATACAGCCGCGATGGCAGCGCTGCATGGGAAATACAGTAAAATAAACAACAGGTAGGCAAAAGCTGCTATTTTTGTCTCAAAGAGAGCCACCATACTGCCAAAAGTACCAACGCCAACTTCCTGTTCTTCTGCTGCAGTATCTCTATTACTTACATCACCAACAGAGATCCCCAGGGGATCAAGGAAAGTTCCTGCCAAACCGGACAGATTTTCAGGGATAGTTGCTAAGGCATCTGCTATTGCCCGCCCCAGTTGAAAAGAACTGTCTTCCTTACCTTCATCTTCTCCAATCCCTGCATAGAGAGAATCCAGAGTTCCAACCACTGCCTCTTTAGCAAAAATTCCTGTAAAGATACCAACGGTTGCAGGCCAGTTCTCTTCTGTAATACCCATTGGAGCGAAAACTGGAGTTATGGCTTTGCTTACTGCAGCCAGCACGGACGTTTCCTTTTCTTCGTTTCCAAAACTACCGTCAATCCCCATGCTATTCAAAAAACTCAAAACAACAATGACTGGAACCAAAACTTTACCTGCTTTAAAAAGAAAGCTTGTCAACCGTTCGTAAGCACGTAAAATTACGGTGCGCACACCAGGTAGATGATAAGGCGGCAGTTCCATTACAAATGGGGTGACCTCTCCTTTAAGTAGAGTATTTTTCAACACTAACCCGGTTAAAACAGCAAAACCAATCCCGATGAGATAAAGCAAAAAAACCAAATTTTGCCCGCCTACTGGAAAAAATGCAGCAGCGAACAATGCATATACAGGCAAGCGTGCCCCACATGACATAAAGGGATTCATCATTATTGTAAGCTTTCTATCACGCTCATTTTCCAATGTACGTGTTGCCATTATTGCTGGCACGTTACAACCAAACCCCACGAGCATTGGTACAAAAGCCTTACCAGGCAGACCTATTATGCGCATAAAGCGGTCCATAACAAATGCCGCCCTTGCCATATATCCGGAGTCTTCCAAAAACGACAGACAGAGAAACATGAAACCAATGGGCGGAATAAAAGTGGCCATGGTCTGCACCCCACCGCCTATCCCGTTGGCAAGGACGGTAACTATCCAGTCAGGTGCAGATACATTCTGCAAAAGGTAACTTATGCCATCTACAAAGATTGCTCCGGCAAACAGATCAAAAAAGTCAATAAATGCGCCACCTACATTAATGGTCATCATGAACACTGCATACATCACGACCAAAAACAGGGGAATCCCAACAAAGCGATTCAAAACAAATCTATCAACCGTGTCTGAAACAGTTTCACTCATCTCTCCTTTTCTAGTAAGGCATTCGCGTGTTAAATATGATATATAATCATACCGAGCAGAGGCAATAACGATATCAGCTTCTTCCTTTTCGATGGACTCAATTGTTTCCCGATACCTATCAACTATCTGCAACTGCTTGCTGCCAATCATCTGGCATATCTGTTGATCACCTTCCAGTAACTTGAGTGCCAACCATGATTTTTCTAGCCTGTGTACAGCTGCAAGTTCAACCAAATCATTTTCCAACCCCACAGTCATATCTTTCACAACCTGTGGAAATTCTATCTGTGCTGTTGGGACAATGCGATCTTCTGCAACTTCAATAATTTTTGTTTTTAGTGTATCCAGACCAACCCCGCGGGAAGCTACCATGGTCACAACCGGACACCCAAGCTCCTCCTCAAGTTTTGTCACATTGATCTGCATCTGCTTGTCTTGAGCAATATCCATCATGTTCAATACAACAATCATGGGAACACGCATTTCAAGCAATTGACATGTAAGATATAAATTGCGCTCAATATTTGACGCGTCAACTATGTTCACAACGACCTGTACATCACCTGAAAGCACATATCCTCTGGCTATTTCCTCGTCCAATGAAGTCGCAGCCAGCGAATAAATACCTGGTGTATCAACTACCGTCACGGGGACAGACTTGTACTCATATCTTCCTTCCTTACGATCAACGGTAACACCGGGCCAATTGCCAACCTTTTGCCTTGCACCAGTCAGATTATTAAACAGAGTAGTTTTACCACAATTAGGGTTTCCAACTATTCCAATCTGTATTGTGTTCATTATTTCAATTCCTCAATCTGCAGAGCACATGCTTCATCTTTTCTTAAACTTAACCTGTAACCTCTGACTGTAATTTCCACCGGGTCTCCCATTGGAGCCACCCTGGTTACGGCAAATTCAGTTCCTTTAACCATTCCCATGGCAAGCAATTTTTGCCTGTACGCGCTGGAACCTGAAGCAAACCCTATAACTTTTCCTTCTCTGCCAACAGCCATTTCAGCTAATGTCGTTTTCATTACTTACACCTTATCACCTGAATCTTTTGAGCCATGCCACCACCAAGGGCGTACTTGGTACCATTCCTGCCTATAAGAACAGCTCCCTTCCCCTGTCTCTGCAACACATTTATCTCATCATCCAGAGCAATGCCCATGCTCAACAGACGCTCCTGCATACCGCACCCCCCACGTATGCCGACCACTCGAACCACCTCACCTTCACAGGCCATCGATAATGGTAAAGCACACGGGGATAAACCATATTCTCGCTCAAAGCCACGAGCACAATAAACCTTCGACATATTCACACCACCTTGCATTGTTAATCAAGCTTTGCAATATTAGTCATGCCTAATAAAATATACCCGTGTTCTATCTTGCCGTGGCTTCCATGTCAACATTAAAGTTAGAAGATGCTAAATTTTAACCAGCTCCTAAACTTTTTACTCAAACTTAAAATGTCTTTCACCAGCAATATTTCCAGGAATCACGTTGCTCAATAAGGGCAATTATAAACAGATTACTATTTGTAAATAGTTACATGATTCCTGACTTCTCAGTTAAACGAACTGATCACAGACACTCACGGAGCCTCCTTCTGGTAGCTTGCCTCTTTGTGTAATCGCAATTTCACACATAGACAGGCTAGTTTCTGTCCATAAATAAGTTTTATCTTAAGGGATGCAGAAAAGAGCTATTATTGACAAGCACTCACTCGCTGCTGTATGTCCGACAAGTGAGATCTCCGCAAACAGGCTATCTCATTTCAGATTGACATCTTCCCAGGAAGTACAGCCTGAGCTTCGGCAAAAAAAAACCGGTAGATGGTAAACCCCATCTACCGGTTCTAAAAAGAGATTGAAATATGAGAAAAAGGGTTACACGCCCTCCTTTTCCTCCTCAGGCAAAGTTATATTCAACTCCAATACTTCACAGTCACCGTCCCGCTCCAGCTGCACCTGGACTGCACTTTCATCAATCATCACATACTTTCGCACTACCAGGAGCAACTCTTCTTTCATAAGCGGCAGATAATCAGGGCCACCACGTGTAGACCGTTCGCGGGCCACAATAATCTGCAATCGTTCCTTGGCGACTGTTGCAGATGTTTTTTTATTACTGCGAAAGAAGTCTAAAAAACGCATAGTTAGCTCCTGAACAGTCGTAACTTATTAAAAAAACCTTTTTTCTCCACCTCAATAAAACGATGATTTATATCTTCGCCAAGCAACCTGCCAACGGCATCATCATACGCCTGCCCTGCATCTGTTTCATTTTCCAAAATAATGGGACACCCTGCATTGGATGCCTGTAGTACGTCCTTAGATTCGGGAATGACTCCAAGCAGTGGAATTGCTAAAATCTCAGTAACATCCTCAACACTCAGCATTTCTCCTTTTTCAACTCGTAAAGGATCATACCTGGTTAACAGCAAGTGTTCCTTCACTGGATCCTGACCGTTCTCAGCGCGCTTTGTTTTACTGGCAAGCAACCCCAGAATACGATCAGAATCACGAACTGAACTGACTTCAGGGTTGGTAACAACTATGGCCTCATCGGCAAAGTACATGGCCATAAACGCTCCCCGTTCAATACCGGCGGGGGAATCGCAGACAATGTAATCAAAATCTTCAGACAACTCTTCAATAACTCGGCCAACCCCATCAATATCCAGAGTATCTTTATCGCGTGTCTGTGAAGCGGGCAGGATATACAAATCACTCACCCTTTTGTCTTTAATGAGCGACTGTTTTAAATTGGATTCTTTACGTATGACGTTCACGAAATCATATACAACCCTGCGCTCACATCCCATGATCAAATCCAGGTTACGCAGGCCGACATCAAAATCAATCACAACAGTTTTATAGCCCCGCAAGGCCAGACCTGTTGCCACAGCGGCGCTGGTAGTTGTTTTACCAACCCCTCCTTTTCCCGATGTAGTGACGATAACTTTTGCCATCGAAGTCTCCTCTATACTGAATCGTTACCTGGTGAATATCCAGAAATAGTACATTTGTTGAGATACAGCCATGCGTTACAGGGGATTGATGATGAGTTGTTCTTCACGCAGATACACCTGCACTGAAGCTCCTCGAAATTTTTGCGGTAAATCATCATTAATCAGGTAGGTACCTGCTACAGATATCAGGTCTGCCTGAAGATCTTTACAGAAAATCCTCGCACTCTCATCTCCCTGAGCACCTGCAAAAGCCCTGCCACGTAGTGTCCCGTACACATGAATATGGCCATCTGCCATCACCTCGGCTCCTGTGCTCACAGCAGCCATGATAATAAGATCTCCTCCTTTGGCATACACTTTCTGCCCGGAACGTACAGGCTGCAGAACCAACATTGTTGGTTGCGCCTGCGGCTCATCAACCAACTCTCCGCAGACAGTTTGCCCTGCGGAAGTGGCTGTTGCTCCTGATTCATCCTGCTGATCTTCAGGAACAGTCCTCTCTTCTGTATCAGCTTCCTGCTGTTCAGCAACAGAATCCTCATGTCTGGACGAAACGCTTTGATTCCCTTTACGGGCAGTTTCCGCTGAAGGCCAGACAGCTATCTGTTGCTTTGCAATAGCCTGCTTAAGATAATCAGGAGGCGCAACCACACCAACTGGAATAAACGAATGCATATAGAGCATATCATACGCATCGTTGAACCACTTAAGATCAATGGCATCTTCCAGATGCTCAAAATCCATGAGCACAGGTGCATTGCGAAAAAAGGCGGGTGCTACTGTTAATTTTTCTTGTAATTCCTGTTCCAATGCAACGAGATCGGCATGGAACACCTCTACGACCATAAGCGAGACTCCTCGTCCCCTCATGATCACTGCCGTATTTGGTTTTCTGTCTGTGGGCGCTGTCATTAATCTCCGAATATACCCCTTTATATTCACGAAATTCTCGCACCATGTATACCATATTTTCCACATCAGGCAAAGCTTACCTGATCAAGAAACTGGAGATTGTGCAGGCAATGATCGGGATTATGAGAAAAAACGAGGAAGAATGAAGTTTGGAAAATGGATCGTGGAAGGGGAACCGGCAACGGCCCAAGAATTGGGGAGGAGACACATTGCCGGTTTCAAAAAATACATCACTCAGCACTCAGTAACTGGGGACTACTTGTTTTTAATACCACATTGCCGGCTTCCACACCCTCCGCACCTTTTCTTTTTTGCCGGCTGAACAATAACCCTGGCTGCGTCATGGCTGATTTCCATCCCCTTCTCACCCGTGAGATATACACGTTCGCAAGGCACACGTATTTGTTTGAGATGGCTTGAAAAAATATACTTTGCAAAGGGATCGACCCTGGTTAGCCCTTTAGTATGAATAAACACATTCCCCTGCCCTGTGTATACATGACTTACAAGAGACACCACCTCCCCCGCTGTTTCCTGGCTAAAATAGCCATACACCTTTATATGCAGATTACCATTTCGTTGATTTGCTTCGATGCGATTCTGAACGCCCATACCACTCACCTTCATTATAGTAGCTTGAACCATCCATTCACTGGACAATTTCAGCAATTCCCCTCGCAAGAGAGGATAAACCTGAACTGCGCATCATCACGAACGGTTTATCGTAACGTTTGCAGATTTTCTTCACACATGTACAGGCGTCATGACTTACGCAGTCCACCGGACAAACAACGGCATCGGCCGTATTAAGCAGTTTCGGTAACATGCTGCGCGCCACCTCCCTTCCTCCGTCATGATGGAGGAATTTCCCTCCGTGCTGCTCTACTATTGTCCTGTACCGAGGCACAAGATTATGCATCCCACCAACGTACAGTACGACTTTTCCACATAGATCAGCCCCAGGACATCGGTCAGAATCACGATCATCGCATGCAGCACAATGCGTCTCTGTATTCAGAGCACTATGCCAGATAGCCTCCAAAGATTGCAGCTCCTCTTCAACTTCATGCTGCTGTCGATGTGCCTGTATGAGAGATTGTTTTAAACTCAAAACCTCTGCCCGGGTTCGCTCTAGCTCCGCCAACATTTCATCACGTTCACGGGAAAGTATATCCATATTGCCACATAACAGATTGCACTCCTGCCGAGATGCTGCGAGTTCCATTCCTAAACTGTCACGTTCTTCAGCTATTTCCCTGTAATGCTGACCGCTTTCCAGATCCTTGATTTTTCTGACCAAAGCTTCGTTTGTGCCCTGAAGTTTCAAATTGGCCAGACTCAACCCATCAGCCTCTTGGCTTTTTTCTATCAGCAGAGCTGCTTTTTCCCTAGTCACCTGTCTTTCAGATGCCAATACTTCCTCAAGCATGCTCAACCTTGTCTGCAATGTATCAACAGTCTTTTTACGATGCTGAAATTGCGCCATACATTCATGCCCCAACATATGCACTTGCCCGTATATTTCATTAATGAGCTTATTATCCGGCGAAGGATGGGTCATGACAGCCCAATATGCTCCTGCAACCCTTCCCGACTCAAAATCTTCGTTCCAAAGCTGCCAGATCTGCTCATCGTTACCTGCACGTTTATACCTGACTATGGCCAGACGGTATTTTCGATCCAGCAATTTCTGCAGATACCTGGACTGCGGTTGCCGAACCGAGGCAAGCCCGACTAGAACTGAGTGCGTAGTATATTCAGTGGGTTTTGATGATTGAGAAAAAAGCTTTTTCCTTGCCAGCACCTGAAGATCATGCTTACTGAGACACGTTCCGACGACGGAACAGTGATACCCCTCATGGATCTCCCATAATTTTTTACGGTTTTTTCTGTTACTGGAATCGACTTGCTTTTCAGATGGTAATTTCATATTACCTCCCATTAATCCTTTGTAATCAACCAAAAAACTTGTGGCGCAATCATGATTACCTGCTGTGGTTTCTTGCCTAATTTTTTCCTACTTTCAACTGTCCACACAACCATTCCATGCTTACGTTCCGGTAAAGATGATACACACTTTTCAAAAAAGTCAGCTTGCATGCATGGCAACACAATCACCCATTAGGGACAACACTTTTTATTAGGCACCCCTAAACCTTTTGGCAAAAATTTTCGCGCCCACCAGCATAGTGAACGCGATATCTTCCTTCCCTGATTAGTCTAGCCTAAACTAATTGTCAAGAGCTAAAATCCATTTTAAAGACACCTGGTCCAACCTATTGACCACATACAGTGCCCGCATGGCACTTGGCTACCGTGACAGTCGCGAATATCCATGGCATTCTGTTTCAACAGGTTAGCACACGGTCCAGGGGTACAGCTCCAGCAGGTGGAGTAGGAACTTTGTGTCGCCTCTTGGCGAAACTCCTTGTAGCTCTTTTTCTGCCAAATCTCCTCCAGGGATTCGTCTTGAACATTTCCATAAGTATGGTGTTCAACCAGAAGGGGTTCATTATTCACCTGACACCTGAAGGTGTGCCATAGAAAATGGCACGGAGAGATATTACCATATTGATCAACAAACGATGCCTGCTCATCCATGAAAAAACAGTGACGTTCTTTCTCTTCGTAGGCAAGTTTGGGAGGTAAATGCAGGGCTATCCCCAGGGACTTTGCTGCACACTCAGCTTGTTCAAAAATCTGTCCCAACGTTTGCGCCAACTCTGCATCAAAAGTAAATAAATTCTGCAGATGCATTCGTATACCTGAGGCAGTTGCTTCTTTGCGCATCCATTCTCCAATTTCCAGAAGAGTCTGGTCCTGATGATCGCGAGCATAGTGCAGCCGGACATTCGGAAGATTTTCCAGATTCACCCCTAGTTCTTGGGCTCTCTTTTGCCATTTTTCATAGAGCTGCACTGCACTTCTGGTGTTTGGAGAAAAGAGAATAGACTCTTGCCCTCTTCCATCATAGGAATACAGATGACTGACCAGGATGTAATCGACCCTATGCGTGCCAGCCCAGGCAACGAGATCATTCAATTGATGCATGTTGTCTCTACTGATCACCACCTCAATACCGAGTTGGAATGGTCGTGCACTTTTGTTGCGGGCACGGTCAAGGCTCTTTACCGCATTGATGACTGGTGACAAAGAATGCTCTTTTCCTCTTAATTCCGCACGCGTATCTTCCAGATTATCGAGAGACAGGCAGATGGTATCCAGCCCTGATACCAACAGTTTTTCAGCGTTACTATCATTTACCAGCAGGCCATTGGATTGAAAACCTATAATCCCCTTCTCCGGCATGTGTTGCCTTGCCAACTGAACCATTTTGACGAGATCTGGATGCAGGAGCGGTTCACCAATCCCGTTCAACACGAGAAATTCCACAGACTGCAAACCTGTTACAAGAGATTGAAAAACCTCCATCGCCATATGCCCCTCAGGTATACAACTGCCCTGGGCATGCTTCACACACATGGAACACTGCAAATTACAAAGGGTGGTTACTTCTACATAGACTTTACGGGGGGATGACATATAAAACTCATAAACGAAAAATACAGGGCGGCTGCTCACATGGCACCTGATCTTTCCTCTATCAGCCTGACTTACGCATGATCCAATACGATCCGCCAGCCTGCTTGCGAATGACCCAGGCACTCTGTAACCACATACAAACCGAAGACTGTTCAATAACAGCAAGAAACAGGTTCACCAATTAGACCTTCAAGGTTATAGAAGAATTATGACAATTTTTCAACATGGTTTTCATGCTACAAGGTGGCACACAACACAAATGAAACTGAAAATGTGTAACTGCTCGCCGGCTATGAAACAGCAGGTATCAACTTGCGCCAGTACCTGTTTATCTCGGGTCCCTGATTCATTGAAGCAGATTTTTTTCCATGGTTGGCCATGTGATAAGGCCTGATCAGACCTAAGAGGGCACCTGAGGTTTTCGCAAGCAGGCTGGCGGATCGCATTGAATCATACGTAAGCCTGGCTAATCGCGTAAAGATCGGGTGTTCTGTGAGCAGTTACAGCGAGACAATAGGTCTAAATCCCTTGCCTGTTTACAATTTTTTCAGTATTGCTGTCTGCAGGTAGGCGGAACTCGGAAAAGATGAAGGATTCCCTTATCTTTTCCTCACACCATGGGAGAATCACATGAGTATTGCAGCAGAACTTATCCGTTTTGGAACCCCACTTGCCAACGGGTTAACAGTCAAGGAAATTCGCCTTGGGCTGGGCTATAGCTGCGCAGAGTTATCTGACAATAGTATGGGCATCGCCTGGACTCCAGATAAAAATCCACAGGGAACATGTACCCACTTCAAAACCGCCGGTACCATCCAGGGCAGCGATGCCCTTACCTGTCTGGAATGGCTGGAAAGTGACAATCACCTGGCCCGCGCCATTGGTCTTGCAGTCTTTAATGCCCTGAACAGCAAAGTTGACCGTTCTCTTTCCGATGAGGAAGCTATTTCACTGCTTGGAATTAAACCGGAAGACCATGTGGTTATGGTTGGCTACTTTGCTCCTGTGCTCAAACGTATCCGTGAAACAGGATGCTCCCTTGATATTGTGGAACTGAACACCTTCAAGCCAAATGTCTTAAATGCTCAACAGGGTAAAGAAGCCCTTGCCCGCTGTGACGTGGCCATCATCACTGCCACCACCATTATCAACAATACCTGTGAAGAAGTGCTGGCATCGCTGAAAAAAAATAGAGCAGCTCTCATGCTCGGTCCTTCCACACCTGTTTGTCCTGAAATATTTAAAGATACCCGGATAAGCCAACTCAGCGGGGCATTTGTCACTGAGCCAAAACCATTGAAGGTGATTCTCTCTGAAGGTGGCGGCACCAAACTCCTGAAAAAGCATTTGCGATTTGCCAGTGCTGTAGTGTAAGAGGCTTGCAGCAAGCTAGAAGCCTGTGGGAGAAAAAATAGCAATTCTCCCACAGACTCCTGGGAACAGTTGGCTGGCAGTCACCTCAATACAGAGTTCGCCAACTGTTTTTGTACCTACTCATAGAGAAAGGGATAAACTTGAAACTCACCTGTATTTGTAACTGGTTACATGGTATCTGAGATTTTCGCAATCAGGCTGGCGTAGCATTGGATCATACGTAAGCCAGGCTGATCGCGGAAAGATCAGGTGCACGGTGAACAGTTACCTGTTTTTATATGAACTCATCAAGCAAAACAATTTCTATACGTGCAAGGCGTTTCACATAACGGGGACCACTCAAAAAATCTCGTCCAGAGATAAGGTCCGCAGGCCCATGGCCGCCATAGAGAGGCACACCATCTTTTTCCAGTAGGATCAAAACCCCCTCGCCCACCACTGTGTTGAACAATTCCTGCCAGGAAAATACGGTTGTATACCCATCGTCTGACCTGGCAATGATAAACATTTTTTTTGTATCATTATGCCCGGCAGCAATTACATCCGCCAGATTAATTACATCTGTGAGCAGCACTCCTTTTCCAGAGAGTGAACATCCCTTGGGTTCGCCACTGCCGCATCTCAGGGGCAGTTGGTTGGCCTCGAACTGATCAAGTTCGCGTAAATCATACATGCTTAACTGTAATTCCGTTGCCACCTTACCGCAGATCTGTAAATGATAGGACTGGTTGTCATTATATGGTCTTTGCATTGGTTGCCTTATAAAAGAATAAAGAAAAAATGAAACGAGATCTGAGTATAAGTAGTTGGATTGTCAGAGCGCGTTATCTGGTTACAGTCACGGCCAGATATCAGTACCTTTGTCATAGTTGCGGGTAGGTCACATGTTCCTCACGACGCTTACTAATGACAAGACAACAAGTTACATAGCGATTCTCCCATAATATATTTCTTGAGAATATCCGGCGCTATATCTTGGTATATACTTTCATTTCGCCCAAAGCCCTTTTACCCATAAGGAGAAGGGGTTGGGAAGACGCATCGTTCCGCAACTATGACAAAAAACCAATACTTTTACTCAGATGATTCTCTTGCCAGTCTTTGCAACCCTTTTGGCAAACTTCCTGGTCTCACCCGCTCTGCACACTACAAAAAAATCACCCTCAACATCCAATTTCTCAGCAACCTTTTGCTGGATCCCATGGAGAGAGAACAAAAATCCTTTGGCAGCGAAGGCGATAATATAAACAGGGCTTTCGGGAAAATACTGGACCGTTTTCTGTGCCAGCCAGACCTTGCCTACTTTCTTTTGCTTCTTGAGATTGGCAATCAATTGCTGAAGCAATTCATTGTCTATCTGTGGATGTTCCAGCTCGTCCTCGCAGGTTATAGTTTCCCTCTCCTGCTGAGCCGCAATAAAAATCTTGTTTTGCTCCAACGCCATTTGCCACCACGCCTCTGCCTCTTCCCCCCTGTCATTCTGTTTGAGGAAATCGTACCCGGCATGTGCTACACGCTCGATGAGTTGGACGCTTTTACTAGCCAGACGAAGATGCTCTAACCCGGCATCATCGCCTTGTTCAAGCAAGGCAACACCGATAAAGAAAGCGGGATAGGGATCTTCAGGGTAACGCTCCTGGAAAATACGAAACAGAGGAAGGGCTGTTTTTCCGGAGACGAACTCATCCGTCCAGCAAGCATAGCTCCATAGGTCGTCATCACAGAGATCCACAGGTTGCGCCTGAGCGAATTCCGCTAAACGGGTCTGTGCATTGACTACATATTCATAGCGTTCTTTCCAGGAATCAAGATTATTGCGAATCCATTCCTGATCGAAATCTTCCCTTATCTTCTTATTACCTTCCCCCAACCAGGCTTCAGCAGCACTGGTTTCAGAAGGAACAGGGAGTTGAGGCGAAGCACCCAGTGCAGCAACTCGATCGTGGAGGCAGGGATGCGTGTCCGCATAGTGGGTTTTTAAGGTCATCTCCTCTTTTATACGAACGAGCATATCCTCCTTGGACAACGGATTATCTTTCAAAAAACGGATCAACCCTTCAAAAGGCGCATATGGCGGTTGCGCATGCTCGTCTGCATAATGCAGGTAGATATCCCAGTACCTTTGATCCAGGTAAGGTGCAGTTGCGTAAACGTTTACCAGAGCGCGAGTAGCTATCTCTGGCGAGGTTAATTCAGAGGCAATTGAATCCGCCTCATATTCGTTGCTACGTGCAAGGGCAAACGAATACGCCTCAAATCGGGGTGAATACCAATCGAAAAATCTACCCATCAACATACCACCCCACGACTCTGCCTGGTCGAAAGCGGCCATCACTCGAAGCCATGACAGGCGGACCCGGTATATCCATCCATTGAAGCGACTGTGGTTGCCGGAGAGATGACCAAATTCGTGGGCCAATACTGAGCGCATCTCCTCAGGTGAGAGCGTGAGCAACAACTGGTACCCAAGAATCAGGTAATTTTTATTCCAGCCCAGTACACCCAATCTCGGATGTTGTAATACAGAAGCATTGAGATTGTTGTCGAGAATCACTTCGTGGATTTTGAGAGACTTCAGCTGGCTGCTCAGGGCATCAAGCTCCGCAAACAGTTCGGGGAACTCCTTTCGTTGTAAAGAATAGCCATCCGGCGGTGTTATTTTCACCCACAGCGCTTGAAACAGCACCCAAATTCCACTCGCCACGATAAATATGAGCTTTTTCTTGATGAGAAGAAAGAACAGCGCTGTACTAAAAAAGGCGGCGGCGACCAGACCTGCCCCAAGCCCTAGAAGCACGACAAATACAAGTAATATCACCAAATATCCAAACAGGGCGAATAAGGCAACTTTCGCTGCATAAGCCTTCGAGTTGGTTTCGGCTTCTTTTTCTGCCTTCTTGACCAGATTAATGAATTCTTCTTCGGTATTTATGGCCATGACTTCTTTTTAAATCATCGCTTCAACTTTTATGGGGAGATGGATCAACCAAGAAAACACATTTAACAGGAAAAGAATGTGCAGAAGTTGAACACATCGGTGTTTAATGAAAAGATTTTCCCGACCCTGGATAAGCGCCAGAAAAAAATGGTGATCCCGGCAGGATTCGAACCTGCGACACCCAGATTAGGAATCTGGTGCTCTATCCTACTGAGCTACGGGACCACATATGGTGACTATCTTTGATATAGCAGGATCAAAGACAAAAAGCGAAATTTTTCTTGTACAAAAAATGGGATGATGTTTTTACCAAACACACTCAATTTCGTCAAGTGGATATCTCGTTACTTGAGTCGGGCTGCGATGCACCTGCATCATTATCAGCAAACTGTCTGGCAATGTCTTGAAAGACATGCTCCAACGCCTTGAAGGCTTGCACAATTACCGGATCAAAATGTGTGTGTGCACAATTTCTGATAATCTTCGCTGCTTCAGCATGACTCATTGCAGATTTATACACCCGTTTGGAAATCAGGGCATCATACACATCGGCTACGGCCATCAAACGACCGCTGAGAGGTATTTCTTTACCTTCAAGCCCGTTTGGATAACCAGATCCATCCCAACGCTCATGGTGAGTTAACGAAATTTCCTGAGCTGTTTTCAGAAAAGAAGCACTGTGAGGAATCCCCGAGGCAATCTCAGCCTTAACCAAAGCAGTGTTGCCGTAAATGGTGTGCATTTTCATTTCTTCAAATTCTTCTTCTGTCAAACGCCCTGGTTTCAAAAGAACAGAATCTCTCACCCCAACCTTACCCACATCATGTAAAGGAGACGATTTCACCAACATCTCGATTTCCTGTGGTGCCAAACGGTATTCCTGCGGACCGTGAACAGCCAGATGTTGTGCCAGGGCCTGGATATAATGTTGGGTTCGCAACACATGACCTCCTGTTTCGGTATCCCGCGTTTCCGTCAGCGAGGCAAGAGCAACTATGGCGCAATCCCTTGCTGCAATCAAATCGCGCTCACGACGTTGCTCGGCCAGCTCTTCACTGCGAAAGCGTACCAAAGCAACCAATATGAACGTACTGACAAAAATTATCAGTACCGTTGTGGGCGCTACGAACACGTGTACAAAAACAAAGAGCAGAAAGGAACATAACGGTATCGTAATAAAACCTATGGGCAGAATTGAAGCTGCTCCCAACGTTGAAAAACGTAACCCCACAATCACCGCGCTGATCACTGCCAAAAAAGCGAACAGGGCCTGGGCACTTTTAATCCAGCCCGGCTCCGCAATAGTGTCATTATGAAGTATTGCAGCAATGGTTGCGGCATGCACCTCCACACCAGGCAGACTCCAATCCATTGGTGTGGCATGGGTATCCAGCAGTCCATTGGCAGATGATCCAACAAGCACAATCTTGTCGGTAAATACCAACGGGGCCACAGCACCGTTTAAAATATCTTTAGCTTTGATGGTCTCATGGGTTGTACCATTGCCCGTAAATGGTACCAGAAAATATCCCTGTTCATCCAGTGGCAAAGAAAAAGCACCGAGTTGAAGGGATGTCTCCCCAAGCATGTTCTGTTCAACAAGCACCATATTCTCCCCCAGGGCTTCGCAAGCCATACGGAGAGCGAGGGATGGATACAGTTCCTGTTTATACCTGAGCAACAAGGGAACCCTTCGGAGGACGCCATCAGTGTCAGGTAATACATTCACAAACCCTACACCCCTGGCAGCCTCCAATAGAAGGGGGACAGGAGCCACAAGACCTGATGCAGTGGTAAAGAGGTCAGCAACATGTGAAGGCTGCAGGACCACAACCCCAAGCCCCGGTGCAACCGATACATCATTTTTGACAGAGTCTTCTCCAAAAAGAAACATAGCTCCAAGATAACTCGGACTTTTCCGCAACTCTTTTCCCAGAGCAAGGTCTGTATGCACAATTTCATCGGGCAAATTACTCAGCATCAATTTCACGTTATGGCTCTTCTCCAGGCTTTGCTGAACATTGGCGAGTGCTGCCCGGTCATGTTCCCCGAAAATGATATCCATGCCAACGACTTGAGGATTACCGTGATTCACACGGGCCAGCATTCTGGCAAGCAGATATCTGGGCCAGGGCCACTGACCATATTGCGCCAAGCTGGACTCATCAATATCGATCAGGAGGATGTCTTTGGGTTGATCAAGGGGAGGACTGCGATACCTGAGGAAAAAATCATAACTTAAACGTTCAAGTTGCTGTAACGGCTCCACTTGCAGATAGACAACAGTTGCAATCAACAAACCTGCCAGCCAGCCTATAACGAGAACTGTTGTATTCCATAGCGGCGTCTGCTTGTCACGAAGCAATGTTTTTCCCATGTTATCTCCGTCATTACACGCCCTGTGATCTGTTATGTGAAATCAGATTCGTTATTAAGGGTCACGGAAAAAATAAATATCCAATCTTGCTTGTCTCTCAACTCGGTAACGTCGTCGCGTCAATGGCTCAATACAGCCAGTATGGAACCATTGACGCGACGACGTTACCAAACCGATATCCTACGCAATTTTTGGACATTTATTATTTTCCGCGACCCTAAGCTGAAAACTCCTTACGTTCAAACAAGTGAGCCAAAAGCAAACCTACAAGAAAGGCTATGGCCAGGTTGAGCACCAAAGTTATACTGAGCATTGTAACTACAACAACATAATCTTTGCGTTCCTCCAGGTCCATGATGGATACAGCCAGATGAGAGCCGGCAAACAGCAACAGAACTCCAAGAATGGACAAAGGAATTAAATCGAGAAACAGGGTAATCTGCGTGCCGAAGCATATAACAAGCAAAAGAAACACTACGCCGATAATCAGGTTTGAACCGGCTGTACGGGCTCCAAAACGATAATGGGCCGCCAACCCGCCAGCACCATGGCAGAGCGGCATGCCTCCAACCAGGAAACTCAACAAGTTGGCAATGGCCATACTTAAACAGACGGCACGATTCGTCACCCTGTTCGCTTCTGATCCAAAATATTGCCTGGATAAATCCGTATATGCCATAACGGCGTTACCCAAAGTCATGGGTAATTGCGGTAACACCAGAACAGGCAAAGCAAACATGAAATCTGCAGGTGAAGGGAAAGACAGGGGCAGCAGTTGAGGAAGGAACACACCGGGTGCCAATTTATACAGGGAAGCAATACCGCCAAGTACCAGCCCTGTAATGATCCCAAAACCGAGGACGGCAATAGCTGCCGGCATACGCCTGCTTTTGAGCAAAAAGAATGTAAGGACAATACCTGTGGATCCGATAATCAGGCTGACAGGAACAGGTCCAATTCTCTGCAGAACAAGGTGAGGCTCGACAGCCTCCAGGAGTTCCTGCAATCTCGATGTACCGAGAATAAACCGAAGCCCGCTGACCATGAGCAGGATTCCGGTACTGAGCTGCACACCTCGAATGACACTGGCAGGAGTATATTTCCTGATAAGGTCTATGGCCCCGGTGACGGCAATGAGGAGGAGAAAGAGCGCGATACACAGGCCAGCTGCACCAATCTGGGTACCGCTTACCGAAGTAGCAACGGCATATGCCCCGACAACCTTCATGGGTTGCACAGGCACAGTTATACCAAAGTAGAAGCCAGCCAGAATGTAATAGAGCCCAATGCTGAAAAAAATCCCAACCGGGCTCATGCCATTCACCTGTACCATAGCTAAGGCAATGGGCAAGAGAGTTCCAAGATCTCCCAGAGACCCGGCCAGCTCCATACGATCAAAACGGTAACGGCCAACCTGCATCTATTACCCCTGATTTCAGATTATTGCGAAAGCCAGATGAGCCTGATCCCAGGGGGAAGCTACCTGGTACTATCTGTGCGAAAAATCAAACAGAATCACCATCTGACAGCTCCAGAGAACCATTAAATGTACTCTCAGCAAACCCGAAATTAATTCGGCAATTTCGACCAACTCGTGCGCCGGCAGGTATTCTGGCCTCCTTGCCGACAAGACTGATTCCTGTATAGAGATGCTTGGGAAAGAGTTTATTCGCAATATCCATGTTATTACCGTTACCAATGACAGCATTCGGACCAACCCAGATGCGCTTGTCACAGATAGCCAGGTCCACTTTGGCTCCTTCTTCTATGACGCTGTCATCAAAAACGACCGAATTGGAAACCACAGCTCCTTTCTTTACATGTACCCCGGGGGAGAGCACAGAGTTTTCAACAGTCCCTTCAATGACACAGCCAGCTGAAATAATGGACGAAGTCACAGAACAGCCATTGACGAAACGACTGGGAGCACGGTCCATGGGACGACCTCCATATTCGGGATTGGGTTGAATTTCCCATTCTTCTGGGGAAATACCTGAATTTTCCCGAATAAGATCCATATTCGCTTCCCAGTACGCCTGGATAGTACCGACATCACGCCAATACCCATAGAATGGATAGGCAAAGACTCGATCTTGCTGAATTGCTCTGGGTACGATATGCATACCAAAGTCAAACTCCTGTTTATTATTGGCCAGGGTGCGCAGAAGATAACCGGTATCAAACACATAGATGCCCATGGACGCCAGGTTGGTTTTAGGTTCCTTGGGTTTTTCTTCCCAATCGATGATACGGTTCTGGCCATCGACTATTCCGGCACCGAATTGATGAATCTCACTTTTGGGAACAACCATCATACCAATGGTAATATCTGCCTGTTTATACTGATGGTAGGAAAGCATGGCGTCAAAATCCATGCGATAAATATGGTCACCGGAGAGAATCACCACCTGCTCAGAAGGATTATTCTGTATAAAATCAATATTCTGCCTGATGGCATCAGCTGTCCCTTGGTACCAGTCGCTGTCCTTTTCCCCTGTACGCGGCGGCAAAATCTTTACGCCGCGTGTACGGCCGGTAAAATCCCAGGCCTCACCACCACCAATATGCCCCATGAGGGAAAGAGGCTTATACTGGGTGAGTACCCCAACCTTGCTTAATCCTGAATTCATGACGTTGGAAAGACTGAAATCGATGATTCGGTACAGGCCGCCAAAAGGTACTGCCGGTTTTGCCCTATGCCCGACCAAAAGATTAAGGCGACTGCCAATGCCGCCTGCCAAAAGCAGGACCAGCGCGTCTGAACCATTTTTCATTTGAGTTCCTCCCCGTCCTGCAATGGTCTTCCCGGCCACCTTTCTGCGGTAATTTTGGGCCAGACAGTGCACCCTGTACCGATTTGACAGCTGTCCGGTACATCATTGTTCCAGCCAATCACAGTTACAGAACCAGCCTCGTCACGACCGGGAGAACCGATCTGCACATTGCGGCCAAAAGTAGTATTCACATCACTGACCACCCTGTTTAAATGCGCTCCCTGCTTGACAATATTGTCGAAAAAAAGAATGGAATCGTTGACTTCCGCACCTTTAGCAACTCTCACCCCCGGAAACAGAATGGAGTTCCGTACTGTACCTTCGATCACACAACCATTGTAGGCCATTGAATTTTCCAGTTGCCCGCAACTGCCAACCTTCAAAGGCTGGCGTCCTGCAATGTTTCTGTGTCCCAGATTGGTTCGAATACCCCAGGATTCAAGATCTATTTTGGGATCAGGACCGAGCAGATCCATGGAGGTCTGCCAATATTCATCCACGGTCTTTGTATAGCCCCAGTAACCGGAAAATTTATACCCATATACCTTGCACTGCCTGGCCATCATCAAGGGGATGATATCCCGACCGAATTCATAGGACTCATTGGCCTGGTTTTCCTTTAAGACCTCATAAAGCACTTCCGGTTTGAAACAGAACACTGTCAACGAAGCCCAGCGACTTTTAGGTTTGGCAGGTTTTTCTTCATAGGAAAGCATACGCCCTCCTTCCGATGAATCGTCTGCTATTTCCGCTACTCCAAAACGAGAGGCAGAACCTTCGGGAGCCATGACAAAGGCTGCCGTCAAATCGGCATCGTGCTCATTATGATACCGGATCATGTTGCGATAATCCATCTGGTAAATATGATCGCCAGAAAGAATGAGCAGGTTGGACGGATTATGGTACTTGATAAAATCAACATTTTGATAGACGGCGTCTGCGGAGCCGCGGTACCAATGGGGATTCTCATAATCCTTGAAGGGAGGGAGTATGGAAATACCCCTGTTCCTGCCAACCATATCCCAGGCTGCGCCGGTCCCGATATGGTTAATCAGTGAATAGGAACGATACTGGCTGAGTATTGCAACCAGTTCAATACCGGAATGGAGAAGATTGGAAAGAGGGAAATCGATAACTCTGGAAAAACCGCCGAAAGGAACAGCTGATTTCGGCCTGTAATGGGTCAGAACTCCAAGCTCATCCACTCGTCCCCCTGCGAGAACCATAGCCAGGGTTGAAGGTTTAAACATAGCCACACCTTTACGGTTTATGTTTACCTGCCTGTCTTGTCATACAGCCACAACCAGGATTAGGATTGCATTGCCTGGTGCATAGTATTGCAATTGAGCGACTCTTCGCAAGGATTAACTGCGCTCAACCCGCATTTCTCAGTGGGGGGAGTAACCTGTGTCAATTCAAGAAACTATAAGGTCAAAGGCAACTGACCTGTCGAAGATAAGCAGGTCAGCATGCGAATCTTCCGACAAGCTCCCCTTTCCTTTTTGACAGGTGCTTGAATGGATAAATCACCAATGGACAATATATTGGCAACAATGCGATCATTTTACATGTCTGGTAACGATACGAATCAGGGTATTGGTGGTAAAATCCTGATTTTCGCGTAATGGCAAGTTCTTTAAAGGCACCTCAGCACGAGCAGCCTCTTTATGTCCACCGGCAGGTCCGAATTCACCAAATGTCTTCTGGGCAAGTTTGCCGGCATTTTTGCGATACCCATCGCAACGGAAGATAACCACCAGTTTTTCTCCGTAAATCCCTGACACCATTACCCAGTCAAATTTATCCACGTGATTGAAAAAATCAGCGATGATCACCAAAATATCCGGAGTGCCGACCTTTCCCAGATGGACATAGGCGCGTCCTTTTCGGGTTTTCACTTCACTGAGGGCAATTCGAAAATATTTCAGCTCAGAGCGACGCAGTTCGGTCAACTCAAATTTTCGAACCAGATTAAGGTTGGCGATATTGAACAGATAGCGGAAGGAATTACCGTCCGCTGGCTGCATATTCTTTTTCTGAAAATTCTGGGTGTCGACTTTTATTCCGTAAAATAAAGCCGTGGCAAGCGATACAGACGGTTTAATACCTGCAGCACGAAGATACTCCACCATCATGGATGAGACAGCACCATATTCCGGCCGGATATCTATAAAATCAGCATCCCATCCCTTGGTAACCGGATGATGATCAATCACCGCATCGAACGTGATTTTCTCAAAGCAGGTATGATGGGTGGGTTGAGAGTCCACCAGGATATATTTGGAATACTCCTTGACTGCCAGCGTATGCATACGCTCAATGGGAATTTTTAAGCGTTCAACCATCGTGAGATTGTTCAGGCGTCGTATTTCATTGGGATACCCAATGGTAACACTCTGAACCCGATAACTGAGAAGTCGCTTTAGAGCGAGAGCTGACGCGATGGCATCGGGATCTGCACTGATGAGAATGAGGACTTCGTCATCACGTTGAAAAAGATCCCAAAAACCGTTGAGTCTGGAGAGCGCAGAATTTTTACTTGCACTTTGGGTGATGCAATCCGCGATTTTTTCCAGTCGTTTCTCCATAATATGAATGCCCTAAAAAAAAACCACTACCTGCCGGAAAATCCGTAAAGGTAGTGGTGATATTCTATCAACCGAGATAGGCAAATCCTGTCACCATACGCTGGCCCATCTGCTCATGCAGTAACAGGCCACAGGCTTTTTTTTGATTCGATTGATTCATAGCTGTAGTTTTCTTTTTCCCCTTGATGGATTTATTTATTCCCCAAGGTTATAAGGCCGCCCACTATACCATAGAGTTTTTACAAATGGCAAGTTGCGACTCTATCTTTTTAATAGCTTTTTTCTCCTTGTATTGTGGGCAATTATCATTTTTTTTACAACTATGTTCGAAAAAAAGTTATATAGCATTGTTTGTAAAAATCTGTCAATCTTGCTTTGATTCTGCTATGAAGAAGTCCGTAGATGTGTACCTTCGAAATGCTCTTGTTGCCTTCCCGGTCATCCTGGCAGCCTTCGCCTGCCGGCTCACCCCGAGGGCATATATAGACAATAATTCAGCGACCTCCACTCGCCAAACACTATTTAATCTATTTATTCGATAACCGTGATTTTACTCTATCGATACATTTTCTTTCAGTTTCTGCGTAACATAGCAACCATCATGGCGAGTTTCATAGCCATATACCTGTTGATAGATTTTTTTGAGAAAATTGATAATTTTCTTGAAAAAGGGAAGTCCATGGGGCTGGTGTTAAAGTTTTTCACGCTGAATATTCCATTCATCATCGAGCAAATGGGGCCGGTATGTATACTGTTGGCCGGGGTTGTCACCCTTGGTATCCTGAACCATACCAACGAACTTATCGCCCTGAAAGCCTGTGGTGTTCCCCTGCGAAAAATCACCGCACCCATCCTGCTTGCCGGTGTGCTGTTTACAACCCTGTTTCTTGGAATGTCCCAGTTTATTCTTCCTAAAACCGTGGCTGAAACCAACCGTATCTGGCACAAGGAAGTCAAAGGGAGAGTCCCCCTTGGGATTTATAGAAACGGTAGATACTACTACCGTGGACAGGAAGGATTTTACTCCTTTGCCAGGCCTGATCCTCACAGCACCAATTTTCTCTTTTTTTCCTATACCTCCTGGAGCGATGACTACAGACTGACGGAAAATATTGTCTCCAAAGAAGCTGACTGGAAAGACAACATCTGGACCTTGAAACATGGCCAGGTGCAGAAAGCCTTGGGGGAAAAGAATTTCTCCACAGAACTCTTCAAAGCGGAACAATTTGGTTTTCCTGAAGTACCTGACAATTTTTTTGTTCCAGAATATCACGCGTTGGAAATGTCACTTCTCGAGCTCTATACAGAAACCAGACACAAAGCATCTGATGAGGAACGTAATAAAGCCTGGGCTGAGTTTTATGGCAGAATTTCATATACGCTCCTCGGTCTCCCCCTGCTTTTTCTGGGGTTGCCTCTGTTACTGATGGTATATCGTAAGTGGGGCAAAGACCTTTCTCTTGCAATACCTGTAAGTTGCGGCATGGCTTTTGTCTGCTGGGGAATCTGGGGTACTTTGCAATCCCTGGCTAAAGCCAGTTATCTCAATCCCCTGTTTGCAGCATCTTCAGTACATCTGGCCATGGGCATCTGTGGATTTTTGCTTCTGCTTCGAGAAGATAGTTAATCATGTCTGCATTCCCCCGACACTGGGGCAAAGTCTTCACCTGCCCCATAAACAGCCATTGCTTTTGTGTACATGAGCTTCTCTGTCAATCGGGGTTGTCAGCTTACCTGCAGGATCAGAAACGCATAGTAATAAAACCAAACCTTGTGGAAGCCATACCACATCCAGTCACCACACCTGTGGAGCTGGTGGAAGAAATCATTCTCTACCTGAAGAATAACACTTCCTGTGAGATATGCATTGCGGAAGGAACAGCGGCAATGGAGTATGACACCTTTCATGCCTATGATCGCCTGGGTTATACCGTAATGGCTGCCCGCCACAATGTTTCCCTCATTGACCTCAATCAGGAACAGTCGGTTACACTGAAACGGCCTGGGTGTTCCCGATGGCCAACTATGCATCTCCCCAAAATGATTATGGATAGCTTTCTCATATCCGTTCCCATTCTCAAGGCGCACTCACTTGCCGGAGTCACCCTGACCTTGAAAAATATGATGGGCATTGCTCCGCCTGAACATTACCAGCAGGGTGGTTGGAAAAAATCAGCGTTTCATCATCAAATACAAGAGGCCGTGGCAGATTTGAATCGCTACAGAACTCCAGATTTCACGATTCTGGACGCATCTGTGGGCATGGCCCAAGCCCACCTCTGGGGGCCGACCTGTGATCCACCAATAGGACTCCTCGCAGCATCGTCCGATCCGGTGGCGATTGATGCCTACGGAGCACAGTTATTGAACAAAAAATGGAGGGAGATTGGGCATATAGAATCGCTTCACAGGGAACTCGGCCTGGCAGAGCCTCTGGAAATACTGCAGGTTGTCGGAAAGCACTGAATTACAGGTAAGGTAACTGATCACAGACTCCACGAAGTCTCCCGCTGGTTGCTTATCTCTTTGCGGATCACAGTTTCTCGCATAGATAGCCTAACGGAGTATCCGCTTACCTGCGAAAAACCGCGCCTGCACAAATCCGAAGCACCTGCGACCAGTTACGACTCAGAACTAATTGAAATATCAGTGAGCCAAAAAAGAAGTTTAAGAACAGCATCCCCTCATCGAGGACCAGTGAGGGGAGAGTGGTTTGTCTGCTTTATAAAGAGCTATCTTTTATATTTTGCCGACTACCTGGTGCGTAAGGGGCATCGATCACACATTTTGCCTTTTTTACTGACTTTGCCACAACACTTTTTCTTGGCCTTTTTCTTTTTTCCCATGATACCTCCAATGTAAAGGACAGGAAAATATTACGTCTGTACCGGCAAGACAATGGCCTCCCAGGACATGCAGAGGATTTTAGCGATTTAGACCATACTTCACTATCTGCAGTTGGCTGGAACAGCTGATACCAATGGCACCGAGTCATCGGCTGAAACAGTTTTCGCCGACAACTCGGTCAATGTGCTCATGCACTCTACCCCGGATTTCTCATGACTTCTTTGAACAACACATAACCGTCTGAAATACTATTATTTACCTGACGCACTTACAATCCAATGTGGTTTTCAAAAAAATTCAAAAAAGTCACAACACTCGAGCTGAAAAATTCCAACAACCTACTCTTTACTCTTAGTCTCAGCCTGGGGAATGTCAAGGAGTTCAACTTTAAAAGTGAGGGTGGAGCCTGGCTCAATGGTCGGAGGAACGCCACGATCACCATAAGCCAGCTTGGCGGGAATGTAAATTTCATACTCTGAACCTACAGGCATCAGCTGTAATGCCTCCTGCCAACCAGGAATAACTTGTTTTACCTGAAATTTGGCAGATTGGTTACGCTTGTAAGAACTATCAAACTCTGTTCCATCAAGCAAGGTTCCACGATAATTCACCTCCACCATATCCTCAACTGTAGGTTTGGCACCTTCGCCGGACTTAATGACTTTGTACTGGAGGCCGGATTCTGTCTCGACAACACCTTCCTTGGTCTTATTTTCTGCCAAAAATTTCTTTTCAGCTTCCTGATTCTTTTGCAGTTTGGCTATACTCTCCTTAATCTGTTGCTCTTTCTGGCGTTTTGCAAAAGTCTCTTGTACAGCTCTCGCTTCTTCTGCTGTCAATAATGGCTCTGTTCCATTATAGGCATCTGCCATCCCCTCACTGAGCCTATCAAGATTCAACTCTTCGCCGATATTTTTCAAATATGCTCCAAGATCAAGCCCCATGGCATAACTGAGTTTGTCCTGGTCTGATTCGGGTTTTGTTCGCGCATCTTGGGCAGCTGCAGTATGAACAACCAGCAGCAGAACAACCACAGCTGAAGTAAACAGTTTCATAATTATCTCCTGAATAGAAAAAATGCTGCAGATACCAGCAAGATACCTGACAGCATAAATGAACCGGCCACACTTGAAGAAATAACTATTCCCTGTGATGAGACCGAATAACAAACAGATTGGATACAAAAAACGTAACTGCTCACAGTGCACCTGGTCTTTCAGCGATCAGCCTGGCCTACGTATGATCCAATACGCTGCACCAGTCTAATTGCGAAGACCTCAGCCCCCCTGTAACCAGTTACAAATACAGGTGAATTTAAATTTTATTCTTTTCCCCCATGAGTAGATACTAAAAAACATCATTACAGCATTGCTCAATTCAATATGAATATAACCCGAAACCGTGCTGACAATGATAAAGATCTAGCAAAAATCAAGCCTGTAACTAATCAGCGGCACGCTCTTTAGCCAACTCCTCGGGAGATAAAAGCCAAAAAGGCTCCCCATTTTTTGTAAAGCGCAACTTCAAGGTATAATGGTCCCCTTTCTTGATTTTGGCAGCCATAAAGATATCTTTTCCATCAAGTTCCGCCCATGCGCCACGCACCTTAATCCGGTCTCCGCGGCGGATGCCGAAGCTATCTCCCAGAAAAGATTTGGGGCCCAGATGCACCGTAACTGTCTCGTCTAATTCATCACGAACCAACAGTGCTACCCCAGTCGACATCCCCGGCATGGGAACAATTTCCATCACCTTGACGACATCACCCTTTATTCGATCCAATTCACTTTTCTGGTACAGCCTGTTATATGCGCTGTCTGCTTCCCATCCCGTATACTCTGCCGCTAGTGTCGCATAAACACAACCAAAGATACAGCCAATGACGAGCAAAAATCCTAAAAAAAACCTGCCTGTAGTCATACACCTTCTCCCCGTTTTGGTTTTATGAAGAGTACTCTCTAAATACATCTACTGCGTATGATATGCGAATATTATGCATAAATACCTAAGCAAAGTGAACAACTCCAATGCAAGAGATGAGAGGCATGCAGCATTATAGCCATTAAAATTGACGTTTATCAATCACCCGTTGAGATTTGCCCATACTACGTTCAATTGATTTTTCTTCCACCAGTTTCACAGCGATGGAGATACCCAATTCTGAAGCCAGTCTGGCCTTGATATGATCAACCATCTGGCGCTGCTTTTTCATCTCATCGAAAAAGATAGATTCCACAACCTCAACGAGCACAGTGACCTTATCCTGGTGGTTTTCCCGTTCAACAATAATCTGGTAGTGGGGTTCTGTACCTTCTACTTCAAAGAGTACTTTCTCAATCTGAATGGGGAAAACATTAACCCCCTTGATAATCAGCATATCATCGGAACGTCCCACGACACGTTGCATCCTCGTCAATGTACGACCGCATGGACAAGGTTCTGGAATGAAACGTGTAAGATCATGTGTGCGGTAGCGAATCATTGGGAAAGCCTCTTTGGTCAACGTGGTAATAACCAACTCGCCGACCTCACCCGGGGCAACGGGTTCCAGGGTCATTGGATCCAAAACCTCAAGCAAAAAATGATCCTCATTAATATGCAAACCGTTGCATTCCTGACACTCCCCTGCAACCCCTGGTCCCATCACCTCTGACAATCCGTAATTATCAGTGGCTATAATGCCGAGTTTTTCATGGATTTCATGCCGCATAGCCTCAGACCAGGGCTCTCCGCCAAAAAGCCCATAACGCAACGATAAGCCATTTGGATTGACTCCCATTTCCATCATGGTGTCGGCAATCACCAACGCATAGGATGGGGTACAGATGAGGGCAGTGGTTTTAAAATCCTGCATAATCTGAATCTGGCGTTTGGTGTTACCTGCTGAAATAGGGATGACAGAGGCTCCAATCCGCTCTGCTCCGTAGTGCATACCAAACCCACCGGTAAACAGGCCGTATCCAAAGGCGATCTGAATGACATCATTGTTGGTAACACCGCCTCCGGTCAGAATCCTGGCGACAAGATTAGACCAGGTCTGGATATCATTACGGCTATATCCTACCACTGTTGCCTGGCCAGTAGTACCGGAAGAAGAATGTACCCGGACAACATCTCGAAGGGGAACGGCAAACAGGCCATAGGGATAATTATCGCGCAGATCCTGTTTTTCAGTAAATGGAAGCCGGCGGATATCGTCTAATGAGCGGACATCATCATAGTTGAATTTCAGGGCTTCAAATTTTTGCCGGTAAAACGGAACATGTGTACCCACCCGGTACAAAGTAGATTGCAGACGTTCCAATTGGAGCTGTTCAAGATCAGCCCGCTCCATGCATTCTCGTTCTGGTTCCCAGTACATATGTGTCTTCTTATGGTGAATAGTTTGTAAGTTCAACCTGTGCGCGGAGCCGAGGTTGCAGCAACATTACCCAAGCTATGGTGTGCATACCTTCCGGGCACATCTCCTCCGGTCAATTAGTCGATTTTTTCTCTTCCCAGATACGCCCTCTGTACGTCTCTGTTAATCAATAATCCTTCAGCCGGTCCCTGTAATATGATTTTGCCGACTTCCATGACATACCCTCTGTCTGCGATTCCCAGAGCTGCTTTGGCATTTTGCTCGATGAGTAGAACAGTGTTACCTTCTTCGCGCAATTTTTTAATAATTGAAAAAATATCGCGGACAATCAATGGCGCCAACCCGGTTGAAGGCTCATCCATCATAACCAGTTTAGGTTTGGACATTAAGGCACGTCCCATGGCAAGCATTTGCTGCTCTCCACCAGAGAGCGTTCCTGCCAACTGTTCTCTCCTCTCTCGTAAAACAGGAAAAAGATCATACTGATACTCTAACTCACGTAATACGGCTGCCCTGCCAGCATTACGCTGCAACACATACCCCCCAAGCAACAGATTCTCTTCCACGCTCATGGAAGCAAAAACCTGTCGGCCCTCGGGCACCAGAGCGCATCCACTGGCAACAACCTGTTGTGAGGTTAATCCGCTGCAACACTTTTGCTGAAACTGTATTTCTCCGGCCGCTGAATTCACGAGTCCGACGATGGTGTGCAGAAGAGTCGTTTTTCCCGCCCCATTGGCACCGATTATAGTTACAATTTCACCAGGATCTACATGCAACGATATATTTTTGAGGACGCGAAGCTTGCCATAGCCTGCGTCTAAGTTTTTTATTCTGAGCATAATGTAATAAATAGAACTCGCTTGCGTAACTGGTCGATCATCATTCGTCCTCGCCCAAATAAATTCGAATAACCTCAGGGTTTTGCTGAATATTTTCAGGTGTATCCTCAGCTATTTTTTCTCCAAAGCAAAGCACCACTACCTCATCAGAGATCTCCATGACCAGAGACATATCATGTTCAACCAGCAACACAGTAACCCCCATTTCCCTAATCTTGCATATTAACCGGGAAATTTCAGCGGTTTCATAGATATTGAGACCTGCAGCTGGTTCATCAAGCAACAGAAGTCGGGGATTCAAGGCCAGTGCCCTGGCAAGTTCCACTGCCCTCTGCTGGCCAAAGGCCAGACTGGTAGCTTCAACTTCAGCGAACTCCTCTATCTCCAACAACTGAAGAAGCTCCATTGAACGTTGCCGGATCGCCTTCTCTTCTTTTCTCGCAAACGGGGTATTCAGCATCCCGGAAATAAATCCGGCCTTTGATTGGGTATGGCATCCCACCATCACACATTCCAAGGCGGTCATACCGTGAAAAAGTTTAATGTTCTGAAACGTTCGGGCCATGCCCCGCGCAGCCACCTGGTGGGGTTTTCGTCCCTGAATGGCTTTTCCCTGAAAAAGAATAGTTCCGTCAGTGGGGGGTAAATTACCCGCGATAAGATTAAACAACGTGGTTTTGCCAGCGCCGTTAGGTCCAATAACAGATTTGATTGTCCCTTCGTTCACGGAAAAACTGACATCATTGACAGCATGCAGCCCACCAAACTTTTTATGTACAGCCTGCAATTCAAGCATGGATATTGCCCCGTCCCAAATACTCTATATTCACAAATTTTCCTCCTTTGCTGGTGCTATTTCCTGCTTTGAAGGAAGTAAACAACCTCGTAAGCTCAGGATTCCCGCTGGTGAAAACAACATAACTCCAATAAGAATAGCGGCAAAAACGGCATCATCATAGGAACCAAACACGCCCCTCAGACTGAGAAAAGTCAGAGATATGCCGACAATAAGGGTACCCCAGAGATTCGTCATACCTCCTACGGCGACCAGGGCAACATAACGTACAGATTTCATCACCGAAGCTTCGCTTGGGCCGATTCCAGCATTGTAGTGGGTCAATAAAACACCTGCCAGAGCAGCATATACAGCGCTGATCACAAAGACATAGACTTTACAGCCAGATGTATGAACACCGGAGGCCTCGGCAGCCTCTTCTGACGAATGCAGAGAACGCAGTGCTCTTCCGACTCTCGAATCAATGAGATTGAGCAGGAGAATCATACCAATGATCAGGACACCCCATGCAAGATAGTAATTGATGACCCGTAAACCGAAATCACCGCTTACCATAATTGGCGGCAATGACCCGATAGCCGGTAACAGAGTAAAGGCAGGAACCTCGCTGATACCGTCAGCCTCACCGAACAGTGGAGTGGCGAGCACCAAACGATAAATGATAGTGCCAAAACCCAGAGTGGCCATTGCAAGATAATGTCCTTTGAGTTTCAGAACAGGGATACCTAAAAAAAAAGCGATAAGAGCAGCCAGCAATAGGGCCGTTACACAGGCAGCCCAAGGAGCAAAAGTCAGCAGTTGATCACCATAGATATCTTGTCTCTCCATCAGAAGTCCCATCTGACTGCAGAAAGAAATAATCGGAGTATCCTGCAATTGCACGAGGTTATGGGTGGTCATGGCTGCGGAAATATATCCGCCGATGGCGAAAAAACCCGCATGTCCAATGGAAATTTGCCCGGCATAGCCCATCAAAACACCAAGCCCGATCACAACCAGACCATAATAAGCGGCCATGGTTAATTGAGTCAGGTAATACTGGGTTCCTGTCAGAGTGGTGGTCACCTGGGTAAGAATGACCAGGGCGCAGAGGCAAAGAATCTTGTTTGTTTTTGATACCTTCATTAAAAATCCCTCAACCTCGCAGCTTCACTGGAACCAAACAATCCATGGGGTTTGATGAACAAAATGATAAGCAGTATGGTAATGGCAATGGCATCCTGGAATGCCAGCGGTACCACAGACACGGAAAATGCTTCAATGATACCCAATAGTAAACCTGCGGCAACAGCTGCCATGGAATTCCCCAGTCCGCCAAGGATAGCAACTGTGAACCCCTTAATAGCCAGGCCTGTCCCGCAATCATATTGCGTGTATGTAATGGGCGACATAACACAGCCTGCCATGGCACCGATACCGGCACTGAGCATAAAAGAGAAGGTCACCATATTTCGTGTATTGATACCACAAAGAATTGCTGCAGTTCTGTTAACTGAACAGGCGCGCATCTCACGACCGGTGGGCGTAAATTTAAAAAAGAGGCTCAGCCCGCATACCATGAAGCCGCAGGCTGCAATCACCCAGAGTACCTGCGGAGAAATATGCACGCTGCCCAGAGAGAAAGTGGTAATTTCATTGCCGTAAAAATACGGCAGGCTCCGTATGGATTCTCCCCAAATATGGAGTGCCACCTCACGCAGCAGGATGGAAACCCCGATGGTGATGATGATCATCTGCATGACGCTTGGCCTTTCCAGCCAGCGAATAAAAAGAATTTCAACCAGAGCTCCAACCAGCATGGTAGCAAGTACCGCTACAATGATGGCAAGTGGCAGAGGCATGAACTGCAACAGGGATATGGATATCATGCCGCCAAGCATGACGAACTCCCCCTGTGCAAAATTGATAATGCCCGTTGAGTTATAGATAATATTGAAACCAATGGCAACAATTGCGTATATGGAGCCATAGGTGACACCTGCAAACAGGTATTGGAAAAAGAGGTCTACGGTCATAGCACTTTACAGACAAAAAGAAAGCGGGATCCGGTCAGATCCCGCTGTATCGGACATCTACTGCCCCTGGTAGAGAACAAATTGGCCATTTTTGACCGTCAGCATAACAAAGGAATCAAGGGAGAGGCCATTATGGTCCTCTGGTGAAAAGGAAAAAACACCGGAAGCACCAGGAAGATTCTGTATTGCTTCTATGGCATCACGGACTTTTTTGCGGTCATTTCCAGCCACCTTGATAGCCTCATGCAGGATATTGACAGCATCATAGGCATACCCACCAAAACCGGAAGCGTCTTCATTGAATCGTTTCTGGTAGGCACGTATATACTCGACAAGCAGTGCCTTCTGCGGATTATTCTCTGCCAAAGTGTCAGCAACCAGCAGACGACCACAGGGAAAAATGATCCCTTCTGCGGCTTCACCTGCCGCCTGAACATAGCCGATATTGCCGAATCCGTGACTTTGGAAGAGCGGTACGTCCCAGCCCGTTTGCCGGATATTTTTAGCAATAATGGATTGGGCAGGAACAATAGACCAGTTAACCACCGCCTCTATGGCTTCGATTGATTTAAGCTTTGCTACCAACGCGCTCAAATCAGTGGCTTTTTTATCATAGGTTTCTTCTGCCAGGATTTCCACACCATATTCGGGTGCTATTTTCTTCAGCTGCTGCTTTCCGGTTTTTCCAAATCCTGTATTACCGACCACCACTGCAATTTTACGAATTCCCTTATCCTGCATGGTCTGAAAGATTTTTCTGGCAGCAAAAGAATCTTTTTGTGGTGTTTTAAACACATAGCTGGCAACCGGATTCACAATCAACTCTGCAGCGGCACAGGAAATCAGGACAGTCTGGTGGTCTTCAGCAATTCTCTTGATCTTCATGGACTCCCCAGACGTGGAAGGTCCTATGATGGCCAATACCTTATCCTCTTCAATGAGCTGTTTAGCAAACGAAATTGCCTTTTCAGGACTTCCCCCGGAATCTTTCACGATCAGTTCAAGGGTATCGCCGTTAATTCCTCCAGCCTGGTTAATCTGCTCTACCAGCATGCGCGCTGTTCGGGCTTCAGGCCCTCCCAAAAAGGCAGCGCCTCCTGTCTCCGCAAAAATAGCACCAATTTTTATAACCTCGGCCTGGGCTGCCCCTGCAAAACCAAACACGGCAACGCTCAAGCCTGCCAACAGCACTTTCCGGATATATCCTTTCCTCACAACTTCTCCTCCCTCAACGTGTAATTGCTTGAAGCAGTACTCTTCCCCCACAGAAGGCATTGCTTTTTATAACGAACAGATCTGTTCACCGGACAGCAATACAAACCCTTTTTGCTGCAGGCGTTCAATGGCCTTATCCATGTTATCAAAACGGAAAATCAATACCGCATTTTCAGAACTTTTATTAACAAAGGCATACATATACTCGACGTTGAGCCCGATTTCATTGACAGCGGCAAGAACATGGGCAAGCCCGCCTATGTTATCAGATACTTCCACTGCAACAACGTTGGTTTTTCCAACGGTAAAACCGCCTGCACGCAATGCCTTTTTGGCCTCTTCGACCTTATCAACGATAAGGCGGAGAATACCGAAATCTGCTGTATCGGCAACAGAAAGAGCTCGAATGTTGACCTGATGTTCAGCAAGGATGCGGGTTATTTCAGCCAAACGCCCTGACTTATTTTCGAGAAAGACTGCTATCTGTTCAACTCTCATATCATTTGCCTCCTTAGCGGTATATATCGGGATCAGGCATGTTAATGGAAAACGATCATAGACACATTCGTTTTCCCACGAATGTGATGTCAGTAAAAAATGTTGTCACAACCGGATAACACTGCGGCCTGTATGGCCTGTATCATATTTTCCTGTTATCAACCACCCGTTGTGCTTTTCCTTCAGAACGTGCGATGGAGCGCGGCTCTACCAACTTCACCTTACAGGTAACCCCAAGCATATCTTTTACGTCTGCCTGGATTTGTTTACTCAACCCTTCAAGTACACGAATCTCATCTGAGAAGATATCCTCACTCACTTCAACCAATACGGACATGGTATCCATGGTACCTTCACGGTTGACCTCAATCTGATAATGAGGCTCCACACCTTCAATCCCCATGAGAACATGCTCAACCTGGGATGGAAAGACATTCACACCGCGAATAATGAGCATGTCATCTGTCCGGCCCATTACTTTTTCCATGCGAATCAGGGTTCGTCCGCATCCACATGGTTCAGCATACAGTTTTGAGATATCTTTTGTCCGGTAACGGATAAGCGGAAAAGCCTCCTTGGTAAGGGTGGTAAACACCAGCTCACCGGCCTCTCCGTAGGGCAAAGGTTCCAACGTTTCGGGATCAACGACCTCGGGCAGAAAATGATCCTCCAATATATGCATACCTCGGTCGGAATGCAGACATTCCATGGCCACACCGGGACCAATAATCTCAGAGAGTCCGTAAATGTCCACTGCTTTAATGCCCAACTTGCGCTCAACTTCCTCGCGCATATTTTCACTCCAGGGCTCTGCCCCATGAATGCCGACACGGAGTTTCAACTCATCGGTCGAAACGCCTACATCGGCCAGGGCATCTGCAAGATTCAGCGCATATGAAGGCGTAGACAAAAGAACAGTGGAACCAAAATCACGCATGATGGTAACCTGACGCTTTGAGTTACCACCAGAAACGGGTATTACCGTTGCGCCCAGGGCTTCGATACCGTAATGGGCTCCCAGCCCTCCGGTAAACAGGCCATAACCATAGGCATTATGCACCATATCTCCCCTGGTTACTCCTGCCATGGCCAAACAGCGCGACATTACAGAAGCCCAGAGATCGATATCGTTTTCAGTGTAACCGACGACAGTCGGTTTTCCAGTGGTTCCAGAGGATGCATGTACCCGAATGACTTCTTCGAGGGGAACAGTGAACAAACCAAAGGGATAATTGTCGCGTAAATCATCCTTGGTGGTAAAGGGTAACAGCTTCAGGTCATCCAGAGAACGGATATCTTCAGGCTTGATGCCTGCTGCAACCATTTTTTCGCGGTATGGCGCCACTGTAGCGTAAACCCGCTCAACTAATCCCTGTAGCCGCTTGAGCTGTATGGACTCCAACCCCTGACGGGGTAGTGACTCAACTTCTTCAACCCAGATCATCACTCCTCCTCGATCCCATCTTGATTATCCCTCCCATGCCGGAGGAACCACTGCTCTTTCAGTTTTACATAAAAAAACGGTCAGCCTGTTACTTGGCGTATACCGCAGCCCTTCCAGCCTCAAAGGCCTTCTTGTTCACCTCTCTAAAAGGTTCCTTGATAGTATTGTCTATCACAGAGTCGAACACTGCAGGGTCAACAGCCAGAAAATTAGACATGGCACCCACCATGGCCACATTCACAGTTTTCAATTCTCCAACCTGCTCCGCGATGGCAAAGGCATCAATGGCGACCACATTGATATTACGTGAGGTCAACTCACTTAGGATATCAGCAGGATAAGTCATTTTTCCCAGCGCCACAGCCGGTGGCAGAATTTTCTGGGTGTTCACCACAACCGCACTGTCCTTATGCAGATATGGCAGATAACGTACAGCTTCCAATATTTCGAAAGCTACCAGAATATCCGCACAGCCAGGATCAATTAATGGGGAATAGACACGTTCCCCATAGCGCAAATGGGCTTCCACCGAACCGCCACGCTGAGCCATACCATGCACTTCACTTTTCTTCACATCGTAACCAGCTGCCAATTGCGCGTAGGCTGTCAGTTCACTGGCCAGGAGAATACCCTGGCCTCCAACACCGGAAAAGAGTATGTTACCACTTTGCTTCATCAGTTCTCCTCCCTCTTGGTGATGGCTTCAAACTTGCAAACAGCTGCACATTGGCCGCACCCGTTACACTGTACTTCGGTAATTTCCGCATACCCTTTCTGTTTTTCCCGGTAGCCCTTTTCCACAGCCTCTGCAGGCGTAATCGGATGCCAGCTGATGGCCGGGCACCCCATCTGCACGCAAGCCGTACAGCCGGTACAGTTATCCAGCCTGGTGTAATAGACAGGTTTTTTACGCTTGATTTCTTCAGGAAGCAGAATACATGGCGCACGACTGATAATCACCGATGGTTCAGGTGACTCGATCTCCTCTTTCAAGACCTTGCGCGTGGCATTCACATCATTGGGATTCACCACAACCACCCGTTTCACGCCCAGGGCTGTACAGAGTTGCTCAAAATCAATCTGATTTGCAGGCTCTCCGGAAATTGACTTACCTGAGGCAGGGTTGTTTTGGTGGCCAGTCATGGCTGTGATGCGGTTGTCCAGGATAATGGTGGTTGCATATGAGGAGTTGTAAACCGTATTCAGTAACCCGGTAATTCCCGAATGAAGAAAGGTGGAATCTCCCAACACTGAAACCAGCCTGCCCTCACTTTCTTTGCCCAGTGCCTTGGCCATACCATGGGCCATGGTGATAGAGGCACCCATGCACACACATGCATCCATGGCCGAAAGTGGAGGAAGGAATCCCAGTGTGTAGCAACCTATATCGCCTGAAACAAAAACATTTTTCATCTTAGACAGACCGTAAAAAAGCCCTCTGTGCGGACAACCGGCACACATATTCGGTGGCCGCATGGGGAGTTCGAGGGGCTCAAAAAGTTCTGGAATGGATTCCGGAGCAACGGCTTTTTTTACGATAAAGGAGTTTAACTCTCCCTGGGTGGGAATGATATCCTGGCCGTGGCAGTCTATGCCCATGGCCTTGATATGATTTTCCAGAAAAGGATCAAGTTCTTCAACAATAATAAGTTCTTCAACCGTATCAGCAAACTCTCGGATCATTTTTTCCGGAAGAGGCCAAACCATCCCCAACTTGAGAACAGGTGCCTCAGGAAAGGCTTCCTTCACATAATTATAGGATGTTCCAGCAGCAATAAACCCCCGTTTGCCTGTACCGGGTTCAATATGATTTTCCGGAAGAGTTTCGGCGATTTCCCTGGCTTTTGCCATGCGCTCTTCAACGTACTTTCTCCGCACACGTGCGTTTCCTGGCAGCATAACCAGCTTGGCCGGTACTTTTTCAATGGATGTCTGAGGTACCTCAACCTGTTCACCTTTTTCCACCACCCCTTTGACATGGGCTATACGGGTAGTGATACGGAACAGTACCGGGGTATCCAGTTCTTCGCTTAAGGCAATGGCCCGACCAATCATACTCTTTGCTTCAGCGGGATCTGAAGGCTCAAGCATGGGCATTTTTGCTGCAAAAGCGTAATTACGGTTATCCTGTTCATTCTGGGAACTATGCATTTCCGGATCATCGGCTGTCAGAATCACCAGCCCGCCGCGAACACCGGTATAGGCAGATGTGAACAGCGGATCTGCAGCAACGTTCAAGCCAACATGCTTCATGGTTGCCAAAGCCCTCGCCCCAGTGAAAGATGCACCGATGGCTACCTCCAGGCCGACTTTTTCATTCGGCGCCCATTCCGCATACACACCATCGTAGGTGTTAAAATTACCCATTATTTCTGTGGATGGAGTCCCTGGATATCCGCTTGCTACAGTGATGCCGGCTTCCCAGGCACCCAATGCTATGGCCTCATTACCGGATAGCCAGAGTTTCTTTTCACTTTCAAAAACCACTTCCACCTCCTTTGCCCTCTCCTTTGCTGGCAACAATGTGCCTGAGGAGAGCATGAGCCCAAGTCTAGCAACTTGAGTTTCCATTCAATTAGCAGGAAGATCCATGCAATTTCCACATGGCCCCCCAATGTGTTTACCTGCAGAAATTTGACCTTTTATCCACATATTCTTCCGTAAAACAGGTGCGCTGAAAAAACCACCTGCCCTTTCAGCACTGCCCGGAACGATTTGCACCAGGTTTCACTGATACCGTAAAAAACACAGGAAAAATTAAGGTTAGTCGCTGCAAAGCACCATCAATACCCCAGAATTCCCTTTTTCGGCAAGAGCTTTTTCTTCCCGTCACAGGCTCTTGGAACCATGGACACAATAATTTTCACAAAAATGTATTATTGTTGTTCATTCATTTTCGCTGACTTCAGAGTCCAGCTCCATGTAGCATGGTCATCAGCCAGCGTTGTAGTTCCCGTCATCACTTCCACCGACTGCATGAGGCGAATAAACTCACCGCTGATCCGGGATAAAGAAGTTCCCTTGGAAACGGCCACCATATCTACCAGCCACTGCATAATCCCACGCATCTCTCCTGCCATTCGACGAGGATACACCAGATAGGTGCCAAATCGTGCCGTCTCAACCTGGGTCTGCATGGTTTTCCCCATAGCCTGTGCCAATTGCATTTTCAAACCGGTATCCTCTCCCTGTCTATCAAGCAGTGTTGTCAACGTAGAGGAACCATTAGCCATGTAGACCATATTATCTGCCATAACCAGGGCAATTTGTGTAGTTTCACCTGGCAAAACAGACCAGTAGTAAATGGTATTCTCGCCGTGGGGCCACTGCTGTTCACGGGCGTATCCGGTCTGATTCATTGCCTCTCTTACTCTGTCCACCACCTTTACAGCAGCATCGTGGTCACGAACTTCTGCAAACAGGAGGACTTTGGGAATAGGAAAAAAACCACCCTTAACGATTTCATTCACAACAAAGCCATACTGGGGACCAAAAGCGTCTAAAACCTCATCAATGGAAAGCCCCAGTTGTTCGGCAAAAAGTGTTCGCATATCCAGCATACCCTTCTCATCCGCGTTTTGCAGGTATCTGCGAGTAACTTCAGGATTCAGGGAAGAGGACCAGTAATATGCAAGACATGTATCCCCGACCAATGACAGGGTAGTATTTTTCTCTGCCTGACCGGCAATGGCATCCTTCATGACCTGGTGCAACTGATCTGGTTCGAAAAATGCCTGGGAATCAACCCGGAGCAGATCTGCCTGCTGGAAAGCGACACTGACAATGGAGGTTATCCCTTTGGTGTACTGCAGAAACAGCTCCACGTCTTTCTGCCCTGTTGCTGCAACCGTATTTCTTAAACTATCCCCGTGAACAAACAGACGGCCATACACCTGTTCTTCCGGAACAGTGTCCCAGTACTCCCTTGCCTGATCAAAAACAGTGCTGCCTGCCAGCGTATCTTCACCTTCATGAAAAGACATACAGCGTATCAAGCTGGATGGATCATAGGAGAGTAAAACCATATCCTTGTCAGTCAACCCATATATATGCTGACCGTCTTCCATGGTTATCCTGGTCATTGCACGTCCGTCGACAGTTTCTGCCGTAACACTGTTACTCATCAGTTTGGCAAGCCCGTCCAAAGCGCTGGAGGCCATTGATCTTGCAAAGATGATGGTTGACCGCTGCAGTTCCTTATCAGGAGAGTCCTTCATGGCTGCCATGTCCGGCGGTAAAATCGCCAAGGTGGCGTCCCTGCCGAAAACAGCACGAAAAGCCGGATTTGTTAAAAGATTGACAACGCTATCATGGGTCCCGTCATACTGGTCGCGAACTGCTGGCTCCACCTGCAACTCATCCAGGATAGCATTGATATTTTCCTTGGCCAGGAATTTCCCCAGGGCTGAAGAACCAAAGGAATCAGTCAGTTCGTTGAGGTTGGTAATACTCACAGTGGCCAATGTATTCTCAGGAAGGTACGTGGCAAAATCAAGAATATCGCCTGCCTTCCTGGACATATATACAAAAATGCCAGCTGCGAGCGCTACTGCCAGCAAAAGGACAATTCCTATTTTCTTCATATCTTTTTCACCTGTTGTTCATTATGGAGAGACACTAAGTACTCATAGGGGAAGTGACTAAGCTTTGCAACTCCCCTGTATTTGTAACTATTTACATGGCACCTGAGGTTTTCGCAAGCAGGCTGGCGCAACGTATTGCCCCATACGTAAGCAAGGCTGATCGCGGAAAGATCAGGGGCACTGTGAGCAGTTACGATGACATTGCTCAGATCTGCTGTTCAATTTCTTCTATGGCTGCCTGTGCCTCTTCCCAGAGACTGTACACCCGCTCCAAACGACGTTCAACCCGGGTATATTCTTTGCTCACTTCCGTCCATTTTTCCTGGTCTGCATACAGATCGGGTGCGGCCATCATTTCTTCAAGTTCTGCCTTTCGGACCTCCAGCTGCTCAATTTCCTCCTCTGCCTGCTCATTCTTCTTTTTCCAAGGCCCTAATTTCTTATTGAGTTTTTCACGTTCAAGAGCACGTTGCCTGCGCTGTTCTTTTTTATCCACCCTGCTGCCACTGGAGGAATCTTCGTTTTCCAGTGTGCTGTTGCACTCCAACGTCTCACTTTTTTCAGTTTCCAGGGCTTCCAGCTTTTCTCTCTGGGCAAGATAATCGTCTATATTTCCCTCGTAAATATTTGCCTTGCCGTCCCGTATCTCCAGGACTTTATTAACAAACGAATTTACAAAAAAACGGTTATGGGAAACGACAATGATGGTCCCCTCATATTGGGCCATGGCATCCTGCAGGACTTCCTGGGAGCTGATATCCAAATGGTTGGTCGGCTCATCCAGCAACATTAAATTGGCAGGTCGCACCAACATACGGGCGAGGGCTACCCGTGATTTTTCACCACCACTGAGAACCTGTACCTTTTTTTCAACCTCATCACCTGTAAACAAAAACGCTCCCAGCAGAGAACGAACCTGGGTAATGGTCATATCGTCTGCAGCATGGTAGACTGTATCAACAATACTCAACTCGGCAGAGAGTTCCTGGGCCTGGTGCTGACCGAAATATGTAAGAATAACGTTATGCCCCTGCCTGATTTCACCTTCAGCAGGTTCAAGGCCTGCCAGGATTTTCAGCAGCGTGGTCTTCCCTGCCCCGTTGACTCCGACCACTGCCAGCTTATCGCCTCGCTGCAGGTTAAACTCGACCTGATCGAAAACCTGCTGTTTCCCATAGGCTTTATTAACATTGTGCAACATGAGTACATCGCGTCCTGAAGGAGCTGCAGGCGGAAATGAAAAATTTATGGTGCGATCGGTTTCGGAAAGTTCCAGGCGCTCCATTTTCTCCAGTTGCCGGACACGACTCTGTACCTGCTTGGCCTTGGTGGATTTTGCCCGAAAACGGGTAATAAACCGTTCAGTCTGTTTAATTAATGCCTGCTGATTATCATAGGCGGCACGTTCCAGTTCCAGACGTTGCTCTTTTTCTACAAGATAATGGGAGTAATTCCCTCTATACACGGTCAGTTTCCCAAGGCTCAACTCCCAGGAAGCAGTGGTTACCCTATCCAGAAAAGTACGGTCATGGGAGATGACAATCAGGGCACCCTGATACTGCTGTAAAAAATTTTCCAGCCAGGTCAGAGAGTCCAGATCCAGATGGTTGGTAGGCTCATCAAGAAGCAGCAGGGACGGTCTTTGCAACAATAACTTGGCCAGCAAAAGCCGCATAATCCATCCACCGGAAAAACTGGACGCCTTGCGATCAAGATCTGCATGGGTAAAGCCAAGCCCGGTAAGTATTTGTTCTATCTGAGGCCGTATACGAAAGATATCGCAACCTTCAACGGCGTGCTGTAGCTCCCCCTGAAGATTAAGCAGCTCTTCTATTCTCGGGTCATCCTCATCAAGCAGAGACAATTCCCGACCGACCTCCTGCAGTTCCTGTTCTTTGGCAAGAACATCTGCAAAGGCAGATTCAGCTTCTTCATACAGGGTTCTCTCACCAAGATCCGTAGTAATCTCCTGCGGCAGATATGCGACTGAAAACCAGGAGGCTGTAGAAACAATTCCCGGATCTACATCCTGTTCCCTGCACATGATCTTGAGCAGCGTTGATTTGCCAGCGCCATTGACGCCGATCAACCCCACCCTATCCCCGGTATGCACCTGGGCTGAAATATTTCTAAATATATGCTTACTTCCGTACTGCAGGCTTAAATCATTGATACTGAGCATAAAAATCGATAAACGTCTATTATGGTTCAACCATACAGCCTATGGCATGACGCGTCATATTTTCGCTTGTCTCCAGGCTGAAACGTTCCAGGAGGCCGAGTTCAGACAAACGATGCAGGTTTGCTGAGCGCAGTCCCCGAAAAACGGATTGGTCTTTGGGGTTAATCACCAGCCGCAGGTTATCATGTTTTCCGCAGGCGGCGAGTATCTTTCTGGTAGTTTTAAGCATCATTCGGCTGAAGACCAATTCACCAAAAGCCGGGTGGAAAGGTCCTGACCGCAGGCTTTGCATCAAAGAGTCTCCGACCTGCAGTCCAATGCGTATAACCTGAATATTGGCTTTATCAAATTGTTTTTTCATATACACAGCCTGGACAACGGCCTTGTCAAGGGAAAGAGGGGTAAAACGTCCGTGCTGCCACAATTGTTCCAACCTGGATCCCGCAACCACCAAAGCGGGATAAATACGCACCATGTCTGGAGACAGGGCAATGGTATCAGACACGGTTCCACGCAGGGAAGTGAAACTTTGCCCGGGAAGCCCAAGCATCAACTGCATTCCAACAACACAGCCAGCCTGCTGTAATAATGCAACGGCAGCCCTGACCTGATTCGCACTATGCCCACGCCTGCACCGCTCCAGAACTTCATCATCGAGAGACTGGACGCCAAGTTCCACATGCGTTACTCCATACTCCTGCAGTAATGCAATCCTCTGCCTGTCAATGTAATCGGGACGGGTTGAAATGCGAATGCCATGCACACTTCCGTTTTTAAGATAGGGCTGCACTGCTCCAAGCAATTCCTGCTGTCGCTTCTTTTCCAGACCACTGAAACTGCCACCGTAAAAGGCAACCATACACTGTTGGCCAGGCTTTTTCCATTGCAGCCACTGCGTAACAGTCTGTTGAACAGTTGTCCTGTCAATTTTTTCTGATTCACCGCTTATGGAACGCTGATTACAGAAGATACAGGCATGGGGGCACCCCTCATGGGGAATAAACAGCGGGATAATCAACGGCATACTTCTACAACCTGAGATATGGCAGACATGAAATTTTATTCCTGGTCAGTATTCTGCAGGCATTCCAGGGCAGCACGGGCAGCCTTCTGTTCGGCTTCCTTTTTACTCGATGCCTGCCCCAGCCCAAGCTCTTCCCCCTGAAACCTGACGGAAATAGAGAAAATCCTTGCATGGGCCGGCCCTTCTTCATCCACCAGGACATAATCAGGTCCTTCGTTGTGCTGTTCCTGCAACAACTCCTGCAATGCACTCTTTGAATCAGCATGAACAAGGTGATCTCCACGTTCCTCAATAAGGGGCTCGAAAAAACGACGCACAAAGTCCAGGGCCTGCTCATACCCACCATCAAGAAACAGTGCTCCCACCAGTGCCTCATAAGCGCAACTGAGAATGGATGATTTTTCCCTGCCATTGGAGGCATCTTCCCCCCTGCCCAATAAGAGATATTGCCCAAGCTCCAGTTCTCTCGCCATATGGGCAAGACCGGCTTCATTGACCAGGGCAGAACGGATGCGGGTGAGCTTGCCTTCACGGAGTTTGGGAAAGCGATCAAAAAGAATATAGCCTACGGCAAGGTCTAAAACAGCGTCTCCTAAAAACTCCAGAGTCTCATTGTGACGATTATCATCCAAACGCTCAAAGGCGAATGAACTGTGCACAAGGGAGAGCTGCAGGAGCTGCAGGTCCCGGAAAAAATAGCCGATCCGCTCCTGCAGCTCCTGCAGTTCTTTCTCGTGATCCTGAACCAAAGCCCATAGTGTAGTTCCCATAGACGAAATTTCCTCTTGTCAAAATTTTTAACTGTGGTATAAAGGTGCCGCACAGAGCAAGGCGACGTAGCCAAGTGGTAAGGCAGTGGTCTGCAAAACCATTATTCAGCGGTTCGAATCCGCTCGTCGCCTCCAGGCATATTCAAGGGGTTACCTTTCGGTAACCCCTTTTTTTGTTCTTTCCTTACAAATACATTCATTGCTCTTTCTACTCCGTCCATGTTCTGCTCCCAACTATGGATCGTTCTCTAATCCAATTTTTACGACTATATTTGCAGAAGACTCAAGACACCGGACATGCAGCCGCAGTGAACTATCGAATTTCACACTTACATGCGAATGCCCGGCATCAAAACAGATGCGAAATGTAACCGGCCACCAGAATGTTTGTTTTGAATTGAGACCGGCCTTTCAGCGGCACAAGGGATATGCCTGCTCAACCAGATGTGTGGCTCCTTTGCGCCCAAGCACACTGGAATACAAAACAAATTGACTCACTTCAAATTCCTGAGTGCAGAACAATCCATACTCTTCCATATATCGCCCGACCTTAGCTGCCGGAGTATTATTGAGCCTGGCTATGGTAATATGAGGGCTATATTTTCGTGTCTCCATATCAAGACCCAGCTGCAGCAATCGAGTGTGTATTTTTTTCTGCACATCATACAGGACTTGATTACGGGCAAGGCCTATCCATACCACTCGAGGTTTTCCCCGTGGCGGGAAAAAACCAATCCCGTCCAGCTGTAACTGTAATGTTGGTGCTGATATGCCATGTAATGCTTCACGAATATCATGAAAGGTAGCCCCATCGACTTCTCCTATGAAACTCAAAGTCAGATGCAACTGTTCAGGGGGGATCCAGCGAGCATTGGGCAGACCGCAGCATAGAGGCCTTATACGCTCTTGAATATTTTCAGGTAAATCCAGGGCAACAAAAAGCCTTTTTTGCATAAGATGTTCGGCACAGTCCCCTGTGCCGCAAGTCTAAAAAAGTAAAATGCTGGCATTGGCCGGCAACGAATATAAAGTCGTATGAAATGAAGAAAGGAATAGTCTCCTGTCAGATTCAAAAAACTGGACAGAGTGCACGCCACCACCTATGAACCGGTGATGACGCGTCTTTTACAAGCTCACAACCAGTCCATACCAATATCGCAGGCAGGAGCAGAGTGTGTCAAACCTCCCACTGAAATGATATTAACCCCTGTTTCGGCAATATCACGCACAGTTTCCAGGTTTACTCCACCAGAAGCTTCCACCAATGCTCTCCCGTTTATCAGTTGAACAGCCTTTCGCATGGTAGCAAGGTCCATATTGTCGAGCATGATGACCCCCACTCCACAACGCAGGCATTCCTCTACCTGCTCCATGGTATCTGTTTCGACTTCAATCTGAATCGTATGGGGGACTCCTCTACGTGCCCGCTGAACAGCCTCGGTTATGGAGCCGCAGGCCGCAATGTGATTATCCTTAATCAGTACCCCGTCACTGAGACTGTAACGATGGTTGTAGGCCCCGGCAGCACGTACGGCATATTTTTCCAACATGCGCAGACCTGGGGTGGTCTTCCGGGTATCTACGATTTTCACGTCCAGATCAGCCACCCGTTCTACAAAACGGGCTGCCTGGGTAGCTATACCACAAAGACGTTGTACAAGATTCAATGCAACGCGTTCACCACGCAGCAGGGTCCGCGTTGCGCCTTCAAACTCAAGTAATACGGAACCTGTATCAACCAGCTTTCCGTCTGGCACCGGGTGCAGGCACTGAACCCGTGAATCCAGAAGAGAAAACACCTTTGCAGCGACTTCTTCCATGCCAACGGCAACCATGGGATGCCGGGCAATAAACCTGGCCCGGGCCTGATCGTCAGGCCCGAAGATGGCATCTGTGGTTATATCGCCATGCTCCAGATCTTCACGCAAAAACGTGTGGAGACTTGTTTCAAGAAGATAACTATCCATATCAACGTAATTTCTGCAAACGGGTTACAGATTCCTGGTTTTTAGCCAGATGGGCCTCGAATTCAGCCAATTTTTCTTTTTCTTTAGCGACCACATCAGCAGGAGCATTGTTAAGAAACTTCTCGTTCCCCAGCTTCCCTTGTACCCGATGCAATTCTTTTTCCAGTTTTGTTTTCTCTCTGGATAATTTTTCCAGCTCAGCCTCCACATCAATGAACCCTGACAATGGCACTACCAGTTCAATATCCTGAATCATTGTGTGCCCGGCATCATCTGGCACGGTACCACTTTCCACCAGGGTAATGGACTGAGCGCGCACCATGGTCTGAATTGCAGGTGCGAAGTTCTCAAGAAGTGTACGTTTAGCAGGATCAGGACAAATAATTGTTGCCTCAATCTTAGCCGTAGGATGCAGCTCTGCCTCGGTGCGAACAGTTCGCAGTCCGGAAATCACATCCATAAGCAGTTCCATGTCGCGTTGGGCAGATTCGTTATCCAACCCTGCGTCCGGCTCAGGAAAGCTCTCTGTCATAACAGTTCCGCGATCTCCCGGCAGCTGGCTCCAGATCTCCTCTGTAACAAAAGGCGCCACAGGATGCAGGAGTTTGAGAACAGTCTCCAAAACATGGAGCAGGACACCCCGCGCATGACGGGTTCGATCAGCATCCTGACTGTACAGATCTCCTTTGATCCATTCCACATACCAATCACAGAATTCATGCCAGATAAACTGGTAAATCAGTGAAGCCACATCATTGAAACGATATTCGTCCAGTGCCCGACGGACTTCAATCACTGTCTGATTGGTTCTGCTTAAGATCCACTGGTGTACCAGATCCAGTTCATCTGGTCGCCTTACCACCTCTGTGATACCAGGCTCCACCTCTTTCAGATGCATCTGGGCAAATCGGGCTGCGTTCCACAATTTATTGATAAAACGACGATATCCTTCAACCCGCTCTTCATCCATTCGAATCTCACGCCCCTGGGCAGCAAAAGCTGTAAGAGTGAACCTGAAGGCATCTGTCCCATACTGCTCGATCATAACCAATGGATCGATGACATTCCCTGTGGATTTGGACATTTTTTTGCCATGCTTATCTCGCACCAGGGCATGGAGGTAGACATCACGGAAAGGCACTTCGTCCATGAAATGCAGTCCCATCATCATCATTCTGGCTACCCAGAAAAAGAGGATGTCAAAACTGGTAATCAACACCGAGGTGGGATAAAAGGTAGCCAGCTCTTTGGTCTGCTCAGGCCATCCCAGGGTTGAAAAAGGCCATAATGCAGAGCTGAACCAGGTGTCGAGCACATCGGTTTCCTGCCGCAGGTCAGCACTGCCACACTTGCTGCACGTGGAAGGATCATCAATTTCAACCATGACCTCGCCACATTCGGTACAGGTCCAGGCTGGAATACGGTGCCCCCACCAGATCTGTCTGGAAATACACCAATCGCGTATATTGTCCATCCATGAATAAAAAGTTTTGTACCAAGTGTTAGGATAGATATTAATTTTACCATCCTGCACCGCTGCCACAGCCCTATCTGCCAGGGGACGCACAGAGACAAACCACTGTTTGGAAGTCGTTGGCTCAACCACAGTTGAACAGCGGTAACACTTGCCCACAGCGTGCTGATACTCTTCGATGCGCTCCAGGAAGCCCTGTTCCTTAAGATCTGCAACGATCTTTTTGCGGCACTCAAAACGATCAAGCCCGGCATAGGCACCGGCAGCGTCATTCATGATGCCCTTGTCATCCATGACCTTGAGCCGCTCAAGATCATGACGCAGGCCGATCTCATAGTCATCGCGGTCATGGGCAGGGGTTACCTTCAATGCACCTGTACCGAACTCCCTTTGGACATGATGATCAAAAACAACGGGAATGGTTCTGTCTGTCAAGGGCAAGGAAATTCCGATTTTATCCAGCCCCTGATAGCGCTCATCCTCCGGATGCACAGCAACGGCTGTATCACCAAGCATAGTTTCCGGACGGGTTGTGGCGACCACCACATGACCGGAACCATCCGCAAAAGGATAACGAATATGATACAGTTTACCATCGGTTGGATCATGCTCGACTTCGTCATCGGCCAGGGCTGTATGACAACGGGGGCACCAGTTAACAATGTAATCCCCTTTATAAATCAACCCCTCTTTATATAAACGTACAAACACCTCGCGAACAGCCATGGATAATCCTTCATCCATGGTAAATCGTTCCCGATCCCAATCGCAGGAGGCACCCATGCGTTTCAACTGATTAATGATCGTTCCGCCTTTTTCTTCACGCCACTTCCAGACACGTTCAATAAACCCTTCACGGCCCAGATCATGCCTCGTTTTGCTTTCAGTGGCCAGCTGTCTTTCCACAACATTCTGTGTGGCAATACCAGCGTGATCAGTGCCAGGTACCCAAAGGGTATTATGCCCTTTCATGCGATGATAGCGAACCAGGATATCCTGCAGAGTATTGTTTAAGGCATGTCCGATGTGCAGAACCCCGGTCACGTTCGGTGGAGGAATAACAATGGAAAAAGAAGGCACACCTTCTTCCATCTTTGCAGCAAAAGTTTTTTCCTCCAGCCAACGCGTATACCAGCGTTGTTCCACTTCATCAAACTGATATCCTTTGGGCAGATCGTATTTCTTGTTTGTTTCCAAGGCGTTGTTATCCATGTTGCTTAATAAACAGCCCATTGGCTGTCTGTTTGTCTTCTAGAATGAAATATGCCCCTGAATCAGGCAACCTTCAGCGCATACTCCAGGGTTTGGGCATATATATCTGGGTGTAAAGAGACAGGGCGTAGCGATCTGTCATCCCTGCTATAAAATCGCAGACCTGACGGTTTCTCCTCTCACGCGCCTGATCTGTCATGGGCTCATCCCTGCTGCAGCATTTTCCAGTACCATGTTCCGGGAATTCATGGGTAAGGAAGTATGCATACAGATCACGGATTATTCGTTGAGCCTTCTCAAATTCGCTGTGTACTCGCCAGTTCCGATACACATTATCGTAGAGGAAGGCACGCATTTCATTGATGGTCTCCTGCATGGCATCGCTGAGATGAAGTCTTCCGTCATCAAAATGCAGGGTTGTTTTTACCAAATCACTGACCATGGCATTGATACGATCTGAGGAATCTTCGCCCAGCGCCTTACGCAGGTGCAAAGGAATATCCATCCCATGCACCATATCAGCGCGCAGGGCATCATCCAAATCGTGATTAACATACGCCATGATATCGGCCACGCGAACCACCTGTCCTTCAAGGGTAGCAGCAAGCTCATTACCGTTGTCAGGCAAAATGTCGCCATACCCTTTTGAATGCTTGAGAATTCCGTTTCTGACTTCCCAGGTCAGGTTCAGCCCCAAGCCATCGTTTTCCAGAAAATCGACAATCCTGAGACTCTGGTTGTTGTGCTTGAACCCTTTGGGGTGCAACTGATTGAGGCTGAATTCTCCTGCATGTCCAAAAGGGGTATGACCAAGATCGTGCCCCAGGGCAATGGCTTCAGTCAGATATTCGTTCAAGCGAAGGCATACGGCCATGGTCCGTGCAATCTGGGAGACTTCCAGAACATGGGTCAGTCGAGTACGGTAATGATCACCTGCAGGCGCCAGAAATACCTGGGTTTTATGCTTCAGGCGCCTGAAAGTCTTGGAGTGAAGAATACGATCCCGGTCCCGTTGAAAGGCGGTTCGCAAATCACACCGTCGATTCTCTTTCCGGGGTGAGAATCTTCCTCGGGACTGGCTACTGAAACAGGCATAGGGGGAGAGGGTTATGTGCTCCAGCTCTTCCTGTTGCTGCCGGATTGTCGTTTTCATGATGAAACAGCCCCCACACCTCCTGCTTATGCCTGTAGTACCCTACGTCTACCTCGTTACGACGGTTGCCAGAGCAGATAGGCTTTTATAAATGCATCCAGCTTCCCATCGAGCACTGCATCCACATTGCCTTCTTCATGGGAGGTCCGATGGTCTTTTATCAGTCGGTAAGGCTGCAGGACATACGAACGAATTTGTGATCCCCAGGCGATCTCTTTCTTATCCCCCTGCAGGTTCTCATGCTCTTTGGCCTGCTCTTCCTTTTCCCGTTCATACAGTCTGGACATAAGCATCTTCATTGCCATATCCTTGTTGCGATGCTGTGAACGTTCATTCTGACACTGCACCACAATACCTGAGGGTAAATGGGTAATCCTGATGGCAGAGTCGGTTTTGTTGACGTGCTGCCCACCCGCTCCACTGGCACGATAGGTATCAATGCGAATATCCTTATCCTGGATATCCACTTCAACGCTATCATCCAGCTCAGGTAAAACCATCACCGAGGCAAAGGATGTGTGCCGTCTGCCACTGGCATCAAAGGGAGAAATCCTCACCAGACGATGAATACCTATCTCTGATCGAAGATATCCGTAAGCGTATTTTCCCTTTATCAATATGGTCACACTCTTGGTTCCAGCCTCATCACCAGGGAGCAGATCCAGAATATCAGCCTTAAATCCTTTGCTCTCCGCCCATCGCAGATACATGCGCAACAGCATCCCGACCCAGTCCTGGGCTTCTGTTCCACCTGCGCCGGCATGGATGGTTACCATACTGTTGCCACTGTCGTGCTCGCCGCTGAACATACATTCCAGCTCAACCAGGTCGACACGTTCTTTGAGTTGCCCCAGGCTGGATTCTACCTCGCCAAAAGTTTCCTCGTCATTCTCTTCAATGGCCATATCCAGCAAGGTGTCGACATCTTCAATATCGCTGAAATTTTTCTCCCAGCTTTGAATAACATCCTGAAGTTGTCCCAGTTGACGCTGAACCTTTTTGGCTGTTCCCTGGTCATTCCAGAAATTCGGTGACAAGGTCTGACGTTCCAGTATCTCTACCTGTTCCTTCTTGCCCTCTAAGTCAAAGATGCTCCTTCAGGGCAAGCATTCTGCCCTTGAGGTCATTAAGCACCTGTCGAGATTCTGCAGAATCAGTCATTTCTGCCATAATACAATCCTTCTCAATAATACATTTAATAAAACCGGCGCCACACAACATGCGCCTTTACAAAAGGGCAATATATTACATAGAAATTGCGGAAGTCTCAAGTGATGAAAAAGAGAATTCCGATTTTCCTCTCAGCTCGAATTTCCTACAACTCTATAAAACCATAGGGAGTAAGGCCAAAACGGCCAGTTGAGGACACAATACAGAAACGCTGACAAAACACATTCACCTCATCAAAATGCCCATAAATGAGGCATATTCATTATGTCAGCTCTCTCCAGCAAACCTTAAAAAGACCAGTTATTCGCGATTACGGTAAAAAATCAAAACCGATACCATGCCACAAAAACATGCTAATCCAAAGGCCCAGCCAGATCTGTTAAAGACTGTTTTCTTCTCCCACACCGGCACATACATCGAGATGGCACTGTCTGTAAAAATCGCTGTTTCTTCCCATACATTGCCCACAGGGTCAATAAAACCGCTCACACCTGTATTGGCTGCACGTACCAGGGAACGCTTTGTCTCCACAGAACGAAAGACAGACATAGCCAAAGATTGATATGGTGCGCTGGATCTGCCGTACCAGGCATCATTTGTGATATTGACGAGTATATTAGCACCTTCTGCAACACTTTGCCTTGCTATATCCGGAAAGATCGACTCATAACAAATCAGGACACCGGGCTTGACAGACCCCATGGATAAAGGGGCAGCTGAATCACCTGCTGTAAAATCACCGGCATTTACCACCAATGGCTGGAGAAAAGGCAGTACCTGTTTCAATGGTACGTATTCCCCAAAAGGCACCAGATGCCTTTTGGAATACGTACCGGCAACATGCGCTGAAGGATTTATCAAGACAGCAGCATTAAAATATTGTGCCTGTCTGGGACCGGTAATATTGTACATGGGTGTTCCAGTCAACAACCAGACATTATTGCGCTGGACAAAATTGCCGACATGATCAGCAAGAGGATCATTCTGCAGATAAAAAGGAACAGCAGTTTCAGGCCAGACGATCAGCTCCGTATCCTTATTTTTCAGCAGTTCTTCTGAAAGCGAAATATACTTTTCAACTGTTCGTTTTTTGGCCTCTGCCGACCATTTAAGCGACTGATCTATATTCCCCTGCACAAGTCCGATCTTGGCCTGTAAAGCTCTGGTAGCCTGGGCCCCGACCACTTCATACCTGAGATAGGAGTAACCGAAAACAAAGACCAAAAAAGCGCAGGCATAAAGAAGAAGACGCCTTTCCATGGATACATTCCAGCGCACAGCCTTACGTTGCCGGTCAATAATGGCTAGAATAAAACCATTTGCGAGAACCAGGCTGAAGGTGATCAAGTGATGCCCCCCAAGATCAGCGGCCTGGATCAACTGTGGGTGTAAATACAGGCCATAGCCAATGTCCAACCAGGGAAAACCGGAAAACAACACACTGCGAAGATAATCCAACCCCACCCACAGCACAGGCGCAGCCCAGACAAGAGGGGCGATGGACCGCTCTCTGTGCCAAAACCGACCTGTTAAACGACTGAGCAACAAACAGAAAAGTGCAGGATAAAGCCCCATATAGAGGGCTAAAAGCATGAGAGCAGGTACTGAAATCCATACAGGCAGGCCACCATATTGCCCAAGAACAATGACTATCCAATACATTGTTGCCAGATGATAGACGAAACCACCAATCATTCCGGCTAGAAAACTGTTTCTGGGAGCGCTATAGAGACAGACGTAAAGAACTGGAATCAGGGCAATAAAAAGCAAAGGCCAGCCGCCGACAAGTCCCGGCATGGCAACAAACAGCAGGATAAAGGAAAAAACGCTGCAACCTATCCCCCGGCTCAGGGACAATTCAGCTGATGGGTAAAACAACATCTGACCGCTTCTTAATTCGTACCGACTTCACCCGTCTTTTATCAGCGCCCAAAACCCGGAAAACGAGCTGATCACTCTCCACTATGGTATTGACATCAGGCACCCTGCCTAACTGATGCACGATAAATCCTCCAACGGATTCATAGGGTCCCTCGGGAAGGGTGACTGCAAAATGTCTTTCCACATCTTCCACGTCAATCTTTGCATCGACAATTACGGTCTGATCATCCACTATCCGCAGCCAGCTTTCATCCTGATCATGCTCATCGTCAATTTCACCAACGATTTCCTCAATCACATCCTCAAGGGTGATCAAGCCGCGCACACTGTCAAACTCGTCTACAACTATAGCCAAATGATTTTTTTTGGCCTGGAACTCACGAAGAAGCTCTGTGATGGGTTTTGATTCTCTGATAAAGGCGGGCGGAATAAGATACTGATGAATATCATGCTCAGGCCCGTTACCGTTGGCACATATCCTCAGCAGATCTTTGGCATGGAGAATACCGATGATATGATCCAGGGTTTCCCTGTATAGTGGTATACGGGTATAGCCCTCATCATTGATTAGCTGAACCAGTTCCTCTATGGACATGTGCTCTTCCGCACAAACCATATCAGCCAAAGGGGTCATGATTTCAGACGCCTCGGTTTCACGAAAATCAAAAATAGAACTGATTAGGCGTTCTTCTTCACTGGTAATCAGTCCCTGCTCTTCGCCTTCTTCAAGCAGTTCCTGAATTTCATGTTCCAGTTCTTCTGTGGTATCGGGGGTTGCACGCAGACGGAAGACTGATCGCAGCCGATCAAATACCCCCTTACTCGAGGGAGCCTCGTCCTGGGTGGTCGTTTCTGATGATTTGTCCATGTATGGTGGGAAGGGGCTGACCCGCATTCCTCATATAAAGTAGAAAAAAGTAGTACAACCGGATTAAAAGTACACTTCTGGGCACACTTTTCAACCGGTTATTTTCACGTCAGATGAACTTTTTCTTCTCCGGGGAGATTCTCAAGTAAGAACTGTACACGCAAGCCAACTTCTAAAAATCATTTGCTTTTACATGACAGCAGACACAGCCTACTATAAGGCATTGACTATACTACGTGAAATACATGTGAAGATAGGTCAATTCTCGTCAATGTCAAGGAGTTTTAAAAAAATTACTGGAAATAAGAACAGCTACACAACCACCACTTCTTTTTCTGCTGACAAAAATCTCCAGAAGCCTTTTCACCCTTGACGTAACTATCAACCTATGATATTCATGGGCTCCCACAAATTGTACGCATGTGGGCCGTTAGCTCAGTTGGTAGAGCAGTTGACTCTTAATCAATTGGTCCGGAGTTCGAGTCTCCGACGGCCCACCATATATATCAAGCACTTAGCCTGTTCATAGGTTAAGTGCTTTTTTTATTTAAGGACTTTGTACTTTCAAGGTCTTAAAATTTGCATTCCGGATGGAAAGGTGTCGGCTTAGTACCGCTGATCGGTTAGCATGCTATCTTGCGGTAATCAGTAAGTATGGCTTAACGATTGTTTATAATCACGTCGATTGCACATGGAAGCCCACCGTTCTTAGCGATAGGTAGCTAAATCATTCTTAACACCTTCTATTAACAAAAGAAAATCATTAACAAAAAACTTCATTTTGGGTTGTTTCGCCAAAACACGCTGTTCATGGAAAAACTCAATTAGCATATTGCTTTTTCCTTTGTCTTGACTAATTTGACAAAGAATTTGACCTTCGTATGATATTTCTGCAGTCACATATTCGTATCGCTCATCGCTAAAAAAATCCACGCTAAATTTCGACTTCATGCTTATCTCTTCTTCTTGTCAAGAAAACCAGAAAGTTTCCGTCACTATTATACCTTATGCCTCTTCCATCTGGCTCTCGGACCTCCATAGAAATGACAACCCAAAGTTAAATTGGCAAATGTTGAATTAGAATTACCCAATATATCGTCAACTATTTGTCGAGCGGCTTTATTTTGCTCTACAATGCCTCCGCTTATTTTAGGAAATGTTCCTGACACCCTTTGTTCCGAAGCATGTTTCGTTAAAACTCGCGCAGCAGTAGTCAGTCCTTCTTTATTTATTGATTGATTTGCAATTGAAGAGAGATCCCCAACACTCCGGCAAGATCGCTTGAATGCTTTTCGTGAGGCAAATTTTCAAAAAAAACACCAAATAAGCTTCCTCCCCAAAAAACAACTGTCTCAGTGACAGCAACATTGGCTCCAAATTCAACTGCACTCTGGGAGGAATATGTTACGTCGCTTCTAGCAGGAGTGGCATAGCGTAACGGGCCCCACTGCACAGCTTCTTATGCACACTCAATCTACCACCTTTAGCTGAACTTGAGCACCATCAGACAGTCCTTTGATTTGGCAAGCCAAATCACCCGAGAAACGCACGAGCTCAATCATTGATACCTTTTTAATATTTGAAATTGCGTACTCACCGCCAATAATTCCAGGGATTACGAGACAGTATTTCTGACCTTCAGAGAGCGGACCAAGATGCTGGGTAGTTTGCTCAACCAACGCTCGCATGTACCAATCTTCCAAAAACTCTTGATCTGTAGATAGGCGGTCAAGCTCCTCTCTATTCTTGGCGACGACCTCACAATAGACATCCTCTGGACAGAGGCGCCAATACTGGCCTTGCGAGTCCCTAATCATCAGATTTCCGAAATCGTTTTCCCCTACAATCTCAACAAGATCAATTCCAACCCAACCCCATGATTCTTTAATTTCTTGTATGATGCTCATGGCTTTCTTTACACATAATGTCCCAAATAATAAACGCGACGTAAGGAGCGGAGCATCCTGGTTGATTTACCTTGTTGGGACCCTGTTTCGTGTATTCCATTAAAAGCAATACTCCAAAGATCACCTGTATCAAAGAAAACACCCATATATGGCGCATAGAGTTTTAACCGTTTTTCTTTTTCGATAATCTCTGCATATAATTTATTTAATCATTAGGGCATTCATCGTCTAAATTATTTTCAAGTATTATATCTGTAACGAGAAACTGCTCGGTTGCATAAGCTGTTGCACCGCTTCCCGTAGCCCTGAAGCGAAGAGTATAAGAACCAATATTACGATTAATTAGAGCTCCATTGATTTGCTGATAATTATAATCACATGAGAGCGTGGAACATGTTTTAGACCCGAGATATGCCCCATTCAGATAAGCATAAATCGTGCCTTTCACGTCATTTAAAGTTGGCTTGAACGTGGCATATCCTGTTACATTGAAGGGAGAGGTAACCATTCCTTTTGGTGAAGTAATTTCTACTTCTGGAGTTTTATCTACAGTGATATCTTTAGTCTGATCAGTATATATGCCACCACCACTTGCACGCATTCTGATCTCATAAGGCCCGCCATGATTTAGGTCAAACAATTTTCCAACTTCTTCTTTATAGCTAAACGAACAACTTTCAGTCATACATTTTTTACTAGCAACAAAACCATTACGAACGTACAGTGTAATAGTACCTTTAACTTCATTTAACGTGGGTTTAAAAGTAGCTGTCCCAGTTATATCAAATGGTTCACTAACAGTTCCAGCTGGTGAAGTAATTTCTACTTCTGGAGTTTTATCTACAGTGATATCTTTAGTCTGATCAGTATATATGCCACCACCACTTGCACGCATTCTGATCTCATAAGGCCCACCATGATTTAGGTCAAACAATTTTCCAACTTCTTCTTTATAGCTAAATGAACAATTTTCTGTCATACATTTTTTACTAGCAACAAAACCATTACGAACATACAGTGTAATAGTACCTTTAACTTCATTTAAAGTAGGTTTAAAAGTGGCTGTCCCGGTTATATCAAATGGCTCACTGACAGTTCCAGCAGGTGAAGTAATTTCTACTTCTGGAGTTTTATCAACAGTAATGGATCCACTCTCTTCAGCTGAAGCTCCACCGCCATAAGCTCTTATTATTATTGTATATGGCCCACCATGGTTTAAATCATACAAACTCCCAGTTTCTTCTTCATAACTAAAAGAACAATTTTCTGTCTTACATATTTTTCGAGCAATAAAGGCATTGCGAACATACGCATTAATAGTTCCTTTGTTTTCTTGCAAGGTAGGTTTGAACACTACATTAGCTTTTATATCAAATGGCTCTTCTACCTCTCCTGTCGGCTCTTGATAACTGACAGTTGGGGTATTATCAAATTCTGTGGTTATGCTGTCACTAGCACTACCTTTACAATCTGAAGCATTAGCGGTAAAATTTCTTGTCCCATGTAATGTCCCTCTATCGAGAATTACCGAACATTCGGCTGACCCTTCCCCACTATCTGCGCACCTATAAGGTATACTGACACTTCCTCTATTATTCGTATGGCAATTCCCATAAGCATCACATACTTTGCAGGATGCAAAAGATGCACTTGCAGAAAGACGAACTCCTCCATTTCCAAGATCTGTAGCTGTTAGAGTTACAGAGGCAGCAATAGCGTTATTGCTGACCAAAAGCGCAAAAAAAATACCAGAAAATAATGCAACCTTAAAACATACACTGCCAAATGATTTATTCTTCTTTTCCATCGCGATAACGTGTGTTAGAGACAGCAATATTACAATTGCGGTTGTTTTAATTTTTAACAGATAAGATCACAGACAATCCGCTGCTCGTGATCCTAGAGATACGCAGCAGCTGAAAGTACCAACAGGATTAACGTTCCAATGCCCCTGTGACTTATCCCCTACTGTACAGTTTTTTGTTCCTGTTTTGCTGAAAGAGGGAAAATCAGCAATGCTACAATAAACAGGGATATTGTGGTGATTTTAAGGGGTCTTTGTCATAGTTGCGGAACGATTCATCTCCCCAAGCATTGGCGGAAAAACGATTTCATTTCGCCCAAACCCTTCTCGTTATGGGTAAAAGGGCTTTGGGCGAAATGAAATCATATACCAACAAGATATAGCGCTAGGTATTCGGAAGGGTTTAACAATAAAGCAAAACTGACTATCAGAAAATCGTATGGTGTCAGAAGCGATACACTGAGAGAAATCGCGCTATATCATAATATTGGAAATTTGCCTGTGCCGGAATTTACCCATAGATTTGTCTGACGAGGCTAAAAACTATTCAGCGTCGATTAAACCGTTAGTTTTTTCTTCCCCTACATATTTATCATTGAGCCAATAACCTGACTTGCTGACTTTATCGTTAATCCATTCTGTTCCAAAGCCATGTCGTAATCCATCATGGAATTGGCCGACATATTTTTTCCCATCAGGCCAAGTGTAAGTCCCTTGTCCATTTTGATCGCCTGCCTTAAACTGACCAACATATTTTCTTCCATCTGCCCAAAAATAGCTGCCCTGTCCACTTGGCAAGCGATCTTTCCATTGCCCGCTATACTTAGAGCCATCAGGTAGAATGAGAGTGCCCTTCCCCTCCCTTTTCCCCTCTACATATTGCCCATCATATTTTGTGCCGTCTGGATTTGTATAGATCCCTTGTCCATGTGGTTGTCCATTTTTAAATTGGCCGATATACTTTGAACCATCTGGAAATAGTAACGTCCCTTTCCCGTCATATTCACCGTTTTTGAACTCTCCTTCATAATCTTGCGAACCTGGAACTGTTTTATGACCATGGCCATGGTAACGCCCACTTTGGAACTGACCAACATATTCTCCCCCCACACGAAAAGTCAGGACACCTTCTCCATGATATTTTCCGTCCTTATGTTGTCCTTTGTAAGTTGTCCAGAAATCAGAATACGTTCCATATCCATTCTCACAATCACCTTCGATGCATTTTGCATGGAGAAATGCTGGTGAGATAAGGAATACAAATAATAAGAGTATTTGGTAGTTTCTCATTGATACGTTGAAAATCTTTATTTTTCCTGATAACAACATTTATCTTTGCCAGCGCATCCTTCTTGGCAACTTCGTATGGAATCAGTTAAATTCTCAGCAAATTCTTTGGTTGAGTCTAATACGTCCTTAGTTGCCATAATTCCATCGCTCGCCTTTTGTGATTTCTTAAATATTTGATGAGTCAATGTTGGGCTTGGTCCATCTCCTTTTTTAGTCATATCATATGCATCTATAGCTGAATCAATTCCCTTACTAACAGCATTTGCATGATCGAGTGCTGTTTTATTAGCGTAATAAACAGTACTGGGAATATAAAAAAGAGCACAACACGCATTACAATATTCACGACAATCATTTATTTTTGAACAAACATATCGGCCCGCTTCTCCTGATAATCCCCATGGATCAATCCAATTGAGGGGATCTTGCCAGACATAAGAATAGAAGTTAACATCGCCACCTTCAAACCCAATTGGATCAGCGGTTAAATAACGACCCATTTCTGGGTCATAGTATCTGTGCCAGTTATAATGCAATCCGGTCTCGTTATCAAAATACTGACCTGGAAACCGGATGTTATTGCTTACCAAGGATAGTGTGACCTGAGCCTTGCCAAATGGTAAATAGTTTGCCTTCCAGACAATATTACCAGCCTCATTTATCATACGCTGGGGAGCACCCAGATGATCGTTAATCACATAGTACAAACCCATATTTTCTTGGTACAGTTTCTGTACAATGAGCTCACCATCTAAATAGATATATTCTCTCTGCACAGTTCCGTTACTTGCTGTTTCTGCAATCAAATTACCTTTGAGGTCATAGATAAAATAGGTAATTTCTGAAGCAACGGTTTTCTTGATGCGGCGTTTGGCATAATCATATCCGTAGGTTGCTATGGTTACACCTTCTTGCTCAACACTTTCAAGACGGTTGAGTGCATCGAACTTAAACGACAAAGTGCCATTTGATGTAATATTACCCACAGCATCATAAGCATAGGTCTGTTCATCCTTTCCGGACAGCCTGTTACTATCTGTTGCATATGCGTAGATTTCAGACAACGCAGAGGGTCTTTGCCAAGATTTCCCCGTTATACCGGTTATATGTCCCTCCTTGTCATACTCGTAGGTATAGTTCAAAGTATCTGCCTGGAGACTTGTAAGGTTATAGCGTTGATCATACTCCCGACTCATTAATATGTTACCCAAAAGCGCACTATTCAGTGGACCAAAAGGCATGTGAGTGACAGAAGAAACAACTGTGCGACCATCAATTGATACAGATTCGACCTGCCCAGTCGATCCTTTTCTATAGGTTACAACCATTCCGCTGGGATATGTAATACTGATCAGTCCGCCTGTTACGTCATATCCATAACCGGTGATAATCGTAGCACCCTCAATAGTTCGCTCTTCTCTGCTCAGTTGTCCAAGCCCGGTGTAATCAAAAACGATACTGCCAAATTCATCGTTGATCTGCTTTACCCTACCAGTGCTGTGAACGTCCTGATCATAAAGATAAGTGATAGCTTGGGAAGCGTAATCCGTTTTTACGGGCCGATTTAGCGCATCATATTCAACTGTCACGGTCCTGTTGAGTGCATCTGTTTTAGAAACTATGTTCGACGCTTCGTCATACAGATAAGTGGTCGCACCAGTATCTGGCGCCGAGCGTAGAGTTTTTCGGCCAAAATCATCATAAGTAAAGGTGGTACTGTTGCCTCTAGGGTCATCAAATTGAATCAGGTTATCATGCAGGTCATAATAGGCACCAACAGACTTACCATCCAAGGCAACACTTGTAATTCGGTTTAACGCATCGTAATCATTGCTGGCTTCTAGACCTGTTGCGTTTATTTCTGTAACCAAATTTCCGACCTCATCAAAGTCAAAACTTCGTTCAGCATCGCCTGGTAACCTGACAACATGAACGCGACCAAAGTCATCGTATTCGAAGTTTAAATAAGCCTTGAGTGTACCGTCAGGGTCTTTAATTTGTCGCCCTGTATTTTTGCCTTCGGTATCATAGGAATATGTAATCGCATTCCCCTGGCTATCAGCAATTGTCTCAATTTGACCAGCTGTATTATAAGAGTAGGTAATGATTCGATTTCCAGGGTTGGTTATCTGTTGCAACACACCTGCATCATCATAACTATAGAAAGTAATCAATCCGCCTGTGTCAGAGGAAAGCAATTGCTTCTTATCGTTATAGGTATACCTTGTAGTCAAACCGTTAGCAGCAATGATGGTCTCAGCTTTCCCCAAAGCGTTGTAATCACCATAGGTGGTCACATGCCCTTTGGCATTTGTGACGGTATGCAACTGTCCACGGTTCAACCCTTGAGAAGTATCATTTGCATAATAGCAAAAGGTGGTAACGTCAGGCACATCAGTACGGGGGCCATCAATGGTTTTGATTTGCCCATAGCTGTTGTAGGTATAGCTAGTAGTACGGAATATGGAGACAGAACCGTCGTATCCATTTTCAGTACTGCTTTTCAGATTACCATTGGAGTCATAGTCCAGGGTAGTAACCACATTCTGCCCACTGTTAGCAACGGATGCCTCAGTAATGGTTTTTACCCTGTCATTTTCATAAGTGTATGTGGTGGTACGCTCCAGTTCAGTACCAACAGCTTCAGTCATGGAGGCCTTATTGCCATCACTATCATAGGTATAGCTGGTTTTCACCCCTTTGCCATTGGTGGATTCCTCCACCTGAAAACGATCGTTATACAGATAGGAAGTATCAGAGGTGGAACCGCAGGAGGAACACCCTGGACCTTCAAAGGAACCCACTTTAACGATCCCATGCAGCACATCCAGGTGGTAGGTGGTAACCACCCCAAGGCTATTGGTTACGGTTCGCAAATAGTTCGCAGGATAATCAATGGTTACTTCCTGCGATCCGCCCTGTTTTGCAGAACGGATAACCCTGTCATAGCTATCGTATTCCACTGTGAGGGTCTGAACGTTTTCCTCATTGATTACCCCTGTGAGGTTGTGAACGTCGTTGCTATCCTCATATAGGTACTGGATGGTAGTGTTATCAGGCTGGGTAACAGTGGTCAGGTTGTCATTGCTATCATAGGCGTATTGGTAATCACCCTGGGCTGAACTGATGCCAGTGAGTTTGCCATCCGTATAGGTATAGGTGATGGCATTGCCGAAGTCATTGCTCACTGAGGACAGCAGATCATCCGTATAGGTGTAATGGATGCTGTTGCCGTTTTTATCGGTGTACCTAACTATGTTCCCATTGGTATCAAACAGGGTGGTCTGATCTTTCTGGGTCAGTGTATAGCCGTCTGCAGTCAGAGTAATAACCTGCAAAGAGCCCGTTTCATTGATCCAGCGGTTATCACCATCTGCTGTAAAGGTGACATACCGTCCCCCCGCTTTCACCACGGAAATCTCGCTGGTTGCAATTATCAAATGCTGGTTGCCATTGGTTACCCATCCGTAGCCCAGCACTGAGCTTTCATCGCTCTGGCTGTTGTATGTTCTGGAAAAGGATAATCCTGGTCCTGGGCTGTTGAAGCGAACGTCTGTGGCACTCAGGTATTTATTACCTGTACCGAAGTTGACCTGATGCCCTGAAATGTAAGGCTGTGTGGAAGCCTGGACTGCCTGGGGTGTAAAACTGAGGCAAAGGGTAGCTGCAACAAATAAGGAAGCTAATGTGTATACTCTGCGTTTCATGGGATATGTGTCAGTAATAGTATGTCGTAATTCTCAAAAAAACAGAATAGCAGTGGTATCGAGGTATTGCGGGTTATTCTGTTACAGCTTGGACGTCATCCACCTTGCCATTACCGAAGATATAAAATCCATCCACGGAGATCAGGTCATTATCAGGTTGGGCATCCTTGAGGTCGGTTTCCAGGTCACGGGTTATGGTCTGCCAGGTACCGTCCATGGTTGCAGCACCTAAGCCGTGATGCACGTAAGTACCTGTACCCAAGGAATCGCTTCCTACAGGGGTGTAGTATATGTAACGGGTACCCTGGGTTGTTTGTGTCATAAAGGCAGCGATGAAGTCTTCAGCAAACTGCATCTTCCAGGAATATTTGGTGAAACTGGTATTGTTCCAATCGCTGAGGTCTATTTTGCTCAACTGGTAGCCGTTATTGGTGCCATCCCCTGAAAACTGGATGACATAACTGCCCAGGTCGGAATCGTAGGAGTTGGTGATGACTGCCCCTGTGGGGTCATTGTCATAAATTTGCCATCCTGAAATGGTTCCGTCTTCCGCATCTTCATAGACAATGCTATCAGGTATGGAGGTAACATCAGCAGGGTCTGTTCCTGCTTCTTTTTCAAGGCCATCGGTAATGCCGTCATTGTCAGCATCTTGATCCAGGAGGTTGATTACTCCGTCTACATCTGAGTCAGCATTCCAGGCATCGCCCCAGTAGGTCAATTCCTCTCCATCATCAATGCCATCTTGATCTGTGTCAGCAGCATAAGGTGATGTGCCATAAGTATCGCGCTCATCCCTGTCAGTAATGGAGTCACCATCTGAATCAAGATTTGTAGGAATATCCTTGTAAGCAATGACATCATCAATCCTGCCGCTTCCTTTAACCAACATCGCTGTGACAGATACTAGTTCATTATCAGGCTGTGCTGTTTTCAGATCATATTCCAAGTCACGCACTGTAGTGAACCAGCTACCTGTAACCACGGTTGAACCAATACCATGATGGATGTACTGGCCTGTACCAAGATCGCTGTCGGTCCTTGGGGTGTAATACATGTAGCGGGTACCTTGTGTAGTTTCCAAAGCAAAAAATACCGTAAAGGACTCACTGTAGAGCATGCTCCAAGAAAATACCGGATAGCCGGACAGGTTCCAGTAGGACTGATCGTCATTGGCCAGTAGGTAAGCGTTATCCTGCCCTGAGCCTGAAAGCTCTATGACCTGACTGCTTTTGTCTTGGTCGTAGACGTTGGTGATGGTGGCCCCTGCTGGGTCGTCATCGTACATTTGCCACCTTGATGTGGTGCCATCTTCACTATTTTCAAGGGTAACTGAAGCAATCAATACACTTGAAGCCATGGCAGGGTCCGTACCCTGAGTCAGTTCAGTACCGTCTGTTACACCATCGCCATCTGAATCAGGATCAAGGACAGCAATAAGGCCGTCATTATCAATATCACTGTTCCAGTCACCACCCCAGTAGACGATTTCATCGTAATCACTGATACCGTCATTGTCTGAATCGGTACTGTTAGGATCTGTGGCGAAGTTATCTGTTTCCTCACTATCGGTAAGGCCATCACCATCGGTATCAACAGCGGGTGTTGTTGCAGCGGTAATAGTCCGTGTCAGACGATTACCAGCTTCATCATAGGTGTATTCGATGGTCATACCATCTTCATAGGTCGCCTTGGTGAGCTTGTGCTGTGCATCGTATTCAAAGGTGACTGCATGTGCTGCTGAACAGAGGCTAAAATTGAAAATCGCCAGCATCATGCATGTGCGATAAGTTTTACGGACTTTGCCTGAGGATGGAGGTAAATTCATTGGTATCTTACGTGAGCAAATGAAAAGTTGATCAAAGGCGACGTGAACGTATATAAATTTCCTATAATTCATCAAAAATGATTTTGGAAAAATTATAGTTGTCACATTTTAAAGACAATGTCTTGTAAGTGATCAAAATGATTATGTCAAAGCTATTTTTTGCAGATCCCTGGAAGGCGTTGCGAGACAAGGATTATTTTTTTCCAAAGGCGTTTTGAATGTTATTTTTTGTTCATAAAAACTATTTTCTGAACATTAAGGTATACGAGTGGGCACTAGTAAGGAGGTAAGAGAGGTCTAGGGGGGGCTGCGCTGGATCGCCACCCAAAACAGGAAGCACTTTACATCCCCAGCAGGGAGAAGCCGTCATTAATGAGCTAATCAGCCGGCAGATATAGCCCCAGGTTACAGTAAACGTGCAACATCCACCTGCACTGTCAGGTCGTGGACGCCTCCACCTGTGACAACGCCTTTGGCAGGGGCGACGTCGCTATAATCCCGCCCCCAGGCTACGGTAACATAGGTGTCATTGGGAACCATGTTATTGGTGGGGTCGCAGTCCACCCAGCCATGATCTGGAATATACACCGCAAACCAGGCATGGGAGGCATCTGCACCAACAAGTTTTGGCTGCCCTTGAGGCGGGATAGTTTCAAGATAACCGCTGACATAACGTGCTGCCAGGCCGTGCGACCGAAGACAGCTGATACCCAGGTGGGCAAAATCCTGGCAAACCCCTTTCCGATGCCCCAGCACCTCACTCACAGATGTATCCACGGTTGAGGCGTCTTTATCATATTCAAAATCAGCATAAATCCGCTGCATGATATCCAGTGCAGCCTCAAGAATCGGCACTCCTGGCACAAAGGAGCGTGCAGCGTACTGAAAGACATCGTCCTGCAATTGAATCATTGGACTGGCAAAGCAATATTGGCAGGCCATCACATCCTGCTCAAGTGCGGAAGTATGCAATCGTTCAACCACCTGTTCCCAGGGAAGAGTTTTTTGCTTTTCAGGCAACGGCAATGGACTGGTATCAACCTGACTGATTGCTGTGATACGCAGATTTTCATGGGGATGCTGCACCATGAATAAGTGACCAGTATTGCCGAAATAATCTACCCGTCGATGCATATATTGCGGCGTAGGCACTATTCTCAGCTCAGAAGACAGGACATTCTGGTTCGGAGTATTACGTGGGGTCAGAAACACCTCGTTTTGGGAAAGGGACGCCGGAATCGAATACGCATATGCCGTGGTATGTGTCACCCTGTATTTCATACCTGTAAGCTCCCGTGGATAGTACCATAGTGGGGAGTTGTAGGTATACGGCTCAGGTAATGCGACGTTACATGCTGGGAAAACAGGCCAAGCTTCTCTTCAAGTGACTGCAGAAACACGGAGAGCTCATCTTCTTCGCTCATGTCACTGCTGCAACTTGCCAGGGAGAGATCCAAAAGACGTATCCCTGTCAACATTTCCAGAGCCAGGCGCTCTTCAGGGGTGGCAAACCTTCGCTCATTATGCTGGGGAAGATACTTCACATGACTGGCTATCTGTTTCAGTTGAAAACCCACTGACTTGGGATTGGTTTCATCGGCAAGCAGCAGATCCAGTACAGGCCCCAGCTGAAACGAAGTGCGATACCTGTCTCTGTAGGTCATCAAGCTGTCAGACACCTCAAGCATGGTGGGGAGCGATGTTTCAGAGTCAATACAAATATGGGTAAGCGAAGAATGAATGAGACTCACCTGGTTAACAGCACGCTCTATCCTGCGCCCCAGGTCCATGAATCTCCACCCCAGGCCTCGAGTCATGCTCTCCATGGCAAGGCCGCTGAAACCGCTCAAGGTGAGCATGATCATGTCAAGATCTTCCAGGGGATCATTGGATTCCCGCCGGACCAGTCGATCCAGCATATTGACCATTTTCAACGAGTCCAGAGAGAATCGGTTCCGGACATTCCATGCGGTCTGAAGCACCCGTTTCAGGATGTTTATTATTGTATCTGCACCTGATTCCCCTCGAACTGCCTGGTAAAGATAATCAAAAAGGTCGAACGAAAGCAACTGGTTGGTGTCCTCTTCAGGAGACTCTGGCAGAATTCCCTTTTGCTTGAGTAAAACGACCAGAAAAGGGAGTTCGGGTATATCTTCAAACCGGTCTTCTCCTGAAACTCTACGGTAAACAGTACGTAAAAGTCGGATCATTCCCTCTGCCCGCTCCAGGTATCGCCCAAGCCAAAGCAGGTTGTCCGCAACCCTGCTCGGCAGGTCGCTGTGACGTTTGAATTCCGGAATGGTTTGCATTCCCTGCATCAGGCTGACCGGTTCCACCACCTTATCGGAAAATACCCAGATATCTTTACTGCTCTGCTCTGCTGGATTATTCCCCACAAGAGATTCCAGAGACTCCGCAGTTAAAGCAAGGCCTCCGGGTAATACTGCAAAGCCATCGGCTGTGGCACAGGCATAAAAACGATAGAGAATGTATTGGGATGCAGAAGAGTCTCCCTTCCAGACAGGAGCAGTTGAAGGTGAAATTTCTGGAGATGCGAAAAAATGCCTTGGGTGCCTGCTCAGTTGGTCCCCGGAAACAGAAACAGCCTTCCCTTCCTCGAAAAATTGATGGGGAGCAAGATCCGAAACATGGTCAGGGTGAGCCAGAGCATATTCCAACCCGTATTTGTCTCCACACCAATATGATGGATGATTGGCAAGCTTCAGTTCCTGCCCAAGCAGATGACGGCACAAGTCAGGGAGGAAGGCAGCAAGGCCCGGTGATTGGGCAAAGCCACTGCCAAGGGGATTGATAACTTCAATATTTTGTTCACGGCAGACCTGGATCAATCCGGCAACACCGGTATCTGCGCTATTGTGCAAGGCAAATGAATCACTTTCTCTATCCGAAATATGTCGAAAAAGCGCTTCGACCCGTTCCAGCCCCCCCAATTTCTTTAAAAAAAGCTGGGCATCCCGAACAGTTAAATCCTGCCCTTCAACCAACGGGTAACCAAGATAACGGGAAAGCAGTACCTGTTCAAAATAAAGCGGGTTGCCAGGACCGGATGTAAGCAGACAAATCCCTGGATCATTTTTAGACAGGGAAAGCCTTTCTATGAGAGCCTGATGAAAAGTTTTAAAAAAAGGAGCCAGCCGCTGGATATTCTTTTTAGGATAAAAGTCAGCAAAAAGCCTGGAAAGCACAATTCGGTTTTCCAGGGCATAACCCAATCCTGTGGGAAGATCGGTATAATCCCTGAACACTTTGAACGTCCCATTGACATCTCTGTACATATCCACCCCGTAGAAGGTGAGAAATCGTCCTCCTAAAGGCTGAATGCCATGGCAACTGTGCAAAAAATGTGGGTTTGCAAAAACCATTTCTGCAGGCAACAGACGTTTTTTTGCTGTTTCCTGGACACCGTATACATCTGCCAGAAGATTCTCAAGAAGGCGGGCACGCTGAACGATGCCGAGTTCAATATCTTCCCATTCCTTTGAGGTAAGCAGGACAGGGAGGATATCTAAACTCCAGGAATTCGGCTGTTTATCCAGTTCATCAAAAGGATTAATAACTGCGCCGTCTTCCTGGCGCATACGCATTGCCCGGTCATGATACCTGCTCAATGTGTCACTGTCCTTACAGGAAAGTGAATTGATCAATACCTGCCAATGCCCCCGGGCTTCAGAGGAAGAGATATGTGATTCACAATACGAATTCTCAGAAACAGAGAAAGAAGAAAAAAGTGCAGCCTGCTCATGGCTGGCGGCACTTTTACTGTGCATTTTAGATCTGGTCATACAAAAGTCAGGCATCAGGCCTGTACGGTCTCAAAATAGTGTATTCCATGCGCTTCACGCATACTGATAAAAGACGTACACCCGGAAACCGTTGCAGGCAGACACCTCTATCGTGGTCCATGTTACCTCTGATCAGGTACGTAGATCAAGAGTATATGGAAAGAAGGGATTGTTTTCCGCAGGGGGAATGCTGCTCAGACGCCCAGTGGTATGCCCATGGGGAATAAACCTGGCATGCCTTCTTCCCTCTGCTTCATTACTGTTTACAGGAAAAACATCATAATTACGACCTCCAGGATGGCCTACATGATAGGTACACCCTCCAACCGCTCTGTTATTCCATGTATCAATGAGGTCGATAACCAGCGGCGCGTGTACGCCAATGGTCGGGTGCAGGCAGGCTGGTGGCTGCCATGCTCGATAACGAATCCCCCCCACGTAAACATCATTTTGCCGTGTCGGATGAAGGGGTATTCGTCGGCCGTTACAGGCTACTATATACCTTTCATTCCTGGCACCTGACATTGTTACCTGTAATCGTTCCAGGGATGAATCAACGTACCTGGCCGTCCCTCCTCCGCCCGGTTCCTCACCAAGCACATGCCATGGTTCAAGGGCTGTTCGAATTTCAATTTCGATTCCCTCAAATATGACTTTGCCGCAGATGGGAAAACGAAATTCAAAGTGGGGATGAAAAAATTCCATATCCACGGGATAACCTGCCTGTTTGAAGCTCTCCAGGGTATCTGCAAAATCATCATGGATCACCTGGGGCAGCATGAAACGATCATGCAGTTGTGTTCCCCAATGAACCAGTCGCTGCCGATATGGTACTCTCCAGAACCAACTCAAACAAATACGTATGAGCAGCTGCTGAGCCAGACTCATCCGGGCATGGGGTGGCATTTCAAAACCCCGCATTTCCACCAGCCCCAGCCTGCCGGTGCTGCTGTCCGGCGAATAAAGCTTATCGATGCAAAATTCAGCGCGATGGGTATTGCCTGTCACATCGACCAGCAGGTTACGGTAGAGACGATCCACAAGCCAGGGTGGGCAATACCTGGAGTTGTCGGTTTGCCGGTCCTGCTCTGCAAAAGCTATTTCCAATTCATACAAGCTGTCATGGCGGGCTTCATCAATACGGGGCTGTTGACTGGTAGGCCCGATAAAGAGACCGGAAAAGAGGTATGACAGCGAGGGATGATTATTCCAGAAGGTTATCAGACTGCGTAACAGGTCCGGCCGCCTGAGAAAAGGGCTGTCTGGAGGTGTCGCTCCCCCTAAAACGATATGGTTGCCACCGCCTGTACCGGTCTGGCGTCCATCCAGTAAAAATTTCTCTGTGCCAAGGCGTGTATTCCTCGCCAGGTTATAGAGCGTCGTTGTTCCCTCAATCAGTTCCCGCCAACTCTCCATGGGGTGAATATTGACCTCAATAACACCTGGATCAGGGGTGACTTTCAAAGCTGCAAGACGTGGATCCACAGGAGGATGATAGCCTTCTATAATTACTTCCAGCCCTGTCTCAGAGGCAGTATGTTCGATGGCGCTCAATAACTCAAGGTAGCCTTCCAGCACCTCTATTGGCGGAATAAAAACATACAGTTTACCTTCTCTTGGCTGCACGCATAGCGCGGTACGCACTTGCCAGGCATTCTCTTCTCCCTTCACGGGGTGCAGCTCTTTTACCGGATCTGGTTGGGGTTGAATATACTCTGCAGCGACGTGTTCAGCGTTGTGCCTGATGCTTTGATCCATCTGCTGGCGTGAGGGTAATGGCTCAAAAACAGACATGGGGTCCACAGGAAAACGCGCAGGAAGATCCTGGGGAGAGACCCATGGCAGGGATTCAATGGGGAGTCGCAGACCTGCCGGAGAATCGCCTGGGATCAGAAACATATGTTCTCGCCGCAGAGGCCAGGGACCACTTTTCCACGATCCGTATTGCAGGGGCAGCAGATATCCGACAACGGCTCCAATCCCCTTCTCAAAAATACGAATCATCCGTGCTCGTTCTTCCGGATCCTCCAGTTTGGGATCCCTGGGGTCAACGTTGACAGGGAGCTGCTGTTCTTTCAGCATGTTTTCCACAGGGTCTTCATACAAGGCGCGGATATACTTTGTATTGACCCCAAGATGCTCTGTTAAGGCTGTAATGAATGTATGCGCCTGTTCAGCTCCATATCCGTAATCCGTGCTTACCTCGGCAAGCCATCGTACATCACGCCAGATGGGCTCTCCGTCTTTACGCCAGTAGCATTCAAGGGACCATCTGGGCAAAGGCTCACCTGGATACCATTTCCCCTGGCCATAATGGAGAAAACCTCCAGGAGCCCACTGGGCACGCAACTTTCGCATAAGCCGGTCTGCCAGGGTTTTCTTTTCCGCTCCCAGAGCTTCGGTATTCCACTGCGCACTTTCCATATCATCAATGGAGACAAAGGTGGGCTCGCCTCCCATGGTCAGACGGACATCCTGACCTTGTAACTCCAGGTCGACAGAATCGCCTAGAGTCACAATTTTCTGCCAGACTTCCTCCGGATACGGTTTGGTTGATCGCGGTGCTTCATGGATTCGTTGCACAGACATCACATGATTAAAATCAACTTCACACTCATCCAGTGTGCCTGTTATGGGTGCCGCGCTTTGTGGTTTTGGTGAACAGGCCAGAGGAATATGCCCTTCACCTGCAAACAGCCCTGAAGTCGGATCCATGCCGATCCATCCGGCACCGGGAATGTACACTTCGGTCCAGGCATGGAGATCTGTAAAATCTTCTTCTGCTCCAGAGGGACCATCCAGTGATTTCATATCCTGCTTTAACTGAACCAGATACCCGGATACAAACCTTGCAGCCAATCCCAGATGCCGTAGAATATTTACCAACAGCCAGGCAGAATCACGACATGACCCGCTCCGCAATTCCAATGTTTGCCTGCATGTCTGCACATTGGGCTCCATGCGAATCAGATAACTGATATCCTTATTCAACCTTCTGTTTAAAGCAACCAGAAAGTCAATGGTCTGGGTAGGGCGAAGATCAATCTCTGCTATATACCGGGCAAATGCTTTCCCCTGCTCCTCTTTTTCCAGGTAAGGGGCCAGTTCCACAGCCAGTTCTTTCTTATAGGAAAAAGGATACTTCTCTGCATGGGGTTCCAGGAAGTAATCAAAGGGATTGATCACTATCATGTCTGCAACCAGATCGACTTCGACGTGAAATTCCCTGGTTTTTTCCGGTATCACCAGGCGGGCCAGATAATTGCTGAAAGGGTCCTGCTGCCAGTTGAGAAAATGCTCAGCAGGGGTTACCTTCATGGCATAACTCAAAATCGGTGTTCGGCAATGGGGTGCAGGTCGAAGCCGGATCACCTGAGGCCCGAGAGAAATGTGCCTGTCATACAGATAGGAAGTTTTATGATGAAGAGCTATATGGATTCCCATGGGGTTCCTGGAAGGTAGAAATCATTGCATCCCAAAGGGTAGCAAAAAAATATGGGTAAAGATTCAAAGTATGGCACATGTCAGCACGCCTAACCCGCATTTCTCATGACTTTTTTGAATAGCTGTTTAACGGTTTGAATTCATAGTATTTGCCAGACGCGCCTGCAAAACAGTCTGTTTTTCTGGCAAATTCAAAAAATCCACCCTGGCGGGCGAGCAAAACTTTCAGCATCTGCTTTGTTACCGGGCAGTTGCAGTAGTGCACTGCGGCTACATGTCCGGTGCCTCGCATTTACTGCAAAACATATTCGTGAGAAATGCGGACTAAAGACACTATAGCGATACGAATCAATACCCACAAAGCCTATTATTCACTGCTGCCTGGACTCAGAAAAAGCGTGATGTTGAATATTAAAAAATGAAGTTCCGATGTTTAAATCAATATTGTTCAGCTTGACCTGCAGCCCATCAAGAAATTCATGCAAACCAAGCTCAAGAACCTCGTCTATATCCATGTAGTCCAGGTCAGCTCTCAGTCTTCCCAGAAGTTTGCCCACGGGATGAACCGGCCCTTTTGGAGATTCAAGAATATTGTACAGGCATTTCTGGGCCTGGGTAACGCAATGATGGATGGAACGTGGAAAATGTTCATCAAAAATGAGAAAATCCGCAATACCCTTTGGGGTAATGGTCTGTTTTGTCTGCCGATACATCTCAAAAGCACTTGCAGATCGCAGTACGGAAATCCATTGCACATAATCAATGGGAGCATTGACCAGCTCAACCTCTGGCAGAAGCATAAAATACTTTACATCCAGAATACGGGAAGTCTTATCAGCCCGTTCAATCATCCGGCCCATTCGGGCAAAATTCCATGCTTCTCCATGACTCATGGTGTTGTTCATAAGCCCGATGAACAAATTACTGCGCATCAAAATAACATGATAAAATTTCTGGGGATCCTGGAGGGCAAAACGGATACTGTCCTCACGCATCAAATCAAGATAAAATTGGTTGAGATGCTCCCAGAGTTCGGGTGAAATAATTTCCCGAATGGACCGGGCATTTTCCCGGGCAGCCGCCACACAACTTAAAATGGAATTGGGATATTCACGATCAAAAGTGAGAAACCACAAGACAGACGCTTCATCATAAGCCTGCCCTTTCTTTTCATACAGCTCCTGGTCTCCGGTGGTCATCACTATCGGCGACCAATGCTGTTCTGTCCCACTGTTCATATCCAGAAGCAGGTTCAGATTCACGCCTATAAATCGCGCTACATTTTCCGCCCGTTCAATGTAACGACACATCCAGTATATTGAATTTGCAACACGGCTTAACATAGCTTAGTCCTTATTCTCATCGGGAAACAATACCCATGTATCTTTACTCCCCCCACCCTGGGAAGAATTCACTACCAACGATCCTTTTTTCAAGGCAACCCTGGTCAAGCCACCAGGTTGCACGTAGATATCTTCGCCGAACAGGACATAGGGTCTCAAATCCACATGTCTGCCTTCTATGCCTTTACCGGCAATGGTTGGCACTCTTGAAAGGGATATAGTTGGCTGCGCAATATAATTCCTGGGATTGGCCACAATTTTTTTCTTAAACTCCTCCCGCTGCTGAGCTGTGGAGTGGGGCCCGACAAGCATGCCATACCCACCTGATTCATTGGCTGCTTTAACGACCAGTTCTTCGAGATGTTCCAGCACATAGGCTCTTTCCTTGTCATCCCTGCAGATATACGTCGGCACATTGGGGAGTATGGCGTCCTCCCCTGTATAATATTTTACTATTTGAGGAACATAGGCATACAATACCTTATCGTCAGCTATACCTGTTCCCGGTGCATTGGCGAGCGCAATGCGTCCGGATTTATACACCTCCATAATACCGGGGACACCAAGAACAGATTCAGGACGAAATGCCAGGGGATCTAAAAAATCATCGTCCAGACGACGATACAAGACATCCACCTTGCGCAATCCCTTGGTGGTCAGCATATGCACATGGCCATCGTCAACAACCAGATCCTGCCCTTCAACCAGTTCCACACCCATCTGCTGAGAGAGAAAAGAATGCTCAAAATAGGCGCTGTTATAAATTCCCGGAGTCAAAACCCCAATGGTGGGATTTTCCACTGTTTGTGGAGCCAGATATTCAAGCATCTCACGTAATTTTACGGGATACTCATCCACAGGACGAACCCTGGAAGCTGCAAAAACTGCTGGAAAAGTTCTTTTAAGCACCATTCTGTTTTCGAGTACATAAGATACCCCGGATGGACAGCGCAGATTGTCTTCAAGGACATAAAACCTGCCGTCACGATCCCGAATCAAATCGGTACCTGTGACATGACACCAAATGCCCTTTGGCGGTGTAAACCCTTCGCACTCTTTCCGGTAGGTCTGGCTGCTCAGAATCAAATCTTCAGGAACGACCTTGTCCCTGACTATCTTTTTGTCATTATAGATATCCTGAAGAAACTCATTTAAGGCGTAAATGCGTTGTTTGAGCCCAGATTCTATCTGCTGCCAGTCTTCATCAGGGATGATGCGCGGAATAAGATCAAAAGGAAATATTTTTTCCGTTCCTTCATCTTTCCCGTACACGTTAAAGGTGATACCCATTTTCAACAGCAGGGCTTCGGCTTCTTTCTGGCGTAAAAACAGATCGTCTTGGGGCAGCGAATTAATTTTTTCAACCAGCAGTTTGGCTCCATGCCGGGGAACACCGCCAGCTGTGAATAGTTCGTCATAAAACCCTTCAGGATCATATGTATTCATTGATACCATAACACATCCTTTCCCGGGAGGATCGAGCAAGCACGCAGGAGGTAATGCAAGCGAAAACTCTCAGGAGAGTTGAGGTCGCGAGACAGCCTGAACCAGGCACAAATTACAAAATCGAAACATTGCGTAGTGAAAATAACTCGTTTTTGAAAACATTTCTCGTTCTTTTTTGAGAACGATGGCCCGCATTTTCAAAAATGCACCTATCAAGACTGGTTGAAATGTAACTTGATGACTACAATAAAAAACGCAGGTGAAAAAGACGTACAGATTCGGCACGCAGAAGTGACTTTACAGCTCCGGAAGCAAGCATCTGCGCTGCAGGTTGCGTTGCTATACTGTAGTATAGTCATTTGCACTGCCATCCTACGGCTACCCCTTCTCACAGAGGATCACGAAACCAGGTTCCTTATGTAATTTTATCGATTATTTACAGGCTTGTCCAGACGAGGGTTTTGATGAAGAAGAACAACGGATGGCACGATAATCTATAAATGAAAGATCTTTCACATGGAAAACTTGGCCAATTTTCCTTGTCCAATTCATTTTTTTTGAGTATTTGTTTCGAATAGTTAGCCTTCAGATATTAACCAGATGCTATCAGACGCACCCTCCTCAGTTACCAGGCATCCAGACAGGCAGAAGAAGGCAGTAGTAGCCCGGCCTCTCCTTTCGAGAAAAGTCCGGCAAGATCCCCATGTACAGCAGCCGCCCACGCCACGGTGAGTTGAGGTGCATACCCTTAGTTAACTGCAATGCTGATTACGTTTGATCTGGACGATACCCTGATTTGCTGGCAGCCTGCCATTCCCAAAGAACACATTACCTTACCGTGGTACCTCTGGTGGTTCAAATATGAACCGTTACGCAAAGGAACCATTCATACGTTCACGACCCTGAGGGCCGAGGGGTGGAAGATCGGCATATACACCACTTCCAACAGGTCAGAGCATTATATTGAGCGACTTTTCAAAATACACGGGCTGAAGCTCGACCTCATCGTCAACCAATACCATCACGAAAAAATCATAAAAAAACATAGGATACCGGACAAACCTTCAAAGTTTCCCTGCAGCGTAGGCAGTTACCTGCATGTAGACGACTCTCTCGGTGTACAGATGGAAGGGGAAAAACACCTCTTTCGCGTACTCGTCATCGACCCTCTTGATCAGTACTGGTCAGAAAAGATCCTTGAAGAGGCAAGAAAGGTTGCAGAAATAGTGAGAAAAAACAGTTATGAGGTGGTGGCTGCCTAGGGGTTGTTAGAGAGCAGGGATATTTTACCAGATCAAGGCATTTCAGAAAAGAATAGACCTTCACAGCCTGAGCAGCAGCTCCTCCCTTGCCTGCTTCTGGAGAAACTTGGCGAATTTCTTTTTTATTTTAGGCAGCTTGTAATACATTCCCAGCAGATTTTTATTGGTCCCTTTAGCAAGGGAAGAAGGATCAAAATATCCTTTTGCATTCTCAACACTGAGAACAAACGGTGGTTTTCCCAACCGTACCAGTATATGGCTCATAAGCAGGGCGCCGGTACGATGGTTCCCCTCGCTGAAAAGCTGTGGCCAGCTTATCTGTAGGATGTAGGCACCCGCAGCCTGTTTCCATGGTGAATCTGTCTTATGCTTTTCAGCCCAGATACGAAGATCTTTGATGGAAAAATCTTCTTGCTGATAAAATCGATCTGTGGTTGCCTGAATGTGCTGGAGGTAATTCTTTCGTTGCCGGGTTCCTGTTCCACAAAGAACAATATGATTGAGTTCAAGATAGTGAACCAGGCCACTCTGTTCAAGGATGTTGACATCTTTTTTGAGCAGCATATTCACATACTCATAACCATCCAGCATGTTGAGAATAATCTCGTCGCGCAGAGATTCTCGGCGCATATTGAGATCAACGTTAATCTTGCCAAAATCTCTCTGCACTTCCCGCAGGGAGGCCTCCACCCCCTCAATATTAATCAAGTATTTACCCATTACCTACCGTAAAAACCCCTCTGTAACCACCGCAGCACACGGAGAAGCAATACATTTCATGAATAATTGTCTACTTTGCAGAGAGCTAAGATGAAAACAGACAACCAGCCAGCGTACTGACAACATGTTCCGAAAAACACAGTTGGAAGAGGTCAGGTTCATAACTCTTGGGGTGGCAGTTTTCTCTTGATTCAAGACATGATCACTCAAATCAGGAAAACTCTCCATGAAGGTATTCCTTGGTAAGTTCCTCTTGTGGATTACTAAAGAGTTCTGCAGTTGGTGCCATCTCAACCAGGTACCCGGTACGACCGCCTCTGGAAATATCCACGGCAAAAAAGGCTGTCTGATCGGCGACACGTTGTGCCTGTTGCATATTGTGAGTAACAATGGCAACGGTGAATCGCTCTTTGAGCTGCACCATCAGTTCTTCAATCTGTCTGGTGGCAATGGGATCAAGGGCCGAACAGGGTTCATCCATGAGCAACACCTGCGGTTCGGTGGCAATGGCGCGGGCAATACATAGACGTTGCTGTTGACCACCTGAAAGGGAAAGTCCATTATTTTTCAGCTTGTTTTTCACCTCATCCCACAGCGCCGCCCCACGTAATGCCTTTTCTACCTTTTCATCCATATCCCCTTTGTAGCGGTTCAACCGAAGGCCAAAGGCTACATTTTCATATATGGACATTGAAAAGGGATTGGGCTGCTGAAACACCATGCCAATGTTACGACGTACGGAAACGGGATCGACCTTTTTGTCATAAATATCCATCCCGTGAAAATGGACGTTTCCTTCAAATCGAAACCCTCGTATCAGGTCGTTCATCCGGTTAATGCTTTTTAACACAGTGCTCTTTCCACACCCGGAAGGCCCGATAAATCCAGTAATTTTATTTTTTACAATAGGTACGTGACTATCCCGGACAGCGAGAAAATCCGAATAAAATATCTGCTTTGCCTGACAGTCGAGCACCACGTCGGCAGCGTCATATTGATGTGTTTTTGTTGCTTGCTGCTGTGATTGAGCTTCCATGAGCATTTCTCACTCCAATTCCATGAATTAAATACGTTTTTTACCGCCGATGGCTCGACTTATAATGTTAAGAATGAAAACCATCAGAACAAGGATAAGAGAGGCAGCCCACGCTAACTCGATCTGGTTTTCAAACGGCATTCCAGAATAATTGTAAATCAATACTGCCAGGGAGGCAGTGGGTTCATTGACTCTGAGCCAGTAATCACTGAACAGAGCTGTAAAAAGCAACGGTGCAGTTTCGCCGGCAGCACGGGCCACAGCCAGAACAACACCGGTAATAAGGCCGGGCATGGCAACAGGCAGAATAACTTTAACCAAAGACTGGGTCTGGGTGCACCCCATGCCGAAAGCTGCATCTTTCATGGCCTGAGGAACCATTTTAATGGCCTCCTCGGCAGTCAACATAACAACAGGTATCATCAACAGGGAAAGAGCTATACCACCCGCCCATGCCGAATAGTTTCGCATGATCAACACCACAGCTGCATAGGCAAAAACACCGGCCAAAATGGAGGGCAGTCCTGTCATGGTCTTGGCGCAGAAACGGGCTATCTGGGCAACCTTGTTATATTTGCCGAGTTCAGCAAGATAGATAGCTGCAAGGATACCAAAGGGAACGCTGATCAATGCGGCAAGCCCGACCATAAACAAGGTGCCGAGAATGGCATTTCCAAATCCCCCCCCTGTCTCAAAAGCTGTTGGGGGAAGTGCATAAAACAGTTCAAAAGATAACCGCTTTCCACCCCGGTAAATGAGCATAATCAACACGGAAAACAGTGGCACGCACGCAAAAACCGCAGACAATATAGTAATGGAGCTGAGAACAATGGATTTCAGGGCACGGGGTTCAAAGGGCTGACGCTCCAATTTGGGCAAATGGAATGTTTCGTTTGATGAATTCTTCATTTTTTCCCTCCGCTGCCTGTGCGGGAAATGATAGCTGCACCGGCTATGTTCACCAACAGGGTAATCAAGAGCAGAACACAGGCTGCATACATCAAGACAGATGCCTCGAGTTCTCCTGCCTCGGGAAAGTTAAGGGCAAGCAGGGCTGCAAGTGTATTGGCTGGTGCAAAAAGAGACAAACTGATCTCGTTGGCATTACCGACCAGCATGGCCAGGGCCATGGTTTCTCCAAGAGCCCGCCCAAACCCGAGGACCAGGGCACCAAAAATACCGCCGGAAGCCGTGGGTAGCATAACCCGTAGAATAGCCTCCCAGCGGGTTGTCCCCATGCCAAAGGCAGCTTCCTTGGTTTTATGCGGGATAGCCCGAAAGGCATCCTGTGAGATAGCTGCCACAGTGGGAAGAATCATAATGGAAAGCACCAGAACGGCAGGGAACATGCCAGGTCCGCTTAAACTGGTTGAAAAGAAAGGAATCCATCCCAAATTATCATGCAAAAGATCAGCAACAGGACGTATAAGAGGGATGAGGACATAAATACCCCAGAGTCCATAGACGACACTGGGTATAGCAGCAAGGAGCTCAATGATATTTTTCAATATCATCTCAAGTTTGTGCGGCAGGAAATCCTGTGTAAGAAATATAGCAATGGTTATTCCAAAAAATCCGCCAAGAAACAGGGCAAGAAAGGAGCTGTACAGGGTACCCCATATCTCAGGTAATATTCCAAATTCATGGGCATTGACATCCCAGGTAGTTGAAGTCAGAAAGCCCAGTCCGTAGGTGCTGACAGCTGGAATAGCCTGCCTGCCGATTTTATAGACGATAAAGGCAAGCAGAAGAATTGTAGCCCAGGTAAAGGTACACGTCAGGGCACGGAAGGATTTGTCAAACAGAATATCTACAGACGAGGGTGGCCTGGAGAGAGAATGAGATTCCTCAGCCCCGGAGAGTTGTTTCATTGCCATGTTTATTACTCCATAGTGAAAGAGGCACCCCATGGACATGGGGTGCCTGACAATCCACAGTCGTGGCAGGAATTACTGGATATTGGCAGAGGCAGCGCGAACTTTCTCTACGACATTTGCAGGCAGAGGAATATATCCTGCTTTGTCTGCGATTTTCTGTCCTTCATCAAGACAGTAGATAACCATTTTACGAAGTGCTTCTGCTTTTTCAGGGCTATCATATTTTTTGTAGAACATCATCCAGGTATAGGTGGCCATAGGATAGGAATCTACACCTGCAGGATCAGGGAGCCAGACAATCATATTCTCAGGAATAACGGCATTGGCCAGGGCAGCCTGGCCACCTTCAAGACCGGGAGCTACAAAGTGTCCCTCTTTATTTTCAAGACTGGCCATCTCAAGTTTGGACATACGGGCAAAACCATACTCAATATATCCGATTGCGCCAGGGGTCTGTTTGATGGTTGCGGTAACACCGTCATTTTTAGGTGCTTTTACCATCTTTGCTTCACTTGGCCAGTTAACGGTTTTACCAGTACCAGGACCACTCTCAAAGTCAGGAGAAATAGCGCAAAGGTGTTTGGTGAATACAAAGGTTGTTCCAGAACTGTCTGCACGGGTTACAACTGTAATTTCCTCATCCGGAAGGGTTACGCCCGGGTTGGCTGCAACAATGGCAGGATCATTCCATTTTTTGATTTTGCCGAGAAAAATTCCAGGATATACGGAACGAGGTAAATTCAACCCTTTTACCCCATCCAGATTATACGCCAATACGATTTCACCTGCAGTCATGGGCAGCAGCTGTACACCTTCAGCCACTTTAGCGATTTCCTCGTCTTTCATGGCAGCGTCACTTGCTGCAAAATCAACGGTATGATTCATAAAATCACGGATACCGGCGCCGGAACCTTTAGCCTGGTAGTTGACCTGAATACCTTTATTGGCACGGGTAAACTGTTTGAACCAGGTTGTGTAAATAGGGGCAGGAAAACTGGCTCCAGAACCGGTAAGGCGAACTTCTGAGGCTGCAGCCGGGAGTACGAACAGGGCAACCGCCGCGCCGGTGGCAACAACCTGTAAAAGAGACTTCATTTTCATTGGTAACCTCCAATATGTGATTTAAAAAATTGTAGGTCACATGTAACAACTGTTTTTTAAGATATTGTTTGGTTACAGTTATTTTTATGATGAGAAAGGTGTTTTCGGAACAAAATCTGTTTCCTTTTCTCGTGTCTTTTTGAAAAGTTACACTCATTATCAGATTTTGTAATCTTCTTCATACGAAGAAACCGGGCTTTGGCTCTGCCGCAATTTTCCCAGCATATCCAGGCCTGCAACAAATTCCATGCTGTCCTGGTACAAAGGGAATACGGTAAAAACCGGCCACCACTCCAATGGACTCACAAATCGAAAAGCCACACCATCCTGATCGATACGAGCCACTGTTCCTTTCGCTGTGATCGAGAGTTTACTGCTTTTACCAAAGAGAGTGACTTCTATATCCACCATCTCCCCAAAATCCAAAAAAGGATCAACATACACGTACACACTTTCAAGTCCGATATCTCTGATCATCCCCTGGAGTTTGCCCTTTGTGGCTGAAGAAACCTTTGCCTGGGCTGAATAATCAACGCGAACCCTGTTCCTTTTTTCAGTATGCATTCCACCCCTCATTTATATAGATACACGGTGAACACCTGCAGAGGTGTCCGTCACCCTTATCATCCCCCTGCATTTGTAATGTAAAAAAGCTGAGAAACAGGAACGTTGCGAATCTTCCGCAGGCAGAGATTAAGTGCTTCCTCTTCAGATGATCCCCGCCCCACATATTGTTCTTCTGCCTCTACCATGTGATTGCAAGGTACAGCAGTAAATTTATAGACGCTTTCAGTCAATGCCTCTTGAAGTTTAATGGTCACCGGGCCTTCGCCGGTATACACTTCATACAGTGTAACCCTGTAAAGGGAATCACCTGATTGTACGTCATACATCTTGAGTTCTCCTTGCCCTGCATGCAGGGACTGTCATACGGTCTACATCTATCAGTGAAACAGAGACGGCAGGTTTCATCAACTGTCAGTAAAAATTCGTGGCAGATTATTGTCTATGACATAGGTACAGATTTCTTTTGCCCCCTGCCTGGTATACCCGTACTTCCTTTGCAGATTTTCTATCATAAACGTGATATCGCTTTGAATACGCTGATCATACGTTCGAAATTCTTCCTGGTCAAAATCCTTGACTGCCCTGCGAAAATTTCTGTTTTTCAGGAACGGATCCATAACTTTGGATTTGAGAGCATGAACGTAGCGGTCCTGGAGTTGATGAAACAGTGCGGTGTCTGTTATATTCTTTTCATCTCGAATAAGTTCCTGTGGCAGGGTAACCGTTGTATAACTTTTCTGTACGCTTGCCCTGAATTCAGCTGCGTATTCCCTGCTGACCATCAGCCGGTCTTCCAACCTGTTAAGCAACTGTTCCGAGATATCGAGCTTGTCACCTGTATATGAACAGATCTCTGTATTGCCCATCTCGAAATTGACTGCAAACATGTAGTTGATTATCTCACGGGTGATTTGTTCCTGATTATAATAATAGAGGGATTCTTTGACTTCCTGGAGTACGACATAGTTGTACATTCGTAACAGGGAATCGAGAAAGCCTTTAGGCAAAATGTCTGGATCCTGTTTGCAATATTTTCTGAAAAAAACGCCAAGCATGGACATGTCGATCAACTTGCCTTCACGCCCGTAGGTGGAAAAAAATTCACTAAACATCTTGATCGAATCACGCCCGGACAACCCCTGCCAGCCGTCTTTTTCCGATTCCAGGATAATCTTTCGCCTGATTTTCGCCGTAAAATTATCCACATCTTTTTCTTCGAGCCAGGGCGGAATATACCCAGTGAAAATCTCCATCTTAAGCAGAAGCAGATCCTTATCACAGTACAACTCATACATTTCAGGATCCTTTATCCATTCAAACATGGCAATGGAGCGTTGACGAAGCCTGGTTGCAATGATAACCCTTGCAAAATTATGCAGTACCCTTGGCAAAAAGCTCTCGTCGATATGTTTGCCGAAAATATCCCGGTAAATATCAACTTCGGTTTTAAGATCCAATACATAGGGTATATTTATATATTCAATACGATCACTGAATGCCTGCAGGTTTGTGAGGATCTTTTTATCTTCCGGATTCATGGTTGCAAACAGCAGAGAATTAACCCCTTCTTCGATAAGTTCAACCTTATGAATGCCATCACTGATAATGTTGTGCAATTCCATCAAACGATCGGTGTTATGGGACTTGATATCCATCAGGGCATGAATACCATTATTGGTTTTTGCATAACGGGAGTAAATATGGTTGACCGGCCGCGTACCCGAAAAAATAGCATTAAGGCTTCGCTGGATATGCTCGTTACGGATTACCGGCTCCCTTGGAGGCCTGTCACCCGGGTTAAACACGGAAACTCCCTCGCCCAGACGACGGTTGAAGACATAAGGCCGTGCAAAGATGTGTTCCATAACCTTGAGGGGGTCCCGATACTGTCGTAGCAGTCCCTCATAAATTGAGGTGCAGATGGTGCATGGCTCGTCTCTGAAAACCCACTGATACATTTTCTCTGAATGCAAACGCCATTTGAGTTTTTCATCTGTGAACAGATCATCGAGAAAAGCCCTGCGTACGTCCTTGGGAATAAGCAACAACGGATTATCATGACTGGGACAGGGGACATGGAAAAAGCGCTCTTTTTCCTTATCCTCAGCAGGCAGAAAGTTTCCTGATTCAAAATGCTGCATTTCATCAGGGGAAAGCAGTCCCTTCAATTTTTCAGCCAGGTGAGGCGGCAGAGATGTTTGATTGCTGAAGGTGTCAGGACAGGGAAGACGCCAGACCACCTCTAATCTTGCGCCTTCAGGGGTGTTGGCGTATTCCTCGAATTTTCGCAGCAGATTACTTAAAAACGTGGATTTGCCACTGCCGTGGGGTCCATCAAAAATATATATTTTTCGTTGTTGAGCTCCGACCGACAGGGCCTCCACATGGCGCATAAGACGGTTGGCAAACAGCCTGTCAGCAAAAAAAGGACGGTCTGAATCCTCAACAAAGAGCTTATAGCAATCATAATTGAGATAGTTGATGGATTCAGGATCACCTGGATATTCATCCACCCCTTCTTTCACATAGGCTTTTATCATATCTGCATACACCTGATAGACATCACGTATCAGGCGGTCCGGATATGTCAGCAGTTCCTGTAGAAATTCTGTGAACGAAATCAGCGGCCGCTGCTGCCAGCTGCTTTCATGTTTATGGAGGTTGCTCATTGCCTGCTGTACACGATGCATGGTATGTTTTTCCATGTTTTACCAGACCTTGAGTACTTCGTTGACAGGTTTACGGCTGAGCCGTTTTTTATTCATTGTGTATAAGATACGCTGCCAGACAAGTTTTGTTTCATCTGAACCTGCCATGGCATCTCCATCTTCCTCGGAAGGTTCCGAAGTAAAAAGTTCCACCGAGCCTCCCCAGAGATATTCGATGCCCATCATGGTGGGCCCAATAAAATCCCGAACCAACTGCCTGCCTTCAAACAGGTGATCCAGCATCAACGTATTATTGTCACCCGTGGAAATCCTTATGAACGGTGGATGATACAGGGAACCCAAAACCATGTTTTTATAATCAGCCACTTTGCGGCTTTTGACATAATATTGCCAGGTCATGCGTTCCTTATTAAGCCTTTTTCCTGCAACAAACAGTTTATGCAAATCCATGAATTCCTGATCCAGAAAACTGCTTACAAACATGGAATCCGCATAGTTTTCACGGATGTGAAAAATAAACGCCCTGCCAGCACCGCTCTCCATGTCATACTGTTTGCGTTTTTCGCGGTCCCTCAGGCGATCATAATCAAAAAGCAGCCTGCCTTTATCAGCTTTATCCTCCAGGTAATAAAACAATCGCATGCCTAAAGCGTACGGGTTGAGTCCGACTCTCGGCATCGAGGTTACCTTGGCATTAACACGGGAGTAATCCACTTCATGGCCGCTGATGCGATCGTCACGCAGAAACAGTGTCTCGTGCCAGTAACTCGCCCATCCTTCATTAAGAATTTTGGTTCGAATCTGAGGCTGAAAATACAGTCCCGTGGAGCGAATTACCTCCATGACAGAAAGCATCCATTGATTTTCCCTTTTTTTGAGAAACTCCGAATGCTCCATCAGAAATTGAAGCAGATCGATATTCGTCCTGGTTTTCTGTTTTTTCTGCTCCTGTTCGTAGAGCGTTTCAAATTCTGGATGTTTGAGCTTAATGGCATTGATGAACTGTTCCTGGGCAGTATCCGGCACCCTATGCACCAGGTCGTTATATCGTTCGATCTCCTTGATATATTTGGTCGTTCCACCTTTATCTTTTTGTAGAAACACATCAAAATAAAAATCCAACAGAGACTGCTTGCCCCCCTGCCTCGTCTGATTGAGATTTTCCAGGGTGTCGAAATAGCCGACCAGATTATCTATGGCCAGGGAAAACTCGATCACGTAATCAACCCAGCGCCCCTTTTCTGAACGTAATTTAGCAATGAGCCGCTTGTCGGACAGGGCTTTGCTGGTGAAGTCATAGTCCCAGGTATGACGAAAAAAGATATTATTCTGAAAAAAATCTATGTGACCTATCACGTGATAAAAAATCATCACGTTAAGCCAGTCAGGATTATTATCATTGTAATAGGAGATCGGTGGCCTGGTGTTGATCACTGTCTCGTAAGGGTTGCTGGGATACAGTTCATAGCGCCCTTTTTCTTTGAGCACTTCCACATCCTGCACCCAGTAATCGTACAACGTCGGAATCATCACCTTGGGAGTGAGTTCCACAAGATCCCTATTAGTAACAATATATTCAAGACTCTCATCCTGGAAGCTCAAACCTGCTGCCCGGGCCCGCTCCTTGCAGCCTTCCATGATTTTTTTTGCATGCTGACTGATGAGTTCCATGGTTACCTACAGTGTTTTCTTGTGGGGTTGATGTTAGTTCAAGCCTGTCCATCAATGGCCTTTTCGAGGTCACGTTCCTCGCTTACCGGTCCGATGCCTGTATTGTATTCAAGAAACGCAGGTTAAGAGATCAACGCTCGTATTCCCTCTATTAACCGTCCTTCATTGCTATCACGTTTCAGGACATCAAGACGTAGAAGATCGCCTTTTTCTTCAAGGAGTCCTGATTTCCGCAGATAGGTTTCCACCTCGCTCCTGCCTGTTGTTGAGTAGTTATTTTCGGCAATGGTAATGCCCACACGGCTGGCATAGGATAACATTTTACGCAACTCGGGAAGAGCCTTTTCTCCTTTCGTATCCCAGTCATCTCCGTCTGTACCGTGGAAAATATAGATATTGTAATCGCGTTCGAGCTGCTCCTTCTCAACTATCTCATTAACCAGGGCATACGCTGAAGAAACCTGGGTCCCTCCGGCTACCTGGAGATTATAATAGGTATAAAAATCCTCCACTTCCTTGGCTTCCAGATCGTGCAGGATAAAACGGGTTTCCACCTGATTTTCATACTGATAAATCAACCACGAATACAACAGCACGTGCTGATTGACCACCAGCTCCGTAGGGCTCCCCCCCATGGAACCGGAATAATCACGAACAAAAAAGACCACCGCCTGTGATTCAAAATCTTTTTCCTTGGAAAGGATACGATAGACCCTGTCCCGCGGTGAGATAAGAAGGTTTTCCGCATCAATGGGCTTTTCAGGGGTAATCCGTTTCAAACTTATATTGGTCTGGATAAGCCTGCGCATCGTGGCTTTTTTATCCAGAACCTGCCCAAACCCCCTGTTTTTATCTGTCAGGTCATACACATACCGTGTCAGGGATCGTTTTTTACCCTTTTCCTTCAAATTAGGCAGCCGAAACTGCTCAGTAAGTACACGGCCCAGCTCATAGGCATTTGATTCTATCTCATGATTACCACCTTCGCCCTGGCCTGCCCCACCGGCCCCTCCCTGCTGCTCATGGACCGGCTGTTCCCCAATTACTTCTCCTTCTTCACCATCACCAGCCCCGCCTTCACCATCCTGATCCCCTTCACCCTCACCACTTCCTTCACCTTCCTGCTGCTGGCGAATGTTGTCATGGATAAATTTTTCTTCAACGGTGGTAGGGACCACAACAATTTTATTATCCCCGTCATTTCCAGGCTTAACAATCTTGCCGATACGGATTTTACGTGGAAACCCATCTTTTTCTCGCAGGGCATCTCGTTCAAGCAAATACTCAAGGGAATGAACAGAGGCAAAAGCAAGGGAGCCTCCCTCGTTGTCACCTTGAAGATGCAGCAGATCAGTGTACTCATAGAGAGATCTGGCAGGTTTATGGGAGGGCAAAAAAGCATGGGATTGCCGCCCTGCAGCCTCCTGCTCAGCCAGTCTGATTTCACACTGAATTTTACTCTCCTGCTCTGCAGTCAGGCCTTTTTCCCGCGCATCAGCGTAGAGTTGAAGCATTTTTTTCATGGGATAATCCTTTTTTTGCCGTCGTGTACCTACTGCCAGGAGGCTGTCAGAAAATGTCCTTTTTCTCCAGATCGGGTTAATTCCAGAAAAAGAATACCTGCAATATACAGTATATGGCTGTGGTTATTTCTTGGAAATGCCTTGATCTGAGAAAAACGCCTACTCTCATATTGCCTCCCAGGCGGCATCTACGTTATCCTTCATCAACCTGAGTGCAGAAATACTCAATGGTTTTCTGGGCGCAGGTGGTGCAATAGCCCAGTTTATTCAACATGGTATCCACCATGCGATCATACAGTTTCTGGTTCTCTTCATTGGTCCTGTTAGCCAACGCACCGATAAGACTTCCTGCCCCTGCAATGTCGGACTTGAGCCGCACATCAGTGACAGCCTTAACCAACTCCAGGTTATCCATAAAATCGTAGTCCGGATTGACAGAGATCTTCTGCCCATAGATACGACGGATGGAGGTTCTGAACGAATCCTTTTGTTCACGGGTCTTGAGCCCCAGGTAATCCTCCACTGAGTCAATATAACGTTCATCAATTTTCAAAGCCTGCAACTCTCCGGTCTGGGGATTTTTATACTTCCACATCTTATCCACACCCAGATTTTCTGCATCAATACCAATGATCATGTTCACGTAATTGAGAACATCCTTGCGCACAGCCAAAGGTTCATCCATGTAGGCATTAAACATTTCAGTCATTATCCGCTCACGGTACAACCCTTTAGCAATTTTCAAGTCATCAAGAAACTTGGAACGATCATTGGCATCAGCCACATAATCAAGAATGATACGATCAAGGGCAAGAAAGATATCATAGGCAAACATGCAACGGCCTTCATTGGTTTCCGAACTTTCAAGTAACAACTGCATGGAACGCCCGAGATTACGCTGTCCCAATCCTTTCTGCCCAAATCGCTTGGTGATATCATGCTCCTGATTGAGCAAATCAATGACCTCTGACAGCGTTTTGATGCTCTTTTCACCTGCTACTTCTCCGGCAGCAAGTTTCATGGTTTCCACAGGAGTCAATTTTTCAGATCTTGGCAACCTGGTAAGGGCCACTGCAACAGAGGCTGCATAATTCAGGTTGGGATCCTGATGCATACTTTCCCCGGTCAGGGTGGTTTTGGCTTCGTTGCCTATGGCGTAATCGGTCAATTCACGCTGCAGGAGATAATCAGTATTATGGGAAACATAACAGATACGGCACCGGTCGATGATCGGCGCCTCCTCTTTTTCAGAGAGAAAACGATTGAATTCAGAATTGTTGCTGGTAGCAATGATCAGGGTATCTATGGGCCAGCGATAGCCATCTATTTCAATGGTCCGATTCTGGATGACTCCCAGGTATACCTGGACCAAATCTTTTTTATTTTTAAACATTTCATCACTGAAATGAATGCCTCCTCCGGCAACCCTGGCAAGGGCTCCGCGTCTGAGATCGAAACGGTACGGATTATTGGTATCTGTGATGTGTAACAAGCGTTGAATGGACTCTTCACCCAACAGGTCAACTGCTGAGGATGTAATTTTATCCTTGGCTGGATATTTGCCTGTCACAGTTCCCAGACTTTCCACCAGGGGAACCGGAACAACCTCCACAAAGTTCAGGGCTTCGTCCAGATCTCCGCCGGTATAGTTGAGGATATCATTGAATATATATGCGGAGCAGGCTCCCAGGGGCCTGAAATTTTCAAACCACAACTCCAACTGTTCGTCATTGGCCCTGAATTTTCTCGTCAGATACTCCTCGGTCTCTTTTCTGGTCTCCATGAGATTCATGGCCAAGACCAGGGGATCTTCATAGGTCTGTGATTCAACCGAAGAAATACCTCCGTAACCTCCTACTTTGTCCAGATTATTAAACCGAAACGTATATCTCCTGTTTTTGGGATTGGTAAGAAATTCCCGATACAGACGGCAGAGATATTCAACCAGAAAGGTTTTTCCGTTGCCCGGTTCTCCCACCAGAACATAGGCCATTTCCTTGGAGGAACCACCCTGACTGGCATCTTTGACAAAGGAAACGAAAGAATTGATTTCATCATACATTCCCACAATATGTTTTTTATCTTTGCGAAATATAGTGAAATCAAAGGTGGACTTTCCATTGACCAGAACCTTGTCAATGGGACTTTCAAGAATCATGCGACTGACTGCCTGAAAGGCGTTTTCAAAAACGCGTTCACCTTTTTTTACTGCAGAAATATGGCTAGCCAGAGAAGACGGTGACCGGGTTGCCATTTCGAACCCTCCTGAGGCGGCTGTTGTTGGAAATCGTCTATCCGGAAACAGCTCAAAGTTCAAGGGGACGAATGCAGCATTCATATAGCCTTATTCCCGGATAAACACAGAAAAAACAGAATTGTTTCTGTTTGTATTATGGCCTTAAAAAGCTTTAACGCCAAGGAATTAATTTAAAAATTTTATCCGTCCAGCGCTACCCCTCGCCAATGCTTGGCAGATGCTGTAGAACAAGACCCAGATGGCAGGAAGGGTTATACGCTGCCCCTAAGACGGACAGCGCATTTCCCCAGATAGTCATAAATACTACAGGCAGGTGAAACTCAACATGTTCAAGAAAACTCATTCCTCCATGCAAAGCAGGGAAGGCTCGTACATGGAGGGTGCAGCAAATCCAAGAAGATTACATATGGTTGCTGCAACATTGGCTAATCCTGGATTTTTCACATCAGCCAGGGCAAAGCGGTTGGCCCCGCTATAATCAAGCACCACAAACGGTACTGGATTTTTTGTATGGGCTACCATGGGGGCTCTGACACCATTTTTTTCAGTCCACATACAATCAGCATTGCCGTGGTCAGCGGTAACAACAGCAACTCCACCGGCCTTCTCTATGGCTTTCAATAATCTCCCGAGATTCAGATCAACGGTTTCCACTGCAATACGCACAGCACCTTCCACACCAGTGTGCCCCACCATGTCACCGTTGGGATAATTGAGACGGATAAATTTGTACTGCCTGCTCTCAATGGCTGCAATCACAGCAGTGGTAATTTCTTCAGCCTTCATCCAGGGCCGCAAATCAAAAGTGGTACGATCAGATTCTATCTCTACGTATTTTTCCAGTTTTTCATTTACATACCCTGACCGATTTCCATTCCAGAAATAGGTAACGTGTCCGTACTTCTGCGTCTCTGAAGTTGCATAGGCAGTGATGCCGTTATCGCACAGATACTCACTTAAGGTGTTTTCAAAGGCAGGAGGAGCAATCAGAAAATTCCTAGGGATCATGGCATCGCCGTCATACTGCATCATACCTGCATAAAAAACCTCAGGGTGCCTCTTGCGATCAAACTCTGAAAACTGCTTTTCATCAAAGGTCCTGGACAACTCGATAGCGCGATCACCTCGAAAATTAAAGAAAATAACCGCATCTCCGTCCTCAATCGTGCCCACGGGTTTACCGTTTTCAGCTATGACGAAGCTCGCCATATACTGATCCGCCATGGTAGGATCTTCATCATAATAGGTCTGTATGGCTTCAACTGCTGAATTAAACTGTCTGGCTTCTCCAAGTACATGAGCCTTCCAGCCGTTTTCCACTACACTCCAGTCTGCATTATACCTGTCCATGGTGGTAACCATACGCCCCCCGCCGGAAGCCATGCGGTAATCACCACCTTTCTGGGACAACTCCGCCAATTTTTCTTCCAGGGGGCGAAAATACTCCAATGCGCTTTTTGCTCCCACATCACGGCCGTCAAGAAGCCCATGCACACGAACCCTTGGGATTCCCTGCTTTGCAGCCTGCTCCAGCAGAATGTATAAATGTGTTATGTGGCTGTGCACGTTACCGTCAGAAACCATGCCGATAAAATGCAGAGTTCCTCCATTTTCCGTCATTTCCACAGCTTTCCGCCAACTTTCACCAGTAAAGACAGTCCCTGATTCAAGGGCTTCATTTACCAGTTTGGCACCCTGGGAAAAAATCTGCCCTGCTCCCAGGGCATTATGACCGACCTCGGAATTTCCCATGTCATCATCAGAAGGCAGGCCTACGGCAACGCCATGTGCTTTAAGCCTGGTGCTGAGGGGGGTTGCGCGGATTGCATCCAACACCGGCGTGTAGGAAACAGCAACACCATCACTGGCGTCTTCAGGTCCCAGCCCCATGCCATCCATGATAATCGTCACAACGGGTCCGGGAAACGCGGTATATCCATTCATTTGTTCAAGAGGGTATGCAGTCATAATACTATCTCATATCGGTATTGAAGTATTGGGGGTGACCAGTTACTGCGCAACAGGTACGCTGGTCAGTGGTTGAGAGTACGACAGGGAACGTGCCCAAGATATGATCTTTTTCCTTTTGCAGGATTGATATGTACAACATCATTCATCACGTTAAGACAGCCTGGGCCTTATTACAACAAATTCCAAAACTGCTCACTGTGCACCTGATTTTTCTGCGATCAGCCAGACCCATGATGGTCCAATACGTTGCACAGCCCCAGCGCAATCCTCAGGCATCCTGTAACCAATTACAAATACAGAGAAGTTTCAAGCCTATTCGTCTCCCCTATAAGGGGTTACCACGTTCCGACTCATTGCTTACGGGCAAAATTCCAAAAATCAGGATGGAGCATGGCAAGAAACGGGATCAACTCTAAACGTCCTACCACCATATTTACGATAAAAATCGTTTTCGTAGCTGACGTCAGGTTACCAAAGGTGCCCATGGGACCGATTTCACCAAACCCCGGGCCGATATTTCCGATGGTCGCAGCGGTACCAACCAGACCGATACTGACATTCCCTTCTATGGCTGTAACCAAAAGAGAGGACAACGTCATTAGAGTGAAATAAAAAAGAAGAAAACCCAGTACCTGACGTAGGATATCGTCCTGAACGGTTTTTCTGTCGACTTTTATAGGCAGCACAGCCTTGGGATGTACGATCTGAACAATTTCACGTCGCAAATATTTTAATCCGAGAAGCACCCGGATAACCTTGACACCACCACCTGCAGAACCGGCACACCCTCCGACCAGCATCACCGCAAAGAGAACAGTCTGCGCCGACACCGACCAGAGCGCAAAGTCTGTGGAAGAAAAACCGGCAGTGGTAATAATGGAGACAATCTGAAACAGACTTTCCCTGACAGCATCGCCCACATGGAGCAGGTCTTTACTCATTAACAGCGCAGTCAGAATAACGCCGGAGATGACTATTATTTTTACATATCCCCTAAATTCTTCACTGTTCAACAAGGCAAGTGGCCTTTTCTGAGCCACCACACGATACTGCAGAGCAAAGTTGCTGCCTGCAAAAAACATAAAAATGGTAACTATCCAGGTGATGGTATTGTTGCCATACCCCATTATGGACTGAGGATGGGGAGAAAATCCACCAGCAGCCATGGTCGAGAGAGAGTTGCACACAGCATCATACAGAGGCATACCGGCAAAAGCCAGGCAGGCAATTTCCAAAAGAGTCAGAGCCAGGTAGACCAGCCACAGAGCTTTTGCGGTATGGGTAATTCTTGGCGTTACTTTTTCTTCTGTCGGACCAGGGGCTTCAGCGAAAAACATCTGGCGGCCAGCCACCGCAAACTGCGGCAGAATAGCCACAAAGAGAACGATAATGCCCATACCGCCCAGCCATTGAGTCAGACTGCGCCAAAAAAAGAAAATCTTGGGATACTGGCTGAAATCCAGAAGAATGGTTGCCCCAGTGGTGGTAATTCCGGAAACAGCCTCAAAATAGGCATCCAGGGGAGAAAGGCCAAAAAAGAGATATGGAATAGCACCCATTGCTGCAGAAACCACCCAGCTCAGACAAACAATCAACAATCCCTCGTTTCGCTGCAGTTTGTCGAAATTCCTGTTAAAACCTCCCAGTTTCTGCAACAGCAAGCCACAGCCCATCGAAATAAACGAGGCAACCACAAAAGGAAGAATGGTGGAATATTCACTTTCCAGCAATGCCACGACAATGGGCAACAGCATAATGGCACCGAAGGCCACCATGATTAAGCCCAGTGCTGAAAAAATATAAATGAGTCTCATTTGTTAAACATTGCCTTTACAGCGTCGGCATCAGTGGATTTGGTAAAAATTTTCAACATATCACCTGCCAGGAGACTGGTCTCTCCCTTGGGGATAAGGATCTGCCGTCCACGCTGGATAACACCGATCACAGCACCTGCCGGAAAATGGATATCCTTCACCTTGGTTTCCGGAAATTCAGCTGCCAGCGTCACCCTGAGTACTTCTCCCTGTCCGCCTTCCACAACAGCCAGAATATTGACATTTCGAGACTGCAATCTGTTCATCAGTTCTCGCATTGCAGATTCACGGGGTGAAACAACCACATCTATGCCTACTCTTTCAAAAAGCTGAGCAGTACGTTCATTACTTACCCTGGTGATGATGCGCCTGGAGCCCAGCTGTTTCATCAGCAGGGAACACAGTAGGTTTTTTTCGTCATTGTCAGTAACGCAGATAGTCACATCTGCTTCACCCAGGGCCTCCCCTTCCAGTAATTCCAGATCAGTTCCATCACCGTTAAGAACCAGGGTTTTCTTTAAATTGTCGGCCAGGAATGTGCACCTTTCCTTGCTTCTCTCAATCAATTTGACCCGTAACCCCGCCTGTTCCAGCTGCATGGTTAAAAGAAAGCCGACATTCCCCCCACCGATGACCACAACATCTTTTATCGTATTGTTTTTCTGAAAAAATTGCGCAGCAAACCCGTCAAGAGCCGCACCCGTTCCCATGAAAACCACTTTATCATCCTGAAGTATCTTGGTGGATCCATCGGGAATAAACAACTCATGATCTCTTGTGATGCCTACGATCAGAACATTTTCAGGAAAGGCACAGTCCATAACTCGGCAGTCACGGATAAATGAGTCTTCCTTGATTCTATACTCAAACAGCTTTGCCCGCCCGTTGGAAAAATACTCGACATCAATTGCCTCAGGAACAGACACAATACGAAATATTTCATGGGTAAGCAGTTGCTCGGGCCAGATTACTGTATCAATATCATAAGGTGTCTGATACCTGCTGTGTACATGGGAAACAAGATTGTTATACAGCTCCATGGTGCCGACAAAGCATACGGTCTCGATATCGACTATTTTTTTTACAGTCCAGCAGGCGACCACATTCGCTTCATCCAATCCGGAACAGGCTATGAAAAGATCCATTTTGCCTGCACCGGCATGAATAAGGGCTTCGACATCAGCGCCACTCCCTTCGACAAAGCTAATATCCAGATTGCCAAATTTATCATTCACACGCTCCTGCTCATCGAGCAGGGTCACATCATGATCCTGGTGAAGGCGTAAAGCCACCATATATCCGGCTTCTGTAGCGCCATAGATCAAAATTCGCATCAAAACTCTCCAGAAATTAGGGTCGCGAAAAAGAATAACTATCCAAAAATTCTTAGGATATCGGTTTGGCAACGTCATCGCGTCAAGGGTTCCATACTGGCCGTATTGGGCCATTGACGCGATGACGTTACCGAGTTGAGAGACAAGCAAGATTGGATAATGTATTTTTTCCCTGACCCTTATACTCATCTGTCCCCCGAGGACAGGCATCAGGCAGGCTACTTACTATATCGGCTAAAAGACCACAAGATAGATCATGAGATTAACTGCAAGGACAAAGTTATCTTTATTTCATTCTATACGCTATGTGAGATGTTATCCTTTTTTCAGCCAGCCAACAAGGCCTTGTCTTACAGAAAGAGTAGGAAGAACATAGAATTGAGATGTACAAATGACACAAGAAGTTGGAGATGGAACGGACTCAAGCAATAACCCCGCGGCAAGAAATAGTGACACAGTTACTCAAAACAACAAACCTAGCCCTTGTCCCAGACAGCATCAGCCCTCACCTTGAAAAAACTTACGCAGATATCCTCACAACGAACGGGACCGAAGTTCTTCAGGTCTGTCAACCTCCCCGGCGGAATCGACAAAACGCACGCCTTTTATCCCATCAACGCCCTGTATGATCTCTTCAATTCGCTCACGCAGAAAGGTGTCGGATTTCAAGGCATCACCCATATGCTCGATCGAAGCAACACGGTCTTTTACCTTTACCTCCACCATCAGCGAGTATTGGATAAGAAGGGTATGGATATAGGCCGCAAGGGTCATATCGTCAAGAATCCGCTGGGATGCGGCGGTTGTCTGAAAAATAGGTTTTACGATGATTTCAAGTAAGCAATCCACGGCATCATCGACGGTAAGCCGATCTATATTGAGCACCATATCGTACAATCTACTGTCCCAGGTATCAGTACCATAGAGTTGTGCTCCCCAGAGCCTCCGGTTTTCGTCATCTTTGATGATCACATTGCGTGCCTGACGGGCTGACAGGTTGTCACGTTTCATGACTTCCTTGATACGATCTTCCATCTTGGCCAGGATCCTGACTTTAAAAACATGGGGAATATCCCGTAAAAAGAAATGCCCTGCCAAACCATGGTAAACCACATTGTCTTGCTGCACACTTTTCAGCAGGGCGTACCTGTAAAAACTCATATATCTAAGTATACGCCCCTGATGAAAACGTTCAAAAAGCGAGGGACTGTCGTGTAATGCTCTGGAAAGCCTTATTTCGGGGATATTGAATTCTTCTGATGCTTCAAGCAGAACTTCCCGTGAAAAACATGTATAGGATAACTTTGAGGCCAGTTTTTCAGCCACCTCTTTGCCTCTGCTGAAAGACCCCCTGGAAATGGTTATTATCGCCATTCTTCCCCCTGAAGTTGATTATGCAACACGCAGTGGTTTTTTAATTTGATGATTAAAAACACTTTATGCATTACTCTCTAACAGGAAACGATTGCTCCATGCGGCCCCTTCATCGCTACAAGGTGTTCATAACAGCCGTTTCCAGCAGGTATTTTGATATACTCTTATGTTCTCTGTAATGCAACAGCGGAATATCCTATATTAAGAAACTTAGCCGTGAATCAGGCCTTGCGGATACTATATCACATATGTTTTCCGGGCTGTTAACACCGTGCCCGCCCATATACATCACGTTGCACGCACGTATGCCTGGAACGCATATGGATTTTCCTGATCAGCTGAGATGAAATCAAACACATCAGGGAAAGGATGCGGCAATGGCAGATGCGTCACGTCATGACCGAAATGAACACGAGATAATGAGAAAGAAACCCCTCCACAACATACAACCATGAACAGACCGATAAAAGAGGCAGCCGTTGCCGCAATTATTCTTAACACCCCGGCCCCGGAGGTACTTGTACTTAAACGTGTCTCTGACCCCAGAGACCCGTGGTCAGGACAGTACGCTTTTCCAGGTGGCCGACGAGACAATACAGACAAAAATCTCCTGGAAACCTGCAGGCGCGAAACATATGAAGAATGTGGTGTTACCCTGCCCCACGAGAACCTGGTCAAACAATACCCGGTGCGTACAGCCGGTAACCGCATGGGAATCCCCACACCTGTCACAACTTTTCTTTTCGAGCTTTCCAATCGGCCCCAAATTGCCCTGCAAGACACTGAGATCAGCCATTATGAATGGTTATCCATGGAATTCGTAACAAACCAGGCCAATATTATCCAACGGCCGATGCTACCCGGAAAGCCAGGCCAATTGTTTCCCTGCATACCTGTTTCCAGAGGATACGTATGGGGGTTTACCTTTGAAACCCTTATGATGGTCATTTCTGACAGGTATATCTATTAAGCCAAACATTCGTCTTATTGCAACCCAGTCAGAATAACAATTCATTCCCCTTCTGAGTAAAAAAACTCCCAGAAAACCTTTCTCAAAAAATGTATATTCTCCCGAATTTTACGGGAAAGCAATGCAATAAATGAATGAGCCCTCACCTATTCTGGGCTTGACTTTTTAGTATTTGCTAGGTATCAGTATTCGTGATTATCTTGAGTGGGTAACGGGGGAAAGGGTGCCTGCGATTTATTATACCAATACATGACCATGCACAGAACTGTGCACACATATATCTACTGAAAGGAACCAGTAATGGTCCGTTTTGGGTATCTCTTTCTGAATAATTGCTCAATCAGTGCGTTTGACAAGCGATAGTACTCCCCTCAGGGGAAGTGAATTCGTTTTACAGTAGTTCATTTTTTGGCCTACTATTTTTGTTAATACAAACTGTATGTAAGGAGAAAACCAATGAAAGCACCAGTACGTGTAGCAGTCACAGGCGCAGCCGGACAGATCAGCTACTCTATTATCTTTCGTATAGCCAGTGGTAGCATGCTTGGACCAGACCAGCCTGTTATTCTGCAACTTCTTGAGATACCACCGGCCATGGGAGCGCTCAATGGTGTGGTTATGGAACTCAATGACTGCGCATTCCCACTGGTTGCCGGTGTGGTTGCCACCGACGATGCCAATGTGGCATTCAAAGACGTTGATTTCGCCATTCTTGTCGGCGCTCGTCCACGTGGGCCAGGAATGGAACGTGCTGACCTGCTGGAAGCAAATGCACAGATCTTCTCTGCTCAGGGTAAAGCATTGAATGACCACGCCAGCCGTGACGTAAAAGTACTGGTTGTTGGTAATCCAGCTAACACCAATGCACTTATCACCCTGAAAAATGCACCTGACCTGAACCCCAAAAACATCACCGCAATGATGCGTCTGGATCATAACCGTGCGCTTTCTCAGGTTGCTGAAAAACTTAGTTGCCACACTACAGATATCCAGCAAATGGTTGTCTGGGGTAACCACTCTGCCACCCAGTATCCTGATATCAGTTATGCAACAGCCAAAAATGAGCCTGTTAAGCCTCAAGTCGATGATGATTGGAACGTAAACAATTTTATTCCAGTCGTACAGCAACGTGGCGCAGCCATCATTAAAGCCCGTGGCGCTTCCAGTGCTGCTTCTGCTGCATCTGCCGCAGTTGACCACATGAGAAGTTGGGCTTTAGGCAGCAACGGCGGCTGGGTAAGCATGGGCGTATACAGTGCCGGCAACCCCTATGGTGTTGATGAAGACCTGATCTTCTCTTTCCCGATCACCACCGAGAATGGTGAATGGAAAATTATCGAGGGCCTGGAAGTAAGCGATTTCAGCAAAGAGCGCATCAAACAGAATCAGGACGAACTGGCAAGCGAAAGAGACGCTATTAAGCACCTGTTCCCATAAGATCTGTTTTTCACCTGTTACGTCAAGGGGAATACCTGAAAGGTGTTCCCCTTTCCTATTTAGCCCCGATTATCTTTGCAGAATATCCGCCCCCGCCCACACCTCACCATAAGCAATATAGCCGTTCAGAAAAATTTTCCTTTCTGACTGCAAGTGCCAACAATCCCCTTTCCCTGGAAACACACAGACCTGCTTGTAGAATTAATTGCTTGACATTCCCTCCATTTCTCAGAATGATCAACAGTATTGTGTTCATATACCCATAGTCTCTGGCAGCTGCAAATACGGCTGGATCTCTTTTGTAACAACGTTCTACTCAGGAAACGCCTGTGAGTAATCATGCTCAACATATCAGAGAAAAAATCGACAACGGCTTTATTATCGAAGCCGGTACACTGCTGACTGCTCACAAAAAAGAATTAAGCAACCAGGAAGTCGCTCAATTTACCGCCGAAATCACGGCACGTAAAAAGAAGGCAGATCAATATATGGAGCAGTCAGCTGCAGCGGAGGCCAGTGGTAATCTTCAGGATGCCATTGAGCTGGTTTACGCCGCTGCCAAGTCAGTGGCAGACTACCCGGGGATGCGCCGACGTCTTGCTGAATTGCAGGATGCCATTACCCTGACAGGTCTGGTAAAAAACAGATCTATACGCCGCAATGCTGAAAGAATGGCTGCAGGCAGAAGACAAAGCCCGTCACCAAGAAAAAGATGGGTGTTTGTTATACTTATTTTGCTTGGGATCAGCAGCCCGCTGATTATCAAACAACTTTCTCCGCCTGCAGGCTCCGATCCCGCCAACATGGATTCAGCCGCTCCTTCTGTATTTCAACAGGAACAAAAGATAGAACAACCTATTTCACCCCGACAACAGGAAGCATCCCTGTCGCAACAGCAGCCTGCTCCCATTGAACCTGCCAGGATAGAAGCCAGCACAGAGCCCCAACCCGAAGCCCAGTATGAACAGCCAGACAAATCTGTTCCTGTGGATCATACAGAACCCAGAACATCTTCACCCGCCGTAGAACCCAAAGAGCCCAGGGTTTATATCGTTAAGAAAAACGATACATTGTCACACATTGCCATTGATCTCTTCTGCAATGAGCAGGCAGTGGAAGATCTCGTAAAGCTCAATCGACATCAGCTCAGGAACCCTAACGAAATCTTTCCGGGGATGCAAATACTCCTTGAAAGCTCTGAAATATCAATAAAAAACAGATGTAAAGGAAAACAATCCGCTAAAAAGCAGGAGAAGAAATAAAACACAAGGTATCCTGGGTGCAGGGATGGCAAAACTGCAGCCCTGCGGCATGAAGAAGCATGGAATCTCCATTCCGCCCTGTCCCGTATAAAGCATCACCAACAATGGGACACCCCAACCCTAAAACATGACTGCTGTGGAGGCGAAGCTGATGGGTTCGCCCGGTCTGAGGAAAGAACTCCACTCTGGTCTGAGCATTTTGTTGCGCAATTACCCTATAATGTGTAATGCCTGTCTTCCCCTGCACAGGATCAAAGACCTGATACGGCCTGTTTTCAGGATCCAGTCTGAATGCCAGTGTTATGGTTCCTTCCGGCTTGGCCAATATTCCATCCAGCAGTGCTACATATCGTTTGATCACCATACGTTGTGAAAACTGTCGGTTCAATTCCTTATGAGCCTGTCTGGTTAAAGCCACTACCATAAGTCCGGAAGTGGCCATATCAAGGCGATGCACAGCTGGTTGCTCAATACATTGGGGAAATAGCTTCTGAACACGTCTGGTCACGCAATCCTGTTTATCAGCGCCTCTCCCAGGTACGGCAAGAAGTCCCCCTGGTTTATTCACCACCACAAATTCAGGGTCCTGCCAGACAATATCAAGCATAGATATTTTTCTCTGTTTTTTCTTCCATGCCGCAGAAAAGAAACCCGAGAATCGGCATGCATTTTTCCTGGCATGGAGGATAAAAGCATCCATGCTGGCGTGTTTCTGATCGATTTGATCTTCCCCAATAAAATTCTACCATTCCTTTTGGTTTGATATTATTGAGGACCGCATGGTGTATGAGCTTAGGCGCACAGCAATCACCGGTCCCTGTGGGAGGAATTCCTCCAGAAGAAAAGACGTCCATGAGAGGACGGCATTGTCCACGAAAATTTCGCAGCTCATACAAGCTGTGTATCTCTTTCATGAGAGTTTTGGAGAGGTGTTTTCGATGTTGTTTTATTTGCCGAAATAGCTTATCTGCGGGATCGAGCTTGGCAAGTTGTCGTGTGAGAGTTTTTATCTCTCTTTCGGTTTCCCGTGTCATTCGTTCAAAGGCAGCAGTATCAAACACGGGGTCGACCCAGCCTGGAACACTCCATAATCCCCTATACTGACCGGAGAAAGCATAGCAGACACATTCTTTTCCCTGGTCTGTTTGCCCAACCAGCACGCCGAACATTTTGCCCCTGGCATCACCGAAAAGCCAATCCGTTTGTAATAGATCCAGATCATGAGAAACTGTCTCAAACAACTGGATTGTCTCCCGATGAGCCATCCGTTGCATAAGCCGTTTCGCATGGGGTATTGCTTTCTGCCATCCTAATCCATGATAACCGGAACAGGAGGGACAATATACTTGTGTGTATGGGGTGACAGGAGTATACACAACTCATTTCCTGAACAGATGAAACAAAAGGGTTGCCAGAATGCTGATTACGACACAACTGGTCACAGGAAAATAGAATCGAAAATTTTCTCGCACAACCGTGATATCTCCAGGCAGCTTTCCAAAGGGAATCTGGCGAATCCAAGGCCAGCATAATCCTGCTATTATGATAAGCGCTCCCACGAGCACAAGAGTTTTATTCATTTTTCACCTCACTGTCCAAATGGCATGATTTCCGGTCTTGGCTGATGATCACCCCTGAAAAGACAAGGATACATGCTATGACCTGCCAGCAGTTTAATCGTTCTCCCAGCAAAAGGAACCCCAGGGCTATGGAAAAAACGGGAATCAGATTGATAAAGGCCGATGCCTGGCTTGCAGGTAGACGACTCACTCCATAATTATACAACCCATAGGCTCCGACGCTGACAAAAAGTCCGAGATACAGTACAATAGCAAAAGCGGACGCAGGTGCACCAAAGGGTAATGCAACTTGAGGAAGAAAAAGAAAGGGGAAAAAAAACAATGCCCCGATGATGGATTGTACGGCGGTGACTATCACGGGAGAGAGTTCCCTGGTCAAAACCTTGGCGAGTATGATATACCCGGTGGCACAGGCCATGGCTATGAGCTCAAGAAAATTACCAAGCACAGGCTTGGGAGCCTGCTCTGTAGAATCACCTGCCAAGGTAAGCCAGAGAGCTCCGGCCGCCGCGACCAGAAAACCTGCAACTGTTTTTCGTGAAAGTTTTTCCTTCAACACCAGTGCAGCAGTCAACACAACCATAAGAGGCAGCATGGTCGTTATCATTGATGCTTGGGAGGCACTGGTATACTGCAATGCAAACGTTTCAAACAGAAAATAAAAGCACGGCTCACAAAGTGCCATCCATACCAGGGGCAAAATATGACGCCGCTGTAAAGCAGCTCCCCCGTATCTACGAACAAAAGGAAGAAAACAGAGAGATGCAATGGTTAACCGTCCAAATACAACAAAAAACGGATCAAGCTCTGTAAATGCAATTTTCATGGCCACAAATGAACTGCCCCACAACGTCACTGCCAGCAACATAGCCATGGTTGGCACAAAACGTTGCGACGGTCTCCAGTCGCCCCTGCTGAAAGATATATGCATAGTTACACGTTGTCCTGAGTTGATCACATCATGCTGAGTCGCCTACTTCTGACAACCTTTATTTTTCTGGTTGCATGCCTCCCCTGCTCCACTTGCGCCGCCTCTCTCCAGCTGGCGAATAACAGTTGGGAGCAAACCGCTCGTCTTTACCAGAAAAACGACTGCCTGACCAGTGAACAAAAGGCTTATGGCAGAGAAATCCTGAAAGGGCTTAGTTACAACAGTCAACGGGTATTTCGTAAAATTTGTCACATCAGGCCCCTTTCTTTCAGTCAGTGCCAGGAAACCTGGTCCCTGCTGATCACAACTCCTTATACCTACGAGCAGGTTCTCTGTTTCGAAAAATGGATGGACCTGGGGGTGGAAGAATGGGAACTGGCCATCAAAGGCCTGCGTGCCATCCATGGTCTCACCCTTGACAGTGGACCTGTTTTTCAGGCTCTGCTCACACTGGCGGATATAACACCGGGTAGAGCGCTGGATTTCATTGAAAACCTCAAGTCATTATCAGACTCTGCCCTGATAGCACTTGCAGCCATGCCTCCCGTCCATGATATGACGGCAGCCTTTGTAGCTGAAAAAATCCCGCAGGTATCACAATTAAACATTTGCCAGGCCCAGGCCTTTGCGGCTCTGGCAACCATTAAGCACATGAACAGTGACAGAATACATGGAATGCTGACCTCCACAGCTGCCATGCCGCAGGAAATCTGCTGGTTCGCAGAAGCGCTGTTTCAGTCCCCTGACATGCACCCTGCAGAGGCAGAGAACTGGCTGTTCAACTATTGTATGCTGCCTCTGAAAGCCAGGGAGCAAAAATACCTGAGCCTGAGCAATCAAGAAAAAAAACTGCTGCTTGCTGCCATGGCCAAAGGAAACCGCTACCTGGCCCGGGCCCTCAACAACCTGCATACCGTCACCAACCGCTTTGGTCAAGAACTCTCATATTTGGCACTTATGCAACACGGTCTGGAAGATCTCTGCAGTCAATTCCTGCAGCTCCCCCGTGAAACAGTACTTCACTACCAGCACCCCTTTGAACAGGCAAAAAAATCTGGAAGCAGATCTTCCATGGCGCGCCTGTTGATAGAAGCAACTGCCACAGCCAGGAAACAGCTTGCGGAAAATCTTACTACAGCTCGAATCTATATGTTATTGACCCAGGGTGACATTCTCTATGATTCATCATACCGCGATATACTGGTCCCGATATTACGAGAACGCATTGAGACGTCCTTTGCCAGCGATGTGTTACAGGCCTTTTCCCAACTCGACCCTTCTCAACAGTACCTTTCGGATTTTATAACAGCAAATGCTCAAAAAGGTACGCTCAGTGATTTTTTCCCTACAGAGTCAAGCAAGCAGAAAGAATTGTTTGAGCATATCATGCGCCCAGCCCTGGAAAACGTTGCCAACCTTATCAGCTTTTCTGTTAACATCCCCTCGCTGATGGAAATTGCAGGCCCAGAAGCAAGGACCTTCCTGATAAGTCAACTTGTCCGGTGTGCCCAATTGGATAATGCTTCGGCACCATACTGCACTATAATTCTTGCTTATCTCAAAAGTCATCACATCGATTGGCTCACAGCAAAGGGACGCACACTTCTCTTACCGTTAGGTCCACATCTTGAAACAATCAATCTGGATAGTTTTCAACGAACGCCATTTTCCAGCTGGAAATCAGACAATGAACTGCAGGCACTCTCGTTGTTTTATCCGGATGCTGATGGAAGACAGTCATTTCTCTCTTTTGTCAATCTTCTCCAACAGAACGGATACAGCGTACAGCCGCATACAGGCCCGGGAAATAAAGATGTCTTTTCCCTGCTGCAAAATCAGGCAACCATGATCTCGTATCATAAACAGGTCAGCAAGGTAAATATTATTCACAGGCTGTCTGTATATGCCGGAGAAAAGTCCCAGAAAGAGCTACTGCTCCATTTCCTGAAAAATGGTGGGGAGATAATTGCGCAACGCGGCCACAGTTACTGGCGAGAAGAACAGCTTCTCAGGCCACTGACAACCATTCATGAACAGCTTGCCGAACATGCAATCACATTGCCCAATGCAGAACGATTTGTTACGTTGGGATCGTGCGGCGGGATGAAAGTGTACACGGATGTAACGCAACTCCTGAATGGAAATGTATCGATTATGGCAACCACAGGAACTGGTCAGGCCCGGATTAATAATTCCTTTATGGTATATTTTCCGGAACTGGTGGCTGCAAGTACTAAGGAAACCGGTTGGGACGATATAGCAAAAGCAACAGCGCACATCTTCCCAGACAGAAAAAGACAAATATATGTGCAACCCGGCTCACTGCCTGCCATACTGCATAAAATCCAATTCCCGCCACAGCGCCTCGCTATAGAGAAGGATACGGACAACAACAGGGCTTCTCCAGAGACAATGCTTTTGGGCGAACCCTTGAACGGAAACAATTGAAATATGGCTGTATACACCCGAGAAAACCTACCGACGCTTTTCAAAAATTTGGAAACAATATCCGAACAGGCCTTCCTTGTTTTTGGGGAGCGCTATCTCTGCCAGGAAACAGTTTCCAAATTGGAGACCATGCTGCTGAACACCTCAGGCACAGTGCACCCAGTTGACGGTGAGCAGGAAGATATCCAAAAAACTTTGAATAAAGTGAAAAGCTTCAGTCTTCTTCCTGGGCGTCAAATTTTCAGGGTAATGGATACCCGGGTATTTCACTCCAAAGATTCAAGTAAAAGTATCTGGACAAGGGCAGTAAAAGCCCATGGCGAAAACAAACCTGACAGAGCAGCCAGGGCACTGTTGTCTCTACTCAAAGCCGGTGGCATAGCCCTGGCAGATGAAGAGGCTGAATTGGCGGGTTTAAGCAGTAAGGAATGGAGCCACTACTTTGGTTTTACCAAGCCAGATGATGACCTCAGCTGGACATCTGACCTGATAAAAAACATGCAGAGTAATGGTACCTCAACCCATGGCGGAGAAGCTGGTAATCCTGAGCAACAGGTACAGGATGCTTTACAGGCGGGTTTTCCTCAAAACAATATTCTCTTTCTGATCAGTGAGGAGATAGATAAACGCAAAAAACTCTATAAATATTTCAAGGAAAACCATACGATTATTGACCTCAGCGTTGAGACCGGGGCATCCTCACGGGCCCAGAAAACACAAAAGGCTGTTCTGGCCGATCTGATGAAAACCACCCTGGCACAGTATGACAAGGCCCTGGAACCAAGAGCAGTTGAAGTGTTATATGAACGCGTCGGTTTCCACCCTGTTGCTCTGGTCAACGAACTGCGAAAATTAGTCGATTATACCGGAGAAACACAACGAATCACTCTTCAGGATGTGGATGCCATGGTTGGAAGAACCAGGCAGGAAGCCATTTTTGAATTGACAACAGCACTGACAACGGGTCAGACTCAACAGGTGCTGACTATGACTGAACGCTTACAGGAAAACGGCATCCATCCCCTTGCCATTATTGCCTCACTGCGCAATTTTGCGCGTTCACTCCTTTTGTTCCGGGCTCTTTCGCTGCAACCGGAAACAGGATTTACAACCGGCATGTCTGCGCAGGCCTTCCAAAACACCTGTCTTCCGGTGCTCAAAGAACGTGAAACGTGGAAAAAAGAACTCAGCGGTCATCCCTATGCCCTGTATATGCAGTTTAAAACCGCATCATCTTATTCCCTGTCAGCTCTCAAAGAATGGATGGAAAAAATCCTGCAGGCTGAAATGCGTTTAAAAAGTTCAGCATTGAACCCTGAAATCGTGCTTCAGCATCTGTTGATCGAAATGATGCGTATGCCCAGGCAGTAACCATGCACACCACCTTGAATCCATGAGAATTCATACATATGCGACACATCCATCCAGATGTCCGCCAGGTTATAACATGAATCCGGAACAGAGGTGCTGCATAATAAAAACTCTCTCCGGCTGGAAATCAAATGGATTCATCCTGCGTGTGCTGTATCATTGCAGTCTTGAAAATTCGTCACCGAGCATTACAATACTAGTAACATAGGTAAAATGAAAAATATCATCTATCAAACGGGCTGTGTCCTCGGAGAAATGCCGTGAGTAACTGCCCGAAACAACCAAACAGAAAAAAGAAGAAAAAAGACTGTTCAACAATGAGCAAGGAACACTCAAACCTCCAAGGTGAAGTTCTCATCAAAGATAAGGAGGAACTGAAAGAACCACCCCTTTACAAGGTAGTCCTTCACAATGATGACTACACCACTATGGATTTTGTAGTCATGATCCTTGAAACAATTTTCAACAAGGATTCAAATGAGGCTACCAAAATTATGCTGGATGTGCATAATCAAGGTAAGGGGATAGCGGGAGTGTATACCCGTGAAATTGGCGAGACCAAAGTGGCACAAGTACACAGGTTGGCCAAAATGAATGAATTCCCTTTAAAATGCTCTTTGGAAAAAGACAGGTAGTCGTGTCTGCCAGGAAAACAAACAATCCCGTAAACATACTGGAAAGAAAACAGAGGCAAAATCTTAAGGCAATACCCAAAACAGCTGAACAGTGATGAATCCGCCAGGGTATGAATCATGGACGGCCATGAACGCTGCCAAGAGCAGACACTCTTTTTAAGAGGTTATTATGCTGAGTAAAGAATTAGAGCTGGCATTGATTAAGGCCATAAAAGAAGCGAAAAATCACAAACATGAGTACGTCACTGTTGAGCATATGCTTTATGGACTGCTACATGATGATCTTGCCCGGCATATCATCGATAAATGCGGTGGCAATAACGCCAACATTCTCCAACGGTTAGAACGTTTTTTTGAAAATGGTATGCCCATTGTCAAAAATGTAGAAGCTGAACCAGCCCAGACAGTTGCTTTCAACCGTGTTCTCCAGAGGGCTGTCAGCCATGTTCAAAGCTGCGGAAAAAAACAGGTGGATACAGGGGACGTACTGGTTTCCATTCTCACCGAACCTGACTCCCATGCCGTTTATTTTCTCGGTTCAGAAGGCATTGGCCGTCTTGAGGTTGTAGAATATATTTCCCACGGGCTACCCGAATACCTGAAAAGTGATACGGATAAACAGGGTCCCATATCCCCAGCCCATCAAAAGCGTGCATCATCCGGTAAAGCCGGTGATCCTCTGGAAGAGTTCACCGTAAACTTTTCCAAACGGGCAGCCGAGGGCACCATTGATCCCCTCATAGGAAGGGACCATGAGTTGCGTCGCATGATGCAGGTTCTCTGCCGGAGAAAGAAAAATAATCCCCTTCTTGTTGGTGAACCTGGAGTTGGCAAAACAGCCATGGCAGAAGGATTGGCTTTGCGCATACACGAAGATGGTCTCGCCAGGCAAAATGCGGTTCCTGATACGGACAAACTCGTACCGGATCTGCTGAGTGGTACCGAAATCTATATGCTGGACCTTGGAACCCTGGTCGCAGGAACCAAGTATCGGGGAGACTTTGAAAAACGCCTGAAGGAAGTGGTCGGTGCCATTGAAGAAAAGGATAATGCAATCCTTTTTATAGATGAGATGCATACCATCATTGGTGCAGGGGCGACAAGTGGAGGCTCCATGGATGCCTCTAATTTACTGAAACCTGCTTTACAGGCAGGAACCATACGCTGCATTGGTTCCACAACTTATGAGGAATACAAAAACCACATAGAAAAGGATCGTGCTCTTTCCAGGAGGTTTCAAAAGATTGACATTGAAGAACCATCCATTGAAGATACCTGCGCTATCCTCCGTGGACTCCAGTCCCGTTACGAAGAGCATCACCAGATCACCTATGCAGACGATGCGGTCTTTGCCACAGCAGAGCTTGCCAACCGTTACATAAACGATCGTTTTCTGCCTGACAAGGCCATTGATGTGATGGACGAAGTGGGTGCGGCTTTCAGACTGCAGGGAAAAATCGGAGAAACAGTACAGGTTACCGATGTGGAACAGATTGTTTCCAAAATGGCCCGTGTACCGGTTACAAGTAAAACCAACGATGACACCAAAGACCTGGCTACACTGGAAGGTAACCTGAAAAAATTTATCTTTGGACAGAACGAAGCCATTGATGCTGTCGTGAAAGCAGTGAAACGCTCCCGTGCAGGCTTGGGAAATCCGCAGTCGCCAACCGGATCGTTCCTCTTTGCCGGCCCCACAGGGGTTGGTAAAACTGAGGTTGCCAGACAGTTGGCCTCAGCATTATCCATCCATTTTGAACGTTTCGACATGAGCGAGTACATGGAGAAGCATGCTGTGGCCCGCCTAATTGGCGCACCTCCCGGCTATGTTGGTTTTGATCAGGGCGGTCTGCTCACAGATGCCATTCGCAAGCACCCTTACTCGGTTTTATTGCTTGACGAGATCGAAAAAGCACATCCCGATGTGTTTTCCATTCTTCTCCAGGTTATGGATCATTCCACACTGACCGATAACTCAGGGCGACGAGCGGATTTCCGTAACGTGATTCTTATCATGACGACCAATGCCGGGGCACGGGAAGTCAGTGAGCGGTCCATTGGATTCACCGGGAACTCAGAAGGTAAAGAGCAGAAAGCAATTAAAAACCTTTTCACGCCTGAATTCAGAAACCGCCTGGATGCCATCATCAGTTTTTCTGCGCTTGGCATGCAAACTGTTGAGAAAATCGTTGTGAAAATGGTAGCGGAGCTTCAGGATCAGCTGAAAGAAAAGGAAATTAAAATATCTCTCACCCCAGCGGCAAAATCCTGGCTGGCAAAGGAAGGATACCAACCTGCCTATGGAGCCCGCCCACTACGCCGCCTGATCATGAAGGAGATAGGAGATGTACTTACCGAAGAAATCCTTTTTGGAGAATTGAAAAATGGGGGTACGGTTCGTGTCGGTCGCAGAAATAATGCTGTGACATTCCGTTATAACTGATCGCCATCTATATAATTTTTCTCCCTAAAGCTGCCTGGTGTTTCCATCAGGCAGCTTTTTTTATTAACACAAGTACAATTTTTTTAACTTTTCGTTGTTGTCTCATTGACATTCTATCAGCTCAGGGATACTATTTTTCTATAATGACAAGGATCTGTGAATGTTGTCAGGAGGAGAGCAGCATGAGCAAGCAGACCTCCGACTTCAAGTTAATTCCTGTCTGGAAACAATCTTTTTGCCCATTGTTGCGTATGTATAAAACTGTATCTTACATTTTTTATACTACGAACATGTACAAGAAATCGTATTTACTGAAAAACAGAAGAATATCCTAGTCTATTCCAATAGGAAAAAAGGAGGAAGAAGCATGGTGAAACGCATTTCAGCAGTGGCCCTGGCAGGGCTAATTGCCATGCCTGCTGCAGCACTTGCAGGCGCAGGAACTGCTCCTCAGGATTTGGAAAGAAAAATAGAGGAGCTTGCAAAGGAACTGGATGCCCTGAAAGCGCAACTGGCCAGTCAAAACGAATCGTTGTCGGAATATGGTGACAAAGTCGATGACATGGATGAGTTGCTTGAAGAAAAGTCAGAGGCCTGGGACTTGGCAGCCAGGTTTAAATTTTACGGAGACTTCCGTACCCGTGGAGATTACTACAGCGCCAGTAATGTTTTTTCAGCAGGCACTCCTCTGGGACTGGCAGGATTCGATGCATCAGGCATGCCGATCTTTGCCGGACAGGCCCAGGGCGACCAGGGAAATGACACCATCCTGACCAACCGTTTTCGGCTCAACATGCGCGTAAAGGCTACGGAAAACGTCGAATTTAAAGGGCGCCTGGCCATGTACAAGGCATGGGGAATGCAATCCACCCCGAACGACCTGGCAGGTGGTTACCCAATTTTTGATGGTAATACCACACGAACACCTGACGACAGTGCACTCTATATGGACCGGGCCATTGTGAACTGGAACAATATCGGTGGACTCCCTGTCTGGTTTTCCATAGGCCGCAGACCAACAACAGACGGTCCTCCTGCCCATATCCGCATGAATAACGATACCCGCATGGCCACCCCAACAGCCTACATGGATTATCCATTTGACGGACTGGCCCTCGGATATGCCTATGATTGGGGAAATGACACCCTGGGAAACGGTCGAATACGCTTCTGTTATGGACGGGGTTTTGAAGCGGGACTGCAGTGGGATGAAGGCACCAACCCATATCCCATTGATGATACTGATTTTGCTGGTTTAAGCTGGGATGTGTTTAATCAGGGAAATCGTTTCCTGAATATTCAATCTTTTGGCGTGTTCAACCTGTATAACTACCCAGCCTTTGAAGATGAGTTTATTCGTTATGCAGCAGGATTTTCTCAGGCAGATGGAGGATATGGAGAACAGACCAACATCGGCCAGATGTACCATACCACCACAGTCTTCACTGATAAGATCGGCGACCTGAACTATTTTATTTCCGGTGGCTGGTCGCATACGGACCCCAACGGCAATGGCATGTTCAATGATTATTATGCCATGGCCATGGGACAAACAGGCTACAATACAGGATCAGAAGATGGTTATTCCGTATATCTGGGTGTCCGTTACGACCTGGATAATCTGGGCCTGAAACTTGGTGCTGAATATAACTATGGATCCCAATATTGGGTGGCCTTTACTCCCGGTCATGACGAACTGTACCTCTCCAAACTCGCCACCCGCGGTAATACCTATGAAGTTTACCTGATTTACGATTTACCAACAGGTGAAGCCATCTCCCAATATGCCAAAACGTTTATCCGCCTGGGTTATCAGTACTACGATTACAACTACTCCGGAGTATCTGATTACAATATCAAACCCTATGACCTGGATGATGAGCAAACAGCGTTACAAATGCTGGGCATAAACCCTGTGGAGAGTGCGCATCAGGTTTACCTGACGTTTGAGGCATATTTTTAATTGTTCTCTCTGAACACATCTAAGATATTCTAAAAATTTTATCTCACTATTTTACAAGGGAAAGCCTGTATCAGGCTTTCCCCTTTTTTTATGTGCCATGATCACAGCGACTACTCATCTTCAATATTTTCGTAGTTCTCTCATCCCAATCCCCCATGCTATGTTCAGCCGTACAGGTGGATACAGCGATGGAGTACACTCCTCACTCAATTTCAGTTTTCATGTCAACGATACAGATCAGAACGTTTGTAAAAACAGGGAACTTGCCCAAAAAATCCTCAATTTAGCGTATCTGGCCTCAGCACACCAGGTCCATTTAGATCGTATCAAAATTGTCGAAGAAAAAACCACCATGGAATACGATGGTTACGATGCTCTCATCACCAATTGCAAGGGAATGGGATTACTGGTGCAGCAGGCAGACTGCCAGGCAGTACTGCTCCATGACCCGGAAACACAGACCATTGGAGCCATACACTGTGGCTGGCGAGGAAGTGTCTGTGAAATTATTCCACGTACCATAGAACGAATGCAGACAGCATTTGGTGTTGTACCACATCATATACGGGCTGTGATCAGTCCATCCTTGGGCCCCTGTTGCGCCCAGTTCATTCATTACAAAACTGAACTGCCCGCTTGGATGCATGCCTATCAGGTTCGTAGAGGGTATTTTGATTTTTGGGCCATCAGTAGAATCCAACTCGTTGAGTCTGGAGTTCCTTTTCAGCAAATAGAGACTACTGGAATCTGCACCCGCTGTACGCCGTCTTTCTTCTCCCATCGCCGAGATGTTGCCTCAGGACGTAAATTCGGAGGACGTGGAGGAAGCGTTATTGGTCTGCCGTCTGTATAGTGTCCTTGGTCCCACAAATTCCCTCTCGCAGGCAACGTGTTTTTATGAGATTCTCAAGATATCTGCTCTCCCCATTCCATGATGTGAATTCGAAAACATCAACTCATGGACAAAACATCGCAGCATTAGATGGCATACGAGGAATAGCTGTTTTAATAGTAGTGAGCAGCCACACCCAGTCTTTTAACATGAAAGCCCAAGGAGGGCTTGGGGTGATTCTCTTCTTCTTTTTAAGCGGATACATCCTGACATTGCCCTTTACAGAGAATCCAAGATGTTTTTTCAAAAAAAAGAACGCATTAGCCTATTTTAGTAACAGAATTTTCAGGCTGGCCCCTGCATATAGTCTTGCTGCTGGCATCACTGCAGTAACAATGGGTTTTAGTATAGATTGGTATTTGTGGAATATCAGCTTTGTGAAGGGTTGGTTTCATTTCTGGAGCGTAGCCCAAGAAGCAAGATTTTATTTACTGTTTCCAATCATCATCATACTTTTATCACTGTCTAAAAGCAAATACTACCAAATAGTTATCGCACTATCCATATGTTATTTTTCATATACATTCAGAGGATATCACGAAATAGACATGATGAACAGAAAACATATATATTTTTATTTATTCATGTTTTCTGGCGGAGTTACGACATGCTTAATAAACAGCATGGAATGGCTAAAAAAAGTTAAAAAATCAAATGGAGTAAAAACCACTCTCCAATCAATCTCCCTCATAATACTAATATCCTTTGTACTCACATCAAATGAATTTATAAAGGATCTCTGGAGGCCTTTATTTCATAGTATTAGCGAAACACCTTACCTTGGCTGGAAGATACCACATATATGGTTACTATTATTTATGATACTTTTTACAACCGTCACTTCTTACGAAAAAGGAGTAGCAAGTGATATTGTAAAGAATTACTTCCTGAGGCACATTGGTTTATTGAGCTACAGCATCTACCTCATACACATGTTAATAATCTTACAATTTAAATACATAGGACTGCAAAACGAAGGAAAATTTATATTTGTCTTTCTTGTTAGCTATATATATGCATTCATATCCTATCTCATTATAGAAAAACCTTTTATACACCTCAAAAAGGTTATTCTGTAACCTAAGTGGTCACAGGTACTCCACAAAGTCTCCCGCTGGTCGCTTATCTCTTTGCACGACCACGGTTTCCCGCATACATAGGCTAACGGAGCCTACGCTTCCATCTATCTGCTACATCTGAAATCACTTACAATTATGAAATTGATCAAAACAAAGAGTAACGTACCCTGTGATCAGCTACATCATAGCTCAAAATCAAAAATCAAGGGAGCATGATCGGAGAAGGTAACATTGGGGATGAAAAAACCAGTAGGTTTAAGGTCCTTACTGTGCAAAATAAAATCCAATTCGCGCTTGGGACTTCTGCTAGGAAAAGTTGGCTTACGCTTCAGGTTGGCACTAACCAGTCCGGTTGCCCCCAAAAACAATTCAAGCTCTCGCTTTCCCCAGAGTATATTGAAATCACCTGCAAGAATCATGGGGCGATCCACTTGGCGTACAAGGCGATATAACCGTTCCAATTGATTCTGGCGATTATGATAGGTCAGTGAAAGATGAACAAGAAAAATGGTTACTCGTTCTGTGCAGGCCTGGAGAATCAGCCTTTTCATCCCCTCTTCAAAATAATGAAAGCGATAACTCACAATGGGCATCCGAGAAAGAATAGCATTCCCCTGTGCATTCAACAGAGGCATGCGCTTTACCACAGATTCGACCCCGTATTTCGTTTCTATAATATGATCAAGGTGAAGATGATCAGCAATGTATCGCGCCTGACAAAGGCTATCAGTACGAAATGAACCTCCATCCACTTCCACAAGCCCAATAAAATCCGGTTCGACCTCTGTGATGAAATGGACAATTTTTTTGAGTTGACTCCCGGATCGTTTCAGATAACCGGCATAGGGAAACGGCAGATGAAACGAAGTGCCGTGTCCGGTAGCGTAGCGTATATTATACAGCAGAAACCTCACACGTTCTCCTTTCCCTTTTCCAAGGAACAGCTTTACTGCTGGCGCAGCCCAAATACCCCTTTTCTCTTACTACTGAAGGCAGGATTCCATTTTCGGCGGCCATTGGGAGACTTCTCATCCTGATCAATGTCTGGCATATGCAAGGTGGCTGGTTTATTATTTTCCTGAACAGTGAACCATGAAAAAGGAATCTCAGTACCCTCTACAGCATTCCTGTACAATGCAAAAAAGCATGAACCATCACGATAATAACTTTTTCGTTTCAACCATTTGGGCACATTGCCATCCTGGTGCGCTTTATACAAAGCAGGAAAATTTATAAGCAGAGAAGCTATCCCTTCTTTAATACCCCGCTTAATATTAAATTGCTCACAAAGATAGTCGTTCAATTCATTGCGTATTCTGCTTGCAAAACGCTGATATGAGCGTCCTTTGTGTTGGGCTTCGAGCAGAGAAAAATGAGGTATCGCCCATGCCAGCAGTAAAGTGGCGAACAACATATGGGTGGGCACTGCGACTTTCTGCCCTTGAGCTTCATACTGGTATACCTGATCAAGAGAATGCATGAAGGCAAAAAGATTACTCTTGCACTGAGTATGTTTTCCGTCTTTCAAATATGCTCGATACATTGGAAACAAGGTATTCCACACAGGCGTCTGCAGGCAGAGTTCAACCCAAGGTTGACTTGCACCGGACTGCAAATCCTTTAACACTTCATCACGTAATCTGGACGAAGGACAGAGTTTTAATTTTCCATGATGCCTGGATATGGCCGCAAACGTATCTTTTTCAATGACGAATCCAGTCCGCGCAGAGTGACGAATTGCCCGAAGAATACGAACAGGATCTCTGGTAAAGCGCCGGTCAGGATCTCCAACCATACGAACGATTCTATTTTCCAGGTCTGCGACACCACCTGCATAATCGATGATGGTGTGATTTTCGACCTCATAAAAAAGAGAGTTTATGGTCAAATCACGACGAAAGGCATCTTCTACCAGCGTGCCATAGGTATTGTTTTGAGGCAGAATAGCATCAGGCCCATCCAGATCGTGCTCACTCTGTGAACGGAGGGTTGATATTTCAATGATTTTATTGCCGCGAAAAAACACCTGAACCAACCGGAAGCGCCTGCCGATGGTCCGACTGTTACGGAACAGTTTCCGTAACTGCCCGGGCCTGGCATCCGTAGAAATATCGAAATCTTTTGGCACTTTGCCAAGATACAGATCTCGCACACCTCCACCGACGAGGTAGCCTTTAAATCCTGCATCTCGCAAACGGTACAGTACTTTCAGCGCTTCTCTGTCCAGTAGTTTCTCTTCAATGGGATGTTTACCAGGAGGAATTACCACTGCTTCAACACCCTGGTTGTTCACACCCAATGTATCACCTGAGTCCGCTAACTCCATTTTACTATCTTCTACATTTCAGCCCGCAGTTTACACGGTAACTGATCACAAGCACTTCACCCTTGGATAATCGCGGCTTTCCACATAGATTAATACTATAATGAAAAACAGTGCTTATCCAAACCTGAAGCAGCTGTGACCAGTTACAATTCAAAGGTAAATACCAAGCTGTTATATACCCCGTGATCAGTTAGTGCCTGTCCATAAATGAGTTTTTTGTTCAAGTTTAAGGTATGCGATACACTTCACCACAAACATCTAGCTGATATTTAAATGATAAAATTGTAAACATAACGCAAAAACTAAGCAAAAAGACTATTTATGGGCAGTCACCAGTTAACAGTTAACACGCGTGGAGGAAGGAGAGCCCCCTTACCCCACGGACTGCACATTTCTATTTTCCTTGTAAACAGATTCAGCCGCTTTCACAAAACGGTCAAAAATTTCCCGAACAGGAAGAATTTCATTCATTTTGTACGTATTGGCTCCAGCGAAAACCAGTCCATTATCGACATCGCCATCATGGGCCTTCATTAATCTGTCATTAATGCAGTACTTATAACTGCATTTTTTCAGACACTGGAAGAGACATGTTCCCATCAAATCTTCAGCGCCTTTCTCCATTTTTTCAATAAACTGTGTTTTGATAGCACGTCCAGGCATTCCCACCGGAGACTCAACCAAAACAATATCTTCTTTCTTGGCGTTGAGAAATGCTTCTTTAAATTTCTGAGAAACCGAGCACTCCTTGCTTAACACAAAACGGGAGGCAATCTGCACGCCATCGGCACCGTATTTGTCCATCATTTCAGCCATTTCATAGCCATCGGTTATGCCACCGGCAGCAATAAGCGGCACCTTGGATACGACCTTTCTGATAGAAGGGAACAGATCGCGCAGCTTCTTTTCCGTGCCAAGGTGGCCGCCAGCTTCCGTTGCCTCACAGATAATCGCAGCAGCACCCAGCTTTTCTGCAAGCTTTGCAAAATTTGGGGAAGACACAATGGAAACAATAGGAATGTTGTATTTTTTCCCAATCTTAAAAATATCCCGGGAAAAACCGGCACCGGTGATAATCATATCCGCTCCGGCCTCAATGGATCCCATCACCAGCTCATAGAAATCTTTCATGGCGTACATGATATTTACCGCTATGACGCCATCAGTTTCTGTTTTTGCCTTACGGATATCTGCTTGTAACTCCTCAACGGGAAGGCCAGACCCACCAATAGTTCCAATACCTCCGCACTCAGCGACAGGAACAGCAAGAGCGGACGTTGACACGCGTACAGACATTCCCCCCTGAATGATCGGTATTTTTGCTATAAATGATCCTATTTTTAATTCTGGTAATTTCATTCAATTCTCGTTGTATGTATCTATTTCTCTGATCGTGGAATTTCAGGAGGAACAGTGAAAGCAAGTTCATTGCGCCAGACCGGGCATGTAGAGCCCGAAGCAAGCGTGATCTACGAATGGGTTGTCTGAAACTCCGGTATCTCCCCTGTCAGGTATTAGGCTGTCTGGGCAGTTCCTTCCAAAGGGGTTCCTTGGCCCATGTCAAGCACTCTGCTCCACTCTCTTCCGGAACAGAGCCTCCACACCTGCGGATTTTTACGTACACCTCAAAATCAGATAAAACAGCGCTTCCAGGCAGACACGGGCAAAAAGCAAATCAAGCATTTTTTACGCTTTATCTGTACGCTCCTGTTCTATATCGTCTGTGGTCAGTTGTAAATGTAAAACCTGACAAAGCTTTCATCTGAAAATAATTATAGCCACTTTACCAAAATTCCGCCACATCAGCTTGACTTTTCCCCCTGTTTCCGATTAAATTTTCATTTTTTTCGTTATAAAAAAAGGCCATACAAAACGATTTTACCTAGCACATACTATTGCGAATGGAGTAGTTGGTTGAAAATACAAGCAATAAACGGATTTAAAGACATCCTCCCAGAGAACGTACTGCTCTGGCAACACATTGAGAAAAAGGCCAGAGAAGTCTTTCAACGCTTTGGTTTACGCGAAATCCGTATTCCTATTCTTGAAAAAACTGAACTGTTTGTCCGCTCCATCGGCGAGGCCACTGATGTCGTTGAAAAGGAGATGTACACTTTTCCGGAGGCCGGTCTCACCATGCGCCCAGAGGCAACTGCGGGTATAATGCGTGCTTTTATTGAGCATGGGCTACATGTTCAGCAACCGATCCAAAGACTCTATGCCATTGGCCCGATGTTTCGCCATGAACGCCCGCAAAAAGGTCGGCAGCGACAATTTCACCAACTCGACACAGAAATAATCGGCTCTGTGGATCCGCAAATAGATGCTGAACTTATCAGCATGGGCCAGATGCTCCTTGATGAGCTGGGAATTACAACCAGTCTTGAGATCAATTCCATAGGATGCTCGCAGTGCCGTCCGCCATACAGGCAGAAACTTGTCTCATTTCTCGAAAGCAGACATGACGATCTTTGTGAAGACTGCAAAAGAAGAACGTATACCAATCCGTTACGGGTACTGGATTGCAAAAAAAGCACATGCCGCGAAATTGCAAAGGATGCTCCTTCCCTTCTTGAAGAAGTCTGTGACAACTGTAAAGGCCATTTTAATCAGGTACAGGCGTCCCTTGACCGAATGGGAATCACATATACCCTCAACCGTTTCATGGTTAGAGGATTGGATTATTACACTCAAACTACTTTTGAGTTTCTTACCGATGATCTGGGTGCGCAGTCTGCTGTAGGCGCTGGTGGTCGGTACGACGGTCTCATTGAACAACTTGGAGGGCCGGCCTTGCCTGGAATTGGTTTTGCCATGGGCATGGAACGTCTGGCCCTGTTGCTGGAACAGCAAAATAACCGGCCCCATATGGATTCTGAAATGGATCTGTTTTTAGCAGCACTGGGTCCTCAGTCCATGGATTATTGTGAAACCCTTGTCCACAAATTGCGCAAAAAAGGTATCCGAGCAGCCATGGATTACAGTGGCAGAAGCCTGAAAGCGCAAATGAAACAGGCCAATCGCTTCAAAGCCTCTTTTACGCTTATCATCGGAGACAACGAATTATTGGAACAAACTGGTATCATTCGTAACATGAGCACTCAGGAACAGCAGCCGATAGGTCTGGATACAAATACAGATCAATTGAGTAACGTCCTGGCAGAAATTGTGCGTTAAGGGTCGCGAATAATAATAAATATCCAAAAATTGCGTATAATATCGGTTTGCTAACGTTGTCGCGTTAATGGTTCCGGCCGTATTGAGCCATCAACGCGACGACGTTACCGAGTTGAGAAACAAGCAAAATTAGATACTTTATTTTTTTCCTGACCCTACAGTCCAGAAATGAGAACTTTCGTTCGAGAGCAGGTAAGCGAAAACCCCGAAAAGATCAGTTATGGACCAGCGCGAACGAATATTTATGCAGAGCACGCCCGGAAGCTATTGTATTTCGTAATTCCGGCGAGCATGATCAATGGTTCCTAATCCCATACGAGTTTGCCAAATCGGTGTTAGGAACCTCTTTTTTAGGCTGAACTGATTCAGCCAGCTGTTTACGTGGAGACAATTATGGAATCAATGGGAGTGCTTCGACGCACGCATAACTGTAACGAACTCAATGAGACCGCACTCGGCCAGGAAGTCACCCTAATGGGTTGGGTATTGCGCCGCAGAGATCATGGCGGTGTCATATTCATAGACCTACGGGACCGCTGGGGTATAACCCAGGTGGTATTCAATCCTGAAGTTAATCCTGATGTGCACACCAAAGCACACCAATTGCGCAGCGAATGGGTTCTGGCGATTAAAGGCAAAGTGGAAAAACGCCCTGGCGAGATGGAAAACCCTAAGCTCAAAACCGGCACCATTGAAATTCTGGTGGATGAACTTCGCATTCTCAATACCAGCGAGACACCGCCTTTTCCCATTGACGAAGAGTGCGATGTATCAGATTCACTTCGCCTGCAATATCGTTATCTGGATCTACGCAGGCCAGAGGTTGCCAACAACCTTGTCATGCGTCACCAGGCATTGCAAGCTGTTCGTTCATACTTGAACGCCAGCCAATTCCTGGAAATCGAAACGCCTATGCTTACCAGATCTACACCTGAAGGTGCGCGCGACTATCTGGTACCCAGTCGGGTTAATGCAGGTAAATTTTATGCGCTTCCACAATCTCCACAGCTCTTTAAACAGATTCTGATGATGTCCGGGATGGACCGATATTACCAGATCGTAAAGTGTTTCCGGGACGAAGACCTGCGAGCCGATCGCCAGCCAGAATTCACCCAAATTGATATGGAGCTGAGCTTCATGGGAGAAGACGATATCATACATTTGGTTGAAGGCATGATATCGGCCCTTTTCAAGGAAACCATCGACCTGACACTCTCAGCACCATTTGCGCGGATGACCTACGATGAAGCCATGCGCAGGTTCGGTACGGATCGCCCTGATACCCGTTTCGGCCTGGAACTGATAGACCTGAGCGACGTCCTGAAAGGCTGTGGTTTTAAGGTATTCAACACTGTTCTTGAAAGTGGCGGAGTGGTAAAAGCCATAAACGCCAAGGGGTGTGCAGGCTTTTCCAGAAAAGATCTGGACGACCTGACCGAATATGCCGGTCGCTTTGGAGCCAGAGGAATGGCCTGGATTAAAATCAAAGAAGAGGAATGGCAATCACCGATCACCAAATTTTTCAGTGAGCAGGAAATTGCGGCCATGCAGCAGGCTCTGGACGCTCAGCCAGGTGACCTGATTCTCTTTGGCGCAGACAAGTCTTCAACCGTACACCAGGTACTGGCTGAACTACGCCTGGAATTGGCCCGCAGGCTGAATCTGATTGAGGAAGGAACCTATGACTTCCTCTGGATTACAGACTTCCCCATGTTTGAATATGATGAAGATGCCAAACGCTACACCGCTGTTCATCACCCGTTTACTGCTCCCTACGAGGATCAGCTTGACTTGCTCGAAACAGCTCCAGAACAGGTAAAAAGCCGCGCTTATGACCTCGTCCTGAACGGCAACGAAATCGGTGGTGGGTCCATCCGTATTCACAATCCTGAAGTACAGGAAAAAGTATTCAAAGCCTTGGGTATCGATCAGGAAGAGGCAGAAGAAAAATTTGGATTCCTGCTGCAGGCACTGAAATTCGGCGCACCACCACATGGAGGAATCGCCTTTGGTGTGGATCGCCTTATCATGATTCTCACAGGTTCCAGTTCCATTCGCGACGTTATCGCTTTCCCCAAAACCCAAAAAGCCACCTGTCCGCTTACAGAAGCACCCGCTTCGGTTGCCAGGAAACAATTAACGGAACTGCACCTCAGACCGGACTGGAAAGAAAAATAAACAACCCAGGCAACCGTTCATCAAGGTCTGATAACAGGCCACCAAAATGGGAAACGGTTACGAGTGCTTCACATATGCACAATTAGCAGTATCTTTCTCCCTAAAAACCTGGGAGCAATCATATGCTCCCAGGTTTTTTAGCCCTTACTGTTCAACAGCTCCATAGGTTCTGTACTTCACAATATCCTCTATGCTTAGAACAGGCAATTCATAGAGATTAGCAAAATCAGGCATATCTGCCAGACGTGCCATGGTTCCGTCCTCCCTTGTCACTTCACAAAGTATACCTGAGGGATTGAGACCTGCTAATTTCATGAGATCAATTGTACCTTCGGTATGTCCTCTTCGTCCAAGCACACCTTTGACATCAGCTTTTAAAGGAAAAACATGTCCTGGATGGCTGAGATCCTCCGGAACACCTTGAGGGTTCACCGCAGTTTTAATAGTGGTCCAACGGTCGGAGGCGGAAACCCCTGTTGTCACGCCTTGTTTAGCCTCAATGGAGATAGTGAAGGCGGTTTGATTCTGGCTTGTATTGTTGTCCACCATTGGCGGAAGTTGTAGCCGATCAATATCATCATCGGTCAGGCAGAGACAAACTATGCCGCTACATTGGCGAATCATAAACGCCATCTGTGGAACAGTGAGGTGATCAGTCGAATAAATGAGATCCACTTCATTTTCGCGGTCTTCATCATCAACCAGCAAAACACCACCGCCTGCCTGCAAAACAGTCAGTGCGCGGGAAACGCGTTCTTGAGAATTTTTTCCAAATTGAGTGAGGGGAGACTGATTCATGGTATCTACTCCTTATACGGTACATGAATCAGGGCAAAGAGAAAGAATGCACGACGCCTGGTAAAACCGGAATGCGTGACGAACATAAATCGACAGCCTCCAGGAAGGATTCCTGGAGTACATACGATTATTTTTGGCTCCATAGGGAGCCTGTAATATATTCATTTCTCTCTCATCCGGACTATAACCGTCGGCTCCAGAATTTCACTGGAATCTGCTTGACCCTGTCGTACCACAGGCGCTCGCGGGCTTATGGAGTTGCCGTTCAAGGTAAACCCATTCACCGCCGGTGGGGAATTTCACCCCGCCCTGAGAATAAAATACGTGGTTGCATTTCAATGGCATGGATTGTGAAACACAGCACGCGAATTTCTTACACAAAAAAGTGCTGAAGCAGTACGATTCCAGCATTTTTTCCGTTTATCAGCATAGCGCTGAGAGAGTATAAGTCAAGCGTATTTTTCAGGCAACGAGTGTTCTTATTATCACTGCCTCTTTCAGGTGGAAAAAATTGCGTGCAAACAACATATCATGGTAATTACTGCCATGTATGAACACAACGAATTTTGTTAGCCAATGCCTGCCCATGAATGAAGATTTTCTTTCGAGAGCTAGGTATCTTCAAAATTTTACCGCAGGCATATAGCTGATATGTACCTAATGACGGGGTATACAACCGCTTGTATTCACCTGTACCTTAATTGTACGTGATTTCAGGTGTTCCAGATTTATGCAAGGGATATTCTTCGCAGGTAAGCGTAGACTCCGTTAGCCTATCTATTCAGGCAATTACGAATATGCAAATATGGTTAGCCTGTGACCACTTACGCTGATATTTTGAGGATACATTTTGAAGACGATACAGCAATCGGGCGGGCGAAAAGACCATTAATGTACAGGCACTAACCAAAATATTTTCCTGCCAAACGGCCTAACCAGCCATTCCGCTTCTTCACGACAGCACCATTATCAGCATCTTCTTTCGCATTTATCTGCTCTATATACCCTTTCAAGGTTTTTACATAGGCCGCATCATCGCGCTGAATATGCTGAATAAGCCATCCTTTCAGTACGCCGTGCAACTCCTCTTTAATATCTTCTCCGGATTCAAGGCGATTTTGGAATTTTGAAACTCTCTTGATAAACATCTCATGAACACTTTTATGAGCTTTGGCATAAGGATATTTCGCTTCCATCATCAAGGTTTCTTCAAATGCAAAATGGGACAAAGTATAATCAACAATACCTGTTATCACTCCTTTCACCGCAAGGGTATCTTGATCATCCATGGCTTGGGTGAGGTCATTAAGATATTGAATCAGTTGCTTATGCTGATTGTCTATTTCATCAAGACCAGTATCAAAGGCAGGATTCCAACAAATTAGTTCCATATATTTTCTCATATTCTCAGTTTTTATTATGCTATAATATCAATGTAAAAAATTCTTACATTGATAACCAGAGGTCGATGCATAAATATCCTTATAGCACTTATTGATAGACATTATCAAAATTTTTCACTCAATTTTTCCACTACGAGATAGAGATATGCCAAAAAATCAATCTTTGTATTCAATGTAGAGAAATACTTTTGCAGGCATTCATTCACAGTGCGTGTTATTATCCTGTTCTATACAGGATACGTTGTTCAAGGCAGTACTCATATTAGGGTCACGGAAAAAATACATTATCCAATCATGCTTGTCTCTCAACTCGGTAAAGTCGTCGCATCAATGGCTCAATACGACCAGTATGGAACCCTTGATGCGACGACGGTATTAAACCGATATCCTAGCAATTTTTGGATATTTATTGTTTCCCGTTCCGCTTAAACAAGTTCAAATAGGGATCGTAACAGGTGCTCGCTATGTTCATCAACACACACATGCTATTGGTAACATTTGCCATTGCCACTCTAACATCCGTTTCCTCAATTCATGCTGCGGATATCTGCTCACTCCTTAGGGAGGACCAGGCTGCCTGGTTACTCGAAACCGAAGTACAACCAGGCAAGACCACTCAAGGAATGCTGCCAGCGGGTAAGATTTGCACTTATCGATCACGGGAAGGCGACGCGAGCCTGAAGTATAAGATATCAAGCAACAGGGATATTACAGAGGAAGGGCTTTTTGATTCTGCGGCTGATATTATTAATCGGCAAAGAAAAGCACGCCATAACGCCTCCATACCAGACACAACGCTTACGGATAAAAACAGGCCAGGCGATGATGCATTATGGGACGGAACCAGTCTGTGGGTATTATCAGACCATACCCTGCTCCTGATTACCGTTATTCATCATACAGAACAGACATTTGCAGACATGGATGAAATGAAGAAAACGTTACGGCTGGAAAGAAGGAAACGTAGCATTGAAGCCGCACAAATTATCCTTGAACGGCTGAATCAGCAAAAGAAATGAGCGTTTATCGTTCATGATCCCTTGATTGTAAACGGTTGCCAGTGCTTCGTGCACAACGGGAAGACGCCGTAGAAGCTTGATAACTGGAAAAAAGAGCATTCGTAAACAAAACCTCCCAGTGGCCTCCTAATGGGAAAGAAGAAGTATCCACGGAGCAGGTGAAGGTACTCGGTCCAGATTGGAAATATAATCCGTCCAACCTGTCCGTGAATAATCATGCCTACCTGTCGGCCAGGGCATTTTCCCGACTTTAGCACCGGGGACATCATAGACAACGAGACCGGCATATACTTCTCCAACAACAATCTCCAGTTCTCCATCGCCATCAATGTCTCCTATAGAAGGCGAAGCAAGACCTCCATCGTAGTTCAGACTGCCAACGTGGCCGTTATCACCATATGGGAGTGCGATTTTATGTAAAAGGTTGCCCCAGTTATCCATAATAAAAAGATGACCACCTTTATTGGAATAGTATTGTGGCCAACTGGTGAAAATAATCTCAACTTTACTGTCATTATCGAGGTCTGCAACAACCGGTTCAGATGCAAAACGTATGGTCCCTTCTGTCTGGCTATACACTGAAAATGGCCATCTGCCATGTTCGGTTTTATCAAGTCGAAAACAGTGAACCTTTCCATCATAAGTAGATGTTAATATTTCCTTATTTCCGTCACTATCGATATCTACCACTACAGGATTAGATCTTTTCAGCGAAATGGCCCGCCATGAGTTTGTTAACGGCGAGCCGCTCTTGGGTAAATCAGATTCCCAATTATAGGAACCGTTGTTAAATCGCGTCCTGTCAACATTGTATATGAACGGCTTGGAATACTGAGCTTGATAGATGTAATTGGTATTATTTGGTGGGTTGTTATACACTCCTCCCACTATAACGATCTCATAGGAACCGTCACCATTAACATCTGCAATGGTTGCTGGAAAATCCGTGCCCATGTAAAACTGGCTGTCTAAAGAATTATCAGGTACATGCCATCCGATCTTTTCGTAAACATAGTTTTCATAATTTACAACGTCAGGCCAACGTGTATTATTATTAAAAACAGAATTTACAGGCAATGTAACTCCGTTATAGAAATACGCGCAGGTTTTGCCAGTGTCAGATGGGACAATGAGTTCACCATACCCATCATGATTAATGTCACCCACTGCTATATTCGGGCCATATATACCTAATGCATTTGCATTTGGGTTCGAGACAAATTGAGGCCATCCTGGTTTGATCTTTCCATCAAAAGAAAGGATGACAATATTCAAATTATTGGCTTTACCCCAGCCGACAATGATTTCATAATACCCATCATTATCTATGTCATAGATATTAAGGCTTTCTACAGGATCAGTCCTTCCCATTGGTTTTGTGGGGAAGCCAGGTAAAAAATTGCCATTACGATCATATGCGCAGACAAGCCCATTGGTATGAGCGGTAACTATCTCTGCAAAACCATCTTTGTTAATATCTGCAACAGCGATATTTGTATCAGTACCAATCGCCATATAGGTATTTGAAGTGTTCCGATCATTCCCGACCCAAAAAGACCATATAGTATTGCCAGTTGCTCCATCAAATGCTGCAACTTTAAAATTGGCCCAGATAACCTCTGCCACACCATCCATATCCAAATCAATTAACGCAGGGGATGTATACATGGCTTTATTGAATTCAACTTGGCGATATCCCCCTTTCTGCCATTTAAATACCGGCCGGGATACAGCAGAATACGCTGTTGTTGCAAGCAGAAGAATCGAAAAGCAAACGAGAGCAGATACATATTTTTTCATCTTTCACCAACTGTACATATCACCGAGTAGGATTTGAAAAAATCCAATAAACGCCACGTTACATTTATTATAGCATGTAACCATACCAATATAGAAATGATAGTTGTGTGGGGGGAGACTCAAATCGGCCAGAATTTACCGGCACTCCAAGGCGGACTAACCTTTGCTCGCTTATTTTTATGAGCGATATGACGGTATTGCGTAGTGAGACAGGCTATAGCTCAGAGGTCAACGTACGCAGCCTATAAATCGCTCTGGGGACTGCCTGCAGTTATGATGTAAATGAAAGTCAGGAGTTATATACCCCGTGATTCAACTACCTTTTGATGATCTCTTTAAAAGTCTTCATGATAAGCAGAATATCACCAAATAACGTTCTATCTGCAACATAACGCTGATAATAGACTAATTTCAAAGGAATAATTTGTTCAATATAAGTTTTTTCAGGGTCAAATGCATCACCCAGTATAGAATTTTCATTTTTAAATTCAATGGAAGCATAATCGGTTATGCCTGGAGGTAAGGACAAAACTACCTGGCGCACATCTTCTGGGTAAAATTCCACGTATCGAGGAACTTCTGGGCGAGGGCCCACAAGACTCATCTCTCCTCGAATGACATTTAGCAGCTGTGGTAACTCATCAAGTTTAGTACGTCGTAAAAATCGACCGCAATCTGTGATACGCGGATCTTTACCGACAGTCAGTTGCCTAGCGACCTTGTCCTGCCTATCTACCATTGTTCTAAATTTAAAAATCCTAAATATTTTACCGAAGCGTCCGACTCTGTCTTGCCGAAAAAAAACAGGCCCAGGACTATCGATTTTTATCCATAAACCAATGCAAAAGAAAAGCGGTAACAATATGAGTAGCCCCAGTAAAGAAAAAAACAAATCGAATATACGTTTAACAATCATTTAAGTATATCCTGAACAGCCTGAATTACGCGTTCTTGATCGTGTGAATCCATTTTAGTGTACAATGGCAGACTTATAGCATTATTATATGCATGTAAAGCGTTTGGAAAATCCTCTGGTTCAAAGTTATATCTATCACGCCAATAGGGGTGCAGATGAAGCGGTATAAAATGGACGCTGCATCCAATTCCTTTCTCTGCCATTAACTCTATAAATTGATTCCTAGACATTCTTTGATCTTGAAGCCTTATCACATAAAGATGCCAGGCATGAAAATCTTCTCCTGGAGCTTTTGAGGGCAATAAAAGTGGCAGGTCAGCAAAAGCTTTATCATATTCAACCGCCAAAGCTTTCCTTTTTTCGTGAAATTGCCAGATCTTTCGTAACTGATGAATCCCAAGGGAAGCGGCGATATCGGTCATGTTATACTTGAAACCAGGCGCGACAACTTCGTAGTGCCAACTTGGCTTTGTTGAAGTATATCGGTCGAATGCATCTCTGCTAATCCCATGCAACCTCATTATTTTACAGCGTTTTGCTATCTCAGCATTATGGGTGACAATCATCCCACCTTCACCTGTTGCAACAGTTTTCGTTGCATAAAAACTATAAACAGTGGCATCACTTTGAAGTGAACCAATTAAGCTGCCTTTATACGTAGATGGCAAGGCGTGTGCTGCGTCTTCAACGACTTTTAAATTATATTTCTGAGCAATTGACAGAATGGGATCCATATCACAGGCAAGACCAGCAAAATGCACAGGGATAATAGCTTTTGTTCTGGATGTAATAGAAGATTCAATTTTCTCTGGTGCAATATTCAATGTATCAGGACTTACATCAACAAATACGGGATCTGCTCCTAAATACCGAATAACTTCAGCAGTCGAAGTGAATGTATATGGAGTAGTAATAACCTCATCACCTTGAGTTATACCAATTGCCTCGAGAGCAAGATGTAACCCCGAAGTTGCAGAATTAACAGCAAAAGCTTCGACATTTTTCCCAATAAAGGTTTCAAATTGTTTTTCAAAATTCTTCGTTTTGGGACCAGTGGTCAGCCAGCCGGAACGTAAAGAATCTAAGACTTCATTAATTTCATCTTCGCCTATATCAGGCAGAGCAAAAGGCAAAAATTTTTCCATATTAATCATCGAACATAAATTGTTTTAAATATAGCATCGCTCAATTGAAAATAGAGAGGAGTATACAATTCAAATCAGCCTGTAATTTCCACAATATTTACCGTTTAGTTATCAGTGTCTATCAATAAATGAGGAGTGTCGTTCGAGAGAAGGTAAGCAAAGAACAAGACTCTAAAAAGAGCATTATGAACAGACACTTAATCGCTATTTGCAACAAGTGATCACATCTACAACTATTTCACGATCACAATGCCCAACTCTGGGTCCAGAAATCATTTAGCTATTACAATCACACAATAAAGACATAACGGAAAAGTCACTTTGCGTATTCATCATAAACTAAATTTTTGGGATTAGATAGTGATGATATATTCATTCATCCTTCTTCCTTCAGGTGTGATATATTGACGTTGAATATCAAAACCTACCTTCTGATAAAAAGCATTCACATTTGCATTCTCATCTCTATCTGTCGTAAGAAAAACTTTATTACAACCCTTTTCTTTGGCACCATCCAAAAAGGCCTTGATGAGCTTCTGTCCAACGCCTTGCCTTTGCACTTCTGGCAAAATACCAATAGAAAACAAACCGGCAATATCTGTACCAATTGGATTATCACCAGGATGTTTCAATCCTCTTGCTACACGAAAAAAAATAGAGGGTTTCTTAATAATTGGAATAACTGATGCTAGTGCAAATTTATACCAACTGCTTTTTAATAATTTGGTATAAAATCCGCGAGGATTAGATGTACCAACTACAAACCCAGCTGGAGTCCCTTTACTATCGAGAGAGATGAAAGCAATTCCGTCAGAAGCAGAACAAATTCCTTTATAAAAAATTTTAAGAAATCCTGGGCCTAAAAATGTAAGAAAAAATGAAGGAAAACTAGACAAATGAATCTCAACGACAGACTCAATATCTTTTTCGGTCATACACCGAATTGTAGAATGCTCATTAACGATCATTGTTTTGTATAGCGTTAGATATTACCTGCAAAAATTTCTCACTGAGAGTGATTCTATTAAAATTTTGCATTACATAATCACGTCCTTTTTGTCCTATATCTAATCGTTTTTGCAAGGGCATGTTAACAAATTTAACAATAGAATTTGCCATTTCTTCTCCATTTTCTGCCTCACCAACGCACCCTGCTCCAGCCTTTGTCACCAAATCGGCAGTCTCTCCTTTACCTGCAACAATTACAGGTCGTGCTGCAGCAAGAAAATCAAAAAGCTTATTGGGTAAGTTTCCAATAAAAAATTCACCTTTACGATTAGGTAATAAAAATACATCAGCCGTTGAGAGAAGAGAAACAGAATCATCACGAGGAACTGGATCGTGAAATACCACATTGGTAAGCTGAAGGTCGTTTACACGTTGCCTTAACTTGATTTTTTCGTCTCCATCACCAATGAAGACAAAAACTATACGTGAATCATTTCTTAATAAAATGGCGGCGTCAATAATAGTATGCAGCGCATTGTAGGCCCCGTGAGCTCCCATGTACATGGCAACAAATTTCTGATCGAGTACAAGTTTATCTCGAAATTGTTTCTTTACCTTATCATTTTCATGCCCGTGAAAGAGCGAGAAGTCTACCCCATTTGTAATTTCGGTGATTTTATTTGGGGAGACCCCCTTTTGAATAATATTTTGACAAATACCGTGAGTAAGACCGACTATATGTATAGCCTTATTGTAACAAAATATTTCAAGCCATTTAGCAAGTTTAATCAGAACTCTATTTTTAACAACACCACATGCAATAGGAGCATCTGGCCACACATCGGTCACTTCAAAAACAAAAGGTACTCTACGCATACGTGAAATGACATACCCGAGAAGACCAACAGACAATGGAGTTGATACCGCATAAATAGCATCTACATCTTTAACCTTGAACGATTGCTTAATCGATGAAAAAAAATAGGTAATATAATAGTAAAATCGCTTTAAAAAACTTCCTCGAAAGTCAGCAAAGGAATACACATAATGAATATCGACTCCATCAATAGTTCGAGAAACAGTAGCTTTTTTACCTTCAAATTTAACACAGGCATTTTTATAATCTACATTACTGGTAATAGCAGTTACATTGTAACCCTTATTTTTTGCATATTTACAAAAAAAGAAATGCCGATCAGAACCGGCATCATGGGCAAGCTCAAAGACCTGGCAGAGATACAGAATATTCATCAATACTTGTTTCCTACAATTTTGGTGATATGTTGTGCTATATACTCAACATGCTCCTTGCCTAGATGAGGTCCTATGGGAATACTTAATATTTCATCAGACAATTTTTCAGAGACTGGGAGAAAAGAATTCTTCATATATGCATATGCAGTTTGCGAGTGGGGAGGAATCGGGTAGTGAATCAATGTTTCAATACCGGCTTTTTGTAATTCCAGTTGCAGGGTATCTCTTTGTGCCGATCGCACAACAAAGAGATGATACACATGCTCAAATCCTTTTGTTATTGTCGGGAGAGCGATATTCGTTTGTTGGAGTAACTGATGATATATTTTTGCTAAAGATCTGCGTCTTTCGTTCCACTCATCTAAATAGCGTAACTTTACACGGAGGATGGCCGCTTGAATAGAATCCAGCCTACTATTATACCCTATTATGTTATGTGTATATTTTTTAAAAGAGCCATAATTCCGTAGCATAAACAGTTTTTCAGCGACATCCTCATCATTAACTGTGATTGCGCCGCCATCACCATATGCACCTAGGTTTTTTCCTGGATAAAAGCTGAAAGCTGCTGCATCACCAATACTTCCTACACGTTTAGTTTTATACTTAGCGCCATGTGACTGCGCAGCATCTTCAATAACTTTTACATTATACTTAGCTGCTATCTCCATTATTGGATCCATATCAGCAGGGCGACCATACAAATGAACAGGTATTATAGCCCTGGTCCTAGAAGTTATCTCCTTTTCAATTAATTCCGGAGCCATTGTGTAGGTACAGTCATCAACAGGTTCAACCGCTATCGGTTTCGCTCCGCAATGACTTACTGCCAGCCACGTAGCTATAAACGTATTGGATGGTACTATTACTTCATCTCCCTGACCAATATCAAATGCGGCCAATATCAAACGAAGTGCATCCAGCCCATTACCAACAGCAACGCAATATCTAGAATTACAATATGCTGCGAAATCCTGCTCAAATTGCTCAACCTCTTCACCTAAAATATACCATCCAGAGCCAAGGACGCGCTCAACCGCCTGATCTATTTCCTCTTTTACCTCATCATAGGTCGCCTTAATATCTAAAAAAGGAATCATACTCCCCCCTTTTCCCGCACGGCCTGTAAAAAAAGATCATAATCCCTGAAATAATCATTCTCATCATACACTTCAGACGCTAATACCATAAGAACTGCTCCTGATGAGACATTGGTAATGTCCCTCCACATCATTGGCGAAACATATAGCCCATAATATGATCTATTCATGTGAATCGTTCGCGTCTGGTACCCATCGTCGAGAATCACATCAAAAGACCCGGACATTGACACTATAAATTGCTCGAGTTTGCGATGTCCGTGTGCACCCCTTTCTGCTCCTCCGGGAATATCGTATAAGTAGTATACTCTTTTAATATCAAACGGGATGTGGCGATCCCCTTCGATAAAAGTGAGATTACCGCGAGGATCGGATATTTTTGGAAGATCAATAATTTTGCAATCAGTCAAGGCCATGTCTATGCTCCTCATACCGTATTATCCTGGCTGGATTACCTACAACAACTGCATAGGGAGGAACATCTCGCAAAACTACGGATCCGGCGCCAACCATAGCTCCCCGCCCAATACTTAATCCGCAAAGAATAGTTGCATTGGCACCAATCGATGCACCACGCTCAATTATTGTACGCCGCAATGTAAAGGCCTGCTTACTTCGCGGAAAAATATCATTAGTAAAAGTGGCATTTGGCCCTATAAACACGTCATCTTCAATGGTAAGCCCATCCCATAACTGCACACCACATTTAACCGTTACCCTATCACCTACTATTACTTCATTTTCAATGAATACATTATCACAAATATTACACCCTGAACCAATCACAGCACCAGGTAATATATGAACAAAGGCCCAAATACGAGTATCCGCACCTATATTTAATGTTTCAACTAATGCATTAGGATGAACAAAATGATCCATTTTTCATTATCCAGCTATTTGACTGTAAATATTTACGAGCTTCACCGCCTCATTCTCCCAATTTAAATTATGAGTTACGGCATTTTTCCCAGCTTTACCCATTGTTTCAGCTAATTTTTGATCGTCCAATAAAGAGGTAATTGCACGTGCTATTTCCTCAGGAGAACCTGGATTGACACAAATACCACATTGATTTTTCTCTACTATTTGTTTCCAGAGAGGAAAATGTGATGCAATTAAAGGAAGTCCGGCAGCCATATATTCAAACATTTTATTTGGTTGCGATTCGTTATGGTTAGGCCCTGGAAGAAACGTTACCACCCCAGCTTGCGAAGAGGCCATTATCTGAGAAACTTCATCGCGGTCAACAATGCCTCTGTAATCAACAAATCTCCAACCAGGCATTACCTGTAACTCTTTGGAGTAGGATTCACTCTCAAATGGCCCGCACATAACTAAAGTAACATTCTGCAATAAATTAACAGCCTCAACAACTTGAGAAATACCACGCTCTCTGGTAATTGCACCAATATAACAAAAAGTACGCGAAAATGACTCTTCAGTGTTTTTTAATACACAGTCAAATTCACCTAAAAGAGGATAGTTATTTATATCAATACTTATTTGATTGATTGGTTTAAAACGCGCAGCAATAAAAGGCGTAGCTCCAATAACAGCGTCAAGTTTTTTAGCAATTCGATTTTCAATTTTTTCAAAAAGAAAGGAGACGAATTTGCGCAAGGCGGGATATATCCAATGCTTTGATAAAATTTGCCGGGGAAAGTCTTCATGGGAATCGTATATAACCCGGAAGTTTTTTCGCTTAAGAAAAAAACCTGCAGGCAACAGTTCAGGATCATGAAGATGTATAATATCAGCAGAGGATTTCTTTAAAAAATTATACATTTTTAATGGCGAAAGAATAATCCTATATAATCGATTTCCGAAAGGATGACCAATATCGTATATATTGACTCCATCAAGAATTTCAGGGCCTTCACCATCTTGAACTATGAGATTAACTTCATATCCTGCCTTACTCAACGTCCTACATTGTTTATAAAAAATTCGAACATCATATCGCTTGTGCACCGATGTTACAACATATACTTTAGGCATTACTAAAACCACCTTTTTCATTCAAAAACAAATATTTATAAGCTTTCAGCAAGAGGCTAGTCGAAACAAACAAAAAAAGCAAAACGACAAGACCATGTGTAAGCAATGTAATCAGCAAATCTGCTGAAACCGTAAATATTAATACTGGAATAAGAAATGCCGTACCGACAAATTCTTTTCCATATCTTTGAGCCCATGAATCAATCATCACATAGATCAGAGCGATTATTGCAGAGTATATTATAATCCCAATTACCCCTCCGTTCATATACGCGCTAGCTATCCATCCAGTATTAGCAGAAATATTATAATTGCCAGTCATCATACCTCCAACATATTTCATCGCAGGCATTGGCAATTGAGAATCAACTAAACCAAAACTAACTTTACTTTCTGCCCATAACATGAAATCATGATCAGAAAAAAAAGAAAAATAATAAAAATTAATATGACTAGGAATAAAAATTACTCTATTAGCAATAAGTGAACTAAAATAATATATTTTGTTATGAAAAATAAGAATTAAACAAGATATTAAACTGTAACCCCATACAACAATCATATAAGGACGGGAAAATTTAAAAAGAAAATATCCAGATATAGCAATAAAAGGATAAAACAACATAGCTTTATGGCTGGAAAAGATAAAAAACAGACACCCTGTGACCATAATAACAAATAAAGAAAAATATCTTTTTCGTTCAATACTTAAAGCAACTAAATAGCCAACAAGGGTACTAGATGCAAGAGGCAATAAATATCTCAATAAATATGGAATTTGGGCAGATATTTTAAATCTATAATTATATACTTCTTGAAAATTGAAATTAAAATTACCACGAACCGAAATCGATAACCAAATTAAGACAAAAAAGACAAACAACATGACTGAATAGAAAGGAAGAGTGCCGTGATTATACTTGCCGTAACGCCTCTTTTTCAAGATGAAAAAGGAAAAAATATGGTAAAATATAATTAAAAATAACAAACCAAGCGACATTAAAAATAAATATATACGGTCACTTCCTTGCTGGGCGGATAATACTGCGGCTGGCACAAGCAATACACAAAAATACAACCAATTATATAATTCACTGGGCCTTCTTACTTTCCGAGGCAAAAGAAAAGATATAATAATGAGCAACAGTAATTCTATATACCAATCGGCACGAGCATTAGAGACCATGCCTCCGAAGTTGTATATTGGCGCAACTAATCCTGTATACAAAAAAGACAAAATAATGAAAGCCAAAGAGATAGAGAGAGTATTCCATGGTAATAAAATTTTGAAAGCTCTAAAAAGTGACAGAGTATCTGCTGGATACTTTTGAGCATTTATTACAGGACCTTTATCAATTCTCATAGTTTATATATTTTCTAAGTCTCTACATTACCAAAACTAGTTATCGCCTACCCACAATTGGGCTTTCCGCCAATGTCTTGTATTATGATTACAACAGTATCATCGCAGGCAAGACTAGACTCCGTTATCAAACATTCGCCTTCAGTGCATTTTGAGCAGAACGCAAAATTGAGTAAAAAATCGTAACTGATCACGGGGTTAACAACACTGATATTTCGATTAGTTCTGAATTGCAACTGGTCACAGGTGCTTCAGATTTGGGCAAGCGTGTTTTTTCGCTATAGACTATCTATGCAGGGAACCGCGATCGTGCATAGATGGGGGCACCTGTGACCAGTTACAAAAAATCATTTAAAGGCAAACACTAACTAGACCTATAATTACACAGCGCATCGATGATATTTTTACTCGCCATACCGTTACCATATAAATTTACATCAAATTTTTTTTCATCAGCAACGGGTTTGTTTACAGCATGAATGATCGCGTCCGGATCACTCCCAACCAATGTATTGACTCCCAAATCAACAAGCTCAACCCATTCTGTTTCATCGCGTAGAGTAACACATCTCTTTTTGAAGAAAAAGGCTTCTTTTTGCAAACCACCACTATCTGTCATTACAATTCTGGCATGCTTGAGCAATTCAATAATATCAAAATATCCAACAGGATCAATAGTCTTGAAATTCACCTTTAACTTCAATTTATTAATCTGTTTTTGAGTCCTAGGATGTAACGGCATAACTATTTCATTACACTTTGAAAGAATATTTAAAGCATATACTATTTTTTCCAGACGAGAAATATCATCTGTATTTTCCGCTCGATGAAGAGTGCACAGTAAAAATTCATCATCATTAAGCTTCATCTCTTTAACAATAGAAGATTTATTCACAGAAAATGTACTATAATAAATGGCTGCATCTTGCATCACATCACCAGTCTTAACCAGACTGCAAGGGAAATGATCGTACCCCTCTTCCTTTAAATTCGTAATTGCATTATCAGTAGGGCAACAAAGGATATCACTGACACGATCAGTAAGAATACGATTTACCTCTTCAGGCATATTCATGTTTCTACTTCGTAATCCTGCTTCTACATGTACTAGGTTAATATTATTCTTTCTAGCAGCTAAAGCACCTGCCAACGTAGAATTAGTATCACCATATACCATTACAAAGTCGGGCTGATGAATGGAAAGAATTTCTTCAATTTTTTCCATCATCCTACCTGTCATAGCACCATGCCCCATTGAGTCAATATTTAAATTATAAACAGGTTTTGGTATCTGTAATTCTTTAAAAAATACATCGGACATATTTTTATCAAAATGCTGTCCAGTATGCAGAATTATCTCATTAATACGAGATGACTCATCAGATTTTTTAGCATTATACTCAGCAATACATCTGCTTACAGCAGCTGCTTTTATGAATTGAGGCCTAGCACCAACAACAGTTAATATATCCACAAAAATACCCTCTATTTATCTATAATCTATAAACTATCTTGGCAAATATTATTTATACACATGTGATGTTATTGAATAAAATATAGATATAAAATAAAAAACGTTACACTTTATTTGGTTAGATATCATTATATATACGCATTTTTGATATCAACTCAATCATAAATGCAGACACAAAGCCTGTGAAAATCCCCAAAAACACACCTAAAGATACAATCAACACTCTGTTTGGAGAGACAGGTTCTCGCGAAAGAGTTGGTTCTTTGTGAACACTTGTATTTTGAATTTGATTAATCTCTAATAAAGCATCTTTGATATCATTAGCATATAAATTTTCTTTGTTCTGCAATTCAGCAAGATTTTTTTGTAATTGAAAAATTCTATTTTGCTGAGTATGGATTTCATTTGAATATAATAATATATTGACAGATCCTCCTGGACTAACCGAAGCTTTTTTACGCATACTCTCAAGAGTTTCAATTTCATCCATTGTTTTAGTGATGTGACTTTCTACTAATTCAATTTGAGATGTTAAAGAAGACTCATCATACTTGGCTTTCTCTATTCTATTTTTAATTGCTTTCACTCTAGGAGCAATTTTCTCTTCGATATCATCAACAATATAGTTAACCAGTTCACTACATATTTGTATCGCCTGTTCTTCCCCTTTACTTTTCACTGAAATTTCCACTAAATTCGTTCCAGGAGGAATTGTTGCCTTAAAATCGGGGATATCCCTCATGTTAATTTTGAGTTTTTCTGCAATTTTTTTATTAAAGCTTCCTGTTACAACAAGCTCGCGTATGGAATGAGAACTTCGAACCTGCCCATTAGAATCGCTTGCTGGCTCAAGCAACGTTGTAATTTCATATACGTCGGGTATCATAAAACTCGTCACACCTGCCACAGCAGTAAAGAATATGATTATAATAACAATTAACCATTTTCTTTTCCAAAATATGGAGATTATCTGAAGAATATCGATCTCTCCATCTGCCCTATTTGAAATAACACACTCTAGTTCTTGTTTATTCATGTATAACCTATTCATTATTTCTTCTGGATAGCACTTATCTGAAAAACACTGCAAACACACATACACCGCATTGCATATTCCTCATGGTCCTCATAGATATGCTGGAATCTCACTTTCCCAAGGCAAAATCATCTTAAACAAATCTGGGGGCTCTTTAAATCAGATTATCTCTCTAGAGGCTGTTCATAAATAGAAATTCTGATTCTACAACAAGGCATATTAAAAATATATCCACAGGAACATGGTTGATACCAGTGAAAAAGGGATATGTATAGACAGACACCTGCAAAACAATTCACCGCAAGTATCTATGCATACGTAGCTCAACAGCAACATGGTGCAAAACATTAACATATCGATTGTACCTACACAACACCTTGGTATGTTCACGGTATCTGCTCAAGCTTTTAGTTCTGGCGCGAAGCGCCGGGATCAGGCGTTTGACGAAATCAGTACCGCGACTCACTGCGGCGCGGAGCTGCCGGGAACAGTTTACAGCGCGAAAATGCTGGTAGACTCATAATTGTAAGATATTAGTGCTTCATATATGCACAAGTTGACTGACGGGCTATATGTAACCATACATAATAACCACATCGTATGTTGAAAATATACCAGTAAACGATTACGGTGCAGCGAAGCCGATATGTTCCCCAATGCCACCAGGGCATATCAATTTAACACACCTAGATAATGTGGAGTTTGGTCTTTTTTCATATCTGGTCGATTACAACGAACAACAGCAATTCGATCATTCTTCACTCTCCATTAATCTGTTTACGGCAGGAACTCCATCGCGTAACCTGTCTAAAAGTCAGATACACACCAAATAGGTAGCCTGTCATATCGGCTATTGCAAGGGCCTTAATGGTAACCAGTGGATCTGTACTGAAATATCCAAAAGCGATAGAGGCCGATTTAGCCAGAAATAGAAATATCTGAATAATCAGGTTAATATGCTGTGAATTGGTTGCCAACAGCATGAGAGAAATAGGCGAATAGACAAATTGTACTGCTGCGCCAAGCATCAGCCAACCAGCATAAATACCTGCAGTACTCCAAGTGGCGCCAAAGAGCAAGGTGAATAGATCTTCACCAAAGAAAAAAAGAATAAACAAGGGAAGAATCGTCAAGGAACCAAGTGAGATGGCGATTTTACCGACAAATGAAGTCAACTTACCATCGACAGAGGCTTCACGAGCATGCGAATACAATGCTTGCCCAACTGCCTGCCCGACGACGGCAACAGGCATGCTTATAACCCGATAAGCTAATAAATATAGGCCAGCAACAACAGGAGAGAATACAACAGGAAGAAGAAATTGAGGTAAATTCGCGGCCAGAGTATTAATTCCAGCTGCTGGCATATCGTATTTTGGAAATCTACTGTGCAGAATTGCTACAGCCGCAACACGTTTAAAGCGCAACGCGCTCTTCATTGGTTTAAATCGTTTTATCAAACATTGGCCTAAAAATACGACTCCCGCCGACTGCCCAGCCACATTCCCCAAGATGAGCCCTAAAGCACTGCTGTGAAGCGCTCCAAATCCAAGCTGCAAACCAACTCCACTGAGTGCTTGGGTAAACTTCGTTCTGGCAACTGTACCAAATTGCTTGTCTCGGATTGCCAAAAATGTGAGCGACCTATACGTGCTCACAAGCACAATTCCCACTGGCAACACCCATAAGTGTCGAGCTAGGTGGGGGACATTGAAAAAAATAGATATTTCAGAACGAAATCCAATAACCACCCCAGCACAGATGATACAGCATGCCAAGTTTATAAGCACAGCCAAAGCCAGGATATTCAACGCAGCAACAGTCGTTTTTACTATGGGAATTGCGAGTTCATAACGACCACAGGACACTACTGAAAGAGCACCCAGCGAGGCGATAAATACGGAAAGTACCCCAAAATCTTCAGGATTATATAGACGTGTGAGTAGCGGAGATGCGAGGATGGCTATAACCTGTGCGCTAGCAGTACCCGTAACAAGGGCAGCAATGCTACGTAAAAAGCTCCCCTGTGATGCTGAACGAGAAAAAAAAACTTTGATCCTGCTCATTGTACCGGCTTACTTTGAAGATTAAAGGACTGAAGTATTAGTGGCGCGACTATTTTTGACCCATTAACACTTAAGTGATCATCATCCGCATAAAGAAGAAACCTGTCGAGAATGCCAATACATGTGGCACCAGAACAAAATATTGGCTCCGGATCAATTATGTTAAGCTGTGGACTCTGCAGTTTAACAGCTTTAATAATGGAGCGATATTGCAACATTCTCGCTGAGTATTCACTATAGGCAACCTCACAACGGGTATCTTTGGAAATTGCCAAAGGCCTGCCAATACAATTGCTAGGTGTTACCCCTAACTCCGGTACTTCCAAAAAATACGACACATGTTTAGCACCAGATTGCAGTCGCCTAACAGTGTTCACCAGTCCATACATAAAAGCTTGTTCAGGTGCAAATTTTCTACGTTCCTCCTGATATTCATATACTTTTATAGGCTGAATTGATACGTCTTTCTCCGCAACCCCAAACCCCTTCCCTGTAATGTAAATTGGCCCCCGGGACGCTATCACAACCCACTTGACCTGAGAGATATTTACAACTGTACTCAATATGGTTTCTATTGAATCTACACACTGCGCGTCTTCGCTCGCGTTCCTCCCTGTTGTGGTCCCGAGGAACGGCGGGCACCCGGAATTTGCCAGCAACAGAGCACCCAAGCCACTTTTGCTCCCAAGCTCAGCAACACCTGGATAAAGCACATGAGCGTGTGAGTCTCCAATTACAGCAATCATAGGCCCATCCGCTTTATTCATTCGGCAATATATCGGTGCATTGCCATCGGGAAACAAGGCGAGACAAGATTGATCCTGTTGAGGTTCACGAATCATTTGCGTTTCCGCATCTTTTGCATATTGAAGAGAGGAACGGTTAGGTAATCCGTTGCTGATGACCAATCCTTGCGATATTATGAGAAGAACTCCCATTATACTTACCAGGCAAACAATCTGAAGACCTGATTGCCCGCATGCCCTTATTGGCCTTTCTATAACGCTGTAAGTAAGACCAGCAAGTATAATGGATAAAGCGGCGGCAACCCAAAGAACAGCAACCGAAGGGGTTCCACCCTCCATAATACGGATATACGACAATATTGGCCAATGCCATAGATACAGAGGATAACTAATAAGCCCAATCCATACTAAAAGCCTCGCACTAAGCAAACGATTACCAAACGATTTTTCTCCGCAACCGATAAACAAAGTTGTTGCGACAATAAGCACCACTCCACCTGGGCCCGGGTGAGGCATATTGCCATCGATCAAAAATAACGAAATAATAATCGTTAATAATGAAAAAGTTGATATCAGTTGATGCGCCCATGGCAAAGCTAATCTCCACTCCGATGCGTTGCTCTTTTGATTATAGTGCCAATAGGCAAGTAGCGCTCCGAACATCAATTCCCAAAATCTTGCCAATGGATGAAAGAAGAGAATATCTATATCATGCTGTGCAAGGTAAAGAGAGCATCCAAAGGAAAATACAATAGAGGTACTGATAAAAATCGAGATAGAAATCCGGAAACGGTGGCAAAGCAACAGAAAAAGAGGCCAAATTAGGTAAAATTGCTCCTCAACAGAAAGAGACCACAAGTGCAGTAGAGGTTTAGCTTCAGATACTATATCAAAATATCCGGCTTCATTCATTACCACCAAATTAAACAAAAAAACTATTGAGGCCGAAGCATGTTTAGCAAGTTGTTTATATTCTGCTGGAAAAAGAGCGTAAAAACCAAAAATGAGTGTAAATACTATAACAAGAGCAAGCGCAGGAAAAAGACGTCGGATACGTCGAGCATAGAAAGAACAAACATGAAATGAATGTGTTGCTATTTCTTTAAAGAGAATTAATGAAATGAGATATCCTGAAATAACAAAAAAGATATCGACTCCCAGAAATCCACCTGGAAGAAGAGTAGGATTTAAATGGTAGATGAGCACTGACAGCACTGCAATTGCGCGTAGACCATCTATATCGCTTCTATATGTCAGTAGAGACATTTATTTCTTACCTGGAAATTAGCAACAACCTTAAGGAGAAGGGACAACTAGTAAAAACTCTAACCTAATACATACAATTCACGTTCAGTTACTCTTTCTCAATCAAAAAATAATTATCACTCCCAAGTAACGAAAATAATTCAGCGTTATTTTTTAATAAAAAAACATTCTTTATTGCGAAAGAAAAATCATCAATTTTTTTATCTTCTAAATCCCGAGTAAATAGAGTGACATGCAATATGTTAAAATTATTACTAAATGACTCCACCTTATTAAATCCTATAAAACTGATCAATAAGACATTATCCTGATGAGGAATTATTGACGGATAATACCTCGATATGCTTTTCCCCTTTTTATCAAAAATGGTGAATTTTAAATTTTTAATTTTCTGATCAGAATTAACTATAAAGGCAATATATTTATTATCTTGGATACTAACATTTTCATCTAACCCAAATACAATTCTGGCTTGCGAATTAGTATAGTGGGAAAGAACTTCAGGGTTGGAGACTCTGCCAGGAGAAATATTCACCAGATGGTCAATATTTTTTTCAGTCGTTTTTTGGGGGCTAGAGATACAATTTGCATCATAATTACATTTAATAGTATATTTTATCGGCATTGGCAACGCAGATTGCCAGTCAAAACGAACCTCATCAACTCTACTACTGAACAATTCTACATATCCCCCCCCATCAAAACTTTTAACAACAAAACTATCAACTTGAGAGTCATCACGGAATTGTCCTGTTAAAAAAGCTCTTTTACTGAAATTGATAGTTTTATCAAAAATATTTTTTATATTTTTCGAATAGACAACCTTTCCTTTAGATATAAAGTCTATAGTTATTGGAAAAACATCTATAAAGTATGGATTTGGCAGCCCTATCAAAGAAAACAGGAACTGATTTTCCTGATCAACATGAACGGGATATGATTCTTTAAATATTTTTCTTCTTCGAGATATATCATCTAAATAAAAATCGTCATGCGTAATTTCATATAATGCATCAAATAATTTTAATTCATAAATAGCATAATGTGACGCCTCCGTTGTAAGCGGATTAAGCATATAGTAGGTCCATTTATCATCTTTCCTAAAGAATTGTTCTTTAATTGTTTTATACCCATTTATATATCTAAAATACGCTCTCTTATATCGTTCATCTCCTGTTACGTCTGCCATTATCTTGACCGATAGCATAGCCATCAATGAGCCATTCAACACAAAATAACTATTCTTCTCATCCATACCTGGCCAAACATATTCACACACCCAGTGTGCATCAGGTCCCAGACGAATGGTGCACCCACTTTCCTCTACGGGTAATAAAATTCCATTCATTGCCTGTTCATAATTGAGCCGATATCGAGGCTCATGAAATACTTCATAACCAGCCCTGAATGCCAAAGCAATTGCAGCGTTCCCCATGCCGGACCACCATCCAGGGGCTAAATTATTATGCGCATAATTGTATTGCCAGATTTTAGATTGTTTTTGACTTTGATACATATGATGCGACTCAGCTAACCAATCCAAGTACTTCTTTGCGGTCGACAACTCGCTGGCATTCTGAGACATGTACGCCTCCCTGACAAGATTAAGCACAGCACAACCTGCTAATAATGGATGAGTTCGCTCACTTGTTAACAGCGGACTTTCTTCAAAGCTTTTCAATGGATATTTATAGATATCAATGATGGGACCGATAATATTTCTATTCATTGATACAACAGACAATGAAGATTGCGCATAGACTTCAGGTTCAACTACTTTCGCAACCAGCCCTTCTCCATCACATGGCGAATGAATGATTAAAATCACCGCACAAAAAAAACTTCCCCACAAAGCCTTAATTTTCATAACTATAAATCCAAACATAAATAAGATTGTTCATTGTCAAAAAAGACCTAAATAGTACCTGTCCATAAATGGTCTTCTTGCGTTATGCTTTAAATTTTATCTTTGAAATATCAACTAAATGCCTGTAGTAAAATTTATTGCATGACTTAAGCTAGAGTAAAAATTCTCATTTCGAGACAGACACTATATAATGAATACTTGGCCAAATCAGGAGCACACTATAAACGCCAACATGCTGCATCATTCAAGAACACATGATTTTCAGATAAAGGTGAAAATCAGCTCTTGCTCAGAACTGAAGCTCTAAGATAACCCCAAACACACCAAAATTTTATACTTGTGCCTATTCATAAATGGCCGTTTCGACTACCAGTTGTGTTATAATTAAAATTTGATTATCGAATGTAAGCGCTCACTCAGATATCAGCAATATGCCCGCGGTAGATTTTGAATATGTCTTGGCCTCTTCCCTTACCTGCTCTCAAACGAGAAACCTTTTTTACGGTGACTAATCACGAAGTCTGTATCGTTTTGATTTCACTCACGTCTAAGTTGTAGCTGACCACAGGTGCTTCATATTTGGACAAGCACGATTTTGAGCAGCTAAGCGTAGACTCCGTGAGCCTATCTATGCGTGAAATTGGGATCATCCAAAGAGGTAAGCGACCAGCGGGAGACTCCGTGGAGAGCCTCAGATCAGTTACCTTTTACGGACAGGCACTCACTCAGACAAACAACTTAAATTTTAGATAAATAGCCCGATCATTGTCTCGAACGACATCGAGCAATCATAAAGAACATGAGCTGTACCGCATTTATAACTGTTTTCAACTCGCGCGGCAACCTCACAGGGAGGCGAGGTAAAAGAAAGTGACCCGGATATAGATGCAACAAGTAAGAAACGAGATTGCTTGAAGCCCATTAATTGATAGACACAAAAAGGCTCTCCAAGGACGTTATTCCCGCTCATCTTTTGTTAGGCCTAACAAATATTCTTAAGATATTGGTACATAGCTGGGGCATAGCGTCAAACTTGTCTCGTTATGAATGAAATTTCCTATTCCAAAACAAAAGTCTGGTATAATGGCGGCTTGGTTGTAGCCGGTCTTCCTAGAAAAACGGAATAAAAAAAGTAAAATTAACATGATATCGACATCGCTTTCTCTAGATTTGCCAACAACTCTGTTTTGATGCCAAAAATCGCCATTTTTGACAAATTGCTAAAAATCCGCTTTTCCAAAATCTCGTAATTATAGCCAGATAAAGAAGTGTTTTTCTAATATAGACCGACTGCACTCAATAGCGGCTTGCAAAAACTAACAAAATTTCGGATTATATTTGTATATAGGTTGAGTTTGTTTTTTTCTACAACCTATGGGGGTTTGGGGATACCATCTGCTTGATAATAGCATTAGAGTATCAGGTGCCTGATTCAATGTTACCTCCCGCGTCTTGAGGCACTACCAGAAGAATACCTTTTATTTGTTTACAACCCAGGTGATTTCTTACAAGTCTTGAAACTTACATTTTTATAGAGTATAATTTTTTTATAAAAAAGTTTTGTGGGGTATAATTTATTCATGGAAAAAATATTTTTTTATTTAATTCTTGTAGTTCTAATGCTTACAAGCCAAAATGTTTTTTTATGCCATGCTGTTGAGCAAAATTGTTTTGAGCAGTCAATTACCCTGAAATTTAAACAAGTTGAATTGGGGACAATCTTCAACAAAATAGCTCAAGAATCCGGCGTACAAATTATTTATGATGAAAAAATCTCCAAAAGCATCGTTTCTGGAGAATACGCTGACGTACCATTGCGAGAAGTTGTTGCTCGATTGTTGAGAGGGGTAAACCATATACTGACAATGGATGAAGCTAACAGAACGTTAATGATCAGAGGGTTTGGTTCAGCGGGTTATGCACAAAAAGGTCCTAGTCTTGACTCAACTGACAGTAATTCTGATTTGACATACCAGCAGACGCAATCTTTGTATACCACGCAAGTAAATGACCATCTCAAAAAAATAGCAGCAGATAAAACCGAACTAGAGACCATTTACGAAAATCAACTTGCTGCTTATGATTTACAACAGAAAGCAGGAGGACTTTTTTCAGAAGAAGCAGGAATGACCAAGGATGAACTAGAGAAAAAATACGAAAACGAAATCCACAAGTTTCAGAGCGGTGATACTTCACAGCAATAAATTCAAGTTGACCCCCAAATTTTTAGGCCCAGAAAGTTTTATGGTCTGTACAATTTTTTTCTCAACATTCTTCCATGCGTGTGATATCTTTCTTACATGGCTTCATTATCTTTACCATATAATTCAACGCAGATATTTATTTGCAAATTGTTATTTTTTCCCTAAAAAAACGAGTTCGCCTACTCAATTGATATGACAGAAAAAATACTGCCAGGTAAATGTGTGTTTCTTTAATTAGCAATGTTTAAATTCTTTTTTAACTATTACAGCACTTCTAGCAAAAAATGACGTGCTGAATTTTTCGCATAACACAAACAAAAGGAGTGATTATGACAATTACAAAAAAAGCAGCGCTTACCTTTGCTGTAGTCATGATGGTTTTTGCTTTTTCTACCTCTGCAATGGCAGCGTCCTGTTCAAATGCAAAAGTATTGTTGGTTGGCCCTAACACAGCTTTTCCAAATAATACAGCAATCCAGATTCAATGTGTCAGTGGTATGACTGACTGGACAGCCGGAACGTCTTCCATTTCTATGATGGTACAGGCTGATATTGCGGATCAAATTTTGGCTACATCATTGACATCCATCTCTCTGGGTAAAAATGTGTACATTTATGCTACCACAGGTGCCCTAAATGGAGTGATTTATGGAATGTATCTGAGAAATTAATAAGTAATAACCTTATGTTTCTCATTTATGCTTCGCATAGCTAGTCATGACCAATGGTTTTGCCCATTGGTCATGACTCCTCATGGGTAACAAATATATTTTTCGTAAATACTCATAGGGTTAGTAACTTAACCTGGCAACTCTCCTGTATCTGTAACTACTTACAGGGTGTCAGAGTTTTGTTGCGAGCTAGCTGGCGCAGAGTATTGGCCATAGGCAAGCCAAGCTGATCGCAGCAAGAGGAGGGACACTGTGAACAGTTATAATTTTTCTTTACAAGAAATGAGATTCTGACTCATACTTTAGTGTCAGAATCTTATCGTAAAAAAGAGTTCTCTATTACGGATACCACTTCTCCTTGCTGTTCTGCAGTCAAATAAGGACTCATTGGTAAGCTCATTACCTTTTTAGCAATTTGTGTAGCTTGTGGTGTCTGCTGTTTCGACCCTAAATTTTTATATGCAGGTTGTTCATTTAGAGGGATAGGATAGTGAACTGCTGTTGGAATTCCTCTTTCTTTGAATATACTTTGAACTTCATCTCGATTCTTGCAACATATTGTATATTGTCCAAAAACTGAAGTTCTGTCTTCACGCTGAACTATACGTGTAACTCCAATTTCATCCAACCTCCTGTTGTACTGGTTACCAATTTCGCTACGTCTTTCCAACTCCCAGTCGAATTCTTCGAGTTTTGCCAGTACTACTGCACACTGTAACGTATCCATGCGACCACCGACCCCAATCCGGTTATGAACATATCGTTCACTTTGTCCGTGTACACGTAATTCACGGCTGACCCTTGCTATTGCGGCATCATTAGTGAAAATCGCACCACCGTCACCATAGCAACCAAGTGGTTTGCTCGGGAAAAAGCTGGTACAGCCGATTGTTGAAAGATTACAGCTTTTCCTCCCCTTATATACAGCTCCAAAACTTTGCGCAGCGTCTTCGATGACAGGTATATTACCATGACGTGCTGCGATTTCATTAATTTCGTCCATATCCGCTGGTTGGCCATAAAGGCTAACGGGGACAATTGCCTTGGTCTTCTCTGTTATAGCGTGTTCAATCAAATAAGGGTTGATATTACATGTATCAGATTCTATATCAACAAAAACCGGCGTTGCTCCCACCCTCACAATAACCTCTGCTGTGGCGACAAAAGTAAAAGGAGTAGTAATTACTTCATCACCGTCCCCGATGTTTAATGCCATCAAACTAATAAGAAGTGCCTCTGTACCACTGGCGACAGTAATACAGTGCTGAGCACCAGTATATGCCTGTAAACGCTCTTCAAGCTCACGAACTTCAGGACCCATTATATACTGCCCGTGTTCCAGGACGGTATTCATTCTTTGTTGAATACTAGGCTGTAGCTTACGATACTGAGTTTTGAGATCAATAAAGGGAATATTCACTTGCTCACACACTCCATTTGAGAGTTCCGTAGTTGATATTGTTTGTTGCTGTAAGGGCAGGTATAGCGGCCATTTCCCTCCAGTGGCAAAGGAATTTGCTCACCGAATTCGCTCATCCAGCCTATCTGACGAGCAGGCACTCCGACCATAAGAGCGTACGGGGGCACATCTTTGTTTACTACTGCCCCGGCAGCGACAAACGCAAAACGACCAATGGTAATTCCACATACGATCGTTGAATTAGCACCAAATGTCACGCCGTTTTCAACAATCGTTTCTCGATACTCATCCTTGCGAGGAATGGCAGATCGAGGATTGTAGACATTCGTGAATACCATACTAGGACCGCAGAAAACATCGTCTCCCAATGTAATGTTGTCATATACAGATACATTATTCTGAATCTTGACGTTGTGGCCAATCACGACCTTGTTGCCTATAAATACGTTTTGCCCTAATGAACAATTTTCGCCAATCGTTGCACCGGAACAAATATGTACCCAATGCCAGACCCTGGTATTCTTACCGATTGATGCACCAACATCTATAATAGCTGTTTCATGAGCAATATACGCAGGTTGCATTGTTTAATACTCCAAAGGCAAGGAAATTGTTTTATTGTCTCTGGCAGAGAGGTAGGTTGCGATAAGCACCTCAAGGGATTTCAAGCCTTCCCGCCCATCGGTTTCAGGCTTGGCTTCGCCACGGAAAACATCAATAACGTTTTTAAAGTAAAGAGGATGACCAAATCCATAGACAGAAGTTGTCTGGTAGCTTGCATTCTGTACGTCATCATCATAATCCTTTGGTTCTGCAAATTCCCAATGTTGAATTTCGTTTACGGCAACGCCACCGACCTTCACGGTTCCTTTCTCACCGAGGATAGTAATAGAACCTTCAAAATTCTTAGGGTAGGTTAGCATAGTGACGCTCATGGAACCCATCGCACCATTACGCCATCGAATATTCATAACACCAGAATCTTCGACTTCTATATCACGGTCCAGTGTTCCTGTCATAGCCTGTATGCTTTCAACGGGACCAATAAGCCAATCCAACAAATCAACATAATGACTCGCCTGATTCATGAAAGCTCCACCATCCAGTTCCCATGTCCCACGCCATTCTGCACTATCATAATACTCCTGCGGCCTAGTCCAAAAAACATTAAGATTAACCATGTAAATCCGACCGAACCGTTTTTCTTCAACAGCTCTTTTCAGTAGCTGCAAGGTTGCATTTCTACGATTCTGCTTAATAACAAACAGATGCACCCCACCTGTATCACATGCACGTACCATATCAAGGGCATCTTTCCAACGGGTAGCCATTGGCTTTTCAGTCATTACATGCACGCCATGCTGTGCAGCTAAAATTGTTAGTTGAGGATGAAGACCGCTAGGTGTACAGATAGAAACAATATCAATGTCTAGTGTATTAAGCATTTCATCAAAATTTAAGAATCCGGGCACTCCAAACTTTTCGATGTTTTCCCGCAAAACAGTCTGATTTTTCTCACAAATCCCGACGAGCTCCAGATTTTCACTATGCTGTTCAATAGCGGCAAAATGATTCTTTGCAATTCGCCCACAGCCTACGACAGCTATCCTTATTGGCCTATCAACTATAAGTTTTTTCATCAATGCCCCTTAGATTTAATTTGTTGGTGCTATATTACGAACGTCCGTCAAGCCCACACTTCCATTGACTTTGGGAACAAACATGTAATCTCTTGAAATAATATTATTTATCGAGCAAATATGGAAAACAGTTTGCGTGTCAGAAAAATTCCCCAAAAAAAGTCACTCTGTGGGGCAAGCAGATTAAAAAGCCTCCGCTTTATTACCGACCTCATGCAGTAGTACACCGCGACTGCGTGTCTGGTGCCTCGCTTCGACTGCACGATGAATGCTGGATCTCAGGTAAAGAGTCATTCGCCAAGAAACAAGGAGTAAACTCAGGAATAAGCTGTTGTAAAGACATCTTAATTCCATAACTATCATGGCGACGTGCCTTATCGAACAGTTCCTCAAGGCCATTGAAAAGATTAACACAATCCATGGAATTACCGCGCAAAACCATGATCTTTTCATGGTGTGTTTCAACAATTCCTTCGCCTTCGGTGATTAATTCTTCATACAATTTTTCACCTTCTCTGAGACCTGTATATTTAATTTCAATTTCCGTATCAGGTTCTTTCCCTGCGAGTTTGATTAATCTTCTGGCCATATTGGCTATTTTAATTGGCTCACCCATTTTTAAAATAAATATTTCTTCACCATGCCCCATAGCACCAGCCTGGAGAATGAGCTGGGCGGCCTCTTCAATAGACATGAAATAGCGTGTGATCTCAGGATGAGTGACAGTTACTGGCCCCCCTAACTCTATTTGGCGTTTAAAAAGAGGAATAACTGACCCAGATGATCCCAATACATTACCAAACCGGACAGCCATGAACACTGTGTTATGATCATGTAATTTTTTATCAAAGAGAGGGACAGTATGAGTCAAACGTGATCGTATAGGAGAACACTGTCCATTCCAGTTATCTTTTCCATAGGCCATCATTATAAGTTCGGTAAGTCTTTTTGAGGCGCCCATGACATTGGTTGGCCTGACCGCCTTATCAGTTGACACAAGTACAAATCGTTGTACACCATGTATAATAGAAGTCTCAGCTAATAACTGGGTACCAAGCACATTGTTATGGATGGCTTGCCAGGGATTGTTTTCAACAAGAGGAACATGTTTATATGCAGCGGCATGAAAGACGACCTCTGGTTTGTGACGCAAAAACAACCATTCCAACAATCCAAGATCCTGTACTTTGCCAAGTATTGGTGATATATTTTCAAATTTGTATTCATGGACAAGTTCCATTTGAATAGTATATAGATTTGCCTCACTGGCATCCAATAAAATTATTCTTCGAGGCGAAAAACGTAAAATCTGACGACACAACTCAGAACCTATGGATCCACCGGCCCCAGTAACAAGGACAGTTTGATCGGTAAGGTATCTGCCAATGACATCCTGTTCAAGTTTGACTTCAGTTCTGCCGAGCAGATCGCTATAGGAAATATCCCGCATGGATTTCACAGATATTTTCCCGTCTATTATCTGCCCAATTCCTGGCAAAACCTTAAAAGGGATATCGGCTTCCTGGCAAATAGTAACGATACGTTGCATATCCTGACCGGTAAGGGAGGCTATTGCAATTAATGCCTCATTCGCTTTTGAACGCCGGATATGTTCTTTAAGATCACTAATTAGTCCAAAAACAGGAATACCATGAATTTTCATCCCCGTCTTCTTGTGATCATCATCTACAAGCCCAACCACTGCATATGGAAGTTGATTATTTTCCTTTATTTCTCGCAAGACTTTTTCTGCATAGGCGCCTGCACCAATAATTAACAAACGCTTTTTACTTACCTTTGAAAATTTAGTAAAAAATCCATTTGAGCCTTGTACATTTTGATAAAAATAACGTATTGCAACTCTATGCCCACTAACCAGCAGAAATGTCAAAAGGGTATCCAAAATAAATACAGAACGTGACAGGCCTTCAAACCTGTTAAAATACAAAAGAATTGTAACAATAATAAATGCAGATACAGTAGTTCCTTTTAGGATATTAAATATATCTGAATAGCTTGTATAACGCCACATACCTCTATACAATCCAAACAAATAGAAAATTATTATTTTAACAAATACAAGAAACGGTATAAGTGGATTTATCAAAACAACATTGCGATATTCCAATATAGAATCTGCAAAACGAATCACATTAGCCAAATAATATGCAATGACAAGCAATATAATATCAACCGTAATAATAAACCAAAATTTCGGATTTTTACGAAGACTCGTAACAAGTTGAATATTCATATGAGAAATTTCTGTAAAAGTAATTATTAAAAATTACATATATTAAATTAAACGCCATGATCAGAAAACAAAACAGGAGTCTCTTACCTGTATCATCTCTACAGGGGTGTGAACTGATCAACGGAGATGATCTCGACGACTGTATTTATCTCAAAATTGCAGACGAGTTAAGCATATTTCAAAAACATTTCTTACTACTTTTTAAACAAATACGATTTTTTTCTATCACAGCATACTCTTTATACAATCGCAACCATATTGTATTCTTACGGATTTTCGGAGATGGCCATTTCAATGTTGTCCGTCTATTATACTTCGACAACACATGCGGCTTTGAATTGAAAATAAAAATTAAAACTAACATGAGAGCTGCAACATGCCTTATACCTACACCTTTTACACCGCGTGAAAACAGTTCGCCACCCAAACGCCCGACAACCATACTCATAGCAAATGGAACAGGAAGGGCCCACAACCACCTCCAGGATAAAGTCGGATAGGTCAACTTGGCAATAATCTCCGACGTGCAAGGTATCATAAGCAAAACAACGGAAATAATTACAAAATTCCTATATATAGGCCTCACCTTTGCATTGGTAACGAAAAAGGGACTGACAACGAAACAAGCTACTGCAAAAAAACCTCTATACCCATCGCCAAACATCATCAGAAACATGTCATAGTTCGTAGTATGCTCTTGAAATCCATGAGATGTATGCACAGCATTAGTTACCACACCAAAGTAAAATCGCATAACAAGACCCAATGCAAGGGGTACGATCAAACACAAAAATAACAACAAATATTTTTTAATGGCATATATATCTTTAAATACTGTAGATAAAATGAGAATAGACAAGACAATAAGACAAACCACTATGCCAGTTGCAGTAAAACCGCAACCAGCCACCATAGTAAAAGCAAGAAATAATATATTTTTTTTGTCTAACGTCTCAGCAAATTTAAAATAATAATAAAATATTGCTGGTATTATAATAGATACCAGAACAGCCTTTCCTTGAAACAGCCTTACAAAACCAAAATTTGCATATGTTCGATGAATATCTCCCCAAACCAACATCACTATAAAAAAGAATACCATACCAACAATCCAATTTTTTCCAATTAGCAGCTTAAGCAGTTGGTAATTAGCAATAACTACAAATACAGACAAAAAACCAGGCAAAATGAGATAATAGGAAACAAGCAGTGGTACACCAGCAATATAAGTAACCGAAGATTTTGCCAATTCATATGGCATAATTACATGCAACCGATGTTGTAATACCGGAATATCCTTAAAAATAGTTTTAGCATAATCAAGAACGGCAATTGATACATTTAGGTATAATTGATCATCAGAATCTGGTCTATGCAAACATAATGTAAGAAAAATAGCTAAAGATACAAACAAAATAAGAGCAACCGACTCTTTCACGGAGATAAAATCAATATATTTATTGCTCACACACCTATACACAAACAAAACAATAACTAATACAATAAGGGCAACACTTAAAACAGCTAACGAAGAAAAAGAATATCCAATAAAAAAAAACACCACATAAGAAACAGTCCACAGTGCAAAACCTAAAAAGAACAGACTAAATATAGAATCAATGTATTTACAATTCATCTTTTTCCATAAAAAATAGAAACAGCATACAGCATGAATATATATGTTAAATTTTTCATATAATTAAGCCGATAACTTCTTACTTCGCTTTACACACCGCCTCTTGACCAACCATTCCTCCGCCTTTTTACAGATTTAATTCTATTTAACAGCAACTTGTATTACAGTAGCTTTGCGGCAGGCATAAAAGGAACATATTCATATTCTTTGCCCCGCACTTTCCTTCTGACAACAAATCAAGTAAGCACGGGACATAAGGAGTAAAAGCCTGATACGTACAATATATAACTGATCACGAGGTTAATAACACTGACATTTCAATTAGTTCTGAATGAATTGTAACTGTTCACAGGTGCTTCAGCTTTGGACAAGCGTGTTTTTTCGCTATAGGCTATCTATGCGGGAAACCGCGATCGTGTAAAGATGGGGTACCTGTAATCAGTTACTACAATATGGTATTTTTTATAAAGATATTCCATAGCGGGAATAAACAGACAGGATATTTTCCATCATAGATTTCAGCCCATACTTTGTTGAAACTGCATGCCGTTGTTCTACAATAGCCTGCTCATGTCGTAGCAGACAACTGGTTAAAGAAAGCAACGCATCATGTGCCGATCTTACATCACCATAGTCAACAGTAGCATGATGCTGCACGAGATTAAGCGGCTCAAGAATGGATGGAGTCCGCACGGCCAGAACAGGAAGCCCGTAGAGTAGCCCTTGAACAAAGGATTGCGAAATACCCTCGCTCTCGTTGGAAGAGAAGAAAATCATATCAAAGGCTGAAAAATATTTTTCAGGTTCTTCCGTATGACCTGCGAGAATAAATCGATCCTCGAGTTGTTTTTCACGGATCATCTGTTCAAGGTGGGGACGCTCCCCACCTTCGCCGACCAGCATGAATTTATATTTATCAGGCATCGTAGCAGCGGTTTCAATAATGAACGGATGCCCTTTGTAGTGCCGTAGAAAAGCTACGTTACCTACCAGGATTTCATCATCAGCAACACCATATTGTTTACGAATCGCCTCACGATTAGAGCTGTCGTATCGAAACCGTTCTTCATCTATACCGGTATTCTGAACCACAACGAGATCCTTTTTCACACCTTGGCGCACGAGCTGGTCACGTATAGATTCACTACATGCAAATATCACATGGGGGAACAAATTATAACTTACAGCAGAGGAAATGGGAGCCAACACATGGCGAGTTCTTGCTATCAGAGGAACTCCACAAATCCTGGCTGCACATCCGGCCATCCAGGAATCTTCTGACGAATGGGTATTTAGCACGTCCGGACGAATGGATCGTAAAATACGAAACAGCGATTTCCAGGAAGTCAGACAAAATTTAGATGTAAAAGGGACAGGATATACGGGGATATCCATACCCTTGGCTCTTCTAGCCAATTCACTGTCCTCCGGCACAATAAGCCCTGTCCGGAATCCAAGTTTTTTCATCTCCTGAAGCTCACACAAGGTGCGCATTTCCTGGCCGCCCCAGTCCCGGGTCCAGTCAGAATGAACAATTAATGGCGTTGATTTTGTTTGTTGTGTATTCACTATGCCTTTTCAACGGAGTCAGACTCCTGATAGTTGATATAACGAAGGTTCCCATTGAACAGCGTTCAAAAATGGGGATAATCTGTTGAAGCACTGCTATATTTAAATTTTCCCCACTGGTGAGTATGCGTATCAGGAGAACTACAACACATCTTAAAGGAGGTAAAGTGAAACAAAGCAAAAAAAGTCCGCATTCTGTTAGAGGCTTGCCACACGGGCATCGGGTTTTCTCTCTCCATTTCTGCTCAGCACTTTCTCTCTCCCATGCCTCACCAGAATCTTTTCCACAGTATATACTAAAAAATTACTCTTTAAACAAATCTGGATACGCCACATTATTACAACCAGAAAAACAATGGTACTCATATCATCGGCAAACAGCCCCAAATACCCATTCTCCCTGTGTTGAAAAGTCACAGAAAATTTTATTTGCTTTTTTGACCCCAGCAATTCATAGAGGCAAATACTGACGAAGGGGAGGACCGGCTCGAAAAACACCCGCTTTCTACAGACAGACTCCCCCAGGCTACAACCCATGGCATCTCAAGACAGAACATCACAGCCCAGGGCAGACAGGATTATAATCTCCATCACCATTGCCACAACAATCACTCTCGGCAAACACCCCTTCTCACATCGCCTTAAAAAACAAGACACCCTCTACAAAAAGGTCACACCGTCTCCAGTCAACACCGACTAACCTTAAAATTAGCTTGACTTTTACTCTGGTTTTCGTGTTAATTCTTGCTTTTCGTTTACTCTTTATTTCTGCAACAAGAAATTTAGGAACGAGTAACATGAGCCCTGAAAATCAGCACGTCACATATTTTCAGGTCACAGGCATAGCAGTACCGCCTGTTCCACATAATCCATTCGTACAACTTTCAGGAAACAGATATGGCATTCTGGCGACAACCCCTGGACACCCAAGAAATACAGATCACTAAAGGGGTGGTAAATATCATTGAAGATCGTTGTAAAGGCTGTGGATATTGCATTGAATTCTGCCCCATGCATATACTCGCCTTTTCAGACCACTTTAATAAAAAGGGATATCACCCACCACAAACGACAAAACCGGATGAATGCGTCAACTGTCATTACTGCGAAATAATTTGTCCGGAATTTGCCATTTATTCCACTGAAGCTCCTTTATGATCACCAATGAAGCAATTTTAGATTTTGCTTCTCACACCTAGATGAAGGTCGTATATGAAATCAGCTGTTCAAACAGGAAGCCATTATATCACAGGTGATGTGGCATGTGCCGAGGGCGCCATCGCAGCAGGATGCCGTTTTTTCGGCGCCTACCCGATTACCCCGGCAACTGAGATTGCAGAACACATGGCCGAGAGATTGCCGGATGTCGGCGGCACCTTTATTCAAATGGAAGATGAAATCGCCGCTATCGCCTCAATCCTTGGTGCATCCTGGACAGGGACTAAGACTATGACAGCCACCTCAGGTCCGGGATTCAGCCTGATGATGGAAAACCTCGGGCTTGGTGTGTGCACAGAAACACCCTGTGTGATTGTCAATGTCCAGCGAACCGGCCCATCCACCGGCCTGCCCACACAAACAGGGCAAGGGGACATGATGCAGGCACGCTGGGGATCGCACGGAGATTATGAACTCATCGCCATTGCACCATCATCTCCTCAGGATTGCTTTTATCACACCATCCTTGCGTTTAACCTGAGCGAAAAATACAGAGTGCCTGTACTGGTTATGGCCGATGAAATCGTCGGTCATATGAGCGAAAAGGTTATCATCCCAGATGCAAAAGAAATCCAATTGATAGAGCGCCCAAAACCCAAAGGGAGAAAGGACCGTTTCAAATTGTATGAACCAGGTCCCAATGGCGTGGCCCCCATGCCTGCCATTGGCGATGGCTACAACGTTCATGTAACAGGCTTGACCCACGATGAACGAGGCTACCCAGCCATGACCGTTGAAGCCCAGGAAGAAATGATGACCAGGATCAAAGGTAAAATCCGGGACAACCTTGATGATATCGTGCACACAGAAGAATACATGATGGATGACGCTGATATTGTCATTGTTTCCTATGGTATTTCTGTCCGTACAGGGCTGACAGCAGTAGATGAAGCCCGCAAACTGGGTTACAAAGCAGGACTTCTCAGATTAATTACGGTATGGCCTTTTCCAGAGCAGATGATTCACGATATTGCAGCCCGTGTCAAAGGCCTCATAACCGTTGAGATCAACCTCGGACAGGTGCATTATGAAGTTGAAAGGTGTGCCAAAGGACAGGCATCAACTCACCTGGTGGGTTCTGCAGGCGGTAAAATCATCCACCCGGACAAGGTGGTTTCTCTGATAAAGGAGGTCTTCCAGCCATGACCAAAAACCCGAAACAGATAGGCAGCAAACAACCGTCCCATCCATTGGACGACCTGATCCGGACCGATCGTATTCCTCACATCTGGTGCCCCGGGTGCGGCATTGGTACGGTCTTCTCATCCTGCCTCACAGCAATAAAGGCCACTGAAATTCCCTATAACGAGTTCACCATGGTTTCCGGCATCGGCTGTTCAGCAAGGGGAGCAGGATATATCAAGCTGGATTCTTTTCACACAACCCATGGCCGTGCCATTCCTTTCGCAAGTGGTATAAAAATGGCCAAGCCGGATCTGAACGTTATCGTCTTCAGTGGAGATGGTGACCTGTTTGCCATTGGTGGCAATCATTTCATCCATGCAGCACGCCGCAACATGGACATAACGGTCATCTGTGTAAATAACCTGAACTATGGCATGACTGGAGGCCAGGTCGCAGCTACCACTCCCAGCCGAGCCAAGACGACCACGACCCCGTTTGGCAATCCTGATTCACCGTTCAACCTGCCCCTCCTGGCTTACGCATCTGGAGCCTCCTATGTGGCACGCTGGACAATCCTGCATGTCAGAGACCTGACCAATGCCATCAATGAGGCTATACGGAAAAAAGGATTTTCCTTTATCGAAGTACTTGCCCCCTGCCCCATTAATTATGGCAGACGTAACAAGGAAAAATCCCTGGATACCATGAAACTGTATCAGGAAAAGACCATTATTAAAAATGGAGCAGATCCTGGACGTGCGGATATTGACTTTGAACGTGGTGTCATCCTGGGGACTTTTGTCGATACTGATCGCAGCACCTGCGATGACATGTACGAGGTCACCTGCAGACAATGCAGTGAGGATTAAATTTTATACTGTCGACATCCAGCACTTACCAATTTGAGTTCAACAAGTGTCCGTCCAGAAATGCCCCCCTGGCTCGCTAACCAGGACACCAGGACCCTCCACGCCTCCTACCGCATTGATATTATGAAATACATCAAGCACAAGGTTTGTAACCGGTCATTGGAACATTTTTGAAAAGACACCAACTAAGAGCACCGTTGCTATGCAGAAAGAAATTATAGTCACCGGATTTGGCGGACAGGGAATCATTTTGGCTGGCCGTATTCTCGGCACAGCCGCTTCTCTAGGCGACAATAAGGAGTCAACACTGGTACAGGCTTATGGTCCGGAATCACGTGGTGGCGCCTGTAATGCACAGGTTATCATCTCCGATACCCCCATCCACTATCCGTATGTGAAGATACCACATATTCTAGTGGCTATGTCCCAGGCAGGATATGACAAATTTTCCGGCCTGCTGCAGGAAGACTCAATCCTTCTTACAGATCAGGACCTGGTACCCACTACAAATGCTCCCTGCGCACACTACGAAATCGCTGCCACCAGAATGGCTGAAAGTCTGGGACATAAAATGATGGCCAACATCATTATGATTGGCTTTTTCACAGCTATTACAGAAGCTGTATCCAAAAATGCTGCCCTGGAGACCGTCAACCGATCAGTGCCGAAGGGAACAGAAGAAAAAAACCAGAAAGCCTTTAATAAAGGGTTTGATTACGGCCTTTCCACTCTCAAAGGAAAAGAGAAACGTGCCGCAGGTATGACAGGAGCCATTGCACAATGACACGACAAAAGGAACGTCTGCACCGAGTAATAGTCCTGGGTGCCACTCCAGAAGGAATCGCTGCTACCAATAAACTGGGAGAACTGGGTATTCCGGTTACCCTCGTTGACGCTGATCCTGATCTGAATGTCAAACTTGCAAATGAAGCTTATCGTATGCAATCAGGCCAGACATTCAACTTCGCACATCGCCCAGGTTTGATCAGGATATTGCGAAATAGTCGAATCCGCACGATCCTGCCAGCCACCATTTCAGCTATAAAACATACACCACAGGGATTCAGCGTACGTATTCGCAAAGACCTCACGTACGTGGATCCCGAAAAATGTGTCCTTTGCGGCAAGTGTGCTGAGGCATGTCCCGTAACAAACTGCGACAACAGCAAACCACTCAGTCTGGATTCCCGTAAAAGTCTGCCAGGACGCCCCACCATAGACAAGCGCCAGCAACCACTCTGCCAGGCGAGTTGCCCCCTGGGCGTGAATGCTCAGGGATATGTTGCTCTGGCTGCAAAGGGAAAATACCAGGAAGCCTTAGACCTGATACGAGAAAAGAACGTCCTGCCTGGTATATGTGGTCGAATCTGTACCCATCCGTGTGAAGAAAGCTGTCGTCGTGGAGAATTGGACGAACCGGTTTCTATCCGTGCAATCAAACGATTCCTGGCGGACTATGCTGAAACCCATACTAGTACTGATGTTGAATCGCCCCCCCAGGCTCCCACTAGAAAAGAACGTATCGCTATCATAGGATCCGGACCAGCCGGTATTGCTGCGGCAGCCGAATTGGCAGAAAGAGGATACCAGGTAACGGTTTTTGAACGTCAGGAAAAAGCAGGGGGCCTCCTCCGTTATGGTATAGGATCACATCGACTTCCAGAACCTGTATTGGACCGTGAACTGCAGCGCATCGAAAAAATGGGAGTAACCTTTGCCTGCTCCCAGGATGTTGACCTTGTGACCGGTCTCAATACGGTCAACAACGATTTTCATGCAACCCTCCTGACCACAGGCAGCTGGAGCGATCGTAAGCTCGGTATCCCTGGTGAAGACCTGGAGGGGATTGAAGGCTGCATTTCCTTTCTCACCAGAAGTAAATGGCAACATATCAGTTCTATGAACAAGAAGGTAGCGGTCATTGGCGACGGCAATTCAGCCTTTGACCTGGCCAGAACCCTGGCACGTCTGGGCGCTGAGGTTACCATGCTTTCCTGGTTTAGAAAGGAAGAAATCCCTGCTGACAAAGATGAGATACGGGAAGCACTGGAAGAAGGCATTACCATTAAAGACCAGACCCAGGTTACAGCTTTTCTTGGGGACGGTACCACGTTCAATGCTCTGGAATGCAGAGCTACAAAACCAGGCTTAGCAGCGGAAGGCGACATAGCCTGGCCGGTTGTTGATGAACAGATTGCCCCCTGGTCCATGGAATTTGATCTTGCGTTCGTTGCTATCGGTCAGGTTGGGTGTTTTACAGCCGAAATGACGACACCATTCTCTGTCACAGATCGAGGTTTTCTAGCTGTAGATGAACAGCAAAGGACCACAATGCCTGGACTCTATGCTGCCGGTGATGCCGTTACAGGTCCGTCTACCGTTGTACATGCCATGGCTTCCGGAAAAAAGGTCGCAGCAATTATGGATGCTGACCTGAACCATGAAATCGGCAGTCACACAACGACCCGGCCTTTGAACAGAGATTTCACACCAATCTCACCGGATATCCCACGTCAAAAACGACGTGAAATGCCTGAGCGACAACCGGGTGAACGGGTGCAGAATTTCAACGAAGTTGCCTTGGGGCTTTCTGAGCAGCAAATCCTTGCTGAAGCAGGGCGATGCCTGCAGTGTGGGGCTTGCTCAGAGTGTTTTCAATGCGTGGAGGCCTGTGGAGAAGTTCAGGCTATCAATCACAATCAGGTTGAAACAGAGCTTGTTGAACAGGGCGGCATCATTATTATGGCCGATCCTAACATCGTGCCTGTTATCCGGGGTGAAGACGTCATTCGTGCCTATGGACCTAAAGCCGCCCGCACAGAAGTTAACGATATGATTGTCCGTGGCTTTGATGCTGCCGCCAAAGCAATGATCCTGCTGGGAGATTCTGCACATCGTACCAAAGGTCATGCTCTGGCCTTTTCCACACCTGATGCCGGACTTTCGCAGGAAATACGCATCGGTGTTTTTGCCTGCCGATGTAATAACTCACTAGGCTGGCTTGAAGGTATGAATACTTTTCTTCATGAACAGGAAGAGAAGGATTCCATGATTGTCCATGCACAGACCATCAACTCTGCCTGTACCGACGACGGTATTGACACTATTATCAAAACCACCAGAGAAAAAGGGCTCACCAGAATAGTCCTGGCTTCCTGCGTCTGCTGTCCGCTCAATTTTGTATGCAGTGCCTGTACTGACCAGAGAAGTCGCCTCAAAGACGGATTATTCCATGGTACAGGTATCAGCCGCTCCATGGTAGAGACGCAAAACCTGCGAGGAGAGGTCCTTCGTCTGGTAACAACTAACCCTGAACTTGCCATGGCACGTTTCAAAGGCCTGCTGCATAGATCTATGGAACGGGTTAAGAGCCTCAAGCCGTTGCCAGCTGTTGACAGAAACTACAATTTTACTGCAGCCGTTATCGGCAATTCCCAGGCCACCCTGAACAGTGCCCTGCATCTGGCTCAAACGGATCATGATGTTTTCCATTTCGGAACGTTTGAGCAGCCGGCTACCGAAGAACTGGATCATGCCAATATCCATTCTTTCATGGGGTGGAATGTCATCGCACTCAGCGGTACAATAGGTGATTTTCAGATACTGGTTGAATCCGATGGTGAACGCCAGGCCATACGCGCAGGAACCGTGATTTTGGGAGAAAAGGCTCGCCGCCGTATTCCTTATACTCACCAGGAAGGTCTGCCTGCCAAAACCATAGAACCGGTCAACCAGCAAAAAGACATCACCGGCATTCCTTTTGCTTACCCCTGTGCCACTTCAGTGCCGGGATTGTTTCTGGCAGAACCCGGCGGCCTGAATGTTTCCAAGCTGAAAAAAGGTGCGGCAGCCGCGGTTATGGCAGCATCTGCCCTACCCCGAGGCCCCCGTCAGAGTAAGGGTTTTACCGTTGTGGTGGATTCCAAACTCTGTAGAGGATGCGGACGCTGCATATCAGTATGCCCTTACCATGCAATGAGTTTCTCCCGTAATCAGGTGGGCGGCTGGCAGGCTCAAGTGGATGAAGCCATCTGTAAAGGGTGCGGCAACTGTATATCAATGTGTCCCACAGGTGCCGTCGATAGCCCATACAGAAATAGAGCATACCTCGAACAGGCTCTTGAGGAAATACTCCAGAGTAATGCAGTCCATGGAGCATAGAAGACCATGAATAAACAAACAAAAATAATCCTCTTTCTTTGCAACTGGGGTCCCCACGCAGCGTATCTCAGTTTGCAGGATGAAAAACAGAATATCCCAGAAGCTGTGCATATGGTGCGTATTCCATGTACAGGCAGAGTTGACCGGGCATTGCTTCTCAGAGCCTTTGCCAAGGGCGCAGACGGAGTAGCCATGATCGGCTGCTCTCCAGGAACCTGCCGATATGGTTCCGGCACCCCCACAGCCATACGAAATACCCAGGATACAGGAACTATTCTTGACCTTATGGGTATTGGACAGGAACGCCTTCGTTTTGCCACATTTCTGCCTGAACAGTCCGAGGAGTTACTGGAGTTCCTGCAAACTTTCTTACACGACATTCAGAAGCTCGGGCCAACAGCCATTACCACTCTGCCGGACAATCCACTTCCCGCCAACCCGCTAAATCTCCCCCGTGAGGAGGTGAGCGCACTTGTCAATACTTACGATATCCATGCGTGCCAGGATTGCGGAAAGTGTTCTTCCGCCTGTCCCCTGGCTCTGGTCGGGAAACCTTTTTCTGCAAGGGGGATCGCTACAGCTGTAATTAATAACGAACTGTACAAAACCAACGTGCAGGAAAATGTCTGGTCCTGTCTAACTTGCGGCCTTTGTTATGAACGTTGTCCGTCTGCAGTGAATTTCCCTGCTTTTATTAAAGAACTCCGCTACCTGTACCAGAAGAACACCATCCAGGGTAATGAGGCCCATGGAGGCTTTTTACATTCTCTGATGCGCTCCATGGCGTCCCCGGATCTTACCCCCAATCGATACCAGAATATCCCTGAAAAGCTTAAGATCGATCCTGACTCAAATATTCTTTTTTATGGAGGGTGTGCTCCGTATTTTGACATTTTTTTCAGCAAGCACATTGATGTAAATACAGAAAAAATTCTCTTTGACAGTATCCGTCTGCTTAATTTCTTCGACGTACACCCGAGATTGCTTGGGGATGAAAGATGCTGCGGCCATGACCTGCTGTGGTCAGGTGAACAGAGACACTTCAAAGAAGTCGCAAGACTCAATGTTGAACGACTCAACAGCCTGGGCATAGAGACCATGATCACCACCTGCCCGGAGTGTTACATGACCTTCAAAACCACCTATCCTGACATGGGATTTCAACTCAACTTTGAAGTGGTTCACCTCTATGATTTTCTTGAAAAAGAAATTGACCGAGGGGCTGTTGAATTTACATCTTTTGACAAGGCCGTTACCTTCCAGGATTCCTGTCGTCTCTGCCGGCTCGAAGACCGCCAGGAACTGCCACGCCAACTTCTAGCTCGCTTACAGCCAAACACTTTTACGGAAATGCGCGAATCAGGTAAAGGTTCGATGTGTTGCGGAAACACTGCCTGGACAGGTTGCGACTCATATTCAAAAGCCATGCAGGTTAAGCGACTTCAGCAGGCAAAGGAAACCGGGGCGGAGTTGTTAATCACCTCATGCCCGAAATGCCAAATACATCTGCAGTGCGCCATGCAGGATCCTTTTCGCGAAGAAGAACTCCAGATAGAGATGCTTGATTTAACTAGCGTTATTGCTCAAACCATTACCTGGAAATAGGAAGCCCCTGTAAATATTCACAGAGTGACCTGTTGACTGTTTTTTACAAAACGCGTTGTAAGTATACAGAATCCTTCTGGTGAATTGCGGCGTGATTGTTTGTCATGGAATGTTCAGATAAACGATTACGCCCACACAACCATGAAGATTTTGAATCGCTTACTCAAATTCGGAGAATATACATGACAACATCCAATGTCCCCAAGAAATCCAGTGGGAATGAAAATAATGCACGAATCGGTGTGTATGTCTGCCATTGTGGATTAAATATCGCTCAGTCAGTTAACTGTAAGCAGGTTGCAGAAGGTGCAGCTGATACAGATGGCGTGGTACTGTCCAAGGATATCCCTTATGCCTGTTCAGAACCGGGACAACAACAGATTAAACAGGACATCCTCGATAACGGTCTTGACCGTGTTGTTATCGCTTCCTGTTCACCCCGCCTACACGAACCGACCTTTAAGCAGATGGTGCAGTCAGTCGGCTTGAATCCATACATGATGGAAATGGCAAATCTGCGTGAACAATGCAGCTGGGTGCATATGAACGATATCGACAACGCCACCCGAAAAGCGGAAACCCTGGTTGACATGGCCATCTCAAGAGCACGCCACCTGCAACCTCTCAATGAAGAAACCCTGCCTCTGACCAAAAAGACGCTGATCATTGGCGGTGGTGTTGCCGGTATTCAGGCAGCCCTTGATCTGGCGGATAGCGGCTATGACGTAACCTTAGTGGAAAAACAACCATCCATAGGCGGAATAATGGCTCAGCTGGACAAGACCTTTCCGACTATGGATTGCTCGATTTGAATACTCGGTCCTAAGATGACGGATGTCGGTCGACATCCACGGATAAAACTCCTGACCTTGAGTGAGGTCGTGGACGTAAAAGGGTATGTTGGTAATTTTGATGTTAAAATTATCAAAAGAGCAAAATATGTCGATGAAACTGCTTGCACAGCCTGCGGTGAATGCGCCAAGGTCTGTCCGGTGGTGCGACCTGATGAATTTAACATGGGACTCGCCTCCCGCAAGGCAATTTACAGTCCTTTTCCCCAGGCCGTACCTTCATCCTACCTTATAAATATCAAAGAGTGCCTGGGACATAACCCGGCGGTCTGCTCCAAATGCATTGAAGTCTGCGACAAGAAGTGTATTAACTTTCACATGTCGGACGAAGAAATTGTGGAACATGTGGGCAGCATTATTGTTGCCACAGGTCTGAAGCCATATGACCCCACAGAACTTGATGAATATGGATACACACGATTTGAGAATGTCTTGACCAGTCTGGAATTCGAACGGCTGGTTAATGCCGGTGGTCCATCACAGGGATCATTGGTTCGCCCCACAGACAGAACCCATCCCAAATCGGTCGGGTTCATCCAGTGCGTTGGTTCACGTTCTTCCCGTAAAGGTGGTGAATACTGCTCCAACATCTGTTGTATGAATACCATCAAATCGACCCTGGTACTCAAAGAACACTATCCTGATATGGAAGTGAAGGTGTTCTATATTGATATCCGGGCCTTTGGTAAAGGTTTTGAAGAACTGTATACCCGCAGCCGAAAACTCGGGGTACAATTCATCCGTGGCTTGCCTGGCTCTGTGGAAGAGACAGAAAACAAAAGCCTGCGAATTGCGGTGGAAAACAGTGCCACCTCCAGCCTGGAGTTTCATGAACTTGAGATGCTGGTACTTGCCCAGGGTATGCAACCCGCACCATCGACCCAGCGCCTGCAGGAAATGATGGGCCTGCAACTGACACCTGATGGATTCTACCTTGAAGCGCATCCCAAACTTCAACCAGTGGATGCAGCCACCCGCGGAATCTTTTACGCTGGATGTGCAGAAGGCCCCAAGGATATCAAGGAAAGTGTTACCCAGGCCAGTGCAGCTGCAGTACGTGCCATTCGCCTGATGCACAAGGGCGAAATCACCACTGAACCTATCACAGCAGAGGTTATTACGGAGAAGTGTACCTCATGTGGTATCTGTGGCCAGGTCTGTCCGTATAATGCTATAACCGTAGATAGAAAAAACAAACAACCTGCAGTGGTTAACTCTGCTGCATGTGCCGGATGCGGAACCTGTTCTGCTGAGTGCCGATTTGACGCTATCAGCATGAACCACTACACAGACCAGCAGATTATCGGTCAAGTGGATGCAATGCTGGAAAAAGCGGCTGACTCAAAAATTCTGGTTTTTGCCTGTAACTGGTGCTCTTATGCAGGTGCAGACTATGCTGGTGTCTCCCGCTTGCAATACCCGGCCAATGCACATCTGGTTCGCGTGATGTGTTCTGGTAGAGTGGATGAAAAATTCATCTGGGAAGGCTTTCGCCAGGGTGCTCCTGTAGTGTTGGTTAGTGGCTGCCACATTGGGGACTGCCATTATATTGATGCCAACCACTGGACTGAAAAACGGGTCAACCGTATTCGCAAAAAAATGAGCAAACTGGGGATTCGCCCTGAACGGTTGCAACTTGAGTGGATCAGTGCAGCCGAAGGAATCCGCTTTGCTGAAAAAATGAAAGAGATGGAAGCGATCAGACAGACCGTAACCGGTCAGGAGATAGCAGAAACCATCGAATTGTTGACCAATATATAAGCTTAGCTCACTCTCATCTCAACCTGCCGGTATATCAGTATCCCGGCAGGTTACTTTTTTCACCTATTCTCAGATCATAACTGATCACAGACACTCCACGGAATCTCCCACTGGTCGCCTACTTCTTTGAACGATCGCGGTTGCACGGATATAGGCTGACCATTGATTTTCTAAAACCAACACAAATATGGAGAAAAAGAGCTTTCTCCGACAGACTCCCAGACTTACCTGCTCCAAATCGCGCTTAGCCAAATATGAAGCACCTGTGGCCAGTTACCTCAGGTCCATGGAGGATCTCGATCTTTTTCCCATCAGAGTGATGAGCTCACGACTAACCTCTGCCAGCATATAGTTGTCATAAAAAAACAAAAGGGCTGGAGAGATACAAAGATGCATGCTCACCCAGCCCTGTGTAATCAGCAAAGAAAAGATATAGAATTTACTTATTCGCCTCTGCTGAAAAAATTTCCTGCAACATAGTATTATATGATCCGTCCCCTTTCATTTGAGATACGGTCGCATTTATCTTTTTCAACAGTTCACCCTGATTACTCTTTTTAGCAAAAACGATATACGTTGAATTCACAACAAGTGGAGGATCAAACTTAACTACCTTACCACTTGCACCAAGTTTGTTAACGAGTGAATCCCCTGCCTCCTCAATGGCGAGAAGACAATCCAACCTTCCTGCTAATAATTTTTTAAAGTTAAGTTCGTCAGCACTATTCTCTTCCGCTGTGAGCTCACCACTTCCTTTGAGTTTGTCAAAAACATCACCGTAGCTCCACCCCTTAAGAACCCCAACCTTCTTACCTTTTAAACTCATTGCATCTTTAAAGGGAAAATCTTGACCAGCCGGCGCATAGACGACTATTTTTTCGTCAAAAATAGGCTCTGAGTAGTCATAGATCTGCATTCTTTTATCATTTTTATAAATCCCAATGACACCAAACTGGCCCTCCTCACTTAACTGCAAAGTTCTCTTCCATGCATATGCAGAGACATCGACGTCTACACCAATTTCACGGAACAGAACTTTTGCCATCTCTGGATACAATCCTGCTGCCTTTTTTGTTGAACTATCCATGTACATAAATGGAGGATTAGCATCATCTACTGCGAGTCGCACTGTCTCAGCTTGTACATAGCTCACGAAAACTGCCATGATGGCAAAAAACATACCTGTGATTTTACACGTTGCTTTTTTCATAAAGAGCACTCCTTTATTATCCATTTTAAACAAACGACAATGCTACACTCTAAATCGACCGACCATCGCACGAAGTTGATTCGACAATTGAGTAAGCGATGAAGCATTATCATTAACCATTGCACTATTATCAAATATTTTCAAAGCAGCTTTTGTAACCTCTCCAATTTCATCTGAAATTTTTCTGACAGATAGACTACTGTGAGCAATATTTTCATTAACTTCCAAAACGCCCTGACTAGCTTGAGAAACATTACTTGCTATTTCACTTGTAGCAGCAGACTGTTCTTCAATTGATGAGGTTATAACGGTGACCACTTCATTCACCTTGCCAACAACTATAGCTATTTGTTCAATACGAGACACCGTTCCCGCTGTTGTTTCCTGGATGCCTTGAATTTTTACTCGAATCTCACCTGCAGCTTCTGCAGTCTGTTTTGCGAGTTCTTTGATTTCATTGGCGACTACCGCAAAACCTTTGCCTGCATCACCAGCTCTGGCAGCCTCTATCGTGGCATTGAGAGCTAAAAGATTTACTTGCTCACTGATCTCAGTGATACTTTCTAAAACTTTCCCAATATCATTGGCAGCCACACCTAACTTGTTCACCTGCTCTGATGCATCATTCGTTTGCAATACAGCATCATGAGTAATGCTTTGTGCCTGCTCAGTATTCTCGGCTATCTGGCTAATAGTGACATTCATTTCCTCTGCGGCAGAGGCCACCATATTTATATTGGTGGAAGCTTCCTCCATTGCTGCAGCAACCGCATTCATAGTATCCTTCATCTCATCGGACGAGACTGACACGTTACCTGCTTTTTCAGAGGTTTGCTGGGCATCTTCTTTCATACTCCCTGAGAGTTCAGCCAGATTCGCACTCGCTCCATCCAAGTCCTTTGATCCAGAAGCAACATCGCTAACAATAGACTGAATTTTCTCCACAAATACATTAAACCATTTGCAAAGCTCTCCAATTTCGTCATTTTGTCCAACAAGAAGACGTTTGGTAAGGTCGCCTTCACCCTCAGCTATATCTTTGAGGTTTTTCGTTATAACGTGTAATCTTTTAATTACGATGTAACGTAACGTGAGGAGAATAGTCACGATCAAGGAAATAACCACTAATACAAATGCAATCAACTGAGCATACTTTGCATTATTAATCCTTGAAATTATTTTAATAGATAAATTTTCTTGTTTTTCACTAAAATTTTCTTTTGCTACCGATATATTTTCTTGCAAGAATTTTTCAGTATAATACAGCTTTACATACCCAACAGTTTCATCGCCATATAATATATCTTTTTCAACGACAAGAGACTTATCAAGTCGACTATCAGTATCAATTTGATTGTTCTTCTTTACATCCTCTCCATCTTTCCATAAACCTAAAAATATTTTTTTATCAACATCATAGACAACTATTGCAATAACATCACGAAATGACATCAACCCAGACAGACTATTTTCAAGTCCAACATCATCAAAATTATATACAAAAGATGCCGATATTTCGGCTGCAATCTCTGCACATACTTTATTTCTGTTTTTCAGGCCAACTACGTCTTTATCAACACGGTCTTGAAAGGAATGATCAACCATTTCTGAATATGCATCAAGTATATAGGATGTCAGAGCATTTTGCTTATACACAGAAAATATGCCGACCAAAAACAACAAAAACAGGACGACTACGCTATTATATAGCGCTGCTTTTGAAGATATCGAAAGACTCATTATTCTTTTGAACATAACTGCTTGTTGTCTCCACACTTCTTATGAACAATATGACATCGCGCTTAGTGTCAATCCGATTTAACAAATATATACTGTAGCCTATCATCGTTATTTTTTTCATGTCAAGGCGAAATCAGGAAATAACACATTCCTAACAGCCCACTGCACACATTCAAAATATTTATACTTCACAGTTCGATACGGGGTGTTACCGATTTACATGACAAAAACACTTTTCTATCTGGTTATAATTGGGATTTTTTGAAAAAGAGCTGCTTCAGCTATTCGTAAAAAATGACGTTATTTAACAATTCCAGAAAAACAATATTGTATATCATGCTACACTTATGTGGATAATCATGAGCTCTGTATCTTTTGGTTTCATTCACCTCCGAACTGTAACTGATCACAGGTGTTCATATTTGGACAAGCGCGCTTTTAAACAGGTAAGGGACCAACCGGAGACTCCGTGAAGTCTGTGACCAGTTATACTTTGATCTGTCACCCTGTTTTTATTGGAAGAACGGCTACACCCTACATCCGTTCGACACCCATGATGTGTCGACAAGTGCAATAAAGTCCTCCCTGTATCATCCGCAGAAGAAATACAGAACCTGCAGCGGCATCATGTAAAAAAACGATGAGTTGTCTTATGGTTAACCAGTCTTATATTTACCACGTTAAGTTATTGTATAAACTCAAGCAAACCATTGCAGACGGCCAAGCAAAAGGAAACTAATAGAAAAACAGGCAATTACCATGAAATGCCCAAAATGCAGCAACGAGCTTTCTAAAAAAGAATACGCCTCTTCACTCAAGTGCAGCCAGTGTGGTGGTATGTGGCTGGCAGAGCAGCAGTTCCCCAAATTCATCGACCTGCCAGAGTTGGACGATCCTTCCGGAGATCGTTCCAACGATGATAAAACTGGGCTATGCCCTGAAGGTCATGGTATTCTTACCAGAGCCAGGATAGATGTTGACGAGCCTTTTTACTTGGAACGCTGCTCTAAATGCGGAGGGATCTGGTTCGATCAGGGCGAGTGGCACGCAATTGTTCAACATAACCTGATTGAAAACCTTGCAGATTTCTGGTGCCGATCATGGCAACGAACCCAGCGCAAGCAACTTGACCGTGCCACCCATCTTGACAATAACAAAAAACTTCTTGGAGAAGAGTTGTTCAGTACCATCCTGCATCTGGCAGAACAATTAAAGCATCATCCTGAAAAAGGAAGAGCTGTTGCTTGGTTACAGCAGGAAATTAACGAAGCATAGCCCTTTACATTTAAGGGTCACGAAAAAAATAAATTATCCAATCTTGCTTGTCTCTCAAACCGGTAACGTCGTCGCGTCAATGTCTCAATACTGCCAGTATGGAACCATTGACGCGACGACGTTACCACATCGATATACTACGCAATTTTTGGATATTTATTATTTTTCGCGACCCTAATACACTTTTTTTGAGAGGTGGAACATATGAAATCCAAGGCAACATCCACGTTACGTACCCTTATCAAAGGTTGGGGCTGTTCACTCCTGGTAGCCTTGCTACTGACAACCTCGTTTAAATCTGCCATTGCAGATTGGAATGATGTTCCCACAGGCTCTATGAAGCCCACGATTCTGGAGGGAGATCGCATCTTTGTCAATAAACTGGCCTATGATCTGAAAGTTCCTTACACAACCTTGCACATAGCTCATTGGGATGATCCTGCACGAGGAGATATTGTTGTATTTTTTTCACCTGCTGACGGAACCAGGCTGGTGAAAAGAGTTATTGGCATCCCTGGTGATACCATAACCATGGAAAACAACCAGTTGCTCATCAATGGAAAAAAGATAGCATATCATTCTTCTGACCTTCCCCCAAATATTGAGCGATATGCCGATGCGTCAGTTACAACGTATCAATATATTGAAGAGCTTGCGCGGCATCCACATCCCATAACAATTACTCCAGATATTCGCTCACTTCGCTCATTTGGCCCCATAGCCGTACCAGAGTCCACATATTTCATGATGGGTGACAACAGGGACAACAGCGCAGATTCACGATATTTCGGATTTGTCCATCGTGATCTGATCGTCGGCCAGGCAACGGCTGTGGTTGGTTCCCTGGATATCAACAACCGCTTTACTCCTCGCTGGAATCGTTTTTTCACAAATTTGCAGTAACATCACCAGGGCGCATCATAAGGGTAACCAGTGTCTGCTTATAAATGCGTATTTTCGTTCAAAAGCAGGTAAGGGAAGACTCCGTGGCATTTATAGAGTTAAACCACAAGCATATATTATATGTTTGGGCCTTCGCGACCTCCGAGGATGAAAGCACAGCTATCGAGCGAAAAGACTATTTATGAACAGACGCTAACCAAGGTATAACAACATTATGATTGCCCCATAACCAGCTGTTGGTAGCATGCCGCTGACACTCATCATGGCCAAACCCATTGTAAAATGGGGACGGAAAGCCACGGGTCCGAAAGCTATCGGATGGCCGGGTTGCACGGAAAAAATGCAGCCTTGCTCATCTATCTGATGCAGCTTGAGGTCTTCATTTTTTCCGAAGACTCTTGTTCAGCATGCAAAAAAAGGAGATACGCTATGCCAAACAGACTGGATCAACGGTTCATCATCATGACCACAGCGCTATTTGCTGCTACGGCCTGCAGTGTCTGCCATGCAAGCCCGACTGTTGACATCACCGTGGCAACCCCACAAGCTATGATTGGTGAAACCCTGGAGGTAGACATCATGTATGGTGGTGACGGGAAGTTATTGGGCGCTTTTGATTTTGACCTTGAATACGACGCCAGCAGCCTGAATTTTCTCGGCTACACCTTGGCCAACTCGCTGGGGGACCTGACACTTTTTGAAGCAGTTGACTGGAGTGGAGGAGAGCTTTCAGCGGGTACGGTAAACGTAACGGAAGTCAGTTTTCTTGCTGACCTTTCTTTCCAACCAACAACCTTTTCCCTGGTTACTTTGAGCTTTGAAGCACTCAGTGTCGGGCATTCAGATTTGACTATTGGGTATTCGGACTTCAGCGATGAACAGGGGGATGCCATTGTCCCTACAATCAATACATCGTCCATTCAGATTATGAATCCAGTCCCCGAGCCATCCTCGGCTCTACTTTTTGCTTTCGGTCTTTTGGGCCTGGCACGACGACAGAGCTTCCAATGGAACAGATGAACGCCACCATACACCATCAAGGAGTGCACACTACATGAAACGATCACTGTTTTGCGCAGCATTAACGTCATCTGTCCTGCTCACATTGACCTCCGCCTGCTCTGGCCCACTGGAGCTGCGAATTATCCACATGAATGACATCCATTCGCACCTCTCAGCCGAACAGGATTTCGAGCTATCCCTGGCAGGCCAGGATACCTTTGTTGAACTTGGCGGTATACCCAGGGCTGTAAATTTTATTGAACAACAGGTTGCAGAAGTTGAACATGCTCTCATACTTAATGCCGGTGATACTTTCCAGGGAACTTTGTACTACACCCTTTTCAAAGGAGATGCCACTGCGGAAATGATGAACCTGATCGACTGGGATGCCATTGTTCTCGGCAATCATGAGTTCGATGACGGTGACCAGCACCTGGCAGATTACCTGGATAAACTCAATGGTGATATCGTTGCTGCCAATGTTATCCCGGACGCAGGAAACGTGCTCGAAGGAAAATGGTCTCCATATATCATCAAAGAAATTGGTAGTGAGCAGGTTGCAATCATCGGTATTGACGTCAAGCAGAAAACCGAGGCTTCCTCCAACCCCAGTGATGAGATCACGTTCCAGGATGAACTGACCACAGCCCAGTACTATGCAGACCTGCTCCGAAACGACTACGGCATCGATAAAATCATCCTGCTCAGCCACTATGGCTTGAAAAATGATATGGAGCTGGCACAAAAGATTACAGGCATTGATATCATCATTGATGGCGATTCACACTCTCTTATGGGAGATGTGAAAGCCTTCGGTCTGGGCAGTTCTTATCCTTATCCTGTACAGACGAGCGATAAGGATGGAAACCCTGTCTGCATTGCCCAGGCATGGGAGTATGCCAAGGCGGTTGGCAGCCTTGATGTCTCTTTTGACGATAACGGCCAGGTTACATCCTGCAGTGGCGCTGCGGTGCTCCCTGTCGGCAGCATGTTTAAACGCAAGGATGCAAACGGCAACAAAGTTGAGGTCAGTATACTGGAACAAGAAGAAATTAAGAATTTCATAGAGACCCGAACAAACATTGCCATTGTTGAAGAAGATACGGATGCGGCCACCTCCCTTCAGACCTATTCTGACAAGGTCGATGTGATGAAAGCACAGGTTATCGGACAGGCCGGCGAGGAACTCAGCCATGTTCGTATTCCAGGAATAGACTACCTGGGCAATAGTGGCGCTGAATTTCCCCTGGGCAGCGAGATCGCCCCGCTGGTTGCAAAAGGATTTTATGAGCTTAGCCTGCGCGCAGATGCCTGTATCCAAAATGCGGGAGGTGTGCGCATAAATGTTCAGGCAGGTGACGTAACATATGATACAGCCTATACCCTGCTCCCCTTCAGCAACACGCTGTTTGAAATCGAGATGAAAGGAAGCGAAATCAAACAGGCCCTGGAAGATGCCCTTACCAACTATTATGATAATGGGGGGTCAAGCGGCTCCTTTCCTTATAGCTATGGCCTACGCTACGACATTAACATGTCTAATCCCGCAAACATGCGCATAAAAAATCTGGAAATCATGGACCGAACCAGTAAAAACTGGACGCTCATCCAGGAAAATACCATGTATGTCATCGTGACCAACAGCTACACCGGTCAGGGAAAAGACGGCTATCTCACATTTAAGGATGTTCAGGATCAACGAGGTCCTGGAATCGATACGTACCTAGACTATGCAATGTCTTTTGTGACCTATGTGGGTAATCTGGCAGCAGAAGGAAAAAAACTCGAACCTCTTCCAGGTAATGAGCATTGTATAAAAAGCTATTATTTCTCACAACATGGCGACATTAACAATGATGGGCTGATCGACAGAAATGATCTTACTGAACTGCAACATTTCCTCCGTCAGTCCGCAGGAAAATGTCCTGAATGCGACCTTGACGCTGACGGTACCATAACCATCATGGATGCCAGGCAACTTACTCAGTTGCTCGGAAAATAAGATCAACATTCATTTGTAACTGCTCACAGGGCGCTCAATCTCTCCACTATCAACCTGGCTTACGTCTGACTCAATACGCTGCGCCAGTCTGTTTGCAGAGTAATCACCCTCTCCCTGTGAGTAGTTACAATTGTTCAGGTGCAAAACGCTTGGACGAGACACTTGACGTAGTCAGCATCGAGGTTCCCAAAGAAACACATCCGACAACAATTTGTTTTAACAGACAAAAAATATCACCTCATACAGCGAACTATTTTGACATAGTGCCACTTTTCTCATACAGTCTTTTTTCAAAAAGACTGTTATATCTCCTGTTTTTTTTTGTTTTACAATACAGAGACTGTATACTTTATCAGACAAGTGTCCGTTACAATCGTTATTTTTGGTAACTACTAGGGAAACGGATAAACTTGAAACTCCCCTGTATGTGTAACTGGTCACATGGTACCTGAGATTTTCGCAATCAGGCTGGCGCAACGTATTGGATCATAGGTAAGCCCGGCTGGGCGCGGAAAAATCAGGTGTACTATGAGCAGTTACTATTTTGTTGTGAATTACAAGTAGTCTTTACTGGCAGAGATAGTGTTTCCGTGCAGATCGTCCCCTGACAGCTGTATACCACGTGCTTTAATACACACGTTGTATATCCATCGGGTCCGTTCCTGTTTCAGGATCACTCTGTTCAATGCCCTGCCTGCAAAGATATGTAGTTCAGCAGGCTGTATCGCACATATTGCCGATGCATAAATATGGATCGTTCACCCTAATTTTTAGTTATACTCAAGACTTAACCTCAGTTATGAACATACACGAAATAAACAGCTTACTCATTAAAACGCCTTGAAATATACAAGTCAATCATGCCCCCTACATCAAAATTCCTTCCACTGTTTGGCATCGTTTCCACAATTCTTCTCACATCTCTTATTGCGCAAGCTACCGAGTACGACAACCCACAACCACTCGCCGACGACCTGGTCCTCCCAATGCCCAAAGGAAAGGTTATGGTTTTCCGTCCTGTATGCATAGGTGAAGGAACAGGCACTTTTGCCTGGAAACGATTTAAGCTGGGAGATCCCTCAGGTGGGTATAAGGAAACTCCAACAGGCGTGGCTTTGGGTGGTTCCTTTACCGTCGAACAAGAAACGGGTACTGACTGGTGTTACTATATCGGCAAATATGAAGTCAGTGAAGCACAACTCTTTGCCCTTGATCTTGCACCTCCCGGTCAGGAAGAAAGTGCATATCCCGTCCGTGATATATCGTATTTCAATGCTGAAGAATTCATCCACAAATACAACCAGTGGCTCTACGATACCGCCCAAGCCTCTGTTCCCACGTATGGAGGAATACCAGGATATCTTCGTTTACCCACTGAACAGGAATGGGAATTTGCAGCGCGAGGTGGTGGAGCCATTGAAGCAGCCCTGTTTGACAGAAAAATTCCCTACCCAAAAGACAAACTACCAGAATATGAATGGTTTGCCGGCCCATCGTCTTCACATAATAAAATAAAGCAAATCGGCAAGCTCAAGCCCAATACCCTTGGTGTACACGATATGTTGGGTAATGTATCGGAAATGACCATGACCCTGTACCAGGTTGAATACTACCAGGGACGCACCGGCGGCTTTGTAGCAAAAGGAGGGCACTACCTAACCGATGCCAGACAGATACGTTCTTCGCTGCGAACAGAACAGGAATTTTATGCACTAGACAGAAAAACAAAAAACTTTGCCCCAAGTAAAAAAAATACCCTGGGCTTTCGCCTGGTACTTTCATCCCTGGTTTTCCCCAACCGTCAAGTGAGCAAACAACTCTCCAACGATTGGGAATCATATAGAAACCAAAAAGCGCGTTCACTTCCTGCTGCAGTTTCAACGGCACCAACCAGCACCAAAACCAAAGTATCTGGTGATGAGGCCTTACTTTATCTGCAACGCCTTCAGGAAACCCTTAAAAATTCAGGAAGCCTCTCTGAACCGGTGCAGCAACAACTGGATCTCCTGGGTACTTCACTCAACGACATTCAGTTCATCGTGCAACAGGCTGAAGAAGACACCGCCTTTGCATTTATCAAAATTGGGAGTGAACAGGCTTTCCAGGTTACCTTCTGGGGCAAACGTCTGGCCAAGGTGGACAGCCTGCTGACCCCCGAGGCAAAAGCCATGCTGTCAAAAGCCAATAACGCTGCTTTGGAAAAAAAACGTACAGAGATTTTACAAAATTTCAACCAGGCCGTAGCTTCCTATGTGGACTCCATTCAGGCTGTGGCAGCCAACAGTGAATCAGCAAGAAAAGTTGGCTATGAAAAATACCAGACCTTTTTATCCCAAAAGCCAAACAGTAAAAACCAGCTACTTCTCCAGCCAATTATCCAAAAGCATATGGAAGAATATGCAGAAAAGAAAAGACTGGATATGGACACCTGGAAACAGGAACTCATGAACTGGTCGGCAAATAACGCACAATGATCACAATAGCTACAGTAAGCTGTAAAGACACCCACAAGCAATGCGGGTGAGTAACACTTTTAAAAGAGGTTATCATGCAAAAAATAACGACTGTCATTCTCCTTCTTTTCCTGTGCACCTACCTCTCCGGTTGTGCAAACATCTCCGATGACTCAACCCGTACCCGCACCGAGGGAGCTCTGGCCGGAGGCGGTATCGGTGCATTGCTCTGTGGTGGTGGAGCGTTACTCCTGACCAAAGATGCAGGTGAAGCAGCCAAATGGGCAGCTATTTGCGGTGGTATAGGTGCCCTGGGTGGGCTTGTCTATGCAAACAATGTTATCAATGAAAAAGATCAATATGATTCAACAGAACAATGGTTGGACGCCTGTATAGAAGAAACAAAGAAGAACAATGAGTCCATGGCTGAATATAACCAAAATTTGGAAAAACAGATAGCCAGCTTGAAAGAGGAAAATAAAACTCTGAAAAGCCAATACAAGAAAGATAAAAATACAAAAAGCCAGCTGGTATCCCAAAAAGAAAAAATAGATGAACTTGCTCAAAAAACCAATGAAAGTCTGGACGTTGCCAAAAAGGACCTGGAAAATAGAAAACAGATGATAGCAGAGGCCAACAATCTGAATTCGCCACAAAAAAGCGACTACACCACAAGTGTCAAAGCTGAAATAGAAACGCTTAAGGCCAATATCAAAGAGCTTGAAAAGCACAGCCTGGAACTGGCCTCCCTATCTTCCAGCATGGCTGTTTAAAATACGGCCTGCCGCTTACCTTGAGATAAAAAAGCACAAAGGAATATTCTATGAAACAGCGCACTTCTCTTTGCCTGATCCTGTTTGCCACAGCCATTCTCTCTGGCTGTGCGGCAACTACCCCGGAAGACCCGTGTAAAGGTGGTCTTTTCGGATATGATGCAGCGGCATGTGAACAAAAACTGGCAAATAAACAGCAAGTCCTTACAGAACTGGAAGAGGAAAACCGCTCTTCAACACAGAAATCCCAACAGCTTGAATCCAGCAAAGGCCAGTTACTCACGGAACAGTCAGAACTCAATAAAAAACTTGCAGGTCTCAACGATTCTATCCGCAAACTTGAAAAGAAGCTTGACCAGCAAACCATAGCCAACAGTTCCAATACAAAAGAGCTTAAAGAACTGCAACAACAGCTCAATACACTGAAACAGGAATCCGCCATGGTCGGCAGGATGGAAAGTGGCAAAGAACAGATGGAGGAACTCGAGCGATTGAAAAAGAAAAAAGCATTGCTGGAAAAAGATATTCTGGAATTGCTCACAATGTGACGAGCGGGCAGCTATGTTTCAGATATTCAGGTGCATTGCATTACCGGCCTGGCTTCTCCAATGTTGTAGGAGAAAATGGCTGTATGGTACGCTTCTGCTGTTTTTCCTGCTCCCGGCGGTTGGTTCTATAGCTGAAGGCTTCACGGAAAACGAACTCAGGATTCTGGACGAGGCAGTGGAAACCATACATAATTACGCGTTACCACCCTTAAATTCAACCCACGGAATGCTCGAAACAGTTTTGAGATCATCACTCCAGAGTATAGATGAATACTCCAGCTACCTCTCTCCAAAAGAATTCAAAGCCTTTACGACAGCTCAACACCAGGACTACTCTGGAGTACAGATGGATATACGGGAACAGAAAAAAAGAATCTATCTGTATCCCTTCAAAAATGGCATGGCTGAAAAAGCAGGCCTGCTGCCTGGAGATGAACTGATAGCAGTGGACAATCAGCTGGTATATGGCCAATCCGTGTATATGGTGGGTTCAAGAATACGTGGTGAAGAAGGAACAGTGGTTCAACTCACCGTTCAATCGGACCATAAGATACTCCGCTCGGTCTCCCTGCGGCGTGAACATTCCAGCTATCAGTCCATTCGTTCAATATCTTTTCCCCAGGCCCTATATGTGCGTATAACACGATTTACAGCAAATACGGACAACGAATTTGCTGTCATCCTTGATCAAGAGTACGAGGACCATCAAGCCATTATAATTGATCTGAGACAAAACCAGGGCGGTGACCTTCGCGTTGCAAACCGGTGTATGGAACTGTTTATTGAACGTGGTACACCCATGTATACCCTTGTCACCGGGCAAGGCAAATTTCCGATCATCTCCCAGGCAGCACTGAGGCCAGCACATGGTAATATACTCATTTTGCAGGACAAAAATACGGCCAGCGCGGCTGAAATATTCATTGCTGCGCTGACAGAAAACGACAAAGCCAGCTCAGCGGGCAAACCATCTTATGGAAAAGGTCGTGCACAGAAGATTTTCCCTCTGTCCAACGGGGCTGCCCTGCTGCTCACCTATGCCAAAATTCTTACTCCCCGTGGGAATGTTTTCGATCATCATGGACTGGCCCCGCACCGGACACTACCCGAACACTTGATGCAGGCAGATTATTCTGATCCCGAAAAGATAACTGAACTACTCAATTTCATGCACAATAATCACTAAGGAGGTATTCATGATCAAAAAAAGATGTGTACTGTCCATTGCCGCCATGGCACTGGCCATCCCCTTTGCTCTGGGAACAGGTACGTTCGCCGATGAGTCCAGGGAGCCTTTGAAAATAGAAGGGAAAGAAACACTTTTTCTCCGTGTGCTGAGTAAACCCTTTGCAAAAATTTATCAGTCTGCAGATCTCTCGTCACCTACGGTGGCGGAAAACCTGCCTGCCATGCAGCCCTACTTTGTCTATGAAGAAAAAGCACCGGCCAGTGACTTGGAGAGCTATCGCTGGTATAAGGTTGGAACCGATGCCAAGGGCACCACCCTCGGCTGGATTACCTCCGATGATGCCGTAAAATGGAAGCAGACACTCTGCCTCTCTTTTACCCATCCCCTTGGGCGTAACCAGGTAATGATGTTTGAAAAAAAGGACCAGCTCGATGCCCTGGTCCGAATGCCGGTGGAACAAAGACAGGCCAAGACCCAGGAGTATTATACTCAGATCAACTCGGGAAATATCAGCAACGATTTCCCTGTCCTCTCTGTTGAGCCTAAAAAAGCCATTGATATCACTCAGCAATTTTACCTTCTTCCAATTCTTGAATATGATCAGTTTGAGATAGATAACCGGGAAGGAAGACTCTTGAAACTTGCCGCTGTCACCCGCCAGAGTGCTGACGCCAGAGAGAAATCAGATATCAGAAGCAACGAGGACTACAGAGAGCATGCAGTGAGCGAAAGCACTGCAATTGATGCAAGCACTCTGGAAAAACTCAACATTGACGTTGTCTGGGCCATGGATACGACCAACTCCATGATGCCTTATATTGAACAGACGCTGAAAGTCGTGCAACAGGTTTCAGACAATATTGCCTCTAAACCGGAATTAGCCAATAAAATTCACTTTGGAATCTGGGGGTATCGAGATTCCATGGATATTCCGGGGATAGGTTACAATGTACAAAATTACACTCCAGTTTTGCAGACGCCTCCTGACTTTGTTAACACCCTGAAAGAGGTCAGTGTCACAAAGGTGGGCTCCGAAGGATTTGATGAGGACATGTTTTCAGGTATTCACAGTGCGCTGACGGAGACTACCTGGTCTGACAATTCCATACGGCTGATTATTCTTGCCGGAGATGCGCCCGGCCATACTCTGGGCCATAAGTGGAATGCCACCGGCCAGGACCAGAATACCCTGAGAAAAATCGCCAATGATCTCTCCACCTATATTTTTGCACTCCACATTCAGGAGCCCAAAGCAGAACAATTTAATCCACTGGCAGAAGAACAATTCAAAACCCTGAGTACCAACGAAGGCATGAAAGCAGAAACATTCTATGCCCTTCCGGCACAGGAAGTGGAAGGCTTTGGAGAAGCTACCGATGGTATTACCCAGCAAATCATAGGGTTGCTGGAACAAAAGCAACAGGAAAAAACAACGCTCGAACAGAAAGAGTCCCAGGCTACGGCCGATACGTCAATGCAGAACGCAGCTACAGAGATCGAAACTGTTTCGGCTCCCCCTGTATCTGATTTTGCAGTCACTCTTCCCAGCACTGAAAGCTCCGAGAACAAAACCTCTGAGACAGAAAAAGCAAAACAGATCACAGGGCAAACCCTGCAGGCCGCCTACGTGGAATGGGTAGGTTCGCAGACTAAAGCCGAACCACCCCGTGATATTGTCGCATGGGTCACGGACAAAGACCTTATTGACCCCAGTATCCAGGCGCTGGAGGTTCGTTTCCTGATAAATAAACGCCAGCTTGATTCCCTGAAAAAAACCCTGCAGGGTATTCTTTCTGCCGGTCGGGAAGGAAAAATTGGAAGCGACGATTTTTTCTCTGCTCTCCAGGCCGCCTCTGCGTTGACAGCAAGGGATCCTGACATGATTAATAATGCCAATTCACTGGCAGAAACAGGCATGGTACCTGAATTTCTCGAAGACCTGCCTTATACCAGCCGCATCATGGATATGAATAGTGACCTCTGGAACAGCTGGTCCATTGATGAGCAGGATATGTTTCTTCAGGACCTTGATGCCCGAATCATGGCATACGAAACCATTCACGACAGTCCGGAAAACTGGATTCAACTGAACCGGAGTGACGATCCCAGCGAATATGTGTATCCAATTCCGTTGGAGCTTTTGCCATAATCCTATGAATCATCTCGTATATTTACTTCGTAAAGTACACAAAGTTCGAAGCAAGGGTGGAGTAACTTTCACCCTTGTTATCCCTGAACTGATTGTTCAAAGCGGCAATTTTGTAGCCGTAGTCGGACCTTCCGGCTGCGGCAAATCAACACTGCTTGATCTCCTGGCCATGGTCAGCACCCCGACATCCTGGGATACCTTCACCATGTTTGCCGGCCGGGATAACACAAGACTGCCCATGAGCATCCCCGAGTTATCGGACAATAAACGGGTGAGCCTTCGATGTGCCAATATTGGGTATGTGTTGCAAAACGGAGGATTACTCCCCTTTCTCAATGTTCGGGAAAACATTCTACTCACTGCTGAACTCAACGATATCAGCAATGCCCGGCAAAAACTGGATTACCTGCTCACTACACTCGGGCTCCAGGATCATATCAATAAAAAACCCCAGCATCTGTCTGGTGGTCAACGCCAGCGAGTCGCCGTAGCCCGGGCGCTGATCCATGGTCCGGCCATTATTCTTGCTGATGAACCTACGGCAGCGGTTGACTATCCGACAGCGCTGGAAATACGTAACGAACTGAAACATCTGGCAGCCACAACGGGAGCGGCTGTACTCATGGTAACCCATGATTACAGCCTCATCCGGGATGTGGCTGACATGGAAATCCATTTTGACCTCAACAGAATTTCTGCAACAGAAACCATTTCCACGGTATCCAGTCTCTCTCGAACCGGCTTTCAAACACCTCTATTGCACACGGAAAACGCGTAAGCAATGATTCTCAAACTATCTGTCAAAGATTTACTGCACGAGTGGCTGCTGAGCCTATGCCTGGTTCTGGCAATCACCTCTATTATTTCACCATTGCTGATTCTCTTTGGAATCAAATTCGGCACAATTGAAACACTCAGGGGTCGACTCGTTGAAGATCCCAAAAACAGAGAAATCCGCCCGATGATTTCCATGTCATTCCAGAAAGAATGGTTCAGCCATCTCAGAGAATCCAATCCGGAAGTTGCCTTTGTCATTCCCATGACGAGGCAGATTTCCACTTCCGTTCTTATGAGGAAAATAGATCCGGCCAGTCAAAAGCGTCTCAAGGGTGAAAGAATATCTCTCATTGCCACCGGCAAGGGAGATCCACTTCTCCTGGACAATGGATATTCAATTCCAGAAGGCAGGGGATGTGTACTCACGACTCCTGCAGCAGAGGTACTCAACGTTGTAAAAGGAGACCGTCTGCAACTTGCTGCCGGAAGAGTAATAAAAGGAAAACAGGAAAGCGGGCAAGCCGAGTTTGAGGTCCAGGATATAATGGATGCCAGGGCAAGTGATCTTAAAGCTGCCTACGTCAATCTTGAAGTGGTGGAGGCAATTGAAGACTATAAAGATGGTCGTGCCGTACCGGAATTTGGCTGGCCAGGATCCTACCCCAATGCATATCCTGTATATAACGGGGCAATAATCCACACGCCCTCTCCTCTTTCCCCTTTGCAAAAAACTCTGCTGGTCAACAATACAGGATTCATTCATATAGCAGAGATTACAACGCAAGAGGAAGCTGCTCCATTGGGTTTTACACCCCATAAAAATCTCAAAACGTACTTCCTGCGAACAGCCAAAAGGCCTGCTGACGAAGAGAACATAGCTATTCTCAAAGAAAAACTCCGGGGAACAGGAGCATTACTTTTCCCCTGGAATCCTCCAGCGGACATTACCCTGAAACAATCAGATCCAGATAAGTCAGCGATGGAAACGTCCCTGAGTCTCTATTCATTCCCCGGAGAAAATGCCGCACTGGCAACACAGTGGCAGGAATCACTCAACAAAAATATCCCCATGGAGCACACCGTTTTTCTGCCCATATCCTCTCCTTTACACGAAGGTCTTGCAGATCTGACCATAACGGTGGGGGGAAGAACTCTTACCATGCCTGTCAACATCAGAAAAAGAAACAAGAGTACTATCGCTTACGCAGCAGCAAATTTTTCAGGAAAACTCAATCTCCTCCACCAACGTTTTCTGAAATATGATGTTCAATCACAGAACTTACTCGTCACCCGGAATGGTTATGCTGGTTTTCGCCTCTACACCAAAAGCATTGATGATGTTGCCGGAGTACAGCAAAAATTGGAAAATCAAGGCATTGCTGTTCATACAGAGCGTAAACGTATAGAAGAAGTCCGCCAATTAAATCAGTATATGACCCTGATCTTCTGGTTGATTGCTTTGGTTGGTGTGCTTGGCGCCATGGCTGCGCTGGGAGCAAGCCTGTTTGCTTCAGTACAAAGGAAAAAAAGAGAACTCAATGTGCTGCGGTTACTAGGTGTTACAACAGGATCCCTCGTTCGATTTCCTATATACCAGGGACTGTTTCTGGCAATGCTTTCTTTTTCAACATCTCTTATAATTTTCTCTATGGTTTCGCTGCTTATCAACCGCCTGCTGGGGGCACATTTACAGTTATCTGAATCGTTGTGCACGCTTGCCCCCCAACATATTCTGTTGCTCTTTCTGTCGGTTGCAAGCCTCACCATACTTTCAGCCGGCCTGGCAGCTCTCCAGGCTACCCGACTTGATCCTGCTGAGGCATTGCGAGACGAATAATTGATCAAGACATCGAGTTTTTTGCTGCATCTTCGTCATGTTGACGCGTAATCAATTACTCAGCAGGGCTAGTTTTACATGTAAAAAATTACCTGTTTTTATCCGTGGAAACAATATACCATAATCTTTACAAGTTGAAATGTTCTGGAATAAACGGAAGAGTCCTTGAACAGGCCTCATCCAAAAAAATACACTGTATCTGTTATTTTCCCTGTAAACAATGTGTAGGCAACAATTATAACGAGGAGGCGAACACGTGAATATCACCCGTCCATTCAGTAAAAATCGTACTATGTCCAAATGGTTATTACTCAGCACAGCAGTGATACTCGGTACAATCAGTTATGCACCTTGTAACCCGTTCTTACCGGATACAGGGATCGCCACTGCCGCAGAAACGGATACGATGGCAGCAAGAAAGGCTCAACTGGAAGGCACCCAGCTGCAATTAAAAGGTGATATTCAGGGAGCCGTGGAAAAATACAAAGAAAGCTTATCGTATAGTCCAAATGAACGGTTGGAAAAATTAGTGCAAAAACTGGAAGCTCGAATAGAGCCCCCAGCTCCTGCACCGCAAAATTCAACAACCGAACAGGAAACAGCTCTTCCTGCAGCTGCTTCACAGTTGGAGCAGCAACAAAAGGCGATTGAACCTGGTGCAATTGAAGATATTCAAAAACAGCAGATGAGTGAAGCCATGCCGCAGCCTGCGGAGAAAGAATTGATTGGTCAGGCTGCAGAAGCGACCATTGATTCTGTTCCAACAAAGCAACTTCTCGACTCTCCCCAGGAGCAGCTCATTGATGATTTTCTGCAATGGATATTAGCTTTCATACCCGCCCCTACAGCAGACGGCATGGGTATTATCCTAAATAAAGAATACACCATCCAACAAAAGCAGGAATACTACCAGGTATCCTTTTCACCAGTGAAAATAGCTGGCCCGGAAGGTTTTGAAGTAACAGTCAGTTCGCTTGATTTCCAGTTCGTTCCCCATGAAAACGGGCGGCTTGATCTCACCATGTCACTCCCGGATCAAATCCCGTTTCTGGAAGCAGGCACCCAGGTTGGCTCGATGAGCATTGGCGAGCAAAACATCCATGCTGTTTGGGACAAAGCCAAGAAAAATTTCACCCAATCTGACGTTTCTTTGGGGCAAATTTCTTTAACAGACCTTGAAGAAAAGATCAAAATTACGATCCAGCAGGCAGGACTGGACGCATTCTTTTCAACCGATGCAGAGAACCACTGGAAGCTCAATTATTCCGGTGAGCTCAATACGCTGGCTCTGGTTGCTGATGATGGAGGCATGTCTATTCAACGCATACACCTTGACCATAGTCAGGCAGGCTCTGATGCTGACAAGATAACGGAAATTCAAAACAATTTAATGCAAATCATCCAACGTGGGGACCAAGCATCCCTTGAAGACCTGCAAGCATATTTTGCCAACCTGGATGTCATATTCCAGAACCTGGACGCATACAACACCAATGTTCGTGTCGAAGGGATTGAAGCCCACGGAGATGAATTTCAAGTGGGAATAGGTGCACTATATGGCAAATCAGATCTCTCAAAACAACAAGGTTCGACAATCTTTAACTATCAGGGACTTGGTGGATTAGAAGATATCAGTTTCAGCCAACCGATCACCGAAGAACAACAGCACCCCATATCCGGTTCGCTGAAAAATATACAACTGGTCACAGGAGGCGTCATGGAAACACCTCCACCGAACCTTTTCGGCAACTTGCTCCTTGAAACCAAAAAACTGGAAGCAACACCAATTGAAGAGAGAGACAAGGCAATGATCCCCGTAGTCATGGACTTTTTAAAAGAAGCCCTCAAACTATTCAAGGGATACAGTACAGAAATCAGTCTGGCAGGTTTTACTCTGGAGAATGCCACTCCAACTCCGATCACCTGTGGTAAAATCTCATTAAGCAGTGGTTTTGAAGTTGGCTCTGGGAAAGGGGGAGCTGTAACCAGCACATTTAATCTTTCCGAATTTCAGGGACCGAATATCGGCACGTCATCCCTGCCCCAGGACGCCAACCTGAATCTTCAACTCTCTAATATCCCAAACCTGCTGCAACTTTTTCCAGAGCCGAAAACTCTGGCTGAAGGAGATAAAAGCATGATTGAATCTGAGTTCATGCTCAAAGGGCAGAGTCTCTTAATGAACACGCCGCTGGTCCTGTCTATTACAGATACCTACCTCACTTTTCCCACAGCCAAACTCAGCTTAGGATTATCTGCAAATCTGGATTCTGCTGCTAAGTTCTTCTCTACCGGAAATTTGAATATGTCGGTAGAAAACCCTGAAGAGTTCACCAAAATTCTCCAGGCTCTCGGTAATAACGGCGATGTGGCTCAGGTAATGGCCACCTTCACCGCTCTTGCGAACAGGACAGAAACAGACGGTAAGATTGTCGATACCATTAATGCACAAGTGGATCCTGCAGGAAAAATATTTGTAAATGCCAAGGATGTAACCTCAATGTTTTTCCCACCATCAGAGGGGCAGGCCCAATAAGCCATTTTCCCTTGTTCTACCGCCTCCTTTGTGGTGGCGGTAGAATAAGACCACGGATACTATCTGCCCGCTCTGTAACTACTCTCAGGGGAGACGAATAAGCTTGAAAATCTCCCGCATTTGAACTGATTACAGGGTGCCTGAAGTTTTCGCAATCAAGCTGGTGCAGCGTATTGGGTCATGCGTAAGCCAGGCTGGTCGCGGAAAGATCAAGTGCGCTGTGAGCAGTTACCCTGCACTTTCACTTTCGAACTGCAACAGGTCCCACTCATGTGCTTCATATTTGTACAAGTTTGCTGGTGAGTTATAGCCTCCCTATGCACGACGCATTCAAATCGTTTATAAAAAAACTCCAGCGAAGAGCCTTCCTTGGGATGGGAGGGAGGGAGTGATCAGGCAAAATATAGGCTCAACATACGCGCTGCCTGTCAAAGAAGAAAAAATACAAACCCTTGCCTCACAATGATATCTTGGTGTATATTTGCACCAATCTTTACTCAGAAATACAGGATATATTACTATGATTAAACAGGAACTTCTCGATATACTTGCCTGTCCAAAATGCAAAGGACCAGTGGAGCTGGACCAACAAAAATCCGGCCTTATCTGCCGAACCTGCAATCTCTTTTATGCTATCAAGGATGATATTCCCATCATGCTCATTGATGAAGCCAAACCGCTCGACCAGGAACAAGAAAGCTAAGACAGGCAGCTAACCGTGTAATAATGCTTTTTATCCCAGGGTTCTTTCAGTGCAGTTCTTCAAAATTTCCAGAGCTGTGAAGGCATCCTGGGGTGAAAAAATCTCCAGGCATACCAGCTGGTCTCTGTGAAAATGCGGAGAAGCCAACTCAACTGCACGCTGGTTTAGCGGCAAGTGGTCTACCCCTTCATCCACTCCACAGAGATGCAGTTCTACGACCTTGGGCAGATGGGTATCGGGAAAAGGCTTGCCTAAAAAAGCGTGACTTACATCCAGAGTCATACGTTCGTGTATATCAACGGTTTCTACCAAATTCTCAACAGAAGTCAGCGCAGGCCAGGCATGCCTTTGCCATCCCGGCAAAGGATGAAGAACCATGTTCAGTAAGGGAAACCCACTCCGGTTGAAAAAACGAGCCGCCTCCAAAGCATTATCCACCGTATCCATGGGCAGATGCACGGTGTATTCGAGATCCAAAGCCCATAAATCAATAATGATGTCTTCAAATTGGCCACGTATCTCTTCATTCCAGGAATAGACCAGTAACTCCATGAAATCAAACTTTCCGGCAACAAGCTGCGCATTGGCCAGATAATCGCTTCCCAGCAGCCAGGAGGTTGTACCGATTTTCATCGGTTTGTGCCGTCCTGATCAGCAAATTCGCCCTTATATGCCAGCTCTGGCCCACTTATCTGTTCCCTGGTTTTGCCAAGAACTTCAAAGGTACCCATTTCCTCAATCATTTTCAAGGCCGCCTCAATGATGTTAAAGGCCAGGGCACAGCCTGTTCCTTCACCAAGGCGCATATTCATATCCAGCATGGGGTCAAGCCCTGTAATTTCTTTGAGTAGAAGAGCGCCTGGCTCGTAAGAAATGTGAGAAGGGATCATATAGTCTACGCATTCAGGCTTTAAACGCATTGCTGTAAGTGCCGCAACATTTGATATCAGGCCATCGGTGACCACAGGAATACGCCGTGAAGCACAGGCAAGATATATTCCGGCCATACCCGCTATGTCCAGGCTCCCAACTTTGGAAAGAACATCTATGGGATCATCCCTGTCAGGTCGGTGGAGACGCACAGCGTCCTGAACCACCTTTTTCTTCTGGGCAAAAGCGTCATCGGTAAGCCCGGCACCACGCCCCACAATACGATCAATGTTCCCGTCGGTAAACCCATAGAGAACGGTGCTTGCGGCAGTGGTGTTGCCTATGCCGATTTCTCCGGTCCCGATGAGATCATACCCCTGATCAATGGCTTCCAAGGTCACCTCGATGCCATGTTCCAGGGCCAGGACCGCCTCATCGCGGGTCATGGCTGGTTCACGACAAAAATTTGCCGTGCCATAGCGCACTTTTCGATTGATTACCCGGGGCAGGTCAACATCAACCTGGATACCTATATCCACGGCAATAATATCAGCACCCACGTGCTTGGCTAAAAAGTTGACTCCCATACGACCGGAAGTTACAAAATCAGCTCCTATCCTGGTTACATCCTGTGGATACATGGCCACACCCTCTCCATATACCCCGTTATCAGCCATCATCACAATGATGGCTTTCTTATGAATGCTGTTGTGGACCTTACCTGTCATGCCTGCAATTCGTCTGGCTATATCTTCCAACCGCCCTAAACTTCCAGGAGGTTTCAGGCAATAATCAATCTCCCTTTGGGTGCGGGCCATAACCTCATGATCAGCGGGCTTGATGCTTTCCAGGGTGGTTTGCAGCAGTTGCATGACTTGATCTCCTTCTTCCAGTTTTAACTGGTTACAGATACAGGAAAGTTGTCAAACTTAATCACTTCCCCTATGAGGGGTTACTTCCAGTTAACGGTAATTGAATCTGGTAAGAATAGGCAAACTGCCCAAAAATTCAATTTCAGTCAGGGTAGCGTTATCTACTTTGAATTTCCAGTAACCTGTACCTACATCCTGGCAGAATAAATGGGCCAGTAATGACCGGATACAACCGCCATGGGATACAATTGCCAGATTATTACCGGCATTGGCTGCAACGAGTTCCATAACAAAACTGATGACCCGGTGTTTGAATGCGGCAAAGGCTTCACCACCCGGAATAGCTGTTTCCTCCCAGTTGGTCAACCAACTCTGCCAATGTTCAGGATACTGCTCTTCAATCTGCTTATAATGCAATCCTTCCCATTCACCAAAATGAAACTCCTGAATGCTTGAATCGGTAATAATGGATTGTTCGTTACCAAAAACAATGGTGGCAGTTTCCACGGCTCTCTGCAAAGGGCTACAAAAAATGGTATCAACTTCCAAGGCATTAATCCTGTCACGCAGGTTGGCAGCCTGTTGTCGACCGTTCTCGTTCAACGGAATGTCAGTACTGCCCATAAGAACACCCGTTCTATTGGATTCGGTTTCCCCATGGCGAATAAGGTACAGTCGTGTTGCGGTCATAGGTAGATATTCCAGATAAATAAGTAAAGAAAGAGAGACGCTATTTCTGTCAGTTCAATGGTAGCACCGATGGTATCCCCAGTTATACCACCGATCCGCCCAGTAACATATCGCGCCAGAAAAAAACCACCACTAATGCACAAAGCGTTGAGACCAAAGAGCAGAAGCAGGGCCATCTGCAGAGATATTCCGGATACGAAAAACACTACGCAGAGTATGAAAAAGGAACTCAAGAATGCTGCCATTGCCTGACGGGGCCGTGTTTTGTTCACAAAAAGCCCCATACCATCGCTTTTCCTGGCGTATTCTGCACAGGCAGCATGCCAGGTTGAAGCCATTCTTCCCAAAATCGGCATGGATGCCAGGGCAAGAAAGCCGCCATGCGGTGAAAGACTTTGCAATAAAACATATTTACTCAATACAGCTAGACACAAGGCAATGACCCCGTTGGTTCCCAGGGTCGAATCCCGCATAATTTCCAGCACCCGTTCCCTGGGCCGATAACTGAATAACCCATCGGCGCTGTCGGCAAGTCCATCCAGATGCAGTCCGCCAGTAATACATATCTGATAGATCAGGCCAGCCAGTACTGCTGCCTCGTACCCTACCAGGGAGTACAGTCCCATGGCCAGCAAGGCAGAAGGGACTCCTATCAGTAAGCCAACCACTGGCATCCATTTCATTCCGTGAACAAATCTCTCTACAGTGAAATCTATATGGAGTGGTATGGGGTAACGAGTCATAAACTGTACCATGAGCAACAGATTTCGCACCTATTCTTCTCCCTTTATCTTTACAGGGATTCCGGAAATCACCATATAGACCATATCTGCCCTGGCAGCCACGCACTGATTGACACGCCCGCTGCAGTCACGAAAAAAACGACTCAAAGGTGACGCAGGCACAATCCCCAGGCCGACCTCATTGGTAACCAAAAAAACCTTACCTGAAAACCTACTGCAAGCTGCCAGCAAATTCTCAATTTCCAGCATAACCCTGTCTTCTATGGCATTAAGTTTTACCTGATCAGGTGCTTCCCAATCCATGCCCTGTTCCTGCAAGATAAGATTTGTGGTCAACACAGTGAGACAATCCAGCAATACTGCATCAACGGTATTATCAAACAGTGGAAAAACAGAAGAAGGTGCGCAGGACTCCTCATATGTCGTCCAGTGGTCAGGTCGTTGTTGTCTATGACGCCGCACCCTTTCCTCCATTTCCTGGTCAAATATCTGGGCAGTGGCAATGTAGGCGACCTGAGTATACGCAGAGCGGATCAATTCTTCCGCAAAACTACTTTTACCACTGCGTGCGCCACCTGTTATCAAAGTGAGAACTCCCATGGTTCGCTGATCTCTCCATAAATAGCTGAATAGTTTTCCACAGGCACGTAAACAGGTACAGGCCAGCAGCACCTACATGATCACTGACAATAAGGGTCGCGGAAAATAATAAATATCCAAAAATTGCGTAGGATATCGGCTTGGTAACATCGTCGCGTCAATGGTTCCATACTGGCCGTATTGAGCCATCGACGCGACGACGTTACCGAGTTGAGAGACAAGCAAGATTAGATAATTTATTTTTTCCGTGACCCTAAACCTACGCTTTTCACAGCTTGGGAATTTGCGGGATCAACCAAAGACCCGATGTATGCCTGTGACCAGGCACAAAAGAAACGTATCCGCTCACCAAGGAGTGAAAATGTTGGCATGCCCCCATGATTACCAATGTATCAGTGCATCATATACACACAATTTGGCTGGCGAGCTATAGTCAATCCAAGCACGTCGGATAAATCTGCGCAGAGGGAAGGAATGACAGGAAAACTACCGTGGAGTACTGATGAACGATTAGAAAAGGGCAAACATACAACAGATTTGCGTTATCCTTCTTACCGGACCATTATCCTTCAACCACTTGAAACCCTTTTCTTTCAATGGCTTTTTTAACAGATTCGTGGTCAGCTTCACCTTCAAAAGAAACTTGCTTTTTTTCCAGATCTACCTGCACATGGGAAATTCCTTCAAGCTCTTCAAGAGCCTTGGTGACACTTCCTGCACAGTGCTGACATTTCATTCCTTCGACCTGTATACATTTCATCATTGACCTCCCTGATCTACATCACAATGCCCTGATATTTTTTGAATAATATGAGAAGTCGACTGGTTATAGGTAAAGGCAATGCGCTCCACCCTTCCACCAGCCTGTTTCACTTCTTTTGCACCAACTATAAGATCTTCCGGCCAGTCTGCTCCCTTGACAAGCACTTCTGGCATCACGGCCTGAATAAGATTATAAGGCGTATCTTCTGTAAAAATAACTATAAAATCAACACAACCCAAGGCCGCAAGAACCCGAGCTCTTTCCAATTCAGTGTTCACCGGACGGGTCTCGCCTTTAAGGCGACGAATCGAATCATCACTATTCAGCCCAACAACGAGACAATCAGCGCATTGTCTGGCTCTTTCAAGATAGCTGACATGTCCGGCATGCAACAAGTCAAAACAACCATTCGTAAAGGCAACTTTGGCACCTTGACGCCTGATTGCCGTTAACTTTGCTGTCACATCGTGGAGAACGAGTATCTTGTCCTGGTCATCACGCCCCCACATTCTTTCACCGGGAGGACTGAACCACCGCCGTTCCTCCTCGAGAATAGCGCCATCAATGGCACACCAGCGGCACCCAGGCGCATCATCAGCTTCTGCAAGTATTTCACCGGAAGGAGAAATAAGCATTGAATGGCCTGCCAGTTCCAAAGGGCCACTTGTTCCACAACCATTGGCAGCCATCAGAAAAACCTGATTTTCGATTGCCCGCGCCCGCAGGAGCGTTTGCCAGTGGTCCAGGCGGATCTTTGGCCATTGGGCAGAAACCATTACTATCTGAGCTCCCTGATAAGCCAGATTTCTGGCTATTTCTGGAAAACGAAGATCATAGCAGACAAAACCACCGATGGTTCCCTGTTTCAACGCCAAAGGAGGTGCGGCCTGACCAGGTTGATAATAGGCATCTTCCTGCCAGTGACGAAACAAATGCTGTTTCGGCCATTGCCCGGCAACTCCCTCAGAGGTTACACATAACAGTGTGTTGAAGGGAGCACAATCTGCTTCGTCAAGTAAGGCGAAAGATCCTGCCAGCAAGACATTATATCTGCTGGCAAGCTCCTTCATTTTCTCCAAAAGGTCAGGCGTATGTTCCGCAAGTTCTCTGGTACGCGAATAATCAAACCCTGTTGCCCACAACTCGGGCAGGATTAACAACGTACCAGGAGGAGGAGAAGCCTCTTCAAGGTACTGCACCACCTGACGAAGATTATGTTCCGGCTCTCCGGGAACGACATGTATCTGAATAAAACCGATTGCCGGAAATACAGTGTGGGTCATATATGTTTACCCTATTTTTTCTAACGCTTCAGTGGCAAGTTGCCCGACGGTCATCTCTCTCCAGTAGCCATCAAGGTATACTGATATGGGATAACTTCCCGAAACCAGGTTTGAAAGTTCCGGTTTCAGGGCTGACATCAGAAGATTTCCAGAAGCCCAGGCCGCAAGTCCCTGCAATTCAGGGTCTTGTTCACGTGTAAGATAATAACGCATATCTTCCTGGTGAAGTCTGGCAAGCAGCAGGTCGGCATGCCTCCCGGCAAGTCGACCGATTCCCCACATCAATCCCCGTTGTAATAGAGGGTGCTCCAGAAAGTTACCGTCCTGAAACGCTTCTTCTCCATCTTCCTGGGAATACGAGACCAGCATATGGCTGTACTCTTCAGCAAGCTGCCTGTTGCAATACATGATTTCAGCCATTGTTTCAGGCGCCCCCCAGCCAATACCACCCGATTCATCATTCAGGCTCCACAACAGCCTGCGCATGACAATTCTGGCCTCTTCGAAATCCTGGGCCGCCAGTCGGTCAACGGTGATTCCCATGCTACTGATGGCAAACCATCGCACATGGGAATCTTCCCTGCAGATGCCGGTAAAAAGAGCATGTACCAGATCTTTTGCAGGAAAGGAATTCAGTTGGCTGATAACCTGACCCAAATTTCTTTCCTGCAGCAATTGTTCTATGCGTTTTTTCAGTGCTCTGCTACTCAACGGTTCTTCCCTTGACCTGAAAATTCAATCAATCTGTACAGGAAAGTGATCAAACCTGGTCACTTTCCCTAAGGGGTTACTTAATGCGAGTGTTTACTCGCTTGGAGCCGGTGGCGTAAAAACGCGTTTGCCAAGCTCAGCATCCATCATAAATAATCCTGCATTATCTCGCTCAATCAAACGCAGGCGATCAACAATGGCCCCAACTGTAGATTCTTCCTCTACCTGTTCGGTAACAAACCATTGCAAAAAGATATTTGAAGCGTGATCCTTCTCCTCGATGGCAAGGTTGACAAGGTCATCAATCAAGGAGCTGACATGCTGCTCATGTTTCAGTATCGCTTCAAATGCATCAAGGGGGGATCCCCAGTGGGATTCGGGTTTTTCGATGGCCTCGAGTTTAACTTTGCCATTACGCTCAAAAACAAAGTCATAGAACTTCATGGCATGCATGAGCTCTTCCTGAACCTGAGCACGCATCCAAACAGCAAAACCATTCAGACCAATGGACTGAAAATATGCCTCCATGGACAAGTAGAGATACGAAGAATACATTTCTGCATTAATCTGACGATTAAACGCCTCCGCCATTGTTTCCTTCATGTTGCTTTCTCCTTTACAGTTTTCTATCCTGAAACAGAGGAATTCCCATCCCCAGCTTATACTTCAACTCGTTGCTTACTGGTAATTTCGCAGGAAGCGCAAAGTACCGAGCATCCAGCCGCAGTCAAATTTTACATTATATTTTTTCGCAAGATTCTCAACACGGTAGCAGATCATTACGAAAATCATCAAAAGACAATAATGCTCGAGCATGCTTTTGCAACCGCTTTATTCCCAAGAAATTAAACTACATTGACCAGCTTCACTCATTCTGTCAAATGGAGAAACGACAGGACAAAAAGAAAAACGTTCACACAAAAAAAGAGGCGGAACCTTCGGGAGAAGATTTCCGCCTCTCATACTGATCTCAACAGAACAAACAGAGAAAATATACTGTCTAAAAAGTGTAATCCAAACGAAGGGAAAGCATGGTAGCTGTATTATCTGCTCCGGCAGCATCTCCGGGATAATAATATTTTTGGCCTGTGGTCAGATCTGTAATGGTTGTGGATCCTTTGGCTTCATCGTAGTACTGATAGCTCAGTAAACCAGTGAGCCCCCAGTTTGGGCTGAATTTATACGTAATGGCCAGGTCGGCTGCCCACATCCAGCTGCTGTCAAAATCCTCCTCAAAAAGCAGATCTCGCAAATGATGTGTATCCTCATCTTCTCCCTGAACCAACGGTGAGAAAATTACCCGCCCGGAAATATCCCAATTGGTCAGCACAGAATAAAAAGCAAGACCTATATAGGGGACAGTCCACATCTGTTCATAGGTGATGATCTTATCATTTGGATCAAAATCCAGTGAGGAATCACGGAAAGAGTAGGTGGAGTACACATAATGGCCACCGTAGGATTCCCATTCCCAGGTATCGTGCTTCACACCAATCAAGGCTGAAAAACTCGTATTCTGGTATGTATAAAATGGTACTTCAGCATTGATATCAAACATCAATCCTTTTTCCAGGGGAACATCTTCATGGTGAGACCAATTGGTATAATCCCAACCCGTGACAAGCCAGTCATAATCATCCATGGTATTATCACCATCATTCAGGGCAACCCAGATATCGGCGTTGAATTTGATCCAGGTAGTCGGTTTGAATGAAACACCGGCATTGAGCATGAAAATATTATCCAGTTTCCAGACAAGTTGACTCAATTTTGACCCATCATCGTTATAGACCAGCTCGTTGGATTCCCCGTTGAGATAACCAAGCCCCAACCGGCCCTCTATTTCCATCACATTTGAGTTAACATCAACAACCGTATTTCCCTGCACCTGTTGAGTCGGGGACACGGTTCCTGCTGCCAAAACAGGCTGAGCAACAACTGCACCGAGCAGCATGCTCCCGAAAACGGCCAATGACTTCTGCATCTTTTTCTTCATCTTCCCTCCTAAGAGATATTCCTTGAAACAGATACATCATTCTCGACAACGCTTTTCCCATTGGGTATGCACGGACCAAACACAATTCTTCACTCGTGACTACCCATAAGGGAAATGGATAAATTTGAAACTCCCTGTATGTGTAAAGGGTGACAGGATGCCTGAGATTTTCACAAGCAGGCTGGCACAGCGTATTGGATCAGAGGTAAGCCAGGCTGGCTGATCGAGGATAGATCAGGTGCACTGTGAGCAGTTACCTTCACTCTACTTTTCAGTAAATACCAGCAGATCAAGAAATTCAAAGAAAAAATCCCTATATTCGGAGCCATATACCGGATACAACACAAAATCGAACCATAGCAGCCTTCCGGCCGGTCTGTTCCAAAGGGACAAATAAGGGCTGCGTACAAAAGAAATAAGCGGAGCTCCCAAAACCAAAGGAGACTCCGCCTTATAGACTACAGACAGGGATAGATTCCCCTGAATCAGAAAGTATAATCCATACGGACAGACAACATGGTGGCAGTATGGTCTGCACCTGCAATGTCATACGAATAATGATACGCCTGACCGGTTGTCAAATCTGTGTAGGTTGATGAACCACTGGCTTCGTCGTAGTACTGATAGCTCAGCAAGCCGGTAATCCCCCAATTCGGTTGAAATTTGTAGGTGATAGCAAGATCAGCCGCCCACATCCAGCTGGTATCGAAGTCATCTTCAATAAAGAGATCCCTCATATGGTGGGTATCTTCAGATTCTGCATCCACCAATGGTGAGAATATTACACGGCCAGAAATATCCCAGTTTGTAAGCATGGAATAAAAAGCAACTCCGATATACGGTGCAGTCCATGTTTGCTCATAGGTGATACCAAGTTCACCTGCAGGAAATTCTCCTACAGTATCATACAGATAATAGCTCGAATATACGTATCTTCCTCCACGTGCCTCCCATTCCCAGTTATCTCGTTTTACACCCACAAGGGCAGAAAACGTAGTGTTCTGATGTGAGTAGAATGGTACTTCCGCATTGATATCGAACATCAGACCGGTTTCCAGGCTTACCTCTTCATGGTGGGACCAATGGGTCCAATCCCAGCCAGTGACAAACCAGTCATAGTCATCCATGGTATTGTCACCATCATTCAAGGCCACCCAGACATCAGCATTGAACTTGATCCAAGATGCAGGCTTGATGGAACCGCCGAGGTTCAGCATGAATACATTGTCTATTTTCCAGATGAGCTGGCTAAGCTTGGAACCATCATCGTTGTACACCAACTCATTGGATTCACCGTTCAGGTATCCCAACCCAATTCGACCTTCGACTTCAATCTTCAGGTCATTCACCTTGACAGTGGTATTACCTTTGGTCTGCTGCTCGGAATTCATCGTTCCAGAAGCCATCACAGGCTGTGTGATGAGCATTCCGAGCAAAGCGCATCCTGAAACAATCAAAGACCGCTGCATGTTTTTTCTCATATTCCCTCCTTTTTATTTTATCAACCAACAAATCTCTCGTATGCAACACTTCTTCATAACACCATACAGGCAGTGTCTGGGGAGATTAGACAAAAATAGTACGCACACGAAGTCCTATGAATTATTCCTGTCAAAACAGCCCCAAAGGTTGCCTCTAAGACAACTCTGTGTAATTCAAAAATTTATACTTTAAATAAATACCAGTAAGCCAAGAAACTCAAGCCTAAATTATACACATTCACTCATATCAGTTATTAAACCAATGGGACAGTGGCAGCAAAATCAGTTATCTGTTAAAATACACCGCCTGTAAAACACAGTTGCAGGCAAAGACCACTTGAGATACAACAATGCTTAACTCCTTGTTACAACATAACGATCTCCAGGGAGCATCGATATACAATGAAAAAAAACATACTCATTACCGGCGCGACCTCCGGATTTGGCCAAGCGTGCGCTGAACGCTTTGCCCGAGAGGGTTGGAAACTGATTATCACTGGTCGCAGATGTGAACGTCTGCAGAATTTCAGTCAGCAACATCCTGAAGTACCAATATATGAGGCCCAACTCGATGTACGCGATCAACATCAGGTGGAAGAGTTTGTCAAGAATCTGCCCGATGAGTTCCGTAACATTGATGTACTCTTCAATAATGCCGGTCTGGCTCTAGGCCTTGAAAAAGCCCACGAATGCAACATAGAAGACTGGGAAACCATGGTAGATACCAATATTAAGGGACTACTCTATCTGACACGGTGCGTTCTTCCCCACATGGTTGAACGAAATAGCGGACACATTATCAATATGGGATCCATTGCCGGAAATTATCCATACCCTGGAGGCAACACCTACGGTGCAACCAAAGCCTTTGTCAAACAATTTTCCCGCAACCTGCTGACAGATCTTGTGCACACACAAGTACGTGTAACCAATATCGAACCCGGACTGGCTGAAAGCGAATTCTCCATTGTCCGTTTCCATGGCAACGTGGAACAGGCCGATGATGTATACAAAGGAACAAAGCCCATCACGCCTGCAGATATTGCCGAATGCGTTTTTTGGGCAGCATCAATGCCTTCACACATCAACATTAATACCATTGAGCTGATGCCCACCTGTCAAAGCTGTGGCCCATTAGCCATTCACAGAACATAATATCAAATTCCCATGAAACGCGCTGTTATAACCGGGATGGGCATTGTATCATCCCTCGGAAATACTGTACGGGAAGTGCAAACCTCCCTCGAAACCTCCAAAAGCGGTATTGCTTATCACCCGCAGTACCAGGAGATCGGGCTGCGATCCCAGGTAGGTGCATTTACCACCATAGATGTAAAAAAACTGATCGATAAAAAGCAGCTCCGATTCATGGGCAACGCTGCCGCCTATGCAGCCATTGCCATGAAACAGGCCATCGACCATGCAGGATTGAGCACTGAAGAGGTGAGCGATCCTCGAACCGGCCTGATAATCGGCTCAGGAGGAACTTCAGCCGAAAATGTCGTTGCTACGGCTGACATTATGCGAAAAAAAGGTCTGAAACGACTCAGCCCCTTCATGGTTCCAAGAACTATGAGTTCCACGGTTTCCGCCTGCTTGACCAATGCCTTCCATATTAAGGGGTTATGCTATTCCATTTCGTCTGCATGTGCTACAGGTGCACATTGTATAGGAGCGGCATTGGAACAGATCCAACTCGGCAAACAGGATATAATTTTTGCCGGAGGTTCGGACGAGGAACATTGGACACAGACCGCAATGTTTGATTCCATGGGCGCTCTTTCCACAAAATTTAACCATTCCCCACAAACGGCTTCCCGCCCTTATGATCTCAACAGGGATGGTTTTGTTGTTGCCAATGGCGCCGGCATCGTAGTGGTCGAAGAACTGGAAAGGGCCAGAAAACGGGGAGCAAACATTTTAGGGGAAATTATAGGCTATGGTGCCACTGCCGATGGCTATGAAATGGTTACCCCTTCTGGAGAAGGAGCTGTACGCTGCATTCGCATGGCTTTAGCCATGACGGACAAAAGCGTTGACTATATCAATGCTCACGGCACATCCACTCCCATTGGAGATATGGTTGAACTACAGGCAATCAGTGAAGTGTTTGGAAAAAACACTCCGCCTATAAGCTCAACCAAAGCGCTGTCCGGACACAGCCTAGGGGCTGCCGGTGTTCATGAGGCGATATACAGTCTGATTATGCTCCAGAATGGTTTCGCCTGTGGCTCTGCTAACATCGAAGAGCTTGATCCAGAGGCAGGCAACGCTAATATTCTGCTCGAAAATCAAGACATGCAACTGAACACTGTCATGAGTAACAGCTATGGTTTCGGGGGCACCAACGCATGTCTGATTTTTTCCAAAATGGCATGAGAAAAAATCTCGTAACCACTTGCAGGGGACATGGTTTGGATTGACAATCTCCCTGTATTGGTAACGGTTCTTGTCACCAAAAGTAAGGATGTCAGTCAAGTTCGGGTAAGCGCAGGCATAGAATTGATATCGGAGTCTGTGCTTACCGTCGAGCATAAATTCATGAACCGCCACCAACCAGTACAACCATTCACATTTCAACTATAAACCAGATACTCAAGAGGCTGCATTTTCATCAATACGCCGCATGCCTTCCATGATCAACCCCATAAATCCGCGTATGACCGGGAGTTCCTTTTCCTGCTCCGATATACCGGAGGTAAAGGTGAAAGTTCCATCTGTTTTGCTGAGAATGTCAAAAAATGCTTCCTTACCTTGCTTAATGCCATAGGTAACTTTCAGGAGTTCACCTTCATAAAAGACAACTTCTGCTTTTCCACCTTCAAGAATCAGATCGACCCGCCCTGTCTTTGCACTGGAATTAATCAACTGAAACAGCTCAACAGTATGAATATCAGACAGCCTGCCTGTCATTCCGGAACTGATGTTGCCTGCTTTCATAGTATTTGCCTGGGCACGTTCGACGAGCAGCCTGTAGAAAAAGACCTGAAGAACAGGAAACTTGTTGAGAATATGTTTGAAATCCTTACTGGACAGGCTGGCAAGCTTTGTCTTTTCTTTTGAATACACACTCGTGGTAACAGGCTCCCCTGAAAGCAGGCTCATTTCGCCAAAGATACCGCCCACACCTATTTCCGAAAGAACCACATTATCCTCGCCAATTATGGCGACTTTCCCCTCAACGATAATATAAAGGCTTGTTCCGGGGTCACCCTTTTTAAGAATAACCTTGTTGCCCTTATAGGACTGCAGTTTTAGCAAAGCAGAGAGATCCCGCAAGCTGTCTTCATCCAGTGGCTCAAATATCTCAAGCCCTCTGAGGATATTAAAAAACTGATCAACATGCCGCATGCGTTCCCGTAATTCAGCTGCTGCCAGCAGCTTCATCTGAACAGTTGAAAACTCACGCTCCTTTTTAAACTCAAAACGAATAAGCCCGGAACACCCGCCGCAGTCAAACTTTGTCCGCTGTACCCCCTGTGGCGAAAAACGTTCATAGGTCTGGCGCGTTGAAACAATTTTTATGAGCTCGCCAGCCAGCTTCAAGCAGGTTGGCTTGGCTTCAGGAACTGTCACCCCCATGCCCTCAACCTTAAACTCTTCACCAACATTATAAATCGGACATGAGCGCTCTTCTGTAATTATAAAAATAGCATCACGAAATTCTTTAGTGCCAGTTCCACTGCCTATCATAAAGGATCTACTCCGATATTCCATCTGATGCTGGCAGCCCCGAATGGTGCAGCCAGCCGAAGTTGCCAAAAGTTAAAAATTCTAGCGGCAAACGTCTTACAAAAATGTTCATCAGTCACTGCGGACAAAAAGAAGGTAAATGATAAACCCTAATACTCCGGCCCCACCAAACAACACCGGTAATATTCTTTGTATGTTTAGCTGATCTCCTACGACCAGGGTCTGCATATATTCAGTGCCAGTGAAATACCATACCCCCATGAGCAGAGAGAGGATGATGAGATCTCTCCAGGCAAGCTTATATAGCATGTACCCCACAAGAGCCACAAATGGTACAAGAAACCAGGGATTTGTAAACAGACCTGCCGCATCTACCTCTTTAATCTGTTCAACAACCTGAATTTTCTCCAAAAAAGGACCAACCGCCTCTCCGATGGGTGCGAAGATTCCTTTTACAAAATCAAGAATGTCTGCAAACATATGTTATACCTACCTATTAATAAAAGATTTTCTTGTGCCATTATAACTCCACAACCGACGGTAAGCAAAAAACTTCTTGTGAAAAACTCTTTCTCCCCCAGGCTCACTCTTCATATACAAAATGCGTAGAGCTGCCCCAAGGCAATATGTATACATTTCTGTATTACACTTTTCGCACAACAAACAATTATGTAAGCACGAAATCGGCCGCTTTTCAAACCACACCAAAGCTTTCTCTGTAATTATACCCTTAAATTTCAGAACCTTAAGAAAAATAGCTCAAGAAAAAAACATTCTGGCACAAGACATGCTAAGATTAAAACAAACGGTACAACACCAGGTACCGGGCTAACACGAACCAAAAAGAGTAAACTCCATAGCAGTACAATTCTTACCGGCAGCGCGAGTCTCCCTCCTCCACGAACTGCCAAACAAGCCTCCTCCAACAGCTACCCTGCCCTCCTCCTCTCTGCAGGGTAGCTCCCCCCTCACCCCTTGCGCAGAGTTTGGTTTCCGGGTAAAAAAAGAAAACATCGCAACCGCCTCAGGCCCGATGCGCCATACCACAAACACAAAACTGACCAGAAAGGACACCCGCCTAAACAATGCTACTTTTCATAACCTAACGTAAAATACACGAAACCACACAAGCAATAACACTCCGGCCAGACCACTTCCGGACGAACACCAATCAACAAATACCCCCTTTTACCTGTACATATGGGAATACTAGATCAAAAATCTGTCTTTTCGGCTATGCTGCAAAACGGTCCGTTTGCCACCATTGAAAACACCCCACCGGTTGGCCCTTTTTCCAAAGAGGCTAAATCATGGCTCCGTGCTTTCCAAAACGACCAACTGCTCAAAACCAAATATCGAGCAGTCCGACATCAGATTTTCGACCTCCTGGACATAAACAGTTTCAGCGAAACGTCAGCTCTTCTCCAAGACCAGGGACTCAAAAAACAAGCCATTGTCCGCTCACACATTCTACTGAGCAACATGTTCGGCATAGCTGGTCACGATTCAGAAATATCTCGCCGCCTAAAAGACTACGCAAGAACAGCTGATGATGTCATCCAGTCCCTTCGCTCAAAAGTGTTATCACCATACAGCGCTCACCTGGAAACAACCAACGAGATTGAATCGGCAACCGAACCGGTCACCCTGCTTCTCTACTTATTCGACGATCGCTTTCACAAGAAGGCAAGATTTGAAGCTAAGCGTAAATTAGCCCTCATGGGTCTTGCCGGCTCAATAGACCAGCGGGAACGAGAAACAAAGATCACAGAGAAATTTTCCGACTTCATCGATTTCCTCAACATGTATGTATGGAGCCCAACTTTGAAAATCGGAGATATGGACATAGCGTATCTTCACTCCAGGCACGCCACCGAAGATTTCAGCTGCACAAGCGTATCAATCATCACCCCTGGACAGGCCGAGCAAACCACTCTCAGAAGCGGCGAAAAACTTACGCTTATAAAACGCAGGCTTTTCCAGGATAGAGGCAAAGAAATCCCTATCTACGTCACTATACGCAAAAAACCTCCTGAGGCGAAAGTCATCAAACTTTTAAGAAAAAATGAAAAGAACCCTGCAGCAGCCGTAGACGACGAACTGGGCCTCATGGCCGTACTCAACTCCGTCACGGATGTAAAAAGATTTCTCAGACACCTCACCAGGTGCGCGGCCAAAGCCGACTCATTCATGACACTTGAAGACATTTCCGACACCCTGACCGGAGGAGCATACACCAGCACAGCAACAGGGAGCTCAGCAAACACCCCCATGCTCAAATTTTTCGCAAGACTTGGAGGCATGCGGGTCGAGTTCATCATACACACAAACAGATCCTATCTCAATTACATGTACCAACGCGATGTAGCACACGACGAATACGAAGTGAAGCGCATCTTTGATACAGGGGTCGCCGCCTTTCTTTTTCCTGCAGATATTTACCATCTCAACCTTGACCATATACGAGAAAAACAGCTCCAACGCTTCAGAGCACGCATTGAGGAAAACTGAAATACAATAAAATCAGAGAGATAAGATAAAAAGACGCCGCTACGTGACCAGCCAGCGCCCGCTGAGCTGGTCACCCCCACTCCTGCTTATTTACAATTTTGTAGAAAATTATACATTTTAGCAGCTTCAGCAAACCACTCACACCGCCGGAACTCTCCGCATTTACGGACGTAACCCCTGAAACTCACCCATGCTTCTGTAGCTCTGTTAATACAAACACCCCCTGGCAATCGTATTTTTATCACAAAATTGTTATATACAAGGTTTCTTCACTACATTTTTGAACATTTTTCTTCATCTCTTCAAACCAATTCTCCTGCCAAACGTTTTCATCTTATTGAGATCACGCGATTTGTAACAATGAAACAATTTTGGCATCTGTTTTGCTTTTTACACTACATTATTTGACATTTTTTACTTTTTACAACTCAGCACACATGTGCTGGCATCACTCATCAGGAGGAACGAAGCGTGGAATCTTACAACACATCTCACCGAAAAAAAGTCATGGGTGGCGCTGCGGTACTGGCAGTACTCACCCTGGCGTTGCCTGCTTTTGCCGAAGAAGCAGCCACTGTAGAAGGCGTTGCCGGTAACCTGGTCCAGTTGGCCTACTCTGTCGATACCTTTTATTTTCTTATGTCCGGAGCCCTTGTCATGTGGATGGCGGCAGGGTTCGCCATGCTGGAAGCAGGACTTGTACGTGGTAAAAATACGGTTGAGATTCTCACAAAAAATATCGCCCTCTATGCAGTTGCCTGTATCATGTACCTCATCTGCGGATACAATATCATGTATGGTGACGCTATCAGCAGTATTATTCCAGGGATCAGCTTTTTCCTGGGACCGGATAACGGGGTAGATGAAGTGCTGAAATCCGGCGGTGAAATCTATTATTCCAACCTCAGTGACTTTTTCTTTCAGGTTGTTTTTGTTGCCACAGCCATGAGTGTTGTATCAGGGGCTGTTGCTGAACGTATGAAACTTTGGGCATTCCTGCTGTTTGCAGTTGTTATGACCGGGTTCATTTATCCAGTGGAAGGATACTGGAAATGGGGCGGCGGTTTCCTTGATCAGCTCGGATTCTACGATTTTGCTGGTTCAGGTGTCGTGCATCTTACCGGTGCTGCTGCAGCCCTTGCCGGTGTTTTACTTCTTGGTGCGAGAAAAGGTAAATATACAGATGGTCGTGTAAACGCTATCCCCGGTTGTAACCTGCCGCTGGCAACTCTTGGTACCTTTATCCTCTGGCTTGGCTGGTTCGGTTTTAACGGCGGATCAGAATTGAAAGTCTCCAACATTGAAGAAGCAAACGCAGTTGCCATGGTATTTGTCAACACCAACACCGCTGCAGCCGGCGGCCTAGTTGCAGCAATGCTGCTGTCCCGTTTCTGGTTCGGTAAAGCTGACCTCACCATGGCTCTTAACGGTGCCCTAGCCGGCCTGGTGGCAATTACAGCTGACCCGTTATCACCAACACCTGGCATTGCTACCTTGATAGGTGTTGTCGGCGGCCTGCTTGTAGTTCCATCCATTGTCTTTATTGACAAACTGAAAATCGACGATCCGGTTGGTGCCACCTCTGTACATGGGGTATGTGGCTTCTGGGGTTTGATTGCCGTTGTTATCAGCAACGACGGAGAAAAAATATCTCTTCTCCATCAGCTGACCGGCGCAGCCTGTATCTTTGCCTGGGTTTTTGCCACCTCCTTTGTTGTCTGGCTGGTTATAAAGGTTACCATGGGCATCAGAGTCAGCGAAGAGGAAGAGCTTGAAGGTGTGGACATTTCCGAATGCGGCCTTGAAGCATATCCTGAATTCACCCAGAAATAATAATCACAGGAGGGATCTAAGGTGAAAAAAATAGAAGCCATCATCAAGCCATTTAAGCTCGATGAAGTGAAAGAAGCGCTCAATGAAATTGGCGTTGCAGGAATGACAGTTACCGAAGTCAAGGGTTACGGACGCCAGAAAGGACATAAAGAAGTCTACCGTGGCGCGGAATATAAAGTTGACTTTAACCCAAAAACAAAGATTGAGTTGGTACTTGCCGATGAGCTGATTGAAAAGGCTGTGACAGTCATTCGCGATGCAGCTCTGACCGGTAAAATCGGGGACGGTAAAATATTCATCATACCAGTAGAAGATATTCTCAGGGTCCGAACAGGAGAAAGGGGAAACGAAGCGATCTAACACGCAAGTGACATCCCGCAAACACCCAAAGGGGGCTGGAACTTCCAGCCCCCTTTTTTATTTCCCCAATTCCTTTCGGGCTTCCACCCGCCTGCGAAGCTGGTTACAGTTTACCTCAGCAATCTGCAGCTCCCGGCGCAGTCGCTCTGCCTCAAGGCCTGTGGTCTTCTCTAGAAGATCACGTAATCGATGCACTTCTTTCTGTGCTTTGTACAATTCAACAGCAATTAAACGTATGGACACTGTTATCCCCTTTTTGATAAAGCGAACAAAAAACGTAACGGCTCACAGTCCATCTGATCTTTCCGCGATCAGTCTGGCTTTGTGACCAAATACGCGACACCAGCCTGCTGACGAAAATCTCAGACACCCTGTAATCAGTTACACATACGGAAGACTTTCAAGTTTACCCGTCTCCCTTGTGAGCAGTTACCCGAAAAACTTGCTAAGGTTATCAACACGCTGTTTTCACATTGGATCTTTTGTATTTACAGGAAAGTTGGGCTACACTTGCATTAACAAGATCAAAAAGATACAACATAATATATCAATGGTCATCTTTTCTTCATGGATAGCCTCCCAGGACCGGCCATGCGACAACGCTTTCCCATATCACATATTATGCCCCTTTCCATTGGCCATAGATTTGCCTTGGCCGTCTTTTTTTTCAGCCTGCTTGCCGGCCTGCTCATCTCAAGCCTTTTTATCACATACAGGTTGACCTGTACCCAAAAGAATGTTCAGGCAACCATGGAAAAAATTCTTCTTAGCGTTGAACCCTCTCTGCTCACAGCCCTCCATGAACATGATGAAGAAGCCGTTTCTACAATAGCCAGAGGCATGCTTACCGTCCCGGCAATTGAAGCCATCAACATAACCCTTAAAGATGGACATACCATCTCCCACGGAGCTATCGTTTCCAAGCAACTTTTACAGCATACTACGCAACTTGCTCTGCCCCGTGATCAAGAGAGCAACGATTCGGGTACTATTCGTATTACCGCAGGACTTGACTCCACCATCGAGGATCTCAAAATAACAGGTATGCAGATAGGTGCCGCTATCATCGTGCTGGCCATTACAGGTGGCGGCTTCTGCTACTTCCTTTTTTACCTCATGATAGGTCGGCACCTCCAGGCCATCGCTGCTATTTCCAATAATCTTGACCGGGAGACACTCCATCACCCCATACAGCTGAGCAGATTCCGCAAGACTACAGGTAACGATGAATTTGACCAAATCGTCAATGCACTGAACAAGCTGCGCCGTTCCCTATCAGAATATCTCAGTCACATTGAAGCCAAAAACAACGAGCTGGAGACCATTGTCAGCACCAGCACAGATTCTATTATCCGCTTTGATAGAAATGGACGCCGTATTTACTCCAACGATGCAGCCTGCCGTAGATTGGGCAAAGCCCGTGATCAAATCCTCGGAAAAACCTATCTGGAACTAGGTTTTCCACCGGCGGTAGCAGAAAAACTGGATCTGACCATAAAAAAGGTGCTGACTTCTAACGAGCCGAAACAACTCAGCATTGAGCTTGATCTTCAGGGTAAAGGAATGCGCTCCTATGAAATATTCTTCACACCTGAACGCGGCCCTGACAACAGCGTGCAAAGTGTTATTGCAATATCCAGAGATACAACAGAACGTTCCAGACAGGAATCTCTTCTGCGGATGGTTTTCGACCACATCCCCATGCTCATAACCATAAGTGAATTGGACAACGGCCACTATGTGGATGTCAACCAGGCATTCATTACTTCCATTGGATTCAGTAGAGAGCAAGCCATAGGGAAATCCCCCGTAGACCTTGGCATCCTGCCGACGGCAACCATCGCCTCGCTCAACACAAAACTCAGAAATAACGACACGATAGAACATCTTGAACTTAGGCTTACCAGGGCAGACGGAGGAGAAGTGCCCTGTGTATATTACGGCCAGGTAATTGAGCTGGGCGGCAGCGAAAAACTCTTTTCCTTCATACAGGACATCTCCCAACAGGAACGAATGCTCCATGAACAGGTTCTGCTTGAAAAACAGCTACACCAGGCCATGAAAATGGAAGCCATCGGCACTCTGGCAGGAGGAATAGCACATGATTTTAATAATATTCTGGCTGCCATTCTGGGATTCAGCGAAATCATACGAGAACAGGCCTCCCAGGACGAGCATATTCAAAAGGATATTGACCAGGTGATAAAGGCGGGAAACCGGGCCGTTGACCTGGTTCAACAGATACTTGCCTTCAGTAGACAGGACGAAGAAGCTCAGCATCCAATGGACATCAAGCCCCTGGTCAAGGAAGTTGGTAAATTGCTTAAGTCGACCCTTCCGACCACGATTGATCTGTCGGTATATATTGCAAAAACCTGTTCACTGATTATTGCAGACCCGACAAAAATCCACCAGGCCATCATGAGCCTTTGCACAAATGCACGCCAGGCATGTAGCAACGGCCAGGGAGCCATTTCAATTTCAGTTGAAGACACCCTGATTTCAGAACCTTTGCATTCAGTTGACGGCAAGGTTCTGAAGCCAGGTACCTATGTGATGTTGACGGTCAGTGACACAGGCATCGGCATGGCCCAGGAAATACAGCGACAAGTCTTTGATCCGTTTTTCACCACCAAAGCCTCTATGCAGGGAACAGGCCTGGGACTCGCCGTCACGCTTGGTATTGTAAACAAACTCGGCGGGGCAATAACAGTACAGAGTCATCCGGGTACGGGGAGTATCTTTCGACTCTATTTTCCGATAATGCAAGCCAAACAACAACCAAGCGGTGGTCCGGAAAATGATATTGAGGGAAACGAACACATCCTGCTGGTTGACGATGAACAGGCACTGGCAAGCATCATTAAACGAAGCCTCTCCACATTTGGCTACAATGTCACGGCCTTTTCTTCCAGCCGGGAAAGCCTGGAATATTTCAAATCCCATGCCGATGAAATTGATGTGGTCGTCACAGACATGACAATGCCTGAACTCACAGGAGTTGATATAGCCAAAGAGATGCTGCAGCTAAAAGCTGACCTACCGATCATACTCTGTACAGGATATAGTGAAGTTATAGATGAACAGACTGCAAAAAGCATCGGAATTCAGGCGTATGTCGTTAAACCATTTGTAGGCAAGCAGCTGGCAAAGGTGATTCGGGAAGTGCTGGCACATTGATGCAACGCAACAATTGAAAAGCAGGGGCAAACACTCAGGGTTTGGCACTTGAGCCGGAACATATAGCACGCACATGCTCGTCAGGATTACTCAGACATTTGACAAGCTGTTTTTCTTCCTGCTTGGTGTAGGCAGCACCAAACTCTTTCATGGATCGTACACTCCTTTTCCAGGCCCATGAGCCTTTGCCTTTTTCCAGCATGGGACATAATTTTTGGGTAAAATGACACCCACTGCATTTATTTGCGACCAGAGAACTACATTCCGAGGCCAATGAATCAAGGGACCAAGAAAACAGAAAAACTACGCCCAAAAAGATCCGCAGATACGAGCTCATGCATTCTCCTCCGATTACATAATCTATTATTTCCGTGCCCCTTAGCCCTCTTTCTTCGCAGTTACGGCGTAACCAAACTGCACCAACTCTTCAACCACCGCTGGAAGCACTTTTTCCATGGCAGCAGTGATTTCTTCAGTCAACCCGATTTCAACCTCCAATTGTTTGGGAACAACACCAAACAACACCAGAGTTTCAGGAAAATCATCTGTCAATTGGGCCGCGGCAAGTACATCGGAAATTCCCAACTGATGTGGAGTCAGGGAGGATAAAAAAGCCTTGGGGACGTCTTCTCCCTCGATACGGACAACCGTGCCTGGTTTCATCTCGCTCTGCATGGCATCTATGAGGATAACCTGATTACGATTTTCAATCAAAGAGAGCAGTTCAAAACCCGCTGTTCCACCATCGACACATTCCACGTCCTCTGGGAAATCATACCGCTTCAATAATTCTTCCACTGCCTTGCAACCAACGCCCTCGTCACCCAAGAGCAGGTTACCAATTCCTAAGACTATTGCTGCCACAGTCTGTTCTCCTCTTTCAGCGATTAAAAAATGGGTACCTGAACATGTGCCAAAAGTAGGACAGACCAGTTACAGATTCCACCTTGTTTTTCTGCACTGCCACCAGGCAACGCTTCCTGACCTATAAGAACTATCAACCGGCCATGCAACTTTTTTTACAGCATGCGCTGGGCACAGCCATGATGTCGGGACCGAATAAAAGCGTGTAGTGATAATCAATAACAGGTTATATGTGAATTAATTTTTAGATCTCTGCTGACAACCGTTTATAATGGTTTTAGTTTATCATATCTGGGGGGCGAACCAAACTCTGCCCTTATCCTGACGCACCGTATATGCCTGTTCTGTTCAGCTACATAAAACAGCTGAAAAACAGTACGCTGGCATGAACTATCAACAACGATACTGGTGAGGAGGCGTACATGAGTTCATATTACACTGATCCTGATCCTGCTGAAACAAGGGATTGGATAGAGTCACTAGAAGGTGTTATCCGCCACGAAGGAGAGGAAAAAACTGATTACCTGCTTCGTGTCCTTACGGAAAAAGCCAGAGAAAAAGGCATTTCAACTTCACCAGGCATTCTTACCCCATACTGTAACACCATTCCCCCTGAAAAAGAGGAAAAAATACCTGAAGATTCCTTTATTGCCCGTAACGTGGCTGCGTATGTGCGCTGGAATGCCATGGCCATGGTAGCCAGAGCCAATAAGGACGGCAAAGGACTGGGTGGACATATTGCCACCTACACCTCTGTCTCTGCCATCTACGAAGTGGGGTTCAACTGGTTTTTCCGCGGCCCTGAAGCGCCAGACGGACCAGATATGATCTACTTTCAGGGACACAGCTCCCCTGGAGTTTATGCCAGGGCGTTTGTAGAAGGCAGACTGACAGAGGAGCAGCTGGACAATTTCCGCCAGGAAGTTGGCGGCAATGGTCTGTCTTCATATCCACACCCCTGGCTGATGCCTACGTTCTGGCAATTCCCAACGGTCTCAATGGGTCTTGGCCCAATGGCTGCCATCTATCAGGCAAGATTCATGAAATACATGGACAGCCGGGACATGAAAAAAGCTGGAAATCGCAAGGTCTGGGTTTTCATGGGAGACGGTGAATCAGACGAGCCCGAATCCCTGGGAGCACTCTCCCTGGCGGCCCGTGAACAACTGGACAACCTCATCTTTGTTGTCAACTGCAACCTGCAACGGCTTGATGGCCCGGTTCGCGGAAATGGCAAGATCGTTCAAGAACTGGAAGGCAAGTTCAGGGGTGCAGGCTGGCATGTGATCAAGGTATTGTGGGGAAGTGAATGGGACCCCATTCTCCAACGCGACAAAGAGGGTTTGCTGCTGAAAAAATTTGAATCCATGGTAGATGGCGATTTTCAGACTATCCGAGCCCGTGGCCCCGCCTATCTGCGTGAAAAAGTTTTTGGTGACGACCCGAAACTGTTACAGCTCATTGAAGGTATGGATGACAGTGAGCTTTGGCAGATGACCCGAGGTGGGCATGATCCCCGCAAAGTATATGCTGCCTTTGCAGCAGCTACGAAGCACCGCGGAAAACCAGTGGTTATACTGGTAAAAACCATAAAGGGATTTGGTATGGGCCAGGCTGGTGAATCGGTCATGGTGGCCCATAATGTGAAAAAAATGGATACCGAATCACTGAAAATTTTCCGTGATCGATTCCATGTGCCTCTGAAAGACGAGCAACTTGCCAGCCTCCCCTTTATCAAGCCAGAAAAGGGCAGCCACGAAGAACAATTTTTAACCAGGCAACGCAAAGCTCTTGGTGGACCGGTGCCTTTCCGGAGCACAACCCATATCCCCCTGGACACGCCTGACCTTACTGCCTTCAAAGCACTCCTGGAGTCTTCCGGAGAACGGCAATTCAGCACCACCATGGCTTTTGTCCGTCTCCTTGGCACCCTGGTAAGAGATAAAAGCATTGGCAAACATGTTGTACCCATTATTCCAGATGAGGCTCGAACCTTTGGTATGGAAGGGTTATTCAGGCAGCTTGGCATCTATGCGCCAACCGGGCAACTGTATGAACCCCAGGATTCAGAAACCGTAGCATGGTATCGCGAAGACCCTCAAGGCCAGATCCTTGAAGAGGGCATTACCGAGGCCGGGTCCATCTCATCATGGCTTGCCGCTGCAACAGCCCATGCAAATTACGGGGTTCCGATGATCCCCTTTTATACATTTTATTCCATGTTCGGTTTCCAGAGAATTGGAGATCAATTATGGGCTGCCGGCGACAGCAGGGCAAAGGGCTTTCTCCTTGGAGCCACATCCGGACGAACCACATTGAACGGAGAAGGGCTGCAGCATCAGGATGGACATGGCCTGCTGCTCGCCTCCACCATCCCCACGTGCCTTGCCTATGATCCCACCTTTGCCTTTGAAGTTGCGGTACTTATCCAAAAAGGGATGGATCGCATGTTCAAAGAGGGTGAAGATGTATACTACTATATCACCCTGTTGAATGAAAATTATACCCATCCTGATATGCCAGAAGGAATTGAGGAAAACATACACCGAGGTATGTATCTGTATCGCCAGGGGGAACCTGGAGAACTACGGGTACAGCTCATGGGAAGTGGAGCTATTTTTCGCGAGGTGATTGCTGCGGCTGATCTCCTGGCCAGTGATTTTGGGGTACAGGCAGATATCTGGTCCATTCTCGGGGTTAATCAACTCCATCGTGATGCAATGGAGACAGAGCGCTGGAACAGGCTGCATCCGGAAGAAGCATCCCGTGTTCCTTTCATGACCCGTAAGTTGCAGGATTTTGCAGGCCCTGCAATTATAAGCACAGATTATCTGCAGGCGTATCCGGAACAGATACGCCGCCTGATTCCCAACCCCTTGACAATACTGGGTGCCGATGGATTCGGTCGCAGTGATAGCCGCAAAACCCTGCGTGACTTTTTCGGTATTGACCGCTACCATATCACGGTTGCAGCCTTGAAAGCACTTGCCGACCAAAAGACTATATCCCCCAAGAAGGTCAGTGAAGCATTACATACATATGGCATGGATACAAATTCAATGCATCCCCTTAACCGTTGAAAGGAGTAAACGATGGCTCTCGAACAGGTTAAAGTCCCCGATTTCGGGGACGTGCAGGAAATCGCAGTTATTGAGATTTTGGTCAAACCCGGGCAAAACATTGAGCAGGAAGCCTCCCTGATTTCCCTAGAAAGCGAAAAAGCTGTCATGGATATCCCTTCCCCTGTGAGCGGAACGGTTAAACAAATATATCTGCACGAAGGAGATGTGGTTAAAAGTGGCGACCTGATCGCTGACATTCAATCTACACAAGATACATCTCAGGAGGAAACATCAGAGACCGCACCCCAAAAGGAACAGGAACAGCTGAGTAAGCCCGAGGAACCAGATCAGCAGACAACAGCCCCCCCTTCCCCTGAAGAAAAACCGCTCTCTTCTCCAGATAGGCCTCAGGAATTAGATGGCACCTATCATGCCACGCCCTCTGTTCGTGCCTATGCCCGCGAACTGGGCATTGAACTTGGACAGGTACAGGGAACAGGCCCAAAAGGACGTATTCGCAAAGAAGACGTACAACTCCTGGTGAAAAATACCCTGGCAGCACACAAGAGTGGTGCAACAGCGGGCATTCCCCCTGTAACTCTAGAAGATTTTTCAGTTTATGGTCCAACGGAAGATCTAAGCCTGGGACGAATCCAAAAAATATCCGGCCCCCACCTGCATAAGAGCTGGCTGAATATTCCCCATGTTACCCATTTTGAAGAGAGTGATATCACGGAGCTTGAAGAATTTCGTCAATCTCTCAACACACAGGCCAAGCAGACAGGTACTCGTTACAGTCCTCTGGTTATGATCATCAAAGCCGTGGTTGCAGCGCTGCAGCAATTTCCTCTGTTCAACAGCTCACTGGTACCTGGCGAAAAAATTATTCTAAAAAAATATTACAATATCGGTATAGCAGTGGACACACCTAACGGCTTGGTGGTACCTGTGATCAAAAATGCCGATCAAAAAGGTCTGAAAGCATTGGCAATGGAACTGGGTGAGCTGAGTACAAATGCACGGGAGGGCAAACTGACCATACAGGATCTTCAGGGAGCATCGTTTACAATCTCCAGCCTCGGAGGCATAGGAGGTACAGCCTTTACCCCCATTGTTACCGCTCCGCAGGCAGCTATTCTGGGAGTATCAAAAAGTGCAATACGTCCGGTGTGGGATGGCGAAGCCTTCATTCCCAGACGAATACTGCCGTTCAGCGTATCCTATGATCATCGAATCATTGACGGTGCTGAGGCAGCCAGGTTCTGTGTTGCCCTTGCTGATTGTATTTCTGATTTACGAAAAACACTGATATAGTCTGTATTTTAACAGCATATCCTGGGACAAAGGCTGTATTGCCAGAAAACGAAACCTTCCCCCTACAAGGAGAAAAGCATGGAAAACACCATTACTGTTGACGTGGTTGTTCTGGGCGGTGGCCCGGGTGGCTATACTGCTGCCTTCAGAGCGGCAGACCTGGGGTTGGAGGTCTGCCTTGTTGAACAGGAAACGAGACTCGGGGGGGTATGCCTGAATGTCGGCTGCATTCCGTCCAAAACCCTTTTACATGCAGCAGCTGTTATTGAAGAAGCCCAGGAAGTACAATCTTTTGGTGTAAAATTCAGTGCTCCGGAAATAGACATGGATGCACTCAGGGAACAAAAAAACAACATTATCAAACAACTGACCACTGGACTGGAAGGATTGTGCAAAGCTCGTAAAATCCAACTTCTCAGGGGAAGAGGGACGTTCAGTGACAGCCAGAATCTGGAAGTGATACAGGAAGGGGCAAAAACACAGGTACAGTTTCGCCATGCCATCATTGCCACTGGCTCCCATCCTTTTGTACTTCCTGACGCCCCACACGACCCCAGGATCTGGGATTCCAGCGATGCTCTGGCATTGCGGACGGTTCCCCAACGGCTCCTTATCATAGGTGGTGGCATTATCGGCCTGGAAATGGCGCAGGTCTACCATGCCCTTGGCTCAGAAATTACCATTGTCGAGATGTTGGATCATCTCATTCCGCCCGCAGATAAAGATCTGGTACAGCCTCTGTTTTTAAAGCTGAAAAAGAAATATAGTATACATACTCAAACACGCGTTGAATCCATCACGGCAACGGAACAGGCCATTTCAGTAACTCTCACAGGAGCAAAAGGCTCACAGGAAGCAGCCTTTGATGCGGTGCTCGTTGCCGTTGGCAGGCGGCCCAATACAGAAGGACTTGGCTTGGAAAAACTGGATATAGCATTGGACGATAAAGGCTTTATACCTGTAAACGAGCGCCAGGAAACTGCAACCAAAAATATTTTTGCCATTGGAGACGTGGCAGGAGATCCTATGCTTGCCCATAAGGCAACACATCAGGGCAAGGTGGCAGCTGAAGTGATTGCAGGACATAAATCAGCGTTTACACCCATGACCATTCCCTCCGTTGCATATACCTCCCCCGAGATTGCCTGGATGGGGCTGACGGAAAAAGAGGCCAAAGAACAGGGAATCGAATATGACAAAGGCAAATTCCCCTGGGGAGCCAGTGGCCGAGCCCTCAGTGCAGGTGCTGCAAGTGGGGTCAGCAAGGTTCTTTTTGCCAGAGACAGTGGCCGGATTATAGGAGCAGGAATTTGTGGACTCAATGCTGGTGAACTGATACACGAGGCTGTTCTGGCTCTTGAAATGGGTGCTGACGCTGAAGATATCTCCAAAACGATTCATGCCCACCCGACACTTGCCGAGACTTTTGCCTTTGCAGCGGAACTGGTGGATGGTTCCATCACAGATATGCTGCCTCCAAAGAAAAAATAGCTACATTTTCGCCATGGAACATATCACACTCCACACCCCCCTGGATATGCACCTGCATCTGCGAGAAGGAGAAATGCTTAACAATGTCGCTCCACTCACAGCAGCCATTTTCAGCGGGGCAGTTATTATGCCGAACCTGATTGAACCGGTAAACACTTTACATAGGTTGCAAAACTATCGTCAGGCCGTGGAAACCGCATGCCAAGGCTATACGTTCACCCCGTACATGACTCTTTTTTTCAGGCAATACAGCAGGGAAGAACTGGAAGCTGTAAAACCTTATATTGTAGGTATAAAACTTTACCCGGCCGGCATAACCACGCAGAGTGAATCAGGGGTGTCCGACCTTGACGCCTGCCTTGACACGCTTGCTGAAATGGAAGCATTGGACATCCCTCTCCTGGTTCACGGAGAAAGCAATGGCTTTGTCATGGATCGAGAAACTGAATTTCTCGCTGTTTATGAAAAAATTGCCAGTCGATTTCCAAACCTGCGCGTGGTAATGGAGCATATTACCACGGCTGCAGCTCTACAGCTTATGGATGCCTACCCGAATATAGGTGCCACGGTCACCCTGCATCATCTGCTCCTCACCCTCGATGATGTGGTTGGAGGGCTGATGAAACCCCATCTTTTCTGCAAACCCATTGCCAAACGTCCGGAAGACAGACAGGCGCTCTGCGATGCGGTATTTTGTGGCCATCCCAGACTGTTTTTCGGTTCAGACTCTGCCCCGCACCCCCGCCATACCAAAGAATGTTGTGGTTGTGCTGCGGGTATTTTTTCAGCGCCAGTATCCCTGCCCAAGCTGACGGAACTTTTTATGGAGCACAGCAACGTTACCCTCCTCCAGGATTTTGTCAGCAATAATGCCAGGGCATTCTATAGAATCACCCCTGTGCAAAAAAATATACATTTGCGGAAGAAACAGTGGAAGGTTCCATCCCGTTTTGGCGATGTGGTACCTTTCCTTGCCGAAGAAACCCTTTCCTGGTCTATTTTTTCAACCATTTAAAAAAATGGTCATCCGCGCCAGACACCGAGTGCAAGAAAAAACCAGCCAATAATCAGCAGCATTCCCCCGAGTGGGGTTATATAGCCTGGCTCAACCACGGTAAAGGCTTTCAGATACAGGCTGCCGGAAAACAGCACCACTCCTGCGGCTATACCCCCCCCGCCAGTTCCCGTAAACATCGCGGCAGCAGGCCATTGCTCAACAGCCCAGGCTACAGCCAACAAAGCCAGACCATGGTACATTTGATAACGTAAACCTTTCTGAATCAGGTGCACCTGTTCTGATGAAAGCAGGTCTATCCCTCTGTGACTTGCCCAGGCCCCAAGTATTACAGCGCATCCCCCTAATATTGCGCCCAGGCTGAAAAACAACTTTGACATATCCCCTCCGTTACAAAAAAGTGACCTCGTTTTGCAATTGTTTCCATAGATTGCATCTGCATAACGAACAGGGTATACTATTCAGGCCAATTTTTCATGGAATACCAGGCATATTACAGGGAAATACCAGTCTTTCTTGACACCCTGTTAAGAGAAGTGTTAGTTAATGTCCGATCAGGCTTCAGGAAGATTCTTTACATGCCCATCTCCTGACAGCGTGTTTCACCTCCGGAAGATATCCCCTTCCTTCTGCCAGAATTGAATACCTGCCCAGGTAACCAGAGCATGAAATCAGGGGAAATGGCCGACACCGTTCGTTGACGGTCTATTGCGATATACTGAAACATCAGGAAACAACCTGTTACAGAACACTTTTTCCTTTTCTATCCAGGAGAGTACACATGCCCAAATCATTACCCCAGGCGTTTATCCGGAACTTTCTGGGAAACGCCCCCATCTGGTACAAGCTAACCATTTTGGCATTTCTTATTGCCAACCCCATACTGCTCTATACGGTCGGCCCCTTTATCACAGGCTGGGTCTTGATCGGAGAGTTTATCTTTACCCTGGCCATGGCCCTCAAGTGTTATCCGCTTCCTTCAGGAGGTCTTCTGGCCCTTGAGGCTGTTTTCATTGGCCTGACTCATCCCAAAACAGTCTACCATGAGGCTGAGGCAAACTTTGCGGTTATCCTTCTGCTTATTTTTATGGTGGCTGGCATTTTCTTCATGAAGGATTTTCTCCAGTTCACCTTTACCCGCCTTCTGGTCCGGGTACAATCTAAGACCACCATTTCCCTGCTCTTCTGTTTTGCGGGAGCCTTTCTCTCTGCCTTTCTTGACGCCCTGACGGTTACCGCAGTTATCATCGCTGTTGCCTATGGGTTCTACAATGTTTACCACCGCTATGTTTCCGGCAAAGATCCCCACACCAGTCATGACCTGACCAGCGACTTGGCGCTCAAGGAAACCGAGCGTGAAGAACTGGCCAAATTTCGTGGTTTTCTGCGCAATCTGATGATGCATGGAGCTGTGGGAACAGCCCTGGGTGGTGTCTGTACCCTGGTGGGTGAGCCTCAGAACCTGCTTATCGGTGAAGTAATGGGCTGGCATTTCCCTCAATTTTTTATAGAGGTTGCTCCAGTTTCCCTGCCCGTACTCGCCTGTGGCCTGCTCACCTGCTATTTTCTGGAAAAGAAAAAATGGTTCAGCTACGGTGTCGAGATGCCTGGTAATATTCGCTCCCACCTGCTGGAAACAGAGATAGCGATGGAAGCAAAACGCGGTCATGCTGGCCGGGCAAAATTGGTGGTGCAGGCAATGGCAGGTATCTGGTTGATTGTCGCACTGGCTTTTCACCTGGCTGAAGTCGGTCTCATAGGTCTTTCTGTTATTGTACTGTTGACCTCACTCACCGGTATTGTTGAGGAGCACCAAACCGGTAAAGCCTTTGAAGAAGCCCTGCCTTTCACCGCACTGCTGGTTGTATTTTTTGCCGTTGTTGCAGTTATCCATGACCAGCACCTTTTTGCTCCAATAATCAACTACGTGCTCAGCCTGGAAGGACACTCACAGCTCGCAGCCTACTACATTGCCAATGGCGTGTTATCCATGATCTCAGACAATGTTTTTGTGGCCACTGTGTATATTTCAGAAACCAAAATGCATTTTGTTGAGCAATTCGCAGCTATCCCTAATATTGGTATGACCGGCGCAGAATTGTTGGAGAAACTCACCAATCCGGATCTTGTACGCAGTGAAGTTCTTGCCGCCCTGCCGCAAGAGGCTGCTGCCCAGGCCAATCACCTCATCCACCATCTGGACAAGCTCGCCGTTGCCATCAATACAGGTACCAACATCCCCAGTGTGGCAACACCCAACGGACAGGCAGCCTTTCTCTTTCTGCTGACCTCTGCTCTGGCACCGGTCATCAAGCTGTCTTACGGCCGCATGGTCTACCTGGCCCTGCCATACACCATTGTAATGTCTATCGTTGGCCTGGCATCAGTTTATCTGTTCCTCGCCCCCTGACGTCTAACGCAACCAACCGCAAACAGGACACAAGAAGCAAGTACACGCAGAACCATCAGCATGACACGATGGTTCTGCGCTTTTGGTTGTCTGAAGCAGTAACAATACGAACGGAATCCGATATTCCATATTTCTCCCACTAGGATAACAGCATGCAGATATTTCCAGCTTCTTCCCTGGCGCACTCTTTCTCTCCATGTTGATACCTTACCGCCTTGCCATTATTATTCTGCTTTTCCCCTGCTTCTTTTTCGGCTCTTTACCTCCTGGCCAGGCTGCACAGGAACATAATACCATACGCCTCCAGTTACGCTGGCATCACCAATTCCAGTTTGCAGGCTATTATGCTGCCATAGCTAAAGGCTATTATGAAGAAGAAGGACTAGCCGTGCAGCTCATTGAGGGCGGTGAAGGAATAGATACCATCGACCAGGTGCTGGCAGGTAACGCCCAATACGGGGTTACCAACAGTGAAGTACTTCTTCGGAGACTGCAGGGTGCCCCCTTGACCATTATCGCAGCCATTTTTCAGCACTCTCCTTTGGTTCTGGTTGCCAGACAGGATGCCGGCATTTTCACACCACAGGACCTTCTAGGCAAAACCGTGGTACTCAGTCAGTCAAGCAGAGATCTGGAACTCCTCGCGACCCTGCAGATTGAAGGGGTCAACTTGGAAAATCTGAAAATCCAGGATCGTCTTGCCACCAGAGAGGATTACTTTGATCCCTCCATTGACGCGATCAGCGCCTATATAACCAACCAGCCTTTTTATTATGCCTTGAATAAAACGCCGCACTCCATTATCCGTCCCTCTTCGTATGGTGTGGATTTTTATGGAGACTGCCTGTTCACCACAGAAGAAGAGGTGCGCAAACATCAGGAAAGGGTTGAATCCTTTCGAAGGGCCAGTCTCAAAGGATGGACCTATGCCATGGCTCATCCAGAAGAAATTATAAACCTGATCAAAAAAAGTTACGACACACAGAAGACAACCCTGCACCTCCAGTACGAAGCAGAAAGGATGAAACAGCTCATCCAGTCCGACATTATTGAAATCGGACACATAAATCCCGGCCGCTGGCAACACATTGCAGAAATATTTTCCCATTATGGTATGATACAGAGCCATTTCTCACTTGATGGTTTTTTCTACACCGATCACCTTCGGAAAAAAGACCAACTTCCTGGAATTCCAACAATTGCCGGAGTTATCATTTGCATCACAGGATCTCTGATCTTCACCCTATACTCGTTCAAAATTATTACCAGGGAGAGAAAGAAACGTTCGATACTGGAAACAGCCTTAACAGACAGCGAAGGAAGTATACAGAAGCTGCGCCATAGCCTGAACAATCTTGCCGACCTGTTTGCCGTTTCATATAGCGATGCCGATCTCTCTACAATTACTTGCAAGCTGAGCACAGCCCTCACAGAGATGACAGGGTACAGTATCATTGCATTCCTTCAGTTTGATGCGGAGGGACAAGGCATGCATATTGTGGAGGTAAGTGGTACTACTCCTGAAAAATTACTGCAATACATTGCATATAACAGCATAGGGGAGGAACAGGCACATCTGATAGGCCTTGCGTCCTTTCAGGTGAGCAGGCACATCTTCATGATTCCGCAGACTCTGACCCGTATCCTCAACTCTTCCAGCGGATTCACTGAAAAACAGGAAAAAACAGAAACACAACAAGCACAGGTGAACATCTCTGATTCACTGCTTATTTTTATTCCTGGCAAAAATAACAGCCTTTTGGGCATGGCCATTCTTACAGGTACTGATAATATGCCTTCTCCCTCCAAGGAAGATATAACCACCATGGAAGCCTATGCCCATTTATTGGGACGGCATATGGAACAGCCCGACAGGCAGATGGCAGAGAGTTAGCCCGAATTTTTTTAGAGTATATTTTGCTGTATGTGCGAGGCACCGGACGTGCTCCCGTAGTGACTTAGCGATCCGATAGCTGCCACATGCCTGGGATAAAAGTTATCACAGGCATGTCAACTCTGCTGACAGCTCACGCCTAAAAGCACTCAACAATTCAATACTTCAGCGAAATCTATCATTAATATCAGCAAGTGCATCATTGCCAGGACAGAGATCTTTCTCACCAAGAGCGTTCAAAGCTCTTTTGGTGGTATGGAGGATAACATGGGTATCCTCACCTTCGGGATCCACGTATAAAATTCCAGTAAGGATGAGCCCTTTTCTTTTATGCTCCTCCAAGGCGTCCATAGCCTGACGCCTGTCTGTTATCTGCAGGTTTCCATCACCCTTGTGGAGATAAATAACAGATTCATCGTGCAGGGTAACCGCCTCTGTCTTACCTTCCGCATATTCAGTGGTGATTTCCTGCCTGAAAGGAACAAAATCAAAGGTGTTGGTGGCCTCGCGGTGTTCGCGGACCCAATGATAGCTTTTCGTTGACCCTGGAGTGTTGTTAAACGTGACGCAAGGCGAAATCACATCCACAAACGACATCCCTTCATAGGACAGAGCCGCTTTAAGCATGGGCACCAGCTGTTGTTTATCACCGGAAAAACTGCGACCGACAAAACCGGCTCCCAGTTGAATGGCTATTTCACACAAATCAATGGACTCCAGCTGGTTCGGTTCACCTTTTTTGCCAATGGAACCTTTGTCAGCGGTGGCACTATATTGTCCTTTTGTCAGCCCATAGCAGCCATTATTCATAACAATATAAACCATATTAAGGTTCCGGCGGACAGCATGGGCAAACTGGCCCATGCCAATGGAAGCCGTGTCACCATCTCCGGAGACTCCAAGATAAATCAAATCCCTGTTAGCCATATTAGCGCCAGTGGCAATGGAAGGCATCCGGCCATGAACAGAGTTGAACCCATGGGATTTCCCCAGAAAATAGGCAGGACTTTTGGAGGAACACCCGATACCTGAAAGTTTCACTACCTTGTGGGGTTCAATGGCAAGTTCAAAACAGGCTCGGATAATTGCGGCATTCACTGAATCATGCCCACACCCCGCACATAATGTTGAGATACCGCCCTCATAGTCGCGCAGCTCATAGCCAGCCTCATTAGGAGGAAGATCCGGATGCCTGAAACCTGGTCGAAAAAATGTCATGCCGCACCTCCTTGATTTCGGTCATCACCTGAAACGTGTTGCCCTGCTTTCTGCAGAGCGTCTGCAAGCATACTGTATACGGTTCTCGATGCCAGGGGCAATCCGTCGTAATGCACTACGGAAATCAACTTCTGAGGGACCACTTCGCACTCATTGATCAACAGTGTGCGTAACTGACCGTCCCTGTTCTGTTCAAGAACAAGAACCTTATCATGCCTGTCAATGAAGTCGCTGACCTGTTGATGAAAAGGAAAAGCACGCACACGCAGACCGTTTACAGGAATGCCCTCCCTGTTTAACCTGTCCAGACATTCTTCCGCAGCGTGGCTGCTGGTTCCGAAATAGATCACCCCGATTCGCCCTCCCTCGTTTTCGCAGAAAATCTCCGGGGCAGGCAGCATGGACACTGCGGTTTCCATCTTACGTTGCAGACGCTGCATATTTTTTTCATAGGTCTGGGCGTCTTCACTGTAAACGGAATATTCGTCATGGGCTGAACCGCGGGTAAAATACGCCCCGGCCTTATCACTGGTCCCCGGATAGGTCCGATAACAGATTCCGTCGCCATCCACATCCAGATACCTTCCCCAGCGCTCCTGCAGACCAAGCAACTGTTCTTCATTTAACACCTTCCCCCGATCATAGGTTCGGCTATCATCCCAGACAAGAGGCGGGCTCAGATGATCGTTCATGCCCAGGTCCAGGTCACTGAGCACGATTACCGGTGTTTGCAACCGGTCTGCCAGGTCAAAAGCATCTGCTGTCATCTCAAAACATTCATAGGGACTCGCCGGAAACAGGAGAACGTGCTGCGTGTCGCCATGGGAGGCATAGGCACAGCTCAGTACGTCAGATTGCTGCGTCCTGGTGGGTAATCCAGTAGACGGACCTGCCCGTTGGACGTCCACAAGTACCACAGGAATTTCTGCATAATACGCAAGGCCAAGAAATTCATTCATCAGGGAAACTCCCGGCCCACTGGTTGCCGTAAAGGCTCTGGCACCATTCCAGGTGGCACCGATGACGATGCCAAGGGCAGCGAGCTCGTCTTCAGCCTGGACAATCGCAGCTTTAATCCTGCCAGTCTCCTTTTCCACCCGTAACTGATCTGCATATTTGCCAAAAGCCTCAATCACAGAGGTCGAGGGTGTAATCGGATACCAGCCAACCACCGTTGCCCCGCCATAAATCGCCCCAAGACCCGTAGCGGTATTGCCATCCATCATAATGGCATCTCCCACTTTATCCCGGCGTTCAATCTTCAGCTGACACACGTCAGGGTACTGTTCCCGGGCATATTCATATCCCATGTGGAGGGCTTTCAGGTTGGGCTCCATCAGCTTGGTCTTTTTGCGAAACTGTTTCTCGACCGATTCGGTCAATACAGAGAACTCCATATCCAACAGAAAAGCCAATGCCCCGACATAAATAATATTTTTCAACAGCGAGCGCATACGGGGATTTTCAAATGCCCCATTGCACATGCTGGTTAAAGGTAGACCGATCTCAATTACATCTTCCCTGTTGAAATCATCGGCAAGCTGTCGGGATGAATCATAGATAAAATATCCTCCGGAGAGCAGGTCCATATAATCCCGGAGCATGGTCTGGCCGTTCATAGCCACAACCATGTCCACATCACCTCTTCGTCCGATATAGCCCTGATCATTAACGCGGACCTCGTACCATGTGGGCAATCCCTGGATATTGGAGGGGAAAATATTTTTAGGGCTTACGGGTACACCCATTCTGAAAACCGCCTTGGCAAACAGGTTATTGGCACTGGCAGAGCCTGAGCCATTGACATTGGCAAAGCGGATAACACAATCGTTCACACTGGATATTCGTTTCATTTCTGGCCTGCCTGTGGTGATCTATAGAAAAATTTCTGCATCTCCCAAGCTGAAGTGGGGCATCGTTCTGCACAGATACCGCAGTGCAGGCAAACATTTTCATCCTTGACCATGACCTTACCGGTGGGAAGAACATCCGAAACATACAGCCCCTGGTTAAGCTCAGGAGCTGGGGCCAGCAGCCGGGTACGAATCTCTTCCTCACTACCGTTTTCAATAAAGTTGATGCACCGTTCAGGACAGGCGTCTACGCAGGCATCACATTCAATACACTCGGCGACATGAAACACCGTCTGCACATCGCAGTTCAGGCAGCGCATGGCTTCTGTATGGCCATGCTCTTGATCATATCCCAACTCCACTTCTATGAGTCTATCTTTCAGGCTTTTAACCTTTTCAACAGTGGGCACCACCTGACGTTGCTCTTCACTGATCTGATTATCATAAAGCCAATCATGAATCCCCATTTTCTGCCCGGCCATGGTCACACTGGGTGTAGGCCTTTGATTCAGAGGCAACCCACGCAAAAAAAGATCTATGGAAATGGCTGCCTCGTGCCCATGGGCAACGGCGGTAATAATATTCTTCGGTCCAAATGCCGCATCTCCGCCAAAAAAGACATGTTCCAGGGTTGACTGAAACGTCCCTTTACCAAGAATTGGCAGCCCCCAGCTATCAAACTCAATCCCAAGGTCTTTTTCTATCCAGGGGAAGGCATTCAATTGCCCCACAGCCAGCAGCACCTCATCGCACGCCATAAATACCAGGGGTTCTCCGGTGGAAACCAGTTTTCGTTTGCCCTGGTCGTCATACTCTGCGGTAACCTTCTCAAAACGCATGCCCACCAGCTTACCCTGCTCAACCACAAATTCCTTGGGCACATGATTATCATAGAGCGGGATGTCCTCATGCAGGGCATCTTCAATTTCCCAAGGTGACGCCTTCATTTCCTCCCTGGGGCTGCGGACAAGGATGCGAACATCCTCCCCTCCCAAACGCCTGGCGGTCCGGCAGCAATCCATTGCCGTGTTGCCTCCGCCTATGACGAGTATTCTTTTTCCAACGGATTTCACATGCCCGAAAACCACGGAAGCCAGCCAATCAATCCCCAGGTGTACTCCGGCATCCCCTTCTTTCCTTCCCGGAAGATCTGGAAGATCTCTCCCCCTCGGCGCTCCTGTCCCTACAAATACAGCGTCGTATTTCTTTTCCAGAATCGTTTTCATGGAAGAAACATAGGTATTAAATACAGTGTTCACCCCCATGTTCAAGATCAGCTCGACTTCCTTATCAAGTACTTTTTCAGGCAATCGAAAGGACGGCACCTGGCTCCGCATAAACCCTCCCCCCTTTGCCTGATCATCGTACAGGTCCACTTCATACCCCAGTGGGATGAGATCTCTGGCAACCGTAAGTGAGGCAGGACCTCCACCTATCAAAGCTATTTTTTTACCATTTTTCGTATTGGGAACATAAGCGGCTGGTATGGTAAAATCAGGGGAACAATTATCTGCAGCCACACGTTTCAATCGACAGATTGCCACAGGGTCTTTTTCTACACGCCCCCTCCTGCAGGCCGGTTCACAGGGACGATCACATACCCTTCCTAAAATTCCTGGGAACACATTGGATACCCAATTAATCATATATGCTTCGTCATACCGTTTTTCACTGATAAGACGAATATACTCAGGAACGGGGGTATGAGCGGGACAGGCAAACTGACAATCAATAACCTTATGAAAATACTCAGGATTACTAATATCTGTAGGCTTCAAAAAGGACACTCCTGCAAAATTTTCAGTTGAGAAAAAAGTCTGAGAACCTTTACCATTAATCTTAATCAGCCATTTTTCAATAAGAAAAACCTGATCGGTTTATCCTTTTTCAGAGTACCATGGCATAAAAACAGGAGCAAGGCGTTGATTAATAAGCCACTCCTGTTTTTTTGGTGTTTGCATTGTTGCTCCATTTATGAGACAATTCAACGACTACCTTGTGCCATGAAGACGTTGATACTACAATGGAAATCCTGTACAGGCTTACAATACGCCGCACCAAAATGAAAAACTGCCCGCGATGCAGTCTTTCCCTTGGTTGCCCATCCTGCCAAAACGTACAACACTACACACAACCATGATGATTTCCGGCCTCAAGAAAGCGATTCTCATACCAGTACTTCTTCTTCTCCTCTCAAGTATGGGTGCCATTTTCCTGACGTCGCAAATCAGTACCGGAAAAATCATTCGCCAAGAGTTCCTTCAAACCGCAAATCGTGAGGGAAGCTTTAGCGTAAACTTGCTTGAAACCTGGTTCATGGCCAGGCACGCAGATATCGCTTCCTGGGGTGGCCAGCAGGTATTCCTCGACGCACTCATTTTTCCCTGGCAAAACAACAGCGCTGTCAGGCAGCAGGCAGGAGATAAACTTTTTGCTCTACTACAGGAAGCGCCCTGGACAGAAGTACTGTTTATTACGGATGTTGAAGGAAAAATCCGATCTGCCTCAGAACAGAATCCTCTTCGCCATATCCAGCCAGAAGAACGACAGTTTTTAAACCAGACCATCCAGCGGCAAGCTCATACCTTTCATCTTATCACAGACCTTGTTCTTGGTGAACCCGCTGTTGCCCTGGCAACCCCCATATTCGAAAAACATCAGATTATAGGAGCAATTTCCGCCATTATCCCTCTGGGACATATGAGAACAATGCTTGCAGAAACTCTTTCCCCTCTGGGGAGTTTTTCTTTGATATTGTGCAAGGATCATGGTGAGATACCTGTTCCTTCTGCATATGAACCAAAACACACCCAGGCTGCATTCAGACAAGCCTTGCAAAAAAATCTCTCCGGCACCAGCCATGGTTCCTTCATCCATAGAGTGGAGCAATCAACCGCTCTTATCAATTACCGTAAATTAGGACATAACGCATACTTCTGCATAGTACAGTCTTGGGAAGAGATACCCATGATCCTTCATGGCACCTGGTTACGTACCGTTCTTGTGGGCCTGCTCTTTCTTACAGGTTGCGGAATTCTCACCACCCTGCTTGTCCATTCCCGCATTACATCCCGCCTGCAACAACTTGCATCGACCATATCCAGCCAAATGCAATGCGAGCCCTTGACATCTGCTCTCGCCCAACCTGATCACGGAGATGAAATTTCACAGTTGTATCAGGAAGTGAATGCCATGCACCGTACAACACATGACACTCTGGCACTTTTAAAAAAGGAAGTGAAAGAAAGCAGAAAGAATAAAACAGCCTTCGATCAATGCAATCTGGCCATGGAACGTGAACTCAGACATCACCAGCAGTTACAACGCGATCTGGATAAAGCTAAACGCCTGAAAATGATCGGAACCGTGGCCGGAGGAGTTGCCCATGATTTGAACAATATTTTATCAGGCGTAGTGAGTTATCCTGACCTTCTTCTGATGAAGACAGAAAAGGACAGTCCTTTACACAAGCCTCTCAAAATCATACAGGAATCAGGCCGCAAAGCCTCTGCAATAGTACAGGATTTATTAATCCTGACCCGCAAGGTGGCAATGGAAAAAAACGAGCTTCATCTCAACGCCGTGATCGAACAATACCTGGAAAGTCCTGAATTCCTTGCCCTCATGGGAAATCACAAGCAAACCGTGGTGGTAACGGAACTGGCCGATGATCTGTACCCTATGCTAGGCTCCGCTTTGTATTTAAACAAGGCAATTATGAACCTGGTTTCCAATGCTGTTGAAGCAATGCCCCATGGCGGCAGAGTGAAAATCAGCACCGATAACTGCTACATTGATACAAGCATAACCACCCTGTATGAAACAGTTGGAGAAGGGAATTATGTCATCTTGCAGATCAGTGACCAGGGAGAGGGGATTCCTCAAAAGGATCTGGCCAAGATATTTCAGCCTTTTTTTACCAGCAAACAAATGGGTAAGAGTGGCACAGGCCTTGGAATGGTCATTGTCCAGGAGGCTGTCAAAGATCATAATGGGCACATATCCTGCGAGAGTACCGTTAATCAGGGGACAGAATTCACAATCTTTTTTCCAGCTCTCTCGAACGTCGTGCTCAAGACCGAAATGTGTACCAAACCACCTGAATCCATACAGGGAAAAAACGAAAAAATACTGGTTATTGATGATATAGCTGAACAGAGGAAACTGACAACAGCCATACTTGAAAAATTAGGATACCAGGTTACTGCCGCAGCCAGTGGAGAGGAAGGCATCGAACTGATTCAACAAGGTAATTTCGATCTGTTGCTTCTGGACATGATTCTGGGTTCTGGTATGGATGGCCTGGATACATTCAAAGAAGTCCGTACTTACAAACCAAAACAAAAAGCATTAATTACAAGCGGTTACTCAGAAATCAGCCGCATAAAGGAAGTATTACGGCTCGGTGCCGGCGGCTATATAAAAAAGCCGTATATTATCCAGGAACTCGGGTATGCCATTCGGCAGGAATTAGAAAGACCGGCATCATAGTATCATACATGGAGAACCCGGCGAAAAGGTGTTCAAGCCAACTACTAAAAACAGTACTTGGAGAATAAATACTCATAGGAAAAGGAACCAGGCCTGCCATCTTTCCCGTATTCGTATCTGGTTACAGGATGCCTAGTTTTGAGCTCGCAGGCTGGCGCAGCGTATTAGGACCAGGAGTCTGTCGGAGAAGTGCTATTTTTTCTCAGAGTAAGGCATTTTTTAGAAATCAAGCACAGCCATATAGTTGATATTGCGAGTATTAATTTTCTAAAAATAACACAAAGAGGGGAAAAAGAGCTTTCTCCGGCAGACTCCCAGGTCATACGTAAGCCAGGCTGATAGTGGAAAGCTCAGAAGTCTGTAAGCAGTTACCCCAGGGATTTATACATTTTATAAGGGAGCGTATCGCCTTCATGCAACTCTTCAACGAGAGCAATCTGAAAATAGCGGTATTTATCTGTCTTATAGCAATAGTAGGGTTATTGAGCTTATCATTCCTGGCTCTGTACAGTTTTGATAAATATGGAGACATACAGGAAGAACTGGACAGTTTTCAGGCTCAATATATCAGCCAGCAGACACTGCTCTTACGCAGCCTTGTAGATCTTCAGGTCCAATATATAGACACACACCGACAGCAGATAGAACAAAACCAGCGCCATGTTTTACAAACCAGGATATTGGAAGCAAAAGCTATTGCCAACAACCTGCTCAGGGCAAATGCAGTCAGATATAATAAACAAAGAATCAAAAAGATTATTCTGGATACCTTGCGCCCCATCAGATTCAACAACGGACGTGGATATTACTTTATTTACGACGCAGATGAACGACTCGTCCTTTATCCTCCTGCTCCAGAGAAAGAAGGACTGTACATTTCCCAGGCCTTCCCTGAAGTACAAAGCGCACCGCATCCGATTCTACAATTTGCTGAAAAAAAGGATAGTAGATTTGTCCGCTATGACTGGCTGGATCCTGCAACCCGGAAAGTGGGCCCTAAAATCTCCTATCTCACCAAACTTCCAAAACTGAACTGGGTCATAGGCTCGGGTATCTATCTGGACGAACTTGTTGATCAGGCACAACACCAAGTCATAGGCGATCTCAAACAGGGAGCACACAAAGAGTCCACAGATTATTTCTTTGTATATCAGGTAAATGATATTCATGGTGGCGATACATTTGCAAAGATACTGGTTCATCCAGCCCGTCCTGAGTCGGAAAACCAACACCTTTTGGATGAATACACAGACATCCACGGCAGACCGTTTCGCAAGGCGTTTCTCCAAGATATCCGTAAACAGGGCGATGCCCTGATATCCTACTGGTATCCTCAAAAAGGGCAAACCACCCCCCAGAAAAAACTCAGTTACTTCAAGCTGTACCCCAAATGGAACTGGATAGTGGCCAGAGGGGTATACCTGGATGACATGGAGGAACTGCTCACAGCAAAAAAAGAACTATTCATTCAAGAAATAAAGAAAAAAACATTGCTCTTTTCATTCCTGTTCTGCGTGTTTTTTTTACTCGTGACAGGCGTTGCCTTCATGTTGACCAAGACAATCAGCGGATTGATTGAAGGCTACAAGGAAATTCAAGCCAGGCAAAACGATAAATTAAGACAGGTTAACAAAAATCTGCAGAAACAGGCAACCACAGACCGCCTCACCGGAATTGCCAACCGGCGGCATTTTAATCAGCAGTTAACTAAAGAATTTTACAGGACAAAGAGATATGGATCGAATCTTTCTTTAATTCTCTTTGATATAGACAATGTTAAACAGGGAGACGACATCCTGGCCCCCCTTAAAGGAGATCAAGTACTCAGGCCGTTGGCTCGGCTCGTTGCCTGTAATACCAGGAAGTCTGACCTGGTGGTTCGTTGGGGGAGAGTAAAATTTGCTCTGCTTCTTTCTGAAACCGACCAGGACCAGGCCAGACAAATAGCAGAAAAACTGCGCAGGAAAATCAGTGATTACACCTTCTCAATTCAAAAACAAATCACCTGCAGCTTCGGTGTCACCCAATACCAACTAACTGATCAGTCAGGAGACTTTATCAACCGTTGTGATCAGGCCCTATATGATGCAAAAAAAGCAGGGAGAAACGTAGTTTGTTCCAGATGAGTACTCTGCCAACGCTGATATTACGTAATCAATTCATCCCAGGACATATACAGCCACCAAGGATACCTCACCCTTCCCTCGCCATTCTTGTACAAATTGAGTAGTATGCAACGAGTATAGTTCTTCTGATTTTCCTCTTCTGTGATGTATACCCATGAATACCCCCGAACAACGCGCCATGATGCGCTTTCTTACCGTTCTGACAATCGCTTCGGTAGTAGGCCTGCAGACATGGATGATTCTTTTTAACAATTTTGCCGTTGAAATTGCCGGACTTAACGGTCAACAGGTTGGCATTATCCAGTCTATTCGTGAAATCCCTGGTTTTCTCGCTTTGCTGGCCATTTATATCATGCTGCTTTTCAAGGAACATAAGATCGCAGCAATCTCTATCATAGCATTGGGTTGCGGTACTGCTGCGACCGGCCTGCTCCCAAGTTACACTGGTCTTATCTGCACCACCTTGTTGATGAGCTTTGGTTTCCATTATTACGAAACCATGAATCAATCTCTTATCTTACAGTATTTTGACCGGCACGTATCACCCGTGGTTTTCGGGCGCCTGCGCAGCCTGGCTGCTGCTGCAGCGATTATCACCAGTGGTCTGGTTTTGTGTCTGGATCAGTTCACAGAATACAAAACAGTCTATCTCTTCCTGGGTGGTTGCGTTGCCTTGGCAGGCTTCTGGGCACTTTTTCGGGATCCTACCGACAAAAGACTGCCTCCACAGAGAAAAAGAATGGTTCTGCGCCGAAAGTACTCTCTGTACTACTTTTTGACCTTTATGGCAGGTGCACGCCGACAAATCTTTGTTGCCTTTTCTATCTTTTTATTGGTAAAGAAATTCTCTTTTACGGTACAGGAAGTCACCATATTGTTCATGTTCAACAATGTGGTCAATTATTTTCTTAATCCCTTAATCGGACGTACTATTCTGAAGTATGGGGAAAGAAAAGTGCTGTCCCTGGAATATGCCGGATTGATTATTGTTTTTTGTGCCTACGGCTATAGCGACTCGAAGCTGTTTGTCACCTGTATGTATATCATTGATCACATCCTGTTCAATTTTTCCATGGCCATCCGGACCTACTTCCAAAAAATAGGTGATCCCAGAGATATCGCCCCATCAATGGCTGTGGGATTCACCATTAACCATATTGCAGCAGTTGTTATCCCTGCTTTGGGTGGAATAATCTGGATGATTGATTATCGTATACCATTCCTGGCAGGAGCGGTCATGAGTATGTTTTCACTCGTGGCTGTACAAAAAATACCGGATTTCACTATCCGACAGCCTCATGAGTAGAAAAAAAAGTAGTTATGCAGGATCTTCAGATTCACCAGATACGCAGGACCCCCAAAGGGCAGTTAGGAGTAAGACTTCTGAAAGACGAGATAAACGACCTTCCTCTGACCAGATGGGAAGGACCTGTGCATGTTATCAGCACAGAATCGGAACTGTGCCAGGCACTGGAATCACTGCGCACAACAGATGTTCTTGGCTTTGATACTGAAACCAGACCGGCCTTTCGCAAAGGACAATCTTATCCACCTTCGCTCATGCAGCTTGCAACGGAACACGAAGTTTTTCTGTTTAAATTGCAGCAACTTGGAATTCCAGGATCTCTGGCAGCACTGCTAAGCGACCGCCAGATGAAAAAAGTAGGCGTAGCCGTAAAATTTGACGCTGAACAATTGCAGCAGGTTGCCAACTTTCGACCTCAGGGGTTCATTGATCTTGCCGATATCAGCAAAAAACTGAGCATGCGCCACCATGGTCTGCGCGGCCTGGCAGCTGTTCTTCTGGGAGTGCGTATCTCTAAAACAGTGCGCACCACGAACTGGTCTGACCCTCACCTGACTGAAAAACAGATCCGCTATGCAGCAACAGATGCCTGGATCAGCAGACTTCTCTATATGAAGCTCACAGATATACGTAAAAAGCAGCAATCAACCGCCCACTATGATTCATGAGTTACAGCTACCATCAGGGCATCAACCACGTCCGGCTGAAACATAACACCAGAATTCGCTTGCATGAAAGCCGTAACCTCTTCCTCAGGCCAGCCATCGCGATACGGCCGGCTGGTTATAAGTGCATCATAAACATCAGCCACAGATAAGATTCGCGCCAAAGGATCAATGGCGTCACCCTTCAAGCCAAAAGGGTATCCCTTGCCATCATAACGCTCATGATGCTGAACAACTATTTTTAGAATATCCTGATAGGCATCAATGGGTTCCAGAATTTTCCCTCCCATAACAGGATGTTTTTTAATAGTCTCATATTCGTCTTTATCTAATTTCCCCGGCTTATCCAAGATCAACAGAGGAATGCCGATTTTTCCGATATCGTGCAGTAAGCCTCCACGATAAAGAAGCTCCTGTTCCGACGGGGTACATCCCATGATTGCTGCCAGTTGCACAGCAAGCTTTGCCACGCGCTCAGAATGCCCTGCTGTCCACTCGGACTTTGCATCAACAGTCCTGGCCAGTGCCTCTACCGTTCCGATACTCAGACGTTCCAGGTTGTGAACCAACCGAGCATTGCCAAGGGCTATGCCCAGCTGATCTGCAACCTGTCGAATCTGAGACAACACATCGTCAACCTCATCCTGCTGTTCAAAAGGTATTTCTAAAATAATAACTCCGACAATCTGGCCTTGATTCCGTATTGGAAAACTATAAAGTCTGTCGTTTACTTCCACACCTCTATCTAGAAGAAAGGAAGGACAACACCCCGGACTCAGCTTATCTTTTCCGCTCCCTTTCTCCATCAAGGTTCGAAACGCAGGATTGCGCATCGGCCAGTTGAATACCTTGGGATACTTTTGGTCCAGATGCTCCAGGGCAAAAACCTGCACCTGATTGGTATCGGCCAGGCGGCTGAAATACGAACGCGTACAGCCGAAATGTTTCCGCATCATAATCAGGGCCCTTGTAATAATTTCATGAACATCCAAGGAACTGAGGATGGCTCTGTCAATGCGGTCAATCACCGTCAGTGTATTCATCTGACGATGGAGCTGTTTACTCATTTTATTAAACGACCTGCCAAGTTCCCCGAATTCATCGTTGCTGCTGATACGGACCGGAGATGCAAGGTTTCCCGACATGATCCGCAGGGTTCCGGCCCGAAGCTCTGCCAGAGGTTCCAACGTTCGTCGAATGGAATTAAGTGAAAAAAACAGAACAACCCACACCATACAAAGGATAATCAGGGGAAAAACCCGCTTGAATTCAATTATGGTTTTAAGGGCATAGTCCCGTTTCTGGGCAAGAAGAATTGTCCAGGTTGACGCCTCGAAATGTGAAGTCAGGAACAACGGCCAACAGGCAGCGACATATTCTTCTTCCTGTAATGTAAACAGTAATCGCCTCTCCAGGGAAGCGAGTTCCCCAAAGGATGCGCGAACATCCTCTTGCCCGGCCAATTCCGGGGTTGCAACTATTTGTCTTTTCCCCTCATAAACGGCCAACTCGGTCTGGGCCGGGAGGACAGAAAAATTACCGGTTCCCCATAAGACATCATGCCTGGCCTGGGCAATCAGTACCATCTTTACTCCATTTTGCATGGTACCGGGATACAAGACATACACAGAAAAGCCTTCGTCTCCATGGGAAAAGGCATACAGCATGGGTTTCAGGAACTCCCCGGATAAATAATGCTGCACCTCGCTACGAATCGGGGCAAGATTCAACTCTCCCATCAGCAAGGTACCTGTACCTGAAAGGCTTACCATCGAAATGCCGACAAAAGTATCTTCAAGCTGGGTGTAAAAGGCTTTGCTTTTCTGATCCCGTAGCTGTCCATGGTCAAATATGGTGTCAGAAGTGAGCAACAGGAGGTCACAGATGTGCTTAAGACGATCCAGCAATGCCATCCCATAGGCTTTGCTGTCCCGCTCAAGTTGGATGTAGCGCTGCTCTTCTATCTCTTTTTCCACTGCATGAAGGGAATAAACAAAAAGGAAAACAGTAGGGACAAAAGCACATGTCAGAAATAAAAAGAGAAAACGCCTGGCTATACGGGAGCGCAAAAAAGAAAAGGTCCAGTCAAAATTGAGTCTGCTGTTAATAGTCCTCAGCATACCCGTAATATCCTCCGTTATTACAGCGAACTATATCATCACGGCTGGCTGCAGCGGTAAACGGAGCCTTACTTTGTCCATCCACGCCCATGGAATAGAGATCAAAATCCGTATTCACCGGGTGCAAAGATTTATCCTTGCGGATATTAACGCCAGCCGGAACATTATCCATGGGATAATACACGTACTGATTGCCCCATGGATCTATGGGTTGGCCGACATCATATCCTGCCTGCTGCAGTGTGGCAGGGTATATTCCGTAAAGAGCATAGTAGGCGGTAACCTTAACTTCGATTTCGCGCATCTGCCTGATGGCAGCGTCTTTATCCTTGGACTGGAGATAACTTGCATACCTGGGATAGGCTATGGCAGCAAGGGTGGCGATCAGGGCAATTACTACCATAAGCTCAAGGAGGGTAAAACCGACCTGTTGCAAAGAAAAATTTGACCAAGTATGACTACGCAATTTCACAGTATAAATGACTCGAACCACAAAGACTGAATAAACCTCCAACAACAAACAACAGCAACTTCTTCTGGTAAAACTTATAGTTACTCCATATAAAACACATAAATAACACCAGAGAAAATGCAAGAATTTGCACTATGGAGTATTGGAAAAAAACCGCCATGATAAAAGACTCTCTTTTGATGATATATATTCTTTCTCCTTCTTGTCAAAATTTAAATGTAGCCATATTGCTTACTTCATCATTGGCTTCCCTCTGGAGACAGCCCCGGCAGACACCCCTGCAAAAAGCTATAAAATCAGAATGATACAACACGAACAACCCGTTACATCCACCACAAACATCCTTCTTTTGCAGGGGCTCCAAGGATATGAAATGACTCCCTTACACAAGTTGGCCTTCAGAAGGCATGTCCCTCCTGTTGAGCCTTTTCAATCACTTTTATCTGATCAATCAGATCTTGTATCTCTTTCTGCCAATAGCTTCGTGTGCCAAAATCAGGAACCACTGTAGCCTGGCCATCGGCATTTACCTGGTATGCACACCATGCCGTGTAATGAATAAAGCGCATAGCTCTCAATGGTTCAATGAGACGTAGACTCCCATAGTCAAACTCCCGAAAGGTTTCATAACCATCCAAAAGCCAGTTGAGTTCAGTCTGTGCCTGGTAGCGATCTCCGGGCAGAAGCATCCAGAAATCCTGTACAGGCGGTCCGACTGCCATATCATCCAGATCTATCAGGTAATACCCTTCGTCCGGACGAAAAATCAGATTGCCCGAATGACAATCAGCATGGATACGAATCTGTTCACTGTTTTGAAACAAAGGAGTGGCCAATGTAATAAATTCCTTCACCACGCGGTGATACTCTGTCTCCAGATCACGGGGGAGCAATTGGCTCTCCAGTATATACTTTAAATGACTTTGGACCGATTGTTCAGGATGGAGAACAGGACGATATGCACAGGTGGCTCCGGCACCTATCATGTGTGCGCGCCCCAGAAGCCTGCCCAAAGCCTGCCATTGCTCCTGATTCAGTTCATCCACATAGCGGCCGCCTTTTTTGGGAAACATGGCAAAATGAATGTCTCCAAAATTTCCCATGGTGTCTGCATTCTGCCCTTCCAGGGGTGAAATAACCGGAACCTCTCCCTCGGCAAGTTCCTGCAGAAACTCATGCTCCTCTCTTATTGCCTCACACCTCCACCTGCCAGGCCTGTAAAATTTTATTATGATTCTTTCTCCATCTTCATCTTCCAACTCATATACCCTGTTGATATAACTGTTCAGTGGACGGCAGAAATTGGATAAGTAGCGTCCAAGGAAACCTTCTGCATGCTCCAGAATGGAATCCGGTGTAAGAGTTTGAAACAATGAAGATATTTCCTTTTCTTTTCCATCTGGCGTGATATCATACGTATACATGGAAGAAGTGTTACCATTCATTTTCTTAATTATTCCTTAATGAGAATAATTCTTTTATTCTCAAATTATTTATGATAGATTTGGCAGTTGTAGCATGAGCTGAGATACTGCAAACAATGTCTACCATATTCATACTGCAGGCTTGCGCAAGCCAGAAACAGACGTCACCATGGAAATTACCTTCCTTCTCCATAGACGGTGGCCCCTGTATTACTCTCAGCAGCATGCTCCACACTTTCTGATCGCTTATACAACAAGGCCAAGTATATCATTTGGCAAAAAACAAAGCAGCTTTCCAGGAATCGATAGTGCAAGATCTCTGCCTGTCACAGGCATATATCTTTCAGTGCAAACTTTTATATTTAAGGAGATCATTATGAAAAAGTGGGAGTGTACAATCTGTGGATATATCCATGAAGGAGATACCCCGCCTGATGAATGTCCGGTTTGCGGAGCTGATAGCAGTGCTTTTGTTGAAGTTGTGGAAGAAGCGCCAGAAAAAACTGCATCCGCAGAAATAGTACCGGAATCTGCGCCAGATCCTCCGAAAACCACCTTGATAGCAAGAGCAACCGATCTCATTCTCAAATTTCACCTCCACCCAATCAGTGTTCACACACCCAATGGGGTTATTCCCATGATTTTTATTTTCCTTCTCATTGCCGGACTTCTCGGGGCACCTTCCTTTGGACATGCAGCTTTTTACAGCCTGATTTTTGTTCTCCTCAACATGCCTTTCGTTCTTTACACCGGCTATATTACCTGGCAGAACAAATATAAAGGTGCCATGACATCGGTATTTAAAATTAAAATAGGAGCCTCACTGGTCAGTACAGGGCTGTTATGTATACTGATTATCTGGCGTTATTCCCAACCTGAAATCCTGGAAACAGGAGGCCTCTCTGCAATACTCTTTACTTTGCTTGGGCTTGTTCTTCTTGGTACGGTCGGTATTGCAGGCCATCTAGGGGGAAAACTTGTTTTTGGTAAAGATTAGGCAGAACTGATAATCAGTACCAAACAAGTTTTATTCCTATTTACTCTTGCAATAGGTATTTTTCTGCAGTATTGTTCCGACGACTTGGGATTGCGGAAAACAATATATATCAAAAAATTGAGCAGAGGATCGGCTCAGCCATAGCTGAACCGAAAGACAAGCAGAATTGAATATTTTCCCGCACCCTTGAGCATTCCTGTCCATTCCACACGCTACTGATAATGTCTGCAATGGTCAGTTCAGGATGCTCTTGCATACGATAGAGTTTACGTCGTTCATGTCATATCCCAAACATGGGCGACACGTATCACATGGCTACAACGAAGTTAACAAATAGCAGTATCGTAACCAATTGAGGAGATACCAATGGCTACAACAAATGAAAATCTGAAAGAAGCGTTTTCCGGGGAGAGTCAAGCAAATCAGAAATACCGTGCATTTGCAAAAAAAGCAGAAGCAGAAGGGTTCAGCAACATTGCCAAGTTATTCCGTACCACTGCAGAAGCGGAACGTATCCATGCGGAAGGGCATCTCCGCGCATTAGACATGATCGCTTCCACCGCTGAAAATCTACAGGCAGCCATCGACGGAGAAACATATGAATTCACAGAGATGTATCCTCCCATGGTTGACCAGGCAGTTGCCGACAGCCATAAAGCTAAAACCATGTTCAAATTTGCTGTGGACGCAGAAGAGGTGCATGCACAGATCTACAACAAGGCTCTTGAAGCTGTCAAAAGTGGCCAAGACATGGATGTGAGTGATTTCTATCTCTGTCCGATTTGTGGCTACATCGAACTTGGTGCTGCTCCGGAAAAATGTCCTGTCTGTGGAGCAAAGCAGCAGGTATTTACCCAGGTGGCGTAATCCCGCTCAATAGAGTAGTATAGCCATATCAAGCAGAAGGCAATCCTGAAAGCAGGATTGCCTTTTTTTATGCAATTCATCCCTGTTCTCGTGAACGCTAAGATTTTTTGCCCCACTTGTGCTAAGATAAACTGACCCGCCCGGTTGGCGCGCGCCAACGATGGTTATTCGATGGAAAAAAAGATATTTTTTCCTTTCAATTAGTCCATACTAACAAATCAAGGGAATGATTGAAAGGGGAAAATATCTTCATGCTATTCATTCCTTATTAGGTGTTAAGGAGGGTGGGTCAGTTTATCTTAGCAAACCCGGGTCAATTCTGATTAGCGTTGAAGCTGTTCTTACCTACCTGTCGAATCAATAAGGAAAAAACAAACAAATGGGTATAAGGAACCTTGGATAATCGTTTTTTTATTCTGAAATAAAAATGAGAAAAAATAATTGTGATGACAGCTCTCACTTGACTTTCTTCAAATAAGAGTCAAATCCTAAAATGTTAAAAAACTTGTTCACATTTTCTGTGACTTCGGTAAGATTCATATCTTTTTCTGAATTTCAGCACGATATCATTCTCAATATTTTCGAACGACTCTTCTGTTACCACGCTTCTGCCACTCTAATTTTATTCAAAATAACAAGGCAATACAGCATAACACCACATAAATACAAGTAAAAATAGAACAAAAGCTCCCAATAGGTATACAAAATCTTTCTGAAAAAATATGATGAATGTAATGCTTTAACACATTATAACAAAGCATAAAGTGAGCTGCTTCATACATAAAATAATATAGATTCTATTTTTGTTTTAACCTCATAGACATGATTATAGTTACGCTTCATCAGGATAACAATGTCCTACTTACCTGATTCAAGCACTGAAAAATAGCAGGTAGCTTCAACTGTAGTCAACACTCTTCTATTACTGTTTTATATGCCTCCCAAAAAACCGACACCACAAAAAAACAATAGTCTTAAAGTGAACGATACAAACAGCCCACGACTAGATTCACCTGTGGCCGATAAAACAACGATGATGGCCAATATCCTTGAAACAAAAAAAATTCCCATTATCGGACTCGGTGCCTCCGCTGGCGGCCTAGATGCTTTGAAAGCATTCTTCAGTGAGGTTCCTGCAGACTGTGGTATGGCTTTTATCATCGTGGTTCACTTGACACCCGACCAGCCAACGATGTTACCCGAGCTCCTGGAGCACTCGACACCCTTGCCTGTGGAAATTGCCAAAGACAATGCACCTGTTGAAGTGAACCATGCCTACGTTATTCCACCAGGTAAGGACCTCGCTCTTTTTTCTGGAAAGATTCAACTTTTGGAGTCATCACACCATATTCCCCACCTTCCAGTAGATTTCTTTTTAAAATCACTGGCTCAGGATCAGGGCAATATGGCAGCAGCTATCATCCTTTCCGGCACGGGCACCGATGGTACCAGGGGGCTACGTGAAATCAAAGCTGCAAACGGTTTAACGCTGGCACAGGATATACAATCGGCAGGCTATGACGGTATGCCTCGAAGCGCTGTCAGCACCGGCCTCGTAGACATGATATTGGCTCCTCAAAATATGTATCTTCGCTTGCGCCAATACTTTACTCTCACGTCAAGAACAAACCAACAGCAGGCCGATTTTGACTCTGAATATATACCAAGTGACTGGCTGAATAAAATATATGCTATTCTACGCAATCAGATTGGTTATGACTTTTCGATGTACAAGACCAACACCATCAGTCGGCGTATCAGTCGACGCATGGGCCTAAACCAGATAGCTTGTATAAAAGATTACACCCGCCACCTTCAGGAAAACAGCAGTGAAGTTGATGCCCTTTTTAGAGAATTATTAATAGGAGTGACCTCTTTCTTTCGAGATCCAGGCTCGTTCGATATGCTCAGAGAAAAAGTATTGCATGCTCTTTTTGCAGAGATGGAGGAAAACACAATTTTTCGTGCCTGGGTCCCAGGATGCTCCACTGGCGAGGAAGCATATTCACTGGCTATTCTTCTTCATGAATTTCTGAATTCTCATCCCAAACGGATTAGCCTGCAAATTTTCGGAACAGACCTGGCCGGGTTCTCAATAGATAAAGCTCGAGAAGGTTATTTTCCTGAAAGCATCAGTTTAGATGTGAGCCCGGAACGTCTAAAACGTTTTTTTATCAAAGAGGCACAAGGCTATCGTATCCGTAAGGAAATCAGAGAGTCTATTATTTTTTCCGTACAAAATGTTCTCAAAGACCCCCCTTTTTCAAAGTTGAATCTGGTTTGTTGTCGTAACGTATTAATTTACTTCAACACAGAAGCCCAAAAAAGACTATTACCCCTCTTCCATTACACCTTGCTTCCCAATGGTATATTGATGCTCGGATCATCGGAATCCATTGGCGGCTATACTAATCTTTTTGAGACATTGGATCACAAGTGGAAAATCTTTCGGCGTAAGGAAGTTCCGGAACCGTTACGACAGCAAATTGATTTTCCAGCAGGATCCCAAACCCGTGAACAACCAAGAACAAGAGCATCTGTTCCCACACCTTCAACCAACAACATGATCCAGGTAACTCAAAAGGCTATTCTCGATCAGTTTGCCCCAACTGCAGTCCTTATAGAGAGGGACGGTACCATTCTCTATAATCACGGTCGTGTCGGTATGTACCTGGAGCCCCCCAGTGGCCCCCCTACCTTGAACATCTTGAATCAAGCACGGAAAGGGTTGGGGATAGAGCTCTCGTCCGCGCTACGTGCTGCCAATGTTTCGGGAAAATGTATACTCAGGAAAAATGTTGCAGTTCAAACTAATGATGATGTCAAAATGATCAACCTTCATGTCTGTCCACAAAAAGCCCCGAAAGAACTTACTGGCCGATTTCTCGTTGTCTTTGAGGACATCCCCTCCCCCCCTGCAAATGCAAATACCGACCAGAAAGAAAGCATGGCTGGAGTCGCAAGGATCGCAGAGTTGGAAAAGGAGCTCCAGTTCACCAGAGAAAACCATCAGACTACGGTAGAAGAACTTGAATCATCAAACGAGGAACTTAAATCAACTAACGAGGAGCTCCAGTCATCAAATGAAGAACTCCAGTCATCAAATGAAGAGCTAGAATCATCCAGAGAAGAGCTCCAATCGTTGAACGAGGAGGTCCAGACTGTTAACGCCGAGCTGCAGAGCAAGCTCGAGGAACTTTCCTTGATCTATGATGATATGCGCAATCTGTTGAACAGTATCGAAGTTGCCACCATCTTTGTGGACATTGACATGCGAGTACGACGCTTCACTCCAGAAGCCACTACCATAGTCAATCTCATTGAGACAGATATTGGTCGCCCTTTAGAACACGTCGCTACAAATATTTCTTATGACGGGATGATTACTGACATTGAAGAGGTTCTCGAAAATTTAACCACAAAAGAGCGTGAAGTGCAGACCATGAACGGTACTTGGTACAACATGCGCATTATACCCTATCGAACTACCGACAACCGTATTATTGGTGCTGTTCTCACCTTTGTCTGTATTGATGACCAGAAAAAAAACCAGGAACAGCTCACTCTCCTTGCCCGTAAGGAGGCAAACTCCCAAGAAATTGTACGAAAGGTCTTTGACATGAATACAGCTTCCCTGGCAGTGGTCGATGATACGGGTAAAATCATCATAGCTAATACGGTATTCTCCAATATCTTCGGGGTTGCTCAAGAAGATCTCGAAAGCAAGTCACTTTTCTCGCTGAAGGGTAATATTTTTAAACATGCAGACCTATTAGCTCACCTGACAGAAGCATGCGCAAAGCGGCAGGATTTTGTTTTAAAAAATGTACGTCTTTACACGCCGAAAGGGCAGATGCAAACCACCATTACAGGTCGAATTATCCACAATATTGAGAAGAAGCCCAACTGGACCCTTCTGAGTTTCACCAAAGGAAAAGTTGTAAAAAAAAGCTCAGGAGAGTAAAATTATCTTATAAGTGAGTTTTCCTCTCACTCTACGGCACAAGCCAAAGGGGCAAGGCCATGAGACAATCAGGCTATCCAGAGAAGTTTGAAAAGCTTCGCGAACAGGCGGAAAATCTCCTGCGCCTCCACCTTCCTGCGAATTCTACGACACCAACAGATCTGTCAGAGATTATTCATGAACTCAACGTCCATCAGGTAGAACTGGAGATCCAGAACAGGGAACTGCAACGATCTCAATATGAGTACGCACAACTGCATAAGGAATTCTCAGCACTCTACGAATTTGCTCCTTTCGGCTATGTTACTGTCAATGCCAAGCAGATCATAAGTCGTGCAAATCTTGCTGCTGTTCAGTTATTAGGGGGATCAAGAAACCAGATTCAGAGATCTGGATTCACCAATTACATTGACGATGACCACAATGTTCTGGCCTTCACTCGCGCAAGGCTCAGGGCAGTTGAAACAGGTGAAAAACAGAGCGTTGAAGTGAGACTCAAGCACAAACCTGATGCGCCTCGCTGGGTAAGGCTTGATATTGAAGCAAAGACTGCCGACGTTGAGACTCCTACGGGGTTACGGATTACACTCGTGGACATCACCCCCCAGAAGCAGGCAGCAAAAAAACACCTCCAGGCAAAACAAGAGTGGGAGAAGACTTTTGATGCTATCAACGATGTTATCACTATCCAAGACACAGAGATGCGAATTGTACGTGCCAACAAGGCTGCGTATGAAACTTTTCAAATTGATCCAGAAGCGTTAGGTGGAAGATTCTGCTACGAGATCTTCCGAGAAAGGGACACTCCATGCCCTGACTGTCCTGTTGTTAAGACCATTGGCGATGCAAAAAGTCACAATGCGAATATCTTATATAAAAATCTCGACAAAACTTTTCATGTCAGCAGCGCTCCTGTTCTCGATTCAAATGGTCATATCAAACGCATTGTCCATATTGCCAAAGATATAACCAGCCAGAAAAAAGTGGAAAAAAAACTCTTCCAAACAAGCAAGATGGAAGCAATCGGAACTCTTGCTGGAGGCGTAGCCCATGATTTTAATAATATCCTTACAGTCATTATGGGCTATTCTGAGTTGATTAAATATGCCATTCCTCCAGATCAGAAGAGAACTAATGGATATATTGATTATGTAATATCTGCCTCAACAAGAGCGAAAGAATTAATACAGCAAATTCTCACCTTCAGCCGCACAGGGAATGAAAAAAAGGCCCCCTTTAACCTTTCTGAAGTCATAATAGAGGGGCTGAATCTTTTACACGCCTCCGTGCCGTCAACGGTAGTATTATGTGAAGAGATAGATGTCGACGCTGGCTATATAATGGGCGATGAGACCAAGATTCAACAGGTCCTGATAAATCTTTGCATAAACGCTGTCCAGGCTATGGCTGATGAAAAAGGTACCCTTACCATCAAACTTAAGCAGGTGATGCTGACTAAAAAAGAGTTGCCTGACCAGGAAAATTTCTTTCCCGGGCCGTTTATTGAGCTTTCGGTGAGCGATACGGGGCAGGGGATTGATCCTAAGATCATTGAAAAGATATTTGACCCTTATTTCACCACCAAGAAATTTGGACAGGGAAGTGGATTAGGACTCTCCCTTGTCCATGGAGTTGTGCTGAGTAGTGGGGGATTTATCAAGGTGAAAAGTGAGCTTGGCAGTGGGACTACATTTGAAATTTTTTTTCCTGTCATTCAAATGCAAACAAAACCAATTGCAGAGCAAATAGACAAAGAAGAACAGGTTGCAGGAAGCAGTGAGTGCATTCTGGTTGTTGATGACGAAAAAATCATTGTTGATCTGTACAAGATGGTACTGGAGACTCAGGGATATACGGTTATCGGCCACTGCAACAGTGAAAAAGCATTGGACGAAATACGAAGGTCCCCTGACCGTTTTGCTCTTGTCATCACCGACCAGACAATGCCTCACCTTTCAGGCGTTGATTTTTCCAAAAAGATACTGGAATTACGACCTGAAATACCGATCATTCTTTGCACCGGATACAGTAACATGGTTTCAAAAGACACTGCTACAGAAATCGGAATCACCGATTTTCTGATGAAACCCATACGTGCGAAGGTATTAACACACACTGTCCAAGAGATTTTAAACAAACGTAAAGCTTGAATTGTTTTTATTCTTTTTTCCTTCTGCCATGAGAATGTGGGGAAAGGCTAAACCGCGATCTAATTCTTCCTCTCCCCCTACCCTACCGCAGCAAGTATACGTCGTAGAGAGATTGTGGGTGTCCTGTCGGTTACCAGTCTACTCATGACGAATCTCCTGCTGTACTGGAATATGGTGTTGAGTCTGTAACTGTGCTCCGCAGCAGCATCCCTGCCCGGTTGAACAACCAGCGTGTTGCTCGCCATGCATGCTCTTCTTCCCCCGGCTATAGATCATCAGCCAGGAAAAAAGAGAGATCGCGACAAAGGTGACAACAAAAAGAAGGGTAAAGGCTACCATAGTCCTAGCCTCCAAAATCATCAAAATGAATATTTTCTTTTTCCACGCCTAGATTATCCAGCATGTCCAGCACAGCTGAAACCATCATTGGAGGGCCGCACATGTAATAGTTGATATCTTCCGGTGCTGGATGATCTTTCAGATACGAATCAAACAGAACCTGGTGGATAAAACCTACCTTGCCATCCCAGTTATCCTCGGGAAGTGGGTCAGACAAGGCAACGTGAAATTCAAAATTATCGTGCTCCCTGGCGATTTCTTCGAATTCTTCTGCATAAAAAACTTCCTGCATACTGCGACCGCCGTACCAAAAAGAGACCTTCCGTTTGGTGTTGCGGGCTTTAAAAAGCTCAAAAATATGCGACCGCAGTGGTGCCATTCCGGCGCCGCCACCGATATAAATCATCTCCGAATCACTCTCTTCAATGAAAAAATCACCATATGGTCCTGATATGGTTACCGCATCACCTTCTTTTAAATTAAAGATATAGGAAGAAGCCTGCCCGGGAGGAATCCCAAGAGGTCCACGGGGTGGAGGACTGGCAATACGGACATTGAGTTTTATGATCCCTTCTTCCCCCGGATAGTTTGCCATGGAGTAGGCGCGTGTCACAGGAACACTGACATTGGACTTGTATTGAAACATTTTGAATTTAGTCCAGTCTCCCAGGAATTTTTCATCTATGTCAAAAGTCTTGTACGACAATTCATAAGGAGGGACCTCAATCTGAATGTATCCGCCGGGCTTAAAATCTACCTTCTCCCCCTCCGGCAGTTGCAACACCAGCTCTTTGATAAATGTTGCCACATTGCGGTTGGAGGCCACCACGCACTCCCATTTTCTGGTCTCCAACATTTCGGTGGGTACCTTGATTGTTAAATCTCTTTTTACCGGTACCTGGCAGGACAAACGCATACCTTTTTTTGCCTCAGCCCTGCTGATGGCATTCAGTTCAGTTGGCAGAATCTGACCGCCTCCATCCTCGACCATGCAGCGACACTGCCCGCAACTGCCGCCACCACCGCATGCAGAGGAAAGAAAAATTCCCTGCTCGGCAAGAGTGGAAAGCAGTTTACCCCCGGGTTGCACTTCCAGTTCCTTTTCTCCATTCACTGTTATGGTAATCTGACCACTGGGTAAAAGAACCTTCTTAGCCGTAACAATCAAAGTTACCAAAACAAGTTGAATGCTCAGAAAACAGAGCACAGCAAAAATGATTTCAACCATAACACATTCTCCCGGTCCAATCAGGAAAGAGCAACAGAGCTGTTCTGTATCCGTATGCTTGCATACAGTCTATTAGCCCGGATTAAAAGCCCGCCAACCCCATAAATGCCAATGCAATAAGCCCTGCACAGATAAAGGTTGTGCCAAGGCCTCTCAACGCTGCAGGCGGATCAGCATACTCCAGCTTTTCCCGCACCCCTGCCAATAATACAACCGCCAGAAAAAAGCCTCCTCCGGCTCCAAAGCCATAGGCTACACTTTCAGCAAACGTATAATCACGTTCCACCATAAATAAGGTTCCGCCAAGGATTGCACAGTTCACTGTCAGCAATGGCAAAAAAATTCCCAATGTTGCGTGCAAGGCGGGAATAAATCTGTCCAGGACCATTTCCAAAATCTGTACGATAGCTGCTATTATACCGATATATGTCAATAACCCGAGGAAAGCCAAATCAAGATCCGGTTGCCCAGCCCACGCCAGAGCACCCTGTTTAAGCACTGTATTGAGCAGCAGGTTATTTACCGGAACAGTAATGACCATGAGAAACATTACTGCACTGCCAAGTCCCACAGCTGATTTCACCTTTTTAGAAATGGCCAGAAAGGTGCACATTCCCAGAAAAAAGCTCAGAGGCAGATTTTCAATAAACAAAGAACGGATAATTATCTCAAAGTAGTGCGCCATCAGTCTTTCTCCACCTGAACGGGATCTATTGTCCGTAGTATCCAGATAAGTATTGCGATCAGAAAAAACGCGCTTACAGGTAAAATAAACAGTCCATTACGAATGTACCAGCCCCCGTTTGAAACCAACGGCAACACCTCATAGCCGAACAGCGTACCGGACCCAAACAGTTCTCGTACAAAGGCAACGCTCATCAGTACAAAGCTGTACCCCAATCCATTACCTATGCCGTCCAGGAAACTGCTCATTGGAGGATTGGACATGGCAAAGCCTTCTGCACGTCCCATAACAATGCAGTTGGTGATAATCAGGCCTACAAAAATTGAGAGCTGCTTGGAGAGGTCATAGAAAAATGCTTTGAGTACCTGGTCAACCAGGATAACCAAAGTAGCGATAACAGTAATTTGCAGGCCAATGCGCACAGAGTTTGGAATTTGATGCCGGACAATTGAGATGATACAGCTTGAGCAGGCAACAACCAGGGTAACACAGATAGACATGACCAGAGCTGTCGCCATTTGTGATGTAACGGCCAGCGCCGAACATATTCCCAAGACCAGCAGTGCAATGGGATTGCGCTCAATAATGGAGCGAAGCAGAAGATCTCGTTTTCTATCAGCCATTAAAACCTCCCTGTGCCTGAATTCTGTCAATAAACGGCTTGAAACCATGTTCTCCAAACCAGAAGTGCATGAGGTCGTTTACTCCCATCGATGTCATGGTTGCACCTGACAGACCATCCACCTCAAATGCAGCTTCTTCCCCTGTAGCCGTTGATTCACCCTTGAGCACGCTGAAACGAACGGTATCGCTTTTATCATAGACTTTCTTTCCAGACCAGCTAGCCTGCCATTTTGGATTTTCAATTTCACCGCCAAGCCCCGGCGTTTCTCCATGTTCATAAAAGCTGATACCCTGTATGGTATTGAGATCAGCATCCAGGGCCACATAGGCAAACATGGTTGACCAGAGCCCTTTTCCGCGTACCGGCAAGACCACCTGCTGTATGTTCTGCCCATCCTTAATCAGATATACCAGAGAATATTTTTCAATCCTGGACAGCCCAGCCTTGTCTGTTCCGGGGGATAATTGACGACCATATTCTTCTGTAAAGGCAGCTTTTCTCTGATTATACTCACCGGGAGCAAGCACCTGTTCACTGACAAACTCACCACTAACCAGGTCAACAATCCTGGTTTCCACCTTCTCAAACTGTTTATCCACAGGAATTTCAGCTGAATAAATCCCAGCTGCCCGCAAAATATTTTTTCGCTGATCCAACTGCTTGTTTGCCTCTTGAAAAGGCCTTAAACCCACCGCAGCACCGCTGACCAGCAATGAACAGAAAAAAGCCAAGACAAGCACGGAGTAAAAGGGTTTTAAAGGATGTTCTTCAGCCATGACGTACCGCCCTTCGTTGTATATGAGCTTGAATCACACAATAGTCAAGGAGTGGGGCCAACACATTACCAAGTAAAATAGCCAACATAACGCCTTCAGGATACGCCGGGTTAAGTACCCGGATGAGAATGGCCATAATTCCTATAAAGGCACCATATAACCATTGCCCGACCTGTGTCTGTGAAGCGGAGACAGGGTCAGTGGCCATAAAGGTGAGTCCAAAGGCAAATCCTCCCATAACCATATGATAATGAGGAGGAATCTCCAACAGAGGATTTGAGCCTGAAGGTAGCACAAAGAGGACACTGGCCATCACTATCCCACCGAGAAACATGGAAAGCATGATCCGCCAGGAGGCAATACCTGCTACAAGCAGAATGGCGACTCCGAGCAAACAGGCCAGGGTGGATGTCTCTCCCATGGAACCCGGTATATTACCAAGAAAGAGCTGCCAGAAACCATATCCGGCACTCTCCGTCCCCTGCTGAACAATTCCGCCAGCTGCTGCGCTGATCGGTGTCGCCCCGGTAAATCCGTCCACGGCTGTCCAGACCTTGTCACCGGTCAGCTGGGCAGGATAGGCAAAAAAGAGAAAAGCCCTGGAAACCAGAGCAGGATTCATAAAGTTACGCCCTACTCCGCCAAACACCTCCTTGGCAAAGACGATACCAAAACTAATGCCAAGGGCTACCTGCCATAGAGGTACGGTAGGAGGAAGCGTCAGGGGAAACAACAGGCTCGTGACCAGAAAAGCCTCTGAAAATTCATGCCCCCGGATGATGTTGAAAAGAGACTCCCAGATGCTTCCCACCACAAGGGTTACCAGATATATTGGCAGAAAATACAGTGCGCCGTGGATGCAGTTGGAGAAGAGGGACTGAGCGTCGCAACCTCCCGCCCATTCCATAATCACACCCCGCCAGCCTTCAGGTGAGGATATGCCCATCTGCTGCAAACCAAGATTAGCCTGGTAGCCTGTATTCCAGAGGGCCATAAACGTACAGGGAATCAAGGCAATGAGCACGGTGATCATTATACGCTTATAATCCACAGCATCCCGTATGTGCGGTGCTGTCTTTGTCGTTCTACTGCTGTGAAACAGAAAGGAGTCAATGGCCTCATAAAAAGGATACCATCGTTCAAGGGGGCCGCCTTTTGTGAACCTGCTTCCGAATTTTTCTAACAGATTACTCAGTATTTTCATGGGACACTCTTTTGCAAACCCGTGTGTATTACAGGTATCTTACGCTAAGGACACTGGACAGACACTAGCCAGTGAAGCGCTCTTCAAAGTACACGTTATTCTCCACGCTCAATGGAACGAAGTACCTCCCTGAGCATGGGACCAAACTCATTTTTTCCAGGACACACAAAGGAACAAAGCGCCAGGTCCTCTTCAACAAGTTCCAGGCATCCCAATGCTGCAGATTTTTCGGTATCCCGAATAGCGAGACTCTTCAGCAAGGGTAATGCCATGATATCCAGAGGCATGACCCGGTCATATACATCCAGGGGATAAATCGCCCTGTCCCCTCCCCAGACCGCCGTGATAAAAGGCAACATCTTTGCCTGTCGGGAAAAGGCTGAAGCAAACAGCCGTGTGACGGAAAATCTCTTTGTTCCAGGTGCCATCCAGCCAAAGAGTGACCTTCCGCTGCCTTCTTTCACCACAGAGACCTGACGATGATACCTCCCCAGGTAGCCGGTGTACACACTGTCTGGCCGACCGTCCAGGACAGAACCGGACAGAAGGCGTTGTCCCTGTTTGTCCACAAGCTCGTCCATGCATAACTCCTGCAGACAGGCACCCTGAAAGGTTCTCACCAGAGATGGATTGCTGAAGTTCTCACCTCCCAGAGCAACGATTATTTCAGTACGAATCTCCCCCTTCAAAAACAGATGCCCCAAGGATATGACATCGTGATAATCCAAAAGCCAAACCTCTTTTCCCTCATGAACAGGATCAATGTAATGAATATGGGTTGAAGGGAGACCGGCAGGGTGTGGTCCGCTGAACTGCCAACAGCTTATCAGCTCCGTCTCGGTAACAGCCGCGGAAGTCTTTTCCGAACTGCAGATATGTACCGGCACCCCAAGCATCGCCACAAGTACCTCTAATCCTAGACGGAACTCTTCTTCATGCCCGGATACAACCACTGCCGGATCTACGCCCAATGGCTGGCTGTCCATACTATTTACAAAAACCGACGACGGTGTGGCTGTACAAGCAGGTATCTTTCCATACGGCCTGGTTCTGAAAGCGGTCCACAGACCTGAATCAAACAATGCCTGACGAATTTCTTCAGGACTCATCCCTGCAGGTTGTTTTTCGGTAAGATGGCTGAAAGATACGGCATCCTCACCATCCAATTCAATAACCAGGCTTTCAAACTTACGTTTGGCACCACGATGAATGGATTGCACAACCCCACACCCTGGGGCTGTAAACGAAAAACCAGGATTTTTCTTATCTGTAAAAACGGGTTGCCCAAGTTGTACCCGATCACCTTCCCGCACAAGCATAGAAGGCTTCAGGTCAATAAAATCATCCCCTACCAGGGCAACATGAGCAATCCGGTTCCCTTCGCGAATTTCCTGACGGGGAGCCCCCTCCAGGGGCAAATCCACGCCTTTTGTGATGGTAATGGTATTCATATCATGCCTGGAAACCAGTTGTACGATATTGACGGAGATCTTTTCCTATCAGCAAGGCCTCGCAATCTGGGAGGGAGGCGAGGATATCCATACTTCTTTCCGGACCCATGACCATGGCAGCTGTTGCCAGAGCGTCAGCCTTGGCCACCGAAGGAGCGGTAACTGTTGCACTGGCAAGTTCAGGAGGTGAAATACCCGTACGGGGATCCAGAATATGATGATGCCTCATATCTTTGCTGAAATACTGCATATAATCCCCTGAAGTAGCCACGGCAAGAGATCGGTTTGTTTCGATGGCCACCATTTTTCCCGGATGTTCAGGCCTTGGGTTTCGAACTCCGATACGCCATGGTCGTCTGCCTGGTTTTTGCCCAGATACCATGAGATCACCACCAGCCTCCACATAAATGTTGCTAAAGCCTGCGGCCTGCAGAGTGGCAACGCCCTGATCAACAATATACCCCTTGCCAATGCCATCCAGAGTTATCCCCATTCCAGGTTTGGAAAAACGTATCTGTTCTGACGAACTTACCACCCGGTGGTATCCCACCAGCTCAAGGGCTTTCTGAAAAGCTGAAGTATTCACGGGCTGTTTACTCTGGTACAATTGCAAAAGTGGGAGTACGGTTACGTCAAAAGCACCTTCGGTAAGCCCTGAAATATCCGCCGCCAGGGAGAGTACTTCTCGCAGGTCCATGCCAGGATGGTCAATAACTCCAGAACTATTTAACCGTGATAAATCGCTGCCATCCATGAACCGGCTAAGAAAGCCCTCTATCTGCTCCATGCGATCAAGCGTCTTTTCAATGCCATTATAACAGGCATCCCGGTCAGGTCCGCAGACTATCAGGCTGATTTGCGTTCCCATTAATGTTCTGACTTCTCTGACAACATGCGCCCTGGCGTCATGCGGTATAAATGTCCAGCCGCATACTGCACCGGCAGTCCCTGCCACTGCAGCAATCTGTAAAAAAGTACGTCTGGTATAGCGGACTCTTTGCGATATAGGCTTTTCCATCTGATAACACCTCTTATATGAACATGTCGTATCTGTTATACAAAACCACCACGTGACACATTAAAAATACAAAACAGATAGCTTACAAAAACAAATATATACTGTTGCAACAGGCTTTTTAGCGGAAATACCGTTATATTCGGCATTCCAGGTAAAAGATAGTTATTTTCTTCTCTCTATACTGCCATGCAAGTGGTGTTCCGATTTCTCCACAATACCTGTAAAACAGGCGGAGAGTTCACCATGTGATTTCATTGTTGTAAAGACGGATTCGGCAAAAGCGAATACAGGAGCACCATAATGTGCAAATTCTCGAAGCTTTTCGACAGATTCAAGGTATTGTTGTTCGTTTATGGCATTCTTGAAGCGTAGAAACAACACCAGCATCAATGTGTTGAAATGGGGTATGTGCGTTTTTTTAGCCTGACGTAGAATATACTTATCTTCTGAGATAACAGCCAGACCATGAGTTTGTGCTGCGATTAGAACAGCATTGTCAGTATCTGCAGCGACAACGTCCAATCTACGTACTGCTACAGGAAGTGGAAGGAAAAACTCTTTACATACCTGCGGGAGGACATACAACTTCGTTCGAGAAGCTGTGAGCGCTAACAAGAACAATCTTTGCAGATAAATAAGACTGGATGTGTCCACGACTCCTCCATCGAATTCTTTGAGCTCTTGAATGGTCAAATCAATATTCATTGGGTGTCATGCCGTTATATGATACGTAGTACTATAGAGTAACTTGTATTTCAACGCTATTTTATTATTCATTTTTTTCAGGAGTTGCCATGGATTTACAACTGCAAATCGACCAAGATCGTTGTACAGGGTGTGGCATGTGTGTTGACGACTGTCCCTATGCCATATTACAGATGATGAATGAACAACCCTGTGTGGATGAGGAGAAGGCTGATCAATGTATCAGGTGCCAGCACTGCCTTGCCATCTGTCCTACTGGTGCGTTATCTGTCTTTGGTATATCCCCTGACGATTCCATAGATCTTCACAACAACCTGCCAACACCCATGCAGGTTGAAACCTTGCTTCGGGGCAGACGATCGGTTCGCAGGTACTCTTCCCGTCCACTGTCACAGGCAACAATACAAAAACTCCTGACAGTGGCAGGCAATGCCCCCACAGGAGTCAATAACCGCCAGTTTCTGTTTACTCTGGTCGAGGATCAGGCTGTGATGGAACAGATCAGACAGCAGACCATTGCAGGAATTCGTAAACAGGCGGAAGCAGAACAACTCCCCCAGGGGTTGGAATTTTTCGCAGGTATTATCCGGGCATGGGACAGTGGCAATGACATTCTCTTCCGTAAGGCCCCGCACATGTTGATTATTTCTTCCCCAAAAAACGGTCCTTCTCCTGAGGCGGACTGTTACATAGCCCTGACGTATTTTGAAATTATGGCGGCCTCAATGGGCGTTGGAACGCTGTGGGACGGCCTTGCCAAGTGGGCTTTTACTTCAATTCTTCCGGAAACCCCTGCAAAACTGGGTATACCCGATGACCACATGCTCGGATATGTCATGCTGTTTGGCAAACCGGCTGTCAAGTATCATCGCACTGTACAGCGAGACACAGTGGGTATTCGGAAAGTCACTGCTTTTTGATAAGGGGCAGCGTAAAGATACATTAGAATTGACACATGAAAAATTCCGGCTGACAACCTGCCTGGGGTAAATATTTTTTTACAATTTGCACCAGGCGATATGTTTTTGCACAAAGGGAGAACATGTAACAGAAATCACTACGATTCCTTCATTATCAAGCCATCGGCATGCTACACATAAAGCAGAATCACCCATTGACCAGCCTCCTTTCATGCGATATTCTATATATATACCTGAACGTCCATTGGGGCGGTTCGAAAGTTCTGAGGCTGCACCTCATGCAAAAATTAGGGGTAAGAAGAAATACTTACCAACATTCGCGCACCGGGTAGTCACGGATTCGGGTATGGAGCAAGAAGGATACATGGAGGTACCTGATGGAAATAAACAGTGCAACGTCAGCAGGACGTGAAATTATCATGAATAGAGCTGAAGACAGCCAGCAAAACCTCCAGAGAACCGAGGAAAAAGCTGATATGTCACGTGAGCAGGGGAAAAGCCCGGAGCGTCCTGAGACAGAGAGGGTAACCGGTGTGGGGACCCAGCGAATTGACACCTATGCATAAGAACAAAGGACCGGTGACACACGAGGTATTACCGGTCCTTCACTGGCTGAGAGACGACAGCACATCCGGGAAATGCCTTGCACCCATCCTTGCCGCTCATGCCGCTCACAGAGCGCGCAACACCTTAAAAATAGGCATATTCAACCGAAACGCCCGGTAATATAATCTTCCGTCAACCGATGCCTTGGATTGGTGAAAACCTGGTCAGTCGGGTTCACTTCTATTAACCTTCCCAAATGAAAATACGCTGTGCGCTGGGAAATGCGTGCAGCCTGTTGCATATTGTGAGTTACAATCACAATTGTGTAATGTTCCCGTAGTTCAGTTATCAAATCCTCAACTGTTGCAGTGGCAATGGGATCCAGCGCAGAACAGGGCTCATCCATAAGAATCACCTCAGGCCGGACAGCCACTGCCCGTGCGATGCACAGACGTTGCTGCTGCCCTCCTGACAGTCCTGTCCCCGGCTGATCCAGGCGGTCACTGACCTCATCCCATAAACCCGCTTTTTTCAAAGAATCTTCCACAATATCCTGCAGCTCAAACCTGCTGTTGGTCAGTCCGTGGATTTTAGGTCCATAGGCAACATTTTCAAAAATTGACTTGGGAAAAGGATTAGGTTTTTGAAACACCATGCCGACCTGTGCTCGCAACGGCACGACATCTACACTTTTATCGTATATATTTCGTCCATCCAGCAGAATTTCTCCGGTTACCCGGCAGATATCTACAGTATCATTCATTCTGTTCAAACAGCGAAGAAAAGTGGATTTGCCGCAACCTGATGGCCCAATCATGGCAAGGACTTCATGTTCAGCCACATCCAGAGAGACGTTGCTGATGGCCTGTTTCTCACCATAGTATACATTGACATCGCGGCAAACCATACGGGGGGCATCGACAAACGGAGCGCCAACGGTCTGACTATCATCCTCACGGGAGAGAGCCTTTGTCACTTCCTGCTCATGTACCTGTTTGCCAACTCCAAAGGTATCTGCCATATCAATTACCGTATCCATCGCCATTTTCAAACCTTGCCATATGCATCGCCGGATCTTTCCTGTACGGAAGGATCCGGCATATTATCAATATCTACTATAACGCAGGTTGATCACATCATCAGTAGAAAGTTATTACATGTTCAACGGAGCCAGTTCTTTTGCTGCTTCAGCAAAAGATTTCCGTTCTTCAGCAGGTGCAGGAATCAATCCTTTTTCTGCAAGATATCCGTCTTCACCCCAGGCGCGATCTGCCGTGAATTCAGCAAGATACTCTTCCATCCCGGGAATCACACCAACATGGGCCTTTTTTACATAAAAATACAATGGCCGGGAGACGGGATATTTGCCATCTGCAATATTTTCAAAAGTCGGTGCTTCACCTTCAACCAGAGACCCTTGGATTTTGTCCGTATTCTGATCCAGAAAACTGAAACCGAAGATACCAAGGCTTGCAGGATTTGCCTCAAGCTTCTGTACGATCAGGTTATCGTTTTCACCAGCTTCTATATACGCTCCATCTTCCCGTACAGTGTGACACACTGCCTTGAATTCACTCTTATCAGACTTTTTAAGAGATTTGATAAACCCATATTCGGAACACCCTTTCTCCATAACGAGTTCCACAAAGGCATCGCGAGTACCGGAAGTTGGCGGAGGACCAAGTACCTCGATAGCGGTATCAGGCAGTTCGCTGTTGACTTCCTTCCAGGTCTTGTAAGGATTTGCAACCAGCTGCTCTCCACCTTGTGGATCAGGAACCTGTTTGGCGAGGGCCAGGAACAATTCCTTTCTGGTCAGTTTCAACTGGGGAGCACTCTTTGCGTTGGCCACAACAATGCCGTCATATCCGACCTTAATCTCAACAATGTCCTTCACACCATTCTTCTGACAGCTCTCAAACTCGGATTTTTTAATCCTTCGCGAAGCGTTGGTGATATCCGGAGTATCTACCCCCACACCGGCGCAAAAAAGTTTCATACCACCGCCTGATCCTGTAGACTCAATTTTAGGCGTTTTAAACTTGCTCGTTTTACCAAACTGTTCGGCAACGGTGGTGGCAAAAGGATAGACGGTGGAAGATCCAACAATGGAAATGTAATCACGTCCGGCAGCCATAGAACTACCCGCTGCAGTACCAACCAGTAGAGTTGCCACTGCAAAAATACATGTTTTCTTCAACATAACTCGCTCCTGTAAAGATAAATAGAGATACAATTGATCATAACAAGATACAATGTATAGCCCGGCTCTATTTGAACAATGTTAAGAATAGGTATGATTATTGTTTTCCAATAATCTCCAACAACTACCAACGACGCTCAAACTTTCTACGCAGAAGCACAGCAGTACCATTCATCAAAATAAGAAAGGCAAGCAAAATCATGATGGCAGCGGATGTCCTCTCCACAAAGGCCCGTTCAGGAGAATCTGCCCATAAATAAATCTGTACGGGAAGTACTGTGGCCGGATCAGTTATTCCACCAGGTATATCAACGATAAATGCCACCATACCAATCATCAGCAGAGGAGCCGTCTCACCCAAGGCCTGGGCCATGCCGATAATGGTTCCTGTCATCATGCCGGGCATTGCCAAAGGGAGCACATGGTGGGTTATTGTTTGCAATTTTGACGCTCCAATCCCCAGTGCAGCTTCACGGATGGATGGCGGTACAGATTTTAAGGAAGCCCGGCTGGCAATAATTATGGTGGGCAATGTCATGAGGGTAAGAACCATGCCGCCGACCAAAGGTGCTGACCTGGGAAATCCGAAAAAGTTTAAAAACACTGCCAGGCCAAGGAGTCCAAAAACAATGGAAGGTACAGCTGCCAGATTGTTGATATTTACTTCCACAAAATCTGTCCATCTGTTTACAGGGGCAAACTCTTCAAGATAGACAGCTGCTGCAACCCCGATGGGAAATGAAAGAACAAGGGTGACCAACAAGGTAAAAAAAGATCCGGTCACAGCACCTTTGATGCCGGATAGCTCAGGCTCTCTGGAATCACCAGCAGTGAAAAAGGTCGTGTTAAACCTTCGCTCCAGACGATCTGAGTCCACCAGGCGATCAATCCAGGCCATCTGCTGATCGGATATCCTGCGCTCGGATTCCGGCACATTTCTAGGAATATATCCCTTGATAAACATGTCAACTTCATCGTCTGCCGGCACTCGCACCTCTACGGTCCGGCCAATAAGGCTGGGGTCCTTAATAATCATTTTCTGCAGTTGAAACGCCGCCCCTGAACTCACAAGACGATGCAGCATACGTTTGTCGCTTCGGCCTGTAACATCGGGGAACAAACCGGACATGGCATCCTTGACCAGTTTGGCATAATTTGCAGAGCGCAGATTACTGACATCCAGAATCTGTTTATCAAAATGAATATCAAGCACAATAACTGACTGACGAAATGCAGTATAACCATTCCCCACAATGGAACTGAACAGGATTACCAAAAACAGGAGGCTGATGACTACCGCTCCGATACCAAGCATCCTGAAGCGCTTTTCTTTGGCGTATCGTTTGGCCAGCCCGCTGTTCACCACCTGCATGGTTGAAGTATTTTCTGTTTTCATGATTCTATTCCGTTTCCCATGAAGGTTATTCGTATTCTTCGCGGTACTTGCGTACAACATACAGGGCGACCACATTCAACATGAGAGTAGTGACAAAAAGCAATAGACCAAGAGCAAAGGCCGCCAGTGTCTTGGGACTGTCAAACTCCTGATCCCCTACCAGCAAGGTTACGATCTGTACGGTTACCGTGGTCACAGCCTCCAGAGGATTGGCCGTAAGATTTGCAGACAGACCTGCTGCCATAACCACGATCATAGTCTCACCGATGGCCCGGGAAGCTGCCAGGAGAATGGAACCTACTATTCCGGGCAGTGCGGCGGGTATGATAACGTTTTTAATAGTTTCACTTTTTGTTGCACCGAGACCATACGAACCATCACGTAAAGACTGTGGTACGGCATTGATCACATCATCTGAAAGGGAAGAGACAAAGGGAATAATCATGATGCCCATAACCAGACCTGCGGCCAGTGCGCTTTCTGAAGACACAGACATTCCCATGGTTAGGCCCATATCCCGGATAAGAGGAGCTACAACCAATGCTGCAAAAAAGCCATAGACAACGGTGGGAACACCGGCAAGGATCTCAAGCAGAGGTTTGACAACAGCCCGCAGCTTCTTGCCTGCATATTCGGAAAGGTATATAGCAGACATCAGCCCAATGGGAACGGCTACGGCCAGGGCAATACCTGATATCATAAATGTCCCGGCAAAGACAGGCACAGCGCCGAAGCTGCCGGAACTTCCAGCCTGATCAGCCCTGATAGCCATCTGCGGACTCCATTTCAAGCCGAACAGAAAATCCCACAAAGGAACCTGCTGAAAAAAACGAATGGATTCAAACAGTACGGACAGGACAATGCCTACAGTGGTCAGTATGGCAACGGTGGAGCAAAGAATAAGAAGAATTTCCACAATTTGTTCTACGTGGTTTCTCGCCCGAAACTCAGGTTTAATGCGGGTATAAATCCAACATCCGGGGATCAGGGCAGCAATCAGCATGATTACCCCCAGAGCCATATGGCTTATGACACGTATATTCAGATAGCGCTCAACAGCCTGCTCAACCAACGGGTTTGCATCAACACGACTAACGACACCCGCCACCATATTGCGCATGTCATTAATCAACAAATTCTGTTCTGCAGGACTGAGATGGGGAGTATTGGCAAAAACATCCTGCATGGCAATGCCAGTAAGAATGAAATCGGAAAATAACTGCCACAGCAAAAAAATGAGAATAGCCGGTATAAAACACCACAATGCTGTGAGAACTCCATAATAATTGGGAAGCGAGTGGAGTCTCTGACTCTTTTCGGTAACAGAGGCAAAGGCCTTTTTCTTTCCCTGCCTATAGGCCAGGGCTGATATCCCCAGCAAAACGACTAAGAACAGGTTTGGTGACATAATAAACTCTCCATGCATGGTGTCTTAATGAAACTACATAGTATGGAGCCAGTATTAAACGACTATTCGAAAGAAGTTAGGATTTCATTAGACCGGTTGTCAGCCCGGAAAGAATATGCTTATTGTATTATTTCTGTACAGAGTGTTAACAGCACCTACAACATCAGTGACAGCATGAATGAATAGACCGGCCTTGCCCCGAATCCATAACTGAGCGATGCCTCTGGCATTATGAACAGTGGTTAGTGTCTGTCCAGAAATGAGGATTTTTGCTCAAGTTTAGGTAAGCGAGGAACGAGGCTCGGAAAAGACCATTGATGGACAGACATTCGTTAAGGTCGCGGGAAATAACACCTCTCCCAAAATTGCGCAGGATACAGACCCATTCTCATGACTTTCTCATTGGTTCCGCACTGACCGTATTGATCCGCGGAGACAGTCATGAGAATTAGATAACAAACCAACAAGGTTGGAGAATATCTTTTTTCCGAGCCCCTTATCTGGAATGCCTGGTGCTTCATGCTACAGGAAACACATATGCTCTTTTCTGTATTGTATAGAGTTATGATACACTGCATAGTAAGAAACAAAAAAATGATTATATCAGGATGTATGCCATGCGCATACCCTGGAAAACAAATATGCATAGTGCGGAGAGAAAGTTATGGGAAAATGTATTGGTGTTCTCACAGCCGGCGGTGACAGCCCTGGTTTAAATGCAGCCATTCGAGCCATAGGAAAAAGTGCCCTCAGCACATACGGTATGAGGGTGATAGGTTTTCGCGACGGCTTTCGTGGTCTTATGGAGAACAGGACAGTCCAACTTGAAGGCGACATTCTTTCCGGCATTCTGACCCTTGGCGGAACAATACTCGGTACCAGCAGAGATAAGCCTCACAAAATGCCCGTGGGCTCAAAAATGCAGGATATGACCGAAGTGATGATGGATAATTACGAACGTCATCACCTGGATGCACTCATCTGCATTGGCGGTGGAGGAACTCAAAAAAATGCCTACCGATTGTCCAAGTCAGGCATGAACATTATTACCCTGCCCAAAACCATTGACAATGATGTCGCACAAACCGATATCACATTTGGTTTTGATACTGCCCTGTCAATTGCTACGGACGCCATTGACAGGCTTCATTCAACAGCACACAGCCATCATCGCATCATCGTTGTTGAAATCATGGGGCACAACACGGGCTGGCTGGGACTCGGTGCCGGACTGGCCAGTGGGGCAGACGTTATCCTGATTCCGGAAATCCCCTATGATATCAATGTAGTGGCTGAAGCAATCCGTCGACGCCGCCATCGTGGTAAAAACTTTTCCATTGTGGCTGTTTCAGAAGGAGCGCTCTCAAAAGAAAACGCCAATAAATACAATGAACTGCTTGAAAAGAAACAAAAAGCCAAAAAGAATCAGGATGAAAAAAAACTCGGTAAAATAGCAGAATTACTCCAACAGTTCAAATCCTCACAAACCAACAACACCCTGCGTCTGACAAGCATGCTGGAAGAGTTGACGGGCCTGGAAAGCCGGCTCACCATACTGGGACACCTGCAGAGAGGAGGCACGCCAACAGCCGCAGATCGTATTCTGGCTACACGTCTGGGGACAGCTTGTGTGGATGCCATTGCAGCAAAAAAATTTGGCTGCATGGTCGCAGTTCGCGGGGAAACAACACAGCTGGTTCCTCTGGAGAAAGTAGTTGGAGTTCGTAAACTCATTCCCCAGAATCATCCCTGGGTCAAATCAGCACTGGAGACAGGTACCTGTCTCGGTCAGGAAACAAAATAAACCGCCCTGTACTAACGTCGTCGCATCAATGGCTCAATACGGCAGCATGGAACCATTGACGCGACGACGTTACCAAACCATTATCCCACGCATTTTTTGGATATTTATTATTTTCAGCGACCCTTAAACAGCTTCTCCCCCTCCACGAACAATTTCTCCCTCCACCAGGTAAATTATCTCTTCCGCAATGTTATTGGTTCTGTCCCCTATACGCTCCAAATGCCGGGCAATAAGGTAGAGGTTGACCAGGCCTGTTGCACCTGCAGTATTTCCGCCTTGAATTTCTGCAATAACCTCCCGGTATACCATATTACGCATACTGTCTACCTCTTCATCCATTACAAATAATTTGCGAGCCAGGGTGGCATCCTCTGTCACCAGCGCGTCAAGGCTGATTTTTAGCATTTCCAGGACTTGCTCAGCCATTGGCTGATAATCAAAACTGAAATTGACAGGGGTATGTTTCTGAATGGTGATTAAACGCTTGGTAATATTAATGGCAATATCAGCTATCCGCTCCAGCTCATTGTTGATTTTAATAATGGCAATAATCAGACGCAGATCACGGGCAACAGGTTGATGGAGCGCAAGAACTTTCAGACATTCTTCTTCTACTGCAATTTCCGCATCATCAATCTTCCAATCGGAATTCATCAGCTCCCGGGCTGCCTGTTCATCATATTTTCCAAGCAATGCACAGGCGTTACGCACCTGTACTTCAACCATTCCGCCAAGGTTGAGTATTCCCTTTTTCAGTTTGTCGATTTCCCTGTGGAAAAACATATGCCGACTCACGCACAGCCTCCTTTAGCTGAATCATTAAAGATACTATCGCAGCATATATATAAGCCGTAATCCATTGCCCCGCCGTTAGTTTTACGTTAGGATATCATTAATCTATTTCTTTTTTGTTGCAACAGCCTGACCACAGGGTAATCTGTTCTATGAAATAATCACCCTGTAATAAGGAGAAAAAAGTGGGAAAGAATCGCATCCTGGTTGTTGAGGATGATGCAGATATTCAACAATTAGTAAGTTACAACCTGATTAAGGCCGGTTACAACGTCAGTTGTGCTGACAGTGGAGAAGAAGCACTCCAGTACCTTGATAAAGAACCTATTGATGCCATTGTACTGGATTTGATGCTACCGGGCAAAGATGGCGTTGAAATATGTAACATAATACGCAGTCAGGAAAAAATTTGTTCCATCCCCATCGTCATGCTGACGGCGAAAAGTGAAGAAGACGATATTGTAGGCGGTCTGGGATCCGGTGCCGATGACTATGTCACCAAACCTTTCAGCCCCCGGGTCCTGCTTGCCCGTATAGAGGCTATTCTGAGAAGGAAACCTGCCCCTTCAACTGATCAGGCAACCGAAGACCAGCACGGAATCATTCGTCTGCATGGCATGGAAATTCATCCAGGCAGACATGAAGTCCGGGTCAATGGCGAAAAAGTCCACTTAACCATTACTGAGTTTACTATCCTCTCCCTGCTTGCAGCCAGACCTGGCTGGGTGTTTTCCAGACAACAGATCATTGACCATGTGCGTGGATATGACTACATGATCACACCTCGAGCTGTGGATGTACAGATTTTTGGGCTACGTAAAAAACTCGAAGATACAGGCGATTACATAGAAACAGTTCGTGGCATTGGATATAGAATGAAAGAAACTGACTGAAACTTCTGACAGACCTATACACTCTATCCTGTCATCGTCTCTGAGCTACACGACCATCTTCATACCTGCGGTAACACCTTGCGCATATTCTGAAGTCTGTGTGCATCCTGAACCTTCACATATAACATAGCACATGCGTAATACAAAAATTTTCTGGCAGATCTTCCCCGGCACTGTGCTCATCACCCTGGTTGCTATCCTCTTTATCGGCTGGTATTCCACTGAGCAGGGAAGGGAATTCTATATTGAACGGCTGCAGGCCGGAATAGAATCGAGAACCCGTCTCATTGAACCTCCCATTAAATATCTGTACCAGCATGATCGCGAAACATTACATCAATATGTCAGACAGGCAGGTCGTAGCGCAGGGACTCGAATCACACTGATAGATACAAAAGGCGTTGTACTCAGCGATTCCAATGAAGATTACAGAGTTATGGAGAACCATGCCACTCGACCTGAAGTGGCAGAGGCACTTAAAGGGAGGATAGGAGCATCGCAGAGATACAGCAACACCCTTGGCCAATCAATGCTCTATGTGGCTATCCCGACACAACTTGGAAAAAGCGGAAATGCTGTTCTTCGCTTATCCTTGCCCACCACGCCTTATAACGCCATGCTTAACAAGGCATTTAAAAAAATGATTTGGGTGGGTATTGCTATTATGATCATAGCTGCACTTCTTGCGTATCAGCTGGCCCGTATGATCAGCCGTCCCATTGAGGAAATGAAGCGAGGTGCCGAGCAGCTTACCAAAGGCCGCATTGATCAGATGGTAAAAATCAACAGTGATTATATGTCTGTTGAACTTGCGGGCCTGGCAGGCGCGCTCAATAAGATGGTGGAAGAGATCAACCGTCGGGTGCGGGTGATTATACAGCAACGTAATGAACTTGAAGCTGTGTTTTCCAGTATGGCAGATGCCGTGGTTGCCATAGACAAAGATAAAAAAATCCTGCGCATGAACAAGGCTGCTTCTGATATGTTTTCTCTTTCTGCTGAATCGGTACAAGGAAAGATGGTGCAAGGTATCATACGCAACCAGCAGCTTCTGGAACTGCTTGACCGGGCGCTGACGGAGAATAACCTGCAAAAAGAACAGGTATCCATATATGATAAAAGTACACGCCTTGAGTTACAGACTCACGCAGTTCCCCTGTGCGCTGAAAATGAGACCATCGGCGCATTGCTGGTTATGCACGATTTAACCAAACTCAATCGTCTGGAAAACATACGCCAGGATTTTGTAGCCAATGTCAGCCATGAACTGAAAACCCCGATTACGGCAATTAAAGGGTATGTGGAAACTATTCTCGATGACGGCCTGGAAGACAAGGAACAGTCACTCAAATTCCTGCAGGTGGTAGCCAAGCAAAGCAACAAGCTCGATGACATTATTGATGATCTTCTGGTGCTTTCCAGGGTTGAAAACCCTGTGAATACAGAAAGTATAGACCTCACTCCGGTCTCCATTACCGAGTTATTGACATCGGTAAAACAGCGCTGCAAAGAAGCTGCAGAGAAGAAACAGATCGCTGTCAACATTGAGGATGATCCGGAACTGGAAGCACCTTTAAACCAGCCGCTGCTGGAGCAGGCTCTTATCAACCTGCTAATCAATGCCATTCGCTACAGTTCTGAGAATACCCCTGTAACATTGCGTTCCTACTGCAGTGAAACCATGGAAGGAAGAAAATATGCCAATATCAGTGTTGTCGATCAAGGGCCGGGAATTGCCAGAGAACATCTTTCAAGACTGTTTGAGCGTTTTTATCGCTGCGACAAGGGTCGAGGGCGTGATCAGGGGGGCACAGGCTTAGGTTTGTCCATCGTCAAGCATATTGCCAATGCCCACAAGGGTCATGTAGATGTAAAAAGTACAGTTGGCAAGGGTTCCACCTTTACGATATCTATCCCGATTGAGGAAGCAAAGGCACAGTCTGCCTAACTAATTACAAGTGAAAGCAACTGGTTACCCGCACAGTGACCCATTGCCAGTCAACAGCTGCCTGATGAATGAAACCACATATGAACATTATAGTTGCCAATGAAAACAAAGCTGGTTGCAAGTAACCAGTTACGACTGTTTTTACTTTATACATGTTTAACCGCGTTGCTATCCGCATGCTCGGCAAAGCCATACGCCGTACAGCCAATACCAGAAGCCCAGCCTGTTAGATCGCACCTTGTTTATATTGTAAGTCATGGTTGGCATACCGGACTTATTATTTCCGGAGCAATTCTCAATGAAGCTGTTCCGGGACTGGAAAGACGTTTCGGGATGCCAGATTTTTATGAGATTGGCTGGGGAGATAAAGGATTTTACCAGGCTCAGCAAATCACGACTGGTCTCACATTACAGGCCATGTTCTGGTCCGAAGGTGCTGTGCTTCATCTCGTTGCTATTTCTACCCTGCCTGCACAATATTTTAACGGTGAGCCTGTTATTTCAACATGTCTCTCAGACAACGAACTTGACTCGCTGAAAATATTTCTTCAATCAAGCTTCCTTTACACACCAACACATTCAACAGTTCCACTAAGAACCGGTATTTATGGGAATAGTCAATTTTATACAGCCCAAGGACGCTATTATCTTCTCAACACATGTAATAAATGGATTGCAAAAGCGTTGAAAAGTGCTGGTTTGGAAATTCAACCTGTATTTAAGCTAACATCCGGCAGTATTATGAAGTATTTAGAAAAGAATGCCCGTCCATGTACAGAATAATTATGCTTACGAAAAGCAGAAAAGGCTGTAGTGAATCACCATCCATAAGCAAACGAAATCAAAGACATACATCCTCAGAGACCAGTTACATCGAATTCGTGGCACTCAATCGGCTATAATCGATAACCATATCTCTAAGCATTGCAGCTCCAGTAGTGTTCGGTTTTCTAGCGGTAGTATTCTTTAAAAAAGCCCATCAAGAGGAAACCCCATGAATATCATGGCACACCATTCTCAAGCAGGCGTCAAAAGCCTCAGGGATAAGTATCAATGATCTGACGGCTTTCTTCGAACAGGGAGAGCAGAAAACGTATAAACCCAACGAATGGTTATTTCAGCAATCAATGCCACGACAGTGGGCGGGTATCATCCTCAAAGGTGATGTGGAGCTCGTGCGCGGACTCCATGGATCTTCACGTCATATTGGGACGATGTCAGCCGGCGCGTTAATAAGTGAAGGCGCCTTTCTTGATGGTGATTCACACTCAAACGGTGCATACACCAAAAACGGCACCACAATCTGGCAGATTTCCAAAGAAAAAATCAACGCATACAGGGAAAACCAACCAGATATTTTCTACAGGATAGTCTCAAGGATTGCCGTCGGGATTAACAGGCGCCTCAGGGTTCTCTCTAAAGAACTGCACAGAACACATGAACAGGCAAAAGTAGATGTGAGCGGTTTTCGTCTTGAGCACGACTCACTTGGCCAGCGTGAAATATCTGATCACGTATATTATGGTGTGCAAACCCAGCGGGCCATGGAAAATTTTGCGATATCCGGCATATTTGTAAGCAACTTCGAGCACCTTATCCAGGGCCTTGCCATGGTAAAAAAGGCTGCGGCACTTGCAAACTGTGAGCTCGGCAGACTGGCCACAGACAAAAAAGACGCGATCTGCAAGGCCTGTGATGAACTCCTGGCAGGTAACCTTCATGAAAATTTTACGGTTGATATGTTTCAAGGAGGCGCAGGCACATCCACAAATATGAACGCCAATGAAGTAATCGCCAACCGTGGTCTGGAGCTGATGGGGTACAGCAAGGGAGAATACGAGCATCTCCATCCCAATGATCATGTAAACTGTTCGCAATCCACTAACGACGCATACCCGACAGCAATCAAACTCTCTGTTCTCATTTCTTCCAAAAATCTTGTTCGTGCCATGGAAGATCTTAAGGTATCGTTGGAAAAAAAAGGAGCTGAGTTTGCCGACGTTTTGAAAATGGGACGTACTGAAAACCAGGATGCGGTTCCCATGACACTTGGCCAAGAATTCAGCGCTTATGCGATGATGATTGACAGTGCAATCAAGGCCATTGAGCGAGCAGCATACGACTTCGGTGATATCAACATGGGAGCAACAGCCATCGGCACAGGAATCAATAGTCCTGCAGGTTATGCCAACCTGGTAACGAAAAAGCTATCTGAAGTAAGCGGTCTTGAGTTGCGTCGAGCTAAAAATCTCGTCGAAGCGACGCAGAATGCAGGGACCTTCGTCCATATGTCGGCAACCCTGAAAAGAGCTGCTGTACAAATCTCCAAAATTTGCAATGATCTTCGCTGGATGTCTTCAGGGCCACGTTGCGGCCTCAATGAGATTAACCTGCCTCCAATGCAGCCTGGTTCATCCATCATGCCGGGAAAAGTGAACCCAGTAATTCCGGAACTCGTCAACCAGGTCTGCTACCAGGTCATGGGGTACGACGCCGTAGTCTCAATGGCGGCAGAGGCAAGTGAGCTTGAACTCTGCATGGCTGAACCCATTATCGCCTACGATCTTCTGCACGGTATGATGATCCTGAAAAATGCCTGCGTAACGCTGACCTCACGCTGCATCGTCGATATCCAGGCAAATCGCGATATTTGCCGAGGCTATGTGGAAAACAGTATCGGTCTGGTCACGGCACTCGTTCCTGTTATAGGGTATGAACAATCAGCAGCCATAGCCAAAGAAGCATTGCAAACAGGGGGAAGTGTTTACGAACTCGTCCTTGAGAAAGGCTTGCTCTCAAAAGAACAACTGGATGAAATGCTGAAACCTGAAAACATGACCGACCCTCGGGAAATCCCAAACCAGTAGCAAAATTGAAGTGAAGCCGGATACATTCATTAAACCGCATCCGGCTCTTCAGCCTTATGGGTTTGCCGGCACCAGGACACATTTATCCCTAATATCAAAATTGGACATAATCTCCTGTTTTTTCAATAAAATCAACTAGCTAACCATTTTTGCAACTACTCACAGGAGAGACGGACAAGCTTAAATATCTCCCATATTTAAACTGGTTACAGGGCGCCTGAGGTTTTCGCAAGCAGGCTGGTGCAGCGTATTGAGTCATACGTAAACCAGGCTGATCGCGGAAAGATCAGGTGCCCTGTGAGCAGTTAACCATTTTTCTTTGTTTTGTACCTCCCCCCTGACAGGAAAAGATTTTCTTTTGCAAAATTTCATTGTACATTGCGCCGCTTTTCTGTGCATCAGTGTCTTTTACCCTTCACCTCATATTATCGGGACTCTTCATCATGGCGCTGTCGTTACAACAAAAAAACAATTTCACGAGCGGCAACAGGCAGGAATTTAAAGATCGTTATGAACGGCTTTTTTTTCCAGATGAAAAAGCACTGCTTGAGGCGGACAAACGACGCCAAGATATTTTGCTGGATTTGGGCACAAGCGTATCCATCGGTTGCCTTGGCACCAAACTCGATATGACAAATCTTTCCCCTGGGTGTCGGCTCTGCGTCGAGGGGCTATGGTCCTGCCTCTTTATAAATGGCAAATGTAACGGTAATTGTTTTTATTGTCCTACCAGTCAGGACGAAGTCGGGTCGCCAACGACAAACACCGTATCTTTCCAAGATTCCAAAGATTATATTGCCTACCTGCGTCTTTTCGGGTTCAAGGGGGCAAGTATCAGCGGTGGCGAACCACTGCTGACGCTTGATAAATCTGTTCGTTTTATCCGATCGATCAAAAAACATTTTGGCGAGAATATCTACGTCTGGCTGTACACGAATGGAATTCTTGCTACCAGGGATATCATGAAAAGATTGGCTGGTGCCGGTTTGGATGAAATACGTTTCGATATTGGAGCCACAGGCTACAGTATGCGGCACCTAGAGCATGCAGTAGGGGTTATCCCTACAGTAACGGTGGAAATCCCCGCCGTTCCAGAAGAAAACGAGCGAATGAAATGTTTGCTGCCAACCCTGTATGATTGCGGAGTCCAGCATCTTAATCTTCATCAATTGCGGCTCACACCATATAATTTTGAAAAGATGGTCATCCGTAATTATCGGTTCCTGCATGGGAAGAAAGTAACTGTGCTTGACTCTGAATTAACCGCCCTTGAACTTCTCCTGCATGGCAAAAAAAATAATATAAAACTTCCAATCAATTACTGCTCTTTTCCGTACAAAAACCAATTCCAAGCCCTGGCAGCACGTCGTCGTAATGCTTCATTTATCCTGAAAAGTTACGAATCGCTGACAGAGAACGGTTTTATCAGGACCTTGCTGCTTATCGGAAACCATGAAGTACTGGCACAGTACCTCACAGCTTTTGAACGCGCAGGTTTCAATGCAACCCTGTGGAATATGAACGGTCCAGAAAAACTGTATATCCACCTTGACCTTTTGCCGCACATTGATTTCGCGAACATCGGTTTACAGGTTTTCTACAGTTCTGCATATCAACGCCAGTCATCCGGGTATCGCAATCCGTTTTCTAAAGTTGCTATTTCCAACAAAATGAGCATCGTTATTGAACGGGAAACCTCTCCATACCGTTTTGACCTTTCTCCTGAGCAAATTGCGTTCCTCTTGTCCGTAATTATGGCTCCCGGTAATAATCACGCTTTACAGTCGTTAGAAACGGTTGATTTGCCTGAGAAAATGCTCGATTTTGAATATATGCGAGAAGGCCTAGCCGAATACTATTGAAGATTAGCATAGCATGTATATTATACATTCTTTGTAGCTCATCACGGGTCTGTATATTCTTGGTTTCACTCACTTCCGGACTGTAACTGATCACTGGTGCTTCATATCCGAACAAGCGCGATTGTAAGCAGGTAAGCGACCAGTGGGAAACTCCATGGGGAGTCTGTGATCAGTTACAGATATAATGAAAACTGAAGCAAGGTGCCACATGCTCCATGATCAGTTACGTTGAAGAAATCGGGAGTCACGAGAAAGTAGCAATCCTTTTTCTACCGTCTCCTCTTGAAAAAAAACGGTTACAAAAAATCATGTCCGCCACGTGCTCCCGTTAATGACAATTATTTTCTTCTTCTGTGTACTGCAGCGAGACCAGCGATGCCGCAGCCGAAAAGAACCATAGTAGTTGGTTCAGGAACAGGAGCGGGAGTAGAGCCTACCTGATTGTTTGACGCTACTATAAGAAGATTGTCCAGGGCAGCATATGAGCCTACCAACAGATCTATTTGCAGTGTCACACTTCCATTTGTGTTTCCTGCTGTATTAAGTGAAAACTCCCCAGTTAACCAATCAAACACAGATTGTGCTGATGCAGTACCCTGCAGTTCAAAAGAATCTAGAATTGTTCCATATCCTGTATTTACAGTTCCTGTGGGGTTATCATAGAGTGTGAATTTAAAGGTGGGTACTTCACCATCACTTATAAATGTCCCCCCATAGGAACTAAGGTCAATACTTGAAATGTCTATACTGACATTAAAATAATCATAGTCCCCGACATTGAAAGACAGGCCAAGCAAATCATTCTGTCTGCTGCCCAACATACCCAAACTATAATTACCTGCTGTTCCTGCAGGATCAGAATAGCCTGTACCAAAGGCCTCGGAACCTGTTACAAGAAGAGTTTCCACTGTATATGCCTGTGCAAAACTAAATCCAACAGGTTGGTTACCATAAAGACTATTTACAGTGTTGTAAATATTAACATCATGACCATTGTTGACAAAGCCGTTAGGGTTTTCAAAGTCTTGATCATATAAGATAACATCAGCAGATGCTGTATCAAATACCCCTATCATTACAGCAAAAAATACTGTTGACAAAATTTTCTTCATACATTGGACCTCATTACTACTAAAACAGATAGTATATTAATAACATAGATATAAAACACATTAAATACCCAAATATCAATCTCAGGAAACTTAAACATAATACTTTTTAGGAATGATTGTCAAGTAAGCAAGTTTCACCCCCTGATCAAGATTGAAAAAAACATACTTCATCACGAGACATGCGATAACTTTTACCACAAACATAAAGGTAATATCGGCGTCTTCGCTTTCCTTCGAGGATAACGCAAAAATTGGGCAGGTAAGGGAGGAACGAAACTCCGAAAAATCCATTTATGGACAGGTATGGACTAACCAGCCAGCGCCTTTATTGGTATTTACAAACAGATAAGAATCAAAGTTGAGGCTATATAGTTTCCGTATTTGCCCAAGAGTGTATTCTCTGACTAGATTGTTTATCGCTCAATCTTTCATGCTTAATCACGAGAAGAGGTTGAGCGTAGAACAAACGGCTGAACTCAATTCTACTTTTGGGAAAATTCTTCCGCCACCTATGACAAAGAACCATTTTTTATCATCAGCCCTATTTTTCAGAAAAAACAATTGAGATTGTTTCACTGCCATATTAGTGTTTCACTTCTTTACGGATCCTGATACACAATCCGACTGAAAAGTATCTTTCACAGCAACTCAACAATAACCTATTCCCTGCAATCCGTATCTATCCGGAAATAAGGCTTCAGCTTGCATGGGCGAACGTCCTCGTTGCGAAGCAAGCACAGCCAATCTCTCCCCGGAAGGTCACGAATAACCTGTTGAGGTACACAATGCGTGCACTACCTGTTGTTTTCGCGTTCATCTTTCTCATTTTTTCCCAGGCCTTTGCCCAAGATCAACCTCCTGCTCTGGTAAAAACCACCCAGATCATTCAGGAGGATGTTGCCAAAAACAAACCCTTTATCGGGCTGTTTTACTATGACAGGGTCAGTCAGGTCTCCAGCGAGGTTGCAGGTCTGGCTGCGACCATTGAAGCACAGCTCGGAGACCGCATTCAAAAAGGACAGCCTCTGGTTCGTCTCAATACAGATTTACTTGAGACAGATATCCAACTGGCTCACACCCGGATCAAACAGAGTGACCTGGAAGCAGAACTGGCTGCAAAGGACTTTGAACGTCAGGAAAGCCTTCTCAAAAAGCGCGGCGCCAGTCAGAAAAACTATGATGACGCCTCCTTTAGTCTCAGTAACGCACGCATGGAAAAACAGGCGTCGCGACAGACACTGGCAAAGCTCAACCTGCAAAAGGAAAAAAGCACCATCACTGCGCCTTTTGACGGGATAGTACTGGAAAAACAAGTGGAGGTAGGCGACTGGGTACAACAGGGAAATCCTGTAATGACAGTGGGCTCCACCAATGATCTCTTTATCAAAGTGCCTGTGGGAGAGACCTTGCTCCAGTTTATCGCTGAAGGCCAGCAGGTCAATATCGTTATCACCGCCTTTAACAAAGAAATTACGGGCACCGTTGCTACCATTGACCCTCGTGCCGACGAGCGGACTAAAAACATTTTTATTAAAATACGCGTTCCGGCACAGGAAAACGTTGCCGAAAACATGAGCGCCACAGTCTATCTGCCCATTAGCAAAAAACAAAAACTTTCCATTCTTCCCAGAGCTGCACTGATCAAACATCAGGGCAAGGATTTTGTTTATACCATCAAAGATGGCAAGGCAACCATCCTGCCGGTAAATATTGTCACATACCTTGGAGACAAAATCGCCGCAGATAACCCCTACCTTGCCCCGGGCATGCCAGTAATCATTGAGGGTAACGAACGGTTACGGCCCGACCAACCAGTCACCTTAGGTCAAGAGTAAAGATCATGGATATTATCCGCTACGCCCTTACCAAACCTGTCAGCATTGCTGTTGGTGTTATTCTGGTTATCATTTTCGGCCTCATAGGCCTCAATAAGCTTCCGGTTCAATTGACCCCGGATGTGGAAACCCCGCAGATTACGGTCAGCACACGTTGGAACGGAGCAACTCCCTATGAGGTAGAAAAAGAAATCATTGAGAAGCAGGAAGATACACTCAAAGGGCTACAAGGGCTTACAGAAATGGAAAGCTCAAGCTATAACTCCCTGGGAGAGATCACTCTTTCCTTTCAGGTCGGCACTGACCTGGAAGACGCACTGCTTCGCGTATCCAACAAGCTCAATGAAGTCGCTGATTATCCTGACACTGCAGACGAACCCGTCATTGAGGCGGCGGGTGCCCAGAGTTCACCTGTAATCTGGATGATGCTCAGGCCCAAACCTGAGAACACCACACCCATCAATCATTACAAGACCTACTTTGAGGACAATGTGCGCCAACACATTGAGCGGGTGAATGGGGTGGGATCGCTGTTTGTCTTCGGTGGCACTGAAGACCAGCTGGAAATTATCATTGATCCCCAAAAAATGGCAAGATTTGATGTTTCCATCAATCAGATTGTAGGTGCCGTGCAACAGGCTAACAGTAATATTTCTGCCGGGGTTTTGGGCATTGACCGGAAGAATTATCGAATCCGGACTGTCAGTCAGTTCCAGAAACCTGAAGACGCATTATCCGTGGTCATTTTTGATGACGGTCTTCGACGCGTCTATCTGCGAGATGTGGCTACGGTCAATCTTGGTCATGCCAAGGAAGATGTGTCGGTGCTGCACAATGGCAAACAGGTTATCGTTATCGGCGTACGCCGGGAACAGGGTGCCAATGTTCTGAAAATGAGCGATGAACTGGAACAGGAAGTAAATCGCTTGAATACAGATCTGCTTGCCAGCCAGGGGTTGTTCATTGACTGGGTGTATGACCAGCGCCCTTACATCAACACCTCCATATCACTGGTAAAACAAAATGTACTGGTGGGTGGGATACTGGCTATTATCGTCCTGCTGCTTTTTCTGCGTAGTGCTCGCTCCACTGCTACGGTTGCCCTGGCCATCCCTATTTCCGCCATCGGTGCCTTTATCCTGCTATGGCTCACCAACCGCAACCTGAATGTTGTCAGCCTGGCAGGTATCTCTTTTGCTGTGGGCATGCTGGTGGATAACTCCATCGTTGTTCTGGAAAATATCGACAGGCACCGTGCCATGGGCAAAACAGCCTTCAAAGCCGCCTACGAGGGAACCAGGGAAGTGTGGGGAGCAGTTCTCGCATCAACTGCAACCACCGTAGCTGTATTTTTGCCCGTGGTTTTCATCCAGGAGGAAGCTGGTCAGCTCTTCCGGGATATCGCCATAGCCATCACCTCTTCCATTGTTCTCAGTCTGATTGTCTCCATTACAGTCATCCCAACCCTGATCAACCTGTTGTACCGCAACTCCAAAGGGAAAAAAGAAACCGGACGATTTCAAAAGTCTGTCATCGGACCCAAACTGGCTGACCTGATCATGAACTTTTCAGACGTATGCATGAAAACCGTGGTCTCCAGGATAGTTTCAGTAGTTGCTTTTACAAGTCTTGCCGTAGTGCTCGTATTTGCACTGATGCCCAGTGCCGAATACCTGCCCCAAGGTAACAGAAACCTGATCCTCAATATTATTATTCCACCACCTGGTTATTCTGTGGAAAAACAAAAGGAAATGGGCCGGTACATATATGCCCAGGCTGAACCATACATTAAAGAGGACAATAAAGACGGCATACCCCAGGTGAAACAGATGTTTTATGTTGGTGCGGATCGCATCACGCTGTTCGGCGGTATCAGTACCCATGAAACAAGAGCCAGGGAGATGATGCCCATGTTCAGCCGGATTATGCACTCCATCCCTGGTATTTTCGGCGTCAGCACCCAGGCAGGTATTTTTGAATCAGGCATTGGCGAAGGCCGAACTGTTGAGATCAACATCTCTGGCAATGATATCAATGCCATTGTTGACACGGCACGTACCCTGTATGGCGTCACCAGTCAAAAAATAGCAGGCAGTCAAATCAGGCCGGTACCTTCCCTTGAAACCAGTTATCCTGAGGTGAAAATTATCCCGGACAAAGAAAAATTGCGGGCCAACGGACTCACAGAGTCCGACCTGGGCGTGTATGTGGATATTCTCATGGACGGGCGTAAAATAGATGACTATCGTCCGGAAGGAACCAAGCAGGTCGATCTGATAATCAAAGGGGATGAGGCGGTATTCACATCTCCGGAAGATATCCTCAATGCCACCATTGTTTCCGGCAACAACGACCTGATACGAATCGGGGATGTGGCAGAACTGGTCTATACCCAGGGAATGCCCCAGATCAATCACCTGGAGCGCAACAGGACCATCACCCTGCAGGTTACACCTCCCCGCGAAGTGGCCCTGCAGACAGCCATGGATACCATTCAACAGGAAATCATTGCGCCTATGCAGCAGGCAGGTAAGCTGGCAGGGCTCTCCGTACGCGTGGGCGGTAATGCTGATAAACTCACAGAAACCAGACAGGCACTGCAGTGGAACATGCTGCTGGCTGTGGTCATCACCTACCTGCTCATGGCAGCATTGTTTGAGAATTTTTTCTATCCTCTGATCATTCTTTTCACCGTACCACTGGCGGCTGCCGGTGGACTGATAGGACTGCGCTCCGTTGACGCACTCATTGCGCAACAGCCTCTGGATATACTCAGTATGCTGGGTTTTATCATCCTTATCGGTACAGTGGTGAACAATGCCATTCTCATCGTTCACCAGTCGTTGAATAATGTCCGCTATAACAATCTTATAGGACTGGAGGCCATCTCCGATGCTGTACGAACCAGAATCCGTCCTATTTTCATGAGCGCCACCACCAGTGTTCTGGCCATGTCTCCCCTGGTAATTGCCACAGGAGCAGGCAGTGAATTATACAGGGGGCTGGGCTCCATCCTTCTTGGAGGACTGGCGATATCCACCCTGTTTACTCTTTTTGTTATCCCGTCTCTGCTCTCTTTTGTAATACTCTGGGAAAAGCCGAGAACAGAGGATCAATAGCCTTTTTCATGGAATCTCCCTGCACGGTAAGTTACCCCGTGCAGGGGATTTCCAGAGACTCCTTTCAGCCATTATCGCCGTCCAACACCTGGCGTATTGCCACCCCAATCTTTTCAACCGTATATGGTTTCTTCACGTATTGGCCAACACCGAGCAGCAAGGCAGCCTTAACCCTGTCGGTTTCCGCATAGCCACTGGCAATTACAGCTTTCTGCTGCGGTCGGAAACGGATAATCTGCTTATACGTTTCCAGTCCATCCATATCAGTATCATCCATGACCATATCGAGCATAACCAGGTCCGTATGATTGCTCTTGAGGTAAACGACTGCTTCATGGCCGCTTTTAACGCTGGTGGTTGTATATCCGAGACGTTGCAGGATCGCTCCGGCGAGTTCCCGCTGCTCAGCAATATCATCCACAATCAGAATATGCTCACCTTGACCGAGATATTCAATCTGGTCCCTCCGTTTCACCTCTTCAAGTATATTCTCCCTTGTAGCAGGGAAATACAGCTCAAAAGTCGTTCCCCCTCCTTCACTTGTAGTGACATTCACAAAACCTTCGTGGTCCTGCACGGTGCCCCAGACTACAGCCATGCCCAATCCTGTGCCGCTCCTTCCCAGTTTTTTCTTGGAAAAAAATGGTTCAAAAATACGATCTAAATCTTCTCGGGCAATCCCCACACCATTATCGCTCACAGTAAGCAGCACATACTCTCCCTGTTCAATTTTCTGATACCCCATAATCGGTGTATCCACATAGGCATTTTCCGTAGCGATGAGAATGTGGCCTCCACGGGGCTGTGCTTCGGCTCCGTTATTCACCAGGTTCATGATGGTTTTTTGAAGATGCACCTGCGATCCCTTGATCTTCAATAAGTTAGGATCGAGTTGGGTTTCCACTGTAATGTTGGGGTATTCTTCAAAGGTCCGCTCATATTCCGGAGACAGCAGGTAATGCTCAATCAAGGCGTTCAGGTCCAATACATGGCGTTGCGCCACTCCCCGCCTGGCCAATGTGAGCAAGTCATCCACAATATTTGCCGCTTTTTGGCCGGATTCCTTGATTATTTCTATAAATTTCCGCTGCCTGCTCTCTTCAGGCAATGCATTGAGTAGAAGATCCGGATAGCCGACCATGGCAGAAAGGACATTATTTAAGTCATGGGCCACTCCTCCGGCGAGTAATCCGAGCGCCTCCATCTTCCTGCTCTGCAGCAACTGATTCTGCACCTTGCCAAGCTCGGTTTCTATTCGCGTTCTTTCATCCACCATATTGTTTGCAGCTTCTGCCAATCCCTGAAGCTCGGTGAAATAGATATCCCTGGTGCGGATCTTTCTGCCAGAGCTGGCGGCATCCTTAAAAAAGTTGGTAAACAGCACCAGATCGTTTGATATCTTACGGGCCAGAACCCTGGACAGCACCCCAATGATGACCACACAAGCAAGTAGGACCAGACAGATGATCAACACATTTTTTCGTATCTTTCGTTCCAGATCGACACGCATGATAGCGAGCTGGTCAGTGATGGAGTCTACATAAACACCTGTCCCGATCATCCATTGCCAATCCTGTATTCCTCTGGCATAGCCAATTTTTTCGGCAGGCATGCCCGTGGAGGGACGGACGGTTCCCACATATTCGAGATACTGCCCTTTGTCTTCTCTGGCTATTTCGATCAATTCCTGAACCACAGCCATATTATTGGTATCGCGAAATTGCCACTGATTCTGACCGATTCTCTCCTTTTTATAATGAGCCAGCGTGTTAGCCTGGTAATCGTACACAAAAATATACCCATCTTCCCCATAGTGGATATTGTTTATCCAGCCCAGGATTTCATTTTGGATGGTCTTTTCAAAATCATCCACATACTCTCCTGTTCCAATCCACCAGCCCAACGGCTTAAACTCCTGGATAAAACCCACTTTCTTTCGCATCTGCAACTCATCTTCGGGCTTATACCAATACCAGGTCAAAAAGCCTTCGCCGCTCTCTTCAATGATTTTCTGTGCACGTTTGAGGGTATAGTTGCCCTTGCTGTCCTGTAAATGCAGCAGGTTAGTTCCCTCCAGCTCAGGAGAGAACGGTAGCATCACGTTGGTTCCGTCAGTACGATAAATGAAGTAATATCCACGATCTTCATTAAAACGTATAGGCCGCAGAGCCTCTACTATCAATCGGGATATCTCCTCTTCACTGGCTTTGCCTTGATGGATCTCATACATATGTGTAGCTATGGCTATGGCCTCCCGCACTTTTGACTGCAGATTGGCCCGCAGCTGGCTCTCGGTCTGAGCACGCTTATAGCTTATGTATTGCAAAACACGATCAACTTCGTCCTTTATCAGGTCTCGCTGGCGCTGCATATACTCATCTTTCAGCGAGGTTGACATGGCATCAAATCGTAAATACTCCTGACAAACCCAAATCGTTCCCACAAGAAGCACCGCAAGTATGGCGACACCAAGCATACTTACAGTGATTGTTTTTCTGAAACTCTGAAAAATTCTCATGGGAAATCCTTATATCGAACAAACTGCACCATAATTACCCACATGTATCCCCCTACCCCGCATTTCTCATGATTTGTTTGAATACATAATTAACTGACTGAAATAATACTATTTGTCGAATATTCCTCTTTTTCCTGTCACCTGTAGCCTTTCCAGAGTATTCATAGTAACGAATGGATAGAGAAAAAACACGCTTTCTTCCCATACTATGCCACAAGTCCCCAGGAGGTTATCCATGTTCATCAATGGTCGTTGGCTTTCATATTGCGAACAGTTTCCCGTATATAATCCTGCCACCGGAGAACATCTTGGCAATGTCTGCAATGCCAGTTTACAGGATGTACAATCAGCTATTCATGCCGCCAGCGATGCGCTTCCAGCATGGTCTTCCACCACGGCATATCAACGTTCCGGGTTGCTGCATGCCGCACATGAATGCGTACTGCAACAGAAAGAGGAACTGGCCATACTCATGACCAGAGAACAGGGAAAGCCACTTGCTGCAGCGAAAAATGAAGTGCAATACGCAGCTGATTTTCTTCTCTGGTTTGCTGAAGAAGGCAAACGCATCTATGGTGAAACCATTCCCTCAGCACGTCCTGACCATCGCTTTCTGGTTCAGTACCAACCCGTTGGTGTAGTAGCAGCTATTACCCCCTGGAATTACCCCATCTCCATGATTACCAGAAAAATAGCTCCTGCTCTTGCGGCGGGATGCACCATTGTCCTCAAACCGGCCGAAGCAACCCCGCTGTGTGCCATAGCCCTGTTCAAAATTTTCGAACAGGTCGGGATCCCCGCTGGAGTGGTGAACCTGATTACTGTACAGAATCCACGACCAACGGGAAAAGAATTCTGCACAAATCCCCAGGTGAACAAACTGACATTCACCGGTTCCACTGCAACAGGAAGATTATTGGCCACAGATGCAGCACCGTCATTTAAACGGGTATCCATGGAACTGGGCGGACACGCGCCCTTTCTTGTCTTTGAAGATGCAGATCCGGTGCGCGCTGCCAAAGGAGTCAGCCTGGTTAAATTCCTCAATACCGGCCAGGCATGTATCAGCCCTAACCGTATTTTTGTACACGAAACCATTGCTCAGCCATTTATAGATACCCTGAAACAGCGCATTGAAACAATGCAGCCAGGAAATGGCCTGAAGCCAGGTGTGAACATAGGCCCCCTTGTCAATGCTGAAGCTCTCGACAAGGTGCAGCAACAGGTAGAAGACGCGGTTTCCCGTGGAGCGAAATGTCTTTGCGGTGGGCAACGGCTCATGGAAGCAGGGATGGACAAAGGATATTTTTATGCGCCCACTCTGCTTACAGAGGTAACACCTGATATGCTCATATACAAAGAAGAAACCTTTGGCCCGGTGGCACCTATCATTACTTTTAACGACCAGGATGACATCATCTCCATGGCCAATGACACAGAATACGGGCTGGCGGCATATATCTATACCCAGTCCCTGAGCCGGGCCATGAAGACTTTTGACCTGCTCCATTTCGGAATAATTGGCATCAACGACATCAACCCTACCAGCGCAGCCGTCCCTTTTGGGGGTATGAAAAACAGTGGCCTGGGAAGAGAAGGTGCCCGTGAAGGTATCATGGAATACCTGGAAACCAAGTGTGCAGGAATTATGCTGTAATCAGCATTTACAGTTACACAGATCCCATACAGTCGCTTCGTCAAGAGTATACAGAGCATCAAGAAAATGCATCTGCAAACTCCCCGGCCCGGGAGACTGCCGGGCAGCAAGTTCTCCTGCAACATTCATTACAGCTGCCGTATCCACTGCCGCCTGGAATGAATCTTTCTGCACAGCGGCAAAGGCTCCAGCAAGGGCTGTGCTGGTGCAGCCAAGACCGGTTACCCGGGGCATCATTTCCGAGCCGCCTTGCAAACGAGCTTCACGGCCTCCGGAAATAACCAGATCCGTAGCACCGCTGATAAGAACACTGCAGCCGTACCGATCACAGAGCAACCTTGCCGCAGCTCCGGCTTCCTCCACACTGTTCGCAGTGTCCACACCTTTGGGTTTTCCAGCTTCTCCTGCCACTGCCATGATTTCAGAAGCATTACCACGCAGGATAAAAGGCCGGTATTTTTCAAGGAACTCACGCGCGAGCTCGGTACGGAGCCTGTTGACCCCGGCAGCCACCGGGTCCAGGACAATGGGCCGCCCCAGTTCGTTTGCCCTGGTCATGGCCACACGCATACCCTCAATATAATCATCAGCAAGTGTTCCCAGGTTAACAACCAGGGCGCCACCCAACTCAATCATACCTGGGAGATCCTCCGCAACATGACTCATGGCTGGAGAGGCGCCAAGGGCAAGGAGGGCGTTGGCAGTATTATTGGTCACCACATAGTTGGTTATATTGATGATCAATGGTGCTTCCTGTCGTAGCATGAGTATGTCCTGCCAGATCTGCGCCGTCACTTCTCTGTTACTGTTCATTTCAACAATTCTCCGACATGACTCACTTTTTGCTGTATTCTTCCGCCTTCTCCGGCTTTGGAGTCTATGGCAACGGTCAGATAGACCCGGTCACAATCCTTTCGCAACTCATCATGACATTGCCTGATCACGTCCATGATTTCAACATAGTCGCCCTCCAGAGCTGTCCCCATGGGACCCAACTGATACGGAACCCCGGAATCCTTGACTATCTGCAGGGCCCGGGCAACATAGGGAGCGAGACTGTCTTCCCCACTCTGTTTCAACGGAAAAATTGCAAAGGTTGCTACACAACTCATAGGTTTTCTCCCCTATAAAAAAACAATTACGGTAAATTGATAAAGAAAAACAATCGTGATGGATCACTTTACTCCCACAATGTAATGAAATCTAAAAAAATATTGAAAAACACCTACGTTTCCTGAATAAAATATTCCAGCGAACAATTGAGACTGCCGTATAATACTTTTGGGGTATCTTGCATAATGAGATTTTTCGTTCAAGGTCAAGGCATGTGAGAAAAATTACCGCAGACATATCGTTGATATTTCGATGATATTTTTTTGAGCATAACGCCGAAATTGAACAAAAAAGCAATTACTCAAGGTGGCCTTTTGAACAGACAATAGCCAACATATACCAAACAAAAGGTTTTTATTGTGGCTCTCCAGGCAAGCGGACTTAGATATGCCGTGCGGCCCAACGTACTTCTGAAGTACTTCGGGCAATTGAATCTCATACTCGCCATTTTAACCATAGCCCCCTTAGGCGTATCACTGCTGTTTGGGGAGTTTTTGGCATCTCTGCGGTATTGCATCGTGCTCTGCGCCCTTCTGATCTTCTGGTTCAGCACAATCCGAGTACGTGCTCCTGCTGATATGCAGAATAACGAAGGTCTGGTTCTGGCTGCCCTTATCTTTTTATTCACCCCCCTTGTCATGGCCTATCCAATGATGTATCCAGGATCAGGATTTCTGGATGCGTTTTTTGAAGCTGTTTCAGGGATAACAACCACGGGATTGAGCACCAGAGAAACGCTGAACAACGCATCTGTAAATTTTCTTTTTGCGCGTGCCTGGATGCAATGGTACGGAGGACTGGGTATCGTAGTTCTCTCTCTGGCGTTCGTCCTGCGGCCTGGACTGGCAGCCAAAAGCCTGGCGGGTAGCGGAGTAGAAACAGATGATCTGGTTGGAGGCACACGTGCACGTGCCCGAAAAGTCTTTCGTATTTATTGTATATTGACTTTTCTTGGCATTATCGGATCACTGCTGGCTGGGGTATCTTTTTTCGAATCCTTGCTGTTCTCCCTATCAGCTGTCTCAACCGGTGGATTTGCCCCATATGATTCCAGTATTGCCAACTTAGGAGTACCTGCCCAAGGCTGGATTACCCTTGCCAGCCTGACAGCAGCAGTCCCCCTGACCTTCTATTCCCGAATATTTTCAAAAAGAAATAAAGCAGGGTTGGGAATTTTCCAACTGAAAGCCATTATCATTGCCTGCGTTGTTGTTTCCCTGGCAGTGGCCACCTCCATGCGCATCTGCGGAGGAATGGCATGGTCTCAGATATTGCATCACGCTCCATTGCTTGCATTTTCAGCCCAGACAACAGCGGGATTTTCATCTTTGTCACCTGCAGAACTTGACTCAACTTCAAAACTTTTACTCACCTTTTCCATGCTCATTGGTGGAGATATGGAATCAACAGCCGGCGGATTCAAACTTCTGCGCCTGTTGATAGCTGCCCATGTTTTTCAACTGCTGCTCCTGCGAAGCAGTCTGCCAAAACATGCAGTCATTGATCACAGACTGGCTGACCATCCACTTCACGAAGAGGAAATCCGCAACGCATTTTTGCTCATTGTCTTGTTCATTGGTATTGTAGCAGTCTCCTGGATACCTTTTGTGGCCATGGGTTTTGACCCCATTGATTCTCTGTTTGAAGTTGCCTCTGCAACTGGAACGGTGGGGCTGTCCACAGGAATTACGAGTTCTACTCTCCCCTCGCTGCTCAAGGGGGTATTATGTATTGATATGCTGATGGGAAGGCTTGAAATAATTGCCTGGTTGGTTTTACTCTATCCGAAAACCTGGATTGGCAGAAGAATGGAGGGCACATGAGGATTGTGTTTATCGGAGCCGGAAAAGTGAGCATCGGCACAGCACGCGAGCTCATCAACAAAGGCCACGAGGTAATCATTATCGAACGTAACAAGCTCAAAATAGATGAATTGTCCAAAGACATGGATTGCAGCTTTCTGCTTGGTGATGGCAGTCACCCGAAACTGCTCAATGAGGTGAATCCGCCTAAAACAGATTTTCTTTTCTGCCTGACCGACAGCGACCAGGCAAATGTCATCGCAAGTCTTGTCGGTCGTTCACTGGGATTTACCCGCATCGTAACCAGCATTGCTGATCCCCAGTATGAAAGTATCTGCCACGAACTTGGACTCAAAGACACCATTATTCCCTTCCAGACCATCAGCCGTTATCTGGCAGATATGGTTGATGTGGGCGAAAGCGTTGAACTTTCAGGAATAATCAAAGATGAAGCACGTCTCTTTTCCTTTGTCTTTCAGAAAAACACCCCTGTCCTGCCCAGAGATTTACAACTTCCAGCGGAATCCAGGGTTGTCTGCTACTATCGAGAAGGTAAATTTTCCCTTGCAGATGGAGAAACACTCTTTCGTGCTGGTGACGAGATCGTTCTTATAACACATAGCAAAAACGTGCATCTATTGCAGGAATACTGCAAACAAAATGCAGACACTACCAAGGCAGAGGGTAACTGATCACAGGAAATGTAACCAATCGCCTGTATTAAAGTATAATTTTCAGCTCTTTTGACACGTAATCAGTTTACTTTTTCCTGAAGGGGTATGCGATAACGCTACCTTGGTAAAGAGTTTTTCATATGGCTGGAGATCCTGTTCCACAAATTCACGGGCATCGGATGAGCCCATCATGAGCATCCTTATGTGAAATAATATTTTTATAAGGGGATGTCGGGGTACTTCATGCTCCATAATGAATACCAGGCCGTCTGGCTTGACCACCCGCTTCATCTCAGCGAGAGCTTGTATCCGCACCTGCCCTTTCAATTCGTACAAAGCGTGGGAACAACAGACAATATCAAAACAATCATCAGCATAGGACAAGCGGGCAGCATCACCTAAAACAAAAGCGACCCTGTTTTCTCCGTCTTTTTGCTTTGCCTTGCGTAACATACCTCCGGAAAAATCATAGCCGGTTACCAATGCTTCCGGATACTTTTTGGCAAAAGCGAGAATAACAGACCCTGTCCCACAACAAATATCCAATATCCTGATGTGGCGACCTCGAACCGTCTGGGCTGCGTCTACCAGAAATTGACGCGTTTCAGCACCATGACTGCCTGAGTGGATTTTTATAAAAAAATCATAAAAATGAGAAAAAATCGTATAATACCGCTGCCGGCCTGTTCGTATTTCAGACATGGGTGGGCACCTGTAACATGCAATAGTCACGATATACGCGGTAAAATGTATTACGCAGGCTTTTCAACGATACATCAAAAAAATCCTGGGGATACATTCTCTGGCAATGGCGGCATGGCGCCTTGTTGGGAGCACACATAAGCCGCCACCCGGTTTGCATGTTCGTTGATGGAATCAAGACTGTGTCCTCCAAGCAATCCGAGAACAGTAGTTGCAGTAAAGGAATCACCTGCACCGATGGTGGTAACAACCTGGCTTGCATATCCTGGGTGCCTTGAGACTTCGTTGGCAGTGACCAGAATACTGCCTTTGTCACCGCATGTAAGAACAGCGAGATTCAGTTGATACCGATTGACCAATGCCTTTAATTGCTCTTCATTTGGGCCACTCAGATTTTCCATTTCTGCCAGCAACACAATTTCTTCATCATTTAATTTCAGCACATCCGCACATTCCAGGGATGTACGAATAATCTCTTTGGTATAAAATTGCTGACGGATGTTCACGTCAAAGACCTTCAAGGCATCAGGAGCTCTGTTCTGTAAAAAATCCAATATGGTTTCCCGGGATTTTTCCGCTCTCTGAGCCAGGCTGCCAAAGCAGACGGCATCGAGCTGTTGGCCAAAGGTCATGGTTTCCCGGCTTACAGACAGGGTATCCCAGGCAACATTATCGGGGAATGTATACGTGGCAATCCCCTGTACGTCGACCTCCGCTTTCACGTACCCTGTCACGGCACCGGGAAGTATTGAAATATGAGCTGTCGACATGCCACGTTTTGCAAGCTCTTTCAGAGTGGCAGTCCCTCTTTCATCGTCACCGATGCTGGAGATGGCATACGCTTCAGCACCCAATGCACCGGCATGGTAGGCAAAATTGACCGGAGCACCACCCAATTCCTCAGAATCTTCCACTATATCCCATAAAATTTCGCCAATTCCAGCTATAACAGGGGGAGTATTCTTCGTTTGTATCATGTGCGTTTTTCATTTGCTCAGATTTAACACGAATGTAGTAACGTTGATCAGTTACTACTCAGAACCAATTGTAATATCAGTATTGTTGACCCCGTGATCAGTTACCGAATGTATCATCCAAAGATAATCAGAATTATGTATTCAGGGCAAGAAATACCTTTTCTGAAAGAGTATTCAAGGTATATGGTTTCTTTATATAATTCTCCACGCCTTGTTCTTCAAGAGCATCCAGACGATCTGGATCTGTATACCCAGAAGCAATAATCACCTTTTGCTTCTGGTCTATTTTCATAATTTTAGTAAACGTTTCCAAACCATCCATTCCCGGTTCCATGATCATGTCCAGGATGACAAGATCAAATTGCCTGCGCTGCAATATATCGATGGCAGCTTCTCCACTTGCTGCAATTTCAGGGATATAATTCAGGTATTCCAGCATTGAACCGGCAATTTCCCGTTGTTCTTCAATATCATCCACAACCAGTACCCGTTCACCGTGACCCTTTGAATAATCAGCCTGCTTGTGTTTCTCGATCTGACGGAGTTGCCTTCTGGTTGCCGGGAAATATACCTTAAACAGGGTACCTGTTCCCAAAGTGCTTTCAACCTGTATATATCCATTATGGCTTTTGACTGTATTCCAGACTATGGCCATCCCCAACCCAGACCCACTATGGCCCAGAGATTTTTGAGAATAAAACGGCTCAAATATTCGAGTAATGTCCTCAGGGGATATGCCTGAGCCATCATCCTGAATGGAAAGCACCACATATTCACCCTCAACAAAGCTTTCATACCCGGCGATGGGGGTGTCCACATATGCATTTTCAATGGTGACCTGCACAAGCCCTGTTCCAGAAACGGCTTCGACGGCATTTGATACCAGATTCATCACTACTTTGCTTAAATGAACAGGTGCCCCCTCAATGAGTTTGAGATTTTTTTCATACAATGTGGTTAATTTGACATCCGGATAACTGGCATGTAATCGTTCGAATTCAGGACTCTCTAAAAACTCCTCCACAATTACACGAAGGTTGAGAGTCTCTTTTGAAGCGACATTCTGCCTGGCCAGAGTCAGGAGATCCTGCACTATTACAGCGGCCTTCTCACCGGAACGTTTAATCGTCTCCAGGGGCTTACGCAGCGGATCAGACTCATCCACTTTCATAAGAATCAGTTCAGGATAACTTAAAAGTCCTGCCAGAATATTATTCAGATCATGGGCTACTCCACCTGCTAAAATACCTATTGCCTCCATGCTTTGAGACCGCAACAACTGTTCCTCAAGCCGTTTTTTCTCACTCACATCCAGGAAAGCCTCCAGAAAATGCGGCCTGCCTTCCAACTCTATTCGACTGACGGTTTTTAAAATCGGTAATTCAGTACCATCTCCACGCATGAGAACATGTTCTCCCTGATGACGTTGTTTTCCTGGCTCCAACAACATGGGACATGTTTCCCTGCTTGAACCACAGATAAACTTCTGGCATGGACAGTGGACGATATCTCCTTTTGACGCTCCGATCATGACTTCCGCCATGGAATTGATCTCTTTAATCCGCAGAGACTCCCCATCAACAATGAGTACTCCAATGGGAAGATTACCTAAAATCTGCTGGAGATTTTTCTCCCGCTCACTGGCTAGAATTTCAGCCTGTTCGCGATCTTTGACCTCTGCGGCAAGAAGTGTATTGGTTGTCAGAAGTTCCTGTTGTTCGTTTACCAGGGCATCAGCGGCTTCACGTGCTATATAATAGCGATCTCGAAGCATGTTATTCATGGCATTCTGCAGACGAAGTCCAAGGAGAACAAAAATGGCACCAAAGAAAAAAATAAGACTGACAAAAAGATCACTGACAAAATCTATCTGTTCATATATCGCCCAGGCAACACTCAGATATCCAAGGAGAAAAAACACCATCAATACGTTATGGACATTCTTGAATCGATTAAGTGTTGTCAGTTCATCCCTGGTGAATTCGTTAAAAATACGATAGGACTTGATACTGTAGGTCAGGCTGTACACCATGACAACGGCACCGCCAAGTATGATGCCTATGGAAAACAGGGATACGGTATTCATAGGTAACAGTCTCTTCTTTCAAGAATCTGCAGACAGAAACCGTTCTCAACAAAATGAGAATACACTTCGAGCCAAACTTCAATCGTGCAGACACAGGGGATATATGATCAAGAAATATCAAGTTATAATGCATTATAGCACAAGCCCTGTGCTCGTATGCCTGCAAGGTAAAACTTTTTTTAAGCTTCCCACCTTTGTATGTCCTGGAGCAGAGATGGGAAGAGATATTGTGTTATGGTGTTGAAATAGAGACCTGATCCTGCGTAGCAGGACAGCTCCTCATTGTATTATCATTAGACATAGAAAAAATGTGTGCGGCGGGATGAAAAGTTACTCCATTTATACTCTCTTAAGTATATCGTCTCTCAGGTTCATCAGGTACGATCAAACCCAGTGAACCTGAGAAGTGCACCGAGGTTGATCTGGCACCTGTAAGCAATACCCCTTATATCATGGAATGCAATCTATTGACGCAAACTCCGGCTCATGAAGAGGCAAAAGAATATCTGCCATATCTCGGATTTTCAGCATGATATCATAGGCGTCAAAGGTATTAACCACTGTTCCAGGTGGAATAACCTCCATTTCCATAGCCCGAACTTCAATGGACGGTTCAAAATTTTCTCTGATTACACAGAATCCGGTGATCACGGCTGTTCCTTTCTCCGTCGCAATGGCCACACTCATCCCTCCATCGGTATGTGCAGGGGTATGAATACAGGTAATTCCAGGAACAATCTCTGTATCGTCAGTCATTATGGTAATCTGGCCATTCTGTTCCACCTCCTCAATAAAATCAGCCAAGTATCGAAAATCTAGGGGATGGGGGTTGTGAATTCGCTGTAATTCTTTTTCGTGAACATAGATCTTGGCATTACTGCACTTGAAATCATTCTCGCAGTGATCATTATGTAAATGGGTATGGATGACGATATCAATATCTTCGGGTGTCAAGCCGTACGTATTCAATCCCTGTTCAAATGTATAAATCTTACCACCAATTGCCTTTTCCCGTGCCTCAGATTGAATAGGGCTCAATTCCCCGGTATCAACGAGGATGTTCTTATCTCCACCTTTGATATACCAGCAATATATTGGGATGGTATAGGTCTGCCCCCCTCCGTGCTGATATGTCATCATGCTTTTGTCAAACACTTTGGTACCCACAACCAATGGATGAATTGTATAAATCATACGAACTCCTACTGTTTGTCTTGAAATACCATGATAAAATAAATAGCTACAAAGCTACCCTGCAAATACGGACCTCTAAAAACAATTTTCCCAATGTACCTCGTCACGGCTTTTGACAATATACAAGCCGGCATTTTCATTCAGGTTCAAAGATATTCCATAGTTTCAGCACCTGCAAAACCTGCTACGCCCCCTAGGCTAAAAAACTGCACACCAATTTATAAATAAAATTGTTTAAAATGTTCACTTTTATTTATATAATAGACCTATATTCCTAAACCTTTTAGGTGACCGTTATTCAAAAGAAAACCCAGGAAGATCTCCGAACATAGACATTTTTTCTCAGGTCAAGATATTCCAGAGAATATGAACACCGTCATATACCTAACATCACGAGTATTATTTCGCCGAAATACCAGTGAACTGGGGAAAAAGGGTTTTCTCGGACAGCCTCCCCTGGGTGACATTGAACCCAAAAAATTGTTCACCCCATCAAACAGGAACAGGGAGAAAAAGATGCAGAAAGAGATACATGTATACTGGCACGATCATATAGTATCACGTGCACAAAGGGAGTCATTAACCGGACATAAAGGTTGCGTGATTTGGTTTACCGGATTAAGCGCATCGGGAAAGAGCACCATTGCAGCCCTACTTGATCACAAGCTTTATCACAAATACAGTGCCCACATTGCTGTTTTGGACGGTGATAACATCCGTCATGGACTCAATGCAAGTCCTCAGATACTTCGAAAAACGCACGGTGATGATTTTGCCCATCGTTTCGGATTGGGCTTTTCTGCAATTGAGCGCGAAGAGAATATTAGACGCATAGGCACGGTTGCCCGATTATTCTCGCAGAATGGAATCATAGCTATTACGGCATGTATCAGTCCCTATCGCAGGGACCGGGAGCGTGTTCGGGAGACACTTCTCCCGGAAGAATTCATAGAAGTCTTTGTGGATACCCCATTAGAAGTATGTGAAGAAAGAGATCCAAAGGGTTTGTATAAAAAGGCAAGAGCAGGTGAACTTAAAAGTTTTACCGGTATTGACGCTCCCTACGAACCTCCTTTGTCTCCGGAACTGACCCTTTCAGGAGGAGAAAAAAGCCCTGATATACTTGCAGATGAAGTCATCGAGCTACTCAAAAAAAAGGAAATAATAAGGAACGTCACACTACCTTTATAACAGGTTAACAGCTGTTACCTTTCGGAAACGTTTTTTCATTTCTTTTGGCATTCAAATCAATGATGATGGTCCCCTGAACAGGTGTCCGAGCCTTCAGGATTACGAATAACCTGCAGCAGTTTCTTGTCCATGGCATCCAGAGCCTCCCGGATCCCCATATCCGGGCCTGCATAGCGGGTAATTCCATCATCAGCCAAAATATCAAAGGCTTTTTCAGCCAACTTTCCTGTTATGACCGCTTCACACCGGTGTTCCACAATGATACGGGCAAGTTCCTGATCAGATTCCGGAGCACAGGTATGGGCAATGGGCAGACATTCCATGTTCTCAAAATTAACAATCAGCAACCAGGGGGTTTGGGCAAACTCATGATAAACAGAACTATCAAGACTTGAATCAGTGGATGACAACGCAATATTCATATTTTTTCCTTTTTGGCAAAAACGCAAGCACATGTGGAACAGCAGCCCTTCTCAATCCTCTTCATGGGGATCAAGAAGGAAAAAATCTGTGAGGGAAAATACGACATCAACATTTGCGTCCAAGCCATATTGTGGCTTCAGGTTTTCCGCCAACGCCTGTATCGCCTTTTCCATTTTATTTTTCAGGGCTGCAAGATCACTGATGCTATGTTCCTTGCTCTGCAGCACCATCCCACTGGCCAAACCAGCCCATTCCACCTTCAACCTCTGCATAAGATCTTCATATTCTTCAGAATGATAGACCATGGCCCCTGAAGGAGCGTCAAGAAACTGTATGCCTATAACCAGGTTGTACAGTCCCTGATTTTGTATCACAACAGGAGCAGTTACACTGTCTCGACTTATTGGCGATCGAACCGATGCCCACCCCTGTTCAGCAGTAATCAGACAAACAACTGTCAAAACCAACAAAATACTTTTTTTAAACATGGCAGGCTCCTTATGGTATGTATGCTCGACGATAAACTACCGGCCACCTTGAAAATTTGCTAAGTTGTTCAACTTCATCGTTGCATTCAAATTTTATCCTTGGAATATTAAATACCTGCGGCAAAATGTATCGTGCGCCTCGAACTTGAACAAATCTTTTATTTTTTCAAGGTACCCTATTATTTCAGTGGATAAACATTGCTTTAAAAAATCACTGGAAATGCGGGATAGAGTCAGTCCATATATGAAAAGTTACACTCGAGAGCAGGGCAACAAAAACTCCGAACAGACAATGTAGGGCAGGCACGGACTAATCTACATCCACCCACACCTCACGAACCACATCTTTCTGATCCTCCGGCTTCATTACCCTATAGGAGATAACCCCTTCCTGAAAAGTTCCATACATACCTTTTCTCGGCACTTTTAGAGTTCCGTCATCATCCAGTTCAACCATGGCAATAACATCCCCACCATTTCCCAGGGTCAGTTCACAGGGTACCTTACGCATATGTCACCTTGCATGTTATGACCTGAATCAGTATAGAATCAAGATCAAAATTCAGATAACCAACTCATATTACATAAATTATCCACAGCAGACGTGCAAGCTTTCCTACAAAAAACATGGTTTTCAGTGATAGCTTTTCACAAAGCACCTGCTCGTGGAGAAATGATTAAAGTTAACAGTTATTCAATATTTACAATAACTTACAAAAAAGAAGTATCAAGCACACCACCCAGGCCAGAAAAACTGCCAACTGGGCAGAACGTACCATAAGATTGCAGGCCAACTCGATATGTTCGACTTTTGGCGGCTCAAACTGTCTCCCGATATAAGGTTTTTCCACCAGGATACCGCCATAATAATTAGGTCCATTCAACCTCACCCCCAAGGCACCGGCAAAGGCAGCCTCAGGATAACCTGCATTGGGGCTGGCATGTTCCCGTCCTTCCTGCAGTGCCAATTTCCAGGCACGCCCACTGGTTGTAAAAGGCGGGATAGCTGCTGCCAGGGCAATAATGCCGACAGACAACCTGGCAGGAATCCAATTAGCCAGATCATCTATTTTTGCTGCAGCACGGCCAAAATAAAGATACTTGTCGTTCTTATATCCTACCATGGAATCCAGGGTATTTACCATCTTATAGGTGAGCATCAAAGGCCCGCCTCCAAGCGCTGCATAAAAAAGCGGCGAAACCACTCCATCCACAAAATTCTCTGCAACAGTCTCAACCGTTGCCCGGGCAATATCCTTGCCCTGATAGGATTGCACATCACGCCCGACAATCATGGCGACCTGTTCCCTGGCCTGATCAGTATCTCCGCGCTGCAATTCTTTGTAGATATCCATGGCAGCCTGTTTCAAAGACTGAATTGACAGGCAGTAAAACACCATAACTATTTCCAGCACAAGAGCCAGCAATGGAGAGATTGTCGCTGCAATTTTTAAGGCAAGGAAACAAAGGAGCCAGCAGGAAAAAATAAGAAAAAGAGCAAAACATCCCCCTGCAAGCAATTCACGGGAGATATAGCGCCTGAACCTGGGCTCGCTCCACATAATGGCATTCCCCATCCATCGAATGGGATGGGGCAGCCAGAGCGGGTCTCCGATCAAACGGTCCAGCAGAAATCCGAGCGGTATAATGATAGAAGTAAGCCACAGCTGCCATTCCATTTCCCGTTTACCCCTCTTCTCTGTAGCGTATCATAACATTTCGCAACTGTTGTGCAGCCTTCTCGTTGATATCTGAGTTTTTTAATGCAATACGCACATACTGATCGTTTAGCCCGTAAAAATTACTGCAGTTACGGATCAACAGACGTTCCTGCAACATAGCTTCACACAGGGATTCTGCACGCAGGTTTTCCGGTAGTCCAATGAGCATATAGGGGGTAAGGGTTGGATATATCTGCAAAGGAAGATCTTCCAGGCTGCTTTGGAAAACATCCACCTGCAAGCGAACAAAATCTGCACTTTGCTCTATGAATTCCAATGTTTCCTTTTTATGCGCACCAAGAAAAACAGCTGCCTCCTGGGCCAGGCTATTGGCAGACCAGGGCTGCATGAAGGCACGGAAGCGTTCCAACACCGGCTGTTCTGCAACCAAAAAACCTGCCCTGAGTCCGGGAATCCCGAAAATTTTGGAAATAGACCACAAGACCACTACATTTTCCAGACCTGACGCAGTCATACTGCGAGCATATTGTTTTGGAGCAAAAGGCAGATACGATTCATCAATCACAAAAGTTGTATCTGGTAGAGAACGGCACAATTGGACCAGATCATCGTGGGGAACACATTGACCGGTGGGATTGTTGGAATTGCAGAGAAACACCACATCATATTCTCTGGCCTGTATGGCTAATTGCTGGCAATCCAGCCTGAATCCATCCTCCGAACCTGCCAGAAAATATTTCTGCTCCACCTGGTGCATGGTGCAGGCAGAAGAGTAATCGGCATAGGTTGGCCCGACGACCAGCACGCGTTCAGGTTGCAAGGCTGGACAGACAGTATAAATGAACTGGGTGGTACCAGTGCCCATGAGCATCCGGGATGGATCAATATCCAGCAGATGTGCCATGGATGCAATAGCTTCTCCGGCATCGACCTCGGGGAGGGACATGACCTGCTCCAGGCGTTGCCCGAGATGTTCCATCAGGCCCGGAACCATACCCAACGGATTAATATTGCTGCTCATGTCAACAATATCCTCAGGCCTGCATCCAAGTTTGCTGGCTGCAGCTACTTTATTGCCGCCGTGACCGATAATCATTTCGTCTGCTCCTTTCTGAGCTGCTCCAGCAGCTGAAAAATTGCCTCCACATCCAGATTGGCGGCGGCATGTTCGGCAAGCTGATCATAGGCTTTATCCCGGGCTACCGGCCCGTAAATCTGGTCAACTTTCACATGGCTCAAGTCAATGGACTGCAACCATTTTTCAGTGATGGCCGGTGTATCGAACAAACCATGCATATAGGTCCCGATCACCCGGTGATTCTCACTGATGCATCCATCGGTATCCTCACAGGCCTGCTGATTGCGTTGCTCGACCTGCACCAATGGTGCACCTCCACTGTGATGGGTCTGGCCCATGTGAATCTCATACCCCCTTCCTTTGATTCCCTGCCAGTTAAAATCAGTTAGGGTGGTAGTCTTGGGAGCCTTGAGAATGGTTTCAACCGGCAACAGATCAAGTCCCCTGGTTGAACCGGGTGCCCCCTCTATGCCATCGGGATCATGCACATGGGAACCAAGCATCTGGTATCCGCCACACACGCCAAGCACATGGCCTCCTGCCTCGGCAAAAGTCGTTATTTCTTTCTTCCAGCCTGTGCTTTCAAGCCACTCCAGGTCGCTGCAGGTACTTTTGGATCCGGGTAATATCACCGCCTGAAAATTTTTCAGACTCTGGGGCTGGGAAAGATAGACCAGTTCAAGATCGTCGCAGTGCAGCAGAGGATCAAAATCAGTAAAATTCGATATGTGAGGAAGTTTTACCACCGCAATCGCCGGTTTTCCTCCCGTGGCTGGACGATAGCCTGGAGCTTTCTCAATAACCACGGCATCTTCTGCTTCAATGTGAAAATGCTTGAACCAGGGGAGTACTCCGTACACTTTTTTGCCGGTTTTCTCTTCAATCCAGTCCACCCCACTCCTGAACAGAGAAAGATCTCCCCTGAATCGGTTGATGATGAATCCACTGATCTGCTCCTGTTGCTCAGGACTGACACAGGCCAGCGTACCTACAATCTGTGCAAAAACTCCTCCCCTGTCGATATCTGCCACCAGAATAACAGGTGCCTCCGCATATTTGGCTGCACGCAGATTCACAATATCATTGTCCATGAGGTTTACCTCTGCGCAGGATCCGGCACCCTCCATGACAATGACGTCGTATTGCTCACGCAGCCTGTCCAGAGCGGCACAACTCTGTTTAAACAGGTACTCTTTTTTCTGATAGTATCCACGGGAGGAAGCTTCCAGCCAGGCCTTGCCATTCAGCACCACCTGGGAACCTACATCACTGGTAGGTTTGAGAAGCACCGGATTCATATCCACGTGCGGTGGAATACGACAGGCCTCCGCCTGGACAATCTGCGCCCTTCCCATCTCAAGTCCTTCGGGAGTGACCCCTGAGTTATTGGACATGTTCTGGGCCTTGAACGGAGCCACCCGCAAGCCTCTATTAAGCAGAAGACGGCAGACAGCTGTCGTCACAATTGATTTCCCCACGTCAGAGCCTGTGCCGAGAATGGCCAGGCATACTCCTCGCTTCCCCATGAATCCCCTTTTCTGTTAAAACAAGCCGATTTTAGGCAGCCAGATATATTTTTCAATCGTAACCAGTTACAAAAACGAACACTTTTAAGCTGTATCCGTCTCCCCTGTGAGTAGTTACTTTCAATCAATACTATAACTTCCCATGATATATAGCGATTTGATCCAGGGTTCAACACTAATAAAGAATTTACAGAGAATTCACGTGTCACCCTGCAGGCGATACGGCTGGCCGCCATAAATACCAGGAGAGCTCAAAGCTCCATTTGACAGCTGCCTTCCAACGGTGTTACTGTGTAAAAGGTATTGGATATCATACAGATTCTTCAACCATCAGAACGATAGGCCCAGGATAGTCCTGGAGCACCTGCAAACACGTACAGTTGAGATGCAGATATCGCCTAATACAACACCCCATGGGTAAATATCTTATGAAAGTCCCCTGCAAATACCTGCCTTTCGCCAACCTCTTGCGCACAGCATTTGTCCTGTGTATTCTCTTCTTTCCTCTGTTTCTTTCTGCATGTAAGCAGAAAAATGACGCGAACAAAGATATTTCGCTCTACGGTAATGTGGATATCCGTGAAGTGCAGATGGCATTCCAGGATGGAGGACGTATTGCCCGGATTAACGTGGAAGAAGGAAGCCACGTAAAACAGGGTGATCTGCTGGCAGAGCTTGACCCTACCCGGTATGCACTGGCTGTCAGACAACTGGAAGCTGAACATGCTGCCCAGGAACAAAATGTACTGCGTCTCCGCCAGGGTAGCAGGCCACAGGAAATTCGCATGGCACAGGCTGCTGTGGAAGCGGCCAGGGCAGACCTGCGTTTTGCAGAAAGCGAGCTGGCACGTAAACGTACGCTCATCAAAACCGTCCGCATATCAGAACAGGAAGTTGAAAATGCCCAGACCAAAGCCGAGTCTGCCAGGGCTGCCCTGCAGGAAGCTGAACAACAACTTTCCCTGGCCAAGGAGGGACCGCGTAAAGAAGACATTGCCCAGGCAGAAGCTGGGCTGCGCGCCCTGAACGCTTCCCTGGAACTGGCAAAGCAGAAACTGCAAGACACCAGACTCGTGGCCCCTGATGACGGAATCATCCGTAATCGCATACTCCAGCCCGGCGCAATGGCCACAGCCGGTTCACCTGTTTTGACCCTGGCCCTCAGCAATCCCTTATGGGTGAGAGCGTATATCAGCGAACCTGATCTTGGTAAAATACAGCAGGGACAGGAAGCCAGAATCCACAGCGACAGTTTTCCCGATAAAGTCTACACCGGATGGGTTGGCTTTATATCTCCCACAGCTGAATTCACCCCTAAAACCGTTGAAACCACTGAATTGCGTACCAAGCTGGTCTACAGGACAAGAATCTTTGCATGTAACGACAACCAGGAACTTCGCTTAGGCATGCCGGTCACCGTCACACTGGGGAATAGCGTCGTTACAGATCCGCAATCTTTCTGCAGTGGCCACCAATAAGCTGTCAGATTCCATGCCAGCTGAAAATAGTTCAAAACAGACTGTTGCCCCACTGGAGTGTACAGGTGTAAGTAAAGAGTTTACTGTTGAGGCACGTGGTATCAAGGCCCTTGAACAGGTATCCTTCACGCTCAAAAAAAATATGGTTACCGGCCTTATCGGGCCTGATGGTGCAGGTAAAACTACTCTCATGCGCCTCTGCATGGGGCTGCTGAAGACATCTGCAGGCTCCCTGTCCGTGCTCGGTTTTGATCCCCTTCGGGACCGAAACACAGTGCTTGCCAAAGTGGGGTACATGCCCCAACGCTTTGGGCTGTACCAGGATCTCACGGTCCAGGAGAATATGGACCTCTACGCCGATCTCCAGGGGGTTGCGCTGCAACAGCGGGGTGAGCGTTATGCACAATTACTGGACATGTCCGGCCTGACTCCGTTTACCAGGCGACTTGCCGGTAACCTTTCCGGAGGTATGAAACAAAAACTCGGTCTGGTATGTACCATGATCCGCCCGCCACAACTCCTGCTCCTTGATGAACCAACGGTGGGTGTCGACCCGGTCAGCCGAAGAGAACTCTGGAATATCGTCTATCACCTGGTTGAGGAAGAAGGCATGGCTGTCATGCTGTCCACCGCCTACCTGGATGAAGCGGAACGGTGCAGAGAAGTGATCCTGCTCCACCAGGGCAAAGTTATAGGCCAGGGGACCCCATCCTCTTTCAGCAACCAGGTACAAGGCCGTACTTTTCAGGTACAGGCGGAAGGGGAACATAAACGGGTCATGCAAAAAAAGCTTGCCCGGATGAACCAGGTTCAGGACGCCCTTATACTCGGCAAATCCCTGCGGGTGGTCACCGAAAAAGGCCAAACCCTGGACAGCAAGGACTTTCCCGGGCATGACGTGCAGGTTCACGCCGTTCCTCCTCGTTTTGAAGACTACTTTGTAGCCACCCTCAAAACAAAACACCAGAAAGGCGGCCAGGCCATAACCCTGCACACAGCAATACAGGAATCGGACAGTGCCGTTATACAGGTCCAGGATCTTGTGCGTACATTCGGGAGTTTTACGGCCGTGGATCACGTCTCCTTCCATGTCAATACAGGTGAAATTTTCGGTCTGCTTGGTGCCAATGGAGCGGGAAAAACAACCACCTTCCGCATGCTCTGCGGGCTACTGCCCATCTCATCTGGCAGTTGCCGGGTGGCAGGCATGGACCTGCGTACCGCATCAGCCCAGGCAAGATCGAGGATTGGTTATATGGCTCAAAAATTTTCCCTGTACGGCAACCTGACCGTTGGCCAGAATCTGAAATTCTTTGCCAGTGCCTATGGCCTGCGAGGCAAACATCAGAAAAGACAAATGCAATGGGCGATATCAACTTTTGATCTGGATCAATATCTCAAAACAGAGAGCGGCATGCTTCCCCTGGGATATAAACAACGACTGGCCCTGGCCGTTGCCCTGATGCATGAACCGGACGTCTTGTTTTTAGACGAACCCACCTCCGGGGTAGACCCCCTGGCAAGACGTGAATTCTGGACCCACATCAACAGCCTGGCTGAGCAGGGAGTCACGGTTCTGGTCACCACCCATTTCATGGAAGAGGCTGAATATTGCGATCGACTGGTTATCATGGCAGAAGGCAACCTGCTTGCTCAGGGTACACCAGAGGAAATCAAAGCGGACAACAGTGACAGAGAGGGAGCCACCATGGAAGATGCGTTTATCCACCTCCTGGAACACAACGGAGCCGCACAGTGAAGATCGAATCCCTGTTCAGGCTTAAAGGAATGATTCGCAAAGAGTGGCTACAGATCATCCGTGACCCTTCCGCCATCGCCATTGCAGTTTTTCTGCCGATTTTTTTGCTCCTCATTTTCGGTTATGGTATTTCCCTGGATGCCAAAGAGGTTCCCCTGGCCATTGTTGTGGAGCAGCATGGTCAGGCTACTGACAGTTTTATTGGCAGTTTCGGGGCCAACCCATATTTCACTCCCAGACATATGGGCTCCATACAAGAGGCCGAGAATGCCCTGAAAAACGCTGAGGTCGACGGCATTGTCTGGCTACAACACACCTTTGAACAGGAGTATCTGGCTCACCAGTCTCCCCCTGTACACCTGATTGTCAACGGTGGGGACGCCAACACAGCCCGTCTTGTAGAGGGATATGTGCAGGGTATCTGGGCCAACTGGCTGAATCAGGAGGCCAGATTGTCAGGCAGAAAAATGAACAGCCCTTTGCAACTGGAGCAGCGAATCTGGTTCAATCCGGGGGTACGTTCCACGGAGTTCCTGGTACCGGGGGTTATTGCTGTCATCATGACTCTTATAGGTTCCCTGCTCACGGCCCTGATCATTGCCCGCGAATGGGAGCGGGGAACCATGGAAACCCTGCTGGTAACCAGAATGACTGTTATTGAAATGTTGCTTGGCAAGCTGATCCCCTATTTTGGATTAGGTATAACAGGCTTGACCATTTCACTGCTCATGGGAAGGTTTGTTTTTGAAGTTCCCATGCGGGGTTCCCTGACCATCATCCTCGCAGCCAGCGTGCTCTATCTGCTGGTTGCCCTGGCCATGGGCCTGTTTATTTCCACCATCGCACGTTCTCAGTTCGTTGCAGCCCTGGCAGCCATGATCGGCACCTTTTTACCGGCTTTTATTCTCTCAGGATTCATTTTTGATATCCGATCCATGCCACCCCTTGTACAAGGACTCACGCATCTTATCGCAGCCAGATATTATGTTGCGATTCTTCAGACACTTTTCCTTGCCGGAGATATCTGGCCGGTCGTGCTGAAAAACAGTGCCGCCCTGCTCTTTATGGGAGTACTTTTTTTCACCCTGGTAATACTGAAAACCAACAGAAACCTGGAACAACAGTAATGTCAGCCCGCCTGCATGCACTTATCATCAAGGAATTCCTGGCCCTTTTCCGGGACAAAAAAAGTCGTCTTGCCATTATCATTCCTCCCATTGTCCAGCTGCTTGTTTTTGGCTATGCTGCCACTTTTGACCTTGAACATGTCAACCTGGCTATCTGGGATGAAGATCACAGCCCCATATCGCGGGAGCTGTCAGCTCGATTCAGCAACTCCACGGCCTTTGAGCTGGTCGGTCATGTTGACAACGGCCAGGAGGCATCCACACTCATCAATACGACCCAGGCCTTGCTGGTCTTGCATATCAGTCCCCAATGTTCTCAAAGCTACCACCAGGGAGAAAGTTGCCCTGTGCAGATTCTGATAGATGGTAGAAACTCAAACACTGCCATGCTGGCCTTAAATTACGTCCGTGATATCATTTCCACGTATAACGCAGACCTTCTCGAAGAACTTCCCAATCGCATTCTCCCGGTTCAGTTGGAAATGCGTGCCAGGTTCAACCCTAACCTGGTAAGCCGCTGGTTTATAGTACCCGGCATTGTTGCCCTGCTTGGCATGATCGTCACCTTGCTGGTCACCTCCCTGTCCGTTGCCAGAGAGCGTGAGGCCGGTACCTTTGATCAACTCCTGGTTACCCCGCTGCGACTGTGGGAAATACTCATAGGCAAGGCAATGCCCGGCCTGGTTGTGGGAGTCGCCGAGTCCAGCCTGATTATTCTGATTACGGTCTATTGGTTCAAGGTGCCATTACTCGGCAGCCTTGCAGCACTGTATGCAGGGCTAACCATCTATATTCTGGCCATCATCGGGGTGGGGTTGATGATCTCCTCCATGTCAACCACGCTCCAGCAGGCCTTACTTGGCGCGTTTCTCTTCATTGTTCCTGCGGTCATCCTCTCCGGTTTTGCCACACCCATTGCCAATATGCCCAAATTTATGCAAACCATGACCTACCTGGACCCAATGCGTTATTTCCTGATCATTGTGCGCAGGGTCTATCTGGAGGGAGCAGTTCTTACAGAATTCGGCCACCAGCTCTGGCCCATGACCATTATCGCAGCCCTCACTCTGACTGCAGCGACCTGGCTTTTTCGACACAGGATGTATTAACATTGATGCTTTAGAGCCGCACCTGAATGCTCAAAGATTCAGCTTGTAGCATAATTCAAAACAGAGAAACCCATGGACACAAACAACCCATACCAAACGCCAAAATCTGACTTACTGACAAGAGATACAGCCAATGAAGAAACATTGAAAATTGCCAAGGGCCAAAAAAAGGTCATCTACGCCATTTTAGTGAATATCCTTGCATATATTTTACAGATATATATCGGACAGATTGCCGCGCTCGTAAATTTATTTGCAATTGGTTTATCGACTGCAGGGCTCATCCAAATGTCAAAAGGAATGAAATATTCTACAACAGCAATCATCTTACTGGTGTTGCTCTTTTTTATTCCGGTAATAAACCTCCTCGTGCTGCTTCGTATCAATGGGAAAGCAACATCCTATCTACAAAAACGTGGGTATACAGTCGGCCTGTTGGGTGCAAAAATGTAAGAGAATTTCAACTCAACATAAAATTGCCTACGATATGAGTTGTATTTCAGCTTGGTCAACAAAAGCAACATACAAAGAGTTACAGAAGAAAAAACACAGCCCCCTGTAACTCTTCATAATAATTACAGGTACATATCAATTAGCAGGTTCACGGAATCCCTGAGCAAGGTTGCGCTCGAAATCAATAAACGCCCGCTCAAGCCTGACTTCTCGCTCAAGTTTAGGATCAGCAGCTAATAACTCCTTTTGCAAAGAAGTGCTTTGCCACTCAGGATTTCGTACATCAAGGAATTCAGGTCGTAATCTGGTATAGTCATGATTTTCATATAAGCCTGTTCCGGGAAGAAAAGCATATTCAATACTATTGCGTGCCAGATCTTTAAGATCCCTGTAACTCAAAGGATAGCGTTCTACCGCTTTGACGAATTCCTCTGTGAGTGTGCTCCGCGAGACACCTTCGTCATCTGTATTGAGACTCACCGGCACGCCAGCACGCCGATAAAGCATAAAAGGGTGGGCCTTACCTGCTACTCCCAATATAGATTCGTTACTTGACAGACAGATTTCCACCAGAACATGACGTCTGCGCATTTCTTCCAGTAAGCCAACAACATCTCGAGACCATGCAATAGCTACTCCGTGTCCAATTCGTTTGGCATGCCCGATTTCAATACTGTCTCGTATCCTATTCCACATAGGCTCCACGGGTGAACCTTGTAGAACTAATTCGCCAGCGTGAAGAGCTATGTTCGGTTTTCCCATGCGTGTCCACAGAAAATCCAGAATTTTCATCTGTGCATCGAACTGCCAGCGTGAATGCGGATCGTCTTCTGCCTGAACCATATTTACCGCTACAATCCTTGGATCTGCCTCGACAGACATCATTGCAGCCACGGCGTCGCGAAAAAAACGTTTAAGGGGAACTGTTCGATAAAGCTGAGGTATATAGCGTATGATCAACTCTGGATTTTTACCAGTCACCCGTTGTCGGGTTGCCTCATCGAGCAAGGCATACGAATCATCTTGACGCTTTCCGATGTAGTCGCGGATTGCTTTGCTCCAATGAGGGTCTTTGCGAACTGTCTCTGTGGCGGTAAAACAGGCTTCCAGTTGTTCTAATCCGAAATCGTCCGAATCAAAGGAGGCCATGGCTTTATCCAGGGCATCACTGAGCTCTTGCGGAGCAGTGGATGTCATAAACTCTGCGTACTCGATATTTTGATACAGATTTCTGCGTATTACTTCTGCCAGTTGTTCCGCCCCTGAACGACGAGCGCTGGACATATAATTAAAGGTATTGAAAAAATGATCGTGCCCATTGGTCGTATTAGAATACCAGCCACGCATACTATAGGTATCGAGAAAATGGGCATAGTAGGTACTATTAGAAACCAGTGTATCAAACGCAATAACCTGTCCATCGACCTTTTCGTCGGTAAAACGGTCATTGGCAAGATTATAGTTCAGCCCGTTTGCTTTTGCAGAATCAAGTAAATAATCGCTATAGGTGGCTCCGCTGAGGTGATTGTGTAAATCCGAACCTTTAGGCATACGGCGTAGAAAAGCAATAAGTTCGGGCTCAGAACGCTTGGCAAGTTCAAAACGAGCCTCCATGTCAGAAAGCCCGGAATCCCAGAAAAGCGGATCGTACGTGCCATGTTGAGTACCTAAACTGCAGGCACTGACCGTACTTACAAGGGCAATTATCAATCCGTATCTCAATCCATGTTGCATACCTTTCTCCCTGAGCCAGGGCACATCCAGAACTGAATGTTTTTTGAGCATTTTTTACGTTGCGCTCAGAGGTGCTTTTTTCGGAGGTAATCGTAAATCGGCATGTGTGAAAGCATTCATGGTATACGATTGATCCGATACATTAAGGTTGATTACATATTTTCATTTCTGAATGGACCACGAAGCTCATTGTTTTTGTATTTTGGCTCTATAATTTCCATACAATCAACATTCTTCGTTGATAAAAAAAACGTCTTCTTTTTTCGTAATCCTTGAGAGAAAACAATTCCTGTTTTTCTTTAGGGTCGCGGAAAATAATACATATCCAAAAATTGCGTAGAATATCGTTTTGATAACGTCGTCGCGTCAATGGTTCCATACTGGCCGTATTGAGACATTGACGCGACGACGTTACCGAGTTGAAAGACAAGCAAGATTGGATGATGTATTTTTTCCCGTGGCCCTTACATCTGAGTAGCTACCTCTTTTCAACCTATATCACACGCCATTCCCAGAATAATTTTACATGTTTTATGCTCCCGAAAACATCTCTTTTTATTCATTCTTCTCAAAACCACTTATGGGCAGACACTACCTCTTGAAATTCAACTCAAACATTCAGGCTCCTTTTCATGAACCCATTGTTTTGCAAAAAAAATCATCATATGGATATGCTTTATTGTCAGAAGAGCGACTGAAAAATCAGCTTCTCCAATCTCACCTGCCCCTCAACACAATTTTATCCTGCACATTCTGGTGAGATTAGTATTTCCCCCACACCTCGCCAAAGATGTTTACAAAGTAAGGATGATGACATCATTTTTTCAACTGATCATGGTAAAACTGCAAAAAACTTCATAAACTATGTACAAAAAAGAGAGCAATACACAATACGTGCGGCACCGCCGGTCACAAGGTTTCTCCATCCATCCTTAATTTGAGACGAGTTCATGTACCAACCCAAATCGCTCAATCAACGAACAGTGGTGTTTATCATTCTGCCTATCTTCCTGTTTCTGACAGTAACAGGCGTGTTTGGTTTTCTCGCAGTTCGCCGGGTACTGGTGGAACAATGGGGAGAAACTGCGCTGGCCCAATTAGAGAAAGCAGCGCACATCATTGATATGGAGTTGAATCGTCCCAAACATCTGCTTGCCCTTCTTGACGGAATGTCCAAAAAAGATTTTGAAAATGGAGTCCACCAGTACATTATAAGCCGTCTGGAACAGGTTCCCGGGGTCACCGGAATTACCACCCAATGGCCCAGTGAGATGAAAACTCAAGAAATCCGGATGAGACGGCATTTTTCGCACATGGGACAACGTACTTACGATTCAACTGATAAAACATTGGGAGTGACGCCGCCGTTATATACTGTGGAATACAATCAGCAAAATGTCATTCTCAGTACCCGCCTGGTGAATATGCAGGATATTTCCATAGGCAGCATAGAGGTACAACTCGATTTTGAACAGCTCATAGCCCCTACCATCCAATCTCGATGGTGGAATATCTACAAAGCCTACATCGTAGATAATCAAGGCAATATCCTTACCCAAACCATCAATAGCAAACAACAGGCGGCCCAGGGTTCCGCCCAGCGGTTCGGGGTATCCAATGAACTTGAAAAAAAGACATTGGCCGCATTGCTGGCAAATTCATCTGGTATTGTTTTTGGTGAAGGAATCCCACCTGAAGAAATAAGCGGCTTTTATCATCTGTCCGAAGCCCCATGGACCATGGTTATCATAACCCCAGGCGAAAAAGTTCTTCAACCACTGATCAAATTCCGACTGGCGTATATCCTGACTACACTCTCCTGCATCGTCATACTGTTATGGTTTATTCGTTCAAGCTTCAAACAAACCACCCAGTCCATCAGACAAGTTTCAACAGCGGCAAAAAAACTGGCACACGGCGAATTCAGCCAACCCTTTCTGGTTTCCAGCAAAGATGAAGTGGGAGAATTACTTCACAGCTTTAATACCATGACCAAACAACTTCAGCGGGGACTGCAACTTCAAAAAGCTATGCAAATAGCGAAAGAAGTGCAAATGACGTTTTTGCCCCAGGCCGACTATGCGGATAATGGCGTAGTTGCCAGCGGCATCAGTCTCTATTGCGACGAAACAGGAGGAGATTATTTTGACTTCATTGAATCCGAAACACATCCCGGTAAACTGCATGTGGCAGTGGGCGATGTTGTCGGCCACGGCATAGGTGCTGCTCTGCTCATGGCAACCGTACGCGCCCTTGTGCGTGCCAGGGTCCAGGCTCCTGGTTCGGCTGCAGAATGTATCAATGACATTAATCGGTACCTCTGCTGGGATACTCTGCAATACGGTAATTTTTCTACTCTGTTCTATCTGGAAGTTGAACCGGATCTGCAGGCTATCCGCTGGATTCGTGCAGGACACGAACCTGCCCTGCTCTTTACCCCTGCTGAAAACACATTCAGGGAATTAAAGGGAACTGGCCTGGTACTTGGGCTGGACAGCGATACCCAGTACACTGAAAACATCTTTCCTCTCACCCATTCCAGACATCTTCTTCTCATTGGCAGCGATGGTGTCTGGGAACAGGAAAATGAACAACAGGAAGCTTTTGGCAAAGAAAGAGTTAAAGAAATACTTCGCGAAAACATGCACCTCGAGCCTTCGGAGATACTGAGAAAAATCACAGAAGAGATACACATTTTCCGAGGCAATGCCGACCAGATTGACGATATCACCCTGGTCATCATAGCACTGGCACCGACTGCCCATGACTTTTGTCAATAACTTTTCAACCGTCTGAACAGACACATATATCGTGAATGCATTGAACTCTCAATCCGAACGTCCGGTAACTGAAAAAAGAATACTGTTCTGGGCTTTTCACAATACACTGCACTTACAGGTACTTCTGCTGGCAGTAATTGCCGTGATGGTCGCGACAAGGGTTGTGCCCTTGGAGATGCAGAAAAGAATTATCAACGACGCCATAGTTCTTAAAAAATTAGATCAGCTCTTTGTGTACTGTGCTATCTATATTTTTGCTGTCTCCCTGACCAGCCTGAGTAAATTAGGAGTCAACTTTTTACAGGCAAAAATAGGTGAACAGGCCATCCTTTCCATGCGGCAGGCACTCTATAATCATATCATCTCCCTGCCGATGCCCTTTTTTCGCAATACCCAGCCTGGTGTCGTGGTAGCATCCCTCATGACAGAACTGGCATCTGCAGGTACCTTTGCCGGCATGGCACTGGCTGTGCCTGTTGCCAACATACTCACTCTGCTCGTATTTGCAGGATATCTGCTTTCGCTTAACCCACGGCTCGCCCTTTCAACGCTGTCCATTTATCCGCTCGTTGTCCTTCTCGTTCCATATCTGCAGAAAAAAGCCAATCGGTTCAACAAAAAACGAGTGGATCAATCCCGTCTTGTCACCAGTCACATAACCGAATCAATTACCGGCATTCAGGAAGTCAATGTACATGGCGCCTACTCCATAGAAAAAGAAAAATTCAGCCAACTCACCGAGCGTCTTCGATCCATACGCGTCAAATGGTCGTTATTACGTTTCGGTATCAAAACCGCCAACAACTACTTTGTCGGCCTTGGTCCCTTTATCGTGTTTATTTTCGGGGGGTATCTGGTCATGCATGGGCAGTTGGAACTGGGATCCATGGTCGCCTTTCTCTCTGCCCAGGAAAAACTGTACGATCCGTGGAAAGAATTGATTGATTTTTATCAGGTATACCAGGATGCTTCTGTTCGCTACGAGAGAACAATGAAGACCTTTGCCCTGCCCTCATTGCCATCAACCGGAGCACAGAAAGATGTTACCATTCCCGGTTACGGAACCCTGGAGCTGACAAACGTCGGATACACAGTCGCCGAAGGCAAGACTCTCATGCAGCAGATAAACTTCTCCCTGCAACCGGGAGAGCACCTGGCCTTGGTCGGTTTTTCAGGAAGCGGAAAATCAACGCTTATTCAATGTATTGCCAAAATCTTTGAGTATACAGCGGGCTCCATACGAATCGACGGCGTGGAGGTTAAAGATATTTCCCACCACGAGCTCATACAACACGTGGGGTATATCTCTCAAAATCCGTTTATTTTCTCAGGAACAGTACAGGACAATCTCATTTACGCGCAACAATCTACCGTTGACGAGCAAACGATAAAGCAACAATCATATATCGCCCCTGCTCTCGATCAGCTGATACTGAGTCTCCAGCAGGCGGGCTTTTTTGTGGACGTCATTCGATTCGGTCTGGAGACCCCCTACGAACAATCCGTCCCGAAAGTAAGTTCCAAAATTATCACAATGAGAAAAAAATTCAGGGACAGCTTGATGCCCCCCCTGGATTCTTTCATTGAACTGTATGATCCGGCAGCCTTTCTGTATTACTCAAACCTTCTGGATAATATAACCTTTTCACGTTCGCTGCATCCCGAGCAAACCATTCCCGCACTGCTGAGCAGTGCGCATTTCATTGATTTTCTCACAGCACATGAACTTAAAGCATCTCTGCTCAGGCTTGGAACCACGATAGCCAAGGAGTCTGTGGAATACTATCTCACACCGAAACGCAATGAAACGCCTGTATTGAACACACCACTTTCTGCAGAGAGCAGTCTGCAATTTGCCACGCTGGTTAGCCGGTTGAACGCAACCCCTGGCTACAAATTATCAACAGAAGAGGAAAGACTTCTGCTTATACCCGCGCTACTCTATACACCGGGAAAACATTCTTCTTTCACCATACCACCAGGTCTGGCCGAACAAATTTTGGCTACAAGACCCCATGGCCGGGACTTCCTGCAGACAGCAAACATTGATGCATCAAGCCCTTTATGTGATGATGCACCTGTAAAAGGCCAATCAATTTTTAACAACATTCTTTTTGGCCGCATGAAAACCGATGCCACCTCGGCCAATGAACAAATCAATCAGGCAATTATTCGAGTATTAATAGAGGAGGATTGCCTGGAAGATATCGCTGAAGCAGGAATGCAGTATCAGGTCGGCAATATGGGGGATAAACTCTCAGGTGGCCAGAAGCAAAAACTTGCCATTGCCAGAGTTCTGTTGAAAGACCCGAAAATTCTGCTGATGGATGAAGCCACTTCTGCACTGGACAATGCCTCGCAGGCAAGGATTCAACGCCTGATGACTCGCTGGAAAGGAGAACGTACGGTGATCGCTGTTGTTCACAGGCTGGACAGCATACAGACTTTTGATGTTGTTGGCGTCATGAAATCTGGCAAATTGGCGGAGTACGGTACCTACGATGAGCTGATGAATAACAAAGGCATGCTGCATGAGCTTATAACGGGCCAAAAGGTTGCGAACTAACAATGAAAACACACTTTTTGTTGAATTCATCACCTGAAACATTTGAAAAACTTCGCTGTCAATGCGAAGAACTGGCTGACATTTGGAATATTTCGCTTAAAATAGTATGCAAAATAGTTCTCATTGCCGAAGAACTGTATACCAACGCCATAAAATACTCTTCAGCAGATAATGTAGAAATAACCCTGGAAAAAAAAGACGCGGAAATTATTATTGAGTACAAGGATAGCGGCCCACCTTTTAACCCTCTTCGGGTCACTCCCCCCGACCTGAACCTTCCTTTTGAAAAACGATGTGCAGGTGGACTGGGTTTACACCTGGTTCGCCATCTTACGGAGAGTTCAATCTACAGTAGAGAGGGAAGTAAAAACATTCTCAGGTTGACACTACGTACTAGTAAATGCTCACAGGAGAGGCGCTCAGGCCTAAAAAAATAACCATGCATATAACCACATCAGAAAGTAACGGCCATGTTACCCTTTGTATAACCGGCCGCCTTGATTCAGGAACATCCGAGGAAGCAGATAAATGGATAGAAACATTTGAACTCCAGAAAGATACATCGTTGCTTATTGATTTCTCCGAACTTGATTACATATCAAGTGCCGGCCTCAGGGTAATTTTCAATTTTGCCCGCAGACTCAAGGATCAAGGTTGCAAATTTGCCATTTGCAGCGCCCAGGATCATGTTAGAGAAATATTTGAAATATCTGGGTTTGATGCATTCATACCTCTTATTAAGACACCGGAGGACTTTACATGATCAAACCCTGTCAGCCTGTGCGGTGCGTGTGACGCACCCTACTGGCCGCAGCCTTTTCCAAGCCTTTCGTAGCCCACATTAGCCTGGAATTTTTCAGATTGATGGTCCCTTCTGGAACAATGCCTGCCCATTTATTTTTACTCTGCCCCCTTTCTTCCACTATATTAGCAACAAAAGCTAACAATGCGACGAGCACAACAGCAGTTAATGCTACTAAAACAGAGCTCTGTCCTCTTTCTTCAATTATTTTACTCCAAAGGCAATTCATGATATCCATACATTGACATTTTATCATACACATAACCACGAAACGTCAAACATTTTTTATACAATTTTATAGATTCTTTTTCCATAGTAGATTCCTTTAAAGATAATTGACCCATGTATGTACATATCGGAAACTCTCCTGGATTTATTATATCTGGAATACCTATAGAAGATCTAACAAAATCATGTATTTGCTTTGCATTATTTAAAGCGGCTAGCCTATACCAATCCTGATAAAACTGAGCAAAAGAAACATTACTAAGAATCCACATTGTAAAAAAAGTTTGCAACTCTTCAGCCTTACAACCAGAGCCTTCAGACATATCTCTAATACCTAACTCAGCCACTTTAATAGCTCTACGTAGATACTTTAAAGCAATCCTATTATTATCAAGAGTTTTTTTAAAAAGAAAATGATCATATGTTACATGATTTTTTCTTCCTGTTTTCTTTTCAATTTCCACAGCTAAACCATACACAATCTCTGTTTCTTCTTGCAAAGCTCTGATTTTTTCAATCTCATACTCAACTAGTTGTATAGATATGCAATGATGACTTCCAGCTACAAGCTCACATTTAGGCCTGCGCATCCTGCACAGAGCAAATTCTTTATAGCCTGGATCTCCAGAATAACAGTCGTCTTTTGCCGAAGTCTTACATGTTATGTTACAGTACTTAGGCACAGGAAACCACTCGCAGTCTTTATGTTT